>NZ_LGTB01000001.1 GCF_001238275.1 Bradyrhizobium viridifuturi
CGCGCGGCCCGGTGATCCGGGAAGTCCCGAACAACTAGCGCCCGTTGTGCAGATTGCCCCTTGCGAACCGCATGGGGACTTCCTATCTGGCTCATAACGGCGACGTTGCAGCTTAAGGGCTCCGGCGCTGGGACGACCACGGCAATGTCGGCTGCGCCGGATGTACGCGCGCCCCTTGTTCGTGGTCGTTGGCATTTTCAGGGGTGTTTTGCCCCGTTTTCCCGCTTCCCGAGACCGCGTTTGGGTCGGCCCGCCTTGGCAGCGGGGGAGGCTGCGGCTATACGCTGGCGCTCATGAATGACGCCATCAAGCTCAGCCCCGAAACCGCGTCGCAGGCAGCAGGTCTGCCGCAGCTTTCGGTGGTGGTCCCGACCTTCAACGAACGCGACAATGTCACGGTGCTGTACCGCCGGCTCGACGCGACCCTGAAGGACGTGCCGTGGGAAGTCATCTTCGTCGATGACAATTCGCCCGACGGAACCTGGGACGTGGTGCGCGCGCTGGCGCGGAAGGACTCCCGCGTGCGCTGCATCCGCCGAATCGGCCGGCGCGGCCTGTCCGGCGCCTGCATCGAGGGCATCCTGGCCTCGAGCGCGCCCTTTGCCGCTGTCATGGACGCCGACCTGCAGCATGACGAGAGCCAGCTCCCGAAGATGCTGGGGCTGCTGCAGAGCGGCGAGGCCGAGCTCGTGGTCGGCAGCCGCTACATCGAGGGCTACAAGGCCGACGGCTTCAACAAGCAGCGCGCCGGCGCCAGCGCCTTCGCCACCGAGATCGCGCGCCGCACGCTGAAGGTCGAGGTCGCCGATCCCATGAGCGGCTTCTTCATGATCCGCCGCGACCGTTTCGAGCAGCTCGCGCCGCAGCTCTCGACCCAGGGCTTCAAGATCCTGCTCGACGTGGTGGCCACGGCAGAGGGCAAGCTGCGCACGGTCGAGATTCCCTACACATTCGGTGCCCGCCAGCATGGCGAGAGCAAGCTCGACTCGATGGTCGCGCTGGACTTCCTCGGCCTGGTGCTGGCGAAGCTGACCAACGACCTGATCTCGCTGCGCTTCATCCTGTTCGCAGCGGTCGGCGGGCTCGGCCTGCTGGTGCATCTCACAGTATTGTTCATCGCGCTGGAACTGTTCAAGGCGCCATTCCCGGAGGCCCAGGCCGCCGGCGCGATCGTTGCGATGACCAGCAACTTCATCCTCAACAATTTCCTGACCTATCGCGATCAGCGGTTGAAAGGTTTTGGCATCCTGCGCGGCCTGCTGCTGTTCTATCTGGTCTGCAGCGTCGGCCTGCTGGCCAATGTCGGCGTCGCGTTCTCGGTCTACGATCAGGAACCGATCTGGTGGCTTGCGGGCGCGGCCGGCGCGCTGATGGGCGTGGTGTGGAACTACGCGATGTCCGGGCTGTTCGTCTGGCGCAAGCGATGACGGTGGCATGAACGCAACTGAGGCGCGGCTGGCCCGGAACACCGCCCTTGCGGTGTGCGCGCTGGTCGTGTTGCGGCTGGCCGCCGCCGCATGGACGCCGCTGACCTTCGACGAAGCCTATTACTGGATGTGGTCGAAGTCGCTCGCCGGCGGCTATTACGATCATCCGCCGATGGTGGCGGTGGTGATCCGGCTCGGCACCATGATCGCCGGCGATACGCCGTTTGGCGTGCGCCTCGTCTCGATCCTGCTCGCGCTGCCGATGAGCTGGGCGATCTACCGCGCGGCCGAGATCCTGTTCGGCGGCCGGCGCATCGCCGCTAGCGCGACCATCCTGCTCAACGTCACGCTGATGGCCGCCGTCGGCACGCTGATCGTGACGCCGGATGCGCCGCTGCTGGTTGCGTCCAGCTTCCTGCTGTACGCGCTGGCGAAGGTGCTGGAGAGCGGCCGCGGCGCCTGGTGGCTCGCGGTCGGCGTCAGCGCCGGTGCGGCGCTGCTGTCGAAATACACGGCACTGTTTTTCGGTCCCGCGATCCTGATCTGGCTTTCTGTCGTGCCGAAGCTGCGGCGCTGGTATCTCTCGCCTTGGCTCTATCTCGGCGGTCTGGTTGCGGCCGGCCTGTTTGCGCCGGTCATCCTCTGGAATGCCGATCACCAATGGGTGTCGTTCATCAAGCAGATGGGCCGCGCCCGGATCGAGGATTTCCGGCCGAACTACATCGCCGAGCTGATCCCGACGCAGTTTGCGTTCGCAACGCCGCTGGTTTTCATCCTCGGCGTGATGGGCCTCTATGCGCTGTACCGGCGCCGCGCCGGCGCGATGCCGGCACGGGTGCTGGTCAACACCATGTTCTGGACCATCGTGGTCTACTTCACCTGGCACGCGCTGCATGCGCGGGTCGAGGCCAACTGGTTCGCGCCGGTCTATCCGGCCTTCGCCGTGGCGGCTGCGGTCGCCGCGATCCAGGTGCAGTGGGCGCCGCGCGAGCAGCGCACGATCGATTTCTGCCGCCGCTGGGCCGCGCCCACCGGCGTCGTGCTGTTCGCGCTGCTGATCGTGCAGGCCAATACCGGCATGCTCTCGGGTTACCGCCGCGACGCCACCGTGCGCAGCGTCGGTGTCGGCTGGCAGGAACTCGCTGATGAGATCGAGGCGGCGCGGGTGCGGTCCGGTGCGAGCTGCGTGCT
This sequence comes from Bradyrhizobium viridifuturi, assembly GCF_001238275.1. Classification (GTDB taxonomy): domain Bacteria; phylum Pseudomonadota; class Alphaproteobacteria; order Rhizobiales; family Xanthobacteraceae; genus Bradyrhizobium; species Bradyrhizobium viridifuturi. The sequence continues at coordinate 2,619 of NZ_LGTB01000001.1, forward strand.
GGCGCCGGACTACGGCACCACCGGCTGGCTGGCCTTCTATCTCCCCAAGGGTACCTGCGTCGCCCAGCAGGGCCAGCGCATTCGCTGGGTCAACATGTCAGAGCCGAGCCCGGCGCAGCTGTCAGGCAAGCTGCTGTATGTGCATGAGGTCGAGCAGGAGATCCCGGCCGCGATGCGCGACAATTTCGCCCGCGTCGAGACAGTGGGCGAGGCCAAACGCATGCGTGGGCCGTTGGTCATCGAGACCTACGCGTTCGATCTGCTTGAGGGCGCAAAGGGCGACGTCCTGGACCGCTCGCCGCCGCCGGAACTGCAATAAGATCGTCGCCGTTGAGTGTCGGATCGTCCGGGTCCGGGTCGTCTTCCAGGGAGCCCGTCAACCACGCGAGGTTCCAACCATGACCAGTTCCGTCCTCAAGCCGGCCGCCGAGCTCGCCAGCACCAACACCAGGCGCTTTCCCAACGAGAGTGCCGAGTATCGCCGGGCGCGCCAGGCGCTGCTTGTCGAAGAGATCGAGCTGCGCCGGCACATCGCGCGCGTCGCCGAGCTGCGCCGTGCCTTGCCGCCGGGCGGCGAGGTGACGAGGACCTATGCATTCACCGGCGAGTCCGGCGCGGCGTCGCTCACCGACCTGTTCGGCAACAAGCAGACCCTCATCATCTACAGCTACATGTTCGGCCCGCAGCGCGAGAAGCCGTGTCCGATGTGCACATCGTTCATGGGCACATGGGAGGAGAAGCTGCCTGATATCGAGCAGCGCGTGTCGCTGGTGTTCGTGGCGCGCTCGCCGATCGCACGGCTGATCGAGGCGAAGCGGGCGCGCGGCTGGACCCGCCACAAGGTCTATTCGGATGCGTCGGGCGATTACACCCGCGACTATGTCAGCAGGGATGACGACGACCTACCCGGCTACAACGTCTTCACGCGCGATGGCGGCACGATCCGGCATTTCTGGGCCGGCGAAATGGGTGCCGGCACGATGGACCCCGGCCAGGACCCGCGTGGTGCGCCGGACCTGGATCCGCTGTGGACTTTGCTCGACACCACGCGCGAGGGGCGCGGCGCGGACTGGTATCCGAAGCTCGCCTATTGAGAGATGGTTTTTGCTCGATCCCCGCGCGATTACGGGGCGATCGGCAAGGAAATTCTCCCTAGGATTCATCCCGGCAGGCGGTGGCGGAGCAGCCTGCGGGATGTCCCATCATGGGACAAAAAAGCCGTTTTGGCGGTCCAATGTCATCTTAAAAAAGCCCTACGCCACAGGCACTTCCCTGCGCTGCAGGGGATGCGCCCAGTTAAGCGGCATTTAACTAAAAGTCGCCTTAATGGCCGTCTGTGCCCCCTGCGCTACGGTTACGCCGAGACATCGTTCGGCAGATCCAGTGTGGGGACAAAGGTGGACCTGTTTTGAGCGTCGGGCGTATGGGTACGAGTGCGAGTGCGTATGTTCTTGGGGCGCCGGTCCGCAAGAAATCCTCCCGAAAGATTCTTCCGCAGCATTTCTTTGGCAGCGCCGCCGTTGCTGCGTTGGTCCTTGGCTGCGCCTGGACCGTCTACGCCAACATCTTCGCGGCGAATGTCTATCCGTCGGTCGGCAATGCGTCGTTCGATGCGCCGGTGGTCAAGCGGCCCGTGGCGGTCGCGACCCGCCCGGCACCCGCGTTCAACGAGGTGTTCGCGTCCGTGACGCCGGCGCCGGTGGCTCCGGCAAAGACCGAGGTCGCGAAGTCGGAAGCCGCGGCGCCTTCGCTTATGTTTAACGATCGGTTTGCAGCCGCCTCGCCCGAGGGCGTCGCGTCCAGCGTCGTGGCCGACGCCGCACCGCAGATCGACCCGATCAAGCAGGCCGCCGCACCCAAGGTCGTTGCGACGGCGAGGGCGGTGGCCACGGCGGAGCTCGCCGAGACAACGAAGCCGCTGCCGGCGCCGAAATCGGTCGAAACCGCCAAGAAGCAAGCCGCCGCCAATCTGCAGGTGGCGCTCAACGATCCCACCGCCAACGTTCAGCCCAAGGCAACCGAGAAGGGCGCTGAAGCGAAGCCGGCCGAGGCCAAGCAGGCCGCGAAATCCGGCGGCGTCCGCGACATGGCCGCGCGCGCCAAGGCCGCGGTGATGTCGATCGCATCGAGCGAGCGGCAGACCATGGTCGAGAAGCTGTGGGGCAAGCGCGAGTCGAGCGGCGGGCTGCTGTCGTTTGCCTCCGCCGATGCCAACGTCACCGGCAGCATTCCGTCGACGCTGGACCAGAACCCGATGCTCGGCGGCTCGCCGCCCTATGACCGCCAGACCGCGGTGTACGACATCTCGGCCAGGACCGTGTATCTGCCCGACGGCACGCGCCTCGAAGCGCATTCGGGTCTCGGCTCGAGGCTCGACGATCCCAGGTCGTCGCATCTGAAGATGGTCGGCGTGACGCCGCCGCACATTTACGAGCTGAAGCCGCGCGAGGCGCTGTTCCACGGCGTGCCGGCGCTGCGGCTCAATCCGATCGGCGGCGAGGGCAAGATCTTCAACCGCGTCGGCCTGCTCGCGCACACCTTCATGCTCGGCCCGAACGGCGATTCCAACGGCTGCGTCTCGTTCAAGGACTATTACGCGTTCCTCGATGCCTACCGCAACAAGGGCATCCGCCGCCTAGCGGTGCTCGCGCGGATCCAGTAAGCGCATTGTCCCGGAGGGACGCCGAGTCCCCGAGCCCCTTTGGACTGCCCCGCCGTCGTGCCGCGGCGCCCGGCGCCGATGTGGCGATTGACCTTGCGCAAAATGCATTGTGGCTAGCGGGATATACTAGCCTTGGTATCGCAATGACGGGGTCGCTTGAAAGGGCTTGGGGCACGTTATAGTCTACCAAATATAGGGGTGCCTGAGCCAACAGCGCCGCGCTCCCGCGGGTTCGCAGAACCTTGGGAGCATGGAGGAAAGCATGAGCCGCTCGACGGATATCGTGCACACGGACAAGGTTCTCGACGTGCTTTCCGGAGGCGGAGCGCCATCCGACTTGTCGGCGTCGTGGCGTCGCTCCGGCCATCTGCATGCACTCGATCCCGCATCCCGTCTGCCGTCTCATCGTCTCAACGAGGTCGAGGTCGCCGCTGCGCAGCAGCGTCTCGGTGAACTGCTGACGGTCGCCCAGGCCACGCTCGACCGGTTGTTTCTTGCCGTCGGCGGGGTGGGGTGTTCCGTGTTGCTCGCGGACCGCGACGGCGTCGTGGTCGACCGACGCGGCGCAGACGCCGATGATGCGACGTTCAACACGTGGGGTCTGTGGACCGGCGCGGTCTGGAGCGAGAAATACGAGGGGACCAACGGCATCGGCACCTGCATCGTCGAAAAGCGGCCGCTGTCGATCGATCGCGAGCAGCACTTCTTCACGCGGAATTCCGGCCTGTTCTGCACCACCGCGCCGATCTTCGACGAGCACGGCGAACTGGCTGCCGCGCTTGACGTCTCCTCCTGCCGCGCCGACCTGACGCGAGGATTCTCCCGGCTGATAGCGACCACGGCGATCGACGCCGCACGTGCGATCGAGGCCGAGAATTTTCGGCGGGCGTTTCCCGACGCCCGAATTCTGCTGACGCCGCAAAGCGAGCGCGCGGTCAACTCGCTGCTGGCGGTCGATCGCGACGACCTCGTGATCGGTGCGACGCGTGCGGCGCGCCGTGCGTTGGGCCTCACCGCGGCATCGCTGGCGCGGCCGCTGCCGGCTGCCGATCTGATCGGCGAGACGCGCGACAATGGCGACCTCGTTGCCGCAGAACGCGCGGTGTTGCAGCGTGCGCTGGCGCGGGCCGGCGGCAACGTATCCAGGGCCGCCAAGGATCTCGACATGTCCCGCGCGACATTGCATCGCAAGCTGAAGCTGCTCGGTCTGCACCGCTAGGTAATCTTGCAAGAGCAGGGTCCGGCCGCCCGGGGCGAGACGCGCCGATGGCGATTTGCGGTGCATCCTGTCTCAGATTTGCGACAGTTCCCGCCTGCACCTGACGCGGGCACCTGTTCTGTTTGCCCGATTTGACCGACCGTTTCGGCCAACGCCGTGTGCATCGGCGTGCCAACGGAGGAACACATGAACAGGATGGACATGCAGTCCGTGCTCAAGGCGCCGTTCGCCAAGCGCTACGGCAATTTCATCGGCGGCGAATGGCGCGAGCCTCGCTCCGGCAAGTATTTCGACAACATCTCGCCGGTGACCGGGTTGCCGGTCTGCGAAGTTCCGCGCTCTGATGCCGCGGATATCGAGGCGGCGCTTGATGCCGCGCATGCGGCCAAGGATGCCTGGGGCAAGACCAGCCCGGCCGAGCGCGCGCTGATCCTCAACAGGATCGCCGACCGGATGGAGGCCAATCTCGACAAGCTCGCGACCGCCGAGACCTGGGACAACGGCAAGCCGATCCGCGAGACGACGGCCGCCGACATTCCGCTGGCGATCGACCACTTCCGCTACTTTGCCGGCGTGGTCCGCGGGCAGGAAGGCTCGCTCTCCGAGATCGACCACGACACGGTGGCCTATCATTTCCACGAGCCGCTCGGCGTGGTCGGCCAGATCATCCCCTGGAATTTCCCGATCCTGATGGCGACCTGGAAGCTGGCGCCCGCGCTTGCTGCCGGAAACTGCGTCGTGCTGAAGCCCGCCGAGCAGACGCCGGCCTCGATCCTGGTCTGGCTCGAACTGGTCGGCGATCTCTTGCCGAAGGGCGTGCTGAACGTCGTCAACGGCTTCGGCCTCGAGGCCGGCAAGCCGCTGGCATCGTCGAACCGGATCGCCAAGATCGCCTTCACCGGCGAGACCACGACGGGCCGGCTGATCATGCAATATGCGTCGCAGAACCTGATCCCGGTGACGCTCGAACTCGGCGGCAAGTCGCCCAACATCTTCTTCAAGGACGTCTGCGCCGAAGACGACGACTTCTTCGACAAGGCGATCGAAGGCTTCGTGATGTTCGCGCTCAACCAGGGCGAGGTTTGCACCTGTCCGAGCCGTGCGCTGATCCAGGAATCGATCTACGACAAGTTCATGGACCGTGCGCTCAAGCGCGTCGAGGCGATCACGCAGGGCAGCCCGCTCGATCCGACCACGATGATCGGCGCGCAGGCGTCCTCCGAGCAGCTCGAGAAGATCCTTTCCTACATCGACATCGGCAAGAAGGAGGGCGCGCAGGTCCTGACCGGCGGCGAGCGCAACAATCTCGGCGGCGGGCTCTCGGGCGGCTACTACGTCAAGCCGACCGTCTTCAAGGGTACCAACAAGATGCGCATCTTCCAGGAGGAGATATTCGGGCCGGTAGTGTCGGTGACCACCTTCAAGGACGACGAGGAAGCGCTGTCGATCGCCAATGACACGCTCTACGGTCTCGGTGCCGGCGTCTGGAGCCGCGATGCCAACCGCTGCTACCGGTTCGGCCGCGCCATCCAGGCCGGCCGGGTCTGGACCAATTGCTATCACGCCTATCCCGCGCATGCGGCGTTCGGCGGCTACAAGCAATCGGGCATCGGCCGCGAGACGCACAAGATGATGCTCGACCACTACCAGCAGACCAAGAACATCCTGGTCAGCTACAGCCCGAAGAAGCTCGGCTTCTTCTGAGGCCATAGCTCACGCGCTGTGGACCGACACGACGACCTCCGGCGGGCCGATGCCCCGCCGGAGCTCCCATCACGGAGGCCGGGATGGCTGACAAGGTAACGGCGACGCCAGCTGCGCTCGAACTGCTTGCCGAGATCGTCGCCGACCATGGGCCGGTGCTGTTTCATCAATCGGGCGGCTGCTGCGACGGCTCGTCGCCGATGTGCTACCCGCAAGGTGAATTCCTGATCGGCATGCACGACGTCAAGCTCGGCGAGATCGGCGGCGCGCCGTTCTACATCAGCGGTTCGCAGTACGAGGTCTGGAAGCATACCGACCTGATCATCGACGTCATTCCTGGCCGCGGCGGGATGTTCTCGCTCGACAACGGGCGCGAACGCAGGTTCCTGACCCGGTCCGAACTCTGCGCGCTGCCGCCGCGCGAGGCCGAATAGGGCGGCCGGGCGCGACCAGCGCCGATCTGGAACTCGAGACTATTGTCGCTATACTGCGGTGATCCCAAGCGAGTCCCGGCTCGGCAACGGATCTGGTGCAAAGCGAACATGTCTCCCACGCCCCTCATCGAAACCCCACCGCCGATAACGACGGAAGCCTTCACCGATGCCGCAGCCGCCGTTGCTCGCCTCGAAGAAATCTACGAGCGCAACACCGGCTTCCTGCGCAATCGCTTCGAGGCCTATGTCAACGGCGCCGTGATCACGACGCGGGTGCGGGCGCACTATCCTTTCGTCCGCATCACGACCTCGTCGCATGCGCGGCTCGATTCGCGGCTGGCCTACGGCTTCGTCGCGGGACCAGGCATCCACGAGACCAGCATCACGCGGCCGGACATCTTCCGGACCTATCTGACCGAGCAGATCGGGCTCTTGATCAAGAACCACGGCGTGGCGGTCGAGATCGGGGAGTCCAGCGAGCCGATTCCGATCCATTTCGCCTACCGGCGCGACATCAACATCGAGGCGGCGCTGACCATCGCCGACAGTTCGGCGTTCACAAGGTCGCTGCGCGACGTGTTCGATACGCCCGATCTCGCGGCAATGGACGACGCGATTGCCGACGGCACGTTCGAACTGACGCCGGGCACGCCGGAGCCGTTGGCGCTGTTCCGCGCCGCGCGGGTCGATTACTCGCTGCGCCGGCTCTATCACTACACCGGCACCGACCCCGAGCATTTCCAGAATTTCGTGATCTTCACCAACTACCAGTTCTATGTCGACGCCTTCGCACAATCGAGCCTGCAGCGCCTCGCGGCGGGCGAGGAAGGCCTCGAGGCGTTCGTCGCGCCCGGCAATCTGATCACGCGCAGCGCGCTGGCAGGCGGCGGCACCATGGGCACCGCATCGGAGCGCGTGCCGCAGATGCCGGCGTTTCATCTCGTCGAGCCCGGCTACCGCGGCATCACGCTGGTCAATATCGGGATCGGCCCGTCGAATGCGCGCAACATCACCGATCACGTCGCGGTGCTGCGGCCGCATGCCTGGCTGATGATCGGGCATTGCGCGGGCCTCCGCAACACGCAGCGGCTCGGCGACTACGTGCTGGCCCATGGCTATGTCCGCGAGGATCACGTACTCGATCACGAGCTGCCGCTGTGGGTGCCGATCCCCGCGCTGGCGGAGATGCAGGTCGCGCTGGAGGAGGCGGTCGGCGAGGTGACCGGGCTCACCGGGTTCGAGCTCAAGCGGCTGATGCGGACCGGCACGGTCGCCAGCGTCGACAATCGCAATTGGGAGATCAGCGGGCCGCAGGTGATCCGGCGGATGTCGCAGTCGCGCTCCATCGCGCTCGACATGGAATCGGCGACGATCGCCGCCAACGGCTACCGCTTCCGCGTGCCCTACGGCACGCTGCTGTGCGTCTCCGACAAGCCGCTGCATGGCGAGATCAAGCTGGCGGGCATGGCGAGCGAGTTCTATCGCCAGCGCGTCGGCCAGCACCTTCAGATCGGCCTGAAGCGCTGGAGCGGCTCAAGCAGCAGGAATCCGAGCGGCTGCATTCGCGCAAGCTGCGCAGCTTCGCCGAGGTCGCGTTCCAGTAGCCCCGGATGACGCGCGCCTCGCTCACGCGGCGAGCGATTTCCACAATTGCGTCTCGATGCCGACCGCGGCCTTGACCTGCGGCCGTGCCTGGATGCGCGCGAGATAGGCCGCCAGCGACGGCCATTGCGCGACGTCGACGCCGGCGGCGCGGAGCAGCAGCAGGGCCCAGGCGAGGTGCGCATCCGCGACCGTGAAGCGGTCGCCGACCAGGAATTCACGGTCCGCCAGATGCGCCGACGGCACCGACAAGGTCTGGCCGATCCTGGCACGCGGCTTGGCAAGCGATGCGTCGTCCTTGTACCAGAAGGTCGGAAACAGAAAGCCCTTGTGGATCTCGGTGCCGATGAAGCTCAGCCATTCCTGCAGGCGGTAGCGATCCGGATCGCCGGGCGGCGGCGTCAGGCCGAGCTCGGGTTTGCGGTCCGCGATGTATTGCAGCACCGCCGCGCTCTCGGTCAGGCGCTCGCCGTTCTCGAGCACCAGCACCGGCACCGCGCCCTTCGGTGCGACCGCGCGGAAGTCGCCATCGTCCTCCAGCAGCTTCTTGGTCCAGAGCTGCACGAGGTGGTAGCGCGCCTCGATTCCGGCCTCCATCAATGCGATGCGGCTGGCGAGCGAGCAGGCCATCGGCGAGAAATAAAGTTCAAGCATGATGGTGATCTCAGGCGAGCGCGTTGCCGCGGGCGATGATTGCGAAGCGGTCGGACAGCTCGGCGAGCGCGACGTCGTGAACGAGCCTTGCTGCAATCGTGCCGCCCTTGCCGTCGGGCAGGTCGCGGGTGGCGCAGCTCTCGGCGTCGATGGTGGTGCGGAAGCCGAGATCGAGCGCGGCACGCGCGGTCGAGCTGACGCACATATGCGTCATGAAGCCGGCCAGCACCAGCTCCTTGCGGCCGGTCGCGGCAAGCTGCGCATTGAGGTCGGTGCCGGCGAAGGCGTTCGGCAACTGCTTCTCGATCACGATCTCGCCGGGCCGCGGCTTGAGCGGTGCGACGATCGCGCCGCGCTCCGCGTCGCGATCGAACAGGCTGCCCGGCGCTCCCTTGTGCGCGATGTGGATGATCTTGGCGCCGCTTTCCCGTGCGCGACCGAGCAATGCGGTGGCGCGGGCGATCGCGGGGCTGGCATCGGGCAGGGCCAGGGGACCCGCGAGATATTCGTTCTGGATGTCGATCAGCACCAGGCAGGCATCGCCGAGGCGCGGCGGGGTGGTATCGATACCGGCAAGCTGCATCAAGGTTTTGGCTGACGACATGGTCCTGGTCTCCACGAGATGGGGTGGCTGAAATATAGCCGCGGAGCGGCCTGCCGATATGCAGGGATATTGCAGCCGGTGGCTGCGTTATTGCAGGCAGGCCAACTCGGATGTAGCCTGCCGCCATGAACTGGGACGACCTTCGCATCATCGCCGCGGTCAGGGACGAGGGCACCTATGCCGGCGCCAGCGCGCGGCTGCGCATCGACGAGACCACGGTCGGCCGCCGCCTGGCGCGGATCGAACGCGCGCTTGGGCTGCGGCTGTTCGAGGCCGCCGACGGCGTCCGCAAGCCGACCCGGCAGTGCGACGTGGTGCTCGCACATGTCCAGGCGATGGCCGCGCATGCCGAGGAGATCGGCCGGGTCGGCGAAAGCCTGCCCGGGCCGGTCGGCCGGCTGCGCATTGCCTCCACCAACGCGATCGCCGAGGAAGTGCTGGCGCCGCGCACCGGCGCATTGCTGCGCGCCAATCCGGGCCTCACGCTGCAATTCCTCACCTCGAGCGACAACGTCAAATTCTCGCGCTGGGAAGCCGACCTCGCGATCCGCCTGCGCAAGCCCGACAAGGGCGACTTTGCGATCTCGAAGCTCGCCGAGGTCAGGCTGTATTTCTTCGAGCCGACCGCGACGACAACGGGAGAGGCGGTGACCTGCGCCTATCCGGACGAGCTCGGAGCAATTCCCGAGATGCAGTTCCTGCGCGCCAGACGGCTTCGCGCGCGCTGCGTCACCGACAATGTCCGTATCATCCACAAGCTGATCCAGTCGCATCACGCGGTCGGCGTGCTACCGGAACATAGCTGTGTGGACCTGCTGACCGACCGCCGTCTGCGCGCCACGCTGCTGCCGAAGCGGCGCGACGTCTGGCTGCTGGTGCAGAACCATCTCAAGCGCGATGCGGCAACGCGCGTCACCATCGACTGGCTGCGCGGCTGCTTTCAGGATGTCGCGCGCAGCGGGTGAGGTGGGGACGGGAAGACGGACTTACCTTGCGTCATTCTCCGGTACGCAATTGCGCACCGGGGAATGACGGGAGGGCCGCTCAGATCGCGGCCTTCAGATTGGCGAATGCGTCCTGGACGAATTTGGTGAGCTGGCGTTTGCCGCCCTGCTCGAGCCAGGCGTCGACCGCAATGCGCAGTGCGCCGCTCGAAGCCATCGCGACCAGGCGAAGGCGGTCGCGGCGATCCTTGGCCGGCCACAATTCGCACAGCATGTCGTAGATGACCTGCTCGCGGTGCAGGTCGTTCCGGTGTCTGCGGGAGCTGAGCACGTCGCTCTCGCGGATCAGGCGTGAGATCGCGACGGTTCGCGCGGTCTGGAAGCGGGCGGACACCTCCAGCAGGGCCTCACGGACGACGTCGATCGGCGCGCGACGGCGGCATGGTCGCGGATCGATGCCCTGAGCGCGTCGTCATAGGTGGCGATATGCGCGAGCAGGATGTCGTCCTTGCTCTTGAAATAATAGAAGAAGGTCCGGCGCGAGATGCCGGCCGCCGCCGCGATCTCATCCAGCGTCGTCGCCTCGAAGCCGTTGGCCAGAAACAGCTCCATGCCGGCATCGGCGATGCGTTGCAGCGTCTGGCGGCGATTGCGCTCGCGCAGGCCTTCCTTTGCAGGCGTCCGGGTTTTCGTCAGTGTATCGGGCATCGGCCGCTTCTCTCACGAACAGGCAATCGGGGCAAAAGCACGTCGCGGCCTCGGGTTCGTCTGGCCGTCGGCGTCAACGCACATGGCAGCGCGGTCGGACATGCGTCTTCCGGTCGCAGCCGGCGGTCGCGCCATAAAACCGCCCAACACGATAATTACACCGAGTGTAATAATTACACCAAGTGTAAGTCCGTGGTGCCTCAATGACAACCTGCTCGCGCGTATGCTGGATCAAACGGATTCCGGCGGCAAACGGATTCGTGAGCGGGCGGAGGATGCAGCTCCGCAGCTGGGCGGCGGCGAGCCTGCTCGGGCTGTTGGTCTCGGGCTGCGCGACGGCCACGCTGGATCAGGCCGGCTCGCTTCGCTCCTACGACAACATGGTGCAATCGGACGGAATGCTGACCCGGTCGCAGCTGCGCGTGAGCAAGGACGAGGTGCTGGCAGCGAAGACGATCCGGATCATCCCCACCGTGTTCTCCGAGAAGACGCCGGCGCCGTTCACGGCCGCGCAGCGCAAGCTCGTCACCAACGCCGCGGACCGCGCCTTGTGTGCGGGCCTGAGCGAACGCTTCTACGTGGTTGCGTCGGAGCCGGCCGACCTGACTGTCCAGGCCGTCATTACCCACGTGGTGCCGACCGACCCGACCGCGGTTGGCGTCTCCAAGGGGGTGTCGGTCGCGAAGACGATTCTGCTGCCCGGCGTGCCGGTGCCGGTTCCGCGCATTCCGGTCGGGCTCGGCAGCCTGTCGCTTGAAGCCGAGGCGCGCGATACGTCCGGACAGCAGAAGGCGGCGATGGTCTGGGGCCGTGCTGCCAATGCGTTCGACACCGGGCGGATGTCGGAGGAGGGCGATGCGTACGGCCTTGCGGCATCATTCGGCGGTGACTTCAGCCAGATGCTGGTCACCGGCGTGACGCCGTTCGGCGGCGTGCCCTCGATGCCCTCGATGCAGCGGCTCGGCTTCCTGCTCGGCGGCGCCCCGAAATATCCGGCATGCGAAGCGTTCGGACGCGCGCCCGGTCTCATCGGCATGGTCGGCGACAGCGCGGGCGTGCCGCCTGACTGGACCGACAAGGGACCGGTCGCGGCGCGCACGGAGTGAGCGGGCACTCGTCACTCCGGGGCTCACGTTTCGCGTGCCTGGGAATGATGACCCCCCCAAAACAAAAACCCCGGCATCGCTGCCGGGGTTTTGCATTTCGTGGATTGCCTTGGGTGGCTGGACTTAGAAGTCCATGCCGCCCATGCCGCCGCCCGGAGGCATCGCGGGGCCGCCGGCGTTCTTCTTCGGCAGCTCGGCAACCATCGCTTCCGTCGTGATCAGCAGCGCGGCAACCGAGGCAGCGTTCTGGATCGCGGTACGGACGACCTTGGTCGGGTCGATGATGCCCTTCTTGACGAGGTCGGCGTAGTCGCCGGTCTGGGAGTCGAAGCCGTAGTTGTAGGCCTTGTTCTCCAGGATCTTGCCGACGATGACCGAGCCGTCTTCACCGGCGTTGATCGCGATCTGGCGAGCCGGAGCCGACAGCGCCTTGCGCACGATCTCGACGCCGGTCTTCTGGTCGTCGTTCTTGGTGCGCAGGCCCTTGAGCTGCTCGGAGGCACGGAGCAGGGCGACGCCGCCGCCCGGGACGATGCCTTCCTCGACAGCCGCGCGGGTCGCGTGCATCGCGTCATCAACGCGATCCTTGCGCTCCTTCACCTCGACTTCGGTCGCGCCGCCGACGCGGATCACCGCGACGCCGCCCGCGAGCTTGGCGAGACGCTCCTGCAGCTTCTCACGGTCGTAGTCCGAGGTGGTCTCCTCGATCTGCGCCTTGATCTGGGCAACGCGGGCGTCGATGTCGGCCTTCTTGCCGGCGCCGTTGACGATCGTGGTGTTTTCCTTGTCGATCATCACCTTCTTGGCGCGACCGAGCATCTGCAGCGTGACGTTCTCGAGCTTGATGCCGAGGTCTTCCGAGATGGCCTGGCCGCCGGTCAGGATCGCGATGTCCTGCAGCATGGCCTTGCGGCGATCGCCGAAGCCCGGAGCCTTGACGGCCGCGACCTTCAGGCCGCCACGCAGGCGGTTGACGACGAGGGTGGCGAGGGCTTCGCCTTCGACGTCTTCAGCGACGATGACCAGCGGCTTGCCGGTCTGCACCACGGCCTCGAGCAGCGGCAGCAGCTCGTTCAGCGAGGAGAGCTTCTTCTCGTTGATCAGGATGTAGGCGTCGTCCATCTCAACGCGCATCTTGTCGGCGTTGGTGACGAAGTAGGGCGAGATGTAGCCGCGGTCGAACTGCATGCCCTCGACGACGTCGAGTTCGGTCTCGAGCGACTTGGCTTCTTCGACCGTGATCACGCCCTCATTGCCGACCTTCTTCATGGCGTCGGCGAGGAACTTGCCGATCTCGGCATCGCCGTTGGCCGAAATGGTGCCGACCTGGGCGATCTCCTCGTTCGAGGTGACCTTCTTCGAGTTCTTCTGGAGGTCCGCAACGACGGCTTCGACTGCGAGGTCGATACCGCGCTTCAGGTCCATCGGGTTCATGCCGGCGGCGACCGACTTGGCGCCTTCCTTCACGATCGCCTGGGCGAGCACGGTCGCCGTGGTAGTGCCGTCGCCGGCCGCGTCAGCGGACTTGGAGGCGACTTCGCGCACCATCTGGGCGCCCATGTTCTCGAACTTGTCCTCGAGCTCGATCTCCTTGGCGACGGTGACGCCGTCCTTGGTGATGCGGGGAGCGCCGAACGACTTCTCGAGCACCACGTTGCGGCCCTTCGGACCGAGCGTGACCTTCACCGCGTTGGCGAGAACGTCGACGCCGCGCAGCATCTTGTCGCGCGCCTCGACGGAGAATTTGACTTCTTTAGCTGCCATCTGAGTTTTTCCTTGAGAGAATTACTGGGAGGGAGGGAGGCGCTTAGGCCGCCTTCTTCTTGGAAGCGGGGACGTCGAGCACGCCCATGATGTCGCTTTCCTTCATGATCAGCAGGTCTTCGCCGTCGATCTTGACCTCGGTGCCCGACCACTTGCCGAACAGGACGCGGTCGCCGACCTTGACGTCGATGGGGATCAGCTTGCCGGCTTCATCGCGGCCGCCTGGGCCAACGGCGATGACTTCGCCCTGCGAGGGCTTTTCCTTGGCACTGTCCGGAATGATGATGCCGCCAGCGGTCTTCTCTTCGGCGTCGATACGCTTAACCACGACGCGGTCGTGAAGCGGACGGAATTTCATGCAGTCCTCCTAAACATTTGCGGATGCTGTAGATTTTTGGAGTTTTAGCAGTCCAATCCAGCGAGTGCCAGACTGGTTGGGCAGGAGATAGGCCAAGCCTTGGCGGCGGGCAAGTGCCTCTAGCAGAAAAATTGGCACTCGTAAGTGTCGGTTGCCAGAAGGATATCGGGATCATTTCGGCATGCTTAATGCCGCTCCCGTAGCTCCTTTTGGGCGCGCCGCAGCTATTAGCAGATGCGGTAAGCTGCTGCCAACGCACGAAATTTCAACAACCTTTTAAACATTTAGGCTTGAGATGGGTTAGTCGCGTGCGTCACATTTCTCTCATGTGAGCGTATCCATTGCCGGTGGTCCGGCGGGGAGGTCGGCCACCACGTGAATGCGCTCCGTCACAGGAGGTTGGCATGGTCTCGCGAGTTGGTGGGGTTGTTTCCGACGATTTCAGGAAGCAATTGCTGGGGTATGGGCTGACGACGGCGCAAATCCTCTATCGGATGCCGGATCACCCCTCGTTGCTGCAAACCTATGTCTGGCAGAACTACGACCTGTTTCCGAAATTTCCGGCGCTGCAGGATTTCCTCGCCTTCTGGCAGCAGAAGCTCGAGGGCCCGCTGTTCTCGGTGACGGTGGCGCATTCCAAGCTGGTCAAGCCGGCCGAGCTGCGCGCGTCGACGGCGTGTTCCGGCTGCATTGATCCGCTGAGGGGCAAGGCAAGGGGGCAAGGCGCGGCGATGCGCCTTTGCCCACCTCGCGCGGCGCGACTTGTGTTAGCCTCCGTCTGCCAGAAAAGACGGGAGGCGAACAATGGCCAAGAAGACGGCATCGAGATCCGCAGCCAAGACCGCGGTGAAGAAGAAATGGTCGGGACTTGGCGGCGGCGCCAAGAAGGCGCCCGCCAAATTGTCCGCGCGCAAGACCATCAAGTCCAAGGGCCGTGTCTCGGCGGCGAAGAAGAGCGCACCGAAAGCGGCAAGCAAGGCGCGGCCCAAGCAGCGCGTCGCCATCAGCCATCACCGCGAGGAGGACTTCAAGGCCGACGGCCTGCGCGCCTACGCCAAGTACCGCGACCTCGGCATATCGGCCGCCTCGCATGGCCTCGCCCAGGCGCATGTGATCCGATTGCAGGGCCCGTGCAATCCGGACGAAGTGTCGAAGCTGCACTTCCACGACGTCGACTTCCAGATGGTCTATGTGCTCAAGGGCTGGGTGAAGACCTACATGGAAGGCGAGGGCGAGACGCTGATGAAGGAAGGCAGCGCCTGGACCCAGCCGCCGCGCATCCGGCACATGATCCTGGACTATTCCGACGACGTCGAGCTGCTCGAGGTGATCCTGCCGGCCGAGTTCAAGACGGTGGAATTGAAGGCGTAGGCCCTGGCATTCCCCGGTGCGCAATTGTGCACCTGAGGGCGCGCGCAGCGCGAGCCCGGAATCCATTTCCCCACGCGTGTTGCGGCCTGATGGATTCCGGGCTCGGCGCTTTGCGCCGCCCCGGAATGACGGAAAGTCACGTCATCGCCCCCACGATCGCGCCCATCAGGCAGGTCGTCAGCGTGCCCGAGACGATCGACTTCAGTCCGAGCGCGTTGATCTCGTCGCGCCGCGTCGGCGCCATGATGCCGAGGCCGCCGATCATGATGCCGAGCTCGCGAAGTTGGCGAAGCCGCACATCGCGTAGAGCATGATCAGGCGCGAGCGCGGATCGAGCGCGTCGGGGCCGAGCTTCGACAAATCGACATAGGCGATCAGCTCATTCAGCACGGTCTTGGTGCCCATCAGGCTGCCGGCCGTGATCGCCTGCGGCCAAGGGAGGCCCATCAGCCAGCACACCGGCGCCATGACATAGCCGAGCAGGCGTTGCAGCGAGATCTTCGCGCCGCCGATTTCCGGCAGCAGGCCGACGATCTTGTTGGCAAGATAGACCAGCGCGACCAGCACCAGCAGCATCGCGATGATGTTCATCAGGAGCTCGAGCCCCGCGGCGGTGCCCTTCACGATCGCGTCCATCGTCGACGAGACCTGGATATCGGGGTCGTCGAGCGATCCGCCGGTGCGTTTATCGGAGGTTTCCGGCACCATGATCAGGCTGACCAGGATGGCGGCCGGCGCGCCGAGCACCGAGGCGATGACGAAATGAGCGGCGGCGTCGGGGATCAGCGGCGCAAGCAAGGTCGCGTACAGCACCAGCACGGTGCCGGCAATCCCGGCCATGCCGCCGGTCATCACCAGAAACAATTCGCTGCGGCTGAGCTGCGCCAGATAGGGGCGGATGAACAGCGGCGCCTCCACCATGCCGAGGAAGATGTTGGCCGCAGTCGAGAGCCCGACCGCGCCGCCGACGCCAAGCGTACGCTCGAGCAGCCAGGCCATGCCGCGCACGATGGGCGGCAGCACGCGCCAATAGAACAGCAGCGTCGTCAGCACGCTCATGACCAGCACGATCGGCAGCGCCTGGAAGGCGAGGATGAAATCGGAGCCGGGCGCCTTCGGATCGAACGGCGCCGGGCCGCCGCCGACGTAACCGAACACGAAAGCGGTGCCGGCCCGCGTCGCAGCGGCGATGGTGCCGACGGCATCGTTGATCACGCCGAAGGCCTGCGTCACGAGCGGCACCTTGATCAGCACCAGCGCGGTCGCGATGGTGACCGCGAGCCCGATCGCCGCCTGCCGCAGCGACACCATGCTGCGATTTTCGCTCAACACCCAGGCGATCACGAGCAACGCCACCACGCCGAACGCCGATTGCAACTGCAGCATCACGCCCCCAAGAACTCTCAGGCGATTATGGGTGGGGGCCCCGCGCAGCGCAATGCTGTTGCGCGTTCGCGTCCTCTCCATTGACAAGTTGCAGGCGCTCGGCCACGCAATCACCCATGTCCTCCGTCACCTCGGTCGGCGCCCGCGACCTGCTCGGCCACAGACCGTTCCTGTTCTTCCTGTCGTCGCGCAGCCTGTCGCGCTTCTCCAGCCAGATCGGCGCGGTGGCGATCGGCTGGCAGATCTATGACCTGACCGGCAGCGCCTTCGACCTCGGCATGGTCGGGCTGGTCCAGTTCCTGCCGACGGCGCTATTGGTGTTCGTCGCAGGCCACGCTGCCGACCGCTTCGAGCGCAAGCGCGTGGTGCAGGCCTGCCAGGTCGCGGAGGCGCTGACCGCATTGTTTCTCGCAGGAAGCACGTTTGCCGGCACCATCTCCGAGATCCAGATCTTCATTGCGACCTTCGTGCTCGGCATCGCCGGCGCGTTCGAGAGCCCGGCGACCGCTGCGCTGTTGCCGCTGATCGCCCCGCAAGGTTCGCTGCAGCGGGCGACTGCGATCTCGAGCGGCGCAGCGCAGGTCGCGACCATCACCGGCCCCGCGCTCGGCGGCTTTGCCTACGCGCTGATGCCGAGCGCGCCCTACGGCATCATGATGGTGTTCTGGCTGTTCGGCGCGCTCTTGACCGGCGGCATCGGCCGGCTGCAGCGGGCGGCGGCGAAGAACGGCGAGGTGTCGGATGATCTGTTTGCCGGCGTCACTTTCGTGCGCAGTAATCCGGCGATCCTCGGCACCATCTCGCTCGATCTGTTCGCGGTGCTGTTCGGCGGCGTCACTGCGCTGCTGCCGATCTATGCGCGCGACATCCTGCAGACCGGCCCGCTCGGCCTCGGCATCTTGCGCGCGGCGCCCGCGGTCGGCGCGCTGTTGATGACGATGGTGCTAGCGCGGCACACCATCAACCGCCGCGTGGGATTACGCATGTTCCAGGCGGTGATCGTGTTCGGCGTGGCGACGGTGGTGTTCGCGTTGTCGCACTGGATGTGGCTGTCGGCGCTGGCGCTCGCGGTGCTCGGCGCGGCCGATACGATCAGTGTCGTGATCCGCTTCTCGCTGGTGCAGCTCGCGACCCCCGACGAGATGCGCGGCCGGGTCGGCGCGGTCAATTTCCTGTTCATCAACGCCTCGAACCAGCTCGGCCAGTTCGAGAGCGGCGTCACCGCGGCGCTGCTCGGCGCCGTACCGTCAGCCGTGCTCGGCGGCGTCGCCACCGTCGCCGTCGCGTTGCTCTGGATGAAGCTGTTCCCGACGCTGCGGGATGTCGAGAAGCTGGAGTAGGGCGGGTTCTACCCACCGTCATTGCAAGGAGCGAAGCGACGAAGCAATCCATTTTTCCCCGTGGGATTGGATGGATTGCTTCGCTTCGCTCGCAATGACGGTGATGAAAGCTCTGGATCTCCACCTCGCCCCGCTTGCGGGGAGAGGTCGGATCGCATGGAGCGAAGCAGAATGCGATCCGGGCGAGGGGGACTCTCCGCGAGCTGTCCTCTCACCGTCTCCGGTGGAGATTCGGCTGCGATTTTCGGAATAATAGAAATATAAGGCTGATTTGCCCGACGTGTCAAGTCGTCCGATCGGACGCCGGCAGCCGCCGGCACTTTGCATGGGGTTGTTTTCGATATTTTGACCGTGCCCCTGCAGCGCGATGGCCGGGACAAGCCCGGCCATGCGATCGTGATAGCCCTGCCGCACGCGGGCAGCTGGGGAAGATCAGCCCCGTCCCACGAACGGCATCTTGGTCGCCATGACTGTCATGAACAGCACGTTGGCATCGAGCGGCAGGCCGGCCATGTAGGCGACGGCATCGCCGACCGCCTTCGCATCCATGCGCGGCTCGTGCTTGGTGGTGCCGTCCGGCTGCAGCACGCCGGGGCCGTTGACCATGCGATCGGTCATCGGGGTCGCGGCGTTGCCGATATCGACCTGGCCGACCGCGATGTCATACATCCGGCCGTCGAGGTTGGAGGCTTTTGTCAGGCCGGTGATGGCGTGCTTGGTCGAGGTGTAGGCCGCCGAGAACGGCCGCGGCGCATGCGCCGAGATCGAGCCGTTGTTGATGATGCGGCCGCCGCGCGGGGTCTGGTCCTTCATGATGCGGAAGGCGTGCTGGGTGCACAGGAACGGCGCGGTGAGGTTGGTGTTGACCACGGCCTGCCACTGCTCGAGCGGCAGATCCTCGAAATTGACCGGCGGCGCGCCCATGCCGGCGTTGTTGAACAGCACGTCGAGCCGGCCATAGGTCGCCTTCACCTTGTCGAACAGCGCGGCGATCGCGGCGGGGTTGGCCATGTCGGCCGAGACGCACAGGCTCTTGCCGGCGGGGCCGAGCTTGGCGGTCTCCTCCAGCATCTCCATGCGGCGGCCGGCGAGCACCACGGTGTAGCCCTTGTCCATCAAGGCGAGCGATGCGGCGCGGCCGACGCCGGTGCCGGCGCCGGTCACGAGTGCGATCTTGCGGGTTGCCTCGGTCATCTCTCAGTTCCCTCTTACTTGGTTTTGCTTCGGTTTCGTTCTTGTAGGGCGGGCGTGGAATGTTCTGGTGCGCCGCGCGCAGCGCCGCCGACCAGCGCGAGCGCAGATCGTGGAAATAGGGCTCGCCGGCCTCGATGCGGTGGTTGAGGTCTGCCTCGCAGACGTCGGTGCGCACCACCAGCACGTCGATCGGCAGGCCGACGCCGAGGTTGGAGCGCATCGTCGAATCCATCGAGATCAGGCCGGTCTTGAGCGCCTCATAGAGCTCGACGTCGTAGTGCATGGCGCGATCGAGCACCGGCTTGCCGTATTTGTGCTCGCCGATCTGCAAATAGGGCGTGTCCGTGGTGCATTCGATGAAGTTGCCCGCGGTGTAGACCATGAACAGGCGCATCCGCGAGCCCTTGATCTGACCGCCGAACAGGAACGACACGTCGAACGAGATATCCTCCGAACGCAGCGCCTCGCCCTCGGTGGCGTGCACTGAGCGGATGGCGCGGCCGATCCGCTGCGCCGCCTGGAACATGGTCGGCGCATTCATCAGCGTCTCGAGCTCGCCGGTGTGCGGGTCTTCCATACCCTCGGTCAGGGTCGACAGCACCGACTGGCTGATCGCGAGATTGCCGGCGCTGGCGATCGCCATGATGCGCTCGCCGGGCTTCTCGAAGATGTGCAGCTTGCGGAAGGTCGAGACGTTGTCGAGGCCGGCATTGGTGCGGGTGTCGGCGATCATGACGAGGCCGTCGCGCACCAGAATTCCGCAGCAATAGGTCATTTCCAGTCCTCAAACGGTCCGAGGTTCTCGGCGGAGAAACGTGTAGCCAATTTCGAGGTCGCATCCAACCCCAATTCCCCGTGACGGGACACTGCGGTGGCCGGTCGAAACGGCGGGTCGGATCGCCGAGACGACCCGCATGGGCCTGTTCCTGCCGCCCACTTTTCGGAGTTTGGGCGGTCTCGCTCTGCGCTGCGCGCAGCCGGCAATGATCCGGGTTCGCTGTCATTGCGAGGCACCGGGCATTGTGATCGACTGCCTGCAATCGACAAAAACAACAAGAATTCCGGGAGGCGAGAATGTCGTTGAGATTGGCCGCGTGCATCATGGCGTTGGGCGTCGCTGCAATCGCTGCGGGCCCTGCATCGGCGCAGAAGAAGGGCGGCACGCTGCGGCTCTATCACAATGACAACCCGCCCTCGACCTCGCTGCTCGAGGAATCCACCATCGCCTCGGTGATGCCGTTCGCGGCGGTCTTCAACAACCTCGTGGTGTTCGATCCGGCCAAGGTGCATGAAAGCATCGACACCGTGATCCCCGATCTCGCCGAGAGCTGGTCGTGGGATTCCACCAACACGAAGCTCACTTTCAAGCTGCATCACGGCGTGAAATGGCATGACGGCCAGCCGTTCACCGCCAAGGACGTGCAATGCACCTGGCGGATGCTGATCGGCAAGAGCGAGACCCAGGACTCCAAGGCCACGGACTTCAAGCGCAATCCGCGCAAGGTCTGGTACTCCAAACTGAAGGACGTCAGCGTCAATGGCGACGATGAGGCGACCTTCGAGCTGACCGAGCCGCAGCCCGGCCTCCTGGCGCTGCTCGCCAGCGCCTTCTCGGTGGTCTATCCCTGCCACGTGCCGCAGCAGGTGATGCGCACCAAACCGATCGGCACCGGCCCGTTCAAATTCGTCGAGTTCGGGCGCGGCGATTCGATCCGTCTCGTCCGCAACCCCGACTATTTCAAGAAGGACCGGCCGTATCTCGACGAGATCACGGTGCGCTCGATCGACAGCCGCGCCACCCGCATGCTGGCGTTTGCGACCGGCGACTATGACATCACGTTTCCGTCCGACGTCAGCATTCCCCTGATGAAGGACGTCAAGGCGCGCGCGCCGAATGCGATCTGCGAGATGACGTCGACCAACCTGCAGATCAATCTCCTGGTCAACCGCGTCAATCCGCCGTTCGACAATCCGGAGATCCGCAAGGCGATGTCGCTGGCGCTCGATCGCAAGGCCTTCAACTCGATCCTGTTCGAAGGTACCGGGCGGCTCGGCGGCGCGATGCAGGCCAAGCCCGAGGGCGAATGGGGCATGCCGCCGGAGATGTTGTCGACGCTGATGGGCTATGGCCCCGATACCGAGAAGAACCTCGCCGACGCGCAGGCGATCATGCAGAAACTCGGCTACAGCGACGCCAAGCCGCTGTCGATCAAGATCCAGACCCGCAACCTTCCGACCTATCGCGACCCGGCAGTGATCCTCGCCGACCAGCTCAAGAAGATCTACATCGTGGCCGAACTCGATATCCTCGACACGCCGCGCTGGTACTCGCGGTTGCAGCGCAAGGATTACACCATCGGCCTCAATGTCACCGGCGTCAGCGTCGACGATCCCGACGGCAATCTTGTCGAGAACTACTCCTGCAATTCGGAGCGCAACTACACCCAGTATTGCAACGCCGAGGTCGATAAATTGCTCGCCGCGCAGTCGCGCGAGGTCGACAAGGACAAGCGCCGCAAGATCGTGTTCGACATCGAGCGCCTGCTGGTCGACGACGCCGCGCGGCCGGTCATCCTGCACTCATCGGCCGGCAATTGCTGGCAGCCTTACGTGAAGAACTTTCATCCGCACGACAACAGCCAGTACAACAATCTGCGGTTCGAAGACGTTTGGCTGGACAAGTGACGCAGTGCTGGGCCGTTACGGCTCCTGGCTTCGTCCGGCCGGTGCACCGACAAGGAACGCTTCATCCACCGGCACGCCGAGCGCGGTGACCAGCCGGTTGGTCTCGGCCGCCATGCCGACGATCGCCAGCATTTCCTGATACTCGGCGTCGGTCATGCCCTTGGCGCGGGCGGCTGCGGTGTGCGAATGGATGCAGTAGCTGCAACCATGGGCCACCGAGACCGCGACGTAGAGCATTTCCTTGACCTTCGGATCCAGCGCGCCCGGCGCCATCACCTCCTTGATGCTTTCCCAGGTCCGCCGCAGGGTCTTCGGATCATGCGCGAGCGCGCGCCAGAAATTGTTGATGAAGTCCGACTTCCGCGTCGAACGGATGTCCTCGAAGACGGCGCGCGCCTCGGCCGAGAGTTCGTCGTCGGAAAGCAGTTTTACGGTCGCCATGGCTTCTCTCATTTCATCAGATTGCGCGACGATCATAGCAGAAGGCGGCCGGCGCTGCTGCGTCCGCGGTCAGGCGTCGAGAAAATCAAACAACGCGGCGTTGAACAACGCAGGATCCTGCAGGAACGCGAAATGGCTGGCATTGGGCAGGATGAGCAGGCCGGCGCCGGGAATGGTCGCGGCTATGTACTCGGTATGCTCGCGCCTGATGCCCTCGTCGTATTGGCCGTCCGCGATCAGCACCGGCGCGCGGATCGTGCGCAGCTGGTCGTCGGTCCAGTTCGGCTGGCTGTCCCACATCTTCTCGATCTGTTGCAGGAACTGGTCATATTCGCCCGGCGTCGGCGACAGGCGCTCATACTCGGTCTTCGCCCGCGCGATGAACTGCGCGAAGGTCGGGTTCTTGTCGATGTCGGGCTTGAGGCCCGATGTCTGGGTGTTGGCGCCGAACGCGAATACCCGGCTCACCCGATCGGGATGGCGCATTGCCATATCGAGGCCGATGATGGCGCCGTCGCTCCAGCCGACGATCGCCGCGCGCGGAATCTTCAGAAGATCGAGCAACGCCACGACGTCGTCGGTCATCAAATCGTATCCGAACGGCTGCGCATTGCGGCTGCTGCGGCCATGGCCGCGGCTGTCGACGCAGATCACGCGGTGCTTCCGCGCGACCTCCGGCACCTGCAGGCCGAAGTAATCGGAATTGGACAGCCCGCCGTGCAGAAACACCACCGGGCTGCCTTCGCCGGTCTCGACATGGAACAGACTGATGCCGTTGACCTCGGCGTGCGCGCTGCGCCCTGCGATCGGCGCCGGTGTTGCCGGCAGCGTCTGCCAGCGCTCGAGCGCGTCGGCACCCGGGATGCGCGCCAGGCCGAACAGGGCGGTTGCGAGAAAGAGACGTCGGTCCATGATGACACCCGCGCCAGGAGACGCGCCCCGGAATGACGTGAGACGTCGGCCTACGACTGCGTCTGGCTCTGCCACTGGCCGGGACGTCCGGCCTGGTCGACCTTGACCGCGACGGTCAGCGTCTCGTTGCCACCGCCATAGCGGGTGCCGCGGACGGGGGCGGCGCCGAGATAGTCGAGGCCGATCGCGACGCGAGCATGGGCGTCGGTGGTGCAGATGCCGTTGGCGGCGTCGAAGCCGACCCAGCCCAGGTCCGGCACGAAGGCCTCGGCCCAGGCGTGGCCGGCCTGCTGGTTGACCATGCCGTCGGAGCGCAGGAAGTGGCCGGAGACGAACCGCGCCGGAACCCCGCCGGCGCGCGCGCAGGCGATCAGGATATGGGCGTAGTCCTGGCAGACGCCGCGCTTCAGCGTGAACGCCTCGGAGGCCGAGGTGGCGCTGTTGGTCGGGTCCTCGTCGAAGGTCATGTGTTCGTAGATCCGCACCATCAGCGCATGCAGGAAGCCGAGCACGTCGGTGCCGGCCTCGGCGCGCAGCTCACGCACGATGCTCGTCATCGCCGGGCTGAGGTCGGTCAGCGGCGTGGCACGCAGGAACAGGCTCGGCGGAAACCGCTCGTCGCTGCCCTTGAGCACCCCGCCGGTGTCCTGGGTCTCGACCAGGCCCTCGCAATGGATGGTGAGGTCGCTGATCGAGCCATGCGTCAGCACGTGGGTGACGTTGCCGAAGGCGTCCTCGTGGGTATCGAGCCTGGAATCGGTCGAGACGTCGATCTGCCAATCCGCGACATACTGGCCGTCATGACTGCCCGGCGTCATCCGCAGAATCTGGATCACGCCCGAGGCCGCCGGCTCGTAGCGATAGGTGGTGGTGTGGGCTATCCGCAGGCGCATGGCTCAACCGGAGTTCAGTCGGTTTTTTCGGGGCAGAAGCATCATGCCCGGACCGTTCCCGGGCATCACGTCTTTCTTCCTAATCGGCCGCGAAAGCAAGATGTCGATGGCCGGGATGAGGTCCGCCATGACGACAATTTGAGCGATTTTGGGCCGTATCGGTCAGATCAGATACTGCTTGGTGATGATCTCACCCAGCCGCGAGTTGTCAGCGATGAATTCCTGGATGAATTCGTGCACGCCGTGCTGGAAGATATCGTCCATATGGCTGTGCTCGAGCCGGTTCCTGATGCCGCGGGCGTGGCGCTGGGAGGCGCCCTGGCGGCCATAGGCGACGCCGATCTGGTCCAGATTGCGCACCAGATTGCTGTAGCAGCTGGCGAGCGAGCGCGGCAGCGTGTCGTTGAGGATGAGGAGGTCGGCGATCAGCCAGGGTTTCAGGGTTTCGCGGTAAACCCAATGATAGGCGGTCGTCGCCGATACTGAGCGCAGGATCGAGGTCCACTGGTAGTAATCCAGCGGGCCGCCGACATGTTCTGCCTCGGGCAGCAGCATATGGTACTTCACGTCGAGGATCCGCGCGGTGTTGTCGGCGCGCTCGAGATGCACGCCAAGCCGCGAGAACCAGTATGCGTCGTTGCGCAGCATGGTCCGGTAGGCCGAGCCGTCGAACCGCAGCGAGGTCTCCTGCACGAAGCGCAGGAATTTGGCCAGCTCCTCGCGGTTGGCGGGACCCTTGTTCCAGACGGCTTGCAGCTCGATCCACGCTGAATTGATGGTGTCCCACATCTCCGACGTCAGCGCCGTTCGCACCGAGCGCGAATTGAGCCGGGCCGCCTCAATGCAGTTCTTGATCGACGACGGATTTTCCGAGGAGAAGGAGAGATATTCGATGACGTTCTGCTGGTTGGCTTCCTGATAGTGATCGTAGAAGCTCGCGCCGACGCCGGCGGTAAGCAGTGCGGAGTCCCACTCGTTGGTCTTGCCGATATAGGCGCGGGCAGCGCGGTGACGCGGAGCGTGGCGTCGATCGTGCGCGCGAGATATTCGGCGCGTTCGACGTAGCGGGCCAGCCAGAACAGGTTTTCAGCGGTGCGCGACAGCATGCTTTCAACTACTCGCTCAGTATCCAGGTGTCCTTGGTGCCGCCGCCCTGGCTCGAATTGACCACGAGCGAGCCCTCCTTCAGCGCCACCCGCGTCAGCCCGCCGGGCACGATGGTGGTGTGGCTGGAGCCGGTCAGCACGAACGGGCGGAGGTCGACATGGCGCGGCGCCAGGCCCTTGTCGGTGCAGGTCGGGCAGGTCGACAGCGCGAGCGTCGGCTGGGCGATGAAGCCTTCCGGCTCGCGCTTGAGCTTGTCGCGGAACGCCTCGATGGTCGCCTTGGTGGCGGCCGGGCCGATCAGCATGCCGTAGCCGCCCGAGCCGTGCACCTCCTTGACGACTAGGTCGGCGAGGTTGTCGAGCACGTAGGACAGATCCTGCGGTTCACGGCAGCGCCAGGTCTGCACGTTCTTCAGGATCGGCTCCTCGCTGAGATAGAACTTCACGATGTCAGGCATGTAGGAGTAAATCGCCTTGTCGTCGGCGATGCCGGTGCCGACTGCGTTGGCGAGCGTGATGTTGCCGGCGGCATAGGCCGACATCAGTCCGGGCACGCCGAGCGCGGAATCCGGCCGGAAGGTAAGGGGATCGAGGAAATCGTCGTCGACGCGGCGGTAGATCACGTCGACCCGTTTCAGCCCCTCGGTGGTGCGCATGAACACCTCGTCGTTCTTGACGATGAGGTCGCGCCCCTCGACCAGCTCGATGCCGAGCTTGTCGGCCAGGAACGAGTGCTCGTAATAGGCCGAGTTGTAGACGCCGGGCGTCATCAGCGCGACCGTGGGTTCTGCGGAGGCGCTGTGCGGGGCGACCGAGCGCAGCGCCGAAAGCAGTTCGTCGGGATAGCGCTCGACCGGCGCGACGCGATGCCGTGCGAACAGGTCCGGAAACAGCCGCATCATGATCTCGCGGTTTTCCAGCATGTAGGACACGCCGGACGGCGTGCGCGCATTGTCCTCCAGCACGATGAAATTGTCGGGGTCGGTGCGGATGATGTCGATGCCGGCGATATGGACGTAGATGTCGTGCGGCACGTCCTGGCCGTTCATCTCCGGCCGGAACACCGGGTTCTGGAAGATCAGGTCTTCGGGGATGACGTTGGCACGCAGGATGTCGCGGCCGTGGTAGATGTCCTTCAGAAACATGTTGAGCGCGAGCACGCGCTGCTTCAGGCCCTTCTCCAGCAGCGTCCACTCGGTCGCGGACATGATGCGCGGGATGACGTCGAACGGGATCAGCCGCTCCTGGGCTTCGGAATCGCCATAGACCGCGAATGTGATGCCGATCCGGCGGAACAGCAGCTCCGCTTCCTGGCGTCGATATTCGAGCGCGTCCGGCGGCGTCTCTTTGAGCCAGCGGGAGAGCTCCTGGTAGGCCGGGCGGAGATCCTCGCCGAGGCCATTCATCTCATCGAACGCGACTGCCATATATCCCGACTGCCCTCCCAAGCCATGTGACACAGTGCATGACTTGATGGGATGGTAGCAAGGGGCGGGCCAGCGCGATATGCATTGGCGTGCGGCATTTGCTAGGGATAGCCAGGAAGGCCTGCCCGAAAAACCGGCTGAGGTCTGCTTAATTCGGCGGCAAAACCCCGTGACATCAAGGCATTGGATCGGCAATGTCAGGGGATCAAGTTAGGGAATGAGACCATGAGCGAGATCGTCACGGCGGGGATATTGGTGATCGGCGACGAGATCCTGTCCGGCCGGACCAAGGACAAGAACATCGGCTTCATCGCCGAATACCTGACCAATATCGGCATCGACCTGAAGGAGGTCCGTGTCGTCGCCGACGACGAGGCCGACATCATCTCCGCCCTTGATGCGCTGCGGCATAGATACACCTACGTGTTCACGACAGGCGGCATCGGGCCGACCCATGACGACATCACCGCCGACAGCGTGGCGAAGGCGTTCGGGGTCGATATTCACCATCACCCTGACGTGGTGGCGCGGTTCAGGGAGCGCTGGAGCGAGCAGGACCTCAACGAGGCGCGGCTGCGGATGGCCCGGGTGCCCGACGGCGCCGAGCTGATCCAGAGCGCGACCATCCTGGCGCCGGGCTTCAAGCTCGGCAATGTCATCGTGATGGCCGGCATCCCCACCATCATGCAGGCGATGATGGACATCGTGGCGCCGACCCTGAAGTCCGGCGTGCGGATGCTGTCGGATTCGGTCCGCGCCGACGCGCGGGAGGGTGACATCGGCGGCCCGCTGCGGGCGATCGCGGAAGCCAATCCCGACACCATCATCGGCAGCTATCCGTTCCAGGACGAGAACCAGAAGCCGAACACCAATCTGGTGGTCCGCTCGCGCGATCCGGAGAAGCTTGCCGCCGCGATGGCCGCAGTGAAAGAGATGTTGAAGCAGGTGCAGGCCGCGCAGAAGAAGCCGGCGGGTTGAGACGATATGGTCGAGAAAAATTCTGAACCGAATGTGCAGGATCGGGCGGGCAGGCCGTTCCCGGTCTCGTGGGATCAATTCCACCGGGATTGCCGGGCGCTGACCTGGCGGCTCAATGAAGTCGGTCCATTCCATGCGGTGGTCGCGATCACCCGCGGCGGGCTGGTGCCGGCGGCGATCGTGGCGCGCGAGCTCGGCTTGCGGGTCATCGATACCGTCTGCATCGCCAGCTACGACCACGACAAGCAGGGCGACCTGAAGGTGCTCAAGGGCATTTCGGAGCAGACCGCCAAGCTCGGCGGCGGCACCGGCAAAGGACTCTTGATCGTCGACGACCTCGTCGACACCGGCAAGACCGGCAAGCTGGTGCGCGAGATGCTGCCCGACGCGCATTTCGCAACGGTCTATGCCAAGCCGAAGGGCCGGCCGCTGGTCGACACCTACATCACCGAGGTGTCGCAGGACACCTGGATCTTCTTTCCTTGGGACACCGCGCTGTCGTTCCAGCCGCCGATCCGCGACGGGGCGGCTTGAGTTGACCCGTCATTGCGAGCGAAGCGAAGCAATCCACGGCTCCGCATATGCGGTAGCGTGGATTGCTTCGTCGCTTCGCTCCTCGCAATGACGCATTGGTTAGAGGCGCGCAATGCCCCTGCAAAACCGCGTCACACCGACAGGCGAGATCGTTGCCACGGACCACCGCGGCACCTTCACCGGCAATCGCGGCATCATCCACGATCCGGCGACCCGCACGCTGCTGAACAAGCGCTGGTCGTCGCCGGCGTGGCTCACCTGCGTCTGCGAGTTCAGGGGACGGCGGCGCGAGGTGATGCGCCGGCAGAGCTGGACCGAACTGTTCTTCCTCGATGAGGCAACCGCCTTCGCGGCCGGACACCGGCCCTGCTTCTACTGCCGCCGCGACGACGCCAACCGGTTTCGCGCCGCCTGGGAGCAAGGCAACGGGGCGAGCGATCTCAGCGCCAAGGCGATGGACGCGGTGCTGCACGCCGAGCGGATGGACCACGGCAAGAAGCGGCTGCATCCCCTGCCACTGTCGATGGATGCGTTGCCCGACGGGACGATGGTGCAGGCAAGCGGGGAAAGCTATCTGGTCGCGAACGGGAAAACCTTGCGGTGGTCTTTTGCCGGTTACGAGCGCGCCGAGGTCACCGCGCCCGCGATGCTGCTGACACCGCCGTCGACCGTCCGTGCATTTCAGGCCGGCTATCGGCCGGTGCTGCATCCGAGCGCAGCAGCCGCGCTCAGCTGAGCCGCCGGCATCCTTACGCCAGCCGCTGCCGCGCCAGCTTTGCGCCCGCGCCGAGTGCGCTCAGCTTGGCTTCGGCGATATCCCGCCGCATCGGCGCCATGCCGCAATTGGTGGTCGCGATGATGTTGCCCTTCGGGACGTGCTTGGCGACCGCCTCGATCACCTTGACGACATCCTCAGGAGTCTCGACCTCGTCGCTGGCGACGTCGATCACGCCGGCCTGCACGATCTTGCCAGGGAGCGCGGCGAGCAGCTCGATCGGCACCTTCGAGTTGCGGCACTCGATCGCGACCTGCTGGATCGTGCTCTTGTCGATGACGGGGAAGGTCTCTTCATACTGCCGCCATTCGCCGCCGAGCGTCTCTTTCCAGTCGGTGTTGGCCTTGATGCCGTAGCCGTAGCAGATGTGCACGGCGGTGGCGCAGGTGAGGCCTTCTGCGGCGCGCTCCAGCGCCTTGATGCCCCAGTCGCGCACCTGGTCCATGTAGACGTTGAAGGCCGGTTCGTCGAACTGGATCATGTCGACGCCGTCAGCCTGCAACGCCTTGCTTCCTGGTTCAATAGCTCCGCGAAGGCGAAGGCCATCTTGACGCGGTCGCCGTAATATTGGTCGGCGATGGTGTCGATGATCGTCATCGGGCCGGGCAGGGTGAACTTCAGTTTGTTTTTGGTGTGGGCGCGCGCCGCACGTGCCTCGCTCTCATGGACGCGGCCCTTGAGCTGCAGCGGCGCGACCACCTGCGGCACCATGGCTTTGTAGCGGTCCTTGCGGATGCCCATCTCGACCTTGTGGGCGAAATCGATGCCCTCGATCCGCTCCAGGAAACCGTGCACGAAGTGCTGGCGCGCTTGCTCGCCCTCGGTCACGATGTCGACGCCGGCGTCCTCCTGCAGCTTGACCGCAAGGATCGTGGCGTCGCGCTTGGCGCGGGCGAGCTCGGCGCCATCAGACTTCCAGGGCGCCCACAGCACGTTCGGCTCGGCGAGCCATTCGGGCTTCGGCAGCGAGCCTGCGATCGTGGTTGGAAACAGCATGGGTGCCTCCCGATGGGTTCTGATTGAGCGCCTGTGTGCCATGTCCTAAGCTGGAGGTACAGAACAACAAAAGTCTTTGTGACGGGGAATAGACGCCGATGATCGACCTGCACTACGCGCCGACGCCGAACGGCTGGAAGATCTCGATCATGCTGGAGGAACTCGGGCTACCCTATACGGTGATCCCGGTGAACATCCGCGCCGGCGAGCAGTTTCGGCCCGAATTCCTGGCGATCAGCCCGAACAACCGTATCCCCGCCATCGTCGATCATGCCCCTGCCGACGGCGGCGGGCCGTTCTCGGTGTTCGAGACCGGCGCGATCCTGATCTATCTTGCCGACAAGACCGGGCGTTTCCTGTCCCGCGAGCTCCGCGCGCGGTCGATCGCCATCCAGTGGGTGATGTGGCAGGTGGGCGGCCTCGGCCCGATGCTCGGCCAGCACGGCCATTTCGCGCTCTATGCGGCCGAGAAGATTCCCTATGCGATCGAGCGCTACCGCGACGAGACGGCGCGGCTCTATGGCGTGCTCGACCACCAGCTCGGCAAGACCGGCGCCTATATCGCAGGCCCAGACTATTCGATCGCCGACGTCGCCTGCTTTCCCTGGACCATGACCCACAAGGCGCAGGGCTTCACCCTCGACGACTATCCGAACATCAAGCGCTGGTACGCGACCGTGCGCGCCCGTCCGCAGGTGCAGGCGGGACTTGCGATCGGAAAATTCGTCAAGGAGCCGTTCGACGAGGAGCCGCGCAAGAACATGTTCGGCCAGCGTGCGAAAAAGCTGGTCGAGAAGAAATAATGTCCGTTATTCCGTGGCGCGACACGGTCGCGATGCCCGCGTCTTGCGGAGCATCGCGGAATGACGACAATGGATGCGGAAAAGACAAAGGGAAACGCCATGATCGAATTCTTCTTCGACTGTTCCAGTCCGTGGACTTACCTCGCCTGGCACAACATCCAGCCGCTGGCGAAGGAGTTCGATACTCCCATCACCTGGCGGCCGATCCTGGTCGGCGGCATCTTCAACACCGTCAATCCGTCTGTTTACGCGCAGCGCGAGAAGCCGGTGCCGCTGAAGGCGCGTTACATGAAGAAAGACCTCGCCGACTGGGCGCGCTCGGCCGGGCTTGCGATCAAGATGCCGCCGACCGTGTTTCCGGTGAACAGCGTCAAGGCGATGCGCGGCTGCATCTGGCTCGGCAACGATAAGATGGTGCCGTTCGCGCGCGCGGTGTTCGAGGCCTATTGGGGCGACGACAAGGATATCTCGCAGGATGCCGTGCTGGCCGAGATCTGCGGCAAGCTCAGGATCGATCCGGCGCAGTTCTTCGCCGGTATCGGTGACCAAGCGATCAAGGATCAGCTCAAGACCAACACCGAGGAGGTGATGGCACGCGGCGGCTTCGGCTCGCCGACGATCTATCTCGACAAGACCGACATGTATTTCGGCAACGATCGCCTGCCGTTGATCCGCGAAGCCCTGGCACGTCTCAAGGCGCGAGCCGCCTGATGCCGAAAGCCGTTGTTTGCCGCGAGCTCGGTCCGCCCGAGCGTCTTCAGCTCGAGAATTTTGCTTCGGTGCCTTTGCAGCCGGGGCAGGTGCGCGTGGCGATCCGTGCCGCCGGGATCAATTTCCCCGACATCCTGATGGCCGCGGGTGAATACCAGCTCAAGCCGCCGCTGCCGTTCACGCCGGGCTCGGAAGCCGCCGGCGATGTCGTCGAAGTCAATGATGCGTCCGGTGTCGCGGTCGGCGACAAGGTGATCGTCAAGATGCGCCACGGCGCCTATTGCGACGAGACGGTTGCCGTGCCGTCGCAACTCGTGCCGGTGCCGTCGACTTTCGACTATGCCGAGGGCGCGACCTTCCTCGCCGCGCACGGCACCGCCTATCACGCGCTGATCGACCGCGGGCAGATGAAGCCGGGTGAGGTGCTGCTGGTGCATGGCGCCGGCGGCGGCGTTGGGCTTGCAGCGGTCGAGATCGGCAAGCTGCTCGGCGCCACGGTGATCGCGGCGGCGTCATCCGAGGAGAAGCTTGCGATCGCCAAACAACGGGGTGCGGATCATCTCGTGCTCTATGCGCGTGAGCCGTTCCGCGATGCGGTCAAGCGCCTCACCGACGGCCGCGGCGCCGACGTCGTGTTCGATCCCGTCGGCGGCGAGGTGTTCGAGAACTCGATGCGCTGCATCAACTGGGGCGCGCGGATTCTCGTCGTCGGATTCACCGGTGGCATCGGGCTCGCCCGCACCAATCTCTTGATGATCAAGGGCGCAAGCGTGCTCGGCGTTCGCGCAGGTGAGGCGGTGCGGAAGGACCCGGCGCTCGGCGAGATCAGGTTCAAGGCGCTGAACGAGTGGGCCGAGGCCGGCCGGGTGCGGCCAAATATCTCGCATCGGCTGCCGCTGGAAGACTACGCGAAGGCGATGCGATTGCTGATCGAACGCAAGGCAATCGGGCGTGTGGCGCTGCTGACCAGATAGCCGTCGTTGCGAGGAGCAAAGCGACGAAGCAATCCATTGCGCCGCATATGCAGTAGTAGGGATTGCTTCGCTCGCAATGACGGCTAGCCGTTTGCAAACTTCCCGTCTCTCAAAAATGCGATGGTCTGCGCAATCGCATCGGTGTTGCGCACCAGCCAGGGATGCGAGGTGCGGATCACGATATGATCGGCCATGCCGTCGAGCCTGGTGTTGGCGACCGAGACCCGGCCATCGTGCGGTCGGGGCAGTCCCATGGACGTGATCGGATAGACCGAGCGGTTGCCGGCGATGATGCCGGCTTCATAATCGATTGTGGGCAGCAGAGCGCTGGTCGCGGCATCGCGGCGGGTGACGAGCTGCTGGCCGGCGGGGCCGAAGTAGGCGCGATAGGCGGCGAGGTTCTTCAGGCGGTCGGCGATCTCGCTGCCGCCGTTCGGCGTACCCAGCATCACGACGCGGCCGAGCCGCACGGGGCGATGTCGTGCGAGGTACACGCGGGCCAGCAGGCCGCCCATCGAATGGCAGACGAAGTGCACGGGGCCAGTGAGGTTCTGCGCGAAACGATCGAGTGGGGGATGGATGTCCTCGGCCAGCGCATCGAGCCCCTTGCGCCGGCTGTCATAGTCGAGATTGAGGGTGGCAAAGCCGGCATCGCCAAGCGCCAGCTCCATCCTGCGAAACGAACGCGCCGTCCTGCTGATGCCATGCAGCAGGACGACGCCGTCGGATGTGGACGCCGCTTGACGTCGTTCGCTCACTTATAGTCGCGCTCTTGCCACCACGGGAAATAGTCGGGCATGTCGGACGAGACCTTGTTCTTGAACTGTGCCGGCCGCTTCTCCAGGAACGACACCACGCCTTCCTTGACGTCCTCGGAGCGGCCGCGGGCATAGATGCCGCGGCTGTCGACCTTGTGCGCCTCCATCGGATCGTCGGCGCCCAGCATGCGCCACATCATCTGGCGGATCAGCGCCACCGACACCGGCGCGGTCTTGGCCGCGAATTCCTTGGCCAGCGCACGCGCGGTCGGCAGCAACTCATCCGGCGGCACCACTTTGCTGACGAGCCGGCCGGCGAGCGCTTCCTGCGCCGGGAACACGCGGCCCGAGTAGCACCATTCCAGCGCCTGCGAGATGCCGACGATGCGCGGCAGGAACCAGCTCGAGGCGGCCTCCGGCACGATGCCGCGCTGGGAGAACACGAAACCGAAGCGCGCGGCCTCGGAGGCGATGCGGATATCCATCGCAAGCTGCATGGTGACGCCGATGCCGACCGCGGGACCATTCACCGCGGCGATCACGGGCTTCAGGCATTTGAAGATGCGCAGCGTCACCTGGCCGCCGCCGTCGCGCACCTGCGGATCGCTGTAGTCGACGCTGCCGTCGGCATTGCGCTTGACCGGGCCGCGCCGCGCATCGCGGTCGAAGGTGTTGGCGCCGGAGGAGAGGTCGGCGCCGGCGCAGAAGCCGCGGCCTTCGCCGGTCACGATGATCGCCCTGACGTCGTCGTCCTTGTCGGCCTTGTCGAACGCGTCGATCAGCTCCTGCTGCATCGTGGCGTTGAAGGCGTTGAGCTTGTCGGGCCGGTTCAGCGTGATGGTCAGGATCTGCTCGGCGACCTCGTACTTGATCGTCTCATACGCCATGGGGATGATTTCCTCTCGGTTTTCTTGAATGAACGACGTGCGTCGCATTCAGTTAACCCGGCAATCTTCCCTTGTGAAGAAGTCGGATGCGCAGGCTGAGCTCCGCGCATCCCCACTTGCGTTGAGGCGCTACTTCTTCGGCGGCGTCGGCCACGGCTTCTGCGGGCCGCGCAGGCCTTCGAACGCCTTGCCCATGGCGAGCACGCCGATGTCGTCGAAGCGGCGGCCGATGATCTGGACGCCGATCGGAAAGCCCTTCTTGTCATAGCCGCCGTTGATCGACAGCGCCGGGTTCTCCGACATATTCCACGGCACGGTAAAGCAGATGTGCTCGAACGGCTTTGCCGGATCGTTCAGCGGTGCGGCGAACTCCGCGGGGAAATTCACCACCGGCGACACCGGCGAGATCACGTAGTCGACCTCGCAGAACAACTTTGCAGCAGCCGCGCGGATCGCCATGGTCTGGTTGAAGCCGCGCACCACGTCGACGCCGGAGAGTTTTGCGCCGGCCTCGGCCCAGTTAAGGATGTAGGGCAGGGTCTTGCCGCGATCGTCTGCAGACAATTTCGACAGCTCGTCCCAGGTCCGCGCGCGCCAGAAATTGTCGAGCCCGTCGAGCATCTCGGGCGTCAGGATGCCGTCGATCTCGGTGATCACCGCACCGGCGGATTCGAACGCCTTCGCCGCCTTGACGACGATCTCGCGAACGTCCTTCTCGACCTTCTGGCCGGATCCGCATCGAGCATCAGACCGATGCGCAGCTTGCGCGGCGACTTCTCCAGCGCCTTCCAGTTCACCTCGAGCGCCGGCAGGCTCATGCCGTCGCGGCGATCCGGGCGCGACAGCACACTCATCATCAGCGCGGCGTCGTCGACGGTGCGGGTCATCGGCCCCGCGACGCGGCCGACATAGGGCGGATCGATCGGCACGCGGCCGAGGCTCGGCTTCAGCGCGACGAGGCCGCACCAGGAGGCGGGCAGCCGCACCGAGCCGCCGATGTCAGTGCCGAGATGCAACGGGCCGTAGCCGGCAGCACCGGCCGCGCCCGCGCCGGAGCTCGAGCCGCCGGGGTTCTTGCTGACATCCCAGGGATTGCGGGTGAGGGGATGAAACGACGACAGGCCCGACGACAGCATGCCGTAATCCGGCATCGTGGTCTTGGAGAAGATCACGCCGCCGGCTTCGCGCAGCCGCGCGGCAGGCGGGGCATCCTTTTCCGCGGGCGCGAGCTTGACGCTGGCGGCGCCGAGCGGCACCGGCTGGCCCTTGGTCGCGACATTGTCCTTGATGGTGACGGGCACGCCATCGAGCGTGCCGGCCGGCTCGGCCTGCTGCCAGCGCTCGGTCGAGGCCTTGGCGACTTTCCGCGCCCCGTCGGGGTCGTACAGGTACAGCGCCTTGATGTGCGGCTCCCAGGTCGCGACCTGGGAGATGATTTCCTCGAGCACTTCCGAGGGCGAGAACTGCTTGGCACGATAGCCGGCGAGCAGGTCGACGGCGGAGAGATCGTGCAGCGACGTGATGGCGTCCGCTTTCGGCTTATGCATGCGCACCTGCCGGCATACGTTTCTCGATGATGCGGGCGAACATGCTGGCGCCGATCGGCAGGATCTTGTCGTCGAGAACGTAACCGGGATTGTGCACGGGCACTGAACCGTCATGACCGACCCAGAAATACGCGCCGGGAATGGCCTGCATCATGTCGGCGAAATCCTCGCTGCCCATCTTGGGCGTCGAGCGCGTGATCACCTTGGCCGGATCGACCACGGTGCGCGCGACTTCCTCGACAACGCGGGACTGCTCTTCCTGATTGACCAGCACGCTGAAGCCGTCGCGGATCTCGACCGAGATTTCGGCACCATACGCGGCGGCAAAGCCGGCGCAGATCTCGCGCATGCGAGTGCGGATCAGCGCGCGAATCTCCTCGGAGAAGCAGCGCACCGTGCCGCACATCCAGGCGTCCCCGGGAATGACGTTGTAGGCCGAACCGGAATGGATCTGGGTGATCGAGAGCACCGCTGCCTGCAGCGGATCGACGTTGCGGCTGACGATCGACTGCAACGCCTGTCCGAGCGTCATCGCGATCACCACCGCGTCCTTGGAGCGCTCCGGCATCGCGCCATGGGCGCCATAGCCCTGGATCCTGATGTCGAAGAAATCGGCGGCGGCCATCGCTGGTCCCGGCAGGATCGCGATCTCGCCATGGTTGAGGTCGGGCGCGTTGTGCAGGCCGTAGACCTCGTCGCAGGGGAACTGCTTGAACAGGCCGTCCTTGATCATGGCACGGGCGCCGCCGAGCCCTTCCTCGGCCGGCTGGAAGATGAAGTGCACGGTGCCGTCGAAATTGCGGGTCTCGGCGAGATAGCGCGCCGAGCCGAGCAGCATCGTGGTGTGGCCGTCATGGCCGCAGCCGTGGAAGCGGCCGGGAATCGTCGAACGCCACTTCAGATTGGTGTTCTCCTCCATCGGCAGCGCGTCCATGTCGGCGCGCAGGCCGATCTTCCGGGTGCCGCTGCCCTTGCCCTTGAGCACGCCGACCACGCCGGTGCCGCCGAGGCCGCGATGCACTTCGATACCCCAGCTCGTCAGCTTCTCGGCGACGATGCCCGAGGTGCGGACCTCCTCGAAGCCGATCTCGGGATGCGCATGCAGATCCCGTCTGATGGCGGTGAGTTCGTCGGCAAAACTGTCGATGCGCTCAATGGTCGGCATGGCTGTCTATCCGTCTGTGCGTGATGGGGAGGAGGGGGTGAAAGTCGGGCCGTTAGGCTTGATACGAATGCCCGGTCGCAAATGTTTCCACGGCAGCGTGGCGGGATCGGCGGGCATCGGCCCGGGCGCGGCGCAGATCAGCAGTTTCTCGGCGATCGACTCGAAATCGGCGCGGAAGTGCACCGAACTCTTGTTGACCAGGATCTTCTGTGCGGTCGGCTCGATGCCGACATAGCGGTACATCGCCTGGTCTGCGAGCTGCGCCTTGTAGGAGCCGACGACGACGCGAACATCGCCGACCCGCAGGCAGGCGGAGGGTCCCATGTCCATGTCGCGTCCGCCGTAAAATGGCCCCGGCGCGACGAACCGGCCGTCGGAGAGCTTCTCGACGACGAAGGTTTCCCGGTAAGGCGCATCGCCCGGAATACCGGACTTGCCGCCGAGGTCGAGCGTGACTGTCGCACCGACGCCGGCCGCGTGCGCAGCGCGCGCCGATTGCGGGTCGCAGATGACGCCGGTGGCCGCACTTGCTCCGTTGCGCACCAGCGCGCGCAGCATGCCCGTGGTGTCGGAATTGCCGCCGCGCCGGGATTGTCCTGGGTGTCGGCGATCACGATCGGCTTCGACGCCGATGCCGCGAGTTTCATCGCAAGCAGCACGCCCTCGTCGGGCATATAGATCGGGCCGTCGAAATCGTTCTCGTGGCTTTCGACCAGCGCGACCATGCTGTCGGCGGCAGCGTCGGCATCGGCTTGGGTCCGGCCATAGGCGAATACGCTCGGGCCGCAGTCCTTGATATCGGCGGCCGGGAAGCCGAACGCAAACGAAAGCGTCGGAACAGCGTCGCTCTCCAGCGCCGCAAGCTTCTGATAGATGCCCTTGGCCGGCTGGTCGTTGGTGCATTGCCAACTGATCGCGATCAGGAAAGGCAGCTGCCGGAACGCCTTTGCGAGAGGTTGCCTGGAGTTGAGCAACAAGGCCAAATGCCTGGCGCAGGCGCGGCCAGTATCGGCCATGTCGACATGCGGATAGGTGCGGTAGGCGATCAGTGCATCGGCATGTTCGATCATCTCGGCCGAGACGTTCGCATGCAGATCAAGGCTCGCAACCAGCGGAATGTCCTTGCCGATCGCCTTGCGCACGCGCGCGAGGATTTCGCCTTCGCCGTCGTCATGGTGCTCGGTCACCATGGCGCCGTGCAGATCGAGGTAGACGGCATCGATCGGCCCGGCGGCGACGATGCCGTCGACCATGTCCTTGACGATCCGCTCGAAGGCGTCCTTCGTCACATGCGCTGACGGCGTTGCACCGGTCGCAATCGTCGGCGCCAGCTCCCAGCCATAGGCCTCCGCCGCCTCGACAAAGCCGGCGAGGCCGGCATTGATCTTGCGCATCACCTTGAGCACCTCGGCGCCGCGCGTCATCGACGGCCAGCCGCCGCCATGCACGAAGTCGTCATAGGTTGCCTTCGTCGGTGCGAAGGTGTTGGTCTCGTGCAGGAAGCCGCCAACGGCGATGCGGGTCATCAAGTCGGTCTCGACACGTTTCTTCGATGATGAGGCGATTTGGAAGCAATCGCATCATCCCGTCATTTCAGTTTGAGCATGATCGTTCGAAAGCCGGTTCGCCCTTTCCGGATCGTGCTCTGGCGCGCGACGTTAAGCGTGTCGTCGCGCCAAGCGCAAGCCGGGGAGCACTGCCGGAATTGCATGCCCTATGGGCGTATTGAAAGGCCCACAGTTCAGGCTAAGGCTAAAGACCTAGGCGGTTGCCACAATGCCTTCCGAAACCGGGCGGAAGTTGGCGAAGTCCCAGCCGCGTCCGGGTGCCGCCTCGAGCAGCGCACGGGTATAGGCCTGCTGCGGATTGGTCAGCACCTCGGCGGCCGGTCCCTGTTCCACGACCCGTCCACGCTGCATCACGGCGACGTCGTCGCAGATTTGTGCGGCGACGCGCAAATCATGTGTGATGAACAACAGCGCGATGCCCAGCCGCCGCTGGATCTCGTCGAGCAGATCCAGCACCTGCGCCTGCACCGAGACGTCGAGCGCCGATACGGCTTCATCAGCCACCAGCACGTCGGGATCGAGCGCCAGCGCGCGGGCGATCGCGATGCGCTGGCGCTGGCCGCCGGAGAACTGGTGCGGATAGCGCGAGATGGCGTCGGGCGGCAGATGGACCAGCTCGAGCAGCTCGCGGGCCCGCACCAGCGCGTCCTTGCGCGGCATGCCGTAATTGATCGGTCCCTCGGCGATGCTCTCGCCGACGGTGACGCGCGGATTGAGTGAGCGGTAGGGGTCCTGGAAGATGATCTGGATCTTCTGCCGATGCGGCTGCAGCAGCCGGCGCGACAGGTCGGAAATCTCGCGGCCGGCAAGCCGTACCCCGCCCGAGGTCGGATCGATCAGCCGGACGATGCAGCGCGCCACCGTCGACTTGCCGGAGCCGCTTTCGCCGACGATGCCGAGCGTGCGGCCCTTGCGCAGCGTCAGCGTGACGTTGCTGGCGGCGGCGACCTCACGGGCTTTGCCATAGAGCGACCGCTCCCGGTAGACCTTGCTGAGCTCGTTGGCTTCCAGCACCACGGGCTCCGATGTCTCCGGGCGTGGCGCGCGCGGCACCAGGCTCGGCACCGAGGACAACAGGTTGCGGGTGTAGTCCATCTTCGGATTGCGCAGCACGTCCTGCAGCGGACCGGCTTCGACCAGGCGGCCGTGCCGCATCACCGCGACGCGGTCGGCGATCTCGGCCACCACGCCCATGTCGTGGGTGATGAACAGAACCGCGGTGCCGTGATCGCGCTGCAGATCACGGATCAGGGCGAGGATCTGCTTCTGGGTGGTGACGTCGAGTGCCGTGGTCGGCTCGTCGGCGATCAACAGCTTTGGCTCCAGCACCAGCGCCATCGCGATCATGATGCGCTGGCGCTGTCCGCCCGACAGGCGGTGAGGGTAGGAGGAGAAGATGCGCTCCACATCGGGCAGCCGCACATGCTCCATCATCGCCAGGATCTTCTGGCGCCGCGCGCGGGAGTCGAGATCGGTATGGGCGCGCAGCACCTCGTCGATCTGTCGGCCGACCGGCACCACAGGATTGAGCGCGGTCATCGGTTCCTGGAAGATCATCGCCATCCGCGTTGCGCGCAACTGGCGCAGCCGCCGGTCGGTCGCGGTGAGCAGTTCCTCGCCGACCAGCTTGACGCTGCCGCCGGACGGCACCAGCGTGCCCTTCTGCTGCAGGCCCATCACGGTGAGCGAGGTCACCGACTTGCCCGAGCCGCTTTCGCCGACCAGGCAGAGCGTCTCGCCCTCGTGCACCTGGAGGGAGAGGTCGTCGATGATGCGATGCGCGTCCGCCTTGCGGCCGAGGCCGACGACGAGGTTGTTGATGTCGAGCACGACGTTGGAAGGGTTGGCTGTGGTCACTTGCCCTCACGCTGCTTCATGCGGGGATCGAGCGCGTCGCGCGCGGCGTCGCCGATCAGGTTGATGCTGAGAATGGCGATCGAGAGCAGAAGCCCCGGCCAGAAGATCAGCGACGGCTTGATCTGGAAGAACGCGCGGCCCTCGGCCATGATGTTGCCCCAGGTCGGCGTCTCCGGCGAGATGCCGGCGCCGAGGAACGACAGGATCGCCTCGGTCAGAATCGCGGACGCGCAAACGTAAGTGCCT
Source organism: Bradyrhizobium viridifuturi (assembly GCF_001238275.1). GTDB lineage: Bacteria > Pseudomonadota > Alphaproteobacteria > Rhizobiales > Xanthobacteraceae > Bradyrhizobium > Bradyrhizobium viridifuturi. Next base: position 42,932 of record NZ_LGTB01000001.1, read on the forward strand.
TGCACGATCAGCGGCGCGATCGTGTTCGGCATCAGATGCCGCCACATGATCTTCGGCAGGCTGGAGCCGAGCGAGATCGCGGCCTCGACATAGGGTTCCTCGCGCGCGGTCAGCACCACCGAGCGCACCAGCCGTGCCACGCGCGGGATCTCGGGGATGGTGATCGCGACCATCACGGTCCAGATGCTGGCGCCAGAAAGCGACACCACGGCGATCGCGAGCAGGATGGCGGGGATCGCCATCAGGCCGTCCATCACGCGCATCAACACCGCATCGACCCAGCGGAAGAAGCCGGCGACGAGGCCGATCAGGAGCCCGACGGCGATCGAGCAGACGGCGGCGCCGATCCCGATGATCAGCGAGATTCGGGCGCCGTAGATGATGCGCGACAACAGGTCGCGTCCATAAGCATCAGTGCCGAGCAGGTACTGCGCGCTCGCCGGCTTCAGCCGCTGCGCCGGCGTCAGCAAGAGAGGATCATGAGGCGCAAGGAGCGGCGCGAAGATCGCCATCAGGATGATGAGGACGAGGCAGATCGTCGCAACTGCGATGATCGGCGTCGACGTCAGGAAGCCGAACTTGACGCGGAACGGCCGGGTGACGGGGAGGGAGGATTCGGGGAGGGTATCGATCGCCATTGCTCAGTACCGGATACGAGGATCGAGCAGGGTGTACGCCACGTCGATCAACAGATTGACGCCGACATAGATGCCTGACGTCAACAGGATCATGGCCTGGATCACCGGATAGTCGCGCGCCAGCACCGCATCGACGGTGAGGCGGCCAATGCCGGGCAGGTTGAACACGCTCTCGGTGACGACGACGCCGGAGATCAGCAGCGCGAAGCCGGAGCCGATCACGGTGATGACGGGCACCGCGGCGTTGCGCAGCGCATGGCGCAGCAGCACACCGGCCTCGCCGATGCCCTTGGCGCGTGCCGTGCGCACGTAGTCTTCGCCGAGCACGTCGAGCATCGAGGCCCGCGTCATGCGTGCGATCAACGCGACATAGATGAAGGAGAGGGTACAGGTTGGCAGGATGATGCGCTCGAAGAACGGACCGAAGCCGGCCGAGATGCTCTTGAAGCCCTGCACCGGCACCCAGCGCAGGTCGATCGCAAACACCTGGATCAGCACATAGCCGATCACGAACACCGGCACCGAGAAGCCGAGCACCGACAGTCCCATCACGAAGCGATCGATCCAGGTGCCGTGCTTCCAGGCCGCGATCACGCCGAGCGGAACCGCGACCAGGATCGAGAGGATGATGGTGGCCAGCGCGACCGAAATCGATGGCTCGAGGCGCGGGCCGATCATCTCGAGGATCGGCTTGTTCGAGATCAGGGAAACGCCGAGGTCGCCATGCAGGAGCTTCGCGACCCAGGTGTAGAACTGGATGTAGATCGGCTCGTTGAGACCGAGCGAGGTGCGGATGCGATCGAGCTGTTCGGGCGTCGCGTTGTCGCCGGCGAGGATTGCGGCGGGGTCGCCCGGCGTCAGCCGCAGCAACAGGAACACGAACAGCGCCACCACGCCCATCACGGGAATGGCGGCGAGGATGCGGCGAAGCAGATATCCGAGCATCGCTGCTATCTCCTGCGGTCAGATGGTGCGAAGCGAAGGCTGGGCCGCATCATACTCATGGTGTCCCCGTGATGTGTCTCATGCGCTTCTGCGTCTCGTCTCAAAGCCAGCGCGAACGTGATGAATTTGCAGGCAAATACTGTGCCAATGGCGACGTTATATCAAGGCGCGGTTCGGGCCGTTGGCGGCCTCCCTTGGTCTGATGCTGCTATTTCGAATTGCACTTGTCGTCATGTGCCACCGACCTGAAGCGACAAGTTCATTCACGCTCTCATCACGCCGCACCAGTCGCGACGAACAGCGCGATGCTCTGTGTTGTCTTGCGAAGGCTGTCGAGCTCGACACGTTCGTTGAACGCATGCGGGCCGACACCGTAAGGTCCATAGCAAAGCGCAGGGATGCCGTAGTCGACACAGTAGTAGCGGGTGTCGTTGACGGCCGTCGACAGCCGCTCCTGCATCGGAGCCTGGAAGACGGAGAGATGGGCAGCCGACAGAGCCGCTTCCGCTTCGCTGCCGGGCTCGCACACGGCCGCGTCCGCCTGAAAGCCACTCCACACGAGCTCGGCCGGATTGCCGGACAGGAACTCGTCGGCCTTGTGCGCCTCGGCCAGGCATTCCTCGATGCCGCGCATCGCTTGCTGCGGCGTTTCGCCCGGCAGCAGACCGAGCCGGCAATCCAGCTCGCACCAGGCCGCGGTCGAACTGGCCCAATCGCCGCCCTTGATGATCCCGACGTTGAACTTGATCGGGTTCTTGACGTTGCGGAACCAGCTGTTGTCGAGCGCCCGGGCATTGAGCGCCTTGGTGTAGTCCTGGAACGCGCGCACCAGATGCATCGCCGACAGGATGGCGCTCGTCCCGGCCTCGGAATAGGCGACATGCACCGGCGTGCCGCGGACGCGCAGGCGGAACCAGACGGCGCCGACCTGGGCGCGCGTCAGCGTGTGTCCGGTCGGTTCGGGAATGAGGCAGGCGTCGGCGCGATAGCCGCGCATCAACGTCGACAATGCGCCGTTGCCGGTGCTCTCTTCCTCGGTCACGGTCTGCAGATGGATGCGCCCGGCCGGGGCATAGCCTGCGTCGCGGATCGCATCGAGCGCGAAGATCATTGCCGAGACGCCGGCCTTCATGTCTTGCGCGCCGCGCCCGAACATCCAGCCGTCCTGCACGGCGCCCGAGAACGGCGGCTGGTCCCAAAGGTCAGCGGGCCCTTCCGGCACCACGTCGATATGACCTTGCAGGATCAGGCTGCGGCCGCTGCCTTTGCTGTTGAGCGTCGCAACCACCTGCTGCGATCCGGCCAGATCGATGCCGTCCATCGGTGCAGCCTTCGGATGGCTCATCAGGTTGACGTCCGCAAGGCTGAACGCGTCGACGTCGTAGCGGCGCTTGGCGAATTGCTCGGCCAGCCAATGCTGCTGCGGCGCTTCGTGTCCGCGCAGGCTGCGGAATTGCACCATGCGCGACAGGAACGCGATCTGATCGTCGAAGTTTCGATCGACGGCCGCGCACAGCTCGGCGGCAATCTGATCCGGCTTGGTCAACGTCCCGGTTGTCATGTCGCGCCTTTCGTGGAGCCTTGAGCGTTGAGCGTTTCGGAAAGGCGGCGCAGTGAGCCGACGCGCGTGCCGGTGGCGAGGTTGCGTGTCGGTCGATCGAAGAGATTGCCGCCGGCACACATGCCGACCGGAATGCCGCGCCGGGCCGCATTGCCATGCGTGCCCGTGACCCCAATGCGCATTGTCCCCTCCCGCGCTGAAGCGCTTTTCCCCATTACGACGCTAATCGTTGTCACGCGACGATTCCCAGCGAATCCGGACTTGGACACACGCAAATACGCACATATTCTTCCTCTCCGGTCGGATAATTAGGGGAAAGCTGCGCGGGCGGGCTCGGTCGCACCGACCTGCGATGGCACCATTGAAGGCGTGTCGAGGTCGCGCCAGTCATCGATCGCACCCGCGATCATCTGTGCCGTCGCGGCCGACAGCGTCCAGCCGAGATGACCGTGGCCGGTGTTGTAGAACACGCCAGGAATCCGCCCCGCGCGCACCACCGGCATCATGTTCGGCATCATCGGGCGCAGGCCGGCCCATGGCATGACCTTCGAGGTGTCGATACCAGGAAAATGATGCCGCACCCAATCCACCAGCGGCTGGATGCGGTCGGCCCTGATATCGCGGTTGAAGCCGTTGAACTCGGCGGTGCCGGCGACGCGGAAGCGGTCGGCGCCGAGCCGGCTGGTGACGATTTTTGCTGCTTCATCGAGCAGGCTGACGGTTGGCGCTGCATCCCGGCTTTGCGGCGCATCGAGCTGCACGGTGATCGAGTAGCCCTTCACCGGATAGACGTTGACGCGGTCGTTGAGCAGGCTTGCGAAGTGGCGGCTTGCCACGCCGGCGCAAACGACAATTCCGTCCGCTTGCAGTTCATGTCGTGTCACGACATCAGCATCATGGGAGGCGGCATCGTTCCAGCCGATGCGGAAACCGCCGTCGCTGCGCGCGATGGTGTCGACATCGGCCTCATGGACGAAGGTCGCGCCGCGGCGGGCGCAGGCGTCGGCGAGGCCGCGCGTGAATTTGTGGATATCGCCGGTCGCATCCGAGGGCGTGAAGAAGCCGCCATAGCAGGCCGTCTGCAGCGCGGGTTCGATGCTGCGGATTTCGTCCGGCGTCACCGGCCGGCGGTCGAGCCCACCCTGTTGCAGCAACGTGTTGACGCGCAGGCCGGCCTCGAAGCCGGCCTTGTCGTGATAGACGTGAAGGATGCCGCGGCGCTCAAGATCGAAGGCGATGTTCTCGCGCTGTGCGATCGAGAACAGGTGCTTGCGCGCTTCGATTGCGAGCTTTGTGGTCTCGATGGTGTTGCTGCGATAGCGCGTGATGCCGCCGACGAACTCGCCGATCCACGAATATTTGTGCCAGCTCGGCTTCGGGTTCATCAGCAGCGGCGCGTCGCTTCGGAGCATCCAGCGCAGCCCCTTCAGAATGGTCGCGGCGCTGTTCCACACCTCCGCATTGCTGGCGGAAAGCTGTCCGCCGTTGGCGAACGAGGTTTCCATGGCGGCGTAGCGATGCCTGTCGAGGACAGTCACCCGGTAGCCGCGTTCGAGCAGGGCATAGGCCGTCGTTACGCCGGTGATGCCGGCGCCAATGATCGCAATGTGTCGCATGATGGTCTTCAGGCTCCCGTGTTGTTAGAGTCGCCGAACCGCCGGTGAAACCGGCTGTTTCAGCGCCCCATCTGTCACGGTACCTGAGAGCTTGATCCGCATCGGGCCTCGGCCAGATGCGAACTATCCCCTTCGGTGGACGTCACGGCCCTTGATGTGCGGTCGTGTCGTCTCTCTCCAGATCGTCCTGACGATACAGTCCTTTTGCCTGAGAGTTTCCGGGGCGGTTGCTCCGTCGGCGCCGAAGCTGACAACACGAATGTTGTCGCTCCGATCTCTCCCGCATCGTCGAGTTGGACGGCCGGACCGTAGGCGAAGCCTCAAAATTGGACAAGGCTAAATTTCGGTCCGGCAGTGCCAACGTGTTGTGCAGTGCAAATCAGTCCAGTGTCGCGAGCAGTGCCGCCATCAGGCGGCCGCGGTCGGCGAGACTGTCGACTTCAATATGTTCGTTGAGCGTATGCGCATCGGCGCCGCGAACCCCGAGGCCGTCGAGGGTAGGGATGCCCATCGCGCCGGTGAAGTTGCCGTCCGATCCGCCGCCGGCGCTGCCGTGCGGCAGATCGAGGCCCATCGCCGCTGCGAGGCCTTTTGCCTTTTCATACAGCGCCATGGTGCCGGCATCCGGCTCCCACACCGGGCGGGTGACGCCGCGCGTTACCTTGAACGTCACGTCATTGGCGGTGCCCGACAGCGCCAGCATGCGCTCGACGCCGCGGTCGAGATCGGCCTGCCGCTTGGCCATGCTGAGCGCTTCGCCGGTGCAGGTCGTCGCGACGCAATTGACCCACTGGCCGCCGTGCACGATGCCGACCGAGAAGGTGCAGTCCTCGGTGGTCATGCCGTCGATGGCAATGATCTGCCGGGCCATTTCCCGGATCGCGGAACGGCCGGACGACAGCGTCGCGCCGGCATGGCTCGGCTTGCCGATGGCTTCGAGATTGAAGCGTGCGATCGCGTAGCGGCCGGTGACGACGCCGTTGTTGGGCCGGCCGGGCTCCGGCACCAGCACATATTTGTTGCGCGCGGCTTCGGCCTCAATGATGTCGCGCGTCGACGGCGTGCCGACCTCTTCATCGGGCGTGAACAGCACGGTGATCGGCAGCGGCGTGGTGAAGGAGGCGCGCGCCAATTGCCTGATCGCCTCGATCGACAAATAGTTGCCGCCCTTCATGTCGAAGATGCCCGGCCCGAAGCACTTGTTGCCTTCGCGCCGCCATTTCAGCTTCTCGATGGTGCCGACGGGGTGCACGGTGTCCAGGTGGCCGGCGATCAGGATGCCGGGCTGGCCTTGCTTCGGATGCGGAAAACGGGCGCGGACGCAGCCTGCGAAGCCCTGGCGTCCCGCGATGCGTTCGATCGTCGCACCCATGATCGCCATCTCGCGCGCGGCGAGATCGAGCATGCGCTCGACCGCGCGCGCGTCCCAGGTCGGGCTTTCGCATTCCACCCAGCTGCGCAGTCCCTGCAACATCGCTTCGGAATCAAAAGGAAGATTGGCGGGGTTCATGACTTCTCTCTCTTCTTGTTTTGCTTGTTGTCTTGTTCGCGCCGATACGCGTTCGCGTATTATACGAAAGGCTCGGGCGAGGACTTTGTAAAGTCAAATGCGCCGAACTTGTCGTTCATTCGTTCGTATACGTTTGATCCTGCCCGAAACCGATTGACGCGCTTGGCGCTTGATGCAAGTCTCGATTTCACAAGCCATACAGCATGTTAGTTCGCCTAAATATCGAACCGCATGCATAACGAATAAGCCGGCTTTGACCAGTTACACGTCAGGAGAGATTTCCATGTTCCCTATCTCGCGTTGGAAGCGTCGCACGCTAGCGGCGGCATTTGCGGCGGTCGCGCTGTCGTTCGCGCCGCAGGAGTTGTCGTTCACCCAACAGGCCATGGCCGCGGACAAGACCATCACTGCGGTGATGCATTCGGATCTGCGCGTCATCGATCCGATCCTGACCACGGCCTACATCACGCGCGATCATGGCTACATGGTCTACGACACGCTGGTGGCGACCGATTCCAACTTCAAGATCCAGCCGCAGATGGCGGACTGGAAGGTGTCCGACGACAAGCTCACCTACACGTTCACGCTGCGCGACGGCCTGAAGTGGCATGACGGCGCGCCGGTGACCGCCGAAGACTGCGTCGCGTCGCTGAAGCGCTGGGCCAAGGTCGACGGCATGGGCCAGAAGCTGATGGACTTCACCGCGAGCCTCGAAGCCACCGATGCCAAGACGATTACGCTGAAGCTGAAGGAGCCCTACGGCCTGGTGCTGGATTCGATCGGCAAGCCGTCGTCGCGCGTCGCCTTCATGATGCCGAAGCGGCTCGCCGAAACGCCGCCGGACAAGCCGATTCCGGAACAGATCGGTTCGGGCCCCTTCAAATTCGTCCAGGCGGAATTCCAGCCGGGCGTGAAGGCGGTCTACGTCAAGAACAAGGACTACGTGCCGCGCAAGGAGCCGGCGAGCTGGACCGCGGGCGGCAAGGTCGTGAAGGTCGACCGCGTCGAGTGGGTCACGATGGCCGATGCGCAGACCGCGATGAACGCGCTGCAGTCCGGCGATATCGATTTCTTGGAGAACCCGTCGTTCGACACGTTGTCGATCCTCGAGGCCGACAAGGACCTGAAGGTCGAGACGCTGAACAAGTTCGGCTTCCAGACGCTCGGCCGCATGAACTTCCTCTATCCGCCCTTCGACAACATCAAGGTTCGCCAGGCGGCGCTGCTGGCGATCAACCAGAAGCAGGTGCTCGACGCGCTGGTCGGCAATCCCAAGTACTACAAGACCTGCGTCGCCTTCTTCATCTGCGACACGCCGTTTGCGTCGGAGATCGGCGGCGAGACGCTGGCGAAGGGCGGCGACATGGCGGCGGCCAAGAAGGCGCTCGCCGAGTCAGGTTACGACGGCACGCCGGTCGTCATCATGGCGCCGGGCGACGTCACCACGCTGAAGGCGCAGCCGGTCGTCGTTGCCCAGCAGCTGCGCGACGCCGGCTTCAAGGTCGATCTGCAGGCGACCGACTGGCAGACCGTGGTGACCCGCCGCGCCAGCCAGAAGGCGCCGAAGGACGGCGGCTGGAACATGTTCTTCACCAACTGGGTGAGCGCCGACGTCTCCAACCCGATCGCCAACCTCTCGATTGGCGGCCAGGGCAAGAATGGCGGATGGTTCGGCTGGGCCGAGGATGCCAAGATCGAGCAACTGAAGGATGCCTTCGTCCGCGCGCCGTCGCTCGACGCGCAGAAGAAGATCGCAGCCGATATCCAGAAGGAAGCCTACGAGCAGGTCATCTACATCCCGCTCGGCCAGTATCAGGGACCGAGCGCGTGGCGGAAGTCGCTGACCGGTGTGCTCGACGGCCCGGCGACGCCGATCTTCTGGAATATCGACAAGTCCGAGTAAGCGCGGCTTGACGCAGAACGGAGTGGCCGGGGCTCGTCCCCGGCCATTTTCGTTTGCGCCGCCGCGCGCAGCGAGGCATGCGGCATGCGCCGCTTATGGCATCGCGACAATGAAGCAGTGATCGGACCGAACCGGTGGCCGCTAGGGCAGGTGGCCTGATCTCGCGCCGCTCGCGCTCGACAGGCTCGTCAGCTGCGTCTGTCCGGTGTCGCCGCCGTTGATCCAGACCGCCGCGCCGGCGGCCAGCGCCAGCAGCACGCAGGCCGTGATTGCGCCGCGGATCCAGCGCTGGTAGATCGCGCGTTCGTCGGGCGGCGCATCGCGGAATGTCTGTGCATTGAGCCCGTTGCTGCAATGCGCCGCGTCGTCGCCGTGCTCGAGGGTGGAAGCGCCGCGATCGGGCGCGGTGGTGTGAACAATCTGATTGCGACCGGCAATCCGATTGCGATCAGCAATCGTCATCGCCCAGCTCCAAAGAAATTGATCTCGGAATGCGAGGGCCGCGAAATGTGCGGCCGGAATTTTCCAACGCGTCAGCATTAGCACAGCCGGCGATCGCGGCGTGTGAAGCGTCCCACAGGTGGAAGACACGATGAGGTGATGGGGGCCGTGCGATCCCCGTCGATCTGCCCAGGCCGTGAGCACGCCGCCTGGCATACCAATTCGGCATGCCGTGTCGTCCGGAAGATGCACAGGCAGCTCGAACCAGGGTTCGCGCGAATGCTTGCGCCGGTCGCCGCGCCCACGGCGATTTGCATGGCAGTTGTCGTCTATTTCACAAACTACCTTGGGTTACCGAGGTAATGTGCTACGGGCCGTTATCGGCGCAGTCCGAAGACATACGGCTTCAGCCGTGCGTGAGCAGTGTCCATTGTTTCGCAGCTGTGGATTCACCCAGCCTCGGGGAAATGATCATGACAATCAATGTCAAGGCCTACGCGAACGCCGATGATATCCTGATCGCCTGGCAGCCGGACACCTGGTCGAACGACTGGGTCGGTTTCCAGCTCGAGCGGCGCAACAACATCACGCAGCAGACGACCGTGCTGTCCAACCGCATTCCGCCGAAGCCCGGCGAGAAGCCGGTGGCGGACGCCGGCATCTCCTCGACCCAATCGCCGTTCCGGCGCTGCATCTGGACCGATCACAGCGTTATCGACACCGAGAACGTCTCCTACCGCGTCACCGCGATGAAGAACGGCGCGAACGGCACGTTCACGCCCGATCCCGCCTCGGTGTCGGCGTGGACCGCGCCGACGGTCGCTTCCGGCGATACGGGCGGCGGTCTGTCGGCCTATTTCAATCGCGGCACCCTGATGTCCCAGATCGTCAGCCGCTTCGTGCATGGCGATACGTCCGACGCCTCGCTGCGCAATTTCGTCAACGGCCTTTCCGATCCGGCAAACCAGGCGCGGCGCTATCTGTCAGGCGACGCCCTGCACGAGATCCTGGCGTTTCTGCACGATGCCGACCTGCGCGGCAGCCAGGTGCATGCCGCGATCTACGAGATGAACGACGAGGAATTGGTCGGTGCGCTGAAGCCGTTCGGAAGCCGCGGCAACGTCCTGCTCGGCAACGGCAGCGCGACCAAACCGAACATCGCGGGCGAGCTCAGCGGCGCCGGCCTGACGGTCAAGCATCGCGATCTGTCGAATGCCGGCAGGTCGTCGCCCAGCGTCCACAACAAGTTCGTGGTCGAGAGCGACGCGCACGGCAACGCCATCCGCGTGCTGACCGGCAGCACGAACTGGACCACCACCGGGCTGTGCACGCAGCTCAACAATGTGCTGATCATCGAGAATGCGGCGATCGCCAAGCGCTACCTCGATCAGTGGGGCAAGCTGGTCGCCGCCGGCAACGCGATGCCGCCCGCCCTGAAGGCGTCGAATTCCACTCCGACCAGCGACAGCAACATCTCGGTCTACTTCGCCGCGACCAACGGCGAGGCGGAGTTCAAGCCGGTGCTGGACCTGATCAAGAACGCCAAGGACGGCGCTCTCTTCCTGATGTTCATGCCGGGGCAATCGCCGCTGCTGAGCGCGCTGCTCGACCGCGCACAGCAGAACGACGTCTACGTCCGCGGCGTGGTGTCGACGATGATGGCCAGCAAGAACGGCGACATCGTCTCGGTCGGCGGCCAGGTCGTGAAATCAGGCGCACCGGCGCAATCCTTCCATGACGACGTCCAGTTGCCACATGGCGTCAACGCCACGAACGAGCCGTCATGGGCCGATGTCGAGTTCAGCGTGTCTCAAATCCGCAGCGCCGGGATGATCGCGATCGTGCACTCCAAGACCATCGTGATCGATCCGTTCTCGGACAATTGCGCCGTCATCACCGGATCGCACAATTTCTCCGTCGCCGCCTCGGAGAAGAATGACGAGAATCTCGTGATCATCCGCGGCAACAAGAAGCTAGCGCAGGCCTACGCGCTGCACATCAACGGCGTCTACGACCACTATTCCTGGCGCGGCTATCTCGGCAGCGGCGGCAATGCGGATCAGATCTATTCGCTCGACGGCTGGAAGCCCGGCGGCGGCAAGGAGCAGGAACTGGACTTCTGGATGGAGGAGCCGGTGCCGCCGCGTCCGACACGCGCAGGCGGTGGTGGCGGCGGGGGCATGGTGCAACAGGCCGGCTCAGCCGGCGGGGCGGCAAAGAAGGCCGCCAAGAAGGCCCCCAAGAAAGTCGCCGCCGCCAAGCGAACCGCCAAGGCGTCAGTCAAGAAGTCGGCCAAGAAATCTTCCAAGAAATCCGCCAAGAAATCTGCGAAGAAATCGGTCAAGAAATCGGCGAAGAAGGCCAAGGCCAAGAAGCCGGCAAAGGCCAAGACGGCAAAGAAGGCCAAGGCCAGAAAAGCGAAGGCCAGGAAATCAAAGCGGTAGCGCTGCGCACGGCGCGCGGACGTGCCTGCAACGATCGTCGGCCTGCCGGCAAGTGGCGGGTCAGATGGTTGGTGCGGGCGGTGGGACTCGAACCCACATGACGTTGCCGTCGAGGGATTTTAAGTCCCTTGCGTCTACCAGTTCCGCCACGTCCGCATTGCCAGATCGTGATCCGTTTCCGCGGAAACGCATCACGATCTCACCTTCTTGTTTGAGCATGATCTTTTCGGAAAGCCGGTTTCCACCTTTCCGGATCATGCTCCAAGGCGCGCCGATTTCTAGCGCGTTTGGTGGCCGAGTGGAATTGTCATTATCCGCTGCTAACAGGTGCGCTTTCAAAGGCTTAAGCTGTGGCCTGCAATTCCATTTGCCTCAGCGGCCGCGCATTGGGATAAGCAGCGCGCCGCCGCGATTGAGCCTCAATCCGGACACCGGCGGCTGCTTTAGGCAATCTCAACACTGTCCGATTAAGAAAGCCGAATGTCTGTTCGTCCCCCACGCCGCCCGAATCTGATGCGCGCGGCAGTTCTCGTTGCTCTGCTCGCCTCGGCCGCCGGCGTTTCTGGCTGCGCGCAGATCGGCGACAGCGTGCCGTCGGCATTCGCCGATCCCGCCAAATACGACCTGTATGATTGCAAGCAGCTCGAGACCGAACGCAAGAGCCTCGCGGCTCGCGCGACGGATCAGGAAAAGCTGATGGCCAAGGCGGAAACCGGCGTCGGCGGTACCGTGGTCTCCGAGATGGTGTATCGCAACGAGCTGATCTCGATCCACTCCCAGCAGAGGCTTGCGGATCAGGCATGGCGTGCCAACAAGTGCCATGAGAGCCCGCCGGACAGCCCCGCCGCCGCACCCGCAGCGCCCACGCCGGCTGCGAAGGGGCCGCGCGCCCCGCGAGGCCTTGTTCACTAGATCAACGTTTCCAGGACAACCGGTTGCCGTGCAGGCCCGCCCGGCTCAGGCGCGCCAGTCGTAGATCCAGTCCTGCCGCGCCAGCATGCGCTCCGGACCGATGGCGCGGATCGCGAGATCGCGCGCGATCGCCAATGGTCCGCTCAGATGATAGATGCGGCCCTGCTGTCGCGCCATGCGCTGCACCTTCAGCACACGTCCGCGCCGCATCTTGGCGTAGCGCTTCAATGCGGCGGGAATGCCTGCGGTGTTTTCGCCGGTGCAATCGGCCAACGCCTTGGCGAGCACCGCCGCATCCTCGATCGCCATGCCGGCGCCCTGTGCGGCAAACGGCAACATCGCATGCGCGGCGTCGCCGATCAGCGCGACGGCTCCTTCGCTCCAGCGGCCGATGTCGGGCAGGGTGAACAGCGCCCATTTGCGCCAGCTGTCGACCGCGCCGATCAGCATCCGCGCGGTGGCAGGCCAGCGCTCCGTGGCGAATGCGCCCTTGATCTCGTTGCTGTCGCCGGGCGCGCTCCAGCCCGGCCGATTCCAGGTGCCCGACACGATCGCCACCACGTTGATCTGGCGTCCGGCGGAGATCGGGTAGGCCACGAGATGAGCGTCCGGGCCCATCCAGAGTTGCACGCGCGGCGCGGTGTGTTCACGGGGCAAGGCTGTTGCGTCCAGCGTGCCGCGCCAGGCGATCAGGCCGGAGAATTGCGGCTGCACATCCGGAAACAAATGTCCGCGTACCGACGACCAGATGCCGTCGGCGCCGACCAGCGCAACGGCCAATTCCTCCTGGCGTGAATTGCCGCGGCGCTGCACGACCGTCAGGCCCTTGGCGTGCTTGGTCACGTCCTCGAACTGGCAGCCGAGCCGCAGATCGATATCGGGATGGTCGTTGACGGCGGCCTGCAATGCGGCCTGCAGATCGGCGCGGTGGATCACCCAATAGGGGGCACCGGCGCGGAACTCGGCCGCCTGGCCGAGCGGCATCCGTGCGATCGCGCCGCCGGAGCGCGCGCTCAGGATGTTGACGGATTCAGGCGTTACCGCGCGCCGCGCCAGCGGCTCCTTGAGCCCGAGTTCGACCAGGATACGGCTGGCATTGGGGGAGATCTGGATGCCGGCGCCGGCTTCCTCGAGCCGCTCGGCCTTTTCCAGCACCACGACGCGAAAACCCTGTGCCGCCAGGGTCAGCGACGCCGTCAGTCCTCCGATTCCGGCGCCGGCAACGATGACGGTTCGCGTCAGCGCCACGGAGCGGTCAGGCGACCTTGTCTTTCAGCACGCATTCCGGCGGCCGCGCTTCGCCGGCAGCGAGGTCGGACGCGAAGCGATAGAGCGTCGAGCAGTACGGGCAGATGATCTCGTTGTCGTTGCCGAGGTCGAGGAACACGTGAGGATGGTCGAACGGCGGGTTGGCGCCCACGCACATGAACTCCTGCGATCCGATTTCGATCACCGAGACACCGGCATCGTTATGGAAGTGCGGGACGACGTGGTCGGACATATTCTCACCTTGGTGGCAACGATGGGCAGACGCAATCAACAGCATGCGGCATCGCGAAATGCCGCGCACCATACTGGCGGGAACAGTTGATTCCTAGAGCCCCGATGGCTCATTTGCTCATGCAAATTCGACACAATCTTGTCGTCCCAGAGAAGCCCTTCTTTGGTCGGAGCCGTTGTGTCGCAAAACGGCACACTATGTCCAAGGCGAATTAAACTTGAGGTTTCAAGCGGAATGAACGGGTTGCGGCTCGGCGTTGCGGTGGCTGGCCTGGCGGTAAGTGCTGCCATGGGCGCAGCTATTTGGCCGCATGCCCGCGACGCTGGTACCGTGCTGTCGGCACGGGATGATGCCGCTGATCTCGCCGACCTCAGGATCAATTCCGTGCTGCGCAACAACCCGGCGTTGATAGAGGATAATATCGAGGCGGCGCTCGCCTCCGGGGACGCTGATCTTGCGGCCAGCTTTGTCGCGCTCGCAGGCGAGAAGAACATCGCGCTGAGTGCGGAACTCACAAAGCGCGTCGACGACGCGCGCGCCGAGCAGTCGTCCACCGCGCATTTCGCCAAGGGCTTCGCCACCGGCCTCGTGACCGGCAACGCCGACGATGTCGCGAGCCTGTCCGGCACGGTTGCGGGCGACCTGTTCGTGTTCGGCGATGTCAGGGATGTCGTGCGCGAGGGCAAGCACCTCGTGATGGGCGAGGACACCGATCAGCTGGTGCTCGGCCTTGCGGCCGCCGGTCTCGCCGTGACCGCGGCGACCTACGTGTCGGTCGGCGGCGCCGGTCCGCTGCGCGCGGGGCTGACGCTGGTCAAGGACACGCGCAAGGCGGGACGGCTGAGCGAGGGGATGATCGAATGGGCCGGGCGCTCGACCCGCGAGATGGTCGACCAGCCGGCGCTGCGCGAGGCGGTCGCATCGGGCTCGGTGCTGCGGCCGGCGGAAACCGCAACCGCCATTCGCGCGGCGTTCCGCGCCGAGAAGGCCGGCGCGCTGGTGCGTGTCGCCAAGGATGTCGGGCGGATCGGTGAAGCGGCCGGCGTTCGCGCCGCGCGGGACACGCTGAAGGTCGCGGAGAACCCGCAGGAGATCGCACGCGCGGCCCGCATCGCCGAGGTGAAGGGCGGCCAGACCCGCGCGATCATGAAACTGCTCGGCCGCGGCGCGCTGCTGCTCGTGGCCGGCACGTTCAATCTCACCATGTGGCTGTTCGGCGCGCTGCTTGCGCTGTTCGGCTTCCTGTCGTCGATCAAGGCCACCACCGAGCGAACCACGGCGTGGTGGCTGAGACGAAGCAAGGCCCTGCGCCTGAAGCGGCAGATGACCGCCCAGGCCGCGCTGGCGAGTATTCCTGCTCAGGGCTAAGCTTGCGGTCGCCGGTCGATCGCCAATCGCAACAACAGAAATCCCAAGAAAAATCCCGAGAACAATACGGAATCGATGATGCCGAGTTTCCATCACGGCGATGTTGAAATTGCCTATATCGACGAAGGCGCGGGCGAACCGATCGTGCTGGTGCACGGCTTTGCCTCGAGCAAGAACGTCAACTGGATCTATCCGACCTGGGTGTCCGAGCTCGTCAAGGCGGGCCGTCGCGTCATCGCGCTCGACGATCGCGGCCACGGTGAATCCGCCAAGCTCTACGACGCCGCGCAGTACGAGATCGCGATCATGGCAAGCGACGTGGTCGCGCTGATGGATCATCTCGGCATCGCGCGCGCCGACATCATGGGCTATTCGCTGGGCTCGCGGATGACCGCGATCCTGGCGCGGGAAAATTCCGACCGGGTGCGCTCGGCGATCCTTGGCGGCATCGGCATCGGGCTGATCGAGGGCGGCGGCCCCGGCGAGACCGTCGCGCTGGCACTGGAGGCGCCGTCGCTCGACGATGTCACCGATCCGGTCGGCCGCACCTTCCGCGCCTTCGCCGATCAGACCCGCTCCGATCGGCGCGCGCTCGCCGCCTGCCTGCGCGGCTCGCGCCGCCTGATGACGCACGAGGAGGCCGCCGGCATCGGCGTGCCGGTTCTGATCGCGGTCGGCAGCAAGGACGAGATTGCGGGCTCGGCGTCAGCGCTCGGCCGGATCATTCCGGGTTCGCGGGTGCTCGACATTCCGAACCGCGACCACATGCGGGCGGTCGGTGACAAGGTCTACAAGACCGGCGTGCTGGATTTCCTCAGCCGACGCGCCTGAGCGAGTGACTGCAGCTACGCCGATCCAATTCGCTGCCGTGGACGATCCCGCGGCTGCATGATAGCTTGTTTGCCTGCTTGCCAGGGTATTCTCATGCCGATCTTGATCGGGGTTCTCTCCGACTTCTGAGCCGATGACACACCGCTGGCCCGTCCCTGGACGGGCCTTGATGCGTTTGTTCATGGCAAGGAGTAGTCAAGGTGGCTTCACCGACACTTCCAGTTCTCTATTCAACGCCGCTTGCCGAGCCGGTGGCTCAGTTCGTTTCGGCGCATTACGCTCTGCCCGGGCCGCTTGAATGCAAGCTACTGGTCCGCGGCTGGAACGACGTCTTCGAAATCCGCGCGAATGGCGACGCCCGGTCCATCCTGCGCATTTCGAAACCCCGCGCGCGCGGGGAGCCGGATGTGGCCACCGAAACGGCGTTTCTCGCCTATCTGGATCGACGCGACATCCCGGTGGCGACCGCCATTCCGACGCGCGGCGGCGCGCTATTCACGTCAGCGCCGTTTCCGGAAGGACAGCGTTGCACTGTCCTGTTTCGCCATGTCGGGGGACGGGCGTCGCAAGCAACGCAATCGGCCGACGATGCCAGGGCAAACGGGATCACGCTGGCGCGCGTCCACGATGTCGCCGATGGCTTTCCATCAGGCGACAGCGGGCGATACCGGCTGGACCTCGATCATCTCGTGCGCCGTCCGCTCTCGGCAATCCTGGCGCTCGAGTGTCTGAGCGAGGCTACCCGCGCGGGTCTGACCGATCTGGCGGCGCGCCTGTCGGCGGATTTGGCGCAGCGTGACGGGCTGAGCTGGACGCGCTGCCATGGCGACTGCCATGGATACAACGCGAACATCGCAGTTGAAGGGCCACGCGCAGGACAAGCGGTGTTCTTCGATTTCGATGAGAGTGGCGCCGGATATCTGGCCTACGACCTCGCCGTGTTTCTCTGGAATTGCGTCATCTTCGGACGGAAGCACCATGCCGCATGGCACGCGTTCATCGGCGGCTACCGCGCGGCACGCGAATTGCGGCACGTTGATCTCGAAGCGGTCCATCTCTTCGTTCCGATCCGCCATATCTGGCTGCTCGGCGAGTGGGCCAGTCGTATCCACGAATGGGGCGAGCAGGCCGTGCCGGCCGATTGGATCGCCGGGCAGCTGGATTTCATGCTGCGCTGGGAACGCGAGATGCTGTCGCCGCGGTTACTTTGATCCGCTCGATCTCATCCCTGCTGGCGCGGGTGCTCGACATTCCGAACCGCGACCACATGCGGGCGGTCGGTGACAAGGTCTACAAGACCGGCGTCATCGACTTCCTGTCGCAGCGCAAATAGCTCGTCGGCGTCGTTCTCGGCATCGTCTTTGGCGAAGGCGCGCGCCGCCGCGATCAGAACCACGAAGGTCGCGACCCACACCATGCGCGCGCCGTAGCGGTCGTGCGGCCCCGAGATCACGCCGCAGATGACGGCATTGCCGAGCAGAGCGAGCGTCACCGTTCCGGCCAGCAGCGTCAGATCGTCGAGCCGTCGCTGCCACAAGCCGCGGCCCAACAGGATCACGACCAGCAGCATCGAGGCCAGCGCGACCGGCACGTGGATGCGGTTGATTGCGGTGAAGTCGAGATGCCATTTCTGTTGCCGCGCCGCGCGCATCGGTGCGACTTGCGCGGGAATGTAGCGCTCGATGATGCCGTAGGTGTGCGGAATCCAGCCGCTGGTGCCTTCGCCGGTCGCGACATGCATGAGCTGGTCGGCGGTTGCGGTCAGCGCCGCCTTGGCCTGCCATGCCGGATATTCGGCCAGCGAGCGCTTCACGATATAGCCCATCTCGTCATTCAGTCCCTGGAAGCGGCCGAGCGTGTTGAACATGCTGTGGCCCCACAGGAAGTCGTCGGCGGTCGGCGGCAGCTCGTCGCGATAGGGGCAGAGCTTCAGGGTCTCCTTCGCGCAGTTGTCGCGCAGATATTGCGTGACGATGCCATCCTGCAGCATGCGGCCGAACGCGACGCCGATGCCGCCGGGCGTCCACGCCAGCTGTCCGGACAGCGCGAAATTTGCCGCCAACAGCATCGCCGCGCCCGCGACGATGGTCAGGCTGCCCTGCACGAGGCCTGCGATCGGGACGCGCCGGCCGAGCCACGGCCGCAGCATCCAGCCGACGCAGCACAGGCCAAACAGCACCCCGAGCGTTGCGCTGTGGGTCGCGGCGGAGAACGCGACGAAGGCGAACAGCACCGCCTTCTCCAGCGTCGAAATCCTGTCGCCCTGCAGGATGAGGATGAAGAGCGCGAGCACAGAAAGGCCGGCGAAGATGTCGGTCAGCAGCATGCTGGCGAGCCAGGGCAGGGCGGTGGTTGCGATCAGCGCGAGGCTGATCGCGATCAGCCGGACCGGCCGGGCGAGGCCGAACGCGCGCAGGGTCAGTTGCAGGATCCACAGCGTCGCCAGCGTCTGGATGCCGAGGTTGAGCCAGAAGCCGGATGTCTCGCCGGCATGGAGGTAGATGCCGAACACCGTGGACCGGCTCGGTACCAGATAGCCCTCATACCAGCGCGCCAGATAGCCGCCGGTATCCCACTGGAGCAGCGGATAGCCGTTCCAGAAGGCAGGCGCGAGCAGGAGGAGGGGAATGGCGATGGTGGCGATCCAGACCGACCGTGCATCGGTCAGGCGGCCGCGTAACGTCCGGGTATTGATGATGTTTCCCCCTTTTATTGGGGCCGACCATGCCCAAAACCACACTGCAGACGAAATCCGCCAATAGTTGCAGAAGCACGGCTTGATTTCGGCAAAATCCCGACCAACTCCCTTAGACGCCGGTCCGGGGGCGTAGGGGTGGGTTTACCGTACCGAGCCCTCCCGGGACGCGCTGGGTCCACCGTGCTATAACGCACATCAGAACAACCGAATTGCGAGAGCAGCTATGGCAGTTCATCAGGTCAATCCGCAGGGGAGCAAGCTCGCGGCGCTCGATCCGATCTGGGATCGGATCCGCGGCGAGGCGGAGGACATTTTGCGGCGCGAGCCGGAGCTCGCATCCTTCATCTATGCGACCGTGCTGCATCATGAGCGCCTGGAAGATTCGGTGGTCCATCGCATTGCCGAGCGGCTCGACCACGCCGCGCTGTCGGGCGATCTGATCCGCCAGACCTATGGCGAGGCGCTGCGCGACGAACCCGATATCGGCAACGCGTTCCGCGCCGATCTCGTCGCCGTCTATGACCGCGATCCCGCCACCTCGCGCTTCATCGATCCCTTGCTCTACTTCAAGGGTTTTCATGCGTTGCAGACCCATCGTCTGGCGCACTGGCTCTATCAGAAGGGCCGCAAGGACTTTGCCTTCTATCTGCAGAGCCGCTCCTCGGCAGTGTTCCAGACCGACATCAATCCGGCGGCCAGGATCGGCCGCGGCATCTTCCTCGATCATGCCACCGGTTTCGTCTGCGGCGAGACCGCCGTCATCGACGACGATGTCTCGATCCTGCATGGCGTCACGCTCGGCGGCACCGGCAAGGAGAACGAGGATCGCCATCCGAAGATCCGCCACGGCGTGCTGATCGGCGCCGGCGCCAAGATCCTCGGCAACATCGAGATCGGCCATTGCGCGCGCATCGCGGCGGGCTCCGTCGTGGTCAAGCCTGTTCCGCACAACGTCACGGTCGCAGGCGTGCCGGCCAAAATCGTCGGCGAGGCCGGCTGTGCCGAACCTTCGCGCACCATGGACCAGATGCTCAACGCGATCGGTCTTTGATTTCATTCGCTTTCTGATCGGCAGCGCATTTTTGCGTGTGCTCAACATCACGTCGCCAAAGCCTGAAAAGGCTCTGGCGATCTTTGCCGTCTCGTCCTAAAACCTCCCCGAAAATCATCGACCCGATTGGAGACGGCCGTGGACGTTCAGGAAGTCAGGAAGCTCGACGCGTATCTGAAGCGCGTGTTCAGCAATCCCAAGATCCGCGTGGTGCCGCGGCCCAAGAAGGACGACTCGGCCGAGGTCTATATCGGTGAGGAGTTCATCGGCGTGCTGTTCGTCGACGACGAGGACGATGATCGCTCGTTCCAGTTCCAGATGGCCATCCTGGAAGAAGACCTGGCCGAGTAAGGCGGAACAGCCTCTGCTTGTTAAGTCGTCACTGCGATGCTCGCAGTGACGAACAGGTTACCCCTTCGCGCTGTGCATCTGCGCGGAGAGGCGGATCATCGCGGTGGCGATGTCGCGCCATTGCGCGAGCCAGCTGCGTGGGAAGCGGAAAGTCAGATCGGCGCCCTCGATGCGCTGCTCGCTCAGACACATGCCGGGTGTCGAGGTGTCGCGCGTGCAGCGCGCGACGAGCTGCGGCTCGGCCGCGGTGTACAGGTCCTCGCCGCCATAGGGCGTGCCCTCGCGGAACGCGCGCGCCGTCAGGCCGTCATCGGTATTCGCACGATCGTCGAGATAGCGCGGATAGATCGTGCGCAGCCGCATGTCCGGCGCGAGTGAATCGTGGTGGGCCGCGATCGACACGAAGATCCGGTCGATCGGCTGCACCTTGTCCTCGACCGTGTCGGCGCTGTAGTGCTTCGGCGCGGCGGGCGCCTCCAGCGACGGATAGAGGAAGCTCAGATCGACGCGCTCCTGCGGCCCGGAATGGCGCTGGATCTTCATGCGCACCGCCATCGTCGGCACGTTGAACAGCGTGCCGCCGACGCTGACCGGCAGCCGCGACGGATCGCTCACCGGGATGGTCGTATAGGTCGGCCACAACAGGTAGGCGACGAGCGCAATCGCGCCGGCCGCGATGACCGCCGAGGCGATGATCGGGACGAGATGCGCGCGTGGATTGCGGCGGGTGTCGCGGGCGAGATGCTGGGCGGTCGACAGAAGCGTCATGAACGAGGCAAAGACCGGGTCGGGGGTGGTCGAATCACCTGCCGAATATGCCATGAGGCGAGCAATTTCCGTACGATTCCAACGGAATCCCTCGGCGAATGGCCATGCGCAAACGCCAAGCCAGGCGGGCCGGATTAACCTTTCCTTAAGGATGATGTGGCGGCCGGCAGCCAATTCTGCGAAGCAGGGGCCAGTCGCCAGTTGCGTAGTGGAAGTTCCCGATGTCGCCCGATACCTTGAATTCCCTGTTCTCGCTCTTCATCGGCTTTGCGTTCGCGGGCGCACTGGCGAGCGGCTATCAGGCGATGGCGGAGCGCCCGGCCGGTTTCGGCCTGCTGCAGGAGGGCGTGGCGCCGAAGACCTTCGCCGCGGTCCCGTTCCTCGTCTTCGCCGCACCCTTCATCATCATGCGCAACACGCTGCGCGGCGCACGCATCGAGCGCCGCCGCTTCGAGTTCGTGATGATGGCGACCGTCATCTCCGGCTTCTGGAGCCTGATGTCGGGCACCTTCTTCATGATGACGCTGCGCGCTGCGGGTGTGCTCGGCTGATCCGATCGCGACCCGCGCCGGATCGTGGTCGCGGTTGCTTGAAACCATGTCGGCCGCTGTGCCAAGGTCTCCTCTGATCCAAGGAGACCTCGATGGCGATCTACGAACTCGACGGGCAGGGGCCCGATCTTCCCGCTGACGGCAGCTATTTCATCGCCGACAATGCAGTCGTGATCGGCAAGGTGCGCCTCAAGCCGGGAGCGAGCGTCTGGTTCGGCGCGGTGCTGCGCGGCGACAATGAGTGGATCGAGATCGGCGAAGGCTCCAACGTCCAGGACAATTCGACCCTGCATGTCGATCCCGGCTTTCCGCTGACCATCGGCAACAACGTCACCATCGGCCACAACGCGATCGTGCACGGCTGCACGCTGGAAGACGGCGTGCTGATCGGCATGGGATCGACCGTGATGAACGGTGCGCGCATCCGGCGCGGCAGCGTGGTCGGCGCCGGCTCCGTCATCACCGAGGGCAAGGAGTTTCCGGAAAACTCCCTGATCATCGGTGCGCCCGCGCGCGTGGTGCGCACGCTCGACGCCGCGCAGGCGGAGGCGTTGTCGCGGCCGGCGAAGTCCTATGCGATCAGGGGACCGCAGTACAAAGCCGGGCTGAAGAAGATCGGCTGAGACCTCAACGCTTCCGGCCCTGCTTGCGTGCAGCCTTCGCTGCTGCGGGGGTAGGCTTTGCTGCCTCCTGAAGTCTTGCGCTCTTGCGCAGCGCATCCTTCAGGTCGATCGGAATACCGTGCTTCTTGAGCAGGTCGGCGAAGGCCTCGTCGGCGAGCTCCTGCAAGGTCGCCATCCGGTCGCGCCCAAGCTGCTTCAGCTTGTCGGCGGTATCGTCGTCAAATTCGATCAGCTTGCGCAAATTGCATTGCTCCCAAATCTTGTTGCTTCAACGCCCGTCGGAACCAGCGTCTTGCGGACCCGTTGATGCCAGCAAGGGAGAAGTGCCATGCGCAAATTATCCGCCACCGCCGCGCTCGCGACAATTGCGATTCTGCTGGCGCCCGCAGCGACCGTCGCCCAAGGCACGGGGAGCGGCAGCGGGACCGCCAGTCCTCCGACGGTCAGCCCGACGTCGCCGCAAGTCACGTCACCGCCGCCAGGCACCAACAGCGCCGGCACGGCTCAATCCTCCGGCCGTCTGAACACCGGTGAGGGCGTCACGACCGGCGCGGCGTCGAGCGAAAGCTTCGACAAGGCAATTGCCGACGAGAACAAGGCCGTCGAGCACCGGCTGAAAGGCATCTGCCGCGGCTGTTAGCTTTTGTTCTCGATCAATACGGTCGCGCAGAAGTGAGCGCGACATAGGCGCGCGTCGGCAGTGGCGATCCTAGATTGGGTTAGCATGCGCGGGACGCGGCAGAGGAGGCTTGAAAGAAAAGCCTGGAAAAGAGGAGTAACGGGTGATGTTGCGTAAAACGATGATCGCCTTGCTGGCGACGGCCTCGGTCGGCCTGTTCACGGTCGACACCGCGTCGGCTGCCGGCGGCTTCCACGGTGGTGGTGGCTTTCATGGTGGCGGTGGCTTCCACGGTGGCGGCGGCTTCCATGGCGGCGCCTTCCACGCCATGGGCGGTGGCGGTTGGGCCGGCGGTGGCGGTTGGCACGGTGGTGGCTGGCGTGGCGGCGGCTGGCACGGTGGCTACTATCGGCGTGGCTGGGGCTATCCGTTCGCTGCGGCGGCGATCGGCTTCGGGCTCGGCTATGGCGCCTACGATTACTACGGCTACTACAACAACCCGTACTACGCCGGTTACGGCTACGACGATGGCTACGGCTATGGTTATGGCTACGGTGACGGCGGCTGTTACGTCGTGCGTCGTCGCATGCTGACGCCGTATGGCTGGCAAGTCCGGCCCGTGCAGGTTTGCAACTGAGCCATCCGCTGACGCATGGCCGGTCCATGCGATCGCCATGCTGATGGTCTTGGAATGATTGGCGCGGCCTCGGCGTGTTGGTGCCGGGGCCGTCGCGCATTGGTATGCAGCTTGCTTTGCGTGACGGCAGTGTGCGCGTGAGCGCGTCGCGAAAACATGGTCCGACTGCGGTTGGAGCCGGGCCTCAGAGGACATCCGAGATGCTGACCATTCCCGATCTGACATTGCTGTTCATGGTGATTGTTTCGAGCCTTGCCGTTGCGCTGGTCTACATGCTGCACGAGCTCGAGCCGCAGCTTGCGCGCCTGCGGCAGAAGGGCGGCCGTGTCATGCGCGATCGCCTCAAGTAGGCGGTAGCGCCGTCCGTCGCGGTGTCAACCTTGGCGATGCCGCAGATGCAGAGCCCGTCAGCCGGGCACGCCGCGTTGCTTCAGCCGCGTGCCGGGAGCGGGGGCTTGATGGGATGGTTGCGAGACCGGGATTGCTGCGCCCAAAAAACAAGGCCGTCGACGTAGTATACCGTCAACGACCTTTGCCAGCCCCGGATATTGAAATCGGCTCACGCCATCCGGTGATTAAGGATGACTCGGATTCGAGGTCGGATATGTGAAGCAGTTCACAAAGTGCGGATTAATTCACGGTAACGGGCACTAGTAGGAGGCCGCCGACGGCCCGCCCGAGTTCCGAAAGTTCCACGTTAGCTGCTGATCTTATTGGGGGATTGGTCCATTTTGATGGCCGCGCCCGTCGCCGGGTGAGGGGCGGCCGGGACGGCCGTCAACTGCGCGATCTGTGGCGCTTCCGGTTGGCGCTGCGGGTGGCCTTGGAGCGCTTGCGCGGCTCGGGCTCTGCGCTCGGCTCGTTGGCCTGCGCGCTCGCCAGCGACTGGCGCAACCCTTCGACCTGCTCGGTCAGTGCGGCAACCTGATCGGACAGCTTCTTGGCGTCGGCCTGCTGCGCGGCGAACTGTTTGCGCATGGTCAGAAGCTGGTCCTGCACCTCCTGCAACTGGTCGATCGATTCCTGCTGGGTCAGCTCCATCCCCTTGGTCTTTTCCACCAAGGCCTCGGAGACCTGGGCGGTCCGCGCCTGTAGCTGGCGGGCGGCGACCATCCGATCGGTCTCGGGCACGTTGCCGCCGAAGCTGCGCCATAGCGCGATCGAGCCGAATCCGAACAGCACGAGCACCAGCGCCACGGCGCCGATCGCGATCGGCTGCACGCCAATGAGGCTGCCGGCTTGCGAATTCCGGGGGGCAAGTTCGACCATGCGACCAGAACCGGACATCAATTGAAAGGTTCGAAATAGCACAACCTCGCCGCGGGCAAAACCCGGGGCGTCAAGCCGATGGCATGGGGGGTGGCAAAAGTCGCCGCAAGTTCCGGGGCTTCTGCCCCAAAACGGGACTGTGGCTCAGCCCGCGGGCGCGATCAGGCCGACCCTCATGTCCTTTGCCAGATAGACGCAGGCGCCGTCGGCGAGCACGCGGCCGTCGGCGACCCCCAGCACCAGCCGGCCGCGCCGGACCTGACGCATGTCGACCTCGTAGCGCACGAGCCTGACGTCCGGCGTGATGTGCCCCCTGAACTTGACCTCGCCGACCCCGAGCGCGCGGCCTTTGCCCGGCGAGCCCGACCAGCCGAGCCAGAAGCCGATGATCTGCCACATCGCGTCGAGGCCGAGGCAGCCGGGCATCACCGGGTCGCCGGCAAAGTGACAGGCGAAGAACCAGTGATCCGGCGCAACGTCGAGTTCGGCGGCGACGCGGCCCTTGCCGTAGGCGCCGCCGTCGATGCCGATATCGGTGATGCGATCCATCATCAGCATCGGCGGTGCCGGCAGCTGCGCGTTGCCGGGGCCGAAATAGCCGCCCGCGCTCGAGCGCAGCAGATCCGGCTTGGCGTAGGACGATTGCGGCGTGTGAAAATCGTGCGGGTTGAACAAGATGGCCACCGACCTTGGGGTTAAAGTTGAACGTTAGGAGCGGCTGCGCCGCGTCGCCTTTGACTTGCTGGGCGGGAGGCCGGCCGGCAAGCGCAGCGCGGCGGCCATGAAGGCCCAGATGTCCGAGGTGAGCCTGGCCGGATCCGGCCTCCGTTCGCCCGTGAACGCGCCGATCAGCGCCTGACGGATGCCGCCGATCATCAGTGCGATGGTGAGATGAGGGTCGAGGTCTGCGGGCACGATCCCGTCGCGCTGCGCGGCTTCGAGCATGCGTGCACCGGCCGCAAGCTGGCGTCTGGTGAAGGCGGTCTCGACGTCGAGCACCTCGACCGCGCGGCTCAGCGGGCCGATCACGAGCGGCGCGAATGGGTGCTCATAGTGGAAGGCGACATAGACGCCGATCCGCGCCTTCTCCCGGTCCGCCCAACTGGTGGCGGACAGCTTGGCGCCGCCGAACGCGCCTCATCGAGGCGCTGGTAGAAATCCTCGACCACGGCGGCGATCAGGCCGGCCTTCGATCCGAAGTGGTGATAGGCGAGCCCGACCGAGACCCGCGCCCGTTTCGCGACCGCCTGCATCTCGAGGTGGCCATGGCCTTCGATCAGTTCCTGTTGGGCCGCCGCGAGCAGCCGGTCGCGTGTCCCGAGGCTCGTCGCGCCCATCGTGTGTCCACAACTGAATTGAATTCAATTCAACAAGGCCGGTGCTAGGATGTCAAGCCTCGGTCCGCCGGACGGCCGGGCGAACCGGCGCGAAGGGAACGCGATGGCGTTTGCGATCAAGACCGAGATCCGAGAGCCGCGGGCGAAGGCGTTCACCTTCGTGGCGCAGAAGACCATGTATGGCGGCAAGCTGATCGTCACGGGAGACGTCGTGTTCCTGTTCGCGAGCGAGAACGAGGGCGGCAAGGGCCTGATCGCGCGTGGGATCGTCACCGCGGCCGAGGCGGTGCCGCGCAAGGCCGGCATCGCCAGGCAAACGCCGCGCGTCGGCATCGCGGTCACGCGCGTCGCGTTGGCGCGGCAGCCGCTCGGACGCGACCAGCTCAAGCGCTTCAAGGATTGGGATGACGGCCGGCCCGAGACCGAGCTCAACTTCAAATTCTATCGCCAGGCCACCAACAAGATCGTCGGCATCACCGACGAGACGGCAGCGTTCCTCGAGCGCTTCTTCTGATCAGCGGCCGCAGCGTCTCCCAAAATGGTTGCGGCCAGGCTTTGGGGGAAGCCTGGCCGCGCGCGAACCGGTCTGGGACGGGGAGGGGTGGGGATGTGACCGGGTCGCGAACTCGATTCCTTGTTGCCGCTCAGCGCGAGCTGGCGGTTGAAACTGCGGGGCGGTTGTCACCGAGCGAGACCCACACATTGGGATCGCTCTGCGATTGCCGCTTGACGAAGCGGTAGCCGGTCTCCGTCCAGGCGACGATGCTCTCGTTCTGATTGTCGAGAACGAACTCGCCCTTGTCGGTCTTCACCGTCAGCACTGCGTGGCCTTCGCCCTTCTTGTCGCGGACCACCGTGATCAACAGCGCCTCGCGCGGCCAGCCGGCGTCCATCAGCATCTTGCGCTTCAGGAGCACGTAGTCCTCGCAGTCGCCGTAACCGTCAGTCGGCAACGACCATTTCTCGATCACGCCCCAATGATCCATGTCGGTCATCGGCTTGATGGATTCGTTCACCCACTTGTTGACCCGCACGAGGTCGCGCCAAGCGGTCTGCGACATCACGATGTCGCGCGGTTGCGTCTTGCCGCCGCGGCATTCGGCGGGACTGTCGGCACAGAACTCGACCCAGCCGATCGGCGAACGCGCGACGTCACCCAGGCTGGCGTAGACCACGTCGCCGGCCTTGGCCGACACGCACGTCGCAAACAGGATGGCGGCAACCGCCAAACCTTTCCCCTGTCCCCTGAACCCAAACATTGTGGCCCCCGTTCTTCTTGTTGGGACCACGTTTCGCACAAAGTTTTTTCGCCGCCGCTAAGTGCGCAAAGTAGATTTGACGCGAATACTCGTAAAAGCTGCGGCGAATTCGATCTGTACTTGAATCGAATTCGCGTAAAATTTGAAACAACTGCAATTGATTCAAATTTTATGCATTAACACGGCAAACGTTGCGCCAGCGCGGTTTGTTACGCCAAACGGTGCGGCCGTTAACCGCCGATTTCACCGCGCCAAATGCGGCGAAGGCGGCCACCGGTGCACCGGAGGCCGCCTTCGCGGGCTGAAAACGGGGGTGTTGAGCGGTTTTTCGCTTTACCTCGCGGTAACGCTCTCTTCGAGCGTTTCCGCGGACTGCTCGTGGACGAATTCGAGCGCGAAGCCTTACTCGAGATTTCGCACCACGCGGGCCTGCACGCGGCCGAGCATCACGAGCGATTTCAGCGGCGGGCGGTTCTCGGCGGCAATGGCCGCGCCGGACAAGGAGAGGTCGATGATGCGGCAGGTCATCCGCGTGCCGTCTTCCTGGGTGAGCAGGGCGATCGGGTTGCGCGGCACGATACGGTCGTGACGGCGATCCTCGGGCAGATTGAGGATGTCGCGGTTGGCGAGCCAGGTGAGCTGGGCGGCGAGCTTGTCGCGCTTGCGCGCGGTGGCGCCGATCGTCATCGCAAAGCCGTTGTCGATGATGCGGGTGATACGGCCCTCGACCCGGCCGATATGGTCGAGATAGGCGATCACGCGGTCGCCGACATTGCCGATGCCGGGCGCCAGCAGGGCGAGGCCGCCCGGGGACATGTTGATAATCTGGCAGGGAAACTCGCGCCGGTCGGGCAGCATGTAGCGGCCGAGCAGGTGCACCTTGACGCGCTGGAAGCGACGCCGCTCCTCGGCTACGGGGACGACGTTAGTTTTCTTCTGTGCAAACGACATCACGACAAACCCGGCCACCGTCCATTCGGAGCCCCGATGACCCTAAAGCTGATAGGGTTAACGGGGCGTTACGGTTGTGAGAGGGAACCCGGACACGGCGCGAGAGTGATCAGCGAAGTTCACATGCGCCGTACCCGAACACGTCAGGCCTTCTGGTATGCCGCGTCAGGTTCTCCGAACCATCGCGCCGCGGCTTGAGCAGTCTCCTTCAGATCCGGCTCGATGTCTGTGGCCCAGGCCACAAACCCGTCGGGACGCACCAGCACCGCGGTCAAGCCGAGCCGATCCCTGGCGTCGCTTGCGACGTAGTTGATCCGGCCGCGCCAGCGATCGGCAAGCGCTCGCAACGGCGCGCGCGGGTCAAAGTCCAGCAGCAGGCCGCGCCCATCCCTGAGCAGTTCGCCGAGCCGCATTCCGCAAGCGAGTTCGAAGTCTGGTGCGCTGCGACCCACCAGCGGATGGCCGCCGCCAAGATCATAGCGCAGCGAAACGCCCCACGCGCGCTCGGCAAAATATGTCGCGCCGTCGGGCGTTGCGATCAGATCGCGGATGATGGCTTCGAGCGCGCGCGAACTCCGGCTCGGCCGCATCAGCGCGACCTGGGCGCGCGACCAGTTGAGAATCTGCGCGCCCAAGGGATGCCGCTCCGTCCGATAGCTGTCGAGCAGGCCGGCTGGTGCGTCGCCGCGGATCGTGGCCGCGAGCTTCCAGCCGAGGTTCATCGCATCGCCGAGCCCGAGGTTGAGCCCCTGTCCGCCCAACGGAGAATGGATATGCGCGGCGTCGCCAGCGAGCAGCACGCGTCCGTTCCGGTATGTCGTCGCCTGGCAGGCGCGGTCCGTCCAGGTGGTGGCAAGCTGGAGCGCCGTCAACGTGACGTCGGTGCCGGAGACGCGGCGAAGCACCGCCTGCACATGCTCGCATGTGATCGGCTGGGTGCGGTGGAATGCGGCGCCGTCGAACTCGACCATCGCGATGGTGCCGGGATGCGCGTATGTGTAGATGCCCGTTGGCGTGTAGTGGCGCCCCGGGGCGAGCTTGTCCGGATCGGCGATCTCGACCGCGATCGAATAACCCGTGAACTCGGGTTCGGTGCCGGCGAATTCGAATCCGGCCGCCTTGCGCACAGTGCTGCGGCCGCCGTCGCAGCCGACCAGCCAGCGTCCGTGGAAAGTCTCGCCGCCGGCGTGAATAGCGAGGGCGTCATCCGATTGCTCGAATGTCTCGACGCCCGTGCCGCGTCTGATCTCGACTCCCATCGCGCTCGCGCGCGTGGCCAGCGTGGATTCGAGCGCCTCCATCTCGACCGCCATGCTGGTGCCGGCAGGGCTCGGCAGGCGATACGGCCATTGCGACGTGTCGATGTCGTCGTGATAGAACTGGATGCCGGCGAAATGGCCCGCCGGGCGGCGGGGCTGTTGCATCCGATGCGCGCCGTTCGACGCGGCGCGGCCCGGATCATCTTTCGCGCGCTGCGGCGCTGCGATGTTGTCCAACATCCCGCGCCGGTACAGGGCGTCGATGGTGGGCGCCGAAAGGCCGCGCATGCCGAACGGCAGCCGCTTCAGCGGCGAGCGCGGGTCGGCGGCCTGCTCCAGCACCAGCACCGAGAGGTTTGCGAGCCGCAACTCGCAGGCCAGCAACAGGCCGACCGGGCCGGCACCTGCGATCACGACGTCATGGGGGAGGGTGCGGTTATTGTGCATGAACTGCTCCTGTGTCGCTGTTCGACCGGAGCAGTTCGTCGGGTTGAGAACCGCACGGACGAACACAATGGACGCCTTGACGGCATCCGGTGTTCGTCGTGGGGATCTCACGCATTGAGCAGGAGACCAGAGCTCTCGATTGCGAAAGGATTTCGACTTCGAAAGGACTTGGGCTTACCAAACCAAGTCTGCCTTTTCCGACAGGCGACGATATAGCGGCATCGCAACAGATCCGCAACTTGCGCGGCGGATATGGAACCAACGCGGCGCGCTAGGTGCCGGCGACTGCACCGGCGTTATCGGGACGGTCGACGCGGCGCGCACCGGGGCGCGGTGCCAGGTTGTCCGGCGTCTTGATGTTGCGCGCGAGCCCGCCCGCCTCGAATGCCTTGATCAGCCACCAGCCGAGATCGATCTGGCCCGGCAGCAGCCCGAGCTTCGCGGAGTTGGGATAGGCATGGTGATTGTTGTGCCAGCTTTCGCCCATGCTGATCAGCCCGGCGATGCCGACATTGTAGCCCTGGGCTGCAACGCCTTCGATGATCCAGGTCTGTCCGCCCCTGCGATGCGAGTAATGACCGATCAACCAGTGACCGGTGACGCAGACGGCGACCCGGACGCAGATGCCCCAGACCAGCCAGCTCCACGAGCCGATCGCAAGGAACAGCAGCGCCCAGGGCAATTGCTGCCACATCCAGCTTCGCTCGACGAAGGCATAGAAGCGGTCATCGGCAAGCCGGGGTTCGAGCCGGAACAGCGGCGGGTGTTTCAGCACGAGTGTGCAGTGCATTTGCCACCACGCATCGCGCCAGAAGCCGGCCGCGTGACGGGAATAGGCGTGACACGCCGCCTGGCGCTGCGCCCAGTCGCGATGATCGTGCAGCCGTACCATGCCGTAGGGGCCGGCCATTCCGACCAGGGTACCGAGATAGACACAGAGCCGCTCGAGCCACAGCGGACAGTCGAAGCTTGCATGGATCAGGCGGCGATGCATGCCGACCGAATGCCCGAAGCACAGGGTGATTGCGCTGGTCGCGATGAACAGCGTGAATGCGCTCCACGAGAACAGTAGCGGCCCGAAGATGATCGCCACTGCGGTCATGCTGCCGAGCCACAACGACTTCGCCGGTGCCCATTGCACACGTCCATCCAGCGGGTCGGTGCGCTCGTCCGCGAAGATTCGTTCGGAGCCGGGCTGTAGCGTCATTCCATAACCTGAAGTTGCGTCGCAGCTTGGGATGGAGCTGCCATTACTGTCAATCCGCCGCGCCGGCCCGTCATGTCGCAGCAGGCATTGGCAGCCCCGGCGAGTTCACCTAGCTCCAGGCAATGAGTAGGCTTCAGGGGTGGAGACGTTCAATCATGCGACTGAAACTGTGGCTTGCGCTTGCGGCGGCGATCCTCACTGGCGCCGGCACGGCACGCGCCGCCGAGATGCGAGTCACCTTGCTCGGCACCGGCACGCCGACGCCGCGGCTCTCCAGCTTCAGCGCTTCGACGCTGGTGGAGGCGGGGTCCGAGAAGTTGATCTTCGATCTCGGACGCGGCTCGACGATCCGCCTGTTCCAGAAGAAGATCCCGATCGGCGCGATCACGGCGCACTTCATCACCCATCTGCATTCCGATCATGTCGTGGGTCTTCCCGACATGTGGCTGACGGGCTGGATCGGCACGCCGTTCGGCTCGCGCAAGACGCCGATGGTGATCTTCGGGCCGAAGGGCACGGTGGCGATGACCGAAAATCTCACCAAGGCGTTCTCCGAGGACATCCGGATCCGCGTCGACGACGAGGGGTATCCGCTTTCGGGTGTCGCGTTCGCGGCCAAGGACATCGAGCCGGGTCCGGTCTACGAGAAAAACGGCGTCAAGGTCACCGCGATCGAGGTCAATCACGGCGAGAAGATCAAGCCGTCGTTCGGATACGTCGTCGAATATGACGGCAAGAAGGTGGTGCTGTCGGGCGACACCAAGCCGGACGAGCGGGTGGCGAAGGCGGCCGAGGGCGCCGACCTCCTGATCCACGAGGTCGCGGTCATCGACCCCGACCTGTTCAAGGCCTATCCGAACTATCGAGCGATCGAGAACCATCACACCTCGCCGGAAGAGGCCGGCAAGATCTTCGCAGAGGTGAAGCCGAAGCTCGCGGTCTACTCGCACATCGTGTTCGCGAGCCAGCCGCCGACCCAGGACGTGCCGGAGGATGCGCTGCTGAAGCGGACGCGCACGACCTATCAGGGACCTCTGGTGATCGGGCACGACCTGATGTCGTTCGTGATCACGGACAAGGTCGAGAGCTTTGCGCCCGACGGCACTGCGATGAAGTGACGATTTCCGCGGTGAGGCTATCGGGCTCCGGCGTCCTCGGCCGGCTCGACCGTCACCGCCGGTGGTTCAACGGTCACTGCTTTCAGCACCTTGCGCTTCGCCGCGCGGATCTCGAGCTGCAAGGGCGGCTGATAGGACCCGCTCGGCGGCTCGAACAAGAAGGCGTGGTGCCCGTCGCCCTTGTTGAGCTTGAGCAGGTCCTTGCGGAACTGATCGGCAACGACTTCGGCAACGAGCTCGCCGTTGAAATAGATATCGATCGTCACCCGTTTGTCGGGGTGCTGGTCGTACAACGCCCAGCCGCTGATCCTGTTCTCGTTGAACACGTCGACATGGCCGGTGATCTCGCCCGAGAGCTTCTCGATGCCGGCCTCGATCACCTCGAGGTCGCTCCGGTAGATCGATCGCGTCACGTCGAAGTTGAAATTCGCAGTGTCGACGCATTGGTCGAGTAGGCTCTGCCGGTGCTCTTTCATGCGTTGCAGCGTGTCGAGCTCGCCCAGCTTGACGTACATGCCGACGATGCCTTCGATACCAGGATTCATGGTGTCGTTCCCCGCAATGCTACAAGCCCATTCGCCCTCGGCCGCGTTCACAATTGACGCTTCCTTGCGAAAAAATACGTCCGTCAAGATCTGAAGCGCCCCGTCCCGCCAAAGCCTGTCATGAAAGTCTTCATGACAGGCCTTCATGACATCCCGATCGTCCTGACCTAAGCTCGGTGCGGCCGCAGCCGGCCCAACGATACGGACAGGGAGGACGAACCGATGGAGCAGATCCGCGTCTGCACGCATGACGGACCTGGAGCCAAGCCCGTAATCCGGACCGTGCCATGGCCGGATGTCGGCAAAAAGGCGGCCTTGATCAAGGTCGGCGCCTGCGGCGTTTGTGGAACCGA
The DNA here is from genome assembly GCF_001238275.1 of Bradyrhizobium viridifuturi. Classification (GTDB taxonomy): domain Bacteria; phylum Pseudomonadota; class Alphaproteobacteria; order Rhizobiales; family Xanthobacteraceae; genus Bradyrhizobium; species Bradyrhizobium viridifuturi. Next base: position 75,645 of record NZ_LGTB01000001.1, read on the forward strand.
CCTGCACATCCTGAAAGGACACTGGCCGAAGCCGCTGCCCTGGCCATTCACGCTCGGCCATGAGCTCGGCGGCGTCATCGTCGAATGCGGCCCGGAGTTCACGGAGGACTTCATGAGCAAGCCGCTCAAGGTGGGATCGAAGGTGATGATCCCGCCCTTGATGCCGTGCGGCCGCTGCTACTACTGCATCCATTATCCCGAGAGCGCCAACAAGTGCCTGACGCCGGTGTATTACGGCCGCTATCTCGGCTTCGAGAAGGCGCCGCACATGTGGGGCGGCTGGGCCGAATATGTCTATGTCGATCTCGATATGCTGCCCGGCACCAAGATCTACAAATTGCCCGACGACATGTCGCTGCGGCTCGGCGCGCTCTCCGAGCCCTTGACCTCCTGCATCCGCGCCTTCAACCGCGCCACGCGCGCCGGCGGCTTTTCCTGGGGCGACACGGTGGTGATCCAGGGCTCCGGGCCGATCGGCATCCTCGCGGTGGCGGCCGCGCAGGAAATGGGGGCAGGGCGCGTGATCTGCGTCGGCGCGCCGGAAAATCCGCGGCTCGCGCTGGCGCGCAAGTTCGGCGCCGAGGCGACCGTCGACATCGAGCAGCTCAGGACGCCCGAGGAGCGCATCAAGGCGGTGCGCGACATCGTCGGCGGCTTCGGTGCTGATCTCGTGATGGACTGCTCCGGCCATCCGACCGCGGGACCCGAAGGCATCGAGATGCTGCGCGACGGCGGTACTTACGTCGAGATGGGCCAGTTCACCGATGCCGGCTCGATCAACACGTCGTGGCACCGCATCTGCACCAAGGACCTCAACGTGCTCGGCTCCTGGGGCTTCACCGGCAACGATTTGCCGCTCGGCGTCGACATGCTCTACCGCACCCGCCACAAATATCCCTGGCTCGACATGCAGACGATCTATCCGTTCACCGAGGACGGCGTCGCGCAGGCGGTGGCGGACGCGATGGCGATGAAGACGGTGAAGTCGACCATCGTGCCGTGGCCGGAGCTGGTGGGCTGAGGCAGGCAAGAGGGGCGCTGCAAATCCTGTTGCAGTGCTTCCAAGGAATGGCGGCCCGGTGCCGCCGATCATGCTCCGATATCGCTCGCAGGGGCCGCGGCCCGGCGCTAACATCCGTGCATGCAATCGAACCGTGTGCCGCCGAGTTCAACGTTTGCGTGGGGAAGCCTGTCCGAGGACTTCGCGCTGTTCAGGACGCTCAGCGCCGAGCAGCGCCTGATCGCTTTTGGTGCGATGACCCGGCGTGATCTGGTGCGCGGCGAGTTGCTGGTCGAGCAGGGCGGCGCCTCGGATGCACTATTCCTGGTGCTTCATGGCGCGCTCGCGGTGTACCGGACCGATCATCCCGAGCCGATCGCGGAGCTACGCGCCGGCGAGCTGGTCGGCGAGATCGGCTTCTTCGCCAACATCCCGCGCACGGCCAATGTGATCGCGATCCGCGACAGCAGCGTGCTGGTGTTGACGCGGGCGGCCTATGCGCGGCTTGTCGAGGAAGCGCCGGGGATCGTCGATGCGCTGCTGGCCGCGCTCGCGCAGCGGTTTGCGATCCAGACCGCGCGCCTGCTGCCGGTGCGGGCGTCACCGAAAGCGCGCACGGTCGCGCTGATTTCGGGCGGACGGGAGCCGGTGCCTGCCGCCTTCGAGCAAAGGCTGCGCAAGGGCCTCGCCGCCGCCGGCGCCGAGATCGTCGACCTCGCGCGCGTTCAGGCGATGTTTCCCGGCCGCGCGCTGGACGATTCCGAAGTTGCCGACTGGCTCAACCGGATAGAGTATGACGCGCCGCTGGTGGCCTATTTCGGCGGCCACGAGGCATCTGAATGGGCGCGCAAGACCATCCGCCAGGCCGACCTCGTCGTGCTGGCCTGTCGCGGCCAGGCGCCGGCGCCTGATCTGACCGAGCTCGAGAGCTTCGCCTGCACCGTGCATCCCGCGTCGGCGCGTCGGCTGGTTCGCGTTCATGACATCAGGCAGCATGAGGTCAGCGGCACCGCGGCCTGGCTCGCGCGGCTGCCCTGCTTCATGCACCACCATGTCGCACTCGAGGACCAGATCGATATCGACAGCCTGGTGCGCTTCCTGTGCGGCCGCGCCGTCGGGTTCGTCGCCGGCGGCGGCGGCAGCCTCGGTACCGCGCATGTCGGGATCTACAAGGCCTTTCGCGAGCGCGGCGCGATGTTCGACATCTTCGTCGGCACCAGCGTCGGTTCGGCGATGGCGGCCGGCTTTGCCAAGAACTACGACCCCGAGCATCTCGAGCGCGGCACGCACGAGATCTTCGTCTCCAGCCGCAGCTTTCGCCGTCCGACCTGGCCGCGCTACGCGCTGCTGGATCACAAGGCCTTCGATCGGGCGCTGGCCGATCAGTATGGCCACAATTGCCGGATCGAGGATTGCTGGCGGCCGTTCGCGGCGGTCGCGACCAATCTGTCGACGCACAGCCTCGAATTGATCCGGACCGGCCTGCTCTGGCAGGCGGTGCGCGCATCCAGCGCCATCCCCGGCCTGCTGCCGCCGTTCTACACCCGCGACGGCTCGATGCTGGTCGACGGATGCCTCGTCGACAACGTTCCACTGGCGCAGATGCACCAGATGAAGAGTGGCCCAAATCTCGTGGTGCACTTCGGCGAGCCGGCGACCGAGATGTTCGATGTGGACTATGCCGCGCTGCCTGGAAGGTTCGAGCTGCTTGCGACCTTGCTGATGCCGTTCCGGCGGAAGTCGCTGCCGGCCGCGCCGAGCGCCGTCAACGTGTTGTGGCGGAGCCTCGTCGCGCATCAGCGCTACGACACGCTGCCGACCACGCCGCTCGACCTGGTGATGCGTCCGCCGACGCCCGATGGCATCGACGTGACCGATTTCGACCGTCATCAGGAGATCTTCGAATCCTCGTACCGCTGGGCCCAGGAAACCATTGCCGCCTCCGAGGCCGCGAATAACCCGGCCATTGCGGCGATCGTCGCGTCCGCCAACGGCGCTGGCAACGATACGAACATGGATGCAGACAAGAGCGCGGCACCGGTGACGCCGGCCGCGCCGGTTTCCCATCAGGCCCGCGCCGGTTGAGCCGCTTGCAGGCGCCGCCGAACTCGACCATCGTGCCGGCTGCAATCCGGAGATGACGATGGCTTTCGATTTGATTCTGCGCGGCGGACGGGTGATCGACCCGTCGCAAAAGCTCGATGCGGTGACCGACGTCGCCTTTGCCGGCGGCAAGGTCGCCGCGATCGGGCAGGGACTGGCCGCCGGGCCCGCGACCGACATGCGCGATGTGTCCGGGCTGATCGTCTCGCCGGGGATCATCGACCTGCACACCCACGTCTATTGGGGCGGCACCTCGCTCGGCATCGACGCGGAGGAATTCTGCCGCGCGTCCGGCGTCACCACCTCGGTCGATACCGGCAGCGCCGGCCCGGGCAATTTCGCCGGCTTCCGCAAGCATGTCATCGAGCCGAGCCAGGTCCGCATCCTGGCCTATCTGCACGTCTCGCATGCCGGCATCTTCGGCTTCTCCGACCGGGTGATGGTCGGTGAGAGCGAGGAGTTGCGGCTGATGAACCCGGTCGATGCCGCGCGCGTCGCCGACGAGAACCGCGACCTCATCGTCGGGATCAAGGTTCGGGTCGGCCTGTTCGCCTCGGGCACTTCCGGGCTGGTGCCGCTCGAGATCGCGCTCGAGGTGGCCGAGCAGGTCGGCATGCCCCTGATGGCGCATATCGACCATCCGCCGCCGAGCTACGAGGAGGTGCTGGCGCGGCTGCGCCCGGGCGATGTGCTGACCCATGCGTTCCGGCCGTTCCCCAACACGCCGGCCACCGCGCAAGGCACCGTGAAGAAGGTGGTGCTGGAGGCGCGCGAGCGCGGCGTGCTGTTCGACATCGGCCATGGCAAGGGCTCGTTCGCATTCAAGACCGCGCGCGCGATGCTCGCCAACGGCTTCTATCCCGACACCATCTCCTCCGATATCCATCAACTCTGCATCGACGGCCCGGCGTTCGACCAGGTGACGACGATGTCGAAATTTCTCTGCATGGGGATGTCGCTGCCGGACGTGATCGCGGCGTCCACCGTCAATGCCGCGATGGCGTTGCGGCGACCCGAGCTCGGCAGCCTCAAGCCGGGCTGCGTCGGCGATGCCACGCTGATGTCGGTCAGGCAAGGGCAGTTCGACTATGTCGACGTGGTCGGCGAACATTTGACCGGCGATCGCAAGATCGTGTCGGAAGGCGTCGTGATCGGCGGACGCTGGTGGCATCCGAAGCCGGACGTGGCTTCATTGGCGCGCAGCCAGAGCCAGGCCGTGTAGGCGGCATACAGTCAACTGACAACCCGAAGACCACGAGGCCGCCACATCGAGGCGGCCTCGCGACGAGGGGCCGGAAGCATCGTCCTATTTGCGCTCGATGAAGATCTGCCGGCAGTCCGCTTGGCCGATATTCTCGGCCGAATGTGAGGCGATGACGGGGACTGCACTCGCGCTTCCGGCCTTGGTGTGGCCATCCGTGGTCTTTCCGTCAGGTGCGTAGAGCCTCGTATCGCAATCGGTCACGTGGTAGACGACCGAAGGAAAGGGATGGCCATGCACCTTGTCATGGACTCCCTTCTTTCGCACCGTTTCGATGACGCGAAAGTTTTGATCCTCGAAGATCAGCTTATAGACGTCTGGGTCCCCTTGAAACGTCGGCGGCGCGTTTTGGGCGATCGCTACGGATGACATCAGACACAGTGCCGCGAATGCGCCCAGCGCGAAGGTGCTGTCTCGACTCATGTCGCAACTCCTCATTGGCGATGGTTGAATTGTTCACGGACGTCGGCACCCGCCGCGCAACGCTTCGATGCTTCGAAAAGCTGCATCGCGATTTGTTGTCGGTGGTACCGCTTCGGATCATGCGCGCGACACGCCATTTCCACCACCGGCCAACGCAATCGCGCTGACATCACTTCCGGATTACCCCGATTGGCGGGAGCGTCGCGGCGTGCCGCGCCCCGCCACGTCAGCGAACGGCAAGTTCTGCTGCGATGACGACCGGGAAATTGAGCGGCAGGTGGGTGACGCCGATGGCGGTCCGCGCATGCGCGCCGACATCAGGACCAGATCGCTTTGCCTTCACAAAGGCGAGACATGGCAGCCGGTCTGAATGCATGCCGGCTAGGCCGGGAGCGGACATCCCGCACACTTCCCAATCGCTTGAAAGTGCGGTCATATGACGCCTCGTGACACTGACGCTTTGGAATGAAGGTGTCCGCTTGCACGGGAGAATGCGCGTGAAGGAACTCGCTGGAAAGACGGCGTTCGTGACCGGTGCCGCCTCGGGCATTGGATTGGGGATCGCGACCGCTCTCGCCCAGGCGGGCGTCAAGGTCATGCTTTGCGATATTGAAGAGGCGGCTCTGTCCGCAGCGCTCGAGCAACTGAGGCGCACCAACGTCGATGTCGACGGCGTGAAGGCGGACGTTTCACTGAAAGCCGAACTACAAGCCGCCGCCGAAGCCACGACCGCGCGCTACGGCAAGGTGCATATCCTCGTCAACAACGCAGGCGTCGGCGGCGGCGGGCCCTATGGCACCTGGACCGACGCGTCGTGGAATTGGACCCTGGGCGTCAACCTGATGGCGACCATCTGGGGGATCGAGATTTTCGGGCCGTTGATCGAGCAGCACGGCGAGGGCGGACACATCGTCAACACTGCCTCGCTCGCCGGCCTCATTTCAGGGGGAAGCACGGCTTACAACGTATCGAAGTATGGCGTCGTCGCGCTGTCCGAGGGACTGCGGCCCGAACTCGCGCCCCGCGGGATCGGTGTATCGGTGCTGTGTCCCGGCTTCATCCGCACGCAAATCGTGAACTCAGGGCGCAACCTGCCCAAGCGCTTCGAGGGGGCGGTCCGTGCCTTGCCGACATCCGGCCCGCTTGCCGAGCGGATCAATCAGGTCCGCCAACGCGTCTCCGAGGGCATCGATCCCATGTATGTCGGTGAACTCGTCCGCGAAGGCGTCGAGAACGACTGGCCCTATATCTTCACCGATCTCGAATTCGAGCCGGTGGTCGAAGCGCGCTTCGCCGCGATCAAGCAAGGCTTTGACCACATCCGCGGGCGCAACCCGAAACGTTGAGCACGCGGCCTTCCGCCGGCTGCTGCGAATGATGCGCAATCGCAGCAATGCTTGTCGCGCCGATCGATGTCGCGCCCGCCGTGCCGCGGTTCATCCTGTCGTCAAAAAAAGATTGGCAGCGCGAATAATGTTCACGCCTTGCGCCGCCATGGCCGCACCACATGTCCGCACCGCAATTCTTGGGTCAGGTTTGGGTCCCCAAACCGCCCAGTTGCGAATTGTGGAGACGGACTATGGACTTCGTCGGTTTTCTTAATGGCCTGGGTTTAACCCAGCCGGCCATTTGGACCGCAGTCGTGATCGCGCTTGTGATCTTGCTGCGCATATCGAACGTATTTCGCTACATTCCGAACAATCAGGTCGGCATCGTCGAGAAGCTGTGGGCGATGAAAGGCTCGATCGGCGGCGGCTTCATCGCGCTGAACGGTGAGGCCGGTTATGAGCCGGAGGTGCTGCGCGGCGGCCTGCACGTGATGTTTCCCTTCATGTACCGGATCCATCGCTCGGACCTCGTGACCGTCGGCCAGGGCAAGATCGCCTATGTATTCGCGCGCGATGGCGCGGCGCTGGAGCCGTCGCAGGTGCTCGGCGCCAACGACACCGAGGACAAGTCGGACTTCCAGGACGCCCGCCGCTTCCTGCTCGGCGGCGGCCAGAAGGGCCCGCAGCGCAAGATCCTGCGCGAGGGTACCTATGCGATCAACACCACGCAGTTCGCCGTCATCACCGACGAGCGCGTCTACGGTCATGCCCTGAGCGAGCGCGAGCGCGGCGTGCTCGAGAGCATGCAGCTCACGATCACCGAGCGCTGGGGCTTTGCCCCGGTCGTGCTGGCGGCCGATCACGATCTGGTCGGCATCGTCACCGTGCATGACGGCCCGTCGCTGCCCCCGGGCGAGATCATCGCGCCGGAAGTCGGCATCGAGCTGCGCGATGCTGCGACCTTTCACAACAATTTCCAGGAGCCGGAGAAATTCCTGAGCGCCGGCGGCTATCGCGGCCGTCAGCTCCAGGTCATCGTCGAGGGCACCTGGTACATCAACCGCCTGTTCGCGACCGTCGAGGCGGTGCCGAAGACGGTGATCCCGGTCGGCAATGTCGGCGTCGTGATCTTCTACACCGGCCCGCGCACCGACGACGTCTCGGGCGAGCAGTATCGCCACGGCGAGCTGGTGCTCAACGGCAGCCGCGGCGTCTGGAAGGACCCGCTGTTGCCGGGCAAATACGCCTTCAACACCTATGCCGGCAAGATCGAGGTGATCCCGACCGTCAACTTCATCCTGAAATGGGTGCGCGGCGAGGTCGGGGCGATGAAGCTCGACGAGAACCTGTCGGAGATCTCGCTGATCACCAAGGACGCGTTCGAGCCGACGCTGCCGCTCTCGGTGGTGATGCATATCGACTACAAGAAGGCGCCGATGATCATCCAGCGCTTCGGCGACGTGAAGAAGCTGGTCGAGCAGACGCTCGACCCGATGGTCTCTGCGTTCTTCAAGAACATCGCGCAGAAGATGACCTTGATCGAGCTGTTGCAGAACCGTGCCGCGATCCAGGCGGAAGCCGCCCACGACATGAAGGCGAAGTTCGAGAGCTATTCGCTGGACCTTCAGGAGGTCCTGATCGGTACGCCGCGTGCCGCCGCCGGTGACCACACCATCGAGAACATCCTGATCCAGCTCCGCTCGCGCCAGATCGCGCGCGAGCAGATCGAGACCTATCAGGAGCAGGAGAAGGCCGCCGTGCAGGAGCGCGCGCTCAACGAAGCCAAGGCGACGGCGGCGGCGCAGACCGCGCTGACGCAATCGCTGATCCAGGTCAGGGTCAATGAGAACGAGGGTGCGGCGGCGCTCGCCCGCGCGCAGAAGGATGCCGAGACGCGGAAGGTCACCGCAGCCGCGGTCGGCGAGCAGTCGCGGCTCGAAGGCCAGGGCGAGGCCGACCGGGTGCTGGCCGTCGGCACCGCCAATGCGCAGGCGACCAAGCTCGCGGTCGATGCCTATGGCGGGCCGGAATACCGGCTTGCCGAGCAGAACTTCGCGAAGTTCGCCGATGCGCTGACGCGGATCAATCAGCCCTTGGTGCCGCAATTCCTGATGTCGGGCGGGCAGGGGCAGGAGGGCAGCAGCGCCGGCCTGATCCCGACCGCGATGCTGAGCTCGATGTTCGGGCAGATGATGCCCGGCGCATTGGAGAAGCTGAAGGACGAGGCGCCGAAGGCCGCACGCCGGACCAATGGTCAGTGACGCGAGGCATCTCTCCCTCTGGGAGAGGTCGGCGCGAACCACCGGGTGAGGGATTGCAGCCCTTCATTGGAGCTGCGGCCCTCTCCCGATCTGCCGTGCAAATCGACCTCTCCCCGTCGGGGAGAGGTGAACCGGGTCTGCGGCTCGCCTGATCTCGAAGTGCGACATCCGACCTTCGGCACCGGGTGTCCGCCGTACTCTAGCACCTAAACATCTCGGCGATGGCTCCGGAAGGTCAGCAACAGGCGAGGAGCGGGCGTTCGGATGCGGAGCATCAATCCTAAGCCGCTGGCGAGCCGCTGCGTTGAGGAAACAGCCGAGGTGCGCCCTCAGGGAGTAGCCCGTAAGCCTGGAGCACACCGTAGACAAGCGCTGCCAGAATTATGAAACCGACGATGCGATTCAGTTTGAGCATATCGTTAGGTTCTCTTTGGAATGAGGCCGAGGAGAAGCCAACCCCAGAGGCCGCTACCCGCAAGAGAGGTCGTGAAAACGAAGGCTAACAGCATAGGCTCGTGCCGGTAGGTCACCCAATGAAGTCGTGTAGACCTCCCGGCGAAGAAGACACTCCCCGCGAAGACGGCAAACATTACGTCAGCAAGAAGGAGCAACCACAATGCGACAATTGGAGCCAACGGCGCGAGCGATTGAAGGGGACGCTTTTTCACGCTCGTGCTGCGCGTAGCTTTCGGCAAAAGCGCCGACAAACCACCGCAACGAAAGCTCCGGTTGGGCGCTTACCGGATAGAAGCGGACATCGGCCGGCCGACAACCTCCGCTGAAGCCGTCGGAAATGACCAGCCGACCTCGGTGAGCAGCTACTTCGTATACATCGGCTTGCACGGCCCGGCGGTGGGCGGTGGCGCGCCGACATTGAGTACGTCAGCCACGTTTCCAGCCGTCGGGCCGGTTTCCACCGCCTCCGTTGCCACGAATGGCGAGCCTCCGACGAGGTTCAATAACAGGGTGGGTAAGGATAATATCCACACGCCGTGCCACGCCGATACACGCCATAAGCTCCCGCGGCTCCGACCGCTGCGGCACCTGCCGCTGCTCCGTAATACGCGCGCCGATTCACTCTGCGGTTCACGCCCGCAACACTCATCGGCGTAAGCGGTCGCCCAACTCGCGCTTCCGCGTGGTCGAACGATATCGACACCACTTTCGTCGGCGAATAATGCGCCGAGAGCGGAAGTCCCGTAAACAGCGCCGCAGTCATGACCAATCCAAGAAGCTTGGCTTTCTTCGTCATTGCTCTTCTCCCGTAAGACTGAGAAAGCCATTATCTTCCGAAGCCGCTGCTCGAATTTGAGTTAAATCAAGTTGCCGAATGGCTGCTTTCCCGCGCGAACCGGAAATCATGGCCCGGCGTGGGGCCAGCCAAGGGTCACAAGCCGCCCATGACGGCCTGCTTGGCCTGGGTCAGATGACTTCGCGAAAGCGGACGTTGCAGGCCTATCATGGCGCAAACCACAAGCCTAATGATAGGTCTTGGCGTAGGGCAACACGCTGGTGCTCCACTCTCGCCAATGGGTAGGGCGAATTTTTAGTGCGGCGCCGGAAGTCGAAATGATCCAGCCGCCCAAAACCCGGCGACAAGGAAATATGAGGGAATGGACGCCATCAGAGTCGATGACGGCCAGTTCCAGCTCACGGTCGAAGGGCGCGTTTTCGATATGGTGCCAATGCATGACAACCACAATGGAGTGGTTGTATCGACGAGACTTGATCGCGGTCAAAACTTGAGTGCCGGAAGACTACGGGGGGGAACTGGATTTCCTCCAAGGCGTTTGCGCCAAAATACCGCGGTTACGGATCACAAGCGCTCATTCAAGCCGGTCGAGCGTGAATTAGCTTGCCTTGCCTTGAGTCCTTTTGCACTCTCGGCCAGGGAGGACGATGCATGAAGATAATGACCGTCGCGTGCGCTCTCGGAGCTGCCTTGGTGCTGTGTAACCTCGCAACGTCTGGTGCCGAAGCCCGGACGCGGAAGGCACAGGTCGTTCATGAACCAAGGAGAGTCATCATCCCCGGGCCCGTGATAAGGCCCACTCCGTGGGATTATAATGTTGTCCCACGATATCGTTATCGCACTGAAGATGACCGGATCGATCCATACGCGCCGCCCCTGGTGTCGTCGTGGGATCTCTATGAGGGATGGCGGTGGCCATACTGGTGGTGAACAGCGATCACGCCAGATAGATCTCATTCCGGGGACGTGGTGATCGTCCCTGAGGTGACGCCGGGAGCAAGCCGCGCATCGCGAATGCAGATGTAATCGCCGGTTTGCGCTATCTCGGAATTCCGTCAAGCGAGCCGAGCCCATGTACCGACAGATTGGGTGATTCCGTCAGAACGGCGTCAGTGCAAGGCGCCCGGCATCCGTCAAGCGATCGCAACGGTAGATCGCAAAGCCTTCGCGGCTGTCGAGCCACGCATAGTAGAACAGGCCAAGCACCTGCTTGTCGGCGACGTAAGGTCGGAAGTTGGCTCGTGTCTCGTTGACCAGGGTGATCTGATTGGCTTCATGAGGCGGGCAGGACGACTCGCGGTCGGGAATTCCCCACTCGGTGATCCAGCAGGGCTTGCCGGTCTGGCTCCCCTGTGGCCGACATTCCGCGAGAACGTACTTCTGTAACCGGTCGCGGCGTCCCTCGGTGGCGATCGGACTTCCCGGATCATTCGTCCAAGGATAGGTATGGACACCGTAACCATCGACGAGTGCGTCGAGCCCGTTCGCGCGCATGAACTCCAGCGTTGCGACGGCACCGACCGAGTCGAGCCGCGCAGTTCGCGGAGCCTCCGGAGCTTCGTTGAACACCAGACCGGCACTGATGATCGGTGCGTGCTGATTCAGCTTCGACCGCGCGCGAGCCTCCTTCATGACCTTCAGCAGCTTGAGATATTGCAGATAGCCTTTGGCGACCTGTTGCGCTTCCGGATCATGCGAAAGGTCGTCGAGGTTGAACTCTCTGGATTGGGCCGGATTTTCCGCCGGCAAGCTGAAATCCGCGTTGAACATGGCGGAATTGATTTCATTGCCCAATTCGAACCCCGCGAGCTTGACGCCGGCGGCTTCGAGTTTTTCGAGCAGCGGCTCGAAGTACTTTCCGAATTGATCTGGATCGGCGGCGGACAACGGAGGTCCGCCCCACACACCGAAAGCGTTGGGCCATGGTCGGCTTGGCGCGCCGGGCCGGTATTGCAACTGGACCAGCCACTCGATCTGGATACCCTGCGCCTGGGCGCGCCGCGCAAAATCCACTCCCTTCGCATCGGGCGTAATGCCCGATCGGATATAATGAACGTTGGCTGCGTGCAATTGCGCGAGGATTGCATTCTGTTGGTCGATGCTCAGTGACCCCACCGACGCGTTCACGCCGACTATCGCATCGGCCGTCCGGGCGGAGAGCGATTGGAGGCCGAGAAGGGCGCAGAGCATGGATGTGAGGACAACAAATCCGCTGCTGAAGCTCTTCATCGGTCGCGCATCACGATTTCCCGCTGGATCAGCCTCGAACCGTCGAATTTTGCTTCATGCTGCCAGCCTTGCAGCTTCACGCGCTCGAGACGTGCAAGTTCACGCGCGTTGCAGGAAGGTGGGGCGAGCTAGGTTGAGATGCTACCCGGCTCGGCTCCTGAGCGATAGGACGCGATGACGACGCGGCGCGCAAAATCGCGTCATCGATCCTGTTCGGCCTTGTCGTCCTTCCTCACTGTGCCGACCCGTCTGTGACGTCCACATGTCATTTGAGGCTTGGATCGGGTAAGGCGCTGGGGGCGCCGCAGGGGCAGTCCGCGACCATCGGTCCGAATGGCTCCCAGCGCTCATCGGTGACGCGCATCATCCGGAACCGCTCGACCACGCGCTAGTCGCTGCGGCTGGTGTTGATGGAAAGCGCGGCAGCAGCAGATCGAGCTTCACGTTGTTCGGATTGGCCGCCTGGCGCATGAATGTCGGCTATGGGCCATAAACAGACACTCACGGTAAGGCACGGTCTGCCTAGCCAAGGCTCCTGTTTCTCACTTGGCGATCTCTGGAAATCTATGCTGGTAGAACCCAAAGAGCGAGTTCACACGATCCAGCCTCATCGACAAATTGCACTCCGCCAGTAGCGTTTTCTCTCCGCTGCCGCCTAACATCTCGGCCGACGCGTGGGAGCATTCCGCCTCGCGATAGGCAATCCACGCACGCTCTGAAGCAATCAGTCGCTTGAGCAGTTCTTTTCGATCTTCGACGTCGTAGTCCGGCCCGCTCGCATCTTTGAGTTTCGCAACAATCTGGCCGTACAGGGCATTCAATACTGCATCGACGGCTTTGTCGGCATCAATCGCGCAAAGCATCTCAGGTATATTCCCGGGCTTTGCCTCCTTGCACCGATTGAGCTCAGCTTGAATTGGTGCGAGCGCTGGATGCGGTGGATTTAGAGCGTCATCCGCCTGAGCGGTGAGCGGTGCTAGACTAAGGGTAAATGCAACGATTAAAGCACGCATTGCCAATTCCGACGGTGTGCAAGAACATGCAGCAGCTTACTCGAACGTTCAAGTGAGTGAGGTGCTAATGACGTGACCCGATGTCCGCTCAGGGTCAAAAGGCGACGTGGGCCGATGCCGCCAGAAGGTCCGTTCTGGGTATCAGGAGGCAAGGGGAGCTATCACAAGGTCCGACGTCCGCTCGGCGGCGCGGACGGCGCTGGTGCAACCGTCGGTGAGCGGGAGTGTGATTTCGGAATATTGGAAATGTATCCCTGAGTTGCCCGACGTGTCAAGCTGCCTTGTCGAACGTCGGCAGCGGCCGGCTCCTTTGCATGGGGTTGTTTTCGATATTTTTGCAGCGCCCGGCTGCATGTGCTTCGGCTGGCCCAAAGTTGATCGGTGGCGCGTCGATCGCGCCGCCGATCTTATTCGGTCTTGTCGACGTTCCAGAACACCGGCGGTGCCGGGCCTTCGAGCACGCCGGTGAGTGATTTGCGCCAGGCACTCGGCAAACGGAACTGGCCGAGCGGAATGTAGATCACCTGCTCGTAGGCTTCCTTCTGGATCTCGACGGCGAACTTCTTCTGCTCTTCGGGCGAGGTGGCGCGCGCGTAGGCGTCGCGCATCTGCTCGAGCTTGGCGTCTTCGGGCCAGCCGAACCAGGCTTTCTTGCCGTTTGCGGCGATCTGGTTGTTGACGATCGGGTTCATCACCTCGGTGGCGCCGGTGAAGGTGAAGAACAGGTTCCAGCCGCCTTCCTTTGGCGGCTTCTGGCTGGCGCGGCGGCTCACCACGGTCTGCCAGTCCGTCACCTGCGCGTCGACGGTGAAGCCGGCCGCGCGCAACAGCTGCGCCGCGACTGTCGGCGGCCCCTTCAGCGTCTGCACGTCGCCGGGGATCATGATCACCACCGGCGTGCCGTCATAGCCCGAGGCGGCGAGCGCCTTCTTGGCCTCGGCCATGCCGTTGCCCTTGATCAGCGTCTCCGCGCCGACGTCGCTGGCGAGCGGCGTGCCGCAGGCGAAATAGGAGCCGCATATCTCGTAGAATTTCGTATTGCCGACGGTGGCGTCGAGCACGTCCTTCTGGTTCATCGCCAGGAACGCCGCACGGCGGATCTTGGGATTGTCGAATGGCGGGTGCAGGAAGTTCATCCGGCCCTCGATCTGGAAGCCGAACTTGTTCAGCACGGCTACGGTGAGGTCGGAATTGGCCTCGAGCACCTGCAGCAGGTCGACCGACGGCTGTTCCAGGAAATCGATCTCGCCGGATTGCAGCGCGTTGATCGCGGTCTGGGCGTCCGGCATCGTCACCCATTCGATGCGATCGACCTTCGCGACCTTGCCGCCCGCCAGCCAATCCGGCTTTTCCTTGCGGGGCACGTAGTCGGCGTTGCGCTCATAGACCGCCTTCACACCCGGCTGGAATTCTCCGGCCACGAATTTGAACGGCCCGCAGCCGATCTGTTCGGCGATCTGCTTGCCGGGCGGCGTCTCGGCGAGCCGCTTCGGCATCATGAACGCGACGTAGGACGACGGCTTTGCGAGCGACTCCAGCACCAGGCCATAGGGCTCCTTGAGCTTGAGCACGATGGTCTTCGGCCCGCTCGCCTCGAGGGAAGCCGTGAATTCGGCAAGCTTCTGCGCCATGCCGTCGACGGCGGTCCAGCGTTTCAGCGAGGCGATGCAGTCCTCGGCGGTGACGGGCGCGCCGTCATGCCATTTCAGGCCGTCGCGCAGCGTGAAGGTGTAGGTCAGCTTGTCGTCCGAGATCGTCCACTCCGCCATCTGCGGCCGGACCTTGAAGCTTGAATCGATGCCGAGCAGCGTGTCGTAGACCATGTAGCCATGGTCGCGGGTGATGTAGGCGGTGGTGAAACCGGGATCGATGATGCGCAGGTCCGAATGCATCACTGCGGTGATGGTCTTGCCCTTGGCCGCGGCGACGGCGCGCGATGACAGGATCGCCGGGGCCGCGATCGCGGGCGGCACGCTGGCCGCGAGCTTGAGGAGTGTTCTGCGCGAAACATCCGCCATTCACCATCTCCCGATTTGTCGTTGCGCGGGCACGGATGCCACAGCGACCGGCATGCTTCACCAATCCGTTGTTGAAGGCAAGCAAGAGCCGGGCCGCCAGCCGGGCGCCGGGTTTCCTGGATCGGTCGGGTGAACATTCGGTGACCGCGGCCGCACCGCGCGTTGTGCCGTCACCGCACAAGTCCGCATCCTGCATAGGAGCCTGCGCTTCCTGCCGCACCTCGCAGGCTGTTCGGACCCTGATCCGCCGTGTAGGCTTGGGGTCCTGCCGGCCAGCAATAAGGCCATATCCCGCAAAGGGAACAAGCAGCGCGAACAAGCAGCTGAGGGAGACCGGAAGAACCGTCATGACCGATATCCGATACGTAGCACCGCGCACGCTTGATGAAGCGATTGGCGCATTTGCTGCCGCCGGGAGTGCCGCCCGCATTATGGCTGGGGGCACCGACTTATTGGTGCAAATGCGCTCCGGCCTGGTGCGGCCGGGATTGATCGTCGACATCAAGAAGATCGGCGAGATGACCGAAATCACCGAGACCGCCGACGGCGGTTTCCGCGTCGGTGCCGCCGTCTCCGGCATGGAGCTCGCCGAGCACCCGCGCTTCGGCAAGGTGTGGCCGGGCGTGCTCGAGGCCGTGAACCTGATCGGCTCCAAGCAGGTGCAGGGCCGTGCCTCTGCCGGCGGCAATCTCTGCAACGGCTCGCCGGCCGGCGACAGCGTGCCGGCGATGATCGCGGCGGGTGCCGTGGTCACCGTGCAGGGCCCGAACGGCCGCCGCGAGATCAAGGTCGAGGACGTGCCGGCCGGACCGGGACGGACCAACCTCAAGCCGGGCGAGATCCTGGTCGGCTTCGCGTTGCCGCCGCGGCCCAAAGGCTCGAGCGATGCGTATCTGCGGATGATCCCGCGCACCGAGATGGACATCGCGGTGGTCGGCATCGGCGTCAGCCTGACGTTAAAGGACGGCGTCTGCACCGCGGCCCGTGTCGGCCTCGGCGCGGTGGCGCCGACCGCGCTGTTGGTCGCACCCGCCGCGCAAGCACTTGTCGGCTCGAAGCTCGACGATGCCGCGCTGGAAGCAGCCGCCGCCGCCTGCCGCGCCGCCTGCCGTCCGATCGACGACAAGCGCGGCACCATCGCATATCGCACCAAGACTGCCGGCGTGCTGCTCAAGCGCACCGCCGCGATCGCCGCCCAGCGCGCGGGAGGACATTAGCATCATGGCGAAACTGCACGTCACCACCTCGGTCAACGGCGAGCCGGTCGAATTCCTGTGCGAGCCGTATGAGACCATGCTCGATGCGCTGCGCGGGCAATTGGGGCTCACCGGCTCCAAGGAAGGCTGCTCGTCCGGCGATTGCGGCGCCTGCTCGATCACGCTCGATGGCCGTCTCGTCTGCTCCTGCCTGATGCTCGCGGCCGAGGCCGAAGGCCACGAGATCCGGACCATCGAGGGCATGGCCAGGGGCGGCGAACTGCATCCGTTGCAGCAGAAGTTCCTCGAGCACGCCGCGCTCCAGTGCGGCATCTGCACCTCGGGCATGCTGGTCGCGTCCGAGGCGCTGCTCGCCAAGAATTCCAATCCGACCGAAGAGGAAGTCCGCTTCTGGCTCGCCGGCAATCTCTGCCGGTGCACCGGTTACGACAAGATCGTCCGCGCGGTGATGGAGACCGCGGCTGAAATGCGGGAGACTGCGCGATGAACGTCGTCAATAACAAATGGATCGGCCAGCGTACCATCCGGCCCGATGGCGTCGACAAGGTCACCGGCCGCGCGGCGTTTGCCGCCGACACCACGATGCCCGGCATGATCTGGGGCAAGGTGCTGCGCAGCCCGCATCCACATGCCCGCATCAAGGCGATCAATACCGCCAAGGCCGAGGCGCTGCCCGGCGTCAAGGCAGTGGTCACCTCGCGTGACATCGTCGACTTCACGATCGAGAAGGGCGCCGTGATGCTCGGCATCCAGGACATGCGCTGGATGTGCCGCAACGTGATGGCGCGCGACAAGGCGCTGTTCCCCGGCCACCCTGTCGCCGCCGTCGCCGCGACATCAGAGGAGATCGCGGCTGAAGCCTGCAAGCTGATCGAGGTCGACTACGAGGTGCTGCCCTGGGCGATCGAGATCGACGACGCGCTCAAGGACGGCGCGCCGATCCTGCACGAGTTCAACAAATTCGACGGCAAGCCCTCGAACATCATGGGCCGCATCGAATCGAAGAAGGGCGACATCGCGCAGGGATTCAAGGACGCCGAGATCGTGATCGAGCGCTCCTTCACCACGCGCCCGGTGCACCAGGGCTATATCGAGCCGCATGCCTGCCTGATCTCGGTCGCGGCCGACGGCAAGACCACGATCTGGTCGTCGAGCCAGGGCCAGTTCATGGTGCGCGCGATGACGTCGATGCTGACGGGAATCCCGCAGAGCGACATCCGCGCCATCCCCGCCGAGATCGGCGGCGGCTTCGGCGGCAAGACCATCGTCTATCTCGAACCGCTTGCGACCTTGCTCGCCAAGAAATCCGGCCGTCCGGTGAAGATGGTGATGACGCGCGAGGAGGTGATGCGCGCGACAGGGCCGACCTCGGGCTCGAAGAGCACGGTGAAGATCGGCGCGAAGAAGGACGGCACCATCGTCGCCGCGCATGGCAGCTTCTATCTGCAGGCCGGAGCCTTCCCGGGCTCGCCGATCCGCGGTGCGGTCGGGTGCAGCTTCGCGCCCTATGACATTCCGCATGTGCTGTCGGAAGGCTTCGACGTCTGCTCCAACCGCTCCAAGGTCGCGGCCTATCGCGCGCCCGGTGCGCCGATCGGCGCCTATGCGGTGGAATGCGTGCTCGACGAGCTCGCCGAGGCACTGAAGATGGATCCGCTGGCGCTGCGGCTGAAGAACGCCGCCAAGGAGGGCACCAAGGCCGCGCACGGCCCGGTATTCCCGCGCATCGGTTACATCGAGACGCTGGAAGCCGCCAAGAACCATCCGCATTATGCGGCGCCGCTCGGCAAGCTTCAGGGCAGGGGCGTCGCCTCGGGCTTCTGGTTCAACGCCGGCGGTGAATCCTCCGCGCAGGTCAACATCACCGAGGACGGCAATGTCGTCGTCACGACGGGGCATCCCGATATCGGCGGCTCGCGCGCCGGCATCGCCAACATCTGCGCCGAGCTGCTCGGCATCGACTACAAGCGCGTCTCCGTCATCATCGGCGATACCCAGACGGTCGGCTTCTCCAACCTGACCGGCGGCAGCCGCGTGCTGTTCGCCTCCTCGATGGTGGTGACGCAGGCCGCCGACAAGGTGATCGCAACCTTGCGCGAGCGCGCGGCGAAGCTCTGGGAGATCGACCCTGAGGCCGTGAAGTGGGAGAACGGCGCCGCGCATCCGGTCAGTCCAAACGCCGGCCAGTTCGAGCCGTTAACGCTTGCCGACCTCGCCGAGAAGGCGCCGTCGCAGGGCGGCCCGATCGGCGCCAGCGTGCAGCTCAACACGCAAGGAGCAGAGGGCGGCTTCGGCACGCATATCTGCGACGTCGAGGTCGATGTCGATCTCGGCATCGTCAGGGTGATCCGCTACACCGCCGTGCAGGATGTCGGCCGCGCCGTGCATCCGAGCTATGTCGAGGGCCAGCTGCAGGGCGGCGTCGCGCAGGGCATCGGCTGGGCGCTGAACGAGGAGTACATCTACAACAAGGACGGCAAGGTCGATAATCCGGGCTTCCTCGATTATCGCATGCCGGTCTGCTCCGACCTTCCGATGCTCGACTGCGCGCTGGTCGAGGTGCCGAACCCAAAGCACCCGCAGGGCGTCAAGGGCGTCGGCGAGGTGCCGCTGGTGCCTGTCATGGCCGCGGTCGCCAACGCCGTGCACAACGCGCTCGGCAAGCGCTTCTACAGCCTGCCGATGTCGCCGCCGAAGGTGTCGGCGGCGCTCGATGCGCCGACACAGCAGGCCGCGGAGTAGGGAGCGTCGGGCGGGTTAGGCTGCGCTAACCCGCCCTGCGATTCCTGTCTGGGTAATGACCATTGACGTTCCTGGCTCCGCCTCGGCAAGATTTGATCGGATACATCAGCTTACCGTGACGGATGAGGATGACCCAGCCCGACGAGCTGTCCGCCTACATGATCTTCGGGCGTAGTGACTGGGCCGCGTTGCGCGCGAGCACCTCGCTGACGCTGTCGGACGCTGACCTCGCGGCGCTGCGCGGCCTGAACGGGCCGATCACATCGGTCGAAGTCAGCGACGTCTATCTGCCGCTCACGCGGCTGTTGAACCTGCATTTCTCGGCGGCGCGCAATCTCGCGCAGGTCAAGGCGGAGTTCCTCGGCCGGCCGGCGCGCCGCTCGCCCTACATCGTCGCATTGGCAGGCAGCGTCGGCGTCGGCAAGAGCACCTTTGCGCGTGTGCTGTGCGCGCTGCTGGCCGGCTGGGCTGATCATCCACGCGTCGAGCTGGTGACGACCGACGGCTTCCTGCACGCCAATGCCGTTCTGGAAGAGCGCGGCCTGATGCGGCGCAAGGGCTTTCCGGACAGCTACGATCTGCCGCGGATGCTGCGCTTTCTCGCAGCGGCCAAGGCGGGTGAGAGCGAGCTGGAGCTGCCTGTGTACTCGCATTTGATCGGCGATATCGTTCCGTCGGAACGGCAGGTCATCGCGCAGCCGGACATCTTGGTGTTCGAGGGCCTCAACGTGCTGCTGGCGCGCGGCACGGCGCCGGTGGTGGTCTCGGATTTCTTCGACTTCTCGATCTATCTCGATGCCGACGAGGCCGACATCCAGTCCTGGTATGTCGAGCGCTTCCTGAGGCTGCAGCCGACCGCGTTCCGAAGCCCGGCATCCTATTTCCACCATTACCGGGACCTGCCGCCGAGCGATGCGCGCGAGGTCGCGGAGCGGCTGTGGCGCGAGCATCACCGCGCCAATCTCAGGGAGAACATCCTGCCGACGCGGACCCGCGCCGACGTCGTGCTGCGCAAGCGCTCCGATCATTCGATCGGCGAGGTCTGGTTGCGGGAGACTTAGCGCAAGTACGTCGACCGGATGAGCCAACGCGCCACACGACCGTGGGCGGTCAGCGCAGCTCCTTCCCGAGCTGCGCAAGCACCGTCTCGCAGGTCATCAGGTCGAGGTGCCCGCCGCCGGCGTTCTTGAAGAAGGTGATGTCGCTTTCCGACAAGCGGCCCTTCACCTTGCCGCCGGCGAGGTCGTAGTGGTCGCCGAGCACGTCGCTCTCCTTGATCGCGCCGCTGGCGATCGGCTGCAGGATGTCGCCGACGCCGTCGAAGGCGGATTCGCGGCGGTCGACGAAGATGCGTGAGCGCCGCGCCGCCTCGTCGTCGGACTCGCGGGTGTCGGGGGTGAAGCCGCCGACCAGATCGAGATGGGCGCCGGGCTTCAGGTTCGCGCCCTTGACCAGCGGCTCGCGCGAGCGGGTGCAGGTGGTGATGATGTCGGCCTCGTGGGTCGCGGCGTCGAGGTCGGTGACGGCCGTGGCGGCGATGCCGTCGGCTTCGAGCAGAGTGGCGAGTTCCTGCGCGCGCTCTACGGTCCGGTTCCAGACCCGCACCTGCTTCAACGACGGCCGCACCGTGCGGTGCCCGCGCACCAGCCAGCGCGCCATCTCGCCGGCGCCGACCACCAGCAGCGTCTGGGCATCCGGCCGCGCCAGGTGCTTGGCGCCGAGCGCGGAATCCGCGGCAGTCTTCCAGTGGGTGATCTCGGCGGCGTCCATCACCGCGAGCGGCCGGCCGTCATTGCCGTCGAACAGCACGCAGACCGCCTGCACCGCCGGCAGCTTGCCGTGCGCGAGGTTGCCCGGGAAGCTGGTGTAGAGCTTGGTCATCATGAAGCGGCCGGCATCGACCGCGCTGCGGGTCACCAGCTGCTGGCCCTTGTCGTCGCCGAGATAGCTGTCATGAACCGCAATCTTCGGCCGCCGGTGCGCCGCCTCGATCGCCTCGATCAGGACCGGAAAGCTCAGGACGCGGTTGACCTCGCTGTCGTCGACAATATGCACGTCGTTCTCCTCTGGGCGCCCTTGCGCGCCTCCCGGAGCGCGCCAAAGCCGCTCCGGACTGGATAGCGCGTGGGGAAGGCTAGTCAACCGGACATGCGCCGCACCGCGCCCCTTGCTATCCTGCGCACCTGATTCTCTCGCAGGTCTCCGCAAGCCGTGGTTGCAGTCGTCGTCGCCATCCTGATCTTCATGCTGCTCGGCGGCGCCGCGCTTGGGACCATGGCGATCCATGGCCGGCTCCGGGATCATCACCGCAGCGATGAGACCAATACCTCGGTACGCCTGGTCGCGACGCTGTTCGTCACCATGCCGTCGCTGCTGCTCGGCTTGATGATGAACAATGCCGCCAACACCTATGTGGCGGTTGACCGCAATCTGCATGTCTTCGCCACCGACCTCATCCTGCTCGACCGCAGCCTGCGGCCGCTTGGCCCCAGCGCCGACGAACCGCGCAAGCACCTGCTCGCCTATGTCGAGCAGGCACTCAAGGATGCCCCGATCTCGCGCGCGAACGAGGTGTCCGAACATCTGCTCGACGAGGTCGGCAACAGTCTCCGCGAGCTGAAGTTCAACGACGAGCAGAAGATCGCGCTGTGGAACGAGGCCCGGTCGGTCTATCGGCAGGCAGTGCAGCAGCGCTGGACCTTTGTCGAGCAGTCCGACGGTTCGTTTCCGTCGCCGCTGATCTGCATCCTGGTCGGATGGCTGACGCTGATGTTCGCGACGCTGGGCTTTCGCGCGCCGCGCAACGCGGTCGTGGTCTCGACCTATGTCGCCGCGGCTGCGCTGATCGCGGCCGCGATCTATCTGATCCTCGAAATGAGCACGCCGTTCTCCGGCCCGATCCAGCTTTCCGACCGCCCGCTGGTGCGCGCGGCCGAGGAGATCAGGCGGTAGCTGCCGGTATCGGCACGCGCTCTCGGCTTTATTCCCCTCACTTCAGCCGCTCGGCCGGAAATTGTTTCCGCACCGCCGGCGGAATAGTGCAGGCCTTCGCGCGTCCTTACGCATGCAAGTCGTTTGCATTCGAAAGGGAGACATCATGAAGACAAAGCTCGCACTCACGCTCGCCACCGCCGCTTCGTTCGCACTCGCGTCCGCCGCCTTGGCGGCGCCGCCGACCAAAACCGGCACCACGGCGAAGGGTTCCGTCCTGACCGATACCAAGGGCATGACGCTCTACACGTTCGACAAGGACACCGACGGCAAGTCGGCCTGCAACGGACCCTGTGCGACCAACTGGCCGGTGCTGAAGGCGGACGCCGGCGACAAGGCCGAAGGCGGCTACACCATTATCTCGCGTGACGACGGCTCGAAGCAGTGGGCCTACAAGGGCAAGCCGCTTTATACCTTCGCCAAGGACCAGAAGGCCGGCGACATCACCGGCGACGGCTTTCTCAACGGCGCCTGGCACCTCGCGCAGCCCTGAGGCGTTGCAAGGAGCAGAGCAGGGCGGGTTGGCGCAAGCCTAACCCGCCATCTCTCCGCGCGCGAGGTTTTCGGCGGATCATGCTAGCGGCCGCCGCCACCACCGCCTCCTCCGCCACCACCTCCGCCTGCGCTCAGCAGGCTTTGATTGTAGCGCGGATCGGACTGTTTCATGTAGGCCGGGGAGATGTCGCGGTTGCGCGCGCGACCTGGATCGCCTTGTGGACCAGACTGCCCGCATCCCTCCGTGAAGAGGAAGAAACTGCAGGGCGGAACGACACGCGGCTGAAATGCATGGGCTGCCGTGGTCGTCAGCGCCGTCGTGGCGACGGTGGTGGCCAGCACGGCGGCTGCCGCCAACGCGGTGGTGCTCGCGACGGTAAACAACGTCGCAGACGATAATCTCGATCGCATCGACATAGGAAATTCCATCCTTCGGTTCGGCAAAACCGGAATGGCCCGGTCGCCATATTGGACGGGGCCTGATGGAAGTGGGTTCGAGCGGGAAGCCGCGATTTGGCGATGTGGACACGACAACGTGAAGGCGCCAAAAGGCGCGCCTTCCGTGGACGACTTAGGCTTCGCCGGCCGGTTTGCCTGCGCCCGGCGCGCTCAGGTGCGCTGCTTCAGAGCCATGCCCATGCTGATCCAGCTGACGCCGGCGCAGATCAAGTCGACGCTGAGGAAGATGCCGAGCACGTAAAGGCTCGACACCGGCCAGCGTGCCAGGATCATGGCACCGAGCACGAGCGTGATCAGCCCGGAGATCGCGACCATTCCCCACGGCGCGGCCGAGTTCATGCCGAACGCCAGGAAGATGCGGACGATGCCGGAGACCACCAGCGCGATGCCGAGGAACAGCGTCAGCGTCGCCGCGGCGAGCAGCGGGTTCTCGAAGGTGATGAAGCCTGCGACGACATAGAGTGCGCCGAGCAGCAGCCAGAACAGGAACTTGCCCCACGTCTTGAACTGGAAGGCGTTGATGATCTCGGCAACGCCGGCGACGATCATCATGGCGCCGACGAACAGCACGCTGACCACGGTGGCAAAGAACACGCTGCCGAAGGCAAGCACGCCAGCGATCAGGTAGATCACGCCGAGGGCGACGATCCAACCCCACTTCGCGCGAAGGTTGGCAAGCCCGGATCCGAGGCTGTGAGGAGGTGTGGCGGGTGAGCTGGACGCTGTGGACATCGTATCGCTCCCGAATGCTGAACCGTTTCATGCTACCATAGGTGAGCGCACGGACAAGGGCAGGCGTAAGGCGGCACTAAATGCATGATGGCACCAAACGCGCCGCGACACGTTGATTCAAATCAACCGGCGTGTTGCCGCGCAGCATTGGATCGACGGCGGCCGGTAGCAGACGACGGACTGTCCGGATTAGACTGCAAACTGTCCGGATTGCGCATCCACAGAGGAGGTCGACATGCCCACGACGCACGACAAGGACCACGTCTACAAGATCCTCGAACTGGTCGGATCATCGGACAAGAGCATCGAGGCGGCGATCGAGAACGCCGTCAGCCGCGCGTCGAAGACGATCCGGGAAATGAAATGGTTCGAGGTGGTGCAGACGCGGGGCCATATCGAAGGCGGCAAGGTCGCGCACTATCAGGTGACGCTGCGGGTCGGCTTCACGCTGGAGTAGGGCGCAGGCTGCCGGCAACTTGCTGCCGGTTATTCGTCAGCCTGTCGGATGGTTAGAGCCCCATCCACACCTGTCATCGCCCGGCTTGACCGGGCGATCCAGTACGCCGCGGCCTCTCGGCTCAAGCACTGCCGTCTCTGGAATACTGGATCACCCGCTTTCGCGGGTGATGACACCGCGTGTTTGACGTTTTGAGTCGAGATCCGTCCTCACCGTCGCTGGCGAAGGCCAGGACTCATTACCCCAAATCTTAATTGTTGCGCGAAGCTGGGGCCCGCTATCCCATCTAGACTGAATGCGGTGGTTATGGGTCCTGGCTTTCGCCAGGACGACGAATGGAAGGAGCCGGGCCCATCACCGCCGTGACAGCGGTGCGGGCGGGGGCGGGGCGGTGGCGCCGGCGGCGAGTGAGCGCTGCACCATCACGGTGTCGGACCAGCGGCCGTAGCGGTAGGCGACACCCGGTAAATGCCCGACGCGGGCAAAGCCGAAGCGATCGTGCAACGCGAGCGAAGCGGCGTTGTCGCTGTCGATGTAACCGATCATCTGGCGAAAGCCGGCCGCGGCGCAGGTGTCGACCAATTCCTGCAGCAGCTTGCCGCCGACGCCCTTGCCGGTGAAACGGTGGTGAATGTAGATCGAGTGCTTCACCGTGTAGCGATAGGCCGGGCGCTTGCGGAACTGGACCACATAGGCATAGCCCACCACCTCGCCGTCGCACACCGCGACGAGGTGCGGCAGGCGGGTGCTGCGCAGGTTCTTGCGGCGGTCGCGCAGATCGTCCGGCTCGGGCGTGCCGGAGTCGTCGACGCTCTCCTCGATGCCGTGGCGGATGTGATGGCGGTAGATCGACAGCATCGCGTCGACGTCGCTGTCGCGCGAGGCGCGGACGGTGATCTTGTGATCATTCTCCATTGTGCTGCGTCCGCCGGCCTATTCGGACACGACATAGGTGTAGAAGCGGACCCGGCCGGCCTCGTCGATCTCCTTGTAGATGCCCTGCACCTCGACCTCGAAGCCCGGGAACGCGTTGAAGCTCGCCTCGAACATCTTGAGATAATCGATCATCGGCTTGCTTCGTTCCGACAGCCGCTCGCCCGGCACGATGGTGGCGATGCCGGGCGGGTAGACCACGAACGGTGTCGCGGCGACGCGGCCGAAGATCTGGTCGATCGGCAGATAGTCGACGTCGTTGCGGATCAGGTATTGCGCGGCCTGGCGCGGCGACATCGCGATCTCCGGCAGATGTTCGGGCAGGAACTGCCTGGCCTGCAGCGTGCTGACGCCGCCGTCGCGGAAGAAGCGGTGCATGTCGCCGCAGAGGTCGCGCAGCCGCACCCCGCTGTAGCGTTGCGGGCGGCGGCGGAAGAATTCGGGGATGACGTCCTCGATCAGCGCGTTGTCGTCGTGCAGTTTCTTGAAGGCGACGAGCCCGGAGACCAGCGTACCGGCCTTGCTGGCCTCGACGCCCGGCGTCAGCAGGAAGAGCAGGGAGTTGAGGTCGTTCTTCTCGGCGACGATCTGGTTCTCGCGCAGATATTGCGCCACGACCGGAGCGGGGATGCCATGATCGGTATAGGCGCCGGTGGCGTGGTCGAAGCCCGGCGTCAGCAAGGTGAGCTTGTTCGGGTCGGTCATGGCAAAGCCCGCGGTCAGCTCGGGGAAGCCGTGCCAGGCCTCGCCCGGACTGAGCTGCCAGTAGGACGGCGTGGTCGCAAGCTGGTCGGTCGAGATGGTCTCCCAGGCGACATTGTGCACGCCGTTCTCGCGCGCGACGTCCGGGATCATCACGCGATCCGGCACGAACGGCTCGAAGAACCAGCGCCGCTCGGCGCGCGTCTCCTTCTCCTCGAACTCGCGCTTCACCGCGCGGATCTTCTTGCGCAGCTCGATGCCGAGCCGGATCGTGTCGTCCCACAGCACCTCGCCGGAGCGGCCCTTCATCATCTGCGCGCCGACGTCGAGCGAGGCGAAGATCGGATAGAACGGCGAGGTCGAGGCGTGTTGCATGAAGCTTTCGTTGAAGCGGCGGTGCTCGACCCGGCGCTTCTGGCCCTTGATGTGGCGGTCGCGGATGTGGATCTGCGAGGCCTGCGAGAAGCTCGCGAGCTGCTTGTGGGTCGATTGGGTGGCGATGATGCCGGGCGCCTCGGGGCCGAGATTGGCGAGCCCCATCGCGAACCGCCCGGCATAGATCGGGTGGAATTTCATGAAGCCGGCCCAGGCCTCGTCGAACAGGATGTAGTCGCAGAGATGGCCGATCCGCTTCAGGATCATCTCGGCCGAGTGGATGGTGCCATCATAGGTGCACTGCTCGATCACCGCGACGCGGAACGGGCGCTCCTTCTTCCAGGCGTTCTCGTCCTTGACCAGCGGGTGCTTGCGGATGTGGTCGCGCAGCGTGCCTTCGTCGAGCAGGTCCCAGCGCATCGGGCCGATCAGGCCCCAGGCGTTGCGCACGGTCGGCACGTAGACCGGGATGCCGCCGCCGATCAAGAGCGCGCCGTGATGGGCGGCCTTGTGGTTGTTGCGGTCGAACAGCACGAGGTCGCCGTCGGTGACCAGCGAGCCGAGCGCGACCTTGTTCGAGGTCGAGGTGCCGTTGAGCACGAAATAGGTCTTCTCGGCGCCGAAGATCCGCGCGGCTTCCTTCTGCGCCTTCAGCGCCGGCCCCTCATGGGTGAGGAGGTCGCCGAGGTCGAGCACGGAATTGTCGAGGTCGTCGCGGAACACGGCTTCGCCGAGATGCTCGACGAACACCCGGCCGATCGGGCTGCGGCTGTAGAACACGCCGCCATTGTGGCCCGGGCAGGTCCAGAGCTGGTTGCCTTCCTCGGCGTAGTCGACCAGCGCGCCGAAGAACGGCGTCTTCAGGTTCTCGGCATATTGCTTGAGCCTGGAGATCAAATTCTTGGCGATGAAGGGCGGGGTCTCCTCGGACAAGAAGACGTAGCCGTCGATGAAGTCGAGCACCTCGACCGGCAGGTCCTCGAACCGCTTGCGGCGGATCAAGAGGATGATCGGGAAGTCGAGGCCGCGGCGGCGCATCAGGTTGATCAGCGCGGCGGTCTTGCCCTCGAGTCCCTTCTTGCCCCAGTCGACCACCATGCAGCCGATCGCGGCATCGGTCTGCACCGCGATCTCGGCATCTTCCAGCTTGCGGGCGCGGACCACCTCGAAGCCGGAGCGCTCGATCTCGGTGATGATCTGGTTGAAGCGGATGCCCTCGAGGTCGTCGGCCTCGAAAACCGGCGCGGCGAACAGGAAGTTGAAGCGTTTGAAATAGTCCATGCGTGTCCCCGAACTGTGCTGGCGCTGACGTGTCGGCACTATTCATGACAAACAGATGACAATTGGGGCGGGATGTCGAATTGGTTCTCCGGTGCACCGCGCCTCACGGCGCGGCCTGAGCCCGGGGGTATTCCAGCTGCATGGCGACGAAGTCGGCCGTCGCTCGGCCGTAGCGCGTCTCGATCCCGGCGAGAGCCTGGTCGAGCGCCTGCGCGGGCGATACCGCTCCGAGCGCGGGGAGCAGGCGGTCCGCGGGCCAGCCGGTTGCCACCGCTTGCGGATAGATGCGCAGACCGTTTCGGGTCGTCACGGCGTCGCCATTCGCGGCGAAAGTCGCAGCATTCGAGCGCAAGGTTCGCGACCAGGCGTCCGCGACCAGCGCCAGCGAGACCTCGTCGACACCGGGCATGAGCGCCAGACCAAGCTGCTCGTGGTTCCAGAACGCCAGCGTGTTCCGGATCGCGGTCAGCGCGAAGGGGCGAGTGAACCTGAAGGCGTCGCTGTCATGGCGCGCGTCCCAGCCGGGCAGGCCGATCTCGTGGGCGACGGCCTCGGCCCTGGCGCGGCCGGCGATCGCCTCGATCAGGGTGAGCGACATCGGCATCGACGCCGAAATCCCCGTCGTGGTCGCCACGCCACGGTCGACCACGATACGGCGGTCGGCGACGTATCGGATATCGGGATGATTGTCGCGCCAGTGCTTCAGGTAGAACCAATGCGTGGTTGCGCGCTTGCCGTCGAGCAGGCCGGTCGAGGCCACGACCTTGCCGCCGGCGCATATGCCGACGATCACGGCGCCTCGCTCGGCCTGGCGCCTGATCCATTGCATGACGACAGGGTCGTCGTCGCGGCTCATCGCGGGCACGATGACGTAGTCGGCTCCGTCGGGGTGCGCAGCATCGAACGCGGCAATCGTGGCATCAGGCTCGACCTTCAGCACCGGAAACAGTGTGACCGGACCGGGGCCCGTCGCCAGCGTGACGACATCGGCGATATCGGCACGCTTGAGGATGCCGTATGGCATCAGATAGTCGGTGGTCTCGGTCATGTCGTTGATGCCGATGATCGCGATCAACGGGCGGGTGCGCTTCGGCTTGAGCGCCGCGAGCGTGGCGTCTTGTTCCTGTTGCGTGATCGGCGGCTGAAGTTTGAAGACCGATGCGGCGGGCAGAGTGAAGAGCCAGACCCCGCCAACAATTAGAACCAGCACGGCGACGGCAATGCCGCTCCACGCGAGAAGCCGCCAGGTCATGATGATCGATCTCGTATCCGCTTCCGTCGCACGGCGCGGAAACTAGTTGGTGCGCACTCGGATCGGAATGGCGAAATTCCCGCAAAAACGGACACGCGCGCAGCCCCGGATGAGTGCGAGCGACTCGGGGGCCGCGCTTTCCCGCACATCGCTGTCGCGCATGCGGGCGACCAGCTCGTTCAATAGACGAGGCTTGTCCCTGGTGGCTTCTCGAGCGCGGCCGCCAGCGAGCGATATTCGTCGCAAGACGTGCCGCAGATTTCGGCGATCCGGCTCAGATGATACTGGGCGGCATCGCGGTTGCCCTGTTCGATCTGCCACAAGCCGTAGTAGTTCCACGTCAGCACGTGGTTCGGATCGGCCTTCAGCGCACGCTCGTACCAGACCTGCGACTGCTTGTAGTCGCCGAGCTTGCGGTATGAGTAGCCGATCAGATTGGCGACGTTGGGCTGATCGTCACGGCCGAGCGCGTGCAACTGCTCGATGGCGGCGGTGTAGTCGTTACGCTCGTAGATTGTTGCATAGGCCGCGCGGTAACCGTCGCGGAATGCCGGATCGTCGAAGCTGGATTGCTTGGCCGGCTTCTTGACCCTGTGCGTGGTCTTTCTGTCCTTCTCCTGGGGATAGGCCGGCGCGGGCGTGCTGTAGCTCGACCCGTAGAGCTCGCCGCTGCCGGCTCCTCCTCCGCCGCCACCGCCGCCGCCGGCAGCGCGGGCGGTCTGCTGCGGGAACAGAATGATCGGCGCCGTCAGAACTGCCGCAAGCATTGCGAGCTTCGTCTGTGACTTGATCATGCGCACCTCCCGATTCGATGTGGACCGTCATTGGTCTGAAGCATCAACTCCCAATCGCAGGAGACATTCCGTCCGTTCTGAAAAATATCTGTCGATGCGGCAATCGCACTGTCGCTTCCGGACGTAGCGCTTGCGCGTGCGATCGGACGGCGGAGCCGAAACTAACATCGGTGTTAGAATCTGACGCGCAGTGACGAGCCGGCTGGCGTTCGACTGTTCGCCGAAGAGAAGATTTCTCGATCTCGACATCAACGGCAGGCTTCACCGAGAACGATCGAGGCTCAGTTGTGAATGCGCGTGCCAGTCCTGAACCCGTCGGGATCGCCTCAAGGCGCCACGGGCACCAAGCCGTAGCGCAGCATGGTTTCCTTCATCTTCGCCGGATCAGGCGCGCCGCCAGTCAGCAGCGCTGCCATCTCCTTGAAGTATAGCGGGCCGAGTACGCCGGGGCTCAGCATGCAGAGACAGCTCGCGGGATCGTTCGAGCGGTTGATGAAGCCGTGCACGATGCCGCGCTTGATGAACACCGTGTCGCCGGCGCCGAGGTCGATGTCCTTGCCGTCGACCCGCCAGGTCGAAACGCCCGATAGCCCGTAGATGGTCTCGTCCCAGCTCTCGTGATAATGCGGGATCGGCATCCGCGCGTTCGGCTGCAGCGTCATCTCGAACAGGTCGACGCTCCCGCCGGTGGTCTCCTTGCTCTGCAGGAATTTCAGTTGCAAGGCGCCGAGATTGATCAGTTCGGGCATGATGGTCTCGTGCATGGTTGTGTGCAGGATAGGCGACGGCGCGATGTGACGCCAACGGCCGGCGCTCCCCGGTGGAGTGGGCCGCTACTTGGACTCCAGGTGCCAGGCGCCGTCCCAATCCGCCGCCGGTGGATTTTGCCTGAACGTCGCGACGCGCGCCTTCATCGCGATCGACGGTCCGTCGCCCGGCGCGGCAGCCAGCGCCGCAGCGAAAGCCTGCTCGGCATCGTCCCAGCGGCGCTCGCGATAGGCGGCGAGACCATCCGCATAGTGCTGCCGCAGCTCGGTCTGCGCCGGCGTCAGCTCGTCCTTCTTGCCGATGATCTCGAACACGGCGACCGGCTGGGTCTGGCCAACCGCGACGAGCCGGTCGATCTCGCGCAGCTCGATGGTGGCGGCACAGGCCGCGGCGGTCGCCTCCGAGATCAGGCTGCGGCTGCCGTAGAACTTGTTGGCGCCTTCCAGCCGCGAGGCGAGGTTCACGGTGTCGCCGAGCACGGTGTAGCTCATCATAAACTCGGAGCCGATGCTGCCGACCAGCGCTTCGCCGGTGGCGATCCCGATCCTGATATCGCAGTCGGCCGGGATCGTGCGCACGCCGAGCAGCTCGGGCAGATCCTTGCGCAGCTTGTCGACCTGGCCGACCATGTCGATGGCGGCAAGTGCGGCGAGGTGGGTCTGCTCGGCCTCCTCGACGAAGGGGGCGCCCCAATAGGCCATGATGGCGTCGCCGATATATTTGTCGATGATGCCGCGATGGGCATGGACCGGTGCCGACATCGTCGACAGATAGAGGTTCATGATCTTGACGAGGCCGCTCGGCGTCACGCCTTCGCTCAGGCGCGTAAAACCCTTCATGTCGCAGAACATCACCGTCATGACACGGCGCTGTCCTTCCGTGGCGGCGATTGCCGGTTGCTCGAGCAGGCCCTCGGCGATCCGCGGGTTGATGTAGCGGCCAAAGGTCTCGCGGATCCGCTGGTTGTGGCGCAGCGTCTCGATCATGCGGTTGAAGGCGGCTGAGAGCTGGCCGATCTCGTCCTGGGTCGTGATGGCGATGGCGCCGTCGAGGCGGCCCGCCTCGACCTCGCGGGTGCCCTCGAGGAGGCGCATCACGGGCCGCGTGATGCCGCTGCCAACCAGCATCGCGAACACGAAGCCGAGGATCGCGGCAATCGCGGTCACGACGCCGGAGATGATGATCGCCCGCTGCTGGGCACTCATGACCTTCGCGGCGGCCGAAGAGACTTGAGCCAGCATATCGGCGCGGATGCTTTCGACCCTGGTGTTGAAGTCGTCGCGCAGGGCGTCGGCGCGGAGCGTGGTCTGGCGCGCGGCGGCAAAATCCTTGGCGTCGATCTGCTCGAGCAGCGCCTTGTTCTCCGCGTTCAGGCGCATCAGGAGGTCATTGACGGCATTGTCGATGCGGTCATCGAGACGCCCGAGCGCGGCATTGTCCGACGGCGTCGAGGGATCGGCGATGATCGCATCGATCAGCGCGCGCGCCGCATCGGCCTCGCGCTTGATCAGGGGCTCGATCTCGTTGAAGGCCTTGCGCGCGTTTTCGTAGCCGGCGTCTTCGCCGGGCGCCTGCATCTTCGCCATCATCATCCGGCGCATCGCGAGCGAGCGCTCCAGCGCGCGGATGTTGACGCGGGCGAGATGGCCGTAGGCGGGGATGTAGCGGTTGGTGAGCTCGTCCAGGAGATGGCCGACCTGGCCCGCCATCACCATGGACAGCAGCGAGGTGATCACCGCGAGGACGATCAGTCCCGCGGCAATGCCGACGATCTTCTGCCTGATCGAATTTCGAAACATGCCCAGCCCGGCCGCAGCTGCAATAAGCGGGTTGCCCCCGCCGTGGCGGCGAACCAGCTAATAGAGTTCCAGGGCCCGCGGTGCAAGCGACCGGTGCCCGCTATCCCGTCGCCAGACAGGCGTCAGGGGCTAGCGCAGCCCCTCATAAACCATCAGGCCGCGCGCGATCGCGAGCTTGCGCAGGGTCCGCGGCACGAAGCGCTCCTGGGGATGCAGGTAACGCCACGAGGTCAGCACCAGACCGTGCAGCCGGGTGACGTCGTCCTCGAACGGGGCGAGCAGGCCGGTCAGGCTCGCCGGCATGTGGACGCGGGCGGTGAAGGGCAGCAGCAGCAATTCCAGATGCGCCTTGGACCCGGTCTCGGTCGTCGCGGTGATGCCGGCGATGGCCGGCAGGGTCTCTTCGACGACGCAGGTGATGATGTCCTCGATCTCGCCGCGGCTCTCGTCGGTGAACAGGGCCGAAAAACTCTGGTTCTTGAGGTCGCAGCCGAGCAGGGCGGAGGTGCGGGTGCCGGCGACGCGGAAGGGGA
The DNA here is from genome assembly GCF_001238275.1 of Bradyrhizobium viridifuturi. GTDB lineage: Bacteria > Pseudomonadota > Alphaproteobacteria > Rhizobiales > Xanthobacteraceae > Bradyrhizobium > Bradyrhizobium viridifuturi. The sequence continues at coordinate 108,063 of NZ_LGTB01000001.1, forward strand.
AACGGGTCTCGCCGTCGTAGGCCAGCACGAAGATGTCGGACAGCAGCTCACGCACCGCGGACGGTTCGAACTCACTCCGGTCGGGGGCACGTGCGGTGCCGCGCTTCGCGTTCCAATAGGCGAAGAATTCGCGGCTGGAGCTGTGTTTCATCTAAAGAACCTTGCCCGGCGCCTGTCTCGGCGGGACACATCTGTCCCGGTTTTGCTCAGGAGCCTTCCCTTCTCTGTTGTGCAGGGAAGCCTGTGCAGCGTCCATGCCGCGGCCGCGGTTTGGGCGGCTTATCGGCAGCTTTGTGTTGTTAACGTAAATTTAACTATGTCCTTGGCGCCGGCGGAACCTGCACGTAGGGTCCGTGCGTTCCCGTTCGCCGGCTGCCCCAAGCGCCGGCGTGGTTGGTACACAGGCGGCGTCAAACAGTTTGGTCACCGTGCGGGGAGGGGTGGGGATGTTCTCCCGATCCCTCTGGGGCACGAGAAGACCAGCCGATCAGGGAGGGTGTTCTCAGCGCCCTCCCTTTTCTTTTGCCTCGATTGCGGCGCCGCGCGACACCCGGTGTCCGATTACGGGATTGTGCACTTGCACAGGGGTGTGAAAGCCGCCTATCTCTGATTCACAGCCGCTTTTGAGGTCGCCGACCCCTTGGACTCCCATCCCGAATCCCCGCTCGCCCCGCCGCCGGAGGCGCCGCGCGAGCCGATCCTGACCTTGCCGCCGGCGCTCACCGCCTACATCCTCCTGATCGCGGTGATCCATCTGCGGGTGCTGCTGCCGCCGGAGATGGAGAACTGGACCGTCGACGTCTTCGGCTTCATCCCGAAGCGCTACGATTCGACGCTGCTCGACATCACCTTCCCGGGCGGAGAGGGCGCCAAGGTCTGGACCTTCGTCACCTATTCGCTGCTGCACGCCAACCTCACCCATATCGGCTTCAACGTGCTGTGGCTGTTGCCGTTCGGCAGCGCGCTGGCGCGGCGCTTCGGCGCGGTGCGCTTCTTCGTCTTCATGGCGGTGACGGCGGCCGCCGGTGCGCTCGCGCATCTGTTGACCCATGAGCACGCGATCGCGCCGATGATCGGCGCATCGGCCTCGGTGTCGGGAACGATGGCGGCGGCGATCCGCTTCGCTTTCGTCAAGGGCAGCTTCCTGTCGTTCAGCCGCGGCGATGCCGATGCGGCCGCCAAGGTGCCCGCGCTGTCGCTGTGGCGGGCGCTGCGCAACGGACGGGTGCTCGCCTTCCTGGCGATCTGGTTCGGCGTCAATATCCTGTTCGGCGCCACCTCGCTGTCGCTCGGCGGCGAGGAGGCGAGTGTCGCCTGGCAGGCTCACATCGGCGGCTTCCTCGCCGGACTGTTGCTGTTCTCGCTGTTCGATCCGATCCCGCGCGCGCGAGACGATGCTGCAGATGCGTCATCGGCGGATCAGTCGAGCCGCATCTGATCCCCGCTTGCGGCTCGGTTCGAATTCCTCCATCATCTTTGCGACGCAGAAACAAAGCGGGCCGGCAAATCGAGCCCAGCTACTGACCGCGCCCCGGAACCGAAATCGGCGCGGAACTGTTGATTGAAGACTCTGGCGAACAGGCGCGGCCCCGCTCAAGCGAGGCGCGGACGGATTCAGGGAGGCGACAATGACGGTACGTTCCATTCTCGATGCAAAGGGCCATCAGGTCATGAGCGTCGCGCCCGGCGCGAAGCTCTCGGCTGCGGTGAAGCTGCTCGGCGAGCGCAAGATCGGCGCGGTGCTGGTGATGGAGCAGGGCCGGATGGAAGGCATCCTGTCGGAGCGCGACATCGTCCGCGTGCTCTCGGAGCGCGGCGCGGGCGCGCTGGACGAGCCGGTGAGCGCGGTCATGACCAAAAAGGTCGTGAGCTGCCGGCAGTCCGATACGGTCAGCGCGCTGATGGAAATGATGACGACCGGAAAATTCCGCCATCTGCCCGTCGTCGAGGACGGCAAGGTGGTCGGGCTGATCTCGATCGGCGACATCGTCAAGAGCCGCGTGCAGGAATATGAGCGCGAGCAGGAAGCGCTGCGCGACTACATCAAGACCGCCTGAGCGCTATTTTCCGGTGGTGCCCCCGCCGGTCGACGGCGGCACCAGGATCTCGATGGCTTCCTCGATCGCCCCGATGGCGCGTTCGGCCGCGCGGATGCCGTGTGCGATCAGGTCGTCGGCGCGGTGGAAGTCGAACCAGCCGATCTGGCCGACCCGCGGCGAGATCAGCATGTCCGGCGGGTCGCCGGCAAGCCGCGCACGGGTGATGCGGTCCTGCATGATGTTGAAGGCGTCGACCATGACGCTCGAGATGCCGGGCCGGCTGGCGCTGCCGAAAAACTCCCGCTTCACGGTGCGTTCGGCGGAGAAGAAGCGGCCAAACCTGCGCTTCGGGGGATCCGGCTCGATTTCGGCGTCGGCGGTCACCGCGACCGTCACCTCGGGCGCGGCCGACGGCCCGTGATTGTAGATCGTGGTCGAGTGCGCGAACACGTCGCTGGAGAGGTTGGCCGCAATCACGATCTCGGCGCCGAGCGCGCGGGCGGCGGAGACCGGCACCGGGTTGACCAGCGCGCCGTCAACCAGCCAGCGGTCGCCGATCAGCACCGGCGCGAAGATGCCGGGCAGGGCGTAGGAGGCCCGCATGGCGTCGACGACCCGGCCCTGGGTCAGCCAAATCTCGTGCCCGGTGCGGACTTCGGTCGCGACGCTGGCGAACTTGACCGCGAGGTCCTCGATCATGACCTGGCCGAGCGCGCCTTCGATCTCGGCGGCAAGCTTGGAGCCGCCGATCAGGCCCGAGCCGTTGAGGCGGATGTCGAGGTAGCCCAGCACGCTGCGCGGCTGCAGGCTGCGGGCCCATTGCTCCAGCGTGTCGATATGGCCGGCCGCATAGGCGCCGCCGACCACGGATCCGATCGAGGTGCCGACCACGACGTTGGGGACGATGCCATGGGCAAGCAGGGTCTTGATGATGCCGATATGGGCGAAGCCGCGCGCGGCGCCGCCGCCGAGCGCAAGCCCGATCACCGGCCGGCGAACCGTTCCCAGTCCGACCTTGTCGGGGCCGTCGGAGCTCTTGTGGCCGCGGCCCATCCAGCTATCCAACACGACAAATCTCCTGCCAGCGCGAGACTAGGCCGCGCGACATGACTGCGCCAGCGTCGTCCGTGTTCATGGTTATTCCCTACAGGCACGATTCATGCCTCGGGTCGACCGCGGTAGGCAGGGAATGTGACTGGACCGCGACGGTAGGGCTAACATCGGCTTGATCGAGCGGTTCCAAATGGGGAGAGAGCCCGCCAGGACTGTGACGAAGCTTCGACGAAGGCTTGAATTTGCCGCGTTTTCGTTGAAAAGCATGAACATGACTACGAGGGGCAACGGCATCGGCGGATGCGGACGGGGCATGCGGCTCCTTCCGCTATTGACGCTTGCGGCATTTTTGCTCGCCCTGATCCCCGGTTCCGCCTCCGCGCAGTTCTTCAGCGACCGGCCGCCGCCGATCCCGCCGGCATCGGTGCCGGACGTGCAGACCGGCCCGGCGCTCAATCTGGCGCCGCCATCCGGTGCCGGATCGGGGCCCGTGCTGCCCGGCCCGCTGAACCAGCCGACCATCGTCCAGCCATCGATTGCGACCGTGCCTCCGGTGACGCCGCCGGCCGGCTCGCCGACCGCGGGGCAGGCGGTGCTGTCGCTGACGGCGCGGTACGGCAAGGATCTGCCGGTCATCAATGCCGGGCTGGTGTGGCGGGTGTTCGCCGACAAGCCGGATGACAACGGCACCTACAAGCTGATCCGCGAGGAGCGGGGGGCGACGCCCAACGTGGTGCTGCCGCCCGGCAACTACGTCGTCCATGTCGCGCTTGGCCTCGTCAGCGCGGTGCGCGCCGTCAGCCTGAAGTCGGAGACCGACCGCGAATCCTTCGTGCTGCCGGCCGGTGGCCTGCGGATCGAGGGCAAGGTCGGATCGAGCAAGATCCCGGCCAACCAGATCGCGTTTGCGATCTACAAGGGCAGCCAGTTCGACGGCTCGGACCGTGGTCCGTTGGTGCCGAACGTCGCCGCCGGCGACGTCGCGCTGCTGCCGGAGGGCACCTACTACATCGTCTCCAACTATGGCGACGCCAACTCGGTGGTGCGTTCCGACATTCGTGTCGCGGCGGGCAAGCTGACCGACGTCACCGTGACCCATCGCGCGGCCGTCATTACCCTCAAGCTGGTCAGCGAGAAGGGCGGCGAGGCGCTCGCCAACACCGCATGGTCGGTGATCACGCCGGGCGGCGACGTGATCAAGGAATCGATCGGCGCGTTCCCGCGCGTCGTGCTCTCCGAAGGCGAGTATCGCGCGATCGCCAAGAACGAGGGCAAGGTGTTCGAGCGTCCGTTCAACGTCGTCAACGGGGTCGACGGCGAAGTCGAGGTCGTGGCGCGCTGACGCCCGATCGAACTGCATTTCATGCAACTGTCATGGTCTCTAACGCGAACTAACCATCGCGCGAATTTGTGCTGTCATAATCGCTGGCGATGACGCACGGCGTCGCCATTTTTACATGACGTTAAGCCGCGGCATGACTTGGATGCCACGGGGATTTTTGCCTGGGCATGATCCTTTCGGAAATTCGCTTCACACTTTTCCGGATCATGCCTGGCGCTTGCGTCAACGGGGCGTGCCATGGTCATGGCCAACAAGAAATCAGCAAAGACATCGGCCAAGTTCAATTCCGAGATGTTCGCCGACGTTCCGGTTCTGCAACGCAAATGGCAGGCGGCGGTCCGTCCCGGCGAAAGGCTGCCGCACTATGAAGACGTGATGCTCGGCAGCCTGGGCCGGCTTGCGGACCATATCGTGCTGCTGCGCGACGTCGATGGCGTGCTGTGTGTCTCGCATACCGGCCGCTATGTGCAGACCTGGCTGAACGACGAGCGCTGGGACATTCCGCTCAGCGCGCTGCCGCCGGACTGCGCGACGGCGTTGACCGAAGCCGCCGCGAACGCACGCGAGAACTGCCGGCCCTATCTGGCGTCGGCGCATTGCGTGCGCGATGGTCTGGTGCGGACCTTCGACGTGCTGGCGCTGCCGACGCGGTCGCGCTGGGGCGGTATCCTGGTCGGCGTCTACGTCAACGAGCGCAACGCGCAGTACAATCTGCTCGACACGATCTTCTCGGCCACCGACGAGGGCGTGCTGTCGCTTGCTGCGATCCGCGATGCGCGGGGCGAGGCGGCTGATTTCCAGATCGTGCATCTCAACCAGGGCGCAGCCAAGCTCCTGATGCAGCCCGCGACCGAGTTGCTGTGGCGCCGACTCAGCGCCGGCGGCAATCCGCTTGCGGCTGAAACGGTGATGAACCGCCTGCGCGGGTTCGTCGGCAGCGGTCCCGTCGGCCAGTTCGAGATCGACAGCGGCGATCGCTGCCTGCGGCTCGGCGTTACGGCGTTCGGCGACATGCTGTCGCTGACCGTCTCCGACGTCACCGCGCTGAAGCAGCGCGAGGTGTCGTTCCGCCTGCTGTTCGAGAACAACCCGATGCCGATGTGGGTGTTCGACGCCGTCACGATGGAATTCCTCAGCGTCAACGACGCGGCCGTTCAGCACTATGGCTATAGCCGTGATCGGTTCCTCGGCATGACCCTGCGCGAGATCTGGCCGGAGGACGAGTGGGGCGTGCACAGCGCCGCCTTGCGCGAGATCGGCGACGTCTATCAATCGAGCCGCGACTGGCGCCACATCAGGGCCGACGGCACCGAGATCCATGTGCTGACGTTCGGACGGAGGGTGGCGTTCGAGGGCCGCGACGGCTACCTCGTCGCGGTGGTCGACATCACCGAACGCCGTGCCGCCGAGGCGCGGATCGCGCACATGGCGCACCATGACGGTCTCACCAACCTGCCGAACCGGGACTTCTACCAGGAGCGCCTGCGCGAGGCGCTGGAGCGCAGCCGGACCGGCAACAAGCGCGTCGCGGTGATGTGCGTCGACCTCGACCTGTTCAAGAACGTCAACGATTCCTTCGGGCATCCGATGGGCGACCGGCTGCTCAAGCTGGTGGCGGAGCGGCTGCGCGAGGTGGTCCGCGACGACAACGTCGCGGCCCGGCTTGGCGGCGATGAGTTCGCGATCGTGCTTGCCGCCGATGTCTCGCCGAACGAGGCGAGCGCGTTCGCCGAGCGCCTGATCGATGCGCTGAGCGTACCCTACACGATCGACGGGCTCGAAGTCGTGGTCGGCGCCAGCGTCGGCATCGCGTTGTCGCCGGGCGACGGCACCACGTCTGAAGAACTGATGCGCAATGCCGACATGGCGCTGTACCGCGCCAAGTCCGAGGGCGGCGGCGTGCATCATTCTTCGAACCGGAGATGGATCAGCAGGCGCAGAAGCGCCGCGACATGGAGCGCGATCTGCGCGCGGCCTTCAGCAACGGCGAGTTCGAGCTGCACTATCAGCCGCTGGTCGATATCGCGGCCGACCGCATCTCGGGCTTCGAGTCGCTGCTGCGCTGGCGGCACCCGGAGAAGGGCATGGTCTCGCCCGCGGAGTTCATCCCGGTTGCGGAGGACATCGGCCTGATCGTCGCGCTCGGCGAATGGGTGTTGCGTGAGGCCTGCGCCGAGGCGATGAAGTGGCCGGCCGACGTGAAGGTCGCGGTCAATCTGTCACCGGTGCAGTTCCGCAGCCGCAATCTGGTCCAGGCCGTGATCTCGGCTCTGGCGCATTCCGGCCTGCCGGCGCGGCGGCTCGAGCTCGAGATCACCGAGTCGGTATTCCTCGCGGAGACCGAAGCCAACCTTGCGATCCTGCATCAGCTGCGCGAGCTCGGGGTCAGCATCTCGATGGACGATTTCGGCACCGGCTATTCCAGCCTGAGCTACCTGCGTAGCTTCCCATTCGACAAGATCAAGATCGATCGCTCCTTCGTGAAGGATCTGGCGCGGCGCTCCGATTGCCTTGCGATCGTGCGCGCGATCTCCGGCCTCGGCCGCAGCCTCAAGATCACCACGACCGCGGAAGGGGTCGAGACAACAGACCAGCTCGACTGGCTGCGCGCCGAAGGCTGCAACGAGGTGCAGGGGTTCCTGTTCAGTGCCGCGAGGCCCGGCAGCGAGATCGCGGCCTTGCTGAGCAAGTTTGCGGAACGCGCCTCGAAGGCGGCGTAGCGACTCTTTTTTTCGCTCGTCATGCGCGGGCGTGACCCGGGCAATCCATCAACACCGCAAGCTCAGAACCGCGTCACGATATCCGTCAGCGCCGGGCGCGGGCGATCCTCGCTCGGCTTGGTCGGCGTGCCGATGTGGATCAGGCCGGCGAGCTTCTCGTCCGGCTTCAGGCCGAGGCCGTCGAGCACGTCGCGGTCGAAGGCGAACCAGCCGGTCAGCCAGCAGGCGCCGTAGCCGAGCGCGGTCGCCGCGGTGACGATGTTCATCGCACTCGCGCCGGCCGACAATTCCTGCTCCCACGGCGGCACCTTCGGATGCGGCTTGGTGAAGGAGACCACGCCGATCACCAGCGGCGCATCGGTCAGGCGCTTCTTCTCGACCTCGATATCGGTGGCCGGCGCGCCGGGATTCTTGCGGGCAAACACTTTCGCGATCACGTCGCCGGCGCGGGCGCGGGCATCACCCTCGAACACGATGAAGCGCCAGGGCGCGAGCTTGCCGTGGTCGGGCACGCGGGCGCCAATCGTCAAAATGGTCTCGAGCTCGGCCGCGGACGGGCCGGGCCCGGTCATCTCGCGCGGCTTCATCGAGCGGCGGGTCTTCAGGAGTTCAATGGCATCGGGCACGGAATTGTCCTTCAAGGGGAGTCGTGCCCCCAAGATGGGGGCACGACGGAGCCAGCGAAAGCCAGTTTAGACCGATTGTGAGGATCAGGCGACGGATCGCGCCCGCTTCACGTCCGGCGGCGTCGCCTCGTCGACCAGCGCGGCGATCGCCTCATCGGTCGGCATCACGGTCTGGCGCTCGCTGCCGAGGCGGCGGACCGAGACCGAATGCGTCTCGGCTTCCTTCTTGCCGACGACGAGCAGCGCCGGGATCTTGGCCAGCGAATGCTCACGGACCTTGTAGTTGATCTTCTCGTTGCGCAGATCGATCTCGACGCGGAGACCAGCGCGGCGCGCCGCGGCCGCCACCACCTTGGCGTATTCGTCGCCTTCGGAGGTGATAGTCGTGACCACGAGTTGCGTCGGCGCCAGCCAGAGCGGGAAGTTGCCGGCATAGTGCTCGATCAGGATGCCGATGAAGCGCTCCATTGAACCGCAGATCGCGCGGTGCACCATGACCGGCGCCTTCTTCGAGCCGTCGTGATCGATGTAGAACGCGCCGAACCGTTCCGGCAGGTTGAAGTCGACCTGGGTGGTGCCGCACTGCCAGTCGCGGCCGATGGCATCGCGCAGCACGTACTCGAACTTCGGCCCGTAGAACGCGCCTTCGCCCGGGTTGATCTCGGTGCGGATCCGGTTGCTGCCCTTGGCCTTGATCTCGGACAGCACGGTGGCCATCACGCGCTCGGCGTGATCCCACATCTCGTCGGTGCCGACCCGCTTTTCCGGTCGCGTCGAGAGCTTGACCGTGAGCTCGCCGTCGAAGCCGAAATCGGCGTAGGTCGACAGGATCAACTCGTTGATCTTGAGACACTCATCGGCGAGCTGCTCCTCGGTGCAGAACACATGGGCGTCGTCCTGGGTGAAGCCGCGCACCCGCATCAGGCCATGCATCGCGCCCGACGGCTCGTAGCGATGCACGACGCCGAACTCGGCAAGCCGCAAGGGCAGGTCGCGGTAGCTCTTCAGCCCGTGCTTGAAGATCTGCACGTGGCCGGGGCAGTTCATCGGCTTCAGCGCGAACCAGCGCTTGTCCTCGGCCTCGTCGCCGGCGGATTGCGCCGCGAACATGTTCTCGCGGTACCAGTCCCAGTGGCCCGAGGTCTCCCACAGCACCTTGTCGAGGATCTGCGGCGCGTTGACCTCGTTGTAGTCGCCGAGCAGCCGGCGCCGCATATAGGCGATCAGCTGTTGGAAGATGGTCCAGCCCTTCGGGTGCCAGAACACCACGCCGGGGCCTTCCTCCTGGAAGTGGAACAGGTCGAGCTCGCGGCCGAGCTTGCGGTGGTCGCGCTTCTCGGCTTCCTCGATCTGCTTGAGGTAGGCGTCGAGGTCTTCCTGCTTGGCGAAGGCGGTGCCGTAGATGCGGGTCAGCATCGGATTGTTGGAATCGCCGCGCCAATAGGCGCCGGCCACCTTCATCAGCTTGAAGGCGTTGCCGACCTTGCCGGTCGAGGTCATGTGCGGGCCGCGGCACAGATCGAACCAGTCACCCTGGAAATAGATCTTGATCGGCTCGTTGCCGGGAATGGCGTCGACCAGCTCGACCTTGAAGGCCTCGCCCTTGTCGCGGAACACCTGCTTGGTCTTTTCGCGATCCCAAACCTCTTTCGTAAAGGGCTTGTCGCGTCCGATGATCTCGCGCATCCGCTTCTCGATCGCGGCAAAATCTTCCGGGGTGAACGGCTCGTTGCGGAAGAAGTCGTAGTAGAAGCCGTTCTCGATCACCGGGCCGATCGTGACCTGGGTGCCCGGCCACAGCGATTGCACGGCTTCCGCCAGCACATGCGCGGCATCGTGCCGGATCAGTTCCAGCGCGCGCGGGTCTTCGCGGCCGATCAGCTCGATCTTGGCGTCGGCTTCGATCGGATCGTTGAGATCGGCAAGCGTGCCGTCGAGCGCCATCGCGACGGTGCGCTTGGCGAGCGAGGGCGAAATGCCGCGGGCAATGTCGAGGCCGGTGGTCCCCTTCGGGAAATCGCGCCTCGCTCCATCAGGGAAGGTGAGGGCGATCTTGTTCACGGGTTCTGCGGGTTTGAGGTTGGACAGGCTGTATTGGAATCCGGATTCGGATTTGGGCGGCGTATCGGCCATGATGTCTCCTGTAGCTCACTCCTGCGAACGAGCGCAGGTAAGCGGAAAGCAGCGGTATAGCAGGGGATTTGACGCCTGCAATCCGGCAATATCAAGAAAATCGGCCTCCGATCGCACCGAATCGAGGGAAGCTCGTCCGCACCTGACGGCTGTGATCGTTGCGACGTTGCCGATCATCGACTAACGTCCGGCCTCCATTTGTCCGCCATCGCGCAATCCGCAAGGTTCATGTTTTCCCGTCTCCTGTTTTTCGTGGCGTTGCTTCTGATCCCGGGCGTGTCGCGGGCGGAAGAAGCACCGGTCGAGAAGGCCGGATTCGCGAAAAAGCTGACCATCTATCTCGCCAAGGGAGCGCCGAATGCGTGCGGCGCCGGCTGCGATCGCTGGATCGCGATCGAAGGCGAGATCGATCGGGATGCCGCGGCGCGGATTCGCAGCTTCCTGCTCGCGGTCAAGGACCCACAGCTTCCGATCTACCTGCATTCGCCGGGCGGCAATGTCGAGCAGTCCTATGCGATCGCGCGGTTTCTGCGCGCACGCAAGGCGACCGCCCGGGTCGGCCGTACCAACGTGCCGGCCTGTTCCGCAGGTACGCAGATCGACGCCGCCTGTCTGAAGATCAAGGCTGCGAAAGGGGAGGTCGAGGCCGAACTCTCAACGCGCAACGCGATGTGCGTCTCGGCCTGTGCCTATCTGTTCCTGGGCGCGACCGTCCGCGAAGTGGCGCCGGACTCGGTGCTCGCGGTGCATAACTCCAGGCTGATGTTCGTGGTCCACGGCCATCCGCCGCCGCAGGCGGTCGCGGATTTCAGGCGGCGCGAGATGGTGAGCGCCGATCGCGACCGCAACGTGTTCCTCGCGGCGATGGGGATCAGCCACGAGCTCAGCGACCTGATCCGGACCGTGAAGTTCGAGAACCTGCACGTGCTGACGCGCCCCGAACTCTATCGATTCGGAATCGACACGCGGCCGCTGCCGGACACGCTGTGGGCGGTGGAGAAGGAAACGCGGCCTTATGTCCGCAAGATCGCACAGCAGAAGAACGGCAACGGCAGTTCGTTCCGCATGATGGAGTGGCGGCTGTTCTGCGAGAACAAGGATCGCGGGCGCTGATGTTCGTGCGCGAGTTCGACGAGGGCGCCGCCGGCAAGAGCACGGTGGTGATGATGGCCGGCGTCACCAAGGCGATCGCATTCGGCAGATTGCCGGCGCGGTTCGGCAAATACGAGGTCTGGAGCGATCCGGTGAGCGCGGACATCGTCAAGACGATGACGGCGGTCCCGCATCTGGAGATCGGCGAAAGTGCGCTGTCGTCCGACGGCAAGCCGGATCCCGCGAGGCCCGGCGTCGCGACATTCGATATCGACACGACCGGGCTGGAGCAGGGATGGACACGGCTTCTGGCATCGTGCCCGGCCGCGACATCGGGTCCGAAGCCTGCAAGCCCGTGGCCGGCGGCGGCGTCACCGAGCGTCAACGCTGCGCCGGCGGCGGCATCGCCGTCGCCATGAGCGCAAGCGGCGCAAATCGATCACGTGCCATGCATTTAGATGCAGTTGCATTGAAATCGGGGTCTGCTATCAACGCGGCGTGAAACGCTTCGCTCCCACCGCATTGATGCTCGGCAACATCGTCACCGGCTGCTCGGTGCTGGCGCCGGCCGGCATGCTGACGGAGCTGTCGAGCGGGCTCGGCGTCACCATCCACACCGCGGGCCTTTTGATCACCTTCGGCGCGATCGTGCTGTGCGTGGGCTCGCCGCTGACGGCGTGGCTGACCAGCCGGTTCGAGCGGCGAGCCTTGCTGACGGCGACGCTTCTGGTGCTGACGCTGACCAACGCGGCATCCGCCTTCGCGCCGGACTACGACAGTCTCCTGATCATCCGCCTGGTGATGCTCGCGGTCGGTGTGCTCTACACGCCGCAGGCGGCCGGCACCGCAGCGTTGATCGTGCCGGTGGAAAAGCGCGGCAGCACGATCGCCTATATCTTCCTCGGCTGGTCGCTCGCCGCTGCGATCGGGCTGCCGCTGATCACCTTCATCGCAAGCCGCTACGGCTTTCGCGTGACCTATGGCGCGATCGCGCTGACCGGGCTCGCAAGCTCGCTGCTGCTGTGGTGGCGGCTGCCCGGCGGATTGCATGGCGCGCCAGTCGACCTCCGGACCTGGGCCGATCTCGGCCGCAATCCGACCGTCATCCTGCTGCTGTCGATCACGACGTTGCAGATGTCCGGACAGTTCGTGGTTTTCACCTTCATGGGGCCGCTGCTCGGCAAGCTGACCGGCGCGAATGCGGACGCGGTCGGCATCGTGTTCGCGCTCTACGGTATCTTCGGGTTCGTCGGCATTGCGATCGCAACCCGTATCGTGGATTCCTGGGGCGCCTGGAGGACGTCGGTCCTGTTCACCGTGCTGCTGTTCGCCGGCGTGGCCGCTGGGCGCTGAGCGCCGGCGCCTATGCATTGATGGCGGCTTCGGTGGCGGTGTGGGGCCTCGGCTTTGCGTCGACCAATTCGATGCAGCAGGTGCGGCTGGTCGGTGCGGCGCCGGCGCTCGCCTCGGCGTCGGTCTCGCTCAATACCTCGGTGCTGTATATCGGCCAGGCCATCGGCTCGGCGATCGGCGGATTGCTGTTCGCGCGCGAATGGCTCTACGCCGCAGGCTATGTGGCCACCGCCTTCGTTGCGGCGGCGCTCGTAGTGGTGGTCATTACGCGGCCGCGCGCGGCGCGTGCTGCCGCAGCCGAGTGAGCTTGCGCATCACCACTTCACGCTCTGGCTCGGCACGATGAACGCCGTCGTGCTCGGCTTGGTCGAGTTGTGCGTGAAGTAGCCGTAGGCGCCAATGATCACGACGAGCAAGGCAAGCACGGCCAGCAAGTCGATCTGCCGGGGATCGTGACCGTTGTGGCTGATTTTCCAGCGCACTGTAGTTTCCTCCCCAAGAACCGCAAGGGGCACTGAAACAATGCGCCAAGTATCGCCACAGTTCCGCCAGGCAGCAATGCGCGGCGGGCTTGGGAGCGCTGCGGAAATCGATCAGTTGTCGTTGACGCCGCGCCAGCGGCCGTAGCGCCAGGGCACGTACCAGTGCGCGCCCGGCGGCTTGACCGGCGGGACGTTGTCGATCCCGGAGGTGCCCCACGGCTGGCAGCGCAGCAGCCGCGCCAGCGTCATCCAGCCGCCGGCCCATAGTCCGAAGCGCTCGATCGCCTCATCGCCATAGACCGAGCAGGTCGGCAGATGCCGGCAGTTGTAGCCGACCAGCGGCGACAGCGTGTGCCGGTAGATCCAGATCAAGGCGCGGCCGAAGTTGCGCGGCAAGCGGCGCGCGCTGGTGGCACACTCCATGCATCGTTGATGGTGCGGTGTTGAATGTTCTGTCGACGGCATACGCAAGTATGTACGTAGTCTTGCGGGGGTTCCAAGCCAAGGAACTGTTCTGTTGCAGATATTTACGCCACAGTTCGCTATTATCGCACGGCCCGATTGGCGCTGCAGCAAGGGTCCTATGGACGATCCAGGTCAGCAAGGCTACCGTTCTCGTAACGCGCCGATGACAGAATCGTGGCGCTTTGCCATGGGGCCATTGCCACCGCTCGCATCACCAGGGGCTTGGGGGAAGGAACCAAATTGAGGCTCGTCAGGTCGCTCTCGTTGCGCAGTTGGGTGCTCACCGGCGCCGTCGCCTTTTGCTTCGCGATTTCCGGAACCGTCACGACGGCGGGGAGTTCCGCGCAGGCCAGCTCGACCCTCGAAGAGCGCAAGCTGCCGATGAAGTTCAGCTGGATCGCCTGTCAGCCGAATTGCCGGGGCTGGGTGTCGGCCGTCGGCATCATCACGGCCGACAGCCCCAAGGAGTTCGACGAGTTCGCGCGCAGCCGCCAGCTCAACGGCGCCACCATCGTGCTCGACTCCAGCGGCGGCTCGGTCAACGACGCGATCGCGCTCGGCCGCCGCTTCCGCGGTCTCGGCGCGCTGACCACGGTCGGCACCAGTATCGTCAGCCAGGCGGCGCAGGGTGACCGCGCCAGCGTGCTGCCGGATGCCTATTGCGAGTCGATGTGCGTATTCCTGCTGCTGTCGGGCAAGACGCGCTACGTGCCGCCGGCCGCCCACGTCCGCGTGCATCAGATCTGGATGGGCGACCGTGCCGACGATGCCAAGGCCGCCAGCTATACGGCTCAGGACCTGATGATCGTCGAGCGCGATATCGGCCGTCTCGCCAAGTACACTTTTGATATGGGCGGCGCCGGTGAGCTACTGTCGCTCGCACTCAGCGTGCCGCCGTGGGAAGACCTGCATGAATTGTCGGCGGCTGAATTGCGGCTGACCAATCTCGTCACCACGGATGCCGTCGCCGACGTGCTGCCGCGGCAGGACAACGCTATTCCCATGGCCGAGGCGAAGCCGAAGAACAGCGATCGCTTCGTCAGTACCGCCATGGAGGGTGAGGTGCAGCCGCCGGCCGCGAAGGCGACCAAGACCGCCGAGGCGGTCGTGCCGGTCGGCAGCACCACGGCGCCGCCGCCGGTCCAGCCCGCGCAGTAGTTGCGGCTTATGCCGGCAGCAAGGTCTACGCCGGCTGCTTTGCCTTGGCCTCGATCTGGCCGATCGCATCGACCACCGCATCGAAGGTCAGTAGCGTCGAGGCATGGCGGGCCTTGTAATCGCGCACCGGCTCGAGCAGCGCGATGTCGGCCCATTTGCCGCCCTGCGGGGGCTGGCCATTTTCCTTCAGCATCTTGCGGACGGTCTCGCGCAACTCGCGCAGCTCCTCAGCGGTCGACCCCACCACATGGCTCGCCATGATCGAGGAGGAGGCCTGGCCGAGCGCGCAGGCCTTCACGTCATGGGCGAAGTCCGTCACCACGGGGCCGTCCATCTTGAGGTCGACCTTGACGGTCGAACCGCACAATTTGGAGTGCGCGGTGGCGCTGGCGTCGGGGTCGGCGAGCCGTCCGAGGCGCGGAATATTGCCGGCCAACTCGATGATCCGCTTGTTGTAAATGTCGTTCAGCATGGGGACAGATGCCTGGTTCCGGGCGGGCCGGGCGCTCTTGGCGGCTGGGTTTCACCGTCCTATATATGGACGGCAGCGCCGGAAACATAGCCCGGCCATGCGGCCAGCGCGGCCCACCTTCGTCGCGGTGGTGCTACAAAGATGGGACTCAGGCGTCCGGCGGTTCGATGATCCGCCCCGTCTGCCCGGTGACACATCCGGCCCAACGGCAAATGCCGGGCCGGTCGAACGGAGAAGACATGGACGCCTTGATCAAATCGATTCGCCCCAACAAGCCGGCCGACGCGAAGCCAGGCGAGCTCGACCCTTCAGAATTCATGGCGGCCGCCGTCCGTGCCGACCAGCCGCGCCCGTCGCGGGCCGAGGCCGAGGACGCCGTGAAGACGCTGCTCGCCTATATCGGCGAGAACACCGGCCGCGAGGGCCTGCTCGACACGCCGCGCCGCGTCGTCGAAGCCTATGACGAGCTCTATCAGGGCTATCATCAGTGCCCGGCCGAAGTGCTGAACCGTACCTTCGGCGAGACTGCCGGCTACGACGATTTCGTCCTCGTCCGCGACATCGAGTTCACCTCGCAGTGCGAGCATCACATGATGCCGTTCTACGGCAAGGCGCATATTGCCTATACGCCGGTGGAGCGCGTCGTGGGCCTCTCCAAGCTGGCGCGGCTGACCGATATCTTCGCCCGCCGCCTGCAGACCCAGGAGCATCTCACCGCGCAGGTCGCGGCCGCGATCGACGAGGTCCTGAAGCCGCGCGGCGTTGCCGTGCTGATCGAGGCGGAGCATACCTGCATGTCGGTGCGCGGCGTCGCCAAGCATGGCGCATCGACCTTCACCAGCCGCTTCACCGGCATGTTCCGCGACAATCCGGCCGAGCAGCAGCGTTTCCTGTCCCTGGTGCGAGGACCGAACCGGTAACCTCGCATTCTCTCGAGCGAGGTTTTCCGTGTCCACATCGACCCACGATCACGACCGCGAAGAGGGTCTCGACTTCCGGCCCAAATTCGACGCGACCGGTCTTGTGACCTGCGTCGCGACCGATGTCGCGACCGGCGACGTGCTGATGGTCGCGCACATGAACGATGAAGCGCTGCGCAAGACGATCGCGACCGGCGAGGGCTGGTACTTCAGCCGCTCGCGCAACGCGCTGTGGCGCAAGGGCGAGAGTTCTGGCCAGACCCAGCGCGTGGTCGAGATCCGGATGGATTGCGATCAGGACGCCGTGTGGATCAAGGTCGAACAGATCGGCGCCGCCTGCCACACCGGACGGCGCTCCTGCTTCTATCGCGCGGTGAAGGGCGAGGGCGGTGCCGTCAGCCTGTCCTTCGTCGATGCCGAGCGCCTGTTCGATCCCGGCGCGGTCTACCGCAAATAGCGGCGGCCGCGTTGCCCTTCGTGCCGGGGCCTTAACGTGCCGTTAACCATAATTACGGCAGGTTGACAGGACATGGGTGCCGATTGCCGGCACCCCGCAGGGCACCCGATCAATGGCGGTCGACCTCTTCAATGCGACGGCTTCGGCAGGTGTCGATGCTTCGCGCCTGAAGGTCGCCGGCTCGATCAAGCAGGCGGCGGCCACCACCGGTACGAGCTTCGAATATTTGCTCACCACCGCGAAGATGGAATCCAATTTCAATCCGCGGGCCGGCGCCACGACCTCGTCGGCGCATGGACTCTATCAGTTCATCGACCAGACCTGGCTCGGCACCGTCAAGGAGGCGGGAGGCCAGCTCGGCTACGGTCAGTATGCCGATGCCATCACCAAGAACTCCGACGGCAGCTATTCGGTCAGCGATCCCTCGGCACGCAGCGCGGTCATGAAGCTGCGCGACGATCCCGATGCGGCGTCGTCGATGGCGGCGGCCCTGACGCAGTCCAACAGCTTCAAGCTCACCGGCGCGCTCGGCCGTCGCCCGACCGATGCCGAACTCTATATGGCGCATTTCATGGGCGTCGGCGGCGCCGGCAAGCTGATCTCGAGCGCCGAGGACAGCCCGAGCGCCAATGCCGCCGCGATGTTTCCGAAGGCGGCGGCCGCCAACCAGTCGATCTTCTACGACAAGTCGGGCAGCGCGCGCAGCGTCAGCCAAGTCTATTCGGTATTGACCACGCGCTACGCCGCGGCGGCAAACTCGAAGGACACACGCACTGCCTTTGCTGCAGCGGGCGGCGACACCATGAGCCCTTACGCGATGGCAAGCGCTGCGCCGACGCAAGCGGTGTCGATGGACACCGCGTCGTATCTTTCGACTTTCCCGAATGCCGGTGCGGCCTCGTCAGCTGGCGCGACCTCGACCGTCGCATCCGCGCAGCCGGCGCCGGCCTTCCGCTCGCTCTACCAGGGCGGCGATCGTTCGGAGCCGATTTCACCTGCGGTGCAGGAGCTTTGGGGCAATTCCTCCGCGCTGACCACGTCGGCGACGCCGAAGGTCCGTGCGCCCGGCCGGCTTGATCTGTTCAGCGATCCGAACGGCACCTACAGCAACGGCTAGCGCTGGCCTGCTGCGCGTGCGAATGCGCGCCGTGCCGATCTTAACGAAACGTCAATAATCCCAAACGTTTATGGTGAACCCTTTGTTAAGCGTCATGGTTTATTTTTCCTTGTAGTTGGCATCGTAAGTCGATGCCGTTTCGTTGCGTAAGCCGGAAGGACCATGATCGTTCGGCAGTTCATTAGTTGGATTAAGACCGCTCCGGCAGGCGAGCGAGCAGAGGCGACGCGGGCGTGGCCCGGGCCTGGCTCATTTCAGACCTCACCGAGGACGACCGCATTGCAGCCGAAGGCGCGCTGCTGATGCTGCTCGATGACCCGTCGCCGCTGGTGCGACAGGCGATGGCCGAGGTGTTCGCACACAGCGCGGAGGCGCCGGCTGCGATCGTGCAGGCGCTGTCGGCCGACCAGGCAGCGATCGCGCTGCCGGTGCTGGAGCATTCACCGCTCCTGATCGATGCCGATCTCGTCGACATCGTCGCGACCGGCTCCGACGAGATGCAGTGCGCGATCGCGCGCCGCGTCAACCTTCCGGCCTCCGTCGCTGCGGCGATCGCCGAGGTCGGCTCGGCCGCGGCCGCGCTCGAGCTGATCGAGAATCCCTATGCCGGGCTCGCGCCGTTCTCCTGGGACCGCATCGTCGAACGCCATGGCCATCTCGCGGCGATCCGGGAATCGATGCTGGCGCTGGACGACCTGCCGTCGGCGACGCGGCTGGCGCTGGTCGCAAAGCTCTCCGACACGCTGGCGCAATTCGTGGTGGCCCGAAACTGGCTCGGCGCCGACCGTGCCGACCGCATCGCCGGCGAGGCGAAGGAGCGCTCCACGGTGAACATCGCCGCGCGCGCCTTCGGCGACGACATGCAGAATTTGATCACGCATCTGCGCTCCACCGGCCAGCTCACCGCCGGGCTGATCCTGCGCGCGCTGCTGTCGGGCAACCTCGATCTGTTCGGGGCTGCGCTCGCCGAATTGTCCGGATTGCCCTATGGCCGCGTCTCCGCGCTGCTGAACGACCGCGGCGGCAACGGCCTGCAGGCGCTGCTGCGGCGCGCCGGCCTGCCGGATTCGACCTATGCGGCGTTCCGCGTCGCGCTCGAGGCGAGCCACGAGGTCGGCTATGTCGACAGCGGCGACGGCGCGGCGCGGCTGCACCGCCGCATGGTCGAGCGCGTGCTGACGCATTGCGAGACCGATCATTCGGCGGCCGAGCCGCTCTTGATCCTGCTGCGCCGCTTTGCGACCGAATCGGCCCGCGAGGATGCCCGCATGTTTTGCGAGGAGCTCGCCGCCGAGGACGCGATCGCAGTGCTGCCCTACGACGACGATCTCATCGCGGCCTGACGGCCGCGCTTCCTCCGATTGACGATGATTGAAGCCGCGGCCTTGAGCCGCGGCGCGCCGCTATTCGCCGGGCACGATGCTCGGCGCGAGGATGGCCTCGAGATGCTCGGGGCGGTCGCGGTTGGCATGGGTCAGGAATTCATCGGCGATGCCGCGCAGCTGCTTGCTCAGAACGCCGGCGACGACCGCGGTGTCGAGCTTGGTGCGGTTGCGCACGATCGCCTGCACGGCGTTGATGTGGTGTGCAATCAGCTGGGCGGGTACCGCGGCGAGATCCGGCGCGTGCTCGATGATGCGGCACAGGCTTTCGGCGGCGGCGGCCGCCGACGGATAGCCGAAGGTTGCGGCATCGCCCTTGATATCGTGCGCAGCGCGGAACAGCTCCTCGCGGGTCTTGTCGTTGAAGCCCTCGCGCAGCACGGTCGCATGCGCCGCGGAGAGGCGGTCGGCCTCGATCGTCATCCATTCCTTGAACTCGCCCGACAGCCCGGCGAGCGCCTTTTCGGCGCGGCCGACCGGATCGTCGAGGTCGCTCTCGGGGACCCGCAGCAGCATCTTGCGCAGCGGATTCGGTTGCGTGATGACGTGGTGGGTGCCGAAGCTCTTGACCTCGATCGTCCCGGGTTTGTCTTTCGCCATGGCGATGTCCTAAATGGTCGAGCGCGCCTTCTCGAGCAGCGACGGCTGTTGCAGCACCTCGACCTCGCCGCTGCCGCGGCGTTCGGGGCCGATATAGGTGTTGGTGGTGTTGCGGCGGCGGTCGGGGCCGAAATAGGTCTTGGTCTTGATGAACGGACGCGGGTTGGCAACCACGTTCATGATGCGCTGGTACAGCCCCTTGGCCGAGATTGGCTTGGCCAGGAATTCGGTGACCCCGGCATCGCGCGCCACCGTGACGCGGCGCTTCTCGGAATGCCCGGTCAGCATGATGATCGGCGCGTAGGGATTGCCCTTGGATTCCGGCTGCCGGATCATCTGCGCGAGCTCGAGCCCGTCGAAGATCGGCATCGACCAGTCGGTGATGACGATGTCGGGCACGTAGTGCGTATACATCTCGAGCGCGGTGGCGCCGTCCTCGGCCTCATACACCTCGCGCGCGCCGAACGAATGCAGCAGCGTCCGCAGGATGCGGCGCATGTGCGGATTGTCGTCGCAAATCAAAAATCGCAGCTTGTTGAAATCGATGCGATACATGGTCCGGTCCCGAACGGGCATACCGGGCCAAATGCGGTATTACCCGACGTTAACCATATCCCGCCCGGGGTTAATGATTGGTTGCCGGGCAGGGACAGGCGCGGGCCGTCAGTAGCCGAACTGCTCGCGCAGGATGCGCTCCTCCAGCGAGTGGCCGGGGTCGAACAGCATCCGCATCGCAATGGTCTTGTCGGAGAGCACCTCGACGCGGCGGACGTCGCGGACCTCGTCATGGTCGGCCACTGCGGCGACCGGGCGCTTCTCGCCCTCGATCACCTCGATCACCACGAAGGCGGAATTCGGCAGCAGCGCGCCGCGCCAGCGCCGCGGCCGGAACGCGCTGATCGGGGTCAGCGCCAGCAGCGCGGCGTTGATCGGCAGGATCGGACCCTGGGCCGAGAGGTTGTAGGCGGTCGATCCGGCCGGCGTCGCCACCAGGATGCCGTCGGCCATCAGCTCGGGCATCCGCTCATGCTCGTCGATCAGGATGCGCAGCTTGGCGACCTGATAGGTCTGCCGGAACAGGGCAACCTCGTTGATGGCGTGATGCAGATGCACGGCGCCGTGGATGTCGGTCGCGCGCATCAGGAGCGGATTGATCAGCGATTCCCGCGACGCCGCAAGCCGCGTGCGCAGATCGTGCGTCGAGTATTCATTCATCAGGAAGCCGACGGTGCCGCGATGCATGCCGTAGATCGGCTTGCCGCTGCGCATGTTGGCGTGCAGCGTCTGCAGCATCAATCCGTCGCCGCCGAGCGCAACCACGACGTCGGCATCGGCGGGGGGATGGTTGCCGTACATCGCGGTCAACTGCTCGAGCGCCGTCTGCGCTTCCGCACTCGCGCTGGCGACGAAGGCGATCTTGTCATACCGCTTGGAGCTGGCCATCGCTCACGAACTCGTTTGGCACGGAATACGCCGCGCTCGTCTATACATCCCGGGCGGCCTTGTCGAGATGGTCCGGGAACGGACCCAACGCCAAACCGGTGCCGGCAGGCTATCGTAGTTTATGGCGCGAATGCGTAAACGTCGGCCCAGGGAGTGAACGGCATGGCTAACAGTTTTGCGACACGGCTCGCGGCAGCGCTGCTGGTGGCCTGCTTTGCAACCGCGGCGCGGGCCGAGGACGAGGCCCCGCAGCCATCGCCGTCGCCGAGCGCGCAAGCCCCAGGCGGTCAGAACCCAAGCGGCCAGAAGGGCCGGGGAGGCCGCGGCGAGACCGGCTCCGGCGCCAATGCGTCGACCACCGAGCAGCACCGCCTGCCGCCGGATTCCACCACAAAGCAATCGGTCGCGCTGCCGGGCCGCACGCTGAGCTTCAGCGCGACCGCGGGCTCGATCCGCGTGTTCGACGACAAGGGCGAGGCGCTTGCCGACCTCGCCTACACCTCCTACCAGCTCGACGGTGCCGAGAAGGCGAACCGTCCGGTGACGTTCCTGTTCAACGGCGGGCCGGGCTCGGCGTCGGCCTGGCTGCAACTCGGCAATGTCGGGCCGTGGCGGCTGCCGTTCGACGGCGACGGCGCGGTGTCCTCGGCCTCGCCCGAATTGCAGCCCAATGCCGATACCTGGCTCGATTTCACCGATCTCGTCTTCATCGATCCGGTCGGCACCGGCTACAGCCGCTTCGTCACCACATCGGAGGAGGCGCGCAAGCGCTTCTTCACCGTCGACGGCGACGCCAATTCAGTCGCGCTGGTGATCCGCCGCTGGCTGGAGAAATACGACCGGCTGACCTCGCCGAAATATGTCGCCGGCGAAAGCTATGGCGGCATCCGCGGGCCGAAGGTGGTGCGCAATCTGCAAATGCAGCAGGGCGTCGGCGTGCGCGGCCTGATCCTGATCTCGCCGGTGCTCGATTTCCGCGACTATACCGGCTCCAGCATCCTGCAATATGTCGCGAGCCTGCCGACCATGACGGCGGTGGCGCGGCAGGCGAAGGGGCCGGTGACGCGCGAGGATCTCGCCGACGTCGAACGCTACGCGCGGGGCGATTTCCTGCTCGATCTCGTGAAGGGGCAGGCGGACACCGAGGCCACCACGCGCCTTGCCGACAAGGTAGCCAGCCTGACCGGCATCGATCAGGCGGTGAGCCGCAGGCTCGCCGGCCGTTTCGACATCGGCGAATTCCGCCGCGAGTTCGATCGCAAGAACGGCAAGGTGACCGGCCGCTACGACGCGTCGGTCGAAGGCTTCGATCCCTATCCGGACTCCAGCTACTTCCGCTTCAACGATCCCTCAGGCGATCCCCTGATGGCGCCGCTGACCAGTGCCGCCGTCGATCTCACCACGCGCAAACTGAACTGGCGGCCGGGCGGCTCCTATCATCTGCTCAGCGAAACCGTGAACAAGGCCTGGGAGTTCGGTCACGGCATCAATCCGGCGGAGTCGGTGACGCAGCTGCGCCAGATGCTGGCGCTCGATCCCAAGCTAAAGCTCCTGATCGGCCACGGCCTGTTCGATCTCGCAACGCCATACTTCGCGTCCAAGATCATCCTCGACCAGCTGCCGGCCTTCGCGGGTCCTGCTCGCACCAAGCTTGCGGTCTATCCGGGCGGCCACATGTTCTACTCCCGCGACAGCTCGCGCCAGGCGTTCCGCAAGGAGGTCGAGGCGCTGGTGAAGTGAGGGGATGGGTGGCGTGGATTGCGTCGCGTGCCGCAAATGTTGTTGTCATCCTGGCGAAAGCCAGGACCCATAACCACCGAATTTGATTGTGAACGAAATCGTAGCCCCAGCGCCGCACCGCAATTGCCATTTGGGGTAATGGGTCCTGGCTTTCGCCAGGACGACGATGGATGGTTCTGGGTAAGACTCCCTCCACGCGTCTCCCTGCGAACGCAGGGACCCATACTCCACGGCTTGTGCTGTGAATGAGACTCGTCGTTCCGACGTCGCTTAACAATGATCACCTGTGGTTATGGGTCCCTGCGTTCGCAGGGACGACACCGCAGATGTGGCAGCTTCAACCCTCGCGCCGGAATTGGCCGAGCTCATGCAGCAGGGCTGCCCCCGTCCGCAGGCCGCTATGGAAGCAGTCGAGCGTCATGTTCTCGTTCGGCGCGTGGTTGGCTTCGTCCGGGTTGGCGTAGGGTGTGACGAAGGCGGGGATGCCCAGAATCTTGGTGAACACGTAGCCCGGCAGGCTGCCGAAGCCGGCGGGTATCAGCAGCGGCTCCTCGCCATGGGCGGCGACGAAGGCGCGGCGCAGCGGCGCGGTGTAGGGTGAGGCGATCGGCGTCTTCGACGGCTGCATTCCCATCTCCTCAGCGACGAACTCGACCTCGGGCGCGTGTTTGGCCACATGAGCCCGGACCTTGCGCAGGATGTCCTCGGAATCCTGCGCTTCGACGAGACGGATGTCGCATTTCACAAACGCCTCGTTCGGCAGCACTGTCTTGTGGCCGGGGCCGCCATAGCCGCCGTGGAAACCGTTGATGGTCAGCGTCGGCTGGAAGCACAGGCGGTCGTAGAAGGGCCGGTCGGCCGGCGCGTCGAGGCGCTTCAGCGCAAGGCTCGTCTTGATGGCCTCGATATCGAGCGGCAGGCGCTCGATCGCCGCCAGCTCCTCGGGCGCCGGCGGCTCGACAGCATCATGCAGCCCGTCGATGGTGATCTCCCCGGCCGCGTTCTTCATGGTGCCGAGCAGATGGACCAGCGTCCAGATCGGGTTCGGCACGACACCGCCGAAATTGCCGGAATGGACGTCGCGGTTGGCATGGCGGCAGCGCAGCTCGAACGAGACGACGCCGCGCGAGCCGAACTTGATCGTCGGCGCGCCGCTGGCATGGCGCGGGCCGTCGGCGGTGACGGCCAGATCGGCCTTCAGCAGGTGCGCGTTGCTGCGCACGAAGCCGGAGATATGCGGGCTGCCGATCTCCTCCTCGCCTTCCAGCAGCAGGATGACGTTGCAGGGCAATTCGCCGTGTACCTTGAGGTGGGATTCGATCGCCAGGATCTGGGCGAAGTGCTGGCCCTTGTTGTCGCCGACGCCGCGCGCATAAAGCCTGCCGTCGCGGACCGTCGGCTCGAAGGGCGGCGAGATCCACTTCTCGATCGGGTCCGCCGGCTGCACGTCGTAGTGTCCGTAGAGCAGCACGGTCGGCTTGCCAGGTGCCTTCTCCCAGCGCGCCACCACCATCGGATGCCCCTTCGTGGGCACGAGGCCGGCTTCGAGGCCGATCTCCGTGAGCATCTCGACGAGCAGGGCGCCGACCTCGGCGATGCCGATGTTCTCGGCGCTGATGCTCGGATGGCGCAGATAGGCGATCAAGCGTTGTAGGAAGCTGTCGCGGTTGGCGTCGATATGCGTGAAGACAGCGGCCAATGCGTCGGAGGAAGCCATCATGTGCACCTGACGATAGGGCGGGCGCTGACCGGGAGACGTCTGCGCGATGGGTGTCGGATCGTGCAAGCGCTTTAGCTCCTTGCAACGCGATTATCAACGCGTCGTTCCGCTAGGAGGTCCAGGCGCCGGTGAGATGAGGGGATTGCGAATTGGGTTGGGCAGAGTGCGCCGCGCCCACGGCTGTCGTCCCTGCGAAAGCAGGGACCCATACTCCGCGGCGGATATCGTGGACGGGACTCGTCGTTCCAGCGTCGCTCAACAATGATCGCCTGTGTGGTTATGGGTCCCTGCTTTCGCAGGGACGACACGGAGTGTGTTAAGAAATCTGTGGGTCAAACGTTGCCACTGGCGCGATCGTGAAGTCGCACGGATTTGCAGGTTCCGCTGATCCGTGCGACAAGCGGGCATGCATCTGAGGCGGCTTGCCAATCTCTGGATTCTGCTGCTTGTCGCGGCCGGGCTGTTGCTCGCGCCCGTGGCGACGGCGTTTGCCCGGATGATGCCCGATGCATCGGCCGCCACGATGCAGGCGATGCCTGACCATCAGGCCATGGGCATGGCGATGTCTCACCACGCCATGTCCGATCAGGCTATGTCCGATCAGGCCATGCCAGACGAAGCCATGTCAGGGCAGGCGATGGCTGACAACATGCCCTGCTGTCCGGACCAGACCAAGAGCAAGGGCTGCGACGATTGTCCGTTCCTTGCGCTGTGCATGCTGAGCGTCTCGCTGGCGGCGCCTGCCGGCGCAGCGTCGCTGGTCAAGCGCGATCCACTGCCGAGCCGGATCGCCGCCCGCGACGACCGTCTGCTTGATGGACTTGCCGCCAAGCCTCCGGATCATCCGCCTCGAACCAACGTCTGACGGGCGCTTGAAGCGCCTGATCGCTGACGCGTGCGCCTGACGGCGCGCGTGCCTTCGCATGCCGCTCACGCGGTCCATCAGACGTATCGAGGATTACCACCAATGAAGTCTTTCCAACTCGCGCGCGCCGCTGCGGCCGCGTTGATCGGCGTTGCCCTGACCCATGTGCCTGCCCACGCCGAGATCAAGAACTACGAATTCCAACTGGTGCAGCCGACCGTCAAGGCCGGGGCCGATCGGATCGTCACGGTGCGGCTGGTCGACAGGAGCACCGGCAAATCCGTCTCCGACGCGATCATCTTCTCGACCCGGCTCGACATGGCGCCCGACGGCATGCAGGAGATGGCCACCAAGGTGACGCCGATGCCGGGCACCGAGCCCGGCACCTACCGGTTCAAGGCGACCTTCGGCATGGCCGGCCGCTGGCAATTGTCGCTCGGTGCGAAAGTGCAGGGCGAGACCGGCTCGGTCGAAAACAAGCTCGTCGTCACGGCCGAGCAATGAGCCGCCTTGCCTGGGTCGGCGCCGCCGCTGCGATTGCCGCAGCGGCAGGCGTCGCATGGACCGCCCGCGGCCTGCCGCCGCGGCCGATGACCGCCGCCATCGTTTCCGCCGCGCAGGCGGCGGAGAACGCTGCGCCGATCTATTACCGCGATCCCGACGGCAAGCCGCTCTACTCGGCGACGCCGAAGCAGACTCCCGACGGGCGCGACTATCTCCCGGTGTTCCCGGAGGCCGATGCGCAATCCGGCGAACCCGAGCAGCCGGCGAACGCGAAGCCCGCGGCGGCGAATAGCGATCGCAGGGTCAAATATTATCGCAACCCGATGGGGCTTGCCGACACCTCGCCGGTGCCGAAGAAGGATTCCATGGGGATGGATTACATCCCGGTCTATGACGGCGAAGACAGCGACGATGGCTCGATCACGTTGTCGCCGGGCAAGATCCAGCGCACCGGCGTCAAGTCGGAGCCGGCCGAGATGCGCCGCATCCGCACGCTAGTGCGTGCGCCCGGCACGATCCAGCTCGACGAGCGCCGCGTCTCCGTCATCGCGATGCGCGCGGAGAGTTATGTACAGGGCATCGCCGACGTGACGACCGGCAGCCGGGTGACCAAGGGACAGCCGCTGATGGAGATCTACAGCCCGGCGATCTCGTCCGCCGCGGCCGAATATGTCGCGACCATCACCTCCAAGGCGACCGCCGGGATCGAGCCCTATGGACGCGGCTCCAAGCAGCGCCTGACCAATCTCGACGTCCCCGAGGCCGTCATCGCCGACATGGAAAAGAGCCGCACCGTTCCGATCGCCATTCCGTGGTCGTCGCCGCGCGACGGCATCGTGCTGCAGCGCGCCGCGATTGAGGGCATGCGCGCCCAGCCCGGTGACGTGCTGTTCCGGATCGCCGATGTCTCCGTGGTGTGGGCGCTGGTCGACGTCGCCGAACGCGACCTCGGCAACATCGTGGTCGGGCAGACGGTCACGGTGCGGGCGCGCAGCTATCCCGGCCGCACGTTCGCAGGCCGCATCAGCGTGATCTATCCGCAGGTCAACAAGGAGACACGCACCGCGCGGGTGCGGATCGAACTGGCGAATGGCGATCTTGCGCTGCTTCCGGACATGTATGTCGACGCCGAGATCGACACCGGCAGTGCGGCGCCGGTGCTGACTGTCGCCGACAACTCCATCCTCGATACCGGCAGCCGGCAGACCGTGCTGCTCGACCGCGGCAACGGGCGGTTCGAGCCGCGCGAGGTGAAGCTCGGGCGGCGCGGTGACGGCTACGTCGAAATCCGTGACGGGATCGCCGAGGGGGATGCCGTGGTGACGTCGGCGACCTTTCTGATCGATGCCGAGAGCAATCTGAAGGCCGCGATCAAGGGTTTTGCCGAGGCCGACACAAAGCAGCCGGCAGGTGGAAGCGCGATGATGGACGGAGGCAAGCCATGATTGCCCGCGTCATCGCCTGGTCGGCGCGCAACCTGCTGCTGGTGCTGTTCGGCACCGGCTTCGCGGCGGCCGCAGGTCTCTATGCGCTGCTCCATCTGCCGCTCGATGCGATCCCCGATCTCTCGGACACCCAGGTCATCGTCTATACCGAATATCCGGGGCAGGCGCCGCAGGTGATCGAGGATCAGGTCACCTATCCCTTGACCACGGCGATGCTGACGGTGCCGAAATCGAAAGTCGTGCGCGGCTTCTCGTTCTTCGGCGTCTCCTTCGTCTACGTCATCTTCGAGGACGGCACCGACATCTACTGGGCGCGCTCCCGCGTGCTGGAATTCCTCAACAGCGCGGCGTCAAGGTTGCCGGCCGGCGTGTCGCCGACCATCGGGCCCGATGCGACCGGGGTCGGCTGGGTCTACCAGTATGCCGTGATGTCGAAACAGCTGAACCTCGCCGACACCAGAACGATCCAGGACTGGAACCTGAAGTTCGCGCTGGCCAAGGCCGAAGGCGTTGCCGAGGTCGCGAGTGTCGGCGGCTTCGTCAAGCAGTACAACGTGATCCTCGATCCGCAACGCATGCGCGACCGCGGCATCACCATGCAGCGCATGCGCGACGCGATCCGCGCCAGCAATGCCGATGTCGGCGGCCGCACCGTCGAGCTCTCCGAATTCGAATACGTCATCCGCGGCAAGGGCTATCTCAGGGATATCAACGACCTCGGCAATGTCGTGCTGAAGACCGACAACGGCACGCCGGTGCTGCTGCGCGATGTCGCCCGCGTCGAGCTCGGCCCCGACGAGCGGCGCGGCATCGCCGAGCTGAACGGCGAGGGCGAAGTGGCGAGCGGCATCGTGCTGCAACGCTTCGGCATGAACGCGCTCGACGTGATCGAGAACGTCAAGAAGCGGTTCAGGGAGATCGCGACCAGCCTGCCGAAATCGGTCGAGATCGTGCCGGTCTATGACCGCTCCAACCTGATCTATGCGGCGATCGAGACGCTGAAGCGCACGCTGTTCGAGGAGAGTGTCGTGGTCGCGCTGGTGTGCATCGTGTTCCTGCTGCACGTCCGCAGCGCGCTGGTGGCGATCCTGATGCTGCCGGTCGGCGTGCTGATGGCGTTCGGTGCGATGAAGCTGCTTGGAATTGGCTCCAATATCATGAGCCTCGGCGGCATCGCGATCGCGATCGGCGCCATGATCGACGCGGCGATCGTGATGATCGAGAACGCGCACAAGCATCTGGAGCGCGCCAAGCCCGGCCAGTCGCGGGTGTCGATCCTGATCGAGGCCGCGGCCGAAGTCGGGCCGGCGCTGTTCTTCAGCCTGCTCATCATCACCGTGTCGTTCATGCCGATCTTCACGCTGGAATCGCAGGAGGGCCGGCTGTTCTCGCCGCTCGCCTTCACCAAGACGTTCGCGATGGCGGCAGCGGCGCTGCTGTCGGTGACGCTGGTGCCGGCACTGATGGTTATCTTCGTGCGCGGAAAAATCATTCCCGAGCGCAGGAATCCGATCAACCGCTTCCTGATCTGGATCTACCGTCCCGTCATCAACGGCGTGTTGCGCGCCAAGACCCTGGTGATCCTGCTGGCGCTCGGCGCGCTCGCCGTCACCGTCTGGCCGGCGCGGCAACTCGGCACCGAGTTCATGCCCGACCTCAACGAGGGCACGCTGCTCTATATGCCGACCACGCTGCCGGGCATCTCGGTGACCAAGGCATCCGAACTGATGCAGACCCAGAACCGGATCATCAAGAGCTTTCCGGAAGTCGCTTCGGTCTACGGCAAGGCCGGCCGCGCTGCGACAGCGACCGATCCGCGCCGTCGGAGATGTTCGAGACCATCGTCAATCTCAAGCCGAAGCAGGAATGGCGGAAGGGCCTCACCCTCGACGGTCTGATTGCCGAGCTGGACAAGGCGCTGCAATTCCCCGGCGTCTCCAACGCATGGACGATGCCGATCAAGGCACGCATCGACATGCTGTCGACCGGCATCCGCACGCCTGTCGGCGTTAAGGTGATAGGTCCGGATCTTGCTGTCATCGACAAGCTGGCGCGGCAGGTCGAGCAGGTGCTCAAGACCGTGCCGGGGACCTCGTCGGCCTATGCCGAACGCAGCCTCGGCGGCTACTATCTGGAGATCTCGCCGAACCGCGAGGCGCTCGCGCGATACGGCATCGCGGTGCAGGACGTGCAGGACACGATCGCGACCGCGCTCGGCGGCCAGACCGTGACCACGACGGTGGAGGGCCGGCAGCGCTTCACCGTCAACATGCGCTATCCGCGCGACCTGCGCGACAATCCCGGCGCAATCGCCAGCGACATCCTGGTGCCGATGCCGGCCGGCGGCGCGGTGCCGCTCGGCGAAGTCGCTGACGTCACGCCGGCGCGCGGGCCGAGCTCGATCCGGACCGAGAACGGCCAACTCGCGACCTACATCTATGTCGACATCCGCGAGCGCGATCTCGGCGGCTACGTCGCGGATGCGCAGCATGCGGTGCAGGCCGCCGTCCAGTTTCCGCCCGGCACCTACCTGGTGTGGAGCGGGAGTTACGAATATCTCGAGCGCGCCGCCGCCCGGCTCAAGATCGTGGTGCCGGTGACGCTCGCGATCATCTTCCTCTTGCTCTACCTCAACTTCCGCTCGGTGGCGGAGACCATGATCGTGATGCTGTCGCTGCCGTTCGCGCTGGTCGGCGGGCTCTGGCTGATGTGGGCGCTCGGCTTCAATCTGTCGGTCGCGGTCGCGGTCGGCTTCATCGCGCTGGCCGGCGTTGCCGCCGAGACCGGCGTCGTGATGCTGATCTATCTCAACCACGCGCTGGATGAGGCGAGGGCGCGCTGTGCCGCCGAGGGGCGGACGCTCGGCCGTGACGATTTGCATCGCGCGATCATCGAGGGCGCGGTCGAGCGCGTCCGGCCGAAGATGATGACGGTGGTCGCGATCATGGCCGGGCTGCTGCCGATCCTGTGGAACACCGGCACCGGCTCCGAGATCATGCAGCGCATCGCGGTGCCGATGATCGGCGGCATGATCTCCTCGACCTTGCTGACGCTGATCGTGATCCCCGCGATCTTCGCCATCGTGAAGGGCTTTGGCCTGCCGCCAGGCGACGGCGCCCGCGCACAGCGCGACGCCGGTGACGGAGAGACGAAAACGCGGGTGCGGGCGCTGGAACCCGCGCAATAGCCAGGATGAGCCTCAACCGAAGCACACCAGCGGTGTCGACATGACGGCCGACGAAACCGAGCTCAAGACGCTGATGCTGGCGAGCCAACGTGGCGATGCGGCCGCTTACCGCGCGCTTCTCGCAAAACTCGCGCCACGGCTGCGCGGCTACTACAAGCGCCGGCTGACAGGGGTGGGACGCAGTGCGGATGAAGCGGAAGATCTGGTCCAAGAGACCTTGATCGCGATCCATCTGAAGCGCCAGACCTACGATCCCGGGGCGTTGTTCACGCCCTGGCTGCACGCCATCGCGCGCTACAAGCTGATTGATTTCCTCCGCAGCAACCGGATGTCGCGGATGGACGTCCCGATCGACGATCATCACGACCTGATGGCAGCGGATGATCACGCGTCGGCGGAAGGGACGCACGACATGACAAAGCTGCTCGACCGCCTGCCGAAGCGGACGCGCCAGGCGATCGAGGCGGTCAAGCTCGAGGGCAACAGCGTTGCCGAGACCGCCGCACGCTACGGCATGTCGGAATCGAACGTGAAGATCAGCATTCACCGCGGCCTGAAGGCGCTCGCCGCCCTGATCGGGCGGGATAGCAGTGGCTGATCGGGCGCGACGTACCTTCGCCTCGGCGTGATCATGTAACCGGACGGCAAAAAGCTCCGAACTCATTTGCAGAGGCGCGCATGGAGCGGCCTTCAACTGAAGAGGAGCAGACAATGTCGCTGAAGTGCAACAAGTCCATCGCTGCGATTTCGCTGTTGACGTCGCTGGTCGTCACATTCGCATCCGCGAATGCCGGCGCGGCGATGTCCGGCAAGCGCTATTCGACCAGTGCGGCAGCGGCTGCGTACCGGACGTCCGCCGCCCAACAGGCGCCGCGTGATGCATTTGCCGCGATGGACAGTGTGTCGGCATCTGCGCACGGCGGTGACGGCAACGCCTGGCAATATGTCGGTGGTCCGAAATCGCCTGTTCCGCCGTCGCGCGGCTTCTAAAGCATGATCCGGAAAAGTGCGAAGCGGTTTTCCGAAAAGATCATGCTCGAACAAAGAGCTAAAGCGCGATGACGATTTAACCTGATCTCATCGCGCTTTAGTGCGATGCGCGTGCCGCCTGTGCTAGACAGGGCGGGCCGATGGTGATCGCCAGGCGGGGCGATACGGAGAGCACGGGATGAAGACCGACGACCTTGTCGAGGCCTTGAGCGCGCGCGCCGCTCCGGTCGATTTCAGGGAAGTTGGCCGCCGCATCGCCTTGGCGGCCACTTCCGGATTGATCGTTGCCGCCGTCGCGATTCTGATCGGGCTTGGTCCGCGCAGCGGCCTTGCCACGGCAGGTGCATGGGCATTCTTGTGTGTGAAGGTCGCCTTCGCTGCCGGCATCGCCGCCACGGCCGCGATCTATTTGTCGAAATTGTCTCGTCCGGGCGGCGCGCCGCGGCACGAGATCTGGTTCGTGGTCTTGCCGTTCCTGGCGATCATGGGGCTGGCGCTTGTCAGTCTCGGCACGGCGCCGGCCTCGCACTGGAGCCGGATGGTCGCAGGGGATGCGTGGCTGGAGTGCCTGGTGTCGATCCCGGTGATCGCGGTCGTACCTTTTGCGTTGACGATGTGGGCGGTAAGGCAGGCCGCGCCGACCGACCTGCGCCGCGCTGGCGCGTTCGCTGGTCTCGTCGCCGGCGGCATCAGCGCGATCGCCTATGCGCTTCACTGCACCGACGACTCATTGCCGTTTGTGGCGGTCTGGTACGGTGGTACGATCATCGTGTGCACGTTGGCCGGGGCGCTACTCGGTCCCCGGTTGCTGCGCTGGTAGGCGTGACTGCTGCGGTTGATGCGGATGCGACACACCGGCACGCAGGCTGGGGCTTCGCAGGATTGAACGATACCCTGCAGGGGTATATAGGCTAGTGACGATTTGATTTGCGGCCTACGGGCCGTCGGAGAGCCGGGGCGGGTGTTGGTGCGATTGACGAGATCAGGACGGGTGCGGGCGGGATGTTCCATCATCCTGGCCTATCTGTTCTGCGTCCTCGCGCCGTCGGTTGCGCTGGCATTCGGCGCGCCGTTTCCTTGCCTGACCGATGAGGTCCAGCCGGCCGTCGCGGCGCACCTGCACGAGGCGTCGCCGCCGATGGCACATGCCGAAGGCGTCGCGCATGATCACGCCACCCACGATCACGGCGGCATGCATGTCCAGCACGCGGCCGATGCCGCCGCGTCACATGCCAAGCACAGCCACGACGGCAAGGGTTCGCCGGGACCGTGCTGCACGTTGATGTGCGTGTCGGCGCTGCCGGCTGATCTACCATTGGTTGCGGGTCCGTTGCACCCGATCGCGACCCGTCTCGCCGAGGCCTGTCAGAGCCTGCACGGCCAGGCGCCGGCCCGGCTCTATCGTCCCCCCATCGCCTGATCACCGCTGACATCGTGGCTGCGCCGCGCGCTCGCGTGCGCATGCCTGTGATTCATCTAGTGATCGGGACAGACTCATGTTTTCGTTTCTCGGGGCGAGGCTCGCCGCCGTGGCCACGCAGCGTGGCCGGCGCGCGCTTCCTACATTCGTGTCGCGGATGGCCGCGGCCATCGTCGCGCCCGCGCTGCTCGCCGGCTGCGTGACCGATGCAAGGCCGGTCGCGGTCGCCGGCGATCCTGCAAATCCGTCGGCGCGCACGGCCGCTGTCGGCTATCGCTCGACGATCGCACCCTACGACAGCCTGCGTCCGTCGACGCCGCTGCCCTGGCGCGAGCGCAATGACGGCGTGACCCCGCCGGCCAAGCCGGATCGGTAGGAGGGCGCCATGCGACATCTGGCCATCGCGCCGATCCTGCTGCTGACATCCGCGCTCGCCGGCTGCGCCTCGTTCTCGCCCGACACGGGCATGGGCGTCGTCTCCGAGGTGACGGAGAAGGCGATCGGCAAGGACGTCGCCTTCGTTCGCTCTGCCGACGAGGCGGCAATTGCCGATGCGGCGGTGAAGCGCCTGCTTGCGCGCAACCTGACGGCGGATGCCGCCGTGCAGGTCGCGCTCCTGAACAACAAGGGCTTGCAAGCCGCCTACAATGAGCTGGCGCTGGCGGAAACCGATCGCGTCGCCGACAGCCTGCCGCCGAACCCAACCTTCTCCATCTCGCGTATCACCGGCAACGGTGCCAGCGAGGTCGAGCGGCAGGTGGTCGGCGACATCCTGGCGCTCGCGACGCTGCCGGCGCGCTCCGAGATCGCAAGTGAACGCTTCCGCCAGGCACAACTGAAGGCCGCGCTCGCCACCCTGCGGCTTGCGGCCGAGGTACGGCGCAGCCACGTCGCGGCGGTTGCCGCGAACGAGACGGTCGCGCTGCTGAGCGACGCCAAGGCGACCGCGGAATCGACCGCGCAGCTCGCCGAGAAGCTCGGCGAGACCGGCGGCATGAACAAGCTCGACCAGGCTCGCCAGCAGGTGTTCTACGCCGAGATCTCGGCCGACCTCGCCAGCGCGCGGCAGAACGCGGCGAGCTCGCGCGAGCGGCTCGCGCGTCTGCTGGGATTGTGGGACGGCGATCTCGGTTTCCGGATTCCGGGCAAGTTGCCGTCGCTGCCGAAGCGGCCGGTGGAACAACCGTCGATCGAAGTCGCCGCGGTCGGTCATCGCGTCGATCTGCAGATCGCACGGATGGAGATCGTAGCTCTCGCCAAGGCGCTCGATCTCACCGAGGCGACGCGCTTCGTCACGCTGCTCGATGTGGCCGGCATCGACAAGCGCACCCACGATCCGGAAGCTCCGCCCTTCAAGGAGCGCGGCTTCGACGTTCAGTTCCAGATTCCGATCTTCGACGGCGGCGAGGTGCGGGTCCGCCAGGCGGCCGAGACGTATCGGCAGGCGATGAACCGCCTGACCGAGAAGGCGATCAACGTCCGCTCCGAGGCGCGCGACGCCTATCGCGTCTACCGCTCGGCCTGGGACATCGCGAGCCATTACCAGCGCGAGGTGCTGCCGCTGCGGCAGATCATCACCGAGGAGATGCAGCTGCGCTTCTCCAGCATGCAGGTCGATGTGTTCGCACTGCTCACCGAGGCGCGGCAGCGGCTCGGCTCGCTGCGCGCGGCGATCGCGCCCGGCGCGACTTCTGGCTCGCGCAGTCCGACCTGCAAACGGCGATCAACGGTGGCGGTCTTGCCGGCGCACCGTCGACACCATCTTCCGTCGCTTCGGCCGCATCGCCGGCCGGCGGCGATCATTAGGGGGAGATAGCGAATGTTTTCACGACGTGGATTTTTGGGCAGCGCCGCGCTGGTCACGGCAAGCGCGGTCAGCGGCCGCGTCCAGGCCGCCGCGATTCCCGAGGCGCCGACCATGGACAAGGCGGTGATGCAGCCGCCGCTGCATCCGAGCAGCGGGCCCGACTACCGGCCCGTCGTCACGCTCAACGGCTGGTCGCTGCCGTGGCGGATGAACGGCGACTGGAAAGAATTCCATCTCGTCGCCGAGCCGGTGGTGCGCGAATTCGCCGACGGCATGAAGGCCAATCTGTGGGGCTATAACGGGCAGGCGCCGGGCCCGACCATCGAGGCGGTCGAGGGCGACAAGGTACGCATCTTCGTCACCAACAAATTGCCGGAGCACACCACGGTGCACTGGCACGGCATGATCGTGCGGCCGGAATGGACGGTGTCGGTGGCCTCAACCAGCCGCACATCAAGCCGGGCAAGACCTTCGTCTACGAGTTCGAGCTGAAGCACAGCGGGACCTTCATGTACCACCCGCATTCCGATGAGATGGTGCAGATGGCGATGGGCATGATGGGCATGTTCATCGTGCATCCGCGCGATCCGGCGTTCCGCCCGGTCGATCGCGACTTCGTCTTCATCATGAGCAGCTACCTCATCGACCCCGGCACCTATCTGCCGAAGGTC
Organism: Bradyrhizobium viridifuturi; assembly: GCF_001238275.1. Taxonomy (GTDB): domain Bacteria; phylum Pseudomonadota; class Alphaproteobacteria; order Rhizobiales; family Xanthobacteraceae; genus Bradyrhizobium; species Bradyrhizobium viridifuturi. Next base: position 143,266 of record NZ_LGTB01000001.1, read on the forward strand.
AATGAGATGACCGACTTCAACATGTGGACCTGGAACAGTCGCGTCTATCCCGGCATCGATCCGATGCCGATCCGGCTCGGCGACAGGATCCGTGTGCGGATCGGCAATCTGACCATGACCAACCATCCGATCCACGTGCACGGGCACAATTTCGCGGTGACCTGCACCGACGGCGGCTGGGTGCCGGTATCAGCGCAATATCCGGAAACCACGACCGACGTGCCGGTCGGCGCGGTCAGGGCGTTCGACATGCTCGCCGACAATCCGGGCGACTGGGCGTTCCACTGCCACAAGTCGCACCACACCATGAACGCGATGGGGCACGACGTGCGCAACTTCATCGGCGTGTCGCGCCAGGATCTGGCGAAGGCGGTCGGCAGGCTCGCGCCGGACGCGATGGTGATGGGATCGACCGGAATGGCGATGGGCAACATGGAGATGCCGGCGCCCGACAACACGCTGCCGATGATGACCGGGACGGGGCCGTTCGGGCCGATCGAGATGGGCGGCATGTTCACGGTGATGAAGATCCGCGAGGGGCTCGGCCGTGACGATTACGCCGATCCCGGCCCGTACAACTATCCGCCGGGCACCGTCGCTTATGAGGTCGACGCGCCGGCGGCCGAGCCCGCGCGTCAGCTGCCGGCGGCTCCGGAGCGAAAAGCCAAGCCAGCGATGAAGGGAATGAAGATGTAGTGGACCAACGTGCCGTCCCGCGACACGCAATCATGAAATTTGGAATGGAGAATCCAATGAAGTACGTCACCACGATCGGCATCGCGTTCATCGCCCTGTCGGTCACCGCCGCGCCTTCGCGCGGCCACGAGAAACACGGCCACCAATCCTATTCGGCCGGCGAGCCCGGCGATCCCAGCAAGCCGTCGCGCACCGTCGAGGTCGAGATGAAGGAAATGGAATTCACGCCGTTCCGCATCGAGGTCAAGCGCGGCGAACAGATCCGCTTCGTGATCAAGAATGCCGGCACCGAGGATCACGAGTTCCTGCTCGCCACCACCGAGGAGAATCTGAAGCACGCTGAAGTGATGAAGAAGCATCCGCACATGGAGCATGACGATCCGAACGGCGTCCGTCTCGCGCCGAAGAAGAGTGCCGAGATCGTCTGGAAGTTCACCAAGGCCGGAACGTTCGAATATTCCTGCCTGATCCCCGATCACCGCGACTACGGGATGACCGGCCGCGTCATCGTGAAATGAAATCAGCAGCGACGGAAAGGACAACGACAATGAACGGGATCTTCCGGACGGCGGGCGCAGCGGCGCTCGCCATGGCGCTGACATTTGGCGCGGCGTTCGCGCAGGGCGCGGATATCAACGGCGAGGTCAAGAAGATCGACGAGGGCGCGGGCAAGATCACGCTCAAGCATGGGCCGGCCAAGAGCCTCGGCATGGACGAGCCGATGACGATGGTCTACCGGGTCAAGGATCCCGCGCTGCTCAAGCAGGTGAAGGTCGGTGACAAGGTGAAGTTCGAAGCCCGGGAGGGCGACGGCGGCTATACCGTCACGGCGATCCAGAAGGTGAAATGAGGCGATGACCGGCATCGCGGCGGACGCGATGCCGGTCGATCGCGCCGGCGGGTCAGCTTCTCATCCGCCGCCGCATGCGGCATCGCCGCAGCATTTTCCGTCCGCCTGGACCGGAGGGCAGGGCACCGAGCCGTATGAGCAGAACACGCAGCAATCGCCGGCCTTCGGCTTGAGGCGGTTGCCGCAGCCCATGCAGTCGTAGAAGAACTGGCAGGCGTCGGTCGGCATGGTCTCGGCCTTGGCGAAGCCGCAAGCCGGGCAGGTCAGGGTGGAGACGAGCTGCATGTTGCCTTCGTTAAGGTCTGCGCTTTGCGAGCACAAGGACGCGGAAGGCCACTGGCGAGCGCTGGCCGGCGATCGACGTTAACTCTAGTGCCTCGGCGATGAGCGGCATTGGAACGCGGACGGCCCTGGCGCGTTGCCCTGCATCATTCGTATGCAGAAGGCCCCCTCCATGACAGTCAACGCGGCAATACTGATGGTGGCATTGGCGCTGTCGGGAACCGTGTTGGCGCAGAGTTCCGGCCCGTCGGCAGGTGCAGGGGCAGGGCAAGCCGCCAATATCACCACCACCGGTCAGGCGCTGAACACCAACAAGAAGACCGGCGACAGCGGCCCGCCGATCGAGAAGGCCGCGCGACCGGCTAAGCCTGGAGAGGGCGGCAACACGGTCGGGGTAAGCCGTCCGCAGAAGCCCGACCGCCGTCTCGAACACTACCCGTAACAGGCCAACGCCAGTCGGCTCCCCCCTTTCGACGGCGCAGCAAAAAGCCGGCGCAGTCGTTGCGACTGGCCGGCTTGATGGGAACGGATGCCCGCTCAGTAAACCAGGCCGGTGCCCGGCGGCTTCTCCAGCGCTGCGGCAAGCGAGCGATATTCGTCGCTGTTGGTGCCGGCGAGCTGGGCGATGCGGTTCAAATGGTACTGCGCCTGATCGCGGTTGCCCTGTTCGACCTGCCAGAGGCCATAATACTGCCAGGTGCGCACATGGGCCGGGTCGGCCTTGAGCGCGCGCTCGTACCAGATCTGCGAGACCTTGTAGTCGCCGAGCTTGCGATAAGAGTAGCCGATCAAATTGGCGACGTCGGCACGGTCGTCCTGGCCGAGCGCCTTCAGCTGCTCGATCGCGGCGGTATAGTCGTGCTTGTCGTAGATCGTGGCATAGGCGGCATGGTAGCCGGCCAGGAACTTTTGATCGTCGATCGCGGAACTCTTGTCCTTCTTCGCCTTCTTGCCCTTGCTGCCGCTGTCGGACGCCGGCGGGGAGGGATTGTCGCCGCCTGCGGCGTACGCCGAGATGACCGGCCCGGCTGCGAGCGTCATCGAGAGCACTGCGAGGCCTAGAAACTTCGTCGTCTTGCTCATTCCTGGTTGCTCCTGATCGTTCCTGATCGTGCTCGGTAATCCTACACCCAAGCCTGCTGACTTGAACACCCAAGGGTGCAGAACATTCCCGGCCGATCCCACGATTGCGTGAGGCCTACGACTGGCGGGGGCGGGCAACATGACCAAGATGTCATTCACATGAATGAATTCCGTCCATGTCCTTCAGAACGGGTTCAGTGCGGGGCCCCTAAGGTCACGTGCATTGATCGGTGAGGCCGACCATCCGGCCGGAGACCTCTCGATCCCGAAGAGGAGGACCACCATGTTGAAGACGATTTCCGCCGCGCTGCTCGCCGTGTCCGTGATCGCAGCGCCCGCGTTCGCCGCCGAAACCGGCAAGACCGCAACCCCCGCGCCCGCGACCACCACGGCCCCGGCGACGACTGCCCCGGCGACCAAGGCTGCTCCCGTCATCAAGAGCGAGCAGCTGCCGTCGAAGGTGCGCAACGCCAACGCGAAGATGCACCACAAGCACTATCGCCATCACCACCACAAGCACATGGGCATGCTGAAGGTGAAGTCGCCGAAGCACGCGACCAAGCACGTTCACGCCAAGGTCGCGACCAAGCACGTCGTGCCGGCCAAGCGCGGCTGATCGAGCGCGGCTGAACTGATCTCGAATCTGATCCCGGGGGCGCAGTTCGCTCCACATTGCCCCGCTGCGCACTCAGCGACAAAGGCAAAGCCTTTGCGCAGGGATGCAGAACCGGCCCGTCCGTCCATTGCTTCCCCAATGGCGGCGGGCCGGAGTGCGTTTGGGTGCGGCTTCCGGGCCTGATGCGCCGGAATAACCGAGTTGCGAATTCCCTTCCGCCGCACGGCAGTCGAGAGCCCCCGTTCCGATAGGATCGGAACGGTGGCTCTAGATTTTGTTTTAACGCGTTTTCTTCACGCGAACCGGTAGCCACTTCGCTCGAAAACGCGCTAGGACACGCGGCCGGGGACCCATGAGACAGCGTCGTTTGCGGACTTCATCAAAACTGGCGGCGATCCTGCTGCTCTCGATGCCGCTTGCCGGCTGCCTGACCAGCGATGACGGCGGTGGTTCGACCACGTTCACCGACGATCGCGGCGTCGCCAACCAGCCGTTTCCGGACCGCTACCGCGAGCAGATCCTGGCCTTCATGCGGACCTACCTGAACAATCCGGTCGGGGTGCGCGAGGCCGGGATTGCCGAGCCGGTGCAGCGCACGGTCGGCGGACGGCTGCGTTACGTGGTGTGCCTGCGCTACAGTGCCAGGGATACCGACGGCAATTACCGTCCGGCCCGGGAGCGCGGCGTCATGTTCGTCGACGGCCGGCTCGACCGCATCCTCGACAACGCCGCCGAGCCCTGCGCCGGTGCGTCCTACGCGGCCTTTCCGGATCTGGAAAAGCTGTCGCGCTAGGCATGATCCGGAAAGGTGCGAAGCGTCTTCCGCTGACGGCGCTATCGGCCGCGGCGGCCTGTCGCAGCCCTGATCGAATCGTTATCGAACTCCGATCACTTTTCGGGGAGCGCTGAACTTCACCTTAGCCGTTTACGACTTACATACAGCCGAAATACGGCTGCTTAACCGGTGAAAAAACCTTCTGTGCCAAGGAACAAACGGGCGTTGTTGCGACCCCGTCACAGATCGGAAACATCACGGGTCCGGCATTGCCCCAAAGCAACCTAATTGGCGTCACGTTGTTTGGTTTAACAGCGCAGCGTTCGTAACGGGGATCAGAGATGAAGAAGTTTTTGCTCGGCTCAGTCGCGCTGGCCGCCTTCGCGGGCCCGGCATTTGCGGCTGACATGCCGGCTCGCACCTATACCAAGGCCCCGCCGCCCTATACCGCACCGGCGCTCGTCTACAACTGGACCGGTTTCTATATCGGCGGCCATGTCGGCGGCGCGTTCACCGACGGCACCAACCTGATGGGCAGCGATGCGCGCTTCATGGGCGGCGTGCAGGGCGGCTTCGACTATCAGTTCGCCCCCAACTGGGTGATGGGCGTCGAGGCGCAGTACTCCTGGCTGCCCAGTTCCTCGAACAACAATGGCGTGCTGCTCCCGGGCGGGACGCTGGTGACCGGGAACACCGACCAGCTCGGTTCGGTGACCGGCCGCCTTGGCTACACCTGGGGTCCGGCATTGCTCTACGCCAAGGGCGGTTATGCCTGGCGCGACAACAACAACATCACGGCGACGGTCGGCGGCGTGCCGGCGGCCTTCACCACCGATGGCGGCCACAAGGACGGCTATACCGTCGGTGCCGGCCTCGAATACATGTTTGCCCCGAACTGGTCGGCGAAGGCCGAATACCAGTACTACAATTTCGGCAAGACCAACTTCACCAGCGGCCCGGCCGACCTGGTTGGCGCGAGCTTCCGGAACGACGAGCATACCGTCAAGGTCGGGGTCAACTACCGCTTCGGCTGGGGCGGTCCGGTGGGCTCCCGCTACTGATTGCGTCTTCTTCCATCGAGATCAAAGGCCGCCTTCGGGGCGGCCTTTTTTTTTTGGCCTGACGTTTGCTTGTTCAGCCGATATTCACGCCTGATCGTGCAATGCAAAAAATAATTCCTGCATTGCACGGAACTTTCATCGTGATCCGTTATTATGCGAACGCCGGGGCTGGTGGACAAACAAACATGCGTAGCTTTGCGTTAGGGCTGATCCTCTCTGCGGTCGCTGTGCCGTGCGTTGCCCAGACTGTCCTTAAATCCGAACCCTTGTCGCTTGCGCCATATGAGGTCGTGCTCGTCCAGGACGCGTCCTGCACGGCGGGCAAGGTCCTCAAGGTGACGGGCGCAATCCGGGGTCTGCATCGGCGGAAGATCTGCGTGTCGCTCGCCGCCGAACAGGCTTCGTTGGCGACGGCGACGCCGTAGCAGCAACGCGACGATCGCACCGGTACCCGGTCCGCTCCTGCGCACCGGGCGATCTGCCATCCCCTAGTTCAGCCGCGGCTCCTGCCGCGCTTCGCGATCGGCATCGGCCTTGTTCTTGACCGGGTCCTCGTTCGGATCGAGCTGGCAGGGCCGGATCTCGTAGTCATTGTCCAGCACCGGGCGCGGCGAAGACGTCTCCTCTTCGGAGACAGCATCCACCACCAGCCCGGATTTCCGGGCCAACTTCCAGACGTCAGCCTCGGTCGGATACGCCTTGCTCAGCTTGGCGTCCTGATAAAATAGCGCGTACGGCATTTTGTCGTTCCCCAATCAGCGACAACGCCAATGACGGTCCCCGGTTTCGGGGAAGATCACCGTTCCAATCACGGAACCGTGAGCCAGGATCCACAGCAAGCATCTGAAATTATGAGTCATTTCGGCCCTTTTACCGGAGGGGCCTGAGTCCTTAATGAGCGGTAAACCCCGGAAAAAAGAATCCCCGGGACTCCCCGGGTAGAATCGCCAGATGCTCCGGCCCATGAGAGCGATCCACCAGCCCCCCTACGAACGCGTTCAGCTCGCGCTTGCGGTTGTGCTGCTCGCGGCCTGCGCCGCCAACGTGGCGCTGGTCTGGTCCTGGCTCTAGCTTCCTCTTCGCGCGGACCGATTGCGGGTGTGCCGGACAGTGCGCCCCGCGAAAACGCCGTAGCCCGGCAACGCTCGTAGCGATTGACGGTTCGGCCGTTCCTTCCATCATTGCCGACAGAACAAGTGCCCGCCGCTGTCTTCCGCGGACGGGCCGCGGCCAGGGTGGAGCTGACATGATCGAGATGCTGAAGGAACGGGTCAACGGCGACGCCGGCCTGGTGCGGCGCGGCCGCTATCTCACCACGACATTCCTGCTGGAGATCGGCAAGACCGCCTGGTTGATCGCGATCCACGAGGGCCGGGTCATAGCGGTGACCAGGGGGCCGTTCGTGATGCCATCCTGGTCGTTTGCACTGCGCACCTCGGACGAGGAGTGGGACAGGTTCTGCGAACTCAGACCGCCGCCGGGCTCCAACGACCTGATGGCGCTGATCAAACGCCGGGTGCTGAAGGCCGAGGGCGAGCTGCAGATCTTCATGGCGAACCTGCGCTACTTCAAGGAGGCGCTCGGCAAACTGCGCCGCGAGGGAGTGGCCGCATGAGCGCCAGATTCGAACCGATCGTCGGCCGCTACATGCATCTCGAGCTGTCCGGCCGAGCGCACCGCGTCTACGTCGAGGAGGCGGGCGAGGGCACGCCGCTGCTCTGCCTGCACACCGCGGGCGCGACGGGCGGCAATATCGCGGCCTGATGAACGATCCACGCGTGACGCGCAATCATCGGGTGATCGCCTTCGACATGCCCTGGCACGGCAAATCGTCGCCGCCGCAAGGCTGGCACGACGAGGAGTACCAGCTCACCTCGGCGCAATACACGGCGATGATCCTGGCCGTGATGGATGCGCTCGACCTCGACCGGCCGATCGTGATCGGCTGCTCGATCGGTGGCCGGATCGCGCTGCACCTCGCGCTCGAGCATCCCGAACGCTTCCGCGCCATCGTCGGCCTGCAGGCCGGCGCGCATGTCGATCCCTATTACGACCTGAATTTCCTGCACCGGCCGGACGTGCATGGCGGCGAGGTTGCAGCCGCCATCGTCTCCGGCCTCGTCGGCCCCGACGCGCCTGACAAGGAGAAATGGGAGACGCTGTGGCACTACATGCAAGGCGGCCCCGGCGTGTTCAAGGGCGACCTCTATTTCTACAAGATCGACGGCGACATCCGCGGCCGCGTCGCCGAGATCGACACCAAGCGCTGCCCGCTGTTCCTGCTGTCAGGCGAGTACGATTATTCCTGCACGCCGGCGGAGACGCTGGCGGTGGCCGGCAGTATTGCCGGCAGCGAGGCCACCATCATGAAGGGCCTCGGCCATTTTCCGATGAGCGAGAATCCGGGCGAGTTCTTGAAACATCTGCTGCCGGTGCTGGAAAGGATCGGCGGGCGCTAGAGCTGCGCGCCACGTCCAGGTCAGGCACGGCCTGTCTCAAGGTTTCGGCTGCATGCCCTGCAAGAAGCGAAGCGGGTTGAGTGGGCCGATCGGGATCAGCTCGAAGCTCATCATATGGGCTTTACCCAAAGGCAGCTTTTCGAGCATCTCGTGCGCGACGGCCGGATCTGTCACGTTGATGATGAAGGCCACGCCCGGTTTTCCCTCGAGCGAGTACCATTGCTCGATCTTGCCGGCGAGGTAGAGATCGACGGTCTCGCGAACCTCTTCCGGCAGAACAGCCCGCACTTGCGATTGTTCAAAACCGGGATTGATGGTGCCGATGGCGAGAATTTTGGTCGTCGGCGTCGTCTTCATGGCGGCTTCTTCCGCGCTTGCGGAATTGAAGCCGGCAAGCCAGCCCACAAATGCCAATGCGGCGACAGCAACGAATTTCATGTTATCTCCCTTCGGTGTGGTATGACAAACTGCGTATCCACGTCGACGGCGTGAACCGATTGCGCTGGAGGTCTCGATGCTTCCGAAAGCTGAAGCGGCATATTTCGCGATTGCCGACATCTCCGGCTACACCAACTTCCTGGCGGCGGTCGAGCTTGACCACGCGCAGGATATCATCGCCGATTTCATGGATGTGGTGGTGAAGGGGCTGCGGCCGCCATTTCGCCTCGCCAAGTTCGAGGGCGACGCCGCATTCGTCTACTCGACCGGCACGATCGACGGCTCGCTGCTCCAGGACGCAATCGAGGGTGCCTATTTCAAATTCCGCCGGCGCCTGCGCGACATCCGCCAGGCCTCGACCTGCGAGTGCAAGGCCTGCGTCGCGATGGGCGATCTCGATTTCAAATTCGTGATCCACCACGGCGAGATGGTGAAGCAGAAGATGGGCGGCAGGGAAGAGCTCGCCGGGCGCGATGTCATCCTGGTCCACCGGCTGCTCAAGAACACGGTTGGCGAGAAGCTCGGCGGCCGTGCCTACGCGCTCTACAGCGACGCGGCGATCCGCGCCATGGGCGTCGATCCGGCGGCGCAAGGGCTCATCCCGCATCACGAGACCATCGACATCATCGGTGATGTGACGCTGTGGGCGCGCGATCTCGAAGCGGCGTGGCAGCAGGACGACGCACAGGTTCGGATGGAGGTGACGCGCGACGACGCCTACGCGATCCTCGAGTTCGACATCGCCGCGCCGCGGCAGACCGTGTGGGAGTTCATCACCGTGCCCGGGCAATGGCGGAAATGGTGGGACGCCGACGACATCGTCGAGGAGTCAGGCAAGGGGCGCCGCGGTGTCGGCACCAAAAATCATTGCGCGCACGGCAACCATACCAATGTCGAGGAGACGCTCGACTGGCGCCCGGTCGATTACTTCACGGTCGGCATCACGCTGCCGGTGCCCGGCGCGCCGCGCATCATCATGACCCGGGCAGTTCTGGACGGTCCCGACGGAACGTCCCGTTTCGAGCTGCGGATCGCCAAGCCGAAGCCGAAGGACAAGGCATTCCTCGATGGCGCTGCGGCCAAATTCGCCGAACGCATGACCCAGGCGATGGCCGGCCTGCGGTCGATGGTGGAAGGCAGGCAGCCCGGCGTCGACGCCATGGAGGAGCCGGCGGCGGCACCCTCGAGCGGACGCTTCCTGACCGAGCCGGTGAAATCCGCGCGCGAGGCTGAAGTCCAGTCGTCGGTTCGGAGGTTAAAGCGCGCCGGCTACTTGCCGGAGCGCGGCAGCTCGCTGTTGTCGCGGATCGCGGCGCGGACCTTGGCCATGGTCGTGGTGCAATATTCCTCGCGTTCCCTGAGGAAGCGCTGCTGCTGGGCGCGGAAATTGGCAACCCGTTCCCGGACCTCGGAGCCGAAGTCGCCGCGGATGTCGAGCTTCGGGAAGTGGGGCGGCTGCGCCGGCGGCGGGACTTCGACGACCGTCACCGCCAGGGGTGACGGAGCCGGGGGCAGGCCCTCGAGCACGGTCGGCACCGGAAGCGGAGGCGGCATGACCACCCTTGGGGCTTCCCTCGGGGCCTCGGCCTCGGGCTTGAACTCCGGTGTAACCTTTGCCTCCAGGGGGGCCTTCGTCTCCAGGCCGGTCTTCGTCTTCAAGTCGGCCGTTGTTTCCAAGTCGGCCTTTGTCTCCAAGTCGGCCTTTGTCTCCATGGCCGGTTCGGTCGCGGCCGCCGGGGCGGCTGGCGTTGCAGCGGACCGCTGGGCAGGCGCCCGCGCTTCGGCGTCGGGCAGCTTGCCCTTCACCGACTGTACGAAGGCCATTGTCTGCGCGATCAGGAGATCGCGTTCTTTCATCCACTTCATGGCGCACCTTGAACGCGCGGATTCCAGCAAAGCAACCGCGCGGAATCAAGCGCTCGCCATCATGATGGTTGACGAAGACGCCTGTTTCACAGGTGCGGTGACATAATTGTGACATTCCCGGGTCGACAGGACGGTCAACGCTGGCGGGGATTGGTGTTCGGGACGAACGGAGTACCGACGATCCGGACCGGCGCCTGACGATGAGCGGCCGCTTGATTCGCGGTCGCCTGGGGCGCTGCGTTGGCCGGTGCGGGCGCCGGGTCGAGCAGGGCGACGACGCCGGCCGCGGCCACGCTGAGCAGCGTGAAGCTGCCCAGAAGCAGCAAATTGCGGTTGGCTTCGCGTACCTTCATGCGAGGAAAATCGCTTGAGAGGGCATAATGTTCCGATCAAATCTTCAGGCATTTTCGCGGGGATCGGCCGCGACTTGAGATCGAGCATCAGGAATGGCGCTGGGCGACCTGGTCAGAAGATAAGCCGGCCGAGCGGCACCAGGATCGCGGCGGTGATGGCTGCGGCAAGCGCGAGGCGGCCGGTCATGTGAAGGGTCGAGATCTGCGACGAGTCGCGGTGTGGTTGCCGGTCCAGCCATCGGCCAAACCGCCGGATCGGCCGACCCAAATCGATGCGAGCAGGAAGAGGGGGCCGTCGAGAGCGTCCACTCGTGTCCTTGTGCGTGAGTTTCGCGGCCGCGACCCGTGAGCGGGTGCCAGCTTTAGTGGGCGGTGACCGCCTCGACGGGTGCCGGTTCGACGCTCCGGGCCTCGATCAGGTCGGCGTAGCGGCCATACTCCTCGGCCATTTCGAGCAGCTTTTCGCGCACCGTGGCATCGGTGACCTGGCGGGCCAGCCGTCGCGCCTGATCGGATTGGAAGCGGTAATGTGCTGTGTCGGACATCGTGGGCTCCTCACACATGTGTAAGGGCCACCAGGCAAAGGTTCATCAAGCCGTCATTGGAGGGTCTGCGGGCGACCGGTCAGAGCGGTCGCGCTCCCAGCCTTGTCCTCGCGGACCTCGACCTCGAACCAGCCCATCTCCTTCAGCTCGCGTGCCTTCTTCTCGGCCGCGTCTTCGCTGTCGCGCTTCAGCACGATTTGGCTGGTGCCATCCCGGGCAAGGATCAAATAGGTCATTGGCTGAGTCCCATCCCGCATTCTGCATACCGCGTTTCGGGCCGCAAGGACAGAAGCAAGACGAAGGATGGGTGATGCTACGGGGATGATCCCCCAATTCCTGCCAAGGCAGACCGTCGGGTGCTGCTTCCGGCCAGCCCTGGCGCGCGGGGCTGGCTCGGAAGCTGCACGCCTCAGCGCTTCACCACCACATCGATGTGACGGTTCCTGTCGTCCCATCGACCGGTCTGCAGGCAGCTCTGCCGGTAGCTGTCGCAGACGGCGAGATCGCCGCCATGGGTGCGATTCCAGGTCTTGCAGCTCGAGGCGATGTACGAGCAGGTGCACTTGCCCGACGCGCATTGGCGCTCGACGGCAGTTTCGGCGGATGCCGCTGAAATGGTGGCGGTCAAGGCGGCAAGCAGGATCAGTGATCTCATGGTGACTCCCAGGGATGAAGGAGCCCCGAGCGGCGACAGCATCGAGCCGAGCAGGACCGGTGACTTAACGTTGCGTGCAGACGAAGCGGGTGCCGTTCTTGGTCGTGCCGGTGGTGCGGCTACCCTTCTTCGCAACCGGATAGTTGTTGCCGGTCGAGAAACCGGTCAGGTGGATGTGGGCGGTATCGCCGCCATCGTACGACCCCGAGACCAAGCCGGGCGCCGAGCACGTCCAGCTGGCGGCGCTTGCCGGGATGCAGCCCATGGCCAGGAAGACGACGGCCATTCCGATCTTCATGGCTGGCCTCAGAAGCTTGAACCGTTGCGGCGGCGAACAGTGACGTTGATGCCGTTCTCCGCCATGCAGCTCTTGTAGGCCATGCCCTGGGACTCGTTGGCCTTCATCGCGTTCCACTGTGCGGCGGTGACGCCGGCCTGGGCGAGGCACTTCGCCTTTACCTTGCCGGCGTCGGCCCGGCCGCCGCTGTCACGGCAGAGCCGGTAGGGGCCGGCCTTCGAGGCCGGTACCTGATAGGCGCGCCATTGTTCGAGCGTGAAGCCGTACTTCTTCATGCAGGCCAGCGCCTGCGGTGTATCGTTGCGCTCCTCGGCGAGCGCCGATCCGGCGAGAACGGCCGATGCGACGAATATCGTCAACGCAACGGCAGTCGAAAGCAAGTTCATGAATATCCCCTAAGATTGAAAAACTGACAATTTACATGCTTGCATTGTGTCGGCAAGTGCCCGTCGCCGCGGCCCGGTCTGCGGTGCGCTATTCGAGATAGAGCCGAGCGGCGCACCGGAGTACGGCACATCGCAACACGTCTTCGGCGTAACAAATTGCGGGGAGCGTTTACTGCAAAGGCGATGGCGGGAAGCGGCAAAGCATAAAACAAATTTCCGGCGTGCAATTGCCGCGGGCCACGGCACCGACATTGAAAGCGCGGGCGGGGAACACCGGATGAATACGGCTCCCCCTGTACGTTGTGGGCAATCCGGCGTAGCGCTTTGATTGAATCGGAAATACGTGCTCGGCTTGGCCTTGGGGACGACGCTCGGCGTGAGCCGCAAAAAATCTGGTTGGAGGACTCGATGCCCAGGCACTTCGGTTTGAAGGCAACATTGGCGGCAGGACGGTCGGCGTTCACGGGATCATCACGAGACTTACAGCAGCGGACCGCGTCGGCATCTGCATCGAAAAACCGCGCTCCGGCCAGCCCACCAGCGTCCAAGCTCTCGTCGTCGGAGCTGCCGTATTCTCCGGCGAGCTGGCGGGGCTGCTGCGGCCGGCGCTCGAACTCAGCGGACTGAAGATCACGCCGAGGTATGGCTAGCCAGCCTTATGGCTGGGACGGCTCGCGCTTTTTCTCGCGCTTCAGGTCCATGCGATCGATGCGTTCATCGATCAGCCGATTCAGCCTCTCGTCCTGCAGCGAATCCTTCTTGAACAACCCGCCGTGCAGACGATAGGCGAGGAGGAGCAGGACGACCGCCGCGCCCACGAGATAGTACGACCAGTCCATTATTGGAACCGCGCCTGGCAGCCTCTCTTGTCGCAATGCACCGAGGGTAAGGCGAGTTCGGGCGCCTTGTCCAACGCTATCCTCGGCCGGGCCTGCCGAACGTGTTTCGAAGCATCAATGGGATGTCGCGGCCGCAACACGGACGGCTTCGGCGGCCGCGCGAGGTGCAGCGCCGTGGCCGGCCAACCTGGCGCAGGGAAAGTTTAGTTTGAGCCCGCGAGAATGATCAGATTGTTATACACGGGCGTCGCAATGAAGGCGACCACATAGGCCATCTGGCGTTCGCTCTTGCCGCGCCAAAGCATCCACATCACGAGATAGGTCAAGCCCAGCTTGGCAATCAGCCACCATTCACCCAGCCACTCCTGCGTGAACCGCATGAACGGGTTCAGTTCGCCCATTCCGCGCTGCAATATCTCGTTGGTGGTGATGAGATCCGAGTAGCCCATCAGCAGGGCTGAGACCAGCAGCATTGCCTTCAGCAATGATGTCTGCGCCTGCAACTGCTTTTCCGTCATCCGGTACCTGCCCGAAATCCGCGTGTGGCTCGTTGTTCCACAATTTTGCGAACTATTTTCAGCGAGCGCAAGCCTCTACGACCCGGTTGTCCAACGCCAAGTCTTCCGGACCGCGCTGCAACCCGGCGTGCGATGGGCCAGCGGGGAGGGCTGGTGCCGGCTGAGGGGATTGAACCCCCGACCTTCAGTTTACAAAACTGCTGCTCTACCGCTGAGCTAAGCCGGCGACATGGGAATGATTTGCGCGCTCGCATAGCAGACTTGGCGCGCCAGAGCCAGAACCTGGCGGCCAGAACCAACGCCCCGGACGTCCCGAATTAACCGCCTGGGTGCCATGGGCCCGGTAGCAAAAAGACGGCCCGCAGGCCGCCTTTTGCGCCGTCAGCGTGGTGCCTGAGCTTACTGGCAGGGATGCTGGAGGCCGTCGCTGCCGCGGAACCAGGTGCCGGGGGTGCAGACAAAGCCGTTCTGCCGGGCATACTCCTCGCCGCCCATCGGGGCACGGCCATAATAGTCCGGGCCGCCGAACGGGGCGGTCGCGATTGCGGCCGCCGTGCCGACCGCGCCACCCACCACGCCTGCTGCGACGCCGGCGGGGCCGGGGTCATACCGGTTGTAGCTGCGCTGCCAGTCGCCGTCCCGCCGATAGCCGTGGTGGCGATAGGTGGTGCGCGTGGTGCCCGGTGCCATGGTCTGGCATCGGGCGTTCGGGTCGGCATTCGAGCAGCGCGCGGCGGTACCGATGGTCTGTTGCGCCATCGCGGAGCCGGCCAGTACCGAGGCGAGCAGGGCTGCTGCGCCCAGGAAGGTGCCGCGCATCTTGAGCTGTGTCATGCAAGGTCTCCTCTCGTCGTTGTGACGAGCTAATCTCGCCGCGCCGCGCCTGTTCCGGCGCAGCCTTGCCCTGCGTTCAAACCAGTGTGAAGTTCCGCAGCTCTCGCGCATGATGTGTTCCGGACCATGCTGCCTTCGACGGGAATTGCATGTACAGCGGTGTTCGACTGATGTCGGCGCCGGCGCGGGGGATTGATGTTCGGAATCTTGAGTCTTGGCTTTCTGCTCGGCATGCAGCACGCGCTGGAGCCGGATCACATCGCAGCGGTATCGAGCATCGCGGCGCGCCGGACCCATGTCGGTGACATCGTCAAGCATGGCCTGACCTGGGGGCTCGGTCACACGCTGACGCTGTTCATTTTCGCCGGCGTCGCGATCGTGCTCGGTCGGGCGATCCCCGAAACGGTTTCGCAGCCGATCGAGACCGCGGTCGGCGTCATGCTGGTCGGTCTCGGCGCGCATGTGTGGTGGCGGCTGTGGCGCGACCGCGTGCACTTCCACAGTCATTCGCATGGCGACACTACGCACTTCCACGCCCATAGCCACGCGGGCGAGACGCTACCCCATGTCAGCGCCGCGCACAGCCACGCGCACGGCTTCCGCTGGCGCACGCTGCTGGTCGGCCTGATGCACGGCATGGCCGGATCGGCGGCGCTGTTGGTGCTGACGGTGTCGCAGGCGCCGAGCCCGGCGATCGGACTTGGCTATGTCGCGCTGTTCGGTGTCGGCTCGATGATCGGCATGGGCGTGCTGTCCAGCGTGATCGCGGTGCCGCTCGCAGCCTCGGCGCGCTGGCTGACCTGGGCCAATCGCGGCCTGCAACTGGCGGTCGGTGCGGTCACGATTGCGATCGGCGTCCACTCGATCGTCGCGAACGCCTTCACCTGACACGGGCTCGCCCAGCGCGGCCGTTAACGATTTCTGATCCCGCTCGGCCGCATTGACCGGTTGCCGATGCTTACGCGTTAGGCTTACCGCCAGTTTGGCCGGCGTCCTTAACCCTTCCGCCAAGCCGTTGGATTAGGCTGCTCCTGGAACAATTCGGGACGCTGGGTGAACATGCGCGGAAGTCTTGCGCTGGCGATATTGGCTGCGATGACCTCGACGGCGCTGGCCGGCGGCGGTTTCGACATTGTTGTGCCCAACCGTCCCGGCGTGCCCATCATCATCAACGGCGTCGACGCTCCTATGCCGTGGTCGAAAGCGCGATGGGGCTTGCCCGCAACGACTCGCTGGTGCCGACCGTCTACGGCGGCCGCCCGATCGATCCGGTGCCGAACGTCGGCCATTATTATCCGAGCCTCGGCCACATGCCGGGTTACGGCCGCCTCGAGATCGAGCCGCCGGCCAACCGCCGGCTGCCTCAGCCGGCCGAGAGCTATCACCAATCGTGGGGGGCGCAATCCGCGCCGCTGCCGGCGCAGTCCAACGTGCCGGTCGATCCGCCGCCGGTGATCTATGCACCGCAATTCAACGGGCCGCGGCCGGTGCCGGGTCCGCCGATGCGGCCACCGCGACCGAGAGGCCCCTAGATCAGGAGCCCTCGGACAGAGGGCCCTTCATAGCCATCAAGAGCTACGCGACGACAACAAGACCTACAGGCAAGATTTACAGGAGAGAGTAATGCGTCAAATGATCAAAGGACTGATTGCGGCAGTGGCCGTCCTGGTGGCCGCACCCGCAATGGCGTGCGGCTTCAACCCGTGCGGCTATTCCGCGCCCGTCGTGAACTACGGCTGCGGCGGTTGCGGTGGCTACGGCTATAGCTATGGCTATGGCGGTTACGGCGCGGTCGAACGCCTGCCCGACCCGGATGCGGCTATCCCGACACGGCTCAACAGTACTACTACGTCAACCAGGGACCGGCCTACACCGGCCCGGGCAATTGGGCGCCGCGTCCGTACTACCGCCAAGGCTATGGCCGTCCGTATTACGGTTATCGCCACTATGGCTACCGTCACTACGGTTACCGCCATCACTACGGCTATCGCTATGGCTACGCGCATCGCGCGCCAGCCTATCACTATGGCCACCGCGTGCTGCGCCGCTATTACTGATCCGGCGATCGGTCGAAAGCATCAGCGCCCGTTCGCGTGACGCGAGCGGGCGCTGTTCGTTTGACGATTGAAGCCGGGTCGGTTCGGCCGCATCCCCGCTAGTGACCGCAGGTGCGCGCTGCCAAAATATCGAAAACAACCCCATGCAAAGGAGCCGGCGGCGATCGGCGTTCGACAGGGCGACTTGACACGTCGGGCAAATCAGGGGTATTTTTCTAATATTCCGAAATTGTGCGAGCGCCGTCCGCAAGCGCTCCGGACCGCAAGCGCTGCGGCCCATCAAGCGCTGCGGCCCATCGAGATATCAAGCTAACCCATCAGCCCGAGCCGACTGGCGCCGATATAGAGCGCGAGCGCCGCGGCGTTCGACACGTTCAGGCTCTTGATCTGGCCGGGCATGTCGAGGCGGGCGACCACGCGGCAGGTCTCGCGCGTCAATTGCCGCAGGCCCTTGCCCTCGGCGCCGAGCACCAGCGCGAGCGGCTGCTGCAACGGAACCTTGCCGAGATCTTCCGTGCCCTCGCTGTCGAGGCCGACGGTCTGGAAGCCGTGCTCGTTCAGCTCGTTCAGCGCGCGCGCCAGATTCTGCACCGTGACAACGGGCACCAGCTCGAGTGCGCCGGAGGCCGACTTCGCCAGCACGCCGGTCGCCTCCGGGCTGTGGCGGGCGGTGGTGACGATCGCCTTCACCGCGAATGCCGCCGCCGAGCGCAGGATGGCGCCGACATTGTGCGGGTCGGTGATCTGGTCGAGCACCAGCACGATGCCCTCCTGCGCCAGCGTGTCGATATCGGGCGAGGGCAGGGGGGCGGCCTCCGCCAGGAGGCCCTGATGCACGGCATCGGGGGTAAGGCGGCGGTCGAGGTCGCCGGGCCGGACGATCTCCGGGGTGACGCGGGTCGCGATGTTTTCCTCGGCGAGCCGCCGCGCCGCGTTCTCGGTGAGGTAAAGCTTGCGGATCTGGCGGTCCGGGTTGGCGAGCGCGGCCGCCACCGTGTGCCAGCCGTATAGAATCACCGGCCCGTCGGAACCGGATTCACGTTCCCGCCGGCCCTGCGGGCGCCGAATTTCGGCCCTTTTTGGAAGGGTTTACCGCCCTTGCCTCGGAAATTGGGTTTGCGGTCGCGGTCGCTCATGTGAGGCTTGTGTCACGGGTGTCGCAGAATGGCAATTTAACCAGCAAATTGCGCGCCCGCTTGGTTGACTTTGGGGACCGCCTTCCCCCATAAACGCGCCCGACCGCGCACCCGCTTCGGGGCCGACGCGGTTATCAGCGTCATTTCGATGACCCGGTCCGCCGCCACTCGCGCGGCCGGTCTGATGCTGTTGGACGGGGGAGTGTCCCGAGTGGCAAAGGGAGCTGACTGTAAATCAGCCGCCTCATGGCTTCGCAGGTTCGAGTCCTGCCTCCCCCACCAAATCATTTCAAAGGCATAACTGCTGCCGGATTAGTCGCTGCTAGACGGGCAGGGAGCTGGGGTAACTCGTAGGGTAACAGCCTACGGATGCCCCCGGGACTCGCCCGAGGGCATCCGTATGTCGGTGGGGTCAGCTGACTGAGGCGAGCCTAGCCGATGCCTGGGCTATGCTTTGCCTCAACTTGAAGTGCCAGCTCATCGGACCCACGCAGTAGTGGATGTTCGGCCACTCTTCGTGAGCGATCTCGAACTGGTTTACGTACTCCAGCACGGCAGCGATGCCGGCGGCCGTCGTGGGTATTGTGGCTGCCAATTCCCAAGCCAAATCGATCTCCCGATCGCACGCCTCCATCTGGCGGTCGTTCGCTTCGCGACGCGCGTCTGTATGAGGCTCGGTGCTATCGGTCGCGTTGATTGAGGCGATGTGGTCTGCATAGGCCTGCTGATGCCTCACGATGACATCTAGAGCGGGGTCAGCGTGAGGCTCGGCCGATAACGCTGGCGCACCAGCCAGAGTGGCGGCGGCGGCGCCGCCGAGAAACTGCCGGCGGGTGCTCATGACAGCGCCCCTCCGATCAGATCCTCCACAAGCGACAGGCTGATGTCGTGGTGCCGGTAGAGATCGGCTGTGACGGTTTCGAGCTGCAGGGTGCGAGCCTTCGCCAGACGCCGGCAGCGCTCACCGCTGGCACCGTGGCGAGAGTATCTAGATGGGCGTACCTCTGGCGGTCCATGGCCTGAAATTCAGGGTGACGGTCGTCGTCGTTATTAGCGTCGAGAAAGGCTTCGAGCGCCTTATCCAGCTCTGGCACCGCGGCTGCAGCGTCGACCAGGGCGGCGTCGGCAGACGCTGCTACGGCCGCCGTGGGGACAATGGCGGCGACGGCCGCCCCTGCGAGGAATCGTCTGCGCGTGCTATTTGTGGATTGGGTCTGCGACATGGATGCACTCCGATGTTTGTGGATCAAGAGCCGGGGTGGAAGGGCCAACTTCCCCTCGGCTCGTTTTTAAGATAATCTTTTATTCATGGCGAAGTCAATAAAAGATAATCGTAAAATAGGGCGCGGAAGGCCGGCTACCGGTACCGCACCAATGGTCGGCGTTCGTATGCCGGAAGAATTGCAGGCCGAAGTGCGCGCTTGGGCGAAGCACCAGCCGGATAGCCCTAAGCTGGCGACCGCCGTCCGGCAGCTAGTCGAGATCGGGCTGAAGAAGAAATAGGCCTTGGCGTGCAGGTATCTGCACGTTTCCATGCACCGTGCAATTAATTGCAATTCCGGAACCGCGTTGTACGGTGCGTACACGGTCCCCGTAATTTTAAATTTTTTCAATTGTCGCCGCTACGGTACAGCGTAGGCACCAAAGACCCTATATAACCGTTAAGGAATCATGAGGTACCGTAAGGCGCCCACACTTGGAGGTTTTCAGCCATGGCCGATCGGAAGCCCGTTTTCGGGAATGCTCCAGAGCATCCGGAACTGGATCGGTTGCTCGAACAGACGCGGACGATAGCCGTCAGTGAGGCAGTGTTGCAGGAGCAGCGTATCAGCTTCGCTTATGGCAACGCTCCGCAGGCGTCGCGCATCACAAAGGAATCCGTTCGGGATGCTTCGAAGAGCATCCTGATGAACAGATAACAGGGAGCCCGGGTTTTCCCGGGCTTTTCTCTTATGCTTGTGCTCGAACAAGACGATCCCGTCCTCTACACAAAAATCCAAGAGAAGAACCTTATCCGGCAGTACGATCTTCTCACGAACGATATTGAGATCGGGCTAAAGCAAGGGCCCACATCGTTCGACAAATATATGCTCTGGGCACTGAACCACGTCGCGGTTGCCAACATTTCGCAGTTTGGTGGGCGCTTCCGGAGCGAACCAATCTATGTAGGCGACCACGTACCACCGCATTTCCGGGATGTTCCGGAACTGATGGATCGCTTCATCTCATTCATCCACGAAAATTGGTACGTATTGACGCCGACCCAACTAGCGGCATACGCACTCTGGCGCATGCTCTGGATCCATCCTTTCATTGAGGGCAACGGCCGCACAGCTCGCGCAATTTGCTATTATCTGCTTTGCACCAGAATTGGTCGCTTGTTTCCCGGCAAGACAATCGTCTCAGAGCGGATTAGAAATAACCGAGCGCCGTATATTGCAGCTCTTCGCAAAGCCGACGAGGCTTGGGAGGGCGGCAATTACGACATAAACGATCTCGCCATCTATCTTGCTGGATTGCTTCAAGATCAGCTCCGCGACGCGCAAGCGGGAAATTAGGTTACTCGGCGGCTTCCGTAAAAGCCGCGCTTGCGCTCCACCGCCGGTTGCGGAAAGGGGCTCGCGCAGACGACCACGACCTACCGGCGACGCCTCGCACGACGGCCTTGCGTCGTTGACCTCCGCGGCGTCGGTGGCTGCGGGTTTAACGGCTCCTCCGGGACAAAGCGGATCCACTCTTCGTCGGTGTAGCCATAGACGACGCTGAACCATGCTTCCGTTAGAGCGGCGCCCGACCACGGCAGGCTGGGCACTTCCTCGTCATCCTCAGGATCGTATTCTCTGTTGACCTCGATAGGCACATCGATTGCGGGCGACTCCCACATGATCCCGCCATGCGGTAGCTCCATGTACTCGCAATCTGGAACGTCGGTGCACTCATCGACGATCAACTCCAGGTGCTCGTCATCCTCTGCATAGAAAAAGCCGACAAGATCGCGGGTCTTCGCTACTCGAACCAAATATGCCGGCATCACAAATCCCTCCCGGGGTCGGGAGAAACTGCTGAGAGCGCCGCGTTCCCGTCAAGGTTATTCACCGCTCTGTTTTTACATTGACCAGACCTTGAAGGCGGTGCTGAAGACTACGCAACTGCTAGCGTTGACGCGCGTTTAGCGGCCGGTACCCATTTTAGCCGGCACGTCGATCGATCTAATGCTTGAGCCTCGCTGCCCGCAAACCGTGCAGGTGAAGCGAGGCTCGAGATCGGACAAACGCATCTCGTCCGGCCATCTCGATGCGTCCATCGTGACGTTGTGAGAGCATCGATAGTCCTTGCAGAAGACGATGATGCTCGTCGCTCCTGTCTCACGCATCTGGCCGAATGTGATCTTGGTTGGATAGTCCTTCATGGGTGCTATTACAGCGCTCGCTGAAGCGACCAGCAATCCCACGAGGGATAGCGCCCAAGGCCCGGCTGGCGACGCAAGAAGTCGGTCAAGCCGGATTCGCCAAACCGGCTCCGGATACCTATCTTCCGGGATATGCCGATCACCAGAAAGCCGCTCGAGATCCCGCCCGAGGCCGCCCGCAAGTTTGAGGCCAACATGCGAGCGTTCCACGCCGAGCAAGATCCACTCAAGCGTGACGAGATCGCGGCCACTACACGACATATCCTGGTGCAGCACATGCCCAAAGGCGCAAAGCTGCGGCTGGCCGATGTCCTCGAACTGTTCGAGCTGATGCGATGACCGGACCCGCATGCATCCTCATTAGCTGCCGCGTTTGCCGCTAAGGATTTCGGAGTATGTTCAGCCGGCGCGATCGACGCTGAGCGAAGGGCTTGCGCCGTTGCTCTTGCTAAGCTTGGATGTGGGGCTAGGCATGGGGAGTAAAACAATGCCCGATGATGCCAACGATCCGAAAGAGTTGCACATTCGCGAAATCGAAAATTCGACGGACGGACTTTCTATAAAGATGTTGGTAGATGTAGCGGGTGCCCGAGATCCGCAGCGATGGACGATCTCGTACAAGCATGCGTTATGGCTCGCCGATGCAATCCTGAAAGTTTCTCCCGCAGCCGTTAACAACCAAATCCTATCAGGTTCTGTGCAGGGAACGACTATTCCGCCTCAGCGTCTTCAGGTGAAGGACACGCAGCTTCGGGTGAAGCCAGGATCCGACATTGCTGCAATCTCTGCGGTGGGCACTTGGCTGCCAGATAATGCAGCGGGTACCACAACTCTTCAGATTGATAGACGAGTCGCTGAGGAGTTGATTGACCAACTCCAAGCATTTCTTGAGGCAACTCGTCAGGGTCTTTCTCGTCCATCATGATAGCGGGAGCCTAGGAGGTGGCTGTTCCGGTATCTGGTCAGTACCGGGACCGGGATTGAGCGTCACCTTGTATGGCTGAAACTGGTTGCCCCAGTTGTCGGTCTGCGCGTGGTCCTTGTTCTTATCCAACTCGATCTTGACTTTGAATCGGCCTTGGGTGCTCTCAGTGACGCCGAGCGAGACGCTGTCGTCCGGCGTTGGCCTTGGCTTGCCGTCCTGATGAATGTCCCAAAGTTGATCGAGCTTTGTGATCTTGCCGCGCGCTCTTGAGAACACCGAGATTTGAATGAGCCCCGTGCCATCCGTGGTCACTTGGTTTCTGGATGGATGATTTGGCCCAGTGTCAGTTGTCGCTATCAAACCACCAATGTCGACAGTGACGGCATCTTCGCCGGTCGGCACTCTCATTAGATACTGAGTGGCAACCACGATGCCCTTTCCAAAGTCGATGGGGGCAGTATCATCTTCGGGCGGTATTCCCACGGTGTTGCACACGCCATCAACGCACGTCGTTAGGCTGTAGCCGTGATAAGGTCCATCCTCATAAGCCTGTACCGCACTAACACTGCCATCAGAATAGTCATTAAACCAGACCATGCACTGCCCCGGACCATCAGTGCTGTTGTTGAAATCAGGCGGCGCATAGGTATCCAGAAGTTTGGCGCCCTTTCCTTTAACTGTGCCGGCAGAAATCGATGGCGATCCGATACCCGGCGACGGGCCGTAGGGACCGGACGAGAATGATTGATTGCCAGCGCTGAGCGTCACGACGATATAAAGCGTAGTGAACTTGATGTTGATGATGTTCTGCCACGGATCTAGCCGATACGGAGGATTGATCCCGTTGGCGCCGGTCAACTTCAGAGTCGCCGGTATGCTCTCGTCGATCAGGTACTGATTGAGCAGCTTGACCTGGTTGCGGCGAGCAGAGACAGCACCTTCATTTCCACTGCCCTTGAAGTACGTGATGATTTCGTGCTCGACATACTGTGACTCGTCTTTCGAGGCATCGTCCCGAACGTAGTTCGATCCTTGCACAACGAACGCCCTCAGCGTCGGATCAGCGTCAAACGCGGCCTGCGCTGCAGCATCGATATTGGTGTCGTAGTGCAAAATCCGCCGCGCTTCGACGACGCGGGCCTGGTTGCTGTAGCTATTTGCAAAACGCCCGACCTGGCCGATGTTGTCTGAATCTCCACCGGATCCGCCGCCACGCCGGCCTTTCATGCTCTTGATGACCGGGATCGGGATCCATTCCTCCGGATCGTTCAGATTCGTTTCGGCTGGACCGCAAACCTTTACGATCTCAGTCTTGCGTGCAGGATTACCATCCGGATTGTAGTCGTCGGCCGCAGGGTCGTCCTGCCACCGGTTTTTTATCTGATAGCCTTGATGCCAGCCGCCGACTGTTTGGGTCTTGCCCTTGGCCATGTCGATACGCTCGACGTCGGCCCAGATGTGCGGAAGCACGTCATCGCTCTTGTTCGTGCCCAGAATGCGCGTGATGTGGGTCTTCCTGGTCTTAGGTGCGTTGGTCACTTTAGGAGATTTCCTCGACGATCTCGATCGGTGGCCGATCGAGCAGCGCCAGCATTTCAGGCGTCATCTCGATCTCGATCACTGCATCTTCGCTGAGGCGCTGTTCCGCCCTGATGCGTGCTGCTTCTGTCTTGCAGACTGCCTCGAATTGGTTTGAGCGCTGGACGATACGGTCAGCCATTGCGCCTGTCCTTCACCAATGCGAGACCGGCTTCGTGCCGCCGGCGCTTCAGATCTTCCCCAAAAATATCAATGGCCAAAAACATCATGCGTAAGCCACCGAAGCAGGGCCAGAAGGGTCACCGGGCGGGATGCCAAGCAAAACACCGAGCTGCCGCACCAGGCCGTGGGTGATCGGCACCGCATCAAGGCCCCCGACGCAGTCGCGGGGACCAATCGGATCATCGTCGTCTTGAGCCGGCTGCTCGACATCCTCCCGCCAGCCAAACAGGTACGCCTCTCGCTGAAGCAAGCCGCCAGCATGGAGCACCAGAGAACAGGCAATCCGCTCGCAATCATTGAGGTCGTCGCCCTTTAAGCCAAGCAGCTCTCCGAACTGCTCGGTTACGTCCCGAGCAAATGCAGGTTCGTCCCATCCATAGCGGATGTCGGCGGGAACGGTTTGCGCAGTTGCCTGCGTAGCGTTGGCTAACTTTGCTGCGTAAGCCTTCCGTTTTACGCACCTCTCGCGATCCGCCCCGAAGTTGCGAAACCACTGGCCACCCAGCTGAGCGGGGTCGAGAGTGCCATCGGACAGCAGCTCCAAACGACCTTGTTTCAGGGCATTTCGCACAGCGCCCTCGCTGCAGCCCTCTCGCTTCGCGAACTCTCGCCGGCTAAGTCCGATCATCGTTACCTCAGTTGCCGCGTAAACTGCGCGGGTGCGTAAAAAAGTTCAGGGTCTGGCTCTGGTGAGGTCGAACGCCTAGCGGTCCCGCATTATCCCAGCTGGCCATGGGACCCGCTAAACAATTGATTTGTTTATAGTTTTCTATCATGCCGCGGCCTCCAAGTCGCCATGGGCCGTGTACGTCCGGTCAGCGGTCTTGATCAGCCAGAGCAAGCGCCAGCCATCGGCGGCGTGGAGCGTGAAACCCTCCGGCGGGGTGACCGTCATGGTATCCATGGGCAGGATGGTCAAAGGCGGTCGACCGAAGGTCCAGCAATCAACCTCACGGAGATTGTAGGTCGCATCGTCTTCCGCGTAGATCTGATTGAGCGTTGCCAGCGCCTCGTCACGATGGACCGAGTGAAACACGATCATGTCGTTGACTGCGAATAGAGCGTCGGTGTCGGCAGGCATCGTCAGAATGACGCGAGGATCAGCGGGCCCGGCCAAGACGCTACGCCAGCCGACACCGTTAGACAGCACGATGATGCGCCCGTCACCGGTCAGCATGAAGCCTGAGTATGTGTCAGCAACCCGTCTCAAGGTCACCCTCCAGAGCCCAGCCAGCTGCGGCGGTCTTTGCCAGGGTGACCGTCCGCCATCCCTCAGCGGTGCGGGGTTTCTTCCCTTCAGGCAGGGTCAGGGTGACGCCATCTGCGGCGGCGAAGCCGATGGGAAGCTGAGTGCAGCTGTAAAATCCAACTGTGCTGATGTCCTCAGGGGGAAGGCTGACGTCGCCGCGGCCGAGGATCGTGAACAACAGCTTGGTCCCGATCGGCAGATCAGCAAGCGCTGGATGGTCCGCGCTGAGTTGGATGTTAGCCCCGATATGATGGACATTGTCGATGGCGGGCAGCCTGATCATCGCCTCGCCATGGGTAAGCGGTCTCCGAAAGTCTCGATCGATTGAGTTGTCGGCCTTGCGGATTGCGGGAGCGCCGGGAATGAAGCGCACGATCATGTCTATTCTCCTCAGTCTGGTGTGGTGTGCGCCGCCCGGCCCAATGCCTCAAAAGCCGAGCGGCGCCAGCCTAAGGCGAGGAATGAGCAACCCCGCCCGAGCACGAATTAGTCCTCCAGCGGCGGCGCCGGCATGTCGTCAGAGAGCTGTAGCAATGCGCGGTAGTCGGTTTCCGGACGGTACAGGAGAGCCGCGCCGGCTCTGTTGGCTTGATGGAGAAAGGCCACTTCCTCACGCTGTACGGCCAGCATGTCGCGCCTGATCTGCGCCATGGCTTCGGTGCGCTGTTGATCTGTCAGCGCGGCGGCGTCATCGGCGCAAGCGTCAATAGCCTGTTCCTCGGCGGCCAGCATCGCTTTGCCGTGGATCCGAGCGAACCAAGCCTCTACATCAGGTACGCTAACCGCACCGCCATCGGGCAGTCTCAGGAGCGTGGTCGGCCATTGCACCGCTTCGCCGCGTTCGACCGCCAAAAAGCCGTCAGGCTCGCCGCGGCGCGCGAGAGCTTCAATCCGTTCCTTCGCCTTGGCTTTGGCAACAGCTGACGGAAATGGCGCGGTGTTGACGCGGCTGGCATCGGCCGCCAGCTCCCGCAGTCGGCGGCGTCTCGCCTCGACGGCGTCGAGCGCGGTCTCGCCCTTGCGCAAGGTCGGCAGAGCGCCAGTGTACGGCTTCACGGTCTGCACGCCGCGCAGTAGGTCGCGGCTGCTGTTGATCAGGCGAGTGTAGACACCGCGCTTTAGGTCGGCTGCTTGCCCGCGCTCCTGCGTGCGGACCAGTTCGGCCTTCACCTCAGCCAGTTCGGCCTTTTTGGCTTCGATCTCCGGCGCGATGTATTCTGATACTGCGGCTGGCTGATCAAGCTAAGCCGCTGCTCGATTCTGCCAACGGCTTCGCGCAGGTCCAGCATACGATTGTGCAGTCCGAGCCCGATGGTGCCGGCATCGAAAGCCGCATCGGACAGCTCCAGCAAGATCGCGCTGGCGGCTTCCGGCAGGCGGTTGGCAAAAGCCATGTCTTCCTTGCCGACAGAGCCATGATCGCGCGCCGGTGCCGGCAGTGCGTCCGCTCCCAGGTTCGGCGCGGACAGATGCGGCGGCGCCTTGGCGGTGGCGGAGACAAAGCGAGCGGTCGAGGAAAATGGGCGCGGCATCCGCATTGCGAGAAACCTCTTTGGTTGATTTGCGAATCGTAGCTGCGTTATCCGAGCATCAGAAATGCTCGATGATTTTCTTGATCCGATAAGCACTTAGTTCGGTCGGCACGACCTTCAAAATTCGCCAGAACATCTCTTCCGGTTTGCCTATCCGATGCTGAGGGCACGCCTCTAACGATCGCTCTCTGAGCCACGCAACGCGGTGATAGCGGTTCAGGCTGTCAGCAAAGCCCTTGGGATTGCCCGGATAAAACCGGACATAGGTCTGACGGATAAGCGGATCACGCCGCTCGAATTTCGTCAGCTCGCGCAGCTTGAGCTCGCCGGCCTCGAGCGCGGCCGCAATCGCGTGCATGTCGAGCGTGTCATTCAATTGACGCGCTCCGGATCGAGCACGGGCAGTTTCAGCACCTCGCCCCAATGGGCAGCGGCTTTCCGCGCCTCCAGACGATCAGCACCAAACCACAACATGACCGGCTGCCGCGCGCCGCAGGATGCGCAGGACGATATCCATTGCACGGTGGCCGATGACTTATCGTGCTCTATCTCGATGTGGCCTGTGGCGGTCATGTTCTTTCCGCCGTTTGAACATCGAGCACCTGGGTCCATTCGGCGATGCACGAGCGGTGTAGCTTTGCCGCCGTACCGTTGCGGATCACATCAACAATTTCACCATCGTCTCCGCAGTGGTGACAGACTTCGCCTTTCATCCCGTCAGGACACGTAACACCCGTCACAGGCGTCACGGATTGCAGCCTTGTGACGGGCGTTACGGTTGTGACGGTGTTTTCGGTAATGGAAGGCAGATACCGCAGCCATGGGTCACGTAGCTCTGCCGCCGTGTAGCCGCGCAGCTGCTTCGCACCAAACCAAAGCTGGCGTGGTCCCACCTCATATTTCTTGAGCATCCTTGCAAGAGATGTTGCGTCTAAGGGCTTGTGGGTCTTCGGCAAATTCGTCCACGGACTCTCAGCTCGAGAGATCAGCCGTTCGATTATGGTTTCGGTCTGAAGCTGCTCGGCGTCGCCGAAAACCTCCTTCAGATCGGCCAAGAGCTGGACACTCAGACTGTGGATTTGCTGCTTGGAAGCCATCACAAGCGTCACGGCGGCGTCACGAATACGAGCAGGCCAATCCTCGCCGGCTAGATCGGCGATCGTGACGAGTGCCTCCCAAGTGTCTGCGTCGCGGTCAACGATTTGGTCCGGCATTGCCGGCCACCGTTCCACCCGCTGCGGCCAGGAGGCCGTCCACGCCGCAATCTCTGCTTTTATTGGATCAGCCTGCGGACCATGAATTCGGCGCCTGAACGGCTCGACCTTCTCGCCCGAATGTCTCCGTCTCATGGCGATGACAATCGAGCGGGACATGACTGTGTCAGGCAGGTTTCCGATCCCCGCCAATGCGACAGCGCAATAGGCCGGCAACTCTTCAGTCTCGATGGACTTGCCACGGATCACACATCGCCCGGCGACGGCACCCTTGCGATAGCCAGCATTGAGCCATCCCCGCAGATCCTCATCGCCCTTCGCCTTCGGCCCATAGATCGTATCGGCCTCGTCGAGCAAAACAGTGGGCGCGCGTCTTCGCTTGCAACCTTACGAAACAGATAGTTCGCTGTAGCGTTGACACACAGAACCGGGTCCGGAACGAGTTGTTCGGTTACCTCCATGACCCGTGTCTTTCCGGAGCCCTTTTCGGGCGAGAGACAGGCCAATCGCGGCGTCGTATCCCAAAGATGCATTGCATGGGTGTGGATGATCCACACGGCGTGAGCGACGTGTGAAGCCTCATTCGGATAGCTCACGAACCTGCCAAGGTAGTGATAGACGCGGTCCAGGACGCGAGCGCCGCGGCGCGCGTCGATCTCTTCAGCAAGTTGATCGAGTTCGCGATTGCTTGCGGTGCTGATGTCCATCATGCCACCTCCGAGATTGCAGGCGTCACAAGGTCAAGACAGCCAGGTGCAACCTCGTTGCACCATTCGACAGCAATCTCGGGGGAGAGGAGATCGGCAGCCAAGGCGGTACCAATCATATTCACCTCTTCGCGGATCAACTGAACGCGAAGCGATGTACAGCGAAGCGCCGCCAGAACAAATTGCTTGTTGCTCATATTGTAATCCTCGCTCCAAGAAAGTCGCCAAGGGCGAGAGCGGCAGCCTGCGCGTGCTCGATCTCCTGAAATCTATGTTTGCTCTGCCAAAAAAGAGCGCGACTTTCGTAACAAACCGAATAACGGACATCCCCGCTCGCCGGGTCGCGGATCAGCGAGATGCCAACCTTTCCGCCGACGGCACTGGAAATGATCTGCTGAATGTCCTTGCTCATGGCCGGCAGTCCCCGAACAGGTAGGGGGCGAGCGTGGCGGCCATCTCGATCGAGACGGCGCACCTTTCGGTGATCTTGCGGGCTTGAAGACGCTTTAGGCTGGGGCTATGGTCCGGACCGATCGCCGTGGCAAGCGTGTCAGTCTTCGGAGCCCCATCTGAAAAGGTGGGGTTTTCCATTTTATGCTGCCCTCGACTTGGCCGCCTGCGCGCGTTCCCACGCGATAATCTCGGACTCGCGGAAGTACCGCCGCCGATTGATGATGAGAGGACGTGGAAAATCGAGCACCGGATCCGCGAGCCAACGGTCGAGGGTCCGATCGGTCTTGTTGTAGCGGCGCCAAACGGCGGGTGCCGGGAGTAAGGTTTCTTCGCTGGGCAGCATTAGGGATGGCTCCTGTTTGAAGGAGCACCCCATTTAGCGAAATAGCCCGATATGTCAGGGTTAGCTAAATTCCATCAGTCTGATTTAGCTGCCCCCGGCGGGCAACTGCTCGACTGATTATCGCTTTTACGCTGTCAAACTTGGGATCTTCGCCCATCAACAAAGGCGCGGCCGATGATAAAAACTGTGCACATTTGCCATTTGTCGAAATTGAGGGTTCACCGCCGGCGCTAATCCAAAGATCCACCAGGAGACCATAGCCTGCTTCGCGAGCGGCTAAACGACCGCCTTTTTTTCCGGCCGCAACGCTTTCAAGAAACTCGACATGCTTCACGGCGATTTCGAACAGGCGCGCCAGTGATGATAAATGGGCCGGGCGTTCTGAAATGTAGTCGCGATGGAAGCCAATCCATTTCAGCTGCTCGGGGTCAGAACGCTTTCGCGTCAACAGGAGCATTAAGGTCTGGATCGATTGGGCAAGTTCCGTCCAAAATTTCAGCGGTTCTTTAGCCGACCAATCATTTCGAAATCGAAAAAGCCAACGCTCCGGATCGGGCTTCTCTTCAAAAAGTGCGTTACGGTAGTTTGCAAAAATCGTAGCGAGTTGAAATGCCGACAATGGAGTCGGCAGGGATGCAGCAAGTTCCTTGCACACTTCATCTGATAGGTCAGGAAGTTCGCGCCAAACAGACATCTACTGACGCTCCGTTAGCGAAATCACGAAACGGGACCAAGCATCGAGAGCTGCGCGTTTCTCGTCTGCGAAGCTATGCCGTTGATACACACCGACAACACCGCGGAAACTGCCTGATTTGTGGTTGATGACTTTTTCAATAACTGGGAGGGCAATCCCCAGGCGAGCCATCCCGCTAACTGCAGTCCGTCTTAAATCGTGAAACGTCCAGTGCGGGATTGGTTTGTCGTCAGGCCTGAGCGCCTTAGCGATCGCTGCGTCAATCTTGTCCTTGGCGCGAGAGAAGGTCGTCACAGGGCGCTTACCGTCAATTGAAAATCGAAAGCTGCCAATCTTGGGCTGGGCTTCGATGATCTCCCACGCAGCATCCGACAAAGGCACTTCGTGACGCTCGTTGTTTTTTGTGCGCCGTGCGGCCAAGTTCCAGACTCGCGAGGCCTGATCGATTTCGTCGCACCGAATGCCGGCAACTTCTGCCTCCCGCTGTCCGGTCAAAATGAGCAGCTTGACGATTGGTCCGAAAGGCCAGCCCTCGCCATCTGCGGCAGCCCACACAAGGCGCAGCTCATCATCTGATAGAATGCGGTCCCGGCCTTGCTCAGGGGAGGGGGCGGAAATGCCGGCGCATGGGGAGGCAGACAGAATGTCTCGCGCGACTGCCCAATTGAATAGCTTCCGAATGGCTGCCAGCGAGCGGTTGGCCATGATTGGCGCGCGGTCAGCGACCTTTTCGATGCGCTCGACGACGTCGCGCTTGGTGATCTCCTGAACCTTCCTGCCGCGCCAATGCGGGATAAATTCGCCGCGATGTTCGATCAACTTGTCGGGGTCATCCGGCGCCGCCTTCAGGCCGATGATTCGAGCCGTTTCTTTCCAAGCGTCCGGACGACCTTTCTTGATCGCGCGAGGCTTCGCATACCGCTCGACAAACTCTCGGGCGATGTTCTCAAATAGGTCGCGCTGGCCCCGCTTTTTCTCTAGAGCGGCCTTGCGCTCTTGCTCCTGGTTGGCTCGCTTTAGTGCGGCGGGATCGTGGCCCTCGGCCAAAGCCGTGAAGGCGTTGCCGGCGAGGCGCCGCGCCTTCTTCAGCTCGAGGCCCGGGTAGGGGCCAAGTGTCAGCTTCTTCGGTCTGCCGGCATGTCGATAGCGGACCGCCCATGATTTTTTGCCGTTCGGTTGAACGATCAGATAAAGGCCCGGCTGCCGGGCATCGGGGATCTCAGTGCGGATCGCTTTGCCACTCGGGCTAATGCGCGGTTGGGCTCCGTCGATCCGGGTGACTGTCAGAACGTCAGCGGGCATGGGGTATCGCTGGGGTAACGAACCAAGTCTGTCTGCTATGTTACCCTGTGTCGGGGACATAGCCAGACATTTCAACGTTTTCCCAATGTTTTCCGAGCTGGTGGCTGGTCTACTGTCCTGATTTGTCGGGCTTTGTCGGCTCCGCAAAAGTGACTGTAAATCAGCCGCCTCATGGCTTCGCAGGTTCGAGTCCTGCCTCCCCCACCAGCTTCGCTCGCTTCGCGAGCTACGGCTAGGCAGGCCAGCAAAACTCCATCGTAGCGAAGTGAGCGAAGGCTGCCGCGCCGAAGCCCAGAGGGCGAAAGCGGGCCGTATCCGCACGATCTGCTCGCTTCGTCCCCCGTAATCGCTCTGATTGTCTCGATCCGAGCCCCGGTGGTAAGCATCCATCGAACGGGTGGAGTCCAGAAATCGGGCAGGGGCAATGCGGCCGGAGCTACGGGCATTGACTGGGTTGCGCGGAGTGGCGGCGATGGCCGTCGCGTTTGCTCACTTTCAGCAATTTTATCCCAACTACGCCAACGCCCCCTTCATGTGGGGCAACGCCGTCGACCTGTTTTTCGTTCTCAGCGGCTTTACGCTGTCCTACGTCTATCGCCGCGAGGACTTCCAGTTCGCCAGCTTCTTGACGGCCCGTATCGCCAGGACCTATCCGCTCTACATTCTAACCACGGTCGTCGCCGGCGCGGCCATTGTTGCGCCGCTCCAGTTCAATCCAACGACCTACCCGCTCAAGGACGCGATATCGGACTTTGTGCTTCAGGCCTTGATGCTGAACGCGTGGCCTTTCGGATCGAACGTTCATTGGAACGTGACGGCGTGGTCGATATCCTCCGAATGGTTCTGCTACCTCGTACTGTTCCCGCTGTTGCTCTACCAGAAGGTGACGAGGTCGGCAGCAATGAGGCTGCTCTGTATCGTCGTGCTGTCGGCGACGTCATACTCGATCTTCGTGCGCTATTTCGACGGCAACCTCAGCACTGCCGAGATTTACCATGCGAACAGCCAATGGAGCTACTGGGTCGCTCTTCTCCGGGGAGTCTTCGGCTTCACGGCGGGCCGGGTCGTCTTCGCGTGCTACGAACGACGCGACGGGCTCTACACCTTCTGTACACAGGCTTCGGGGTTGATTTGGTCAGCCTTGATCGTCGCCGTGGTCCTGGCATACCGCGATCTCCTCAACCCGCAGGCGCTGGTGTTCATCCATCCCTTCGTCGTCCTTGCTGCAACCGGTGAGGGATCGGCCACGTCGCGCCTGCTGGGATCAAGGCCGCTGCATTTTCTGGGCCTGATCTCGTACTCGATCTACATGACGCACTATATCCTCTTCGTGGGATACCTTGCTGTGTTCGGCGTGCCCAGTGCCTGGTCAACCCAGACCTATGTCCTGTTGGCCTGTACAACCCTTGCCGTCTTCGCAGGCAGCTATTTCTTCTTCGAGCGGCCAGCGCGCGATGCCATCCGAGGCCTTCAACGCTTGCGCCCGGCGCAGACCAACGCGTGACACGCAGAGCTTCGTGTGCGACGGGCTGCTGGGTTCACTCCACCTAAAGTTTAAGCGGACACCACCATCGCTCCGGTTGTGTATACGCTACCAGAGGTGGTAAGCACTCGCCCTTACGCGGGAAAGCCCGCGAGGCAAGGGCGCGGGAATGCGGCATGAGCTACGGGCGTTAACCGGGCTGCGAGGGGCTGCCGCCATGGCCGTTGCTCTCGCTCATTTCAACAATGCCTTTCCCGCCAATGCCGGCGCCGCATTCATGTGGCACAACGCCGTCGACCTGTTTTTTTGCCTCAGCGGATTCACGCTGTCCTATGTCTACAGCCGCGAGACGTTCCGCTTTTCAGACTATCTGACGGCGCGCATTGCCCGCGTCTATCCGCTTTACGTGGTCTGCCTAGTCTCCGCCGGCGCGCTCTACGTGTGGCCGCGCCTGGTTGATCCAGTCACCTATCCCGCCGGCCGAGCTGCCCTGGACTTCGCGTTGCAGCTCGCCATGCTGAATGCGTGGCCGGTGATCGGTACCGGCATGCACTGGGACGCGCCGGCCTGGTCGCTGTCGGCCGAGTGGTTCTGCTATGTCGTGCTGTTCCCGGTGCTGTTGTTCCGGAACGCACCGTCCACGGTTGCCACCAGGTTTCTCGGCATCGTGCTTTGCTCCGGCGCCGGCTTTTGGCTGTTCGCTCGCTACTATTTTGAGGGCAGCATCGGTCTGAGCGTCCCGGAAAACCAGTTGAGCTATTGGGTCCCGCTGGTGCGGGCAACCTGCGGATTCGTGTCGGGCTGGCTCGTGTTCGCGAGCTTCCAGCGCCGGGACGGGCTTCACGCCGCGTGCACGCGATTTTCCGGCCTGATCTGGTGCGCCGTCGCGCTCATTGTGCTGCTGGCCTATCGTGGCCTGATCAACCCGCAGATGCCGGTGTTCGTGTGGCCGCTCGTGGTGCTCGCCGGGACCGGCGAGGATTCGCTCAGCTCACGGCTGCTCGGATCGAGGCCGATGCACTTTCTCGGCATCATCTCCTATTCGATCTATATGACGCATTTCATCATCCTGACCACGTTCATGATGCGGTTCGGCCCGCTCGACACCTGGTCCCCGACGATTTTCGGCCTGCTGGCCGGCACGACCGTCGTCGTGTCGATCGGCGCGCATTTCGTGCTCGAGGTGCCGGCGCGCGATGCGATCCGTGGCCTGCGGCGCTTGCGTCGGGCTCCGGCTAGCACGTGAAAAGGCTCGATCGTGCGAGGCTGCGTGGTGACATCGCGACGATCGTCAGACCGCACGATGCTGCGGCGTTCGGTCAAGACGCTCAGGACTGGCAACAATCCATGGCTGGGTGTGATCCGATCCTCACGTCCGCAGCGCACGCCGGAGCTGGCCGGCGAAGTCCCGCGCCACCTGGGAGGGCGCTTCGTGCGTGGGGGAGAGGATCGCGACCTGATACTGGATCCTCGGCTTGAACGGACGAACGACAAGGCCCTCGGTGAATGGCTTGCTCACCACCGGATCGACAATCCCGACGCCACGGCCCTCAGCGACGAGCTGGCACGCGGTCGAGAAGAATTCCGTCTCTGCGACGACGTTCCAGCGTGCGCCGTATTCGGAGAAGGCCGACGCCAGCTGCTGGTAGATCGGGTCGCCGCGGAACAGCGTCACGAACGGAACGCCGTCGAGGTTATCAGGGGTGATCTGCTTCAGCTTCGCGAGTGGATGCGCATGCGGCAGCATGCACATGCAGTCATATGAGAACACCTCCATGTGCGAGGTCGGATAGTCGAGCGGCAGTTCGGCGACCGCGAGATCGAATTGCTGCGTCGAGATCAGCTCGCGGACGGTCGCGGAATTCCGCGTGATGATCTTGATCTGCAGCTCGGGCTTGTTCCTGGCGAACTGCGACAGCAGCCGCGGCAGCAGATTGATCGAGATGCTCGGATAGGCGGCGATCGCGAGATGACCGCGCCGGCCGGACCTGATCTCGGCGGCGACGCGGGAGGCGTTCTCGGCAGCTTCGAGTGCGCGCGCCGCCTCGACATAGAACAGCTTGGCCTCCGGGGTCGGTTGCAGGCGGCCGCCGCGCCGCACGAACAGGTTAAGGCCCGTCTCGTGCTCGAGGCCCGCGATCATCGTGCTGATCCCGGGCTGCGACATGCCGAGCAGTTCGGCCGCTCTCGTCATGGTGCCGTGGAGCATCAGGGCGCGGAAGCATTCAAGCTGTCTGAGGCGCATGGATCGACTATACGAATACGTTATAATGGACACAATTAATATTATTAGAATTACATGAGCGGCGGTGCTCCAATTGCGCGACAGAGCCTCGAGGAGACATCACGTGACCGCCGCAACCGCCGACCTGACCCGCGCCCGCCTGATCCCAGCCCGCAACGGCGTGGCGGCCCGCCTGAAAGCGGGAGAAACCGTCACCGTGGTCAACACCCATGGCAAGCAGGTGGTCGACACCTGGGCCTTCACGCCGGCGACACCGGCGAGTTCATGTCGATGGAGCACAGCCGCGCATCGATGCTGCGGCTGATTCCGCGCGTCGGCGATACGCTGACCACCAACCGGCGCCGTGCGATCCTCACCTTCGTCGCCGACACGAGCCCAGGCATCCACGACACGCTGATCGCGGCCTGCGATATTCATCGCTATCGTCAGCTCGGCGCCGTCGGCCATCACGACAATTGCACGCACAATCTGGCGCATGCGCTCGAGACCGTCGGCCTGTCGGCTACCGTGACGCCGACGCCGCTGAACCTGTTCATGAACGTGCCCGTCGCCGACAATGGAGAGTTGGACTTCAAGCCACCGGTCAGCGAGGCCGGGCAATATGTGGCGCTGCGTGCCGAGATGGACCTGGTCATCGTGTTTTCCGCCTGTCCGCAAGACATGGTGCCGGTCAACGACATGCGGCCGACAGACGCGCATTTTCTCATCGCCTGACGCGGCCGCGTGGAGAACCGATCATGCGCAAACTACCGCCGCTCAATGCCGTCCGCGCCTTCGAGGCCGCGGCGCGCCACGAAAGCTTCACCGCCGCCGCCAACGAGCTCTGCGTCACGGTCACGGCGATCAGCCACCAGGTCCGGCAACTCGAAGCGATTCTCGGGCACAAGCTGTTCGAGCGCTCCGGCCGCGCGGTCGTGCTGACCGCCGAGGGCCATGCGGTGTTTCCATTGCTGCGCGACGGCTTCGACCGGATGGCGAGCGCGTTTGCCGCGATCCGGCCGCCGGCCGACGGCGATGCGATCACCGTCTCCACCACGCGGGCCTTTGCCGAGCGCTGGCTGATGCCACGGCTCGTGCGCTTCAATGCGGCATTTCCTCAGCTCGTGGTCCACATCGATGCGACCGAGGAGGTGAGGACACCGGGCACCGAGGGCGTCGATCTGGCGATTCGCTACGGACGCGTCGACCGCGCCGGCGAGCCGTCGGTGCTGTTCAGCGATCGCTACATTGCGGTTGCGGCAAGCGCGATCTGTCCGCCCGGTGCCCGTCCAGCCATTGACGACGTCCGTTCGCGCTCGCTGCTGGCGTTCCGCTGGAAGAACGCCGCGCTGGATTCGCCGTCGTGGTCGGCCTGGCTTGCCGGCGCCGATCATGATCCCGGCCGCGACTTCCGCATCTCCTGGTACAGCGAGGAGCCGCTGGCATTGCATGCCGCCGAGCGCGGGCTCGGACCGCTGTTGTGCAGCGATGCGCTGGTGGACGAGCAGTTGCGCGAGGGCACGCTGCGCCGGCTCGACGGACCCGCGCTTGCGGGCTTCGCCTATCGCCTAGTGAATGCGCCGAGCACTGCCCGGCGCAAATCAGTGACGGCATTCGTCGATTGGCTGCGCACAGAGGCCGCCGCATTTCGCGCAACGCCAGAACAGGTCATGACACGGGCTGCGTGAAATAGGGCAGGCTCTCGACGCGGACCTGGTAGGCGCCTGCCTTGACCAGGCTGTCGAGATGCGCGGCGATGTCCTCGAGCGATGCGAACCAGACCTTGCGCTCGGCAACGATCCGCTCGAGCCAGCACTCCACTACGCGCCAGCGGGCAAGCCGGCCGGTCAGGAACGGGTGCCAGATCCCCATCCAGAATCCACCGGCCTCATAGGCGGCCTCGAACTCCTCGAAGGAGGCGGCCAGCCCTTCGCTCGGCGATTTGACCGGCATCATGTAGCCGATCTCCGCGTAGTGGGCGAAAGGCGGCCAATCGTCCGATCCCCAGTGCGGCGGCATCTCGTAGAGCGAGCCGCGTGCGGTGCGCATCTGATACGGGATGTCGTCGGCCATCAGCGACGAATCATAGACAAAGCCATGCTCGATCAGCAGATCGATCGTGGCCTGGTTGGCGTTGTAGACCGGCGCGCGGTAGCCGCGCGGCTTGCGTCCGGTCATCGCGACATGAATGGCGAGGGCGCGTTCGAAGGCCTCGCGCTGCTGCGCCGAGGAAATCTCCGTCGGGTCCTCATGGATGTAGCCGTGATGGCCGATCTCGTGGCCACCCCTGAGGATCGCCTCGACCGCATCCGGGTAGCGCTGCATGGTCCAGGCCGGCATGAAGAACGACTGCTTGAGTCCTAGGCGGCGATAGGTCTCGAGGATGCGCGGCACGCCGACGGTCGGCCCGTATCGTCCCATCGTGATCGGATAGAGCCGGTCGAAGGAATCCTTCGGCCGCGCGATGTGAATGAGGCTGTCGGCGTCGACGTCGAAGGTGATCGCGCAGGCGCAGCGTGCACCGTTCGGCCAGGGGATGGGATTGCGTATCATCGGTTCATCCTCGCACAGCCGGCGGACAACGGCGCATCATTCCGCCGCGACATTAACAGTCTCGTCGATTCCAAGACACTGCCGGACCAGCACCGGGATTGCCGCAAAGGCGTCGGCGACCGACCGGCGGTGGCGCTCATCGTTGAATTCCTGATAATCGACGGCGATCAGATGGCTCTCCTGCACCCCGAGATAATGGGCGCAGGTGAAGATATGGGTTTCCAGATGGTTCATGGTCTCCCGCACCCCGCCGGGGCCGAAACCGAATTCGCCGCGCGAGCTCAGCACCACCAGCGTCTTGCCGCGCATGATCGGCTCGAGCGGAAAGTCGCCGCGCGCGAGATCGAAGCTGAAGGTCTTGTCGATCCGGATCACCTTGTCGAACCATGACTTCAGCGCCGCCGGCATGCCGTAATTGTGCATCGGCGCCCCGATCACGATCACGTTGGTGCGTTCAAGTTCAGCGATCAACTCGTCGGAGAGGCGAAGCTCGTCGCGCTGCTCGGCGGTGCGGTCGGCGGGCGCGGTGAAGGCCGCGGCGACCCATGCCTCCGTGATGAGCGGCGGCGGATCGCGGCCGACGTCGCGCGAGATGATCGTGGCGCCTGGCTCGTGCGTGAGCCAGTGCTCGACAAACGATTTGGAGAGCTTTCGGCTGACCGAGCGGTCGCCGCGCGGGCTGGCATCGATATGCAGAAGGGTCGTCATTCCTGGCCTCGGCTGATTGGGGCAACGCGTCGAACTCAGAATGACCGAGTACGGCCTGCGGCGTGATTGACGAATCCGGCAGGCGAGTTGAGAAAATCTCAACAGTGAAGCGGCGCGCCGTTTTTGGCGCGGTGTGCGGGCTTCGTCGCAGCCTGATTTGTCCATATCCGCAATGCAGGCTTCACTCTCGATATGGTCTCAACCCGGCTTGAGGAATTCTCATTATCGTCTCATCGCCGCCTGCTGCTCAGATGCCCCATCCCGGCCCAAACCAATGCGCCGGACAAACGGGGGAAACATGTTGCTCAAGCAGACACAGCTTCCGGCGCAGGATGAAGCCGGCTTCGATGCCCACGGAATTGAGCCGGTGCCGGCGGCGCACCGCACGTCGTCACCATCAGATCAGTTCTGGATCTGGACCGGCGCAAATATTGCGCCGATCAACTGGGTGCTGGGCGCGCTCGGCATCCAGCTCGGCCTGAGCCTGCTGCAAACGCTTGCCGTCATCGTCGTCGGCAATCTGTTCGGCGCGGCGCTGTTTGCCGCCTTCTGCCTGATGGGACACCGCACCGGCGTGCCGCAGATGGTGCTCGGCCGGCTCGCGTTCGGCCGGCGGGGCGCCTATCTGCCGGCGCT
Source organism: Bradyrhizobium viridifuturi (assembly GCF_001238275.1). Lineage (GTDB taxonomy): Bacteria > Pseudomonadota > Alphaproteobacteria > Rhizobiales > Xanthobacteraceae > Bradyrhizobium > Bradyrhizobium viridifuturi. The sequence continues at coordinate 182,206 of NZ_LGTB01000001.1, forward strand.
CGCACAGGTGCTGATGCCGATGGGATGGGTCGCGATCAACACCTGGATCGTGCTCGACCTCTGCATGGCCGCGCTCGAGCGGATGGGAATCGGTGGTGGCGTCGAGCTCAAATACGCGATCGCGGTGCTGGTGATGCTGTTCCAGGTCGGCATCGCGGCCTGGGGCTTCAATGCCATCAAGGTGTTTGAGCGCTACACCATGCCGGTCATCCTGCTGATCATGGCCGTCATGACCGCGCTGGCTTTCCTGCGCGTCGACATCAAATGGCAGTCCGCTGCCGTGACCGGCATGCCGGCGTTCGCCGCGGCGACGCAGCTGATGACCGCGATCGGCATCGGCTGGGGCATTTCGTGGCTTACCTACGCGTCCGACTATACACGCTTCGCCAGGCCCTCGCTTGGCGCCGCCAAGGTGTTCCGGGCGACATTTCTCGGCATGTTCGTCCCGACGGTCTGGCTCGCTTTCCTGGGCGCGGCGATCGCGTCCGCCGGCGCCGGCTCCGACCCGTCGAAGCTGATCATCGCGGCATTCGGCACCATGGCGTTGCCGGTGCTGCTGGTGCTGCTCCATGGCCCGATCGCAACCAACATCGTCGTGATCTATTCGGCGGCGCTGTCGTCGCTCGCGCTCGATCTGCGGCGGCCGCGCTGGGTGATCTCGGTGGTCTCAGGCCTGATCGCTTCCGCGATCCTCTACGCGTTCCTGCAATCAGGCGACTTTGCCCATGCCTTCGACAACTTCATGGTCGCCCTGATCGTCTGGATCAGCCCATGGGCCGGGGTCACGCTCGCCGATTTCTACCTCGTGCGACGCGGCCGGATCGACGTCGCGTCGCTCTACGAGGAGCCGGGCAGGGGTCGTGATTTCAACTGGGCCGGGCTGATCGCCTTTGCCGCAGGCTTCGTCGCGGCGTGGGCGTTCCAGATGGGCACGATCAAGGCGATGCAAGGTCCCCTGGCGCTCGCCACCGGCGGGGTCGATTTGTCGTGGCTCACGGGGATCTGCGTGGCAGCGCTGAGTTATCTGGCGCTGCATCGGCGATTTGGACGTCCGCTGGCGCGGTGCGTCCCATTGCCGCCCGCAGACGCGGCATCGATCGAGCCCGCGCCCACATCGACCTGATGGGAACACGCGCTGTGCCGGTTCACGCCATCCGCCCGAACAGCTCTACCAGCGTCTCGCGCAGCCAGCGCTGCGCGGGCACGGTGTCGTTGCGCTGATGCCAGAACAGGCTGACGATGCGCGGCGGCGCCGGCAGCGGCACCGGCACGGCGTGGAGATGCGGTGCCTGGCGGGACTGCGCGCTGAGATCGCGCGGCAGCACGGCGATCAGATCGGACTGGCGGACGATCTCGTAGGCGGCGTTGTAGTGATTGACGATGGCGACAAGGTTGCGCGACAGCCCGCGCGAGGCGAGGAACTGGTCATAGGTCGGTGCCGTCCGGCCGGCGAGGCTCACATCGACGTGCTTGGCGTTGAGGAAGCTGCGGACGTTCAGCCGGTTCCGGTTCGCAAGCGGGTGATCGCGCCGCATGAAGCAGGCATAGTCGACCGTCCACAGCGAACGCGAACGGATCAGTCCCGGATGCTGGGCCTCGTTGACATAGACGCTCAGCACGCAATCGACCCGGTTGTCCTCGAGCTGGTCGGCGATCCCGATGATGGTGTTCGGCGCGGTGCGCAGGCGCGCGGTCGGCGCCATCTCGGCAAAGCGGTTCAACAGAGCCGGCGTCACCAGCGACGCCACATAGTCCGACATCGACAGGCTGAACTCGGTCTGCGCGCTGCGTGAATCGAACACCTTCTCGTCGAGCGCGCCGCGGATGCTTTCCAGGGCGCCGCCGATCGGATCCCACAATGCCACGGCCCGCTGGGTCGGGCGGATTCCGGTGCCGGATCGGACGAACAGGGGATCGCCGAGCGCGTCGCGCAGCCTCGCGAGCGCGTTGCTGACCGCGGGCTGGGTCATCGTCAGCGCGCTCGCTGCGCGGGTGACGCTGCCCTCGGTCATCAGCGCCTCGAAGACTTTGAGCAGGTTGAGGTCGAGCGTGCGGAAGGACACGGCAATATTCACAGTGGTGATGTACTAGATAACGATTATAAATTATTCCCATAATATCGATTTGTCTATCATTCCCCTGACCGACCCCGTGGCGTGTGCCGACCGCGGGGCGGAGGGGGGCTATTTCATGTCGATGATCTCGGCGCGCATCGAGCGCCTGCCGTTCGCGCGTTTCCATGTGCACCTGCTGCTGATGGGCGGCCTCGGCTATCTGTTCGACGCGATGGATGCCGCGGTGCTGGCGTTCATCCTGCCGGTGCTGCGCACCGCCTGGAACCTGACCAATGTCGAGACCGGCGTGCTCGGCAGCAGCACCTTCGTCGGTTATCTGTTTGGCGCGCTGCTGGCGGGGATGCTCGGCGACCTGATCGGCCGCCGCGCGGTGATGATGTCGGCGCTGGCGCTCTACAGCGTGGCCTCGCTGGTCAGCGCGGCGGTCGACAGCTGGCCGGCGTTCTTCGCCGCCCGCGTGGTCGCCGGCATGGGCACCGGTGCGGAGAGCGCGATCATCGCGCCATACCTCGCGGAATTCGTGGCGCGGCGTTACCGCGGCGCCTTCACCGGCGCACTTGCCGGCTTCTTCTCCTTCGGTTTCGTCGCCGCCGCCTTGCTCGGCTATTTCATCGTGCCGGCCTACGAGAACGGCTGGCGCATCGTGCTCGTCATCACCGCGGTGCCGGTGGTGATGCTGCTGTGGTGGCGGAGGTCGCTGCCGGAATCGCCGCGCTGGCTGGAAAGCCGCGGCCGGGCGAACGAGGCCGAAGCGGTGCTCGACAAGATCGAGGCGAGCTTCGCGCGCCAGGGCCGGGTGCTGCCGGCTCCGGTCTCCGAGCCCGCGCTGCCCGCCGTATCGTCTGGAACGCTGCTGAGCAATTTTGCGGCGCTGCTGGCCGGCCGCCAGGCCCGCATCACCACCATGACCTGGATCATGTGGCTGTCGATCACGTTCAGCTACTATTCGTTCTTCGTCTGGATTCCGGGCCTCCTGGTGCAGAACGGCATGAGCATCACCAAGAGCTTCGGTTATTCGCTCGCGATGTACTGCGCGCAGGTGCCGGGCTATTTCACCGCCGCCTTCTTCAATGAACGGATCGGACGGCAGGCGACGATCGCGACCTACATGCTGCTCGGCGGCGTCAGCGCGCTCGGGCTCGCCTTTGCCAAGAGCGACGGCGAGATCATGACGGCCGGTCTGCTGCTGTCGTTCTTCATGAACGGCACCTATGCGGGGGTCTATGCCTACACGGCCGAAGTGTTCCCGACATCGATCCGCACCACAGGGGCGGGGCTCGCATCCGCGATCGGCCGCATCGGCGCGATCGCAGCGCCTATCCTGGTCGGCTACCTCTACCCGAATTTCGGCTTTGCCGGCGTGTTCGGCGTCACCACATCGGTCCTCCTGATCGGCGCGCTCACCGTCGTGCTGATGGGCGTGCCGACGCGCGGCCGATCATTGGAAGAAATTGCAAGCAAGACCGCGTGACCACGGCGGCGTCCTGACAGGAGATCCAATCATGTCCACCATCCTCTTCAAGAATGCCGCGCTGCTCGATCCGCTGCGCTCCGATCTGCTGGAAGGGCACCACGTGCTGGTCGAGGATCGCCTGATCAAGGAGGTGTCGGATCGGCCGATCGACGCTTCGGCCGATCGGGTCATTGATCTCAAGGGCAAGACCCTGATGCCCGGCCTGATCGACCTGCACGTGCATGCGGTCGCCGTCGAACTCGACCTGTCGCAGCAGGCCCGGATGGCCAACGTGCTGGTGACGTTGCGCTCGACCATGCTGTTGCGCGGCATGCTGAAGCGCGGCTTCACCACCGTCCGCGATGCCGGCGGCGCCGGCTATGCGCTGAAGCAGGCGATCGACACCGGCCTGACCGACGGGCCGCGGCTGTTCGTCTCCGGCCGCGCGCTGAGCCAGACCGGCGGCCATGGCGACGGGCGGGCGCGCTCGGACTATCTGGCCGATCCGACCTGCTCCTGCTGCGTGCGCGTCGGCGCGATCGCGCGCGTCGTCGACGGCGTCGATGCGGTGCGCAAGGCGGTGCGCGAGGAGCTGCAGATGGGCGCCGACCAGATCAAGATCATGGCGTCCGGCGGCGTCGCGTCACCGACCGATCCGATCGGAGCCTACGGCTATTCCGAGGACGAGATCCGCGCCATCGTCGCCGAGGCGAAGGCGCGGCACACCTATGTGCTGGCTCACGCCTACACCGCGGAGGCGATCGAGCGCGCGGTCCGCTGCGGCGTGCGCACCATCGAGCACGGCAATCTGGTCGACCTGCCGACCGCGCGGCTGATGGCCGAGAAGGGCGCCTATGTGGTGCCGACCCTCGTCACCTATGAGGCGCTGGCGAACGAGGGCGCGAAATACGGCCTGCCCGCGGCGAGCGTCGCCAAGGTCGCCGACGTGCGCGACGCTGGCCTGCGCTCGCTCGCGATCTACCGCGAGGCCGGCGTCAAGATGGGCTACGGCTCCGATCTGCTCGGACCGTCGCAGCGTTTGCAGAGCGACGAGTTCCGCATCCGTGCCGAACTGCTCGGCCCGCAGGCGGTGATCGCCAGCGCGACGGTCATTGGCGCCGAGGTGCTCGGCATGGAAGGCAAGCTCGGCCGCATCGCGCCGGAGGCGTTTGCCGACCTGCTGGTGGTCGAGGGCAATCCGCTGCGCGACGTGGCGTGCCTGCTCGGCCAGGGCGAGCACATCCCGATGGTGATGAAAGCCGGCAAGGCCGAGGTCGACCGGCTCGGCGGGTAGAGCGTTTTCGGGCGAAGCGGGCCCGGTGGTTGTAGAGCGCGTCAAGCCGGAGTCTGGCGTCGCGGGTGCGGCATCATTCCGTCGTCAGCGAATGATTTCGATGGTCGTGTTGGCCCGTCCCTGTGTTTCGATCAGTTGGAAGAGCACCTGTGCGTGGGCTGGGCTCAGCCTGACACAGCCGTGGGAGGCGGGTCGGCCAAGGCTGCTGGTCTCGTAGCTCCCATGTATGGCGTAACCGGTATCGTAGAAGATCGAATACGGCATTGGTGTGTAGTTGTAGAGCCTGGAGTAATGCATCCGCTCGAGAACATACGGCGTGTACGTCCCAACCGGGGTTTGATATCCGGGGCGCGCGGTCGATACCGCCCAGGTGGCGAAATGGTCACCATCGACGGAGACGTCCATCTGTTGCGCTGAGAGTTGAATGCGGATGGTGACGGCCGCCATCGCGCTGTCGGCGTAGACACAAGACAGCAGGGCGTAGAGCGCGAAGAGCAATCGAAAGGGTGTCAAGCGTGAGATCCGGTGCCGGGCCATGCCGCATTGATAACTTGTCTGGCTTGCTGGACCTCGGCTTCCGCATTTGCAGGCGGCCGCTCGGCGCTGCTTCTGATGCCTGTCGCAAGCGCGATGGCCGCCAGCAATGCCCGTGATGTTTGCCATTTTCTATCGCCTCGCACGGACGGAACGAGAAGCATGAGGATGCCGAACCCCAGGATCACGAGATATGATTCGTTCATGGTCAATCTCCGCCTACAGACTAAGGGAAGCGGACGGAGGGGAGTTGCGTGAGATCAAACGGAGCTTGCGCAAGCCGATCGGCGCCTGCCGATCGGGGGCTCGCTGATTGATGCAAGTCAATTCTTTCGAGGGGACGTTGCAGATTGCCGTTGTCGGCGCCTCGAGGCGCTCGCCGCGTTGACGAGTCGGACTGTCCATTGCCTGCGAGGCAGCGCAATCGGCGAGCGATAGATTTTGCTGCGGCGTACGTCGCCAGGATCGCCGGCGCGCTTCAGGTTAAATCCGCTCACCACACCACGCGAAAACCCGCGGTGCCCTTGTAGCTGTGGTTGTCGCCGGCATCCTGCAGGCTGGCGCGATAGGTCGCTTCGCCGAAGACAGTGTAGCGGCCGTTGGCCCAGCTGTAGCTGCCGCCGCCGCCGAGGCTGCCCCAGAGCCGGTCGTTGTCGCTGGCGAAGCTGGTGCCGGAGACGTCGACCTTGCTGCCGTCGAGGAATTCGTAGTGCAGATTGCCGATCGCGTAGAGGTCGGAGCGAACGATGCTCGTGCCGTCATACCAGCTCTTCTGGTGATTGAGCATGAGGCCGATGCGACCGAGCAGGCTGTCGGCATTGGCGAGCGAGACCTGTGCGCCGAAGCGATCGGCGAACCCATCGAAATCGAGCTTCGAATAGGCGAGCTGGGCCTGCGGGGTCAGTGAGAAGCCGTTGCCAACAGCGATGCGCCTGCCGCCTTCGACGCTGAATGCATAGCCCAGGCCTTCATTGCCGTGGGTCATGCTGCCGACGAGATCGGAGGTGAGATCGCCGCGGTAGAACATGGTCTGCATCTGGCCGTCGATGTAGACGCCGTTGTCGCCGTACCAGGTGGCGGTGGCGCCGACGCCGGTGCCCTCGGCCCGGATGCGGCCGTTGCCGAACAACGAGTTCACGTAAGCCGTGGTCAGGCCGTATTGCAGCGTGAGCCCGACGATCAGGCGGCCGTAGCTGTTCTCCAGCGCGAGGCCGTCGAGCCCGGCCTGCGCCTTGAAGTCATCGCTGTTCGCGGTCGAGCCTGTGGTGTTCGATGGCCGCAAGCTGGTCTGGCCGCCCTCGACGCGGCCCCAGAATGCCGATTGCGTCCATGAACTATCGGCCTGCGCGGCCGGTGTGACGCCCATCCGCGCCATCGCCTCGCTCGGGCCGCCGCTGCCGGCCCAATAGCGGCTGCCGACGCGCTCCTGCAACGACGGCAACGCGTTCATGCCGAGCAGCACCTGGGCGTAATTCTCGTAGAGCGGCACGCCGGGCTGGTAGAGCGGGCCGGCCGGCATCGGCGTTGCCGGATTGACCAGGCTGGAGCGCAGATACCAGTCGCCGTCCGAAGGCGTCGAGATGCCGTTCTTCTGCAACGTATAGCCATAGGCGCCGGCGACGATCGCCTGCTGTCCTTGCAGCGAATAATTGCCGGCCAGCGTGAAGCTGCCGTTGGAGGCACCGGTGACGTCGATCAGCTTGATGCCGTCCTTGGTCTGCGCGCCGCCGCCGCCGACATTGTTGACCCTCACGGTCGAAGTGCCCGACGTGCTCCCCGCGATCAGGCGATCGGCGGCCGAGCCATCGCCGCCGAGCACGGTATTGAACAGCAGCGTGCCGCCATTGCCGGCATAATTGCCGGCGACCGTCAGCGTCGTGCCGGGTGCTGTGCCAAATCGCACGGTGCCGGCATTGTCGAGCGACGCCATGGTCTGGTCGAAGCCGTTGAGGTCGAAGGCGCCGCCGGCATTGGCGACAAAGGCGGACGCGGCGCTGAACGCGTTGGCCGCGCCGGCTTGCAGCGTGCCGCCCGTGACTGTGGTCGCGCCGCTGTAGCTGTTGACGCCGGACAGCGTCTGGGTGCCGCCGCTGATCGCGAGCCCGCCGGTGCCGCCGATCGCGCCCGCGAAATTGTCGCTTGCGTTGGTGATGGTCAGCGTCTTGGCGCCGAGCGCGACATTGCCGCTTCCGGCGAGGCTCTGGATGCTGGTGCCTGACCCCGCGAGGCCGGAGATGTCGAACGCCGCATTCGCCACCACACGGCTGGAATTGCTGATCGACCCGGTGCCCGTCAGCGCCAGCGTGCCGGCCGAGATCGTGGTCACACCGCCATAGGTGTTGGCGCCGGACAGCGTCTCGGTGCCGCCGGCGAGCGTCAGCCCGCCGCTGCCGCCGATCACGCCGGCGAACGTGTCGTTCGCAGCGGTCAGCGTCAGCGTCTTGGCGCCGAGATCGACCGCGCCGGAGCCCGACAGTCGCTGGATGCTGGTGCCCGCGCCGGAAAGCCCGGCGATCGAGAAGATGCCGTTGGCGATCACCTGGCTGGACGCGGAAATGTCGGCGGCGCCGGTCAGCGCCAGCGTGCCCGCGGTGATCGTGGTGGCGCCGGTGTAGGCCTGCACGCCGGAGAATGCCTGCGTGCCGGCGGTGAGCTGCACGCCGCCGGTGCCGCTGATCGTTCCGGCAAAGCTGTCGTGCCCGTTGGTGATGATCAGGTCCTTGGTGCCCAGCCTGACGCTGCCGGCGCCGCTGCCGGCGAGGCTCTGGATGTGCGCGCTGGGGTCATTCGTGAGCGAAATATCGAAGATCGCGTTATTGACCACCCGGCTTGTAGTGGCGAGGGCGTTGCCGGAGCCCGCGGCTGAGGACAGCGAGAGCGATCCCTGCTGGATCACCGTCTCGCCGGTATAAGTGCTGCTGCCACCGAAGATGAAATTGCCGTTGCCGGTCTTGGTCAATCCGCCGACACCGCTGAAGCCAACGCTGCTGACGACGGTGAACCCGTTGGTATCGACGGTCAGCCCGCCGGCGGCGATGTTGTTCTGCGCCGCTGTTCCAGCCGTGGCGTTCGCGGTGTTGACGCGCGCGCGGATTGTCGCATTGTCATAGTTGATCTGACCTCCCGCATTGCTGATGGTGAAGCCAAAGCCGCCCAGTATCACCGTGGCGTTGCGCACGTTGAGGGTGCCCGTGCCCCCAACCGGAGTGCCGAGGATGATTCTGGCGGAGGTGCTTAGGGTCGCGCCGTCCGTGACGTTGACGACGCCCGTGCCGGTGGTGCCGACGGTGAGCGCGCCGGTCGTCAATTGCGATCCGGCGCCCGTCACCGTCAGATTTGTGGACCCACCTGCGACATCGCCCATCGAAACATTAAGATTGGCAGTCAGCGTGGCGCCGTTTTGAATCGTGAGGCTGGTCGTTCCGCCAGCCACGTCGCGAATCGTCATATTGCCGGTCGTGCTGGTCGCCCCAGGGTTCACGCCGAGAACGACAGTTGAACCGGCCACGATATTGGGGCTAGTTCCGGAAGTCGGCGCCGCGCCACCGGACCAGTTCGAACCCACCGTCCAGTCGTTGCTGGTGGCGCCGGTCCAGGTCTGCGCCGCCGCCGAGCCCGGCGCCAGCGCCGAAAGTGCGGCGACTGAGGCGCTCAGCAACAGCAGCCGATGGATATCTGCGCGAGTGCGGGACGGGGGTACCATCCGGCGCGCATTGAGTGTGGTGTCACCAACGTGTCGTGCGACCGTCGCAGCCCCGATGCATTCGCGCATGGTGCTCAGCCCCTTGTTCTTGCCGCTGCCCGGCAGGTTGCATTCCGGCAAACCTTCGCCGACAGCGGATATGCGTTACGCTATGTGACTCTCTGTGAGCCGACAAATGAAGCTTGTATCGCGCGCAACGAAACACGCCGCGGTGTGCCCGCGGTGCAACGTCCGCGCGTTGCAATTAATCGATCGCTAACCAGTTGAGTGGCGGCGGGTTGCCCGGAACGGGGTTGGGCAGGCCGGCAGCGCGTCCCGGTCACCCAGCACATGCGATCACGATACCGCTGGCAGCGTTGACGTGGCCGGGCAGAAGCACGACATATCGCCTGCCAACCCGTCGCTCCGGAGCCAGCCATGAACGTCCCCAACATCGAATCCGTCACGCCGCAGTCCGACGGCGACGTGGTGAGCTGGCTGACCAACGAGACGCGCGACCAGCGTTTCATCGACAACATCTTCGCCGAGCTGTGCATCCGGCTGCAGCGCACCGGCATTCCCCTCAAGCGGGCGACGATGAACCTTCTGATCCAGCACCCGCAATGGCTGGGCGCCCGGATCATCTGGGCCGACGGCAAGCGCGAGGCCGAGATCACGCGGGTCGACTACGATGTCCAGCAGCGCTCGGAATATATCGGCAGCCCGGTCTACGAAATCCACCAAGGCGCCACCGAGGTGCGCGAGCGCCTCGAAGGCGATCCCTCGCAGGGCCGCAAGCACGCGCTCTATGACGACATGCGCGCGCAGGGCCTGACCGACTATGTGGCGTGGCCGCTGCTGCACACGCTCGGCAAGCGGCATGTCGTGACCTTCGCGACCGACCGCGCCGGCGGCTTCGATGAGGCTGATATCGCCGAGCTGCGGAAGGTGCTGCCGGTGCTGGCGCTGGTTAGCGAGATCCGGATGAAGAACCGGCTGGCCCGCACGCTGCTCGAGACCTATGTTGGGTCGCATGCCGGCGAGATGATCCTCGCCGGCGCCACCAGGCGCGGCAGCGGGACGACGGTGCGCGCCGCGATCATGATCTGCGACTTGCGGGATTTCACCCGGATCTCGGACTCCTGGCCGCGCGACGACGTCATCGATCTCTTGAACGACTATTTCGACGCGATGTCGGAGCCGATCGCGCGGCATGGCGGAGAAATCCTGAAATTCATCGGCGACGGTCTGCTTGCCATTTTCCCGCTCAGCGAGCCCAGGGCCTGCGCCAACCTGCTGCACGCGGTGTCCGAGGCGCGCGAGGCGATGGCGGCGCTGAGCGAAAAGAACAGCATGATGGGGCGGGCACCGATGAATTACGGCATCGGCGTCCATGTCGGTGACGTCATGTACGGCAATATCGGATCGCGCAGCCGGCTCGACTTCACGGTGATCGGTCCCGCGGTGAACATGGCGTCGCGGCTTGAAACCCTCACCAAGCAGCTGAAGAGGAACGTGCTGCTGTCTCGGGGGTTCGCCGATCTCGTCGAGCACGACTTCGCGCTCGAACATGTCGGTGAGCATGCCGTGCGCGGATTCAGCGAGCCGATCGAGTTGTTTGCCTATAACGGCTGACGGCGTCTTCAGGCCGGCGTCGTCTTCTGCGCCGGCGCAGCCCGGTTGATGAATCCCTTGGCGAGGGCGTGATAGACGCCCTCCTTGCAGATCAGCTTCGAACTTGCATGGGCGATCAGGGCCGCGGCCATCAACGGCACGACCATCGCGTGGTTGTCGGTCATCTCGGTGACGATCACGAAGGCCGTGATCGGGGCCTGAACCACGCCGGCGAAATACGACACCATGCCGAGCAGCATGATGGCGGGTAGCGGCGCGCCGTGAAACAGCGGGGCGATGTTGGAGCCTATTCCGGCACCGACCGCGAGCGAAGGCGCGAAGATGCCGCCCGGCATGCCGCTGATCGAGGCGAAGGTGGTCGCGAGGAATTTCCATACGCTGAAGCTCGCGGGCAATTGTGACCCGGCCTCGAGCGCGGACTTCACCTGCTGATATCCCGTGCCGTAGATCGCGCCGTCGGACGCAATCCCGCAGATCGCCGCCGCCAGCCCGCAGGTCGCGGCGAAGCCGACCGGGTAGCGCTTGATCGTGCGTCCCACCGGATTGGCAAATCCGCGCGCCATCGCGATCAGGATGCGGCTGAACAGGCCGCCCGCCAGCCCTCCGGCCACGCCGCAGAGCGGGACCGCGAGCCAGTCGGCGCCGTTGCGCAGCGCCGTCGCGCTGGTGCCGAAATAGGTGTAGTTGCCCATCAGCGCGAGCGAGGTCAGGCCGGCGGCGATCACCGCGCCGATGATCAGGCTGGAGGTTCGTGTCTCGAAGGAGCGACTCATTTCCTCGATGCCGAACACGATTCCCGCAAGCGGGGTGTTGAAGGCCGCCGCGACACCCGCGGCGGCGCCGGCAAGGATCAGGCCGGGCTGGCGGCGGGGCGAGAAGCGGCCGAGCGCAAACATGATCGACGCGCCGATCTGCACCGTCGGCCCCTCGCGCCCGACAGACGCGCCACACAGCAGGCCGAACAGGGTCAGCAGGATCTTGCCGGCCGCAATGCGCAGCGAGACGAGGCTTTCGCGCGCGGTCTGGTCGGTCAGATGGCGCGCAGCGATCGCCTGCGGGATGCCGCTGCCCTGTGCGTTCTGAAAGAAGCGATTGGTCAGGAACACCGACAGCGCGAAGCCGGCGGGTGTCAGCACCAGTGAGACATAATGGAAACGGGATACCACCGCATTGAAGGCGATCTGCGCCAGGTCCGCGAGCTGCGCGAGCGCGACGGCCGCCGCACCGACCGCAATGCCGCCCAACAGGAAGAGGGCGCGGCGCTGCCAGCGCGCGGAGACAATTCTGAACAGCCGCCGCTGGCGGTTGGAGGGGAACGTCATTCTGGCGGATTCTGGCTCATGTCGTGGCCCGATACGAAGCGGATCACGTCATTCCTAGCACGCGTCGATGGGGCGTGAAGCTCAAGAAATCAGCACGATATGCCGGCACAATCGCCGGATCGCGGCGCCGAAATCAGCGCCGCGGTCTATCTGCGGCTCCGCTGCTTTCTCGGAAACAGCCGGTCGCGGATGTAGCGCGAGGTCGCCGTCAGGCGAATGCCGCGGGGCTTCTGCCAGGCGGCGCGGTCGATCTCCTTCTTGTCGCCGATCGCCAAGCGTCCCTTGGCGTTCTTGGCAATGAAGATCGCGTCGCTCATCCTGCGGCCGGAACGCTTGTTCCTGGCCGTCACTTCCTTCCAGAGGCTGAGCCTGCCGAGCTTGAGCTTCGGCAGTTCTTCCTTGATCTCGCGCTTGAGGCAGTCCTTCCCGGTCTCGCGCGCACGTCTGCGTCCGCCGGGGAACATCCACAGCCCGTCAGATCGGCGTCGAACCAGAAGAACCTTGCCGCGTTTCGCGGCCACCAGTTTGGAGGACTTGGTCATGTACAGCGCAATGATCGAAACAGAATCTCGTCCTATTCTAACTTGTCTACTTAGGTAGACAAGTTTTAATGGTGCATTGTTCCACAGCCATATATCGGCTGTTTGTCTGCGGCAGCAGCCTGCGTTCGGAGCGTTGACGACGCGCATATGCTGTGAGGAGGAAGCGGCAAAATGACGGAGACCGTCCGCTGTGACGGTCTGTCGCGCCTTCGCTGCCCGTCGCGTCTCGGCGCTTTGCGCGTGCGCGTGATCCTCGGCCCTGCGTGCTGGTCGGTGGCGGATCTCGTTGCATCGAACATCGTTACGTTGAGTTCGTGCACATGATGATGGCGCGGTTCCGGCGGGAGGAACTCGCCTGATCGCGTTTCGATGACACCATCCGCGACGGCAGCCCCGCTGCTTGTCGCCACTTGACTTGATGTTCTTGTTTTGTTCTAGTTGCCCTCCACCGTGAATAGGAGGTCGCCATGGACAACCGTATCAGCGAAATTCGTAGGCAAATCAGGGCGCTGCGCGTCAGCATGCTCGAGGCCGAGGCGATCATGCGACAGCAGATCGACCGGGACGAGGACTGCGCCTTCGTTGCCGGGGACCTCCTGAAGATGCGCCTGGTGATGAGCCGTCTGGTCGAAGAGCGGGCCGTGCTGGGCGACCGCGACCCGATCATCGTGCACGCGAGCGTTGCTCCGCGCCGCCGGGCCGCGACGCCCATCTTTCTTCGCGCGACGAAGAAAGAACTCGTCGCCGGCGAAGCGCGTGCGTGATGACGCGGTCAAGGTGCAGCGGCTGCGCGCCGAATTGCGCGCACTCGATTCGTCCGTGAACCGGCTCAGGCGCGCCGGGCGCGACGGTGCATCTGCGCAGCTTTTGCTGTCGCGCAAGCGCGCCGAACTGGAAGACGTGATCTGCCGGAGGAAAGATGAGAGAGCCGCTTCGGTATTTCCACGACAGCGATGATCACGCGCCCTGGATCAAGGCGCTGGCCGAGGTTCGCCACATGGCAACGCGGGAAGGCTGGTGCTTTCACCACGTGCAGGCGATCATCGTTGCGATCGACCAGTACGCGGAGACCGCACTCGGCAACCGCGAGTTCTTCCTCAACCGCCCGCAGACCGTTGGCCCCATAAGGCGAGGCGAGGTGCCCTAGCGCGTCTTCGACCGGGCGATGGCACCGCGTTGTGCGGCATCTGGAGTCGAGAGCCATCCTCGTCGTCGTCCTGGCCTAGTGCGCAATTGCGCACGGGAGCCAGGACCCATTACCCCAAATCTCAATTGTTGCACGACGCCGGGGCCGCGATCCCGTTCGCCATCGCATGCGGTGGTTATGGGTCCCGGCCTTCGCCGGGACGACGAACCGGGAGAGCTCGGCTCGCCAGGGCAGGGACGACAGTGATGGGTGTGACGCCGTCACGCGGCATCGATGCGGCATAGCTGTCACCGGCCGGGATGGCCAATCCGTCACAGCCGACATATCGTGACGATCCGCGGCCGAATCTGAGGCGGATCGTTCATCGCCGGGTCATCTATGGCAGGCCATCGTCAGCGCCGCGCCCGCGGGGGCGGCGGCATAATTTCGGAGGAGGTTTCGGATGATCAGGGGCTGGCAGATTGCGGCGTCGGCGCTCGCCATCGTCGCGATGGTTGCAACGCTGGGCACGAAGGCGAACGCGGCGCAGTGCGGCAACGGGCCCGGCGGATTCGAAGCCTGGAAGGGGCAGTTTGCCGGCGAGGCGAGGGCAAAGGGCGTCGGCGCCACCGCGGTCGACGCGTTGATGCAGGCGCATTATGCCAGCGCGACGATCGCCGCGGATCGCGGCCAGCGCAGCTTCGGCCTGTCGCTCGAGCAGTTCATGGCAAAGCGGGGATCCGCGACGATCGTGGCGCGCGGCCGTTCGCTGAAGCAGTCGCAGGCGGCGATGTTTGCCTCGATCCAGCAGCGCTACGGCGTGCCGCCGGGACCGTTGATCGCGATCTGGGGCATGGAGAGCGGTTTCGGCAGCCAGCGCGGCAACCAGAACATGCTGTCGTCGATCGCGACCCTTGCCTATGACTGCCGGCGTCCGGAGTTCTTCACCGAGCAGCTCTATGCCGCACTCAAGCTGATCGACCGCGGCAGTCTGTCCGGGAGTACGCGCGGCTCGATGCATGGTGAAATCGGCCAGACCCAGTTCATGCCGAAGAACGTCCTCGCCTATGGCGTCGGCAATCTCGACGTCGCCGCCAATGCGCTGGCCTCGACGGCGAATTTCCTGCGCGCCAATGGCTGGCGCGCCGGCGCCGGCTATCAGCCCGGGGAACCCAATTTCGCGGCGATCGAGGCATGGAACGCGGCAGGGGTCTATCAGAAGGCGATCGCCATCATGGGACGGCAGATCGACGGCCAATGAGCGAGGCACGCTGCTTGATTCCGGGTTCCTTCACCGCCTGTTAACGCAACGGTGCCCAGATCGTTTGGGGTGAAACGGAGCAAGGGAGCTCCATGCTCAAGAACGGCACCTATGCAGCGTGGTTTCGCACGCCGCTCGCTGACGGCACCGGCATCGTGCACGTGGCCGATGGCAGGCTGTGGGGCAGCGATGCCATCATGCTCTACAGCGGCACCTACGAGGTCGATGGCGAACGCTTCTCTGCGGTTCTCACCACACGGCGGCATTCCGAAGGTCATGCGACCGTGTTCGGCACCGACGATCTCGTGGTCCGGCTCGAGGGTGTCTTCAGCGGCCCGATCGCGATCTGCAAGGGCAGGGCGGATGCGGTGCCCGATCTCGCCTTCGAGGTCACGCTGATGCCGAGCCACGAGGCGCCGCCCGAGCCGCCGCCGGATCTGCCGATGCCCAAGTTCGATCCGAGCAAGCTGCCGAAATTGCCGAAGCGCTCCAGCCGCTGAACAATCGCTACGCGTCGCTCGGGCCCGCGGTCTCCGGAAACGGTGCACCGGGGGTGTAAAGCTTAAGCGGGCGGATCTCGTAGACGGCCGACGGATTGGCACTGCGCAGGTCGCGCGCCGCGGCGACCGCCTCGGCTTCATCGGCGCAATTGATCACGTAGAAGCCGAGCAGCTGCTCCTTGGTCTCCGCGAACGGGCCGTCGATCACGACGCCGTGGCCAGGCCCGCGCAACGTGCTGGCCTTGCGGGTCTCGTCGAGCCGCGCAGCGGGCCCGAGTCGGCCCTTCAGCCGTTGACGGACCTCGCGCAGACCCGCCATGACGGCTGCGTCCTCATCGGCATTCCACGACTTGACCTCGGCCTCGACGTGATAGGCCAGGATGGCATAAAGCATCTAGTGAACTCCTCATTTCGGATGCGACAGGCGCTGAAGCGCGTTGATGTTCGAGCATGACCGGTCCGGAAAACCGCTTCGCGCTTTTCCGGATCATGCTCTAGGACGTCTCGCGCCCGCCCGCGCCGACATTTCATCTGTAGCGGATCAGGCTACTTTTTGTGCTGCGACAACGTAGCCCGCAGGTCGCATGGCGGCGCCGATTCGCGACGCCCGAACAGCAGGACGCCCGAACAGCAGAAAGGCGCGGCGGAGTTGCCTCCGCCGCGCCCCCGATGTTGATGTCTCGCTGGTCCAGGGCTGAGAGCGCCCCGATGCCAGGCTGATTACTCAGCGCCTAGCGGGCGATCCCAGCGAGGTGACAGCGCTTGAGACAAGACACTAGATCACCTCCTTTCTTTGTTGATGGGACCAGCAATATAGGTGGCGAATCTGCCGCTGTTAAGGCCGCGGATCCGTCCGATCCGGGCCAGGAACCGGGCGCAATGCGCGGGCATATTGCCGTGGACCGGTGCACAAGCACGCCGGCCGAGGCAGTTGAGGCGGCCGTCGGGCCGTGTTAGGGGATCGTTCGATGCGGGTGTAGCTCAATGGTAGAGCAGCAGCCTTCCAAGCTGAATACGAGGGTTCGATTCCCTTCACCCGCTCCAGTGTTTTCAAGTACTTATCGGACTTTCTACCAGCCCTCATGCATGCTCGACAGAGCCAGGGCGCCACATAGCTACCCGCCCAGATACCGCGCCCGGCGCGCTCTGCATCTCGCTGTGGAGTGCTATGCCTGCCGTGGGCATAGTGCGCCCAATCCAGCGCGAACCCCTCGCGTACAAGCCATTCGCCGAGATCGACGCCACCAACTGTGCACGCGGCAACTGTGCGACCATAGGGATCAAGCGAAACCGGCGCGCAACTCACTGGTCGCTGTGCGATGAAGGCGTCAGGATTGTTCGCTGCTTTTGCGCCACAACGATAGGGCAGGCTATCCTCGTCCCGACACGACTGCTTGCTCTCTGGCGCGTCAATGCCCCAGCCTGATGCGGGTGCTGTGGATCTCCAGGGTATCGCCATCGACGACGCTGGCCTGACCGATCAAATCGGCAGCGATGCAGCATGACGCTGGTGCAGTGCGTAGATAACGAACGGCAAGAGCAGAAAGCTATTGCAGTACAAGCTCGTGACTCACGTTATCCTGTGACCAAGACTTGAACCTATTCAAAAAGGACTGTCCAAGCAGCAAAGGGGCATTCGCGCGTGCGACGCTCGCACGAACATTGGTCACCGTTCGATCTCCAACCGTCAAAGATCTGATGATAAACGTCCTTGATGAGACAATTGAACCATCAGCAAGGCGATGGTTCGCCGATCCAGTAAAGTCGCTTTCGCTGATCGTGCCGGTGCTCATCAAGGTGCGGGCAACATCGGCGGGGATCGAAACGTCAGAGGCGCCGCTGTCAACAACGAAGTTTAGCTTCAGAGTATCGTTTATGAGAACGGGCACGTGAAAGGTCCCGTTGCCTGAAACCATCCTCACGCGCACCTCGCCCACAGATTGTTCGGTCGTTATCGGAGATGCCGCGGGCCGAACCCCGCTGAGACGGGCCAATGCTGCTTGGGCAAAACCATTTCCGTGATCTGCGGCCAACCTGTACAGACGGACGGCTTCGCGCTCATCTCTTACTAACCCGCCGTCGCCGCGCTCGTATGCAGCTGCGAGATTTGCCTGACCTTGAGCGTTGCCGCCCTCTGCAGACATTTTGAAAAACCGTACAGCCTCGACGACATCTTTCGGCAGTCCTCCGAGCCCACGCAAATAGGCAAGTCCTAGATTCGCCTGCGCCAGCGCATTCCTGTGTTCTGCTGAGAGCTTATAAAGCCGTACTGCTTCGGTCTCGTCCCTCGTTAAGCCACCCGAACCGCGCAAATACGCCGCGCCCAAGTTATTTTGCGCCTGATCGTTGCCTTGATCAGCTGACAGCTTGTAGAGACGCACAGCTTCACGATCGTCTCTTGCTAGCCCGCCTTCTCCGCGCTCATAGGCGAATCCGAGGTTCAGCTGGCCGACAGCGTTACCTTGATCAGCCGAAAGCTTAAAAAATCGTACGGCTTCACGCTCGTTTTTTGATAACCCTGCGCGGCCTCGCGCATAGGCGAGTCCTAGATAGGCCTGTCCGAGAGCATTACCTTGGTCGGCCGATGATTTGTAAAGTCGGCCCGCTTCACGTTCATCTTTGGTGACTCCGCCGCGTCCCTCGAGATAAAAGAGCCCGAGATAGACTTGCGCGAAGGCGTTACCGCGCTCTGCTGCTGTTCTGTATAGACGGACGGCCTCGTACTCATCCTTGGCTAAGCCGCCACGTCCCGTTTGATAGAGCTTGCCGAGATTATATTGCCCCGGCGGGAAGCCCTGATCTGCGGAAAGCCTGAAAAGACGAGCGGCTTCAACATCATTTTGGGGAAGCCCGCCACGCCCCTCTAGATAAAGAACTCCAAGGTCGTTTTGACCTTGCGCATTCCCGCGGTCTGCAGCGATTTTCGACAGGCGGACCGCTTCGGCGTCATCTTTCGGGATGCCGCCTTCTCCAATCAGATAAAGCGACGCCAGGTTGGCCGTAGCTTGAACGCTGCCACCCTCGGACGCCTTCAAGTATTGCTGCCGGGCCGCATCAACGTTCTTTGCGGCCTGATATGCCCGACCAAGCTGCAGGGCGATCCGGGGATTGTTTGGGGCCACCTTGCTGCGCGTTCGCAGGCATCGATCGCGACCTCTGCGACGATCTTTTCAAAACTGACGCCGGCAACTCGATCGCAGGCTGCTAGAAGTTCAACGACTGGCTTCTCGGCGGCGGAAATAGAGGACCCACTAAATCCAATCAAGAGTCCGACGGAGATATAAATCAGCCTCACCGCACTCCCCCTGTGAGACGAATTGAAAGTGTTTCGCTACAATAAGACCCAAGCCTATCCGTCCGGCCCGCTCCTGCCAATGCCGGATACTCAGGAAGATGTGTGGTGCCAGGGTCATGCCTCCGCCGGGACGAGCGAAGGGATACTGTGACGGGATAGCGGCCCGGATCGGATCTATCCGCATCGTCGTTTGCGGGAGCCCTTCATACCTGGAGGCGCGAGGTCGTCCGCAGCATCTGGCCGATCTCGCCGACCACGATTGCGTCACCATCGACGATCGCGTTTCGCCGTCTATCTGGCGCTTCGTGCGAGGCGGTCGGGCCAAGATAGCCCCGATCAAGTCGCGGCTGTGCGTCAACACCTCGGAAGCAGCCGTGCTGGCCGCGATCGCTGGCGCCGGATTGACACGGGTGATGTCGTACAAGATGGACGCGGCAAAGCAGGCTGGAACGCTTGCCATCGTGCTCGACAACTTCGAGCCTGAGCCGCTTCCCGTCCATATCGTCTATTCTCCGCGAAAGCCCGTACCGATGAAGCTACGAGCATTCCTGAATTGGATGACGCCGCGCCAAGACGCGACTGGCGCTGGACTGACCTTCCCGCCGCAAGCTCAGGCGCCGTCATCAGCATCAGAGGATTCATGCTGGCTCGGTCATCGCATCAACTGGAACAGCTCGAGGACATCGGCGAGACGTAGCTTGGCGCCCTTGGGCATGTGCTGCAGCAGGATATGCCTGGTGTCCGCGGCGATTTCGTCTCGCTTGTGTGGACTGTGCTCGGCGTGAAACAGCCGCATGTTGGCCGCGAATTTCTTGGCGACCTCTGGCGGGATCTCGAGCGGATTCCTCGTGATAGGCATGCTCGGAAGGTATCCGGCTCGGTTTTTCGAATCAGCACAGCGCCGTCCGCTTAAAATGCTCGCGGCAGCGCTGGCTCTAATTCCCAGGAAGGAGAGCAAAATCCTGACGATGATTAGACGCGTCAGTCCAGCAATAGTTCTGTAGCCCTGAAGGAGTAGCTCGCGGCTGAAACCAACTCGACCAACGTGGCGTAGCTGCCAAGTCGGCCACCGCTTCTAACTGGGCAAAAGGGAGAAGTGGACCGGCAGGGGTCGTCCGTTTCCAAGTTACGGGCGACCCCACTTCCGGGTTTCAAGCCGAACAGCCGGGTGCGAACAAGCAGAGACTAACCCCTATGGCTTGCCCGTAGAGCCACTGTAAGTCGAAATTTCAACTGCTCGATGTGTGGCTCGGCAGTAGGTTGAAGGGCGAGGGGGCGGCACCTCAAAGGACAGGAAGGGCCGCTATGGAACGACTGTACTTAGGCATCACCATCACGAGCACATATGCTCTGGTTACGATGCTATTGATGGTGGCATTCCTGCGCTAACGACACACGACAGGCTCGGCAATTCATGCCGTGGGTTGCCCGACGGTCGCATGCACAAATCCGATTGTTGGCTGATTGGACGCCGCTCTCTCAACGACTCGCGCCGGTCGCCCGTTTGCGAGTTCTCAAGTTGAGAACTGGGCGACCAAATGCGAACGCCCTCCGAGCGCACCATAACCCAGGCGCGCGGCGTTACCGTCGCCGATTAGCCTTTTCGATTGGCAGACTTCGCCAACTTTGCCGTAGGCTGAAACGCGAAGCAGACCCATGGATCTTGAGGCTTCGACAATGATGGCACCGGCATCGCAAAGCAAAGAGGCGATTTCGTTTGGTCCCTTCAGTCTGCTCGCGAGCGAGAGGCGGCTAGGCAGCTTCGCCTTGACGACGCTACGGCAACCGTCGGATTGAACGTGCACTGTAATGAGGTAGAGGAGGCCGGCGATACACGCGGTCGTTAGACTTGCAGCCAGTACGGGCTTCCACCTTGCAGCAGTAGCTTACCTGGTTGGATGCCCCGCGGGATAAGCTTGAGTTGCTAACCGTACGCACGCCCGCATCGGTTAGACGCAACCAGAGAAGCTCCGAAACTCGGGTTTCTCGCACTGCACGGAGGCGATTTAGTCGGCCAAGCGTCGAATGGCGACAATTCGCCAACGAGCCCCGTCGAACCACTTCTCTGCCACGCTACGGGCCGAGTCCTCGTTGAGCGCTTTGAGGTCAGTCTTGAGGCTCTTTTCGCCGTCGGCGAGTTGAATTCGAAACATTGCCATTTGCGACTCCTTGGTACGGGGTCAGGAGGGTGGCGCCCTCATGGTTAATCGAAGGTTAATGGAGCGGCCTACGGGCGACTTCCAATGACGTCGGATTTGTCGGTCGGTCCGGGACCCTCCGTCGCCGCTCACTGGCGCGATGCGCGTCAGACGCCATCGGAGATCGGCACCATTTCGAGGCTGCAAAATATCGGAATGGGCCTAGAAATCATTGCGGAAATTCGAAGGCTTCCAAGCTGAATACGAGGGTTCGATTCCCTTCACCCGCTCCATTCTCTGCTTGTCCAGACCGGAGAGATGGGTAACAGGTCGTACCTAAGACATGAGTGACAACCGCGTGCCGAACGGGTTGCCGAATGGCTGCAAGGTTTTCTGCTCCAGGTCGAAGTATCCCAGATCATCGTGCATGCAGCTGACGAACCAAATGCCGTCGTCGACTTCGTTGATGCCAAGCTTTGTCCGGCCAGCACAGTGGAGAGGTTGCCCCGCTTGCGAGCCAGGCAGAGCCGTCCGCAGGCTGTCACGAGCACTTCTCGATCTTGGAACGGGTAACCGGTCTCGCGACTGCAATCGTCTCGGCGTCCGTGATCATTGCATGCCCGTGTCGCTATCACTGCCTCTCGTCGGCTGCCTCGTTTAATTTTCTCGCTCTCACTCCGCTGAGCTGCCCAAGATTCTCACGCTTGAGAGCTAAGTCCGTATGAAGGCGCGGCGGCTCGACATCGGAGGGGCTAGATGCAGAAGATTCTTTACGTGGGGCTCGACGTTCACGAAGTCAGCATTTCGGTAACGGTGGCCGAAGACGGACGCGAAGGAGCGGTCAATTTCATCGGAGCGGTACCAAACACGCCGGCGGCGCCGCATGTCGGGTTGGTACGCGAGCTTTTTTAGAGAACGACCGCGCGACACGGTCGCTGGTGTGCAGGCGGCTTCCGGAAAATTGGCACGAACCAAGTAGAGATCACCCGTCATCGTCCCATCCTTGGCGACAAGTCGCGTCAGGAGCAAGATTTGTCGGCTGCCGCTCTCGAAACAAGGCATAGCTTCGACATTGGCCGCGTCGACGACCTCGGGAACGCGGTGTTCGATGCCGGCGGCGAGGCCATCCAGATGCCGGGTGCCCACGTTCGCGGCAACCTCGCGTTCGCGACGCGGCGGGGATGGCTCGTCGAGGTGTCTTGGACCTTTACATGCCCTTTCAGCTCGTTACGATCCGGGATGCCCGCCAACGGATCCTGAGCCAATGATTGGCTGGAAGTTGGGGCGAGCCCGGCCGACCGATTGCTAACGCGGGAGGACCGTCGCGGTGAGTGAGACCGAAGGGCAGCGGCTTGCCCTCCAGACAATTGCAAAAGCTGGCCAGATCGTCGCCGCCCAGATTAGCTTCGACGGGGTCGCGACGGCGCTCCTCAACGCCTCTCTCGAACTCTCCGGCGCGGCGCGAGGCGCGGTCGTTCTCGCGACCAAGGGCGATCTGACGCTGAGCGAGAACGCTTTCGAACCGGGGCTTCCGTTAGTCTCCAAGCTGAAGCCCGACGGCACATTGACCGATTTGTCCATGGAAGTGATGCGTGCGGTCGTGGAGACCCGAGCCCCGCACGTGCGGGCGGTCCAATCGGGATCGTCCGCCACCGTTCTATGCACGCCGGTGATGTCCGGAACCGCGCTTAAGGGGCTCACTTATCTTGAATTCGACAGCAGTCGGCACGAAGCGACGCCCGCCGCTGCCGCGGCTGTCACGTTGCTCGCGTCACAGACCGCGCTGACTCTTGATGCACTCGGGGAATTCGGATCTCAGCGCGAGGAGCCCGTCTGGAGGAGCAGAAGCCGATCGACGGGCAGCATCGCCACCTTCCGCTGGAACCCCGCGACCAGGCTGGCCACGGGGTCTCCGGAATACTACGAGATGCTCGGCTTCGATCCCGAGAGCGGTCCTATCGACTTCGTCTCGATGGCGAGCCGGGTCCATCCGGCCGACTATCCCACTGCTCAAGCGGTCGTGGATGATATCGTGAGACGTCGTGCTCCGCTCAGGATAGAATTCCGGATCATCCTGCCATCGGGCGACGTCCGGCAACTTCTGTGGTCTGGTCAATTCGATCTGACGAACCCGGTCTTGCCGGAACTGGTCGGCGTCGTCATGGACATCACCGAACTAAGGGCCGCAGACGATCTGCTGCGCGCGGCTCAGGAGGACGCCGACCGCCAGCTGCGCCTCGCCTGGCTTGGAGAAATGGCAGGATCCATCATTCACGAGGTGAACCAGCCGCTCGGCGCCATCGTTTCCAGCGCGGGTGCCGCGGCGCACTGGCTCGAACGGGACCGGCCTGATATCGAGGCCGCTATCAAGTCGATCCAGCGGATCTGCGAAATAGCGCATAGGGCAGGGCGCACCGTTTCCGACATGCGGGCGCTCACGTCGAAATCCTCGACGGAGATCGTCGACCGGTCCATGAACTCGATTCTAGGCGAGGCTCTGCAGATGTCGTCGGCCTTGCTCAATCGCTCGAACATCCGAACCGCTACAGCGTTCGATCCCAATCGTCCCGTGGTGAGCGTTAACCCAGCCCAACTTCTGCAGGTGATGCTGAACCTCATCCACAACGCTGTCGACAGCATGCGCGAGGTGAGCGACAGGCAGAGGATCTTGAGCACTCGGACGCGGGCCGATGACGGCGTAGTGGTCGTCGAAATCGCTGACAACGGCGTCGGATTGCCCAGCGGCGACACCGGCCGCCTCTTCGATCCGCTATACACGACGAAAACGGCCGGAATGGGCCTCGGTCTTTCGATCTGTCGTCGCGTGGTTCTTGCGTACGGCGGCACCATCGCCGCGCGTCCCAATGCTGATTTCGGCGCCACCTTCGTCGTCCGTCTTCCGCAAGCGGAATGAGCGGAGCCGCCAGCGCGCGACCGGGCCGAGTGTTACGCGAAAGTCACGTGCTACGGCGTTGCTTTGCCAGGCTGGCGTTCTCAAGAAAATCGGGGAAAGAAATCCTGCGCCCGTTGCGATTGGCTTGCGAACGCGTGACCTTCCCAAGGTGCGCACCATTGCCACCCATCTGGCCGTGGCGAGTGATGGCATCTTGCGCCAGGAGGGACGGGACACGCTATCGCCTGTGCAAGTTTGATCGATGCTGGAGTCCATTGCGCGCGCCCACTTGGCGAAGCCCGATCGGCTCGCACCGCTCAAGGGCTGATCGCCTCAGAAAGACGCTGAGGCTGAGGCCCGCCGGCAGCAATGTGGATGCTGGTTTCTTGTCGCTAAGCTTGCTTGTCTTTTGGCCTTCGCGACCGACGGCATGATCTTATGGTGTTAACTCGCCGCCCACCAATAGCTTCCCAGCTTTTGAATAATTGCGATGTTGCATGAGATTATGCTGTGCGGCGACATGGACGTCGCGTATGCGACGTTCTAACGGCGAGCCACCGTACAGAGCGGCGCTTCCCGCGAGCGCGAAACACTCGTCGACAACGTTCACACATGTGCGGACCGTCCAGATCGCAGCCTGACTTCCCTCGACGAGCAGTACGTTCGTCCCGAGTTGTCGAGCTTGTGCATGTCGCCAGTGACTCTCAGTTTGCTCTAGCAGCAGCGCTCTTGCCGCCCGCAAAGCGCCATGCAGATGGCCGAGATCGGTTTGAAAGGCTTCCGTATCTCGCATCGGAGCATCCGCGCGCTCCTGCCGACGACCGGAAACGGCAATTGCGAGGAGATCGTCCAGTGCGCCCTCCGCAATGCCCAGCGACACGGCTCCGTGCAGAAGAGCAATAATCTGTGGTACGCCTCCATATAGAGGACCATCAGCCCAACGTTCCTGCGCTTTCATATCGAAGAAGCTTTCATTGGGCGCGACAGTGCTGTCGAGAGTGATATGGTGGCTTCCGCTCCCCTTCAGACCAGGCGCACGCCAGGTCTGCGCGATCGTCCACTTCGACGCGGGCGCGATCACGACGACGTCTCTTGCTTTTCCGAACTCGTCGTCTTCGCTTTCAATCAGCTTGCAGAATCCCAACATCCAGTCGGCGTGCTGACACCCGCTCGCGAAGGGCCATCTTCCACTCGCGCGCCAGCCATTGCCGTCGCTTTCGACACGGCCAAGTACCTGGGTCGAGCCAGCGATGATTGTGTTGACGCGATTGCGATAGATCCGTTCAAAAATACTGCGAGGAAGCATGGTGGCGAACAACGCGGAACCAGCTCCGATCATGGCGGTCCAGCCTACCGAAGCATCAATCCTGCTGAGCGAACGAATTGCGTTGACAATCTGCGGTAACTCCAGCTCGAGTCCACCATATTCCCGTGGTACAAACATCCGAAAAATTCCTGCGGATTTCATGGCATCTATGACCGCCGCAGATAATCTGTAATTCTCGTCTGCTTCGTTGGCATGGCTCGATGCCAGAGATTTCAAGTCGCGGATGGCCTGCGTGATTTCGTTTTCCATGCTTTCCTGTAGATTTGTCGTCACTTCGCATACAAAGTTCGCGCGCGGTGCCTGTGGTGTTACAGCTTCACGCGGATGTGCAGCTACGTGAAATCGAGCGAAACTTTCTGCGAAGAGAAGCCAAGCGACTTGCGCCGATCAGTACCCCTCAATTTAATGTCCGTCCGGAGCGCATCTGCAGGGGATTGACGACGAGAGTGAGTTGTACGCTTCGGGCGTCGTCAACTGCAAATTCTTCGCGACCGACCAGTCGCTCCTCGATGCAGCGGCGGGTTGGGATTGAACGCCACGATTCACTTCCTCAATCGGTGACGCCTTGCAGAGTTGTCAGGCCACGGCTCGGCCGCGAGCGTCGAGCGCGCGACCATCCTGGTTGGTCCGGCCTTGATTCTCACGTCGGTCGTCTTGTCCTGCGGGCTGATCGTAATGTTGTTCTCAGGTCTGCCGGAAGCACGGATGTTCGGCTGGCTCAGCACCTTTGCAATGGTCCTCGCACTGATCGCCGACTTGAACCATTTTGCGCCCCACGATCACGTTCCTTCGGTTAGTATTCGAACGGGTTCGCCTAGCCCGTCCGACCTTCCATCCGAGCGTCGTATATCGATTTGTAAGACATAGAAAACTGGTGCGCCCGACAAGATGATCAACAACAGGCGACGTCAGGAGGTAAACCTATAGGAAAGAGCGCTCGCGCCGATACCGTCGTCGGATCGTCGAAGTTTGAATCCGGACTCCAAACCAGCTGTTCCAGAATAGGGGAGGGGATGGGTGAGTCTTGAGCCAGCGTATCGGCTCGCTGTTCTCGCACGTCATGGCTGACGATCTGCATGTCGTCCACGAATGCCGAAAGGGGACGGCTCTTAATCAGCGGCTTGGTCCGAGCGTCCCGAATCGACGACGGTCACGCCGCGAGCACCCAATCCCCCTAGAGCAGCGCCGGACCAATATGTTCCGCGATGCAAACGCGCTCCTGAACAAAGCGACGACTTTGTTTTCATTCTGACAACGGGAATTTTTGCTATGATTTCAATGGACCAAAACCACTAAAAATGGCGGAGCGGCTACTGTAAGCACTGAACTATTTTGAGCCTTCCAAACTGAATACGAGGGTTCGATTCCCTTCACCTGGTCCAGTATTTTCAATCACTTGCGGCACGGTCTCGGCTCCGTTCGGGTAAAGGTGCTGCTGCTCCCTCGGACAGAATCCGCGCATTGGTTCGCGCTGCGCGGCGCTTCCAGATCGCGCCGAGTGCCTGGCGGGGAGCGCCGCAACGGCGTGCGGCCTCCTTATTGAACTCGGCCCAGGATAGCGGCGACCAATCTGTCGGTAGACCGGAGGACCGTGACATGCCCGACTGGATTCTCGCGCCGATCTGTGTGGCCGCGCTGGGCGGCTTTATCTGGTTCGCGTTTCGACAGGGGTTCAGGGTCAAGCCCGACGAGAACAACCGCGACCATCCGACCTTGCCCCTTGGGCCGGACGGGTCGTGGCGCTAAGGGCAGCATCGCGCGAGCGGCGCTTCCGGCGCCAGGATTAGGTATCAATGACGCCCTTTGCGGTCGGCGATCCCTACACCCTTTGGAGTATGCCGATCGTCACGTGAACTTTCTGCCCCGATGTGTAAGCCTAGTCGCTACCGGGATTTTGCAATTCCTTCCTGGGGCTAGGGCCGACGCCGTTCGCATGCATTTTAAGCGGCTGGTGTTGCGCTGATCTGAACCACCGCCCCGTCGCACCATCCCGCTCCCGCACGCGGAGGCGGCCATGAAGCGAATACCGACGAGCGAAGCGATCATCACCGTCGTCCTGCTGGTGATGTTCGCGCTCGTGATCTGGTATGGCGCCATGCCCTGAGCCTCGGGCGCCG
This sequence comes from Bradyrhizobium viridifuturi, assembly GCF_001238275.1. GTDB lineage: Bacteria > Pseudomonadota > Alphaproteobacteria > Rhizobiales > Xanthobacteraceae > Bradyrhizobium > Bradyrhizobium viridifuturi. The sequence goes on from NZ_LGTB01000001.1 coordinate 209,400, forward strand.
CCCCGTCAGGGGAGCGAAACCACTCGCAGATTGTTGGTGCTTCCCGCTTGCCCGAAGGGAATGCCGGCGACGACGACCAGCAGGTCGCGGCTTGATGCAAACTGCTCTGCATGCGCGAGGGCCGTCGCGCGCTCGACCATCTCTTCATAGCTTCCGACATCGTCGGAAAGGACGCTGTGGGCGCCCCACAGCAGGCAGAGGCGGCGCGACACTTCGCGGCTCGGGGTGATGGCGAGGATCGGCAGGCTCGGCCGCTTGCGTGCGACGCGCGCGGCGGTGGTGCCGCTCGACGTGTAGGCCACGATCGCCGCGGCGTGAATCACGGAGGCGAGGTCGGCAGCGGCCGTGGCGACGGCATGCGGCGGCGTCTGCTCCTCGCCGGGCTGGGTCGCCTCGACGATCGAGCGGTACATCTTGTGCTGCTCCGTGCTGCGGATGATGCGATCCATCATCTCGACGGCCTCGCGCGGATAGCGGCCCGTCGCGGATTCTGCCGACAGCATCACGGCATCTGCGCCATCGTAGATCGCGGTCGCAACGTCGGAGACTTCCGCGCGTGTCGGTGTCGGCGCGGCGACCATGGAGTCCAACATTTGCGTGGCGACGATCACCGGCTTCACCGCGAGGCGGCACGCCCGCACCAGCTCCTTCTGACGCCCCGGCACGTCCTCATCCGGAATTTCGACGCCGAGGTCGCCGCGCGCGACCATGATGGCGTCGCACAGCTGGATGATGTCGTCGATCCGCTCGAGCGCCGCCGGCTTCTCGATCTTGGCCATCAGGCCGGCGCGGTCGCCGACGAGGGCTCTCGCCTCGATGATATCGGACGGCTTTTGCACGAACGACAAGGCGACCCAATCGACGCCGAGCTTCAGCCCGAACTCCAGATCGAGGCGGTCCTTGGTGGTGAGCGGCGAAAGATCGAGTACCGTCCCCGGCAGGTTGACGCCCTTGTGGTTCGAGATCGTGCCACCGACGATCACCTTGGCTTCGATGAAATCGTCACCGAGCCCGGCGACGCGAACCCGCACCCGGCCGTCGTCGATCAGAAGGTCGTGGCCGGGGGCCACTGCCGCGAAGATTTCCCGATGCGGGAGCGGAATCGCGGTTCGGTCGCCTTCCGATCCGGACAGCACAAACCGGATGGTCTCTCCGGCCGCCACGGTAATCTTGCCGTCGCGCAAGGTCCCGACGCGGATCTTCGGGCCCTGCAGATCCATCAGAATGCCGATCGGACGGCCGACGTCCTGTTCCAGTCTTCGGATCGCGGCGTGGACGGTCGCGTGGTCGGTCTGGGTTCCGTGGCTGAAGTTCAGGCGAAACGTATCGACGCCCGCCAGCAGCAGCGCCTTGAGCATCTCGGGGGAACTGCTCGCAGGGCCGACGGTTGCGACGATCTTGGCCCGTCGATGACGACGCATGGGTCACCTCATTGCTGGTTTGCCGGCTGCAACCAATCGTGAGGCTCCGGCCGATAAGTCTCGTATTATGGCGTCTTCTTGAGACCTTCGTAAGACGCCGGTGCCTCCAATAGATCATTTTCGCCGAGGGCCGGCTTTGCGCGGGCGATTGCAACGCCAGCCGTCCGTTCGCTGCCGAGAATGAACGCGCGCCGCATCGGCTTGATCACCAGCAACGCCGTGAGGGCTGCGGTGGCATTGAGCGCCACCGCGACGATGAACACGGCCTGCCAGCCGAATTGCGAGGAGATGATGCTCGCGAGCGGGACGAGCAGCGCCGCGGTGCCCTTCGCGGTGTAGAGCATGCCGTTGTTGGTGGTTGCGTATTTGGCGCCGAAGGTGTCGCCCGACGTCGCCGGGAACAGGCTGTAGATTTCGCCGAACACGCCGAAATAGATCGCCGTGGCGAGCACGAAGACCACCGGAATGTGACCGTAGACGGACAGCGTCAGCAGCATCAGCGCCGCCGTCGCGAACGCAATGAACATCGTGTGCTCGCGGCCGATCGTGTCGGAGATCCAGCCGAAGAACGGGCGGCCGAAACCGTCGAGGACACGATCGAGCGAGATGGCAAAGGTCAGCGCCGCCATCTGGAAGCCCGCGAGCGTAACCGGCGTATCCGCGATCTTGAAGTCATGGGCGATCGGCCCGATCTGCGCGGCAGTCATCAGTCCGCCGGAAGCCACCATGACGAACACCAGGTACATGACCCAGAAGACCGGGGTGCGCAGCACCTGGGGCGGCGTGTAGTTGATCGCGCTCTGCGGCAGGTTGAGCCGCTTCTTCCTGGGAGCCTCGACGCCTTCAGGCGGACGGACGAACCAGGCCAGCAGCAGAACCGTGAGGCCTTGCCCGATTCCGAACGTCAGGAAGGTGCTCTGGTAGCCGCTGGCGGCGATCATGTTGGCAATCGGTACGACGGTGAGGGCCGCGCCCGCGCCAAATCCGGCGGCGGTCGCGCCTGCGGCGAGGCCACGCCGATCCGGAAACCATTTCAGCGCGTTGCCGACGCAGGTGCCGTAGACGGCGCCTGCGCCGATGCCCGCGACAATGGCCGCGGCATAGAGCATGACGAGAGATGCGGCGAATGCGTTCAGCACCCAGGCCAATCCGATCATCAGCCCGCCGAACATGATGACGATGCGGGGACCGTATTTGTCGACGAACCATGCCTCCACCGGCACCAGCCAGGTCTCGGTCATCACGAAGATCGTGAAGGCGAGCTGGATGGCTGGACGGCCCCAGTGAAACTGCGCGTCGATCGGATCAACGAACAGCGTCCACCCGTATTGCAGGTTGGCGATCATCGCCATGCAGACGATGCCGATCGCAAGCTGCAGCCAACGGAAGCCGCCGGGCGACGTTGCCGGTTTCGTGCTGGAGATCATGTGCGCTCCCAAAGCAGGTGTGGTCGTTTGGTCCGGCGTCGGGCCGTCGTCCTGCCGCCGCCTACTGACGAAATTCGTTGGTCAGCTCGCCGATCCCGTCGATCGCGACGGTGACCGTATTGACCGGCTCCTTCATCACCCCGACACCGATCGAGGTCCCGCAGCAGATGAGATCGCCCGGCAACAGCGTCATGTCGTGCGAGATCTTGCTGACCAGCGCCTGTGCGCTGAAGATCATGTCCGCGATCGGATAGTTCTGACGCTCCACGCCGTTGAGGATGGTGCGCACCACGAGGCGCGCGGGGTCGAGGCCCGAGGCGATGACGGGGCCGAAGGGGCCATATCCGTCGAAGCCCTTCGCGCGCGCCCATTGCGGGAAGGTCGGGTCGCGATTGAGGATGTCCGCTGCGGTGACGTCGTTGGTGCAGGTGTAACCGAAGATGAAGGCGTCGGCCTGTTCGGGGGTGACCGCCGTGCAGCGCTTGCCGATGACGATGCCGAGCTCGCCTTCGTAGGTCGTCTTGCCATCGTAGCCCGCCGGGCGCGTGATCACGGCGCCGGGCTCGGTCACGCTGGTCACAGCTTTCAGCAGGTACAACGGTTCGGGCGGCTCAGGTGATTTCAGCTTCGCCGCAAGGGCGTGAAAATTGTTCCAGAGCGCGATGACCTTGCTTGGTTGGGCCGGTGCCAGCAGTTCGACATCGTCGAGCGCCAACGTCTGTCCGGTCGGTCGTGTGTCGCCGAACATCTCCCCTGTGTGCACGGAGATGCCGGACGGGGTGAGGTGCCCGAAGCCGATTTCGGTATCGTGGCGGAAGCGGACCCAGCGCGTCACATTGGCCATCGCGATCACGCCACCGCAAGCGAGCGTGCTTCGACGCCAGCCGCCCCGTCATAGAGGCCGGCCAGCCTGGTGCGTTGCGCGACCAGCGCCAGCACCGCGTCGAGGGCGGGCGTCGCAATATCGGTCATCCGGCCCATCTCCTGCACCACGGTGATCAGCGGATCGATCTCGACGGGACGTCCACGTTCGAGATCCTGCAACATCGAGGTCTTGTGCGCGCCGACCTTGCGTGCGCCCTCGATGCGGCGTTCGACATCGACCCGGAACTTGACGCCGAGGCTTTCCGCGATCGCCTGGGCCTCGAGCATGATCGCCCGGGACAGCGCGCGCGTGCCGGGATTGCTGCAGATCACGTCGAGGGTCGCGTGGGTGAGGGCGCTGATCGGGTTGAAGCAGACATTGCCCCACAGTTTGAGCCAGATCTCGTCGCGGATGCGGTCGAGGACCGGCGCCTTCATGCCCGCCGCGGTGAACAGCTCGGACAGGCGCTGGACGTCGGGCGTGACCTCGCCGGAGGGCTCGCCGAGCGGAAAGTTGTTGCCGTAGACGTGACGGATCACGCCGGGCGTCTCGATCTCGGTCGCCGGGTACACCACGCAGCCGATGGCGCGCCCAGCGCCAAGCTCGCTCCACTGCCGTCCGCCGGGATCGATGCTCTCGAGCGTCGATCCCTCGTGCCGTCCGCCATGCTTGTAGAAATACCAGTAGGGAATGCCGTTGACGGCGGTGACGATGCGGGTCCGCTCGCCCAGCAGGGGTCGCATCGGTTCGATGACGCCGGTGATCGAATGCGCCTTGAGGCAGATGATGACGTAATCCTGCTCGCCGAGTTCGGCGGGATTATCGGTGCAACGAGGATGCACCACGCGCTCTTCTTCGCCGATCAGGAGCTTCAGGCCGTTCTGCCGCATCGCGGCGAGGTGCGCGCCGCGTGCAACCAGGCTGACATCGGCGCCAGCGCGCATCAATTCGACACCGAGATAGCCGCCGATGGCACCGGCGCCGTAGATGCAGATCTTCATGAAAATCCTCGCGAGCAGAGTGGGGACACACTACGAGCCGCAACGGCTCGAGCCGGGTTACATGGCAATGGTTTTCGGAACGTCCGTCAGGCCGCGCACTCGGCTTCCTCGAACGCAAGGCTGATGTCCCGCATGCTCACGACGCCGACGAGCCGGCCGTTGTCGATGACCGGGATATGGCGGACGTCGTGACGGGCCATGAGGTGCTCGACCTCGGTGAGGGTGTGCTGCGAAGTGCAGGACACCAGCGGCCGCGGCGAAATGAACTGCGCGATTTTTGCGGCGAGGCCGCCAGTGCCGCGCTCGGCGATCACGGCGACCACGTCGCGCTCGCTGAACATTCCGACTACGGCAGCGTCGACGCTGCGCGAGATATTCCTGACCACGAGTGCGCCGACATTGCTGGCGTACATCAGGTTCGCCGCGATGCTGACGGTTTCGCTCGAGCCGATCGTCACCGCGGGCGCACGGTGGGTGCGAAGGATGTCCCCGACGAACATGGCATGGTCCTCCCGATTGGGTTGTTAAGAACCAATCGTGGTATACATTATCCCAGAAGTCAAACAAAAGAATCGAAGCATTCTTCGATAAGAACGGCACAAATGCTGACCTATCCGCCAGTATTGTCGCCTTGACTTCGATGTCTTTTGGTATGCCATATGCCAATTCTGGCGCTCGTTACCGGCGAGCGATTTCGTTCTGAACCACAACCGGTTAGGGTCAGGTCGTCATGAAAAGAGAGCCGATCCGCCGCAAGCCGTCCGATCCCGATGTTCGCGCGCAACCGGATCCGGACGCACGAGATGGCGGCGTTCAATCCGTCGATCGCGCGCTGCAAATCATGGAAGCGCTTGCAGAGGACGACGAAGGCTATCGGCTGACCGATCTTGCGATCCGCATCGGCTTGCCGCCGTCGACGGCGCATCGGCTGCTGACGACGCTGGAGAATCGCAGGTTCGTGCAGTTCGACCGCGAGGAGTCGAAATGGCACATCGGTGCGCAGAGCTTCGTGGTCGGCTCGACTTTCATGCGCCGGCGCAATTTTTCCGCGCGGGCCTTGCCCTATCTGCGCAAGCTGCGCGACCAGACCAGGGAGACTGCCAATCTTGCCGTGGTCGACGATGAATCCATCATCGTCGTATCCCGCATCGAAAGCCGGGAGATCATGCGCTCGCTGACCAAGGTTGGCGGGCGCGTCGCGTTGATTGCTTCGGGCGTGGGGAAGGCGGTGCTCGCCGCGTATTCCGATGCCGACATCAATGCGATCATCCGCCGTCGCGGCATGCCGCGCCTGACCGAAAAGTCGATCATTCGACCGGGCGAGTTGTTCAGGGAATTGGAGATCGTGCGGCGGCAGGGCTATGCGGTGGACGATGAAGAGGCCCGGCTCGGCCTGCGCTGCGTGGCCGCGGTCGTCTTCAACGATTGCAGCGAGCCGTTCGCTGCGGTCTCGGTATCGGGCATGGCGGATCGGATGACGGACGAACGCCTGCCGGAGATCGGAGCCATCGTGCACAAGATCGCAGCCGAGCTCACGGCGGAGCTGCGCGGCAGCAGCCCTGCGCAGCCGCAGGCGTGAACGCCGCCGGCTTTCCCGTCGTTGCCGATTTCCATTTCGTCGTCGGCGCTAATCGCTTGGAGATAGGCAAGAAATCGCGAGCGCTGCCACAGCGTGGAAAATCCCATCGATTGCGTTGAGATCGATGGTCGTGGCGCTGATGATCCTGCTCAGGCCAACTCATAGCGAAGCGGGATCATCACATGAAGATGCGAGCGGTGGATGCGGCAGTCCGCATACTTGAACGCGAGGGGATCACTTGCGCTTTTGGCGTTCCCGGCGCCGCGATCAACCCGCTTTACTCCGCACTGAAGCGCAACGGCTCGATCCGACATATCCTGGCGCGGCACGTCGAAGGCGCCTCGCATATGGCGGAGGGCTATACGAGGGCGAACGCGGGCAACATCGGCGTTTGCATCGGCACGTCGGGCCCCGCTGGAACCGACATGATCACCGGCCTCTATTCGGCGATCGCGGATTCGATTCCGATCCTCTGCATCACCGGCCAGGCGCCGCGGGCGCGGCTCTACAAGGAAGATTTCCAGGCCGTCGACATCGAGTCGATCGCAAAGCCGGTGACGAAATGGGCCGTCACCGTGCGCGAGCCGGCGCTGGTGCCGCGCGTGTTCAGCCAGGCTTTCCATGTCATGCGGTCGGGGCGGCCGGGACCGGTGCTGATCGATCTGCCGCTCGATGTTCAATTGGCCGAGATCGAGTTCGACGATGAGACCTATTCGCCGCTGCCGGTCTACAAGCCGACGGCGACGCGCAAGCAGATCGAGAAGGCGCTCGAGATGCTCAACGCCGCGGAGCGGCCGCTGATCGTCGCCGGCGGCGGCGTGATCAACGCCGATGCATCCGAGCTCCTGGTCGCCTTCGCCGAAGCCGTCAACGTGCCGGTGGTCCCGACGCTGATGGCGTGGGGGGCCATTCCCGACGATCACGCGCTGATGGCGGGCATGGTCGGCCTGCAGACCAGCCATCGTTACGCCAACGCCACGATGCTCGAATCCGATTTCGTGCTCGGCATCGGAAACCGCTGGGCCAACCGGCACACCGGTTCGATCGAGACCTACACCAAGGGGCGCAAATTCGTCCATGTCGACATCGAGCCGACGCAGATCGGGCGGGTTTTCAATCCGGACCTCGGCATCGTGTCGGACGCCAAGGCCGCGTTGGAACTGTTCGTGAGCGTCGCCCGGGAGTGGCGCAAGGCCGGCAAGCTGCGCGACCGGCAGGCCTGGCCCGCGGCGTGTCGCGACCGCAAGCGATCGATGCTGCGCAAGAGCCACTTCGACAACATCCCGATCAAGCCGCAGCGCGTCTACGAGGAGATGAACAAGGCGTTCGGCCGTGACACCTGCTACGTCACCGTGATCGGATTGTCGCAGATCGCGGGCGCCCAGTTCCTCAACGTCTATCGCCCGCGCAACTGGATCAACGCCGGACAGGCCGGTCCGCTCGGCTGGACACTGCCGGCCGCGCTCGGCGTGCGTGCCGCCGATCCCGATCGCGACATCGTCGCGCTGTCGGGCGACTACGATTTCCAGTTCCTGATCGAGGAGCTCGCGGTCGGAGCGCAATTCAATCTGCCCTACATCCACGTCGTCGTGAACAATTCATATCTCGGGCTGATCCGGCAGGCGCAGCGCGGCTTCGACATGGACTATCACGTCCAGCTCTCGTTCGAGAACATCAACGCGCCCGAGATCGGTGCCTACGGCGTCGACCATGTGGCCGTCGCCGAAGGGCTCGGCTGCAAGGCGATCCGCGTGACCGATCCGAACGACGCGCAGGCCGCATTCGCGACCGCGCGCGAGCTGATGGCGAAGCACCGCGTGCCCGTGGTGGTGGAGTTCATCCTGGAACGGGTCACCAACATCGCGATGGGAACGGAGATCGACAACATCGTCGAATTCGAGGAGGTGCTCGACCTTCCGCTCGATGACGTGCCGAGCGCACAACGATCCGGCACCTTGCTGCCGGCCTGACGACATCATCCAGCGCTGCCCAAGCGGAGATCCGACCCGTGCCTCAATTTGCCGCCAACCTGACCATGCTGTTCAACGAGCTGCCGTTCCTCGACCGGTTCGCAGCCGCCAAGGCGCCGGCTTCAATGCCGTCGAGTATCTGTTTCCCTACGAGTTCGAAAAGGGCGCATTACGGGAGGAATTGTCGCGCTGCGGGCTGACCCAGGTGCTGCACAACCTGCCGGCCGGCAATTGGGCCGCCGGCGAGCGGGGCATTGCGATCCTGCGCAACCGGGTCGATGAATTTCGCGACGGCGTGGTGCGCGCGATCGACTACGCCAAGGCGCTGGAGTGCCGGCAGCTGAACTGCCTGGTCGGTATCGCTCCGGCGGGCGCGGACGCGACGGAGCTGCGCGAAGTCCTGGTGCCCAATCTGCGCTTCGCCGCCAGCGCTCTCGCGCAGCATGGCATCAAGCTTCTGATCGAACCGATCAACACGCTCGATATTCCCGGCTTCTTCCTGAGCGGGACGGAACAGGCAGTGCAGCTGATTGCCGACGTGGGCTCACCCAATCTGTTCATCCAGTACGACATCTATCACATGCAGATCATGGAAGGCGATCTGGCGCGGACCCTGCAAAAGCATCTCGGCCGGATCGCGCATGTCCAGCTCGCCGACAATCCGGGCCGTTTCGAACCGGGCACCGGCGAGATCAACTATCCCTATCTGTTTAAGCATCTCGACAGCATCGGATATCGCGGCTGGATCGGATGCGAATACAAGCCGCGGACGACCACGCTCGAGAGCCTTGCCTGGCATGCCGCGCAGACGCTCGTGACTTGAATCAGGCTGATCGGAGCATCACCACATGAAAGACATAGGATTCATCGGGCTCGGCACCATGGGACGTCCGATGGCGAGCCACCTCCTGGCAGCGGGCTATCGCCTGTTCCTGCACGATGTCGCACCCATTCCGTCGGAGCTGATTGCGGCCGGCGGTGTTGCATGCGAGTCCGGGAAGCAAGTCGCGCAGGAAGCGGACGCCGTCATCATCATGGTGCCGGATACGCCGCATGTCGAAGCCGTGCTGTTCGGCGAGGGCGGCGTCGCGGAGGGCGTCTCCAAAGGCATGATCGTGGTCGATATGAGCTCGATCTCGCCGCTGGCGACCAAGGATTTTGCCCGCAAGATCGATGCGCTCGGCGCCGACTACCTCGACGCGCCGGTCTCCGGCGGTGAGGTCGGTGCCAAGGCGGCAAGCCTGACCATCATGGTCGGCGGGCGGGAGCGGGCGTTCAATGCGATGAAGCCGGTATTCGAGACGATGGGCAAGAACGTCACCCATGTCGGCGGCAATGGTGACGGCCAGACCACCAAGGTCGCGAACCAGATCATCGTGGCGCTGACCATCGAGGCGGTGAGCGAGGCCCTGCTGTTCGCCTCCAAAGCGGGCGCCGATCCCGCGCTGGTGCGCCAGGCGCTGATGGGCGGCTTCGCGTCGTCCCGGATCCTCGAGGTGCACGGTGATCGCATGATCAAGCGCAACTTCGATCCAGGTTTCCGCATCGAGCTGCATCAGAAGGATCTCAACCTCGCGCTCGAAGGCGCGCGGGCACTCGGGCTGTCGCTGCCAGGCACGGCAGCCGCCCAGCAATTGTTCAACACATGTACCGCCCTCGGCGGCAAAGCCTGGGACCATTCGGCGATATTGAAGGCGTTGGAAGTCATGGCGGGCCACGAGGTCGCGGCTGCCTGAGCCTCCTGCAGCGGATTGGATGAGCTTCAACGGCCGGCCTCTGGCGATGCTATGCTGGTCCGGCGGGTAGGGGGGCGTCGCGCCAGGCGACGAACCCTGCATCCGAGGGAAGGATCTTTAGCTCCTTGACACGGTAAGTAAAAATATTATTACATGCCGGCCTTGGAGAAACGGGCTGATGTTGCAGACAAAACGAAGCTATGGCGGCATGGTGACCGCGCCGCACCACCTCGCGGCGCAGGCTGGACTCGCGGTGTTGTCGGAAGGGGGCAACGCCATCGAGGCGATGATCGCCGCGGCCGCGACGATTGCCGTGGTCTATCCCCACATGAACGGGCTCGGCGGCGACAGCTTCTGGCTCGTCGGCCGCGCCGGTTCGATGCCGGTCGGGATCCAGGCCTGCGGGCGCTCTGCGATGGCGGCCGATCGCGACTGGTATCGCGCGCGCGGTTGCAGCAGCATTCCCGGCCGCGGCCCGCTCGCTGCGCTCACCGTCGCCGGCACGGTCGACGGCTGGCAGAAGGCCTATGAACTCAGCCGTGATCGTCATGACGGCCGGTTGCCGCTGGCGCGGCTGCTCGAGCCCGCGATCCGGCATGCCGAGGACGGCGTCGCCGTCACCAGCACGCTGCATGAAAACATCGGCAAGAAGCGGCATGAGCTCGAAAACGTGCCCGGCTATGCCGAGGTCTATCTGCCGCAAGGCAATCCGCTCGCGGTCGGTGCGCGGCTGCGCCAGCCGCGTGTTGCCGAGACGCTGCGGCGGCTGGCGAAGGCGGGCCTCTCTGATTTCTATCGCGGCGAATTGGCGCGCTCGATGGCGGCCGACCTCGAACGGGTGGGCAGCCCGCTGCGGCTGGCCGATCTGGAGCGCCATCAGGCGTCGCTGGTGACGCCGCTCTCGGTCGAGGTGTCCGGACACAAGATCTACAACATGCCGCCGCCGACGCAGGGGCTGGCTTCGCTGCTGATCCTGGCGCTCTATGCCCGGCGCATGGCCGGGGAGGCCGACGGCGTCGATCATCTGCACCGGCTCGTCGAATGCACCAAGGCCGCGTTCCGGATTCGCAACGGCCATGTCACCGATCCCGACTACATGAAGCGTCCGGCTGCTGAATTCCTGTCCGAGCAGTCGCTGGCCGCGCTGCACGAGACGGTGTCCGACCGGCGCGCCGCGCCTTGGCCGGATCCATCCAAGCAGGGCGACACGGTGTGGCTCGCGGCGACCGATCGCAATGGGCTCAGCGTCAGCTTCATTCAAAGCGTGTACTGGGAGTTTGGTTCGGGCGTCATCCTGCCCGAGAGCGGAGTCACCTGGCAAAACCGCGGAACGAGCTTTGGGCTCGGCGAGGCCGATACCAACAGGCTGGATCCGGGACGCTTGCCGTTCCACACGATCCAGCCGGCGATGGCCGAACTCGGCGATGGACGGCTGATCTCGTATGGCACGATGGGCGGAGAGGGGCAGCCGCAGACCCAGGCCGCGATCTTCAGCCGCTACGCCATGCACGGCCAGGAGCTGCAATCAGCGATCACCGCGCCGCGCTGGCTGCTCGGTCGCACCTGGGGCGAGGAAAACAACAATCTGAAGATCGAATCCCGCTTCGACCCGGCGATCATCGAGCGGCTGCGCGCGCTCGGCCACGACATTCAGGTGACCGGCCCGTTCGAGGAGTTCATGGGACACGCCGGCGCGATCGTCTGGCATCCGGATGGTCTGATGGAAGGGGCCAGCGATCCGCGCAGCGACGGCGTCGTTGCGACCCGCTGAGGGCCGTCACAGCGAGCGAGCCGCACGAGATGGCCTCGTGCGTTTCGCCCGCTAGAGCATGATCCGGAAAAGTGCGAAGCGGTTTTCCGAAAGGATCATGCGCAAACTAAAGGCCAAAGCGCGATGACGATTCAACCCAATCTCATCGCGCTTTAGCGCGACGGCTTGCGGGGCTGCGCGGTTGCCTTCGATCCTGCGGACTTGTACTTGCGTTCCCCGGCGGGAGCCGTCAGCCAGGTCAGGATCATGTCCTGCGCATGCTCGCGCCGCAGCGCAAGCCAGTCGGGATCGCCGAGGTCCTTGTCGAACATCGCCGACAGCGTGTAGCGGTTGGACACGTGGAAATAGCTCATCGCCGTGATTGAGACGTAGAGCTGGATCGGATCGACGTCGCTGCGAAATAGGCCGGCCGCCACGCCGCGCCGCAGGATGCTTTCGATGCTTGCGACCAGCGGCAAGGTGAGATCGGCGATCTTGCGCGATTTGCGCATGTTGCGCCCGCGCTGAAGGTTCTCGGTGTTGATCAGGGCGATGTAGTTCTGGTGCTGCCCGAAGAACGTGAAGGTGAAATCGATCAGCTCGCTCATGGCGGCGATCGGCTCGAGATCATCGAGCTTGAGCTGCTGTTCGGCGGCGCGGATCTCGGTGTAGACGTCCTCGAGGACCGCGATGTAGAGCCCGTTCTTGTCGCCGAAATAGGCGTACAGCAGGCGCATGTTGGCCTTGGCGCGCTGCGCGATGGCTTCGACGCGTGCACCCCCGAGGCCATTGTGGCAGAACTCGAAGGTCGCCGCGCGCAGGATCGCCTCCTTGGTGAGCGCGGAGTCGCGCGGGCGTTTTCCGCGGGTGCTGCGGGTGGGGCTGGTCTGTGCTGTTGTCTCTGTCACGGCGTCAACCTTGCCTGGGCTCGGGTAGTCACGCAAGGCACGGCCGCATCCGGCCACAAAGGGCAGCGGACCAGTTCCCGGCGCAAGCAGCCCGGATTGAGATCGGCATTGCGGCTGTTCGTCAAGGGCGATTCCTCCCTGTTCACTGCTTCCGGCGCCTTAGGTCGCCATCACGCCGCCACGCGCGACGAGCCGGCCGGCCTTGTAGACATCGCGCGGCTTCGGACGCGCGACCACCGCTTCCTGGACGTGCCGGGCATCCAGCACGACGAAATCCGCGGCCCCGCCGACCGTGAGGCCGTAATCCTTGAGGCCGAGCGCACGCGCCGCGTTGGCCGTCACCATGTCGAAGGCCGCGGCCAATTGATCGTCGGTGTTGAACCCGGAGCGATAGCCGACCATCATTGCGCGTTCGAGCAGGTCGCCGTCGCCGTAGGGCCACCAGGAATCGCGGATGTTGTCGTTGCCGGAGAACACGTTGACGCCGGCGTCGCGAAGCAGCAGCACTGGCGGAAATGCGTGCGAGCCCGGCGCATTGGTGAAGATGGCGACGCCGGATTCGGCGAGCTGTTGCGCGGTCCGCTGAGCGACGTCAGTGGCCACCTGGCCGAGCGCGTAGGCATGACTGATCGCGACCTTGCCGCCAAGGCCCGACGCCCTGGTCCGTCGGGCGATTTCCTCGATCTCCGAGATGCCCTGCAGTCCGCCGTCATGCAGGTGAATGTCGATGCCGACGCCGTGCCGCTCCGCGATGCCAAAGACGACGTCGAGATGTCCGGCGGCGTCACCATCATGGCCTGCTGGATCAAGTCCGCCGATCAGGTCGGCGCCGGAGCGAACCGCGTCCTCGAGCAATGCGGCCGTTCCGGGCGAGGTCAGGATGCCGCTCTGGGGAAACGCGACGATCTGGATTGAAACCTTCTCGCGATGCGCCTGCCGCGCGGCGGCGATCGCCTCGAAATGCCGCAGGCCGACCGCGGTGTCGACATCGACATGGCTGCGCATGTGCGCCGTGCCTTGCGAGACGCAGAGGTCGATCAGGGCTGCTGCCCGAACGGCGATCGGCTTCGCGCCGGCGAGCGCTTCCTTCTCGAATTTGACGCGCTCGCGCACGCTGAAGCCCGCGGTGCAGGGCCGATGCGGCTTCCAGTCGTCGCCGATGAAGCATTTGTCGAGGTGGATATGGCCTTCGACCATGCCGGGAAGCACCAGCCGCCGGCCGAGATCATGGGTGTCGCCGACCGCGCCGTAACTTTGCCGGGACGGCGAGACGGCAACGATCTTGCCGCCGCTGACGGCGATTTCCACCAGCTGGCCATCAGTCAGCCGCGCGTTTTGAAACAGTGTGTCGATGGCGGTCAATTGAGTCTCCAGTTTCTTATGTCGGCACGATGCCGTCGGGCAGGGCGCGAGAAAATGCCGCGATCTCGCCGGCAGTGGTGATCCAGATGTCGTCGCGCCTTGCGACGATCGCCTGCAGAGCGCGCCGCAGCGGCCGCAGCCGGTGTGGCTGGCCGACCAGGTACGGATGCAGCGCGATGCCCATGACCAGCGACTGCTTGGTGGACTGCGCCAGCATTTCCTCGAAACTGTCCACGATCATGGTCGCGAACTGCTCGCCGCTGTCCTTGCGCCCGACAATCGAGGGGATGTCGTTCAGTTCCTGTGGATATGGGACGGACAGGATGCGTCCGCCACCCCGTGTCGAGAACCACACCGGCTGATCGTCCATGCACCAGTCAAGCAGGTAGCGGTAGCCGGCTTCAGCGAGCAGGTCCGGGGTGACGGCGGATTGCGAGATCCACGGACCGAGCCAGCCGAGCGGCCGCCGTCCCTCGGCGCGCGCGATGACATCCGTCGCCTCCTCGATCAGTCGCTGCTCGTCGGCAGGGGAGAGCACGCCCTGGCGTTCGGAGTTGGTCCGGCCATGGCCGACCACCTCGTCGCCGCGTGCGCGAAAGGCGTCCATCACTTCCGGGCAATAGTGATAGATGCTGCTGTTCGCAAGCACCGAGAGCGGCAGCTTCAGTTCGTCGAACAGATCGATGAGCCGCCACACGCCGACCCGGTTGCCATAGTCGCGCCAGGCGTAGTTGAGAACGTCCGGGTGCGGGCCGCCCGGGCAGAGCTCGGCGCCAAGCCCGTCGCCGAACGCGAAGTGCTCGAGGTTGAGCGCGATGTAGACCGCCAGCCGCTTGCCGCTCGGCCACACGAAGTCGGGGCGGCGCGTGATCGCGCTGTAGCGGTAGCGGTTATGCGAGACAAGACCGCGCGCCGGATCAGGTGGTTGCGCAGATGTTGCATCGCCGAGCACGGCTCGCTCCGGTTCCGCTCTAATCTCCCGCTGCATCGCAATCTCCATTCGGCGCGCGATCGGCCGCTTGACATTCGCCAATTTGTGAAGAAAGTTTTTACTTCCGTCAAGGCCGCGGAAACGGCGGCAGCGGGACCAGAGGCGGCAAGGGAGCCGTCGGAGCGGGAGGAATTGCAGAAATGAACTACGCTTGTACCCCCATTACCGGGTTGTGCCGCCGCGTTGTCTTGCAGGGCGCGCTCGCCATTCTCGTCGGCTCGCTGCCGTTTGCGCAGCGCGCGCAGGCGGCCGACCCGATCAAGATCGGCTTGGTCACGGCGTGTCGGGGCAGTCGGCCCGCGCCGGCGAAGCATTGACCCGCGGCGCCACGATCGCGATCGAGGAGATCAATGCGAAGGGCGGCGTGCTCGGCCGTCCGCTCGAACTGGTGCGTCGTGACGACGAAAGCAATCCCGCAAAGGGGCTGACCGCCGCGCGCGAATTGATCCAGCGCGAGAAGGTCGCGGTCCTGCTCGGCGGCCTCGATACGCCGGTCCAGCTTGCGATCGTGCCGTTCGTCAACAACGTCAAGATGCCGTTCGTGGTGCCGTGGGCCGCCGGAACCAACATCACGCAGAACGGCGCTGCGTCCAACTATGTGTTCCGCGTCTCGGCGATGGACGACGAGGTCGACAAGGCGATCGTCGCGTTCGCCGGCAAGACCTTCGCGGCCAAGAAGCCCGGCCTTATCCTCGTCAACAATCCCTGGGGCGAATCGAACGAGCACGGCCTGCGCGCCGCGCTGAAGGCCGCCGGGATCGAACCGGCCGGCGTCGAGAAGTTCGAGGCGAACGATGTCGACGTCGTCGCGCAATTGTCCCGGCTCAAGCAGGCGGGTGCCGATTCCCTGTTCCTGGTCGGCAATGTCGGTCCGTCCTCGCAGGTCGTGAAATCGCTCGACCGGATGAGCTGGTCACCGCCGATCGTGTCGCATTGGGGACCGGCCGGTGGTCGCTTCACCGAGCTTGCCGGGCCGAGCGCCGAGAGCGTCGTGTTCGTCCAGACCTACAGCTTCTTCGGCAACCTCTCGCCGGTCGGCAAGCGCGTGCTCGCCGAGCTGCAAGCCAAGTATCCCGACATCAAGGGGCCCGCGGACGTGACCCCGGCGGTCGGCTTCGCCAATGCCTATGACAGCGTGTTGGTGATCGCCGGTGCGATCCAGAAGGCCGGCAGCACCGATCCGACCGCTATTCGTGACGGCTTCTACGGGATCGACCGGCTGGAAGGCCTGATCAAGACCTATGAAAAGCCGTTCGCCCAGGACAAGCACGATGCGCTGACGGCGCAGGACTACATCTGGGCCCACTTCGAAGACAACCACATCTTGCCGTTCAAGAATTGACGGCAGCGGTCGTCCAGCAAGCAGATCGGGGTGATCATCAATGTCGTTTCTTTCGGCGATAATAACCGGAATGGCGCTGGGGAGCATGTACGGTCTGCTCGCGCTTGGCTTTCACGTCACTTACGCCGTGTCCGGCACGGTCAACTTCTCGCAGGGCAGCTCGATGACCTTGGGGGCCGTTGCCGGATACTTCTTCCTCGTCGTGTGGGGCTGGCCGGCCGCGATCGGCATCCCCGCGGTACTGCTGGTCTGCGCCGTCTACGGCGTTCTGATCGAACGCTACGCGGTTCGTCCGTTCGTGCAGCGCGGATCAGACAACTGGTTGATGGCGACGGTTGCGGTCGGCATCATCGTCGACAATGTGATGCTGTTCGTGTTCGGCAAGGAGCCGCGCAGCTTCCCGTCGGTGCTCGCGGCCAAGCCGATCCAGATCGTGGAAGGGGCAGGGGTCTACCCCCTGCAGCTCCTGATTCCCGTGGTCGGCCTGCTGCTGGCCCTGGCGCTGCATCTGATCAGCCGCCGCACGCGGCATGGCGTCGCGATGCTTGCGGTGGTGCAAAATCCCAATGCCGCACGGCTGATGGGCATCAATGTCAGCGGCGCCATCGCCGCGAGCTACGCGGTGTCGGCGATGCTGGCGGGCGTCGCTGCGCTGCTGATCGCGCCGCTGCTCAACGTCTCCTCTGAGATGGGCACGCTGTTCGGCATCAAGGCGTTCGCCGCCGCGATCATCGGCGGTCTCGCCAGCGCCTGGGGCGTCATGCTGGCCGGACTATGCCTTGGCCTGATCGAGGTGTTCGCGACCAACTATCTCGGGTCGGTCTACACCCAGATCATCACGTTCGCTTCCGTCATCGTCATCCTCGTCATCATGCCGCACGGGCTGCTCGGCCGAGCTGGAGTTAAGAAGGTATGATTTCTCGCGCTTCCCTTCTGATCGCGGTCGCGGCATTCGCGATTGCCATCGGCTATGCCGCGGTCGCGGACAGCTACGCGGTGTTCCTGATCGCGACGATTTCTCTGACCGCGATCGCCTGCATCGGGCTCAACGTCCTGCTCGGCCTCGCGGGCCAGATCTCGCTCGGACATATCGGCTTCATGGCGATCGGCGCCTACACCACGGTGCTGCTGATGGAGAAGGCCGGCTGGCCCTACCTCGCCGCGACGGCGGGCGCTATCGTCCTGGTCAGCATCGTCGGCGGGCTGCTTGCGCTGCCGGCGCTGCGCGTGCGCGGGCCGTATCTGGCGATGGTGACGATCGCATTCGGCTTCATCGTCGAACATGTCACGATCGAGTGGCGCGATCTCACCGGCGGCGGCAACGGCCTGATGCTGAGTGCGCCGCCGAGCGTGTTCGGCTATGCGCTGTCGGAGCGTTCGCTGGCCATCGCGGGCATCGTGCTGGTGTTTGCCGGCCTCTTCCTGTTCGAGCGGTTGAAGCGCAGCGGCTGGGGATATGCCATGCGCGCCGCCCGCGACACCGAGGTCGCGACGCGCTCGCTCGGCATCGACCTGGTGCATGTCCGCGCCGTGGCCTTCGTGATCTCGGCGGCGGCAATGGCGCTGGCCGGCGCGCTGTTCGCGCCGCTGCAGGGCTATATCAGCCCGAGCTCGTTTCCGTTCCTGCAATCGGTGCTGCTGCTGTTCGGCGTGATGGTCGGCGGCGCCGGCTCGGCGCTCGGCCCGGTGATCGGCGCCGCGCTCGTGGTGCTGCTGCCGGAAGCGCTGTCGGATCTCGCCGAATATCGCCTGCTGGCGTTCGGCGTGTTGCTGTTCGTCGTGCTGCGCGCCGCACCCTCCGGCATCGTCGGCCTTGTCGAGCAGCTCGTGGCAAAATTCCGGCCGCGCGCAAGCCCGCGGC
Source organism: Bradyrhizobium viridifuturi (assembly GCF_001238275.1). Classification (GTDB taxonomy): domain Bacteria; phylum Pseudomonadota; class Alphaproteobacteria; order Rhizobiales; family Xanthobacteraceae; genus Bradyrhizobium; species Bradyrhizobium viridifuturi. The sequence goes on from NZ_LGTB01000001.1 coordinate 227,613, forward strand.
CGGGTCCGCGATCGCGGCGGCGAATGTCGATTCGGCGATCCTCGAAACGCATAACGCGGCGGGGCTCGACGTGACGGATCTCTCGATCTCGTTCGGCGGCGTGCGCGCCGTGCAGGGCGTGTCGTTCCAGGCGGCGCCGGGTGCCGTCACCAGCATCATCGGTCCCAACGGCGCCGGCAAGACCAGCGCGCTCAATCTGCTCTGCGGCTTCTACCGGCCGCAGGGGGGAACGGTGATGCTCGGCGATCGCGACGTCACCGGCATGACGTCGCATCTGCTGGCGCGGGTCGGCGTGGCGCGGACATTCCAGACCACGCAATTGTTCGGCTCGCTCACGATCCTGGAGAACATCCTGCTCGCCGAGCGGGTTGGTCGTCTCGGCGGCGTCGTCTCCGCCTTGCGCAACGCGGAGACCGAGGGATTCGCCCGGTTCCTGCTGCGCTTTGCCGGTGTCGACGGCGACGTCGACCGGCTTGCGGATTCTCTGTCCCATGGCGAGAAGCGGCTGGTCGAGATCGCGCGTGCGCTCGCGCTGCGGCCCCGCATCCTGTTGCTCGACGAGCCCGCGGCGGGCCTCTCGAAGGGCGACAAGCAACGCCTGACCGCGCTGTTGCGGCGGATCGCCGATCTCGGGATTGCCGTCATCATCGTCGAGCACGACATGCCGATGATCATGTCACTGAGCGATCTCATCGTCGTGCTCGACGGCGGCAAGCGCATTGCGATCGGCGATGCGACGGCGATCCGCAATGATCCGGCGGTCCGCAAGGCCTATCTGGGCGATGCCACGCCGGGTGACAAGAGCCGTGCGCCGCGGCCGGCGCGGCAGGGCACCGCACTCGAGGTCAAGGCACTCGACTCGTTCTATGGCCTGTCGCGCGCCCTGAACGGGATCGATCTGGTGGTCGCGCCCGGCGAGGCGGTTGCCGTGCTCGGCGCCAACGGCGCCGGCAAGACCACCCTGATGCGGTCGATCGCCGGTCTCGAACCGCCGCGATCCACCGGTGAAGTCCGGCTCGCCGAGACCCGCATCGACACGATGCCCGCGCATGTTCGTGCCCGCGCGGGCGTCGTGCTGGTGCCGGAAGGCCGGCAGGTGTTTCCGGAACTGACAGTGAAGCAGAACCTTGAGCTCGGCGCCTATGCTCGCAAGGGCCTCGACCTCGATGCCGAGATCGAGGCGATGTTCGTGCGCTTCCCACGGTTGAAGGAGCGTATCGAGCAGCGCGCCGGCCTGTTGTCCGGCGGCGAGCAGCAGATGCTCGCGGTGGCGCGCGGGCTGCTGACCGGGCCCAAGATCTTCATGCTGGACGAGCCGTCGCTCGGCCTCGCGCCACTCGTCGTCGATGAACTGTTTGCATCCTTTGAGCGGCTGCGCAGCGAGGGCATGACCATCATGGTGGTCGATCAGATGGCAGGCCATGCGCTCGCGTTGGCCGATCGGGCCTATCTGCTGGAGACCGGCGCGATCCTGAAGAGCGGCGCCGCCGACATCATCGCCGAGGACCCGCTGCTTGAGGCGGCCTATCTGGGCGGCGAGGCCCAGGCCGGCGCGGCGCAGCGGCTCGCGGCGCAGGCACGCTGAGGGAGGCGAGGGCGGATGTTGGTCGGAGACCGCGAAGCTGACGGAGGGCAGTCCGGTCGCATGGGCGCACGGGACGAGCGGCGTCCCGGGCCCGCGCCGACCGTCTGCGGCGACGTGGAAGTGGGGCTACTTGCCGACCGGGCGCTTCGCGATCGCGCCGCGGGGCAGGTCGTCGCCGTATTCCAACGTTCGTTCTACGCCGTCATCGACGGGATCTGGATCTGCGTCGGACAGGCCGGCATCGGATCGGGTCCATTGCATGTGCTCGGCGATTTCCGATGGCCGCGACTGGCAGTCGGCGATCCCGTGCGGGTCGCGGACTCCATGCTGTGGATCGCAGGCGTGCCGCTGGCAAATCTCGCCTCGCGGACGATCTGGGCGCCGCGCGACGCACCGCATTGGTCGATCGGCAGCCTGCAACGCGGGCTTGATGCGGTCGATGCGGCGTGGGGCGATGAGCTGACGTCGGAAGGCCTCGCCGTGCTCGGCTCCGGACGTGTTCCGGGCGATGCTTCGCTGCTCGTTCGCGCTGCCATGCCCGGTCTCGCTGCCCTGGAACGAATCCTGTCGGGCTCGGATCACGATGCGGATCGCGACGCGGGACTTGGCAGCTTGATCGGTCTCGGGCCGGGGCTCACGCCGTCAGGCGACGATTTGATCGGCGGCGCGCTGATTGCGCTGGCTGCGCTGGGGCGCACCGAATGTCGCGATGCATTGTGGGAACAATGTCGTGCGCTGCTCGACGGCACCAATGACATCAGCCGGGTCCATTTGCGTGCGGCGGCGCTGGGTTACGGCGCAGCAGCGCTGCACGCCGCCATTCATGCAACGATGAGCGGCGAGGGCGCCGGATTTCGTCGCGCGCTCGCGGCACTGACGGCGATCGGACATACATCCGGACTGGATGCATTCGCAGGCAGTCTGGTCGTCCTGCGTCATGAATTGCGCGGATGATGATGCCGTTGCAGTCCAAATTTTGAGTTCTCCCAGACTGCTCCGAACGAAGTTCGGAGCATTTTTTTAGCGGGAATTGCCTCTCGGCCAATCCATGAATCGACGGCGAACAGAGATTTCGCATTTTCCGAGAATCCGGTCTTGACTAAGTAAGTGTTTTCTTATTAGCTCGACAAAACGAAAACGAACTTTAGGGCGGAGACGATGACGGAACAGGATAGGCCGCAGTATCAGCAATTGCTGGCGCGCAAGGTCGAAGTCGTGAATGTCGGGCTTGAGGGGTTCGTGAAGGACCTTCGCGATTGCGACATCGGCGTCGTTCATGTCGACTGGAAGCCCTCGGCTGGCGGTGATCCGCAGATGGCGGCTCTGCTCGCGAAGCTCGGTGTGTGAGGGCGCACCGATGAAGCTGATCGAAGACGCAAACCAGCAAGCGCTCACCCGGATCCTCGAAGGGGAGCCGCGGCTGATCGACATCGTTCCCGCCCGTCAACTGATCCCGGACCTGCGCGAACGGATGATCCTCCACGCCGGTCCGCCGATCTCCTGGGACCGGATGTGCGGCCCGATGCGCGGCGCGGTCGCCGGTGCCATCGTGTTCGAGGGCTGGGCAAAGGATCTGCCGACCGCGACCAAGCTCGCCGCTAGCGGCGAGATCGAATTTCACCCGAACCACCACTTCGGGGCGGTCGGCCCGATGACCGGCATGACGACGATGTCGATGCCGTTGTTCGTGGTCGAGAACGCGCGCTTCTCCAACCGCGCCTATTGCGCGATCAACGAGGGGCTCGGCAAGGTGATGCGCTTCGGCGGCAACGACGCGAGCGTGCTGAAGCGGCTCGCCTGGTTGCGCGACGTATTCGGGCCGACACTGGGCAACGCGATCCGCGCCGCCGGCGGCATCGACCTGAAATCGATCGTCGCACGCGGTCTGTCGATGGGCGACGAGCTGCATCAGCGCAATCTCGCCTGCTCGAGCGTTTTTCTGCGCGAAATCGCGCCCTGGATGGCGCGCACCTCGACCGACAACGCCGTCCTCGCCGAGTGCCTCGCGTTCATCGGGCAGAACGACCAGTTCTTCCTCAACATCGCGATGGCGATGGGCAAGGCGATCACCGATCCCGCCAACGGCATTCGCGGTTCGACCATCGTCACCACGATGTGCCGCAACGGCACCGATTTCGGCATCCGCGTCTCTGGGCTCGGCGAGCAGTGGTTCACCGCGCCGGTCGAAATGCCGGAGGGGCTGTATTTCGCCGGCTATTCCGAGAAGGACGCCAACCCGGACATGGGCGATTCCGCCATCGTCGAGACCATCGGCCTCGGTGGATTTGCGATGGCGGCAGCGCCGGCCGTCGCCGGCTTCGTCGGTGCCGGCGCGCCGTCCGAGGCCGGCAACTTCACCCGCTCGATGGGCGAGATCACGGTCGCGCAGAATCCGGAATGGACCATTGCGGCGATGGACTTCGCGGGCGTGCCGACCGGCATCGATATTCGCCTGGTTGTCGATTCCGGCGTGGTGCCGGTCATCAACACCGGTATCGCGCATCGCGAGCCCGGCATCGGCCAGGTCGGTGCCGGCGTGGTTAAGGCGCCGCTAGCGTGCTTCCAGCAGGCGATCGTCGCGATCGCCAAGGATTTGGGTGTGTCATGAACGTCGTCGTCCTGAACGAGGTCCGCAAGGGATTCTATCTCGACTCGGTCGCGCTGATGCGGCTGTCGCGCGAGGTGGCCGGCTCGCCCGGCGTGATCGAGGCGGCGTTGATGATGGGAACGCCGTCAAACGCTGCGATCATGCGCAATGCGGGGCTGCTGGAGGAGGGCACTGCGGTCAAGGGCAACGACCTCGTGATCGCGGTCAAGGCCGAGTCCGAGGCCGCCGCCCGCGAAGCGCTCGACAGCGCGATCAAGTCGCTCGACAAGCCGAAGACCCAGGGCGAGGCGCAGGCCGCCTGGCGGCCGCACTCGATTGCCGCCGCTGTCAAGGCGAAGCCGGAGATCAATCTTGCGCTGATCTCCGTTCCCGGCGAGTTCGCCGCCGCCGAAGCTCGCAAGGCGCTCAATCGCGGCCTGCACGTGCTGATGTTCAGCGACAACGTGTCCCTCGAAGACGAATTGTCGCTCAAGCAGCAGGCGCGGGCGGCCGGTCTCCTGATGATGGGGCCGGATTGTGGAACGGCCGTGATCGGTGGCGCACCGCTGGCGTTCGCCAACAAGCTGACGCGCGGCAGGATCGGCATCATCGGCGCATCGGGCACCGGAACGCAGGAGGTCTCGTGCCTGATCTCGGAAGCCGGCGCGGGAATCTCCCATGCCATCGGGGTCGGCGGACGCGATCTGAAGAAGGATATCGGCGGCATCACCACGCTGATGGCGATCGATGCATTCGATGCCGATCCGGAAACCGACCACGTGGTGCTGATCTCGAAGCCGCCGCATCCCGATGTCGCGAAGTCCGTTCTTGAGCGGATCGGCCGGAGCAGGAAGTCATACACCGTGTGCTTCATCGGCGCGTCGGAGGTCGAGGTCCCGCCGAACGCCCGCTTCTCGCCGACGCTGAAAGGCGCCGCGGAACTCGCACTGGGACACAAGCAAATCGGCGCAGACTTCGACGCGAACGCTGTCGCGTCACGGCTTCTTCGGAACGGTCGGGGCGGCATCGAGGGCTTGTTCGCCGGCGGCACGTTGTGCGCCGAGGCCCAGGTGATCCTCGCTGCCGCAGGCCGGAAGGTGGCGTCGAACGCCGCGATCCCCGGCGCGCTCAAGCTCGGCGTCGAGCCGAGCGGCGGGCGGGACCGCCTGATCGACCTCGGCGACGACGAATATACCCGTGGCCGGCCGCATCCGATGATCGATCCGTCCGTGCGTGACGATGCGCTGCGGGCCGCGCTCAGAACCGCGATCTCTCGGTGATCCTGCTCGACCTGGTGCTCGGCTATGGCGCGCACGCCGATCCCGCCGAGCATCTGACCAGGATCGTCGCCGATCGCGGGCGGGATGCGCCGGTCTTGGTCGCGTCCGTCGTCGGCACCGAGCAGGACCCGCAAGGGCGCTCCGCCCAGGTCAGGAAACTTGAGCAGGCCGGAATCCTCGTTGCCCCGTCGAATGCGCAGGCCTGCGAGCTTGCGGTCGCCATCGTCCAGAATGCCGGGAGATAAGGAAATGCGTACACTCAATGACGTGCCGCGTCGCCTGGTGGTCGCGATCGGCGGCAATGCGGTTCACCCCGAGGATATCAGGGGCACCTCCCAGGAGCAGAAGTCGGTCGCGCAGATCACCGCGGAGGCGCTGCTGCCGCTGGCGCAGCTCGACAACGAGCTGGTCATCACCCACGGCAACGGCCCGGTGGTCGGCAAGATCATGATGCGTCAGATGCTGACGATGAGCCGGATTCCGCCGATGGACATGGACATCTGCGTCGCGCACAGCCAGGGCGGCATCGGCTATCTCCTGATGCAGGCGATCGAGAATGCGCTGCGCGAACAGGGCAACCAGCGGCATGTGGCAAGCCTGCTGACCCAAGTCGAGGTGGACAAGGACGATCCCGCGTTCAAGAATCCGACCAAGTTCGTCGGGCCGTTCTTTTCCGAGGACGAGGCCAAGAAGATCAGCGCGGAGCTCAATTGGGCGATGCGCGAGGATTCGGGGCGCGGCTGGCGTCATGTCGTGCCGTCGCCGAAGCCCAAGCATGTCTGCGACATCTCGCTGGTCGACGCATTGGTCAAGCGGGGAACGATCGTCATCGCGGGAGGCGGCGGCGGCGTTCCCGTGGTCCGCGACGCAAAGGGCGTGCGCACCGGCGTGCCGGCCGTGATCGACAAGGATCTGACATCCGCTCACATCGCCAATGTGCTGGGCATCGAGGAGTTGCTGATCCTGACCGCGGTCCCGCGCGTCGCAGTGAATTTCGGCAAGCCGAACAAGAAGGACCTGGATCAAGTCAGCCTCGAGGAAATCAAGGCTTACCACCGCGAAGGACATTTTCCTCCCGGAAGCATGGGACCCAAGGTCGATGCGGCGATCCGGTTTCTCGAGGGCGGTGGCAAGCGGGCGATCATCAGTCACCTCGATTGCGCCATGGCGGCGCTGCGCGGTGAGACCGGGACGCACGTCATTCAATAACCACCGGGAGTGGCGCATCGGCGGGATATCCGCCCGCGCCAATCCGTACCGAGTGCCGAGCAAGATGGCGGTCCGGTCTTCATGGCCGCAATGGCGACGGCGCTCACCGAGCAGACGCAGTTGAGACGCCGGATCGGCGCCTCAACCGACCAGGCAATCGAGCTGGCCGCCGGCTGAAGCTCAAGCACAAGACAAACAAGCAGCCTGCGGGATTCAAGGGAACGACAGGGCCATGGCCATCCAATCCAGCATTAAGGCGAACCTGTACAAGGATTCCGTATCGTTGATGCGGATCTCGCAGGTCACGGTCGCGCGGACCGGCGTGCAGCGCGTCACGCTCTTGATGGGAACGCGCAGCAACAAGGAATTCCTGCAGCAGGCCGGGCTGATGAGTCCGGCGCTCGAGGACGCCAAGCCCGGCGATATCATGATCGTCGTGGCGGACGAGGCGCCCGAAAAGCTTGCAGCCGCGGAGCGGGAGATTCACTCCCTGATCGTCGGCGAAGAGCCGAAGGGCGGCCCGGCCGAAGCGGCGGCGGAAGCGCCGCCGCGCTCGATCTCCCGCGGCGTCGCGATTGCCGATCACGCCGACCTTGCGTTGATCTCGGTGCCGGGTCCCTATGCGGCGGCGGAAGCGCTGAAGGCACTGCGGCAGGGCCTGAACGTGCTGCTGTTCAGCGACAACGTGCCGATCAAACAGGAGCAGGCCATCAAGCGCGTCGCAGCGCAAAAGGGCTTGCTGGTGATGGGGCCGGATTGCGGCACGGCCATCATCAATGGCGTGCCGCTTGGATTTGCCAACGTCGTTCGGCGGGGCGCGATCGGGCTGGTCGGCGCATCGGGCACCGGCCTGCAGGAGGTGATGTGCCAGATCCATCGGCACGGTCAGGGCATATCGCAGGCCATCGGCACCGGCAGTCACGATGTTTCCAGCGAGGTCGGCGGCATCACCATGTTGCAGGGTCTGGATCTGCTGGCCGCCGACGCGCAGACCAAGGTCGTCGCCATCGTCTCCAAGCCTCCTGCGCCTGATGTGCAGAAGCGGGTGATCGAGCGCGCCGGCAAGATCGGAAAGCCGGTCGTGATCTGCTTCCTCGGCGGCGAGCCGGCGGCATCGGCCGGCGATGTTCACCGCACGTCGTCGCTCGAGGAGACGGCGCGCCAGGCCGTCGCGCTTGCGGCGTCAAACCAGTTTGAGCGTGACGACGGAGCGATCGAGGCGTTGGTTACGCGGGTTTGTGCGTCGCTGGTGCCGTCGCAGCGCTATCTGCGCGGGCTCTACTCCGGTGGAACATTCTGCTCGGAGGCCCAGACCATTTGGCGATCGGTCGGCCTTCGGGTCCGGTCGAACGCGCCGCTTGCGGAGGCGGACCGTCTGGCCGATGTGGAAGCGAGCGAGGGACACACCGCGATCGATCTCGGCAGTGATGAATTCACGGTGGGGCGTCCGCATCCGATGATCGACTATGGCGTGCGGATCGAGCGGCTGCTGAAGGAAGCGGACGATCCGACCGTTGCCTGCATCGTCCTGGACGTCGTGCTCGGCTACGGCAGCCACCCGAATCCGGCGGAGATCCTGGCTCCGGCGATCCGCCGGGCGAAGGCCGCAGCGCGCGGGCAGGGGCGGGAGCTTCCCGTGATCTGCTTCGTCTGCGGCACAGATGCCGATCCGCAGGCCTACGAGACCCAGAAAGCCATGCTGGCGGACGCCGGCGCGGAGATTGTCGGCAGCAGCAGCGGCGCAGCCCGTGCCGCGCAAGCCATCGCGAGCCGCATGGCCGCGGACGACAACGCCACGGGACGTCGCGTCATGCAAGGTGGAGAACGATGATGAACGCAGCTCCTTCCGCGCTCCAGAACAAGACATCGGTCATCAGCCTCGGCGCCTCCGATCTCGATCGCGGCGTCGAAAGCAGCGGCGCCCCGCTGGTGCGTCTGCGCTGGCAGCCGGTCGGCGACGGAACTCCCGAGGTGGCCTGGAGCCTCGCGCAGCTCGTTGGCGATACCACCGATGCGGATTGCTTGGGATCGCGGATCGATCGCGCCAATGCCGAAGTGCTCGAGCGGATCCTGACCGCGCAACCGGTATGGGTCGACATCGCGGCACATGCGTCGGAGGTCTGGCCGGACATGGGCCGGACGCTGCTCCATGCAGGTCCGCCGATCGCCTGGCACGATATGTGCGGCCCGATGAAGGGCGCGGTGGTCGGCGCAATCCTCTATGAGGACTGGGCGGCAACGCCGCGAGAGGCCGAGCAACTCGCCGCGTCAGGCCGGATCCGCTTCGCGCCGTGCCATGAATTCGGCGCGGTCGGGCCGATGACTGGCATCATCTCGCCCTCGATGCCGCTCTTTGTGGTGCAGAACAAGACCGCCGGCAATCGCGCCTATGCGCCGATGATGGAATCCGGCGGCGCCAAGACGCTGCGGTTCGGCGCGTTCGCTCCCGAGGTGATCGAAGGCCTCAAACTCATCGAGACGGTGCTGGCGCCATGCCTGAAGGCCGCGGTCGCGGGCATCGAGGGCGGGTTGCCGCTGAAGCCGCTGATGTCGCAGTCGCTGCACATGGGCGACGATGTCCACAATCGCAACACGGCCGCAACCCTGCTGCTGTATCGCGCCGTTACGGAATCGCTGCTCAAGTCTTCGATCTCGCGCGACCTCGTTCACGAGACGCTGCGGACGATCGGAGCGGACGATATGTTCTTCCTGAGCCTGTCGATGGCGGCCTGCAAGGCGACCATGGACGCGGCGCACGGCGTGCCGTTCAGCAGCATCGTCACCGCGATGGCGCGCAATGGCGTCAATGTCGGCATCAGGGTCAGCGGACTGGACGGGCAGTGGTTTGTCGGTCCGGCCGACATCCCGGTCGGCCTGTTCCTGCCGGGCTTCAGCGAGGCCGATGCCAATCCGGATATCGGCGACAGCGCGATCACCGAAACCGCCGGGCTCGGCGCGTTCGCGATGGCGGCAGCTCCCGCGATGGTCCAGTTCGTCGGCGGCACGCCGCAGGACGCATTGCGCTATTCGCGCGAGATGGCGCACGTCACGATCGGCCGCAATCCAGGCTTCACTCTGCCGATGCTCGACTTCATCGGAGCGCCGGTCGGCATCGACGTCCGCAAGGTCGTGGACGAGAGCATGCGGCCGGTCATCAACACCGCAACGGCGCACAAGGAGCCGGGCATGGGGATCATCGGCGCCGGCGTCGTGCAGGCTCCGATGAAGTGCTTCGTCGATGCCGTCGGCGCGCTGGCGACGATTGGCGCGGGATGAGATTGCTTCGAATCTGAAACTGACGGCGCTGCCGCGCCGCCGCTGCAAAAATGCCGCAACAAAGAGCGGCAACACCGGGAACGAACAGGAGGAAACACATGAGCGCTACCCGTCGTGCATTTCTGCAAACTGGCCTGCTCTCGGCAGCCTTTATCGGTTCATCAGTCCGGCTCGGCTTCGCCGACGATGCGAAGCCGCTTCGCATCGGCATTCTCATTCCGGGGTCGCGGGCCGACCATGGCTGGATGGAGTCGGCCTATAACGGCATGAAGGCCGCCGAGCAACGCCACGGCAACAAGGTCGTGATCACATCGATCGAGAACGTCAAGTTCGCCGACATGGAGCAGGCGCTGGTCACGCTCGCGTCCAAGAACGACATGGTGATCGGCGCCGCGGGGCAGACCCAGGCGTCGGTGCTCAAGGTCGCCAAGCGCTTCCCGAAGGTGAAGTTCTCCATCGTCGGCCCGACCGGACAGCCGACCGACAACGTCGCGCAATACGACGTGCTGCAGGCGCAGATCGGCTTCATTGCGGGCGCGGTTGCCGCGCTGATGTCGAAGAACGGCGCGGTGAGCTATGTCGGCGGTCTCGAAATTCCGGCTATCGTCAACACCGGAACGGAATTCGCCAATGGCGCCAAGCACGTCAAGCCGGATACCAAATGCTTCGTGACCTACACCGGCGATTTTGACGACGTCGCCAAGGCGAAGGAAGCGACCCTTGCCGCGATCGCGCAGGGCGCCGACGTCCACTACAACATCCTCAATCTCGGCGTGCGCGGCATGGAGCAGGCGGCGCGCGAGAAGGGCACCAAGATGATCGGGAGCTACACCAACTACTGCTCCGACAACAACCCGCTCTATATCGCCTACACGGTGAGCGGCATCGGGTTCATGGTTGAGTACGCCATCGACCAGGCCGTCGCCGGAACGTGGCACCCGGAGTACAAGCAGTTCGGCCTCGCCATGGGACCGCGCTCCGCCGACATCGAGATCTGCACCGGGGCAACGCCCGAGATCCAGGCCATGATCAAGGAGCTGAAGGACGACCTGCTGTCGAACAAGATCAAAGTCAAGGTGGGCTGACCGTGGCTGTTCTCGAACTGTCTGGCTTGACCAAGCGCTTCGGGGCCTTCACCGCGCTCGACGACATTTCGCTGCAGATCGAGCGCGGCGAGGTACATTGCCTGCTTGGCGAGAACGGTGCCGGCAAATCGACATTGTGCAACCTGGTGTTCGGGGTGCATCGGCCGGATGCCGGCACGATGACGCTGGGCGGAGAGCCGTTCCATCCCCGCGGCCCGGCGGAAGCTCTGCAGCGCGGCGTCGTGATGGTGCACCAGCATTTCAGCCTGGTGCCCAACATGAGCGTGGCCGAGAACCTGATGCTCGGCCGCGCCAGCGCGGTGCTGAAGCCGCAGGACATCATCGTGCGGATGGAGCAGCTCGCGGCGGAGTACGGGCTCGAGATCGATCCAGAGGCGCGCATCGAGGACCTCTCCGTCGGTGAGCGGCAGCGGGTCGAGATCATCAAGTGCCTGCTCGGCGATCCGCAACTGCTCGTGCTCGACGAGCCGACTGCCGTGCTGCAGCCGGACGAAATCGACGCGCTGCTTGCGATCTGCCGCCAGGTCGCGCTGCGCGGAAAATCCGTGATCCTGGTGACGCACAAGCTCGGCGAGATCAGCCGCGTCGCCGATCGCACCACGGTGCTGCGGCAGGGCCGCATCATCGAAACCGTCGCGATGGAGGGCGCCGACATCCGCTCGCTGGTGCGCTCCATGGTCGGCCGTGATGTGCAGTCGGCAGGTTCGGTGCTCGCCGCAGCGGTCGATATCGAGGGCAAGACGCCGGCAAAACCCAATGCGGATTCGGCTAGCCCGGTATCGGCGGGTGAGGCGGTGCTGCAGATCTCGGATCTCGTGTACCGCGACCCGCATGGCGTGCCGCGGCTCGACGGCTTGAGCCTTACGGTCGGCACCGGCGAGATCGTCGGGATCGCGGGCGTCGAGGGCAATGGCCAGACCGAGCTCGGGCTGATTCTGGCCGGGCTCGCCGCGCCGAGCGCAGGGGCGATTGTCGTTGGCGGGACACAGGTCGGCGGCTGCACGCCGCAGGAGATCACGGATGCGGGTGTCGGCATCGTTCCCGAGGATCGCCATGCGGTCGCCTGCATCAAGGAATTGTCGGTGGCCGAGAACCTGTTTCTCGGCGCGATCGGAAAATTCAGCCGCTTCGGCCTGCTCGACAAGTCGGCGCGGCGCAAGGCGGCGGAGGCGATGATGCGCGACTTCGACGTGCGGGCGAGCAGCCCTGACGTGTCGATGGCGAGCCTGTCCGGCGGTAACCAGCAGAAGGCGGTGCTTGCACGCGAGCTGTCGCTCGATCCGCTGGTGTTCCTGCTCGCGGCGCAGCCGACGCGAGGCCTCGACGTCGGGGCGATCGAGGCCGTCTACAACCGCATCCGCGCCGCCCGCGATGACGGTCTTGGGGTGCTTCTGATCTCCAGCGAGCTTGAGGAGCTGATGGCGGTGTCGGATCGGATTGCGGTGATCTACCGCGGCAAGCTGGTTGGCGAGCTCGCAGCCGGGTCGTTCAGCCGCGAGGCGATCGGGGCGATGATGTCGGGGCACGCGCATGTCTAGGTTGGCCATGGTCATGAAGAATCCGAAGCTGGCGCGGGTCGCGCAGGGTGCGCGACTCGAGCTCGTCCCGTTGCAGGTCGTGGTGCCGGTGGTATCGACCCTTATCGCGCTCGGCATCGGCCTGCTTATCATCGCTGCGACAGGTGCGTCGGTCGTCGAGGCGATCGAGGCCTTTTGGGACGGCATGGCGGGGAGCGATTTCAACATCGGCGCCTCGATCAATCGCGCCATCAGCCTCGCGCTGGTCGGTCTCGGTTTCATCTTCGCCAGCCGCGCCAACCTGACCAATGTCGGCGGCGAGGGGCAGATCGCGATGGGCGGCATGTTCGCAACCGCAGCCGCGCTGCATGGCGCCGGCGGCCTGCCGCTGGGATTGGCGTTCATCGTGCCGCTCGCTGTCGGAACCATCGCCGGCGCCGTTTGGGGCGGCCTTGCGGGCGTCTCAAGGCGGCGCGCGGCACCAACGAGGTGATCAGCACACTTTTGTTGAGCTTCATCGCGCTGCCGCTGGTGTACTGGTCCGTCGAGTCCTTCCACCTGCTGCGCAAGCCGATCAGCGACGTGTCGTCGCTGCCGGAATCGGCGGAGATTCCGGATTCGACCAAGCTGCCGTTGCTGTTCCCGGACAATGGATCTCCGCTCCATATCGGGTTGCTGATTGCAGCGATCGCGGTGGTCGTGGTGTGGCTGGTGCTCAGGCACAGCTCGCTCGGGCTGCGACTGCGCGCCGTCGGCCTGAACGCGATGGCCTCCCGCCGTGCGGGGATGCGGACCAGCTTCTACGTGATCCTGGCCATGACGGTGTCCGGCGGCCTCGGTGGTCTCGGCGGCGCGATCATGATCCTCGGCCAGCAATTCTATCTGACGAGCGATTTCTCGTCGGGCTACGGATTTGACGGCCTCGTGGTCGGACTATTGTCGCGCGGCTCGGCCGTCGGCGTCGTGATCGGCGCGCTGCTGTTCGGATTCCTGCGATCCGGATCCATCAACATGGAGATCTCGGCGCACGTCCCGTCGGCGGTCGTCCTGATCTGCCAGGGCCTGATCGTCATTGTCATTGCAGGCTCCGCAATCCTCACCAACCGGAAGGTGACCCGATGATTGACGAACAGATGGCCGTGTTCATCGGCTCCGGACTTCGCCTCGCGGTCCCGATCATTTTCGCCGCAACCGGCGAGATGCTGAGCGAGCGCGCCGGCGTGCTCAATCTCAGCCTCGACGGCATGATGCTGATGTCGGCCTTCACGGCGGCGCTGGCATCGTGGGCCACCGGCTCGCCGCTCATTGGCGTCGCGGCCGGCGTATTGGTTGCGACCGCGGTTGCCGCGGTCCAGGCCGTGCTGAGCGTGACGTTGCGCGCCAATCAACTGGTGGTCGGAATCGGGTTCAATATCCTGGCGCTGGGCTCAACCACGTTTCTCTACCGCGAGATCTTCGGGCCGCTGTCGCGCGACCCGATCCCCGGCTTCGCGCAGCTCAATCTGCCGTGGCTCGCTGGCATCCCGGTGATCGGACCGGCGTTGGCGAACCAGACCGGCCTTGCCTATGTCAGCATCCTGATGGTCGTCGTGACCTGGTTGATCCTGAAGTACACGTCCTTCGGGCTGGCGGTGCGGGCGGTCGGCGAGGATCCGCGTGCGGCGGACAAGGCCGGCATCAGCGTGGCGAAGACCCGCTATCTCGGCGTGCTCTATGCCGGCGTCCTGGCGGGCCTCGGCGGTGCGTTCATGTCGGTCGCGGACAGCAACACGTTCACCGAGAACATGACCAAGGGCGCCGGCTATCTTGCGATCACGGCCGTGATCTTCGGCGGCTGGAATCCCTGGTACACGCTGGCGGCGTGCCTGCTGTTCGGCTTTGCGACCGCGCTGCAATTCCTGGTGCCGGCGCTGCAACTCGACGTGCCGGTCGCGCTGCTGTTGTTGCTGCCGTATCTGCTGGCACTTGTCGCCATCGCGGGCTTGGTCGGAAAGAGCAGGCAGCCCTCGGCCCTGACGATTCCGTTCGAACGGGGCGGCTGATCGAAACAGACTTCAACAAAGCATAAGCAAGGGAGGAAAGTCCGATGACGAGTTCCACGTTAGCAAAGGCAGCGGCGTCCGCTGCGTCCAGCGCTGCCAATCCTCTTGGGTCCGCTCCCGGCTACAAATGGCTGGTCGACGACAACAACGTCAACATGGCGATGGCGCCGCCGCCGCCCCGGGTGGTGACGATCGACGCGCAGCCGCAGACGGTGACGATCGATCTGCAGCGCACCGCCCTCATCGTCGTCGACATGCAGAACGACTTCTGCGCGAAGGGCGGCTGGGTCGACCATCTCGGCCTCGATCACACGCCGGATCGGGCGCCGATCGAGCCGCTGCAAAAGCTACTCCCGGTGTTGAGGAATGCCGGCGTACACGTCATCTGGCTGAACTGGGGCAATCGGCCCGATCTCAAGAACATGGCGCCCAACCAGCTCCATCTGTACAAGCCGAAGGGCACAGGTATCGGTCTCGGCGAGCCGTTGCCGGGCAGCGGCGCGCGCGTGTTGCAGAAGGACAGCTGGGCCGCGGCCGTCGTCGATGAACTGGAACAGGAGCCCGAGGACATTCACGTCGACAAATACCGAATCAGCGGCTTCTGGGACACGCCGCTGGACAGCATCCTGCGCAATCTCGGCACCAAGACCATCCTGTTTGCCGGCGTCAACACCGATCAATGCGTGCTGCATTCGCTCACCGACGCGAATTTCCTGGGCTATGGCTGCCTTCTGGTCGAGGACTGCTGCGCAACGACCTCACCTGGCTTCTGTGTTGAGGCAACCCTGTTCAACGTCAAGAAATGCTTCGGCTTCGTGACGCATTCGTCCGACGTCATCGGAGCGGTTCAGGAGCACGTCCAGCAGCACCGGTAACGTCCCGGGCAAGTCGTGGCTTCGCGATCTCGGCAGGCCTGCACAGGCTAGGTTTGCGAAGCCGCGCTCGATTCCCGTCTGCCCGATCCCAGGCGTGGCTCGGTTCCAGCCAGCAGCCGCTGAATATTGGCGCGATGGCGTGCGATCACGTAGAGGCCACCTGCGATGACCAGCAGCCGATATGCCAGCGGCTGTTCGAACGCACAGACCAGTGCGATCGCAGCGAGCGCCGCCGACATCGAACTCAGGGACACAATCCGGGAAATTGCCAGCATAGCGCCAAAGACGAGGGCAGCACCCAGACCGACTGGCCAGGACATCGCCAGCAACACGCCGAGCCCCGTCGCCGCGGATTTGCCGCCGGTAAAATTCAACCAGATCGAGCGGCCGTGCCCCAACAACGCGGCAAGTCCCGCCAGGCAGACCGCCCAAGGCAGCAAGGTTTGCGGGTCAGGGGTTGTCGGTGGCGTGACCGACGGCAGCGCGTAGAGCCAGGGATAAAACCAGCGGGCAAACGCGATCGCCGCCGCGCCCTTCAGCACATCCACCATGAGGACTGCCAAGGCGGGCCACTTGCCTAGGGTACGCAACACGTTTGTGGCCCCGGTGGACCTCGAGCCGTGCTGGCGGATGTCGATGCCCTTGAGCAGTTTTCCCGCCAGATAGCCCGTGGGCGTTGAGCCGAAGAGATAAGCAGCCGCCAATCCGGCCACGCCTGCTATCCAGAAAACCATAGGCGTCCCCTCCATGCCGCAGTGTCGGGCAAGCGTCATCCGGAGTCTACCTCCATAGGCCGGCCGGAACTGTCGATACGAGGGGTGGATTCGCTTGTGCGCTTCAATCCGCTTTGGAATAGGCTGGCCGCGCGATAGATACCGCGATCGACAGGCCGACCGACCGGCTATGCTGTCGCGACGAAGACAGGACACGGAATGACGACGCACGCCATCGAGATACGGCGCCTCTTGCCCGCGGACGCCGCGCTCTATCGCGACGTCCGTCTCGAGGCGCTGCGCTTGAGCCCCGAAGCGTTCGGCAGCGCGTATGAGACGGAGAGCGCGCATCCCGTCGGCTGGTTCGCGGAAAGGCTCGCGCACGGGGCCGTGATCCTTGGCGCGTTCCGTGGCGGTGAACTCGCCGGCATTGTCGGCTTCATTGTAGCTGATGGGCCGAAGCGGCAGCACAAGGGCATGCTGGTCGGGATGTATGTGCGGCAGCAGGCGCGGCGCGCCGGCGTCGGCCGTCTCTTGGTCGAAGCCGCGCTCGAACTCGCCGCGCAATCGGTCGAGCTGGTGCAGCTCGTCGTAGTGAAGGGCAATGAGCCGGCCTTTCGGCTCTATCAGGACCTGGGGTTTGTCGAGTACGGGCTCGAGAAGCACGCGCTGAAGATCGACGGCCGCTACCATGACGACATCCTGATGGCGAAGGATTTGGTCGGGCGGGCCTGACGGCTTCGAATCGAACGACACATTTCCGACGGGTGATCGCGCTAGGTATGGGCACACCCGGGAAGCGCTCGCTCAGGACGTCGCCATGCCGAAGATCGATCTGACAAAAGTGCCGGAACGCAAGGGGACCGGCTATCCGGCCGAGTTCGCCGCGCCATGTGCAGAGCGGGTGCGGCAGCGCCTCGGTGATGCCGGCGGGCTCGGCGATTTCGGCGTCAATCTGATGCGGTTGCCGCCGGGCAATTGGTCGAGCCAGCGCCATTGGCATTCCGACGAAGACGAATTCGTCTACGTGCTCGCAGGCGAGTTGGTGCTGATCGAGGACGGCGGCGAGACGGTGCTCTGCGCCGGCGACTGCGCCGCGTTTCCGAAGAATTCCGGCAACGGGCATCACATGGTCAACCGGTCGCAGATGACGGCGACCTATCTGGAGGTCGGCTCGCGCTCGCGCGCCGACGTCATCACTTGCTCCGACATCGACATGATGAGCCCGAGCTCCGATGGCCGCTTCCTGCACAAGGACGGCCGGCCCTGCGAATAGACCTTGGATCGCCGGCCGGCGCGAAATTGGGCGTTGCGGATTGCCCCGCGAAGGACCAATCTTCTGGCGAGGGAGCATCGGTCGCGGGCTATGGCGGAATGGTATTTCATCTGGATCGACGGTCCGCGCGGGCCTGAGCCGCAGAAATGGTCGTCGGACGCGCTGTGGGGGCAGCTTGCGCGCCAGGACATCATCGTCCGTTTCCCCCTGAGCGACCGCGAGGCTCGGCTGTCGCTCGATCAGCTGGCAAGGCTGCATCCCGTGCCGCAGTGAGTTGCCTTGCTGGAGAGCGCGGCGGCATCACACCACCAGCCGTCCTTCACGATCAGCGACCGTGATCTGCGCTTCCGTTCCGGAATTGAAGTCGAGCCGGTCGGCCTCGATGCCATCGCTGAAGATCACGCCGTTCTCCGGCATCAGCGAGCGCACGCTGAGGTGCTCGGTGCGGTCGAGACTGCCGCAGACGAGATTGACCTGCGAGGTACGGCTCGGAAACGGCTCGCGCACCGCAAAGCGCAGCGCGCCGGCGTCCCATGCCTGCGGCAGATAGGGCGGGCTGTCGTTGCCGCCGCCAAAGGCGCCGGCGATCGCGAGCGAGCCGGTGACGATGCTCTTGAACCAGGCGGTCGAGCCGAGCCCGGTCGCGACGATCAGGCCGCTCGACGATTGCCGCTCCTTCTGCTCGGCAAGCGCGATTTCGTAGACGGCCGACGTGTGGGTGCGTGCGCCGATGAACAGATCGTTGACCGCGTACAGCACCTGGCCGTTGGTGAGCGCGGCCTTGGCCATCGTCACCGCCTTGTGACCGCGTCTGTCGGAAGCGACCTCGCGCAGCAGGGCAGGGAGGTCGCGCGGCAAGAACGGCAAGAGGATGCCGTCGTAACGCTTGGCATCTGGGTTGAGCCCGATAAGCGGATGACCATCGAGATACTTCATCGTGTTGGCGACGACGCCGTCCTGGCCGAGCGCCACCACGATGTCGGACGGGCCGAAGATGAAGTTTGGCAGGAAACTCCGGTCGATGATCTGATAGCGGCCCCATTGCTCCAGCGCCTGCACGGTGACGCGGCGCTCGGCCTGGTAGACATCGTGCTCGCGCTGGTAGTCGGAGAAGTCGGCGCCGAGATGCTCGACATAGAACCGGGCCTGCGCCGCCGTCAGGTATTTGGCGATCAGCTCCTCGAGCCGCGTCTTGCGGGTGACGAGGACGATCTTGCGGTCATTGTCGGCGGGCACGGGCGGCCTCCACGGCGGCGGGCTTCTCCAGCAGCGTGTTGAGCAGATCGGGCGAGACGTTGAGCTGGCCGATCTTCTCGGCCTTTTCGGCAATCCCGCTGAAGGCCTGCGCGATCAGTTGCCCCGGCTGCATGCCGGCTGCGGCCAGCGCCTGGATCACGCGGGTGTCGACGCCCTCGAAGATCTTCATCAGCGCACCGACCCGATAGGCCTCGGCATCCGCCAGCGTGCGGGTGTTCTCGGCGTTGAGGCCGACGAAGTCCTTGCGCCTGCTCTCCAGCGTGATGTCGGCGACCATGCCGGCCTCGCGCAGCTCGGCCTGCTTGGCCGCGACGCTCGCTTCGGCATCCATCTGGGTCTCGCGGATCGAACGCTTCTTCTGCTCGACCGCGATCTCGGTGTCGAGCTCGCTCTCGCGTATCGCGCGTTCCTGCTCCACGGCAAAGTTGCGCCGCGCGAAGATCGCTTCGTCCGCGCTCTTGAGGATCGCTTCGCGCGCCTCGGCCTCCAGCGCCTTGGCGGTGTCTGGCGTCGGCTTCACGCCGCGGATCGAGACGCCGAGGATTTCGAGGCCAAGCGCTGCGATGTCGGCGCGACCGCGCAGTCCGCTTTCGATAAGGCCGGCGATGCGATCGGCGGCCTGCAGCGCTTCCTTCAAGGTCAACTCCTTGACCGCCTGCTGCGCCAGCACCTCGACGGTCGCGAGAATGCGCTGCGGCAGCTTTTCCGGGTCGTCGGATTCGTAGGTCTTGCCGTCCGGCTTGAGGGTGAAGTTGAGCATCGCGGCTGCCTTTTGCGGCTCGCCGATCCGGTAGGTGACATGGCCCTGAATGGTCAGCGCCTGAAAGTCGCGCGCGATCTGCTGGAAGATGAAGGCGGCGTCGCGGCTGCCGATCGGCACCGCGACCAGCGAGGTGACCGGCCCATAATAGAAGCCGGACAGGCCGGCGCCTTGCTGGGTCACCGCGCCGCCGCGGTATTTCATGAGGTAGGTGGTCGGCTGGGCCTTGATAAAGCGAACACCGAACATGGCGGGCTACTCCTAAATAAGTGTGCCTCAGCAACTAAGTTAGTTGGACTGTACAACTAAGTATGCTATTGTCAAGCCGGGCGGTGAAAAGGTTCACGGCACCAGGGAAGAGCGGGGGGAGAGCATGCCCGAGAAGCCGGAACTCGACTTTCCGCGGCCGTTGACGACGGTCGACGTCGTCGTTTTCGCCATCAGGTCAGACGCGCTTCAGGTTCTGCTGGTTCAACGGCCGAGAGCAGAAACCGAACCGTTTCCAGGGGCTTGGGCGCTGCCCGGCGGCTTTGTCGATGTCGCCGGCGATCGCGACCTCGAAGCCTGCGCCGCACGCAAGCTGAAGGACAAGACCGGCGTCGTCAGTCCATATCTGGAGCAGCTCGGCAGCTGGGGTAGCGCAATGAGGGATCCGCGCGGCTGGTCTGCGACGCACGCCTACTTCGCATTGCTGCCGGAGCACGCCACGGGCGGCACGCTCGCGCCGGATGCGCAGTGGTTCGCGGTCGAGGGCGAGAAAGTGCGGCCGAAGCTTGCCTTCGATCACGCGGAGATCCTGCAGGCGGCGGTGCAGCGGCTGCGCAGCAAGGTCGAGTACACCTCGCTGCCCGCCTATCTGATGCCACAGGAATTCACGCTGCCGGAATTGCAGCGCACTTATGAGATCGTGCTCGACCGTCCGCTGGAGAAAAGCGCCTTCCGCACCCGCATGCTGGCCGCCGATTTGATCGAGCCGGTCGCGAAGATGCGCAAGGGGCCGAACCGACCCGCGCAGCTCTACCGATTGAAGAAGGCCAAGACGCCGGTGTTCTTCACCCGGACGTTCAATCCGCCGGGCTGAGGCTCATACCGAACGATCGAAGCCGGGCGTTGCGACGTCGGTGAGGAACGACGCGAGCAACGTCTTGCCGAGCACGTGCTTGGCTGCTGGTGTGCTTCGGGAGATGAAGTCCATCACGGCGATGTACGATGTCTCGTTGACGTAATAGAGGCGCGGCGCGATGCCAGCTTCGGCGGATCCTGGGTGAAACATATTGATACTGATTGCGCAGGGGCTGGGCACGCCTTCGATTCGTAGCAAATAATTCTCGTCGCCTGCATCGATTCTGAACAGCCGCGCCGATGTCGCGTCGCCTGAGACAGACGTGACGGCATCAATCGTCGCCGTACCGATCATCTCGCGCGCTGCAGTATGTGCTGCATCGCGCTCCGCCTGCGTTATCGTATCGCGAACGCTCATGCGCAAAAATGTGGCATGACGGCTATGCGTATCGAAATCGCAATGAATCGCTGTTCCCGATCTTCAATCGCTGGCCGCGCGCGACGAAGCATGAAACAATGTCGCAAAAATCACGTCGGGAGAAAACTTGATGTCGTTCGAGCCGGGGTTGCATCGCACCGTTGCGTGCAGCGCAGTTAAATGCAGGCGGTGGATTGCGTTGCCATTATTCTGCCTGATCGGCACGTTCGGAGTGGTGCATAACGCGGTAGCGAACGAATCCCTGGCGATTGTGGATGCGCGCGTACCGGCGGCAGACAAAGAAGGCGGAGACCTTCCCTTGACGATGACGATCAAGAACGAGGCCGACAGCGCCGATGCGCTGCTCCGTGTTCGCTGCCCGGTCGCAAATTTTTCCGAACGTCACACCGTCGATCGCGGCGAAGGCGCGCCCGCCATGCGCTCGATATCCAATATACCAGTCCCGGCCAAGGCAACGCTCGAGCTGAAGCGCGACGGCTATCACGTGATGCTGCTGCAGTTGCGTCAGGCGCTCGCTCCCGGCGAGACGTTCAAATGCGCGGTCGTTTTTCAGAAAGCTGGAACCATCGAGACGGAGGTAACGGTCCAGAAGTGACCAGAAACAAGTGACCAGGAATGCGGCGGGCGGCGCAGCCGATCGCCGGGACTCAAGGCTTCTCGCGAAACTGTCCGTATGTGACGGGCGGTTCGATCAATGAAGAATGCTAGATCCGGAGGAAATGAACCTATGACAAGGTTGAATTGGGTAAAGTCTCATATGCTCGCGGCGGCAGTAGCATCCGCCGCGACCCTCGCGGGCTCGTTTGCGCTCGCTGAGGATGTCAGCCAGGACCGTCTGCTCAATGCTGACAAGGAAGCAGGCAACTGGCTGCATCATCACAAGAACTACTCGGCGACCCGCTTCTCGTCGCTGGCTGACATCAACAAGGACAACATCAAGAATCTGAAGGTCGCCTGGACCATGCATCTCGGCGGCGTCGAGGGCGGCGGAATCTGGGCGCATGGCGGCCTGGAGGGAACTCCGATCGTCGAGAACGGATTCATGTACGTCACCGACGGCTGGGGCTCGGTCTACAAGATCGATGCGCATGGCGGCAAAGGCGTGCTGGTCTGGAAGATGGATCCCAAGACCGACCACGACTGGGCCGGCGCGGTCGCCTGCTGCGGCGTCGACAATCGCGGTGTCGCGTTGTGGAACAACCTCGTCATCTCGCACACGCTCGACGGCCGCCTGGTCGCGACCAACAAGGAGACCGGGCAGGTCGCCTGGCAGCGTCAGGTCGCCGATCCCGACAAGGGCGAGGTGATCACCGGCGCACCTCTCATCGTCAAGGACAAGGCGATATCAGGCGTCGCCGGTGCGGAATACGGCATTCGCGGCTGGATCGCTGCGACCGACCTGAACAGCCAGAAGGAAGTCTGGCGCACCCACACCATCCCCGGCAAGGACGAGCCGGGTGCGGAGACGTGGAAGGACGACAAGAACGCCAAGGCGAGCGGCGGCGGTTCGACCTGGGTCACCGGCAGCTACGACCCCTCGACCAACACCATCGTCTGGGGCGTCGGCAATCCCGGACCGGACTGGGACAATGAATACCGGCCCGGCGACAATCTCTACACCGACTCGTCGCTCGGTCTCGATGCCGACACCGGCAAGATCAAGTGGCACTACCAGCACACGCCGAACGATCCCTACGACTATGACAGCGTGGCGGAGAACGTGCTGGTCGACGTCCCCGGCCCGAACAACACGACGCTGAAGCTCGCGCTCGAGGCCGACCGCAACGGCTTTGCCTATGCGATCGATCGCAACAGCGGCAAGTTCGTCTGGGGTCTGCCCTTCGTCAAGAAGGTGACCTGGACCAAGGGGCTCGATCCGGAGTCCGGCAAGCCGGTGGAATATGATCCGAAGCAGGGCGTGCAGAAGTACAACGCTTCGGTCACGCCGAGCCGCTCCAACAAGGAAACGGATATCTGCCCCGGCAACATGGGCGGCAAGAACTGGCCGCCGACCGCGTATAATCCGAACCTGAAGCTCTGGTACATTCCCGTCATCGAGAGCTGCAACCACATCAAGGTCGAGGAGATGACGCCGGACAAGGTCAAGGCGCGCGAGTTCTTCACCGGCGGCGGGCCGAGCCAGAACGTCAAGATCACCGGTAGCGTGACCGCGATCGACGTCACCACCGGCAAGGTCGCGGGGAAGGCGGAGACGCAATTCCCGAACCTCGGCGGCATCCTGGCGACGCCCGACCTCGTGTTCTCCGGACAGCCGTCCGGTGAGCTGATTGCCTATGACGCGAAGTCGTTGCAGAAGCTGTGGGAGTTCAACACCGGCGGCGGTCTCAATGCGCCCCCGATGACGTTCTCGGTCGACGGCAAGCAGTATGTCGCGGTCCTGGTCGGCCTCGGCGGTGCCTGGGACAAATGGTTCATCGATGCCACGCCCGAGCTGAAGCGGATGCAACCGGGCTCGATGCTCTACGTGTTCGCGCTCTGACATCGCAAGCGCGGGAGGCTTCAGCGAGGAGCCTCCCGCGTCGATCTCGCCAACAGAAACGGAACAAATGAAACAAACATGGCTGATTGGCGCGTGGCTCGGCTGCGCGCTGGTGATGGGATTTGCAGGCATGGCGCATGCGCAGTCGGCGAATGATCCCACCGATGCGGGCAAGGCGGTGTTCAAGCGCGGCAATTGCATGGGCTGCCACAAATGGCACGGCAACGGCGGCGGCGGCTATGGCGGCGACGCGCTGTCGCTGCGCAAGACCGAGTTGACGAAGGAACAGATCATCGAGACCGTGACGTGCGGGCGGCCGGGCACCGGCATGCCGTTCTTCGTGCGCGGCTCCTATGACACCACGAAATGCTACGAGATGACCCGGCAGGATGTCGCCGACCGCATGCCGCCGGAGGCGAACGTATTCCTGCGGCCGAACGAGATCGAGGCCGTCGCGGATTATGTGCTCGCCCACGTCAAGGGCAAGGGTGAGCCGAACTATGACGAGTGCATCGCCTTCTTCGGCGACGGCTCGCGCGTCTGCAATATCTACAAGGAGGCCGGCCACGCCGCCGCGCCGTCCGACCCAAACGAGAAGGCAAAGCCATGAGCAAGCAGAGATCGGCGATCCGCGGATTGGTCTTCGCCGCGTCAGTCACAGCGGCCGTGCCGGCGATGGCGACCGCGGGAGACCTGCGCGACATCAATGTCGGCATGGCGATATCAAGCTTACCCGACGCCGGTTACATCAACCTGACCTGCGCCGGCGAGAAGACCACCCACAGATTGGCGGAATGGGCGCAGTGGTCGAACTGCCCGGAAGGCCCGGATCAGTTGCGCGGCATTCGCTTCGAGTACGATCGCGAGACTGCGCGCGAAGGCACCATGGTCGGCGGCCATCCAGCGATCCTGACCGTGATGATCGACAAGGACGCCAAAATTGCCGCGCTGACCATCGAGACCGATCCGAAGGCGCGACTCTATCTGCGCAAGAAGGCGTTCCTGCTCGGCCTGCAGGCGAAGTCGCGCTACGGCGAGGATGGTTGGAGCTGCGCGGAGGCGAAGCCGGGTGCCGACAAGCAGGAGGTCGGCGGCGTGTTTGTCGACGAGAAGTGCACCAAGACGACCGATGGTCGGACGGTCGAGATCGAGCGTCATCTCTACCGCGAGCCGAACAAGGAGCTCAAGGACATGACCGACGAGAGCAGGATCACGATCCGCCGCGCGGGGTCCTGACGTCGACCTGACGCGTTGCCCGATCTCAGGTCTCGATCGGCGCCGAGTCGATGTCGATCTGCGGCAGCAGGCCGGGTGACTGGCGCTCGACCAGCTCGCGCATCTTGCCGATGATCGCTTTGGCCTCCGCCGAGATGATCGAGCTCGGACCTGCGACGGTGATGACGAGCGGCGGCGTCTGGTCGATATCGGTCAGCCGCATCGCGATCGCGCTCAGGCCGGGCGTTCCCATGTCGCGGGTATAGGCAAATCCCTGCCGGCGGATGGTCGCCAGCACCTGCTGGATATCGCCGAACCGGACGGCAGATGACGGCGCTTCCTCGGCGTTGATCCGCTGCACGATCCGCCGGGCGTCCTCGTCGTTCATCAGGCTGAGGAACACGCGGCCCGGGGTCGAATGGGTCAACAGCCGCCGCGCGCCGGGCTCGAGATAGTAGCGCACCGGTGTCGTGCCCTGCAGAACGCGGATGTATTGGCTGTAGAGCTGATTGCGCGCCACGACGAAGGTCGTCAGCCGCGTCGCCTCCTGCAGCTCGCGCGTGATCGCATCGAGCGTGCCGGCGGGAAGCGTCTGGCTCTTGAGCCAGCCGCCGAGCAGCGCGACGCGGACGGTCGGCAGATAGCTGCGCGCCTGCCGGTCGTGATCGAGATAGCCGAGCTCGACGAGGCTCTTCAAAAGCGCCGAGGTGCTCGACGGCGGGTAGTTCAGCCGCCGTGCGATCTCGGTCATCGCCGCGGGCCGTTCGATCTCGGCAAAATACTCGAAGATACGAAGCACGCGATGCGCCGATTTGACGACGGACGGATCCGGACTGCGATCGGCGGCACGAAACAATTCATCATGCCGATTGGCCTCGATCACCGTCGCCGAGGGATCGTCGGGCTGCGCGCGGACCCGGTCGGCGACGATGCGCCTGCGGCCTCGCCGGGATGGAGGCGCGTTGCCGGAGCGAACTCCCTTCATCAGTTGCCGTTCGTATCCTTGTGCGTCGCAGCATGTTGCGCGTCTCGCGGCGAGTGTGCAGCGAAACCAGTCGAGGTCAATACTGCCGCGCTGTGACCTGGGCCTGGCGCGCGCAGCGCGTTCGGTATTTCCTCCATGTATCTGAAATTATTTCCGCGCGGTGGACATGGCCGCGATCGTTCTCGATGTTGCAGAGGGAGTTTGAACACCGGGACTGGCATCCCGCACGGCGGCACGGCTGGTGCGACGTCACCCCATAACAAGGAGAGCCCAGATGCAGATGAGCGCACGCGACCTTCGCAGCCCCGATGAGGCCGCAGAGCCGGCCGATCCGGCCCGTCACATCTCGCATGATTGTGCCGGCCTCAACTTCTATGACCTCGACCGCGGGCTTCGCAGTCTGCTTGGGCTATATCTGTCGCGCGCGGATCGCGAGACGCTGGAGCCGCATTTCCATCGTCTTGGCGCACTGGCGGGAGGCCGGCTCGACCAACTCGCCCGCACCGCCGACAAGCATGCCCCGGTGCTCAATCAAAGGGACGCCTTCGGCCGCGACGAGGATTGGATCGACTATCATCCGGCCTATCGCGAGATGGAGGCGATCGCCTTCGGGGATTTCCAATTTCATGCCATGAGCCATCGCGCCGGCGTGCTCGGCATGGACCGGCCGCTGCCGGCCGTGGCCAAGTACGTGTTCCAATATCTGTTCGTACAGTCCGAGTTCGGGCTGATGTGCCCGATCAGCGTCACCGACACCTCGACGCATCTGATCCGCAAGTTCGGCTCCGACGAACTCAAGGCCTATCTGCTGCCGAAGATGCTGTCGGACGACATGGCGAGCCTGTGGAAGGGCACGCAGTTCATGACCGAGCGGGCAGGCGGCTCCGATGTCGGCGCGGTCGAGACCGTCGCGCGCCGCGACGGCGACGTCTGGCGCCTGACCGGCGACAAATGGTTCTGCTCGCACGCCGATGCCGATGTCGCGCTGATGCTGGCGCGGCCGGAAGGCGCGCCTGCGGGCACCAGGGGGCTCGCGCTGTTCGCGTTGCCGCGTCGCCTCAAGAACGGCCGCCGCAACAGCTACCGGATCGTGCGTCTCAAGGACAAGCTCGGCACCAAATCGATGGCGTCGGGCGAGATCCGTCTCGACAATGCGGTGGCCTACCTGGTCGGCGATCCCACCCAGGGCCTGAAGCAGATGATGGAGCAGGTCAACCTGTCGCGCCTGTCGCATGGCGTGCGCGCCGCGGCGATGATGCGGCGCTGCGTCAACGAAGCCGTCGTCAGCGCCTCTTCGCGGGTGGCGTTCGGCGAGCGCGTGATCGACTTTCCGCTGCTGCGCCGTCAGCTGATGAAGCTGATCGTGCCGACCGAGCAGGCACTGTCGATGATGCTGGTGGCCGCGCGCGCGATGGATGATGCCAATGCCGGCTCGGCGCAGGCGAGGGACCTACTGCGCATCCTGACGCCGCTGCTGAAGTATCGCGCCTGCCGCGACAACATTCCGGTCGCCACCGGCGCGATGGAGGTCCGCGGCGGCAACGGCTACATCGAGGAATGGGTGCAGCCGCGGCTGGTGCGCGACGCTCATGTCGGCGTGCTCTGGGAGGGCACCAGCAACATCAACGCGCTCGACATCATTACGCGCGCCGTCGGCAAGAGCGGCGCGCATAAGGCCCTGGCCGCGGCCCTGCACGGGCGCCTCGACGAGGCGAAGGCGCTGCCGCAGCCGTTCCGCCAGCGCCTCGGCAGCGCGCTCGACCGTGCAACTGCCTTCGCCGAGCAGGTTGCAGCCGATCGTGAGGCGGAGCACAACGCACGGCTTGCCGCGAGTGCGCTGTACCATGCGGCATCGGCGATCACGCTCGCATGGGAAGGATGCCAGGCAGCGGTCGATGCGCGGCGGTTGCTGCTGTCGCGGTTCGTGCTCGAACACCGCTTGACCGCGAAGGACCCGCTGGCGCCGGCCGATGATGCGTGGGAGCGCGACGCCATCGCGCTGGTGCTCGGGGATCAAGCGGTGCCGCTCGCGCAGGCGGCGGTGTTGCTGGTTGCCTGACCGCGGGGGCCAGGCGCGGATCAATGCCGCGCCAGCAGCACCACGATGACCAAAGCGAGGATCGCGCACAGCACCTTCCAGAAGGTCACGGGATCGCGGTCGTGCAGCGATTTGCGGGTGGTGACGGCGGGACCCGCCCAGGTCGCGCCGTTCTCCAGTTCGTGTGCGAACTCGATGGCGTCGCCGAAGCGCTGCGCGGGCTCGACGCTGAGCGCCTTGCCGATCACGGCATCGAGCCAGGCCGGCAGGTCCGGCCGGTAGCGTGACAGCGGTGCCGGCTTGCCGAAGCGCGGCCGCGAGAACGGCTCGATCTCGCCGAACGGATAATTCGCGGTGAACATGCGGTAGACCGTGACGCCGAGCGCGAACAGGTCGGAGGCCTCGTCGCCGGCCTTGCCGCCGAACAGCTCGGGCGCCATGTAGCTCGCGGTGCCCGGAATGTCCTCGGCGGGGAAATCCTCCAATAGCGGCACCCGCGCGACGCCGAGGTCGACGAGCCGCAGCCCGCCGTCCTTCGAGAGGATGACGTTATCGGGCTTGATGTCGCGGTGGATGATGCCGGCGCGGTGCAGGGCGGTGACCGCGCGCACCAGCTTGGTAGCGATCGCGATGCCGTCGGTCAGCGACAGCCGCGGCGCGCGGTTGAGCCGCTGCTCCAGCGTTTCGCCCTCATAGAGCGGCATCGCCGAATAGAGCCTGGTCTGGCGCTCCGCCGGCACCTCGATGATCTCGCCGATCCACAGGCTGCGCACGCGCGCGGCGACCCACGCCTCGCGCACGAAGGCGAGGCGGTAGGAGCCTTCGCTCGCGACTCGCGGATGCGGGAATTTCAGCACCACCTCGCGGCCGGCGCGCTTGTCGACAGCCTTGAACAGGCGGCTGTAGCGTCCGTCGGACAGCACGTCGCCGAGCGCGAAGTCGTCGATCGTGTCGCCGCTGTCAGGCAAATCGAGGATCGGCAGCGTCGCGATCGCGTGGGTGAGATCGTCGCGATCCGCCGGCGGCAGGTCGACGACGTCGAGCACCAGCGCGGTCGTGTTGTCGCTGCTGCCGGCCGCGAGCGCGGCATCGACGATGCTGCGCGCCGATTCGTCGGGCGGCGTGCGTTCCTCCAACAGGTGCTGAAGTCGGGAATCGCCGAGCGCGCCATGAACCCCGTCGCTGCAGACCAAGAGACGATCATGCTGCCGGAGCCCGACCGAGGTGTAGTCGAAGCGGGCGAACTCCTCGAAGCCGATGGCGCGGTTGAGCATGTGGGCGAGATCGCCGCGGCCGGCGATATGGTCCTGCGTCATCCGTTCCAGCCGTCCGTCGCTCAGCCGGTAGGCGCGGGTGTCGCCGATATGGATCACATGGCATTGCCGCCGCGACAGGATGATCGAGGAGAACGCGCAAGCCATGCCGCTGCGCGCGGCATCGACCCGGCCTTGGCCATAGATCCAGCTGTTGGCGGCTTCCAGCGCCCGCGCCGCGCGGCGGCGGACCCCGAGCGTCTCGGGTAGCGAATAATAGGCGTCGATGAAGCTGCGGACCGCGACCTCCGCGGCCTCGCGTCCGCCCTTGTGGCCGCCGACGCCATCGGCGACCGCAGCCACGACATCGCGATGCAGCGTGCCCGGCTGGCCGAGGCAGGCCGCGACATAATCCTCATTGGCGGCGCGCTTGCCGGTCTCGCTGGCGAAGCCGACGCGAACGCCCAAGTCCGGTTGTGCGCCGTTCGCCACGTCCGAGCTATCCTCTCCCGAGGGAGCGGGCGATCAGACGCGCGCTCCCGACACCGCGCCCCAGGTGGTGCGCCAGCGGACCTTGACCATGGCAAGTCCGATGAAGCCAAGCAACGCCAGCGCGCCGAAGAACAGGAAGCCGGCGCCGAAGCCGCCGGTCATGCCCTTGGCATAGCCGAGCGTCTGGGCGAGGAAGAAGCCGCCGACGCCGCCGGCGCAGCCGACGAGCCCGGTCATCAGGCCGATCTCGTGACGGAAGCGCAACGGGATCAGCTGGAACACCGCGCCGTTGCCCATGCCGAGTGCCAGCACGCCGATCGAGAACAGCAGCACCGAGATCCAGGCGATGCGCGGCAACTCGGTCAGCGCCCAGCCACCCGGCGTCGCCGCCACTGGGCCTTCGGGCATGAAGGCGATCACGACATAGGCGGCGACGACGACGCCGAACAGGATCGAGAGCGAACGAATGCCGCCGATGCGGTCGGCAATCATGCCGCCGACGGGGCGGAATCCCGAGCCGAAGGCGACTATCAGTGCGACCAGCATGCCGGCGGCGACGCCGGAGACATGATACTGCACGGTGAAATAGAGCGGCAGCGCGTTGGCGAGGCCGACGAAGCCGCCGAAGGTGATGAAGTAGAAGAACATGAACCAGCGGGTGTCGGAGTCCTTCAACAGCGTGCCATAGGCCTTCAGCGAAATCGGCTTGCGCTCGCCCGGCGCGTCCTTGGCGGCGAATGCGTAATAGGCAAGCACCATCAGCATCGGAATCAGCAGGCATCCGAACACGGCCTGCCAGCCCCAATGCTCGGCGATGGACGGGGCAAGCAGCGTGTCGAGCACGACACCCATATTGCCGGCGCCGGCGATGCCCATCACCACGCCCTGATATTGCGGCGGATACCAGCGGCTGGCCTGGGGCAGGGCGACGGCGAAGGAAGCGCCGCCGACGCCGAGCGCAAGCCCGAACAACTCGATCGCAAGCTTGCTGGTCAGCCCGAAATGCCAGACCGAAGCGGTCGCCCCGATCACGACGAGCTGGGCGATGATGCCGGTGCGCTTGGCGCCGATGATGTCGGCGAGAATGCCCATCGGCACGCGCAACAGCGCGCCGGCGAGCACCGGGATGGCGACCAGAGTGAACTTCTCGTTCACCGCCAGATTCATGTCGCGTGCGATGTAGACGATCAGCGGCCCGAGCGCGACCCACGCCATGAAACTGATGTCGAAGTACAGGAACGCGGCGAGCAGTGTCGGCCAGTGGCCGGCCTTCTTGAACTCGGCTAGCTTCATCGCAATCGTCTCGCGGTGATGCGGCGGAGACCGCCACAGACGTGCGGCGATCCCAGGCGCAGACAAATCGAATGTGGGTGAAAGCGTGAGCGCGCTCGTCGTTGAGACGCACTCCGTCAACAGATGAAGTCAGCAATTCCCGTGCCAGCGAATCGTCGGCACCGCTTTGCCTTGCAGTCGCAAGGCGTTGCCGCGAGATCGCGAACCACGTTCGGCGACCGGAATTGGCGTGGCTCGCAGCAAGTGCCGCCGCGCAAACGCGCAGGCTGATGCTTTCTTGTGCGATGCGCCATCGGGAAGCGATGGCGCATCGATCGCGGGCCCGCCATCGTCAACGCTGACGTCGATGCTGTGATGCACAAGAGATCATCGGCTTGGCTAAAAAATCGGCCGGCAATCTCGGTGGCGCATCATCAGGCTGATTCGATGTTGCCGAAAACCGATTGATCTTGCAGCAAAATTTGCCCGCGGCGAGTTGGCACGCGTTTTGAATATCAATCGATAACGGAACATCGATCGTCATTGAGGACGGTCTGCGCCCGCGGCTGGGCTTCCTAACAACTCCAAACCTTTATCGGTGTCGATCGACGACGCGCGTCGCGTCGCTGGAGGCCGCCGTCGGAATTGAAAGGCAGACCATGCTCGACAAAGTGACCAAGCGGAAGCTGGTGGTGATCGGTAACGGGATGGCCGGCATCCGCACCGTGGAGGCGCTGCTCGAACGCGCGCCCGATCTCTACGACATCACGGTGTTCGGCTCCGAGCCGTACGGCAATTACAACCGCATCCTGCTGTCGCCGGTGCTCGCCGGCGAGAAGACCGTCGACGACATCATGCTCAACACCGTCGATTGGTACGAGGACAACAACATCACGCTGCGCAAGGGTGAGACGATCAGCATGATCGATCGCCGCACCTGCGAGGTCGTCACCGATGCCGGCGATCGCGTTCCCTACGACCGCCTGCTGATCGCGACGGGCTCAAACCCGATCATGCTGCCGCTGCCCGGCAAGGAGCTGCCCGGCGTGATCGGCTTCCGCGACATCTACGATGTCGATCGCATGATCAAGGCCTCGACCGACTATCGCAACGCGGTGGTGATCGGCGGCGGTCTGCTCGGCCTTGAAGCCGCCAACGGGCTGATGAAGCGCGGCATGAACGTCACTGTCGTGCATCTGCTCGACACCCTGATGGAGCGCCAGCTCGATCCGGTGGCCGGCGGCCTGTTGCGCAAGTCGCTGGAAGAGCGGGGCATGGTGTTCAAGATGCCGGCGCAGACCCAGGCGATCCTGGGCGAGGACCGCGTCACCGGCGTGCGCTTCGGCGACGGCACCGAGCTGCCGGCCGACCTCGTGGTGATGGCCGTCGGCATCCGCCCGAACTTCGAGCTCGCCAAGAAGGCGGGGCTCTATTGCGAGCGCGGCATCGTCGTCTCCGACACCATGCAGACCTATGACGGCCGCATCTATGCGGTCGGCGAATGCGTGCAGCACCGCCGCCAGACCTACGGTCTCGTCGCGCCGCTGTTCGATCAGGCCAAGGTCTGCGCCAACCATCTCGCGATGAAGGGCTTTGCCACCTATGACGGCTCGGTCACCTCGACCAAGCTGAAGGTCACCGGCATCGACCTGTTCTCGGCCGGCGACTTTGCGCCGGGACCGGACAAGGAGGAGATCGTGCTGCAGGACGCCAACCGCGGCGTCTACAAGCGCATTATCCTGAAGGACAAGAAGATCGTCGGCGCCGTGCTCTACGGCGACACCATCGACGGTCCCTGGTACTTCCAGCATCTGCGCGACGGCACCGACGTGTCGCATATGCGCGAGCGTCTGGTGTTCGGCGCCGCCAATCTCGGCGACGGCGGCGTCAGCGGCCAGAACTCGGTGGCTGCGATGAGCGACGAGACCGAGATCTGCGGCTGCAACGGCGTCTGCAAGGGCGCGATCGTCAAGGCGATCTCGGACAAGAAGCTGTTCACCCTCGACGACGTCCGAGCCCATACCAAGGCGTCGTCGTCCTGCGGGTCCTGCACCGGCCTCGTCGAGCAGGTTCTGGCGTTCACGCTCGGCGGCGACTATTCGGCGGCGCCGAAGGTCAAGCCGCTGTGCAAGTGCACCGATCACAGCCATGACGACGTCCGCCGCGTCATCGTCGAGCAGCAGCTCAAGACCATTCCGGCCGTGATGCGCTTCATGGAGTGGAAGACGCTGAACGGTTGCCATTCCTGCCGTCCGGCGCTGAACTACTATCTGCTCGCGACCTGGCCCGGCGAATATCGCGACGACCAGCAGTCGCGCTTCATCAACGAGCGCGTCCACGCCAACATCCAGAAGGACGGCACCTATTCGGTGGTGCCGCGGATGTGGGGCGGCGTTACCACGCCGAGCGAGCTGCGCGCCATCGCCGACGTCGCTGAGAAGTTCAATATCCCGACGGTGAAGGTCACCGGCGGCCAGCGCATCGACCTGCTCGGCGTCAAGAAGGAGGACCTGCCGGCGGTGTGGGCCGATCTCAACGACGCCGGCATGGTGTCCGGCCACGCCTACGCCAAGGGCCTGCGCACGGTGAAGACCTGCGTCGGCTCGGAGTGGTGCCGGTTCGGCACCCAGGATTCCACCGGCCTCGGCGTCAAGCTCGAGAAGTTCATGTGGGGCTCGTGGACGCCGGCCAAGGTCAAGCTCGGCGTTTCCGGCTGCCCGCGCAACTGCGCGGAGGCGACCTGCAAGGACGTCGGCGTGGTCTGCGTCGATTCCGGCTACGAGATCCATTTCGCCGGCGCCGCGGGCCTGCACATCAAAGGCACCGAGTTCCTGACCAAGGTCGAGACCGAGGACGAGACGCTCGAGGTGATCGTGGCGCTGACCCAGCTCTACCGCGAGGAAGGCTGGTATCTCGAGCGCATGTACAAATGGTGCGATCGCGTCGGTCTCGAACAGATCAGGAAGCGGGTGGTCGACGACGTCGCGAACCGCAAGGCGCTGTTCGCCCGCTTTGCCCATTCGCAGCAGTTCGCGCAGACCGATCCGTGGGCCGAGCGCGCCAGCCGCGGCGTCGACCGCAACGAGTTCGCTCCTCTCGCCGAATTGGAACTCGCATGACCAACTGGATCGAAATCGGCGCACTCGACGACATTCCGCGGCTCGGCTCGCGCGTGGTGCGCACACCGGGCGGCAACATCGCGGTGTTCCGGACCGAGAGCGACGAGGTGTTCGCGCTCGACGACCGCTGCCCGCACAAGGGCGGGCCGCTGTCGCAGGGCATCGTGCACAACAAGCGCGTCACCTGTCCGCTGCATAATTTCGTCATCGAATTGGCGAGCGGGCAGGCGGTCGCGCCCGACGAGGGCTGCACCCATACCCATCCGGCCAAGGTCGAGAACGGCATTGTCTGGTTGTCGGTGCGGCAGGCGGCCGCGGTGAGCTGAGCGTCAGGCAATGCCGGTCAAGACCACGTGTCCTTATTGCGGTGTCGGTTGTGGCGTCATCGCGTCGAAGGACGCGGCGGGCGCGGTGCGGGTCGAGGGCGACAAGCAGCACCCGGCCAATTTCGGCCGGCTCTGCAGCAAGGGCTCGGCGCTCGCCGAGACCATCGATCTCGACGGGCGTGTGCTCGAGCCGGTCGTCGACGGCGAGCCGGCTGCGTGGGACGACGCGCTCGATCGCGTCGCCGACGGCTTTAGCCGGATCATCCGGGAGCACGGGCCTGACGCGGTCGCGTTCTATGTCTCCGGCCAGCTCCTGACCGAGGACTATTACGTCATCAATAAGCTCGCCAAGGGCTTCGTCGGCACCGCCAATATCGACACCAATTCGCGGCTCTGCATGGCCTCCAGCGTGGCCGGGCACAAGCGCGCGTTCGGCAGCGATACCGTGCCGGGCTGCTACGAGGATCTCGAGCAGGCGGATTTGCTGGTGCTGGTCGGCTCCAACGCCGCCTGGTGCCATCCGATCCTGCACCAGCGCATGCTGGCGGCAAAGGAGAAGAACCCGGCCTGCAAGATCGTGGTGATCGATCCGCGCCGCACCGCGACCTGTGAGGGCGCGGATCTGCATCTGCCGCTGCGCTCGGGCAGCGACTCCGTGCTGTTCAACGGGCTGTTCGCATTCCTCGCCGGAAGCAATGCGGTCGATCGCGGCTTTGTCGGCAATTGCACGACCGGCGTCGTCGACGCGCTCAAGCAGGTCGGCGGCCAGAGTCTGGCGCAGACGGCTGCGACCTGCGGCCTGACCGAAGGCGCGGTCGGATTGTTCTTTGACTGGTTCACGAAGACCGAGCGCGTCGTCACGCTGTACTCACAGGGCATCAACCAGTCGTCGAGCGGCGTCGACAAGGTCAACGCCATCATCAATTGCCATCTGTTGACCGGGCGCATCGGCCGTCCCGGCATGGGGCCGTTCTCGCTCACCGGCCAGCCCAATGCGATGGGCGGCCGCGAGGTCGGCGGGCTCGCCAACCAGCTTGCCGCGCATATGGAGATCGAAAACCCCGCGCATCGCGAGCTGGTGCAGCGGTTCTGGCGCGCGCCGGTCATTGCGGAGAAGGCCGGGCTGAAGGCGGTCGACATGTTCGATGCGATCGCCGACGGCCGCATAAAGGCGGTGTGGATCATCTCGACCAATCCGGTGGTGAGCCTGCCCGATGCCGATCGCGCGCGGGCCGCGCTCGACGCCTGCGAGCTCGTCGTGGTGACGGACTGCATGCGCGACACCGACACCACGCGCCATGCCGACGTGCTGTTGCCGGCGCTGGCGTGGGGCGAGAAGGACGGCACCGTCACCAACTCCGAGCGCCGGATCTCGCGGCAGCGGCCATTCCTCGCAGCGCCGGGCGAGGCGCGCGCCGACTGGCGGATCATCTGCGACGTCGCCACCCGGATGGGATACAGCGGCTTCGACTACGCGTCGGCCGCGGAGGTGTTCCGCGAGCACGCCGAATTGTCGGGCTTCGAGAACCAGGGCCAGCGCGACTTCGATATCTCGGCGCTGGCTGCGCTCGACGACGGTGCTTATGACGCGCTGGCGTCGGTGCAGTGGCCGGTGACGTCCGAGCATCCCGCCGGCACGCCGCGGATGTTCGAGAGCCAGACCTTCTTCACGCCCGACCGCAAGGCGCGCTTCGTGCCGGTCATGCCGCGTGCGGCACGCAACGCGACCAGCCGAGACTTTCCGCTGGTGCTCAACACCGGTCGTGTCAGAGATCAGTGGCACACCATGACCCGGACCGGGAAGACCGGCCGGCTGCTGTCGCATGCCTTCGAGCCCTATGCCGAATTCCATCCCGAGGATGCGCGGCAGGCCGGACTGCAAAACGAAGGACTGGTGCGGCTGACCTCTGGCTGGGGCGAGATGATCGCGCGGGTCGTAGTCACCGCCGACCAGCGCCGCGGCTGCGTGTTCGTACCGATGCACTGGAATGAGGAGTTCGCCGGTGAGGGCCGCGTCAACGCGCTGGTCAATCCGGCGGTCGATCCGCTGTCCGGCCAGCCGGAGTCCAAGCACACGCCGGTCAAGGCCGATCCCTACGCGCCGAAATGGCACGCCTTCATCCTGAGCCGCGATGCGATCAAGCGTCCGGCGTCGGGCTATTGGGTCTACGGCAAGGCCGGCGATGGCACCCGGCTGGAGCTCGCGCTCGATACCCGCCCCGAGAGCTGGCGCGACTGGGCGAGGGCGCAGCTCGGCCTCGAAGGCGTCGAGATCGAATGGATCGCCTATCGCGATCCGGCGGCGGGCCGCTTCCGCTACGCGGCGGTGCGTGACGGCCGGCTCGAAGGCTGCGTGTTCATCGCGCCGGATCACACGCTGCCGTCGCGGGCCTGGCTGACCGGGCTGTTCGCCGAGCAGCAATTGTCGGCCAATGCGCGGATGTCGCTGCTCGCAGGACGGCCGTTCGGCGCCGGCGAGGATGTCGGCCCGATCGTCTGCTCCTGCTTCAGCATCGGGCGGCACCAGATCACTGCCGAGATCAGGAAGGGCGCCGACAGCGTCGATGCGATCGGCCGCTGTCTGAAGGCCGGCACCAATTGC
Source organism: Bradyrhizobium viridifuturi (assembly GCF_001238275.1). Classification (GTDB taxonomy): domain Bacteria; phylum Pseudomonadota; class Alphaproteobacteria; order Rhizobiales; family Xanthobacteraceae; genus Bradyrhizobium; species Bradyrhizobium viridifuturi. The sequence continues at coordinate 264,399 of NZ_LGTB01000001.1, forward strand.
GGCGGCTGCAAGCCCGAGATCGGCAAGCTGATCGGCGCCACCGCGCAGCCGCGGCAGGCGGCGATCGCGTCCTGATTTGCGTTATTCCCTCGCGTGACTAGCAACCCCGGCAGATGCTCTTCAGTCTGGTGTTGAGCAGGCGGTCCTCCTCGTCGGAGGCCGCCTTGGTGTAGGCGTCGTCGCCGTGCCGCTTGTCGGAGGCCAGTCCGCCGCCGCGATGTGCCGCGCCGGCATGTATGCCGTGCAAGCCGCCACGGCGTGGCCGCGCGCATCTGCCGGCGGCGGGGCGGCCGCAAACAGCATCAGCAGCAGCCCGACCGTCGTGATCGTCCGCATGGTTTCCTCCTCGTCGCGGTAAAATACCGCCGGTGCTGAGGCAAATCGGGGCAGGCCTCTTCACAATTTCGCGTGGCGGCAATCGGCCGATGCCGCCGCGGGTTCCCCGGAGGCTCGTCCGGTGCGCCGCACATAGGCCGCCCGCGGATGGCTTCATGCCGACAATGCAGTGCTCGCGGCAGCAAAATGGTGTATCGGCAAGCTCTGGCGCCGAAAGACATCGCTGGGACGCGGTCCGGCGCCGGATAATCAAGATTTAGCAAGATATCGGAGGAATGCTTCATGTCGGCTCTGCCACTCTCGGGCATCAAGATTCTCGACCTGACGCGGGTGCTCGCGGGCCCGCTGTCGGCCCAGATGCTGGCGGATCTCGGCGCCGAGGTGATCAAGATCGAGCGGCCCGGCGGCGGCGACGACGCCCGCGCCTTTGGCCCGCCCTATCTCAGTGATCCCGAAGGCAAGGCGAACAACAACAACTCGTTCTACCTCTGCGCCAACCGCAACAAGAAGTCAGTCACCGTCAACATCGCCAAGCCGGAAGGGCAGGCGATCATCCGCGAGCTCGCCAAGTCGGTCGACGTGATGATGGAGAACTACAAGGTCGGCGATCTCAAGCGCTACGGCCTCGACTACGAGACCATCAAGGAGTTCAATCCCGGCATCATCTATTGCTCGGTCACCGGCTTCGGCCAGACCGGCCCGTACGCCACGCGCGCCGGCTATGATGCCATCCTGCAGGCGATGGGCGGCCTGATGAGCGTGACCGGCCATATCGACGGCGAGCCCGGTGCGGGCCCGATGAAGGTCGGCCCCTCGATCGTCGACTACATGACCGGCATGAACACCTCGATCGGAATTTTGTCGGCGCTGTACCATCGCGACGCCAACAACGGGGAAGGGCAGCATGTCGACGTCTGCCTGTTCGACACCGTGATCGCCTCGCTGTCGCACTGGCTGCAGATCTACCTCGTTAACGGCACCATGCCGCCGCGCCGCGGCACCTGGGGCAATGGCGGTATGCCGGCCGGCGTATTCCGCTGCACCGACGGCGAACTGATGCTGGTGGTCGGCAATGACGGCCAGTTCCAGCGCACCTGCGCCGTGCTCGGCGAACCCGAACTCGCGAACGACAAGCGCTTCGTCAAGAACAACGACCGCGTCGTGCACGGCAAGGAGATCATGGCGATCTTCGCCGGCCTGTTCCTGAAGAAGCCGGTCGCCTACTGGCTGGAGAAGCTGGAGGAAGCCGGCGTACCCTCAGGCCCGATCAACAATTTCGAGCAGGTGTTCAGCGATCCGCACGTGCAGTCGCGCGGCATGCGGGTCAAGGTCGATCATCCCTTCGAGCCTAACCTGTCGCTGATCCGCAACGCGCTGACCTTCTCGGGCACCCCGATCACCGACTACCGCGCCCCGCCGCTGCTGGGCGCCGACACCAAGGACGTGCTCGCGACCATCGGCTACGACGAGGCCAAGGTCGAAAGCCTGAAGGCGCAGGGGATCCTGTAGGGGTGCTCGAGGCGGCGGCCGATTGCGGTCTGCCGCCCCGTCATCCCCGCGCAAAGGCTTCGCCTTTGTCGCTGGAGGTGCGAGCTCCTGCGAGCCTCGAAGGACGCAAGGCCCGGCCGGTGGCTGTCGATCCTTCGAGACGGCCGCCTCAGGATGACGGTGATAGAGTGCGTCGGTGACGACAACACTTCGATCTGTATCGAAGCATCATTGACACCGGCCTGCTAGTTTGGCGCCATCGATCCCTCATCGAAGGTGCCAATCATGAAACGGGAAGTGATCCGCGTCGAACCGATCTCCAGCTGGCTGGAGCGCTGGAAGGCGCCGGCATCGGCGGTCACCCGCGCCGGCAACATGGTCTTCGTCTCCGGCCTGCCGCCGTTCGATCCGGCAACCGGCGAGATCGCCGCCGGGGCCTCGATCGAGCGGCAGAGCGAGCTCGTGATGGAGCAGCTCAGGCAGTGCCTGGAAGCCGCCGGCGCGTCGTTCGACAACGTGATGAAGTGCAACATCTTCTGCACCTCGGCCAAACACTTCGCGACGTTCAATACAATCTACCGAAGATATTTCGCGGATGACCTGCCGGCGCGGATCTTCGTCTGCATCCCGGAATGGACCGGACCATTCGATATCGAGATCGACTGCATCGCGATGGTGTGAGCATGATCCGGAAAGGTACGAAGCGGGTTTCCCTCGCGACGAGCGCAAGGCGCTAGCGCGGGGATCATGCTCAAACCATGAGCTAGAGCGCGACGGCGGTTCAGCCCAATCGCATCGCGTTTAGGGACGGGTCCCTACAGATCCTGCCGTGTCAGCCGGCCGTGCACCAACGTCGGCCGCGTCGCCGGTCTGCTCGGCACGTCGCCGATCGTCAGTGCCATCACGGAGACCGTGACCACGCGATCGATGATGGCGCGGACGTCGTCGAGGTCGCATTTGCCTTCCGACAGCCGCAGCAGGCGTTCCTTCTCGCGGATGGTGTGGTGCGCCATCGCCAGCGCGAAATGCAGGCCCCAATACAGTTCAGTGTCGTCGCGGCCCGGCATCGCGCGGCGCATCGCCGCGGCGAATTTGCGCAAGTGATCGACCTCGCGGTTCTTGATGCGGCGGATCGGCGGCACGGATTCGATCGAGGCGCGGATCATGAAGCGCGCCGCGGTCGAGCCCTCGCGATCCGGCCCCAGGCAGCCGCGCAGGGTGGGGCCGACGAGGGCCCGCATGATGTCTTCGATCGCGGCGCGTCCGCCGCCTTTTTCCTCCGCCGCCCGCAATTCATTGAGACGCTCGCGGTTGGTCTGGATGCTGCGGGTGACGAACAGCTCCGCGATCAATTCGTCCTTGGAGCCGAAATGATAGTTCACCGCCGCGAGGTTGACGTTCGCTTCCGCGACGATGTCGCGCAGCGTGACGTCGCCGAAACCGCGGTCGGCATAGAGCCGCTCGGCGGCGGCGAGAATGGCGGATCGGGTCTGGTCGCTGGCCATGGTTGAGAGCCTTTCCGTTATTCCGCGGCGCGCCGGGGAATGACGAAGACGACAGGGAGTTGCATTTCAAACATTTGTATGAAACTATCGTTTGAAGAGCCGGAAATGTCAATCCGCTGATCGCGGGGCGGCGCTCTGGCACTCCACCGCCGTTCCGCGAACGCCCTTGCGAGCCGCGGAGGCGGGGTCGACAATGCGGCCCAAAAGGTCAAGGTGCCAAACGGCAAGGCCCACAAAGGCAAAGCCCAAGTCTAGGAAACGAGGAGCGTCCCATGGATTTCACGATGTCGCCGAAGCAGAAGGAGTGGCTGGAGCGCGTTCAGGCTTTCATGAAAACGCATGTTCGCCCGGCGGTACCGGTCTATGAGAAGCAGGACGCCGAAGGCCCGCGCTGGAAGGTGATCCCGGTCCTCGAGGACCTGAAGAAGAAGGCGAAGGCCGAAGGCCTCTGGAACATGTTCATGCCGCCGTCCTCGCATGAGGATGACGAGTTCCATGGCGCGGGATTGACCAACCTCGAATACGCGCTGCTGTCGGAGGAGATGGGCCACATCTCCTGGGCGTCGGAAGTGTTCAACTGCTCCGCTCCCGATACCGGCAACATGGAAGTGTTCATCCGCTACGGCACCAAGGAGCAGAAGCGCAAATGGCTGCGCCCGCTGATGGACGGCGAGATCCGCTCCGCCTTCCTGATGACCGAGCCGGCGGTGGCTTCCTCTGACGCCACCAACATCGAGACCCGCATCGAGAAGGACGGCGATCACTACGTCATCAACGGCCGCAAATGGTGGTCGTCCGGCGTCGGCGACCCGCGCTGCAAGGTCGCGATCCTGATGGGCAAGACCGACTTCAACGCCGCCAAGCATCAGCAGCAGTCGCAGATCCTGGTGCCGCTCGACACCCCCGGCATCAAGGTCGAGAAGATGCTGCCGGTGTTCGGCTTCGACGATGCGCCGCACGGCCATGCCCAGGTGCTGCTCGAAAACGTTCGTGTGCCGAAGGAGAACATCCTGCTCGGCGAAGGTCGCGGCTTCGAGATCGCGCAGGGCCGCCTCGGCCCGGGCCGCATCCATCACTGCATGCGCACCATCGGCCAGGCCGAGGAGGCGCTGGAGAAGATGGTGAAGCGGCTCGCCTCGCGCACCGCGTTCGGCAAGAAGATCATCGAGCATTCGGTCTGGGAGCAGCGCATCGGCGAGGCCCGCACCGACATCGAGATGAATCGCCTCTTGTGCCTCAAGGCCGCCGACATGATGGACAAGGTCGGCAACAAGACCGCGCAGGCCGAGATCGCGATGATCAAGGTTGCAGCGCCCAACATGGCGCTGAAGATCATCGACCAGGCGATCCAGGCGTTCGGCGGCGGCGGTGTCTCCGACGATGCCGGGCTCGCGAAGGCCTATGCCCATATCCGCACGCTCCGTCTCGCCGACGGTCCGGACGAGGTGCACAATCGCGCCATTGCAAGGCTCGAAGTTCGGAAGTATGCAAACACGTCGCACTGAGCATGATGCGGAACGCATGGCGTTCGCGCGCACATCGTGCTCAGAATGAAAAGCGAGATCAGGCTGGCGCGCCAGCCTGATTGAGGGAACGCCGCATGGCGCTCCATAAAAACTGAGTTGAGGGAGCGTCATCGTGGCGGACGGCGTCAGGAAAGACGAAGAATTTTCCGGAACACGGGAAGTCGAGGAGCGTCATCGCGTCAATGAGGCGAGCTCGATGCCTGGATGAAGCAACACGTCGAGGGCTATCAGGGTCCGCTCAAGGTCCTGCAGTTCAAGGGTGGCCAGTCCAACCCGACCTATAAGCTCGAAACCCCCGGCCGCAACTACGTGATGCGCCGCCGGCCGTTCGGTAAGCTGTTGCCGTCGGCTCATGCGGTCGATCGCGAGTTCCGCGTCATCGCGGCGCTCGGCAAGCAGAACTTCCCGGTCGCGAAAGCCTATGCGCTGTGCACCGACGATGCGGTGATCGGCTCGGCCTTCTACATCATGTCGATGGAGGAGGGGCGGGTGTTCTGGGATCCGACCTTGCCGAGCCAGGAGCCGGACGCGCGGCGGAAGATCTTCACCAGCAAGATCGAGACGCTGGCGAAGCTTCACGTCCTCGATCCCGAAAAGATCGGCCTCGGCGATTTCGGCAAGCCCGGCAACTATTTTGCGCGCCAGGTCGACCGCTGGACCAAGCAGTATCGCGCGTCCGAGACGCAGCATATTCCGGAGTTCGAGAAGCTCGCGGAGTGGCTGCCGAAGACGGTGCCGGAGCAGAAGCGCGTCTCGGTCGTGCATGGCGACTATCGCCTCGACAACATGATCTTCCACGCCACGGAGCCGCGGGTGCAGGCGGTGCTGGACTGGGAATTGTCGACGCTCGGCGATCCCATGGCCGACTTCACCTATTTGTTGATGCAGTGGACCATGCCGGGCCTCGTCAATGCCGATCTCAAGGCATTGAACATTCCGAGCCAGGACGAGGCCGCGCAGATCTACTGCAACGTGACCGGCATGGCCGTGCCGGATCTTAACTGGTACTTCTCCTACAATCTGTTCCGCCTGGCCGGCATCACGCAGGGCATCGCGGGCCGCGTCCGCGACGGCACCGCCGCGAATGCCAAGGCGCTCGAGTCGGCCGCGCGCACCGTGCCGCTGTCGAAGGCGTCATGGGAATACGCGCAGAAGGCCGGCGCGATCTGATCCGAAAATGCGGCGCGATCCCCCGGGGTTCGCGCCGCTTCTGCGTAGTGCGGCATGTTTCCACACTGTAGCCATCTGTGACTTGAGTTGGCAGCGCCGCTTTGGCAAGTCAGTCCGGTCAACGCCCGCCCTGGTCCTGATCGGACAATTTCATCTTGCCCCTTTCCTCGAATCTTCGCGGCAGCCTGTTCATGGCTGCGGCCATGGCCGCCTTCACGGCCAACGACACCATCACCAAGGCGGTGTCGGCGGAGCTCAACATCGGGGAGATCCTGCTGGTCCGCGGTCTGGTCGCGATGGTGCTGGTCGCAACACTGGCCTGGTACCGCGACGCGCTGCGCAGTTTTGGCGCGCTGTTGATCTGGCCGGTCGGATTGCGCGTGATCGGCGAGATCGGCGGCACGCTGACTTATCTGTCGGCGATCGCGCAGATCCCGCTCGCCGACGCGTCGGCGATCTTCCAGGCGCTGCCGCTGGTCATCACACTCGGCGCGGCGCTGGTGTTCGGCGAGCCGGTCGGCTGGCGGCGCTGGCTTGCGATCGCGGCCGGCTTCCTCGGCGTGCTGGTCATCGTCCGGCCCGGCGCCGAAGGCTTCAGCCAGGCCGCGCTTCTGGCGCTGGCGTCGGTCGGCTTCTGCGCGGTGCGCGATCTCGCGACCCGGCGCATCCCGAAGAACCTGCCGACCGTGTTCATCACGCTGCTGACGACCGTGACGGTGACGACCGCGGGCGCCGCCGTGCTGGTGCCGCTCGGCGGCTGGCGGCCGCCGTCCGGCCAGGCGCTCGGCCTGCTCACATTCGCCGCGGTGCTGATCCTGATCGGCTATCAATGCATCATCGTGTCGCTCCGCACTGGCGACATCTCGGCGGTGGCACCGTTCCGCTACACCGCACTGCTGTGGGCGATGCTGACAGGCTATCTCACCTTCGGCCACAAGCCCGACGGTGCGATGCTCGCGGGTGCGGCGATCATCGTCGCTTCCGGCCTCTACGCCTTCTACCGCGAGCGCAAGCGCGACAAGCTCCGTCCCGCCGCGACCGGGCCGGGCCTGCCGCCGGACGGGTTGTGATCTATCCATGATCTGTAGGATGGGTGGAGCCAACGGGGCCGCGCTTGCGCGGACCCGTTGGCTCTACCCATCCCACCAGTCCTTCGCGGCGTCACTTCGCGCAATGCGCGATCAGCCGCGCGACGAAATCTCCGCAGGCCTCGAGTTGCGACATCTCGACGAACTCGTCCGGCGTGTGTGCCTGTGCGATTGCGCCGGGGCCGACCACGACCGACGGCACGTCCGCCATGCTGGTGAACAGGCTCGCCTCGGTGCCGAAGGCGACCTTGGCGTGGTCGTTGCGGCCGGCAAACTGCTTGGCGAGCGTAACGATCGGCGCGTCCGCGGCGGTGTCGAGCGCAGGGTAATCGAGGATTTCCTCGAAATCGATGCCGCAGTCCGGGTGGCGCGCGCGCATCTTCGGTTCGATCTCGGCCTTGGCCCAGGCGATGATCGCATCGGTGACCTCGCGCGACTCCGTGATGCCGATGCCGCGGCACTCGAAGTCCACCGCGCAGTGATCGGGCACGATGTTCAGCGCGGCGCCGCCATGCACGACGCTGGTCAGCAGCGTGGAGTGGGGCACGTCGTAGAGACTGTCGCGCTCGCGCTTGGCCGCGAGCTGTTCGGCGCGACGGCGGATCTCGGTGATCAGGTCGGCCGCATACTCGATCGCGTTCACCCCGTCGGGTGCGATCGAGGAGTGGCGGGCGAGCCCGCGGAACGTGGCGCGCACGCCGTGCTTGCCCTTGTGGCCGATGATCACCTGCATCCCGGTCGGCTCGCCGACGAAGCAGCCGAGCGGCTTGACCGGCTTGCGCGCGACCTCGCGCAGCATCGGGCGGACGCCGACGCAGCCGATCTCCTCGTCATACGAGATCGCAAGATGGATCGGTGTCTTCAGGTCGGCCTCGACCATCTCCGGCACCATGGCGAGACAGACCGCGACAAAACCCTTCATGTCGGTGGTGCCGCGGCCGTACAGCTTCCCGTCGCGCTCGACGAGCTCGAACGGATTGTGGGTCCAGTCCTGTCCCGCGACCGGCACGACGTCGGTATGCCCCGACAGAACCAGGCCTGCCTTGTCCTCGGGGCCGATCGTGACCCACAGCGAGGACTTCTGCCCGGTGTCATCGACGATGCGCTGGCTGCTGACGCCGAGCGAGGCGAGATAGCGCTCGATGTAGTCGATCAGCGGCAAATTGCTGCGGTCGCTGATCGTGTCGAAGGCGACGAGGTCGGCCAATAGCTTGCGGATACGGTCGGGACGTTGATTTTGCATGGATTGGGTCACTGGCGAGAATGGATCCCCGGACCATAACAACGAAAGCATGAAAGGGAAAAGAACCCGTCGTCCCGGGCGAGTGGGTTGTCCGGCCCGTACGACTCACAACCGCGCCAAACATTCCGTGTCGTCCTGGCGAAAGCCAGGACCCATTATCCCAAATCTCAGTTGTTGCGCGATGCTGGGGCCACGATGCCGCCCATCACCAGATGCGGTGGTTATGGGTCCTGGCTTTCGCCAGGACGACGCGCGGGAAGTGTTGCTTACCACTCCGGCGTCATCGCCCGGCTCGACCGGGCGATCCAGTACGCCGCGGCCTCGCGGCTCAAGCACTGCTGCCTCTGGAATACTCGCTCACCCGCTTTCGCGGGTGATGACGCCGCGTGATTGAATCGAAAACCATCCTCATCGTCTCCCTGCGAAAGCAGGGACCCATAACCACGAATGGTCATTATTGAACGATGCTGTAACGACGAGTCCCTTCCACCAGACCTGCCGCGGCGTATGGGTCCCTGCTTTCGCAGGGACGACAGTGGTGGGGGAGGCGCCATCAACGCGCCATCCGGATTTGTCCGGCGCCGCGAACGGCGAGCACCGTTGCTAAATCGGCTTGCCCGTATACGGCATCGACGCCGTCAGGCGCCGTCGACCGGGATGGCCTGGCCATTGACGTAAGACGCCTCGTCGCTTGCCAGGAACAATCCCATCGCGGCGAGCTCGTGCGGCTGGCCGGGGCGCTTCAGCGGATTGAGCTGGCCGATCTTGTCCTGGGTACCGCGCTCCTTGGCGCGATCGAACACCGGCTTGGTCATGCCGGTCTCGATCAGGCCGGGGCAGACCGCGTTGATGCGCACGCCGGTGCCGGAGAGCGAATAAGCGGTGGTCTGCACCAGGCTGATGACGCCGGCCTTGCTCGCGCCGTAGGGATGTCCGCTGGCGCCGGCCTTCAGGCCCGCCACGGATGCGGTGCAGATGATCGAGCCGAAGCCTTGCTTGGTCATGTACGGAATCGAATGCTTGATCGCGAGGAACGGGCCGATCAGATTGACGCGCAGCACCTCCTGCCAATGTTCCGGAGTCTGGTCGGCGAGCGGAACGAGGCCGCCGCTGACGCCGGCATTGGCCCAGATCGCATCGAGCTTGCCGTATTTGGCGACGGCCTTGTCGATGAAGGCCTTCACGTCGCTCTCCGATCCGGCATCCGCAGTGACGGCTTCGACCGTGCCGCCGGCATCGCGCACCAGCTTGGCAGTCTCGTTCACGCCATCGGTACGATCGACCGCGATCAGCTTGGCGCCTTCCCGGGTGAACAGCAGCGACGCCGCGCGGCCGATACCGCTGCCGGCGCCGGTGATGATGACGGATTTGCCTTCGAGGCGGCCCATGATTTTCTCCCTGTTCACATGATCCGTGGCACGCCTGCCGCGCGACGGAATTCAAACAAAATTTCAAACGTCAGAAGCACTTGAGACGGTGTGCGGCGTGACGTACAGCGTGACGGGACAGTATTGAAGGGCTCATCCGATGTCCAATCCAGACAAGCCTAAGCTGACGGTGACGCGCTGGTGGTGGGTTCGCCACGCGCCGGTGCGCAGCGACGGTGGCAACATCTACGGGCAGGAGGACATCGACTGCGACACCGGCGATGTCGAAGTGTTCGAGGCGGTCGCCAAGATGCTGCCCCGCGATGCTGTCTGGTATTCGAGCAATCTCAAGCGCACGCACAAGACCGCTGAAGCGATCTGGGCCGCCGGTTATCCGAAGCCCGAAAGCATGACGCATGAACGCGACTTCGCCGAGCAGCATCTCGGCCGGTGGCAGGGCATGAACCGCGCAGCGATTCTCGCCAGCCGACCGCCGGGCAGCGCCTGGTTCTCCGACGTCAACGAACCCGCGCCCGGCGGCGAGAGCTTCATGGATCTTTACACCCGCGTGTGCCGCACCATCGTGCGCATCACGGCCGCGGAGGCGGGCAGGGATGTGATCGCCGCCGGCCATGGCGGCGTGATCAAGGCCGCGATCGGTCTCGCGCTCGGCGGCCAGCCGGATCGGGGCCTGTCCTTCGACATCGACAATGTCTCGGTGACGCGGCTCGATCACATTGCGGCGCCCGGCCTGTCGATGTGGCGGTTGCCGATGGTCAATCAGCAGCCGTGGATTGCCGATCCCCGTCACGCCGCGATGCATCAGCCGGCCGGACCCGAAGTCAGGCCGGCGAGCAAGCTTGCGTGATCGCGCTATCGCAACACCGCGCCACTGCCTAAGCTCGACGCAGAATTCAAACACCTTACATCAGGGAGAGAACCATGACCTTGTTCGACATGAAGGGAAAAGTCGCCGTCATCACCGGCTCGACGCGCGGCATCGGACGCGCGATCGCCGAGCGGATGGCCGAGCACGGCGCCAAGGTCGTGATCTCCTCGCGCAAGGCCGACGTTTGCGAGGAGGTGGCGAAGGAGATCAACGCCAGCTACGGCAAGGGCACCGCCGTTGCGATCGCGGCCAACATCTCGTCGAAGGAAAACCTGCAGAACCTGGTCGACGAGAGCAACCGCGCCTTCGGCAAGATCGACGTGCTGGTCTGCAACGCGGCGTCGAACCCGTACTACGGCCCGCTCGCCGGCATCTCCGACGATCAGTTCCGCAAGATCCTCGACAACAACATCGTCGCCAACAACTGGCTTATCTCGATGGTGGTGCCGCAGATGATTGAGCGCAAGGACGGCTCCATCATCATCGTGTCGTCGATCGGCGGGTTGAAGGGCTCGACCATCCTCGGCGCCTACGCGATCTCGAAGGCCGCCGACATGCAGCTGGCACGCAACCTCGCCTGCGAATACGGCAAGCACAATATCCGCGTGAACTGCATCGCGCCCGGCCTGATCAAGACCGACTTCGCCAAGGCGCTGTGGGACAATCCGGACAATCTGAAGGCCTCGACCGCGCGCTCGCCGCTGCTCCGGATCGGCGTGCCGGACGAGATCGCGGGCGCGGCCGTGATGATGGGCTCGCGCGCCGGTGACTTCATGACCGGCCAGACCATCGTGATCGACGGCGGCGCGACCATCAGCTGAGGCGCGCTTGGCGCGAGGGACGCGCCACACACTCAACTGTCATCACCCGCGAAAGCGGGTGATCCAGTATTCCAGAGGCAGTCGTTATTGAGCCGATGGGGCGCGGCGTACTGGATGCCCCGCCTGCGCGGGGCATGACAGTGTTGGATGGGGAGGGAGGCGTGCGCGCCTTACTCCACCGCCGCATACACCCCGTTGCGCACCAGCGAGCGGGTGTATTCGCGCTGGCCGGGGCCCTGCATCATGAAGACCGCGATCAGGTCTTCGCGCGGATCGATCCAGAAGAACGTGCCGGCCATGCCGCTCCAGAAGTATTGGCCGACCGAGCCGGAGAACGGCGCGATGCCCTGCTGCATGCGCACGGCGAAGCCGAGGCCGAAGCTGTGGCCGGGCGACACCAGCGTGCCCTGCACCTTGACGCCGGCGCCGAGGTGATCGGACGCCATGAATTCGAGCGTCTTGCGGCCGATGATCCTGATGCCGTCGAGTGAGCCGCCGTTGAGCAGCATCTGCGCGAAGCGGGCATAGTCCATCGTGGTCGACACCAGGCCGCCGCCGCCGGATTCCATCGCCGGCTTCTCCAGCATGTTGAACAGCTGCACCTTCTCATTGGTCCAGGGATCGTTCGCAAACGCCTCGGCGAGCCGGCCGGCATTGGCTTCGGCGGTGTGGAAGGCGGTCTCGTTCATCTGCAGCGGTGAGAGGATGCGCTCAGTGAGGAACTCGCCGAGCGTCTTGCCGCTGACGACTTCGATGATGCGGCCGAGGATGTCGGTGGAGCGGCTGTAATTCCACTCGGCGCCGGGCTGGCAGACCAGCGGCATGCCGGCGAGCATGGTGGCGTGCTCGGCGTTGGTGATCTTGCGGCTGCGCAGCCGCGACTGCTTGTAGAGTTCCTGCACCGGGCCGTTACCGGTGTGGTCATACGTCAGGCCAGAGGTGTGGCGCAGCAGGTCCTGGATGGTCATCTGCCGCTGCACGGGGACCAGCTCAAGCTTGCCGTCGCGTTCGACGCCGACCTTGGTCTCGGCGAATTCGGGGATGAACTTCGCGACGGGGTCGTTGAGCAGGAAGTGGCCGTCCTCCAGCAGCTGCATGATGCCGACCGAGACGATCGGCTTGGTCATCGAGAAGATGCGGAAGATCGTGTCATGCGTGATCGGCGCCGCGGCGGTCGGGCTCTGCCGGCCGATCGCGTCGAACCAGCCGATCTGGCCGCGCCGTGCCACCAGCACCGTGAAGCCGGGCGCGGTCCCCTTGTCGACCTCGCGCTTGAAGGTGTCGGACAGTGCCTGCAGTCGCGCGCTCGACAGCCCGATCGATTCGGGCTTGGCGAGGGGAAGGGACGGGGTGGTTGGGCTGGCGGCGTGCTTGGTGGCGGTCTGGGCGTTCATGGTCTCTCCCTGGTTCTTGATTCTTGCGGCGAGGTGCCGACGTGGCGTGATCTTGGGGTAATGGTCGAAGTCTGACGCAGAAGTTTTGCAATGAACAGAAGCTTCGCTGCTTCGCCCTTGCAAACCGGCCATGCCCTGTGCTTGAAACGGCGCGAACCGGCGGCGACGCTGGTTCCCTGCAGGAGTGTAGCTCAATTGGTAGAGCACCGGTCTCCAAAACCGGGGGTCGCAGGTTCGAGCCCTGCCACTCCTGCCAGCTTTCCCGCCAGCTTTTAGCCAACAATTTGAATGCCTTGGCCGAGGTCCTGGACCCCGGCCATGATCATTTTCACTCACTTGATCAGCGGGCAGCCACCGTCCTTGAGCGGTCGGAACGCCTGGTCGCCGGGCACCTCGGCGAGCACCTTGTAGTAATCCCACGGCGCCTTCGATTCCTCGGGCTTCTTGACCTCGAACAGGAACATCGAATGCACCATGCGGCCGTCCTCGCGCACCACGCCATTGTCGGTGAAGGCGTCGCGCACCGGGGTGGCGCGCATCTTCGCCAAAACCGGCTTGGTCTCCTTGGTGCCGGCGGCCTTGACCGCGTTGAGGTAGTGCAGGGTGGCGCTGTAGGTCGCGGCCTGGTTCATGGTCGGCATCCGCTTCATGCGCTCGAAGAAGCGCTTGCCGAAGGCGCGGGTGCGGTCGTTGAGGTCCCAATAGTAGGCCTCGGTGATAATCAGGCCCTGTGCGAGCTTCAGACCGAGGCTGTGGATGTCGGAGATGAACATCACGATGCCGGCGAGGTTCTGCCCGCCCGCGACGATGCCGAATTCGGCGGCTTGCTTGATCGCGTTGATGGTGTCGCCGCCGCCATTGGCGAGGCCGACGATCTTCGCCTTCGACGACTGCGCCTGCAGCAGGAAGGAGGAGAAGTCCGGCGTGTTAAGCGGGTGCCGGGCGCTGCCGAGCACCTTGCCGCCGGCGGCGCGGACCACGTCGCCGGTGTCGCGCTCGATCGAGTGGCCGAACACGTAGTCGGCGGTGATGAAGAACCAGCTGTCGCCGCCGTTCTTCACGATCGCGCTGCCGACGGTGTGGGCGTTGGCGTAGGTATCGTAGGTCCAGTGCAGCGTGTAGGGCGAGCAGGACTTGCCGGTGATGTCGGAGCTCGCAGCATCCGTCACGATCATGATCTTCTCGAACTGCTTCGACATCTCCATGCCGGCGAGCGCGGTCGCCGAGGTCGGCATGTCGATGATCATGTCGACGTTCTCAGCCTCGTACCATTTGCGGGTGATGGTGGCGGCGACGTCGGCCTTGTTGAGGGCGTCGGCGGTAACGAGCTCGATCGGCTTGCCGAACATCGACCCGCCGAACTCCTCGATCGCCATCTTGGTGGCTTCGACATTCCCGGCGCCGCCGATGTCCGAATAGACCGACTGGAAATCGGTCAGCACACCGATCTTGAGCGGCGTCTGTTGCGCGAGCGCGGGCCCCGCCAGCACTGCGGCAAGCAGGCCGGTCGCGGACAGACTCGTGGCGATGGATTTCATGATGATGTGCCTCCCCGGACGTTCTTATCTGTTTGTCCGACAAAGCTAGATTTGTCAGGTTCCAGTGTCAATTCTGGACCGGCTTGGTGCGACATTTCGGCCAACAACAGCTCATTTGACGCTTCGCCGGCCTTCGCTTACACTTTGTCCGACAAGCAACAATCAGGAGCCCAGGGTGCCTTCCACGCCGCTGTTCCGGCGCATCGACGTCGCGCCGGCCTATCAGAAGGTCGCCGACGCGATCGAGCGCGAGATCATCAACGGCCGGATCAAGCCGGGCGAGCCGATCGGCACCGAGCAGCAGCTGGTCGCGCAGTTCGGCGTCAACCGCTCGACAGTGCGCGAAGGCATTCGCGTGCTTGAGGAGGGTGGGCTGATCCGCCGCGATTCCAGCCGCCGCCTGCAGGCTTGCCTGCCGCGCTACAACAAGCTCGCCACGCGGCTGTCGCGTGCGTTGATCCTGCACGAGGTGACGTTCCGCGAACTGTTCGAGACCTCGATGACGCTGGAGGTCGCGAGCGTCGAGGGCGCGGTGGAGCGCGCGACCGAGGAGAACATCGCCGAGCTCGCCGGCAATCTCGAGCGGAGCGCCGCTGTCGTGGGTAATCCCGCAGAGCTCGCCGAGTGCGACGTGGAATTCCATGTGCTGATGGCCAAGGCCTCGCAGAACCGCGTGTTGCAGCTCGCCCGCGAGCCCGCTGCGCAGCTGTTCTTTCCGACCACCGAGATGATCGTCGGCGGCGTGCCCGAAGGCGGCGCGCGCCTCGTCGAGGCGCATGGCCACATCCTCGATGCGATCAGGCGGCGCGACAAGGAGGCCGGCGTGCTGTGGACGCGACGGCACTTGCAGGACTGGCGGCGCGGCTTCGAGAAGATCGCCTCGCTCGATCGTTCGGTCGAGCACACCTACATGGAACACGCCTACGCCGCCCGGCAATAGCGGCGGAGCGGCAAAGACACGACAACAACAAGAAGCACATTCGGGAGGAACTTCATGAGCGACAACATCGCAGCAACCATCCAGCGCGCCCGCGAGCACAGCATCGGCGATTTGCTGCGCCGGTCCGCCAGGCGCTATCCGGCCAAGACCGCGCTGATCTGCGGCGAGGTGAGCTGGACCTTCGCGGAGATGGATGCGATCTGCAATCGGCTGGGGCGCGGCCTGCTCGGCCTCGGCATCGCGAAAGGCGACCGCGTCGCGGTGCTGTCACGCAACTCGCACGGCTTCGCCGCGCTGCGCTTCGCGGTGGCGCGGATCGGCGCGATCCTGGTGCCGATCAATTTCATGCTCAATCCCGACGAGATCAATTTCATCCTCGCCAATTCCGGCGCCAAGCTGCTCGCGGTCGGACCCGATTTCGTGGAGACGGCGCACGCTGCCGCCGCCAAGGGCTCGGCGGTCGAAACCCTGATCTGGCTGCCGGGCGAAGATCCGGCCACGGCGCCCGGCGGCATCACGACCTTCGACAGCCTGCTGCACGGCGACGCCTCAGCGCCGGACGTATCGGTCGACAGCCGCGATCCCGCGCAGATCATCTACACCAGTGGCACGGAGTCGCTGCCGAAGGGCGCGATCCTCACCCATGAAGCGGTGATGTGGCAGTATGTCAGCTGCATCATCGACGGCAGCATGGCGACCGACGACACCGTCTTGCACGCGCTGCCGCTCTATCATTGCGCACAGCTCGACGTGTTCCTCGGGCCCGCGATCTATCTCGGCGCTACCAGTCTCATCACCGGCAAGCCGGTGCCCGACAATGTCCTGGCGCTGATCGCGGCCCACAAGATCAACTCGTTCTTCGCGCCTCCGACGATCTGGATCGCGATGCTGCGCTCGGGCGCGTTCGATCGCACTGACTTGTCGACCCTGCGCAAGGGCTATTACGGCGCCTCGATCATGCCGGTCGAGGTGCTGCTCGAATTGCAGCGCCGGCTGCCCGACGTGAAGTTCTGGAATTTCTACGGCCAGACCGAGATCGCGCCGCTCGCGACCGTGCTGGCGCCGGAGGACCAGCTGCCGAAGGCAGGCTCCGCCGGCAAGCCCGCGATCAATGTCGAGACGCGGGTGGTCAGGCCCGACATGACCGACGTCGCGGTCGGCGAGGTCGGCGAGATCGTGCACCGCTCGCCGCATCTGTTGTCCGGTTACTACAACGATCCCGCGAAGACCGCGGCGGCGTTCGCCGGCGGCTGGTTTCATTCCGGCGATCTCGCTGTTGTCGATGCCGACGGCTACATCACCGTGGTCGACCGCGTGAAGGACATGATCAAGAGCGGCGGCGAGAATGTCGCGAGCCGCGAGGTCGAGGAGATGATCTACCGGCTGCCGGCGGTGTCCGAGGTTGCGGTGGTCGGGTTGCCCGACCCGCGCTGGATCGAGGCGGTGACCGCGATCGTCGTGGTCAAGGCCGGCCAGGACCTCGATGCCGACGCCGTCATCAAGCATTGCGCGGCGTCGATGGCCCATTTCAAGGTGCCGAAGCGGGTCATCTTCGTGGATGCCCTGCCGAAGAACCCGAGCGGCAAGCTGCTGAAGCGCGAGCTGCGGCAGCGCTATGTCGGCGGCGCCACGCTGGATCAGGCGGTGCAGACGAGCTTTGCCGGATAACCGACCCCGCCGATACGGCGGAAGGCTTGAGCCATGGCCCCAAGCTGTCCGCCTAAGTGCTTGATTTGAGAGGCCCCGTTCCGATCCGCCCGAGGTGCGGCCGGGGCGGGGCGCGACGGTGCCGACCTTGACGTTTGGCTCCTCTCGCAGTAGATACGCGGCACTCGCAGCCGGCCCGCTTTGATCGCGGATATCCGGCGCGGCCTAATTCCCCGAACATTCGAGCTCGTTTATCGGCTCAACCTTCCAAACGAGGGCTGGGTCCGCAAGGTCGGCTGTTCGGATTCCTTGAAACGTTGCAATCGTCCGGAGACGGACGCGGATCTCACGATGCTTTCAGCCCGTTCAAATTCCTTCAGGAAGTGCGCTCGGAGACCGCCAAGGTCACCTGGCCGACGCGCCGCGAGACGACGATCACCACTATCATGGTGTTCGTGATGGTGGCGCTGGCCTCGATCTTCTTCTTCGCCGCAGATCAGATCATCCGTTATCTGATCACCCTGATACTGGGCATCCACTGATGAGCATGGGAACTCAATTGATGGACAAGCGCTGGTACATCGTTCACGCCTATTCGAACTTCGAGAAGAAGGTCGCGGAGTCGATCCGCGAGCAGGCCAAGCAGCGCGGACTGGAAGAGCTGTTCGAGCAGGTGCTGGTGCCGACCGAGAAGGTCACCGAGGTGCGCCGCGGCCGCAAGATCGACGCCGAGCGCAAGTTCTTCCCGGGCTACGTGCTGGTGAAGATGAAGCTGACCGACGAGGCGTTCCATCTGATCAAGAACACCCCGAAGGTGACCGGCTTCCTCGGCGCGGAAAACAAGCCGATGCCGATCTCGGAAAACGAGGCGATGCGGATTCTGCACCAGGTGCAGGAGGGCGTTGAGCGTCCGAAGGCGTCGGTGTCGTTCGAAATCGGCGAGAACGTGCGCGTGGCCGACGGCCCGTTCGCCTCGTTCTCCGGCGTGGTGGAAGAAATCGACGAGGCGCGCTCGCGCGTGAAGGTCGCGGTGTCGATCTTCGGCCGCGCGACCCCGGTGGAACTGGAATTCGGTCAGGTCGAAAAGGTGGTCTGACCGGACGGCGTGGGGTATATGCCCCCCGTCAAGTGAGAGGCCGTGGGAGGGAGGAGGCGGTCGCCAGCCCCTTCAACCGAACCACGGAACCTGAAACCGCCGGCCCCGTCCGGCACAACAGGAGTGATAAATGGCAAAGAAAGTGACCGGATACCTGAAGCTTCAGGTCCCGGCCGGTGCGGCGAATCCTTCGCCCCCGATCGGCCCCGCGCTTGGTCAGCGCGGTCTGAACATCATGGAGTTCTGCAAGGCGTTCAACGCGCAGACCCAGAAGGAAGAGAAGAACACCCCGATCCCCGTGATCATCACGATCTATGCGGACCGGTCCTTCACCTTCGAGATGAAGACCCCTCCGATGTCCTACTTCCTCAAGCAGGCCGCCAAGATCCAGTCCGGATCGAAGGCGCCGGGCCGCGACAAGGCCGGCAAGGTGACCAAGGCGCAGGTGCGCGAGATCGCCGAGAAGAAGATGAAGGACTTGAATTGCGACACCATTGAATCGGCCATGAAGATGGTCGAGGGCTCTGCCCGTTCGATGGGTCTGGAAGTTGCGGGGTAACGGGCCATGACAATCGGAAAGCGTTTGAAGAAGGCCCGTGAGGGCGTCGATCGCGAGAAGCTCTACCCGCTCGCGGACGCCATCAAGATGGTCAAGGAGCGCGCCAAGTCGAAGTTCGACGAGACCATCGAGATCGCAATCAATCTCGGCGTCGACCCGCGCCACGCCGACCAGATGGTCCGCGGCGTCGTCAATCTGCCGAACGGCACCGGCCGCACGTTGCGCGTCGGCGTGTTCGCGCGCGGCGCCAAGGCCGAGGAAGCCAAGGCTGCCGGCGCCGACGTCGTCGGTGCTGAAGACCTGGTCGAGAAGGTGCAGGGCGGTGCGATCGATTTCGATCGTTGTATCGCGACCCCCGACATGATGCCGCTGGTCGGCCGCCTCGGTAAGGTGCTCGGTCCGCGCGGCATGATGCCGAACCCGAAGATCGGCACCGTCACCATGGACGTCGCCAACGCCGTGAAGGGCGCCAAGGGCGGCTCGGTCGAGTTCCGCGTCGAGAAGGCCGGCATCGTGCAGGCCGGCATCGGCAAGGCCTCGTTCTCCGAGGACAAGCTGGTCGAGAACGTCAAGGCGCTCGCCGACGCGGTCTCCAAGGCGAAGCCGGCGGGTTCCAAGGGCACCTATATCCAGCGCGTGGCGGTTTCCTCCACCATGGGTCCGGGCGTGAAGGTCGAGCCGGGCACCATCCTCGGCTGATATCCTTGGCCGTGACGAGATAAAGAGGGGCGGGATCGGGCAACCGGTTCCGCCCTTTGTTTTGCCGGAGCGTTTTCGAGCGGAGGAAACGCGTCAGAACGAGAATCGAGAGTCGCGTTCCGCTTCAATTGGAATGGAAAAGGCTCCAGGTGAAGCCTCTCGCAGGAAAGAAGAACAATGCCCGATAAGGTCCTGGTCTATTCGCGCTTTCCCAAGGCCCAGCTGATCCGCTTCGGCGAGCGCTATGAACTGCTCAACGCCGCGGGCAAGCGGCTGGACGAAGCGTTTCCGACGGCCGAGTTCGCTGACGTCAGAGCCATGATCACTGCGGGCGGCACGCCGCTGCGTGGCGACGTCATGGACATGCTGCCGAAGCTCGGCGCGATCGTCTGCTATGGCACCGGCTATGACGGCGTCGATCTCGCCGCTGCCGCCCAGCGGGGCATCGCGGTCGGCCACAGCCCCGGTGCCAATGCGGCATCGGTTGCCGACACGGCATTGACCCTGATGCTGGCATCGGTGCGGCGTCTGCTGGTGGCCGACGACTATGTCCGGAGCGGCGACTGGGCCGGTGCAAAGCCGTCGCCGATGATGCGGCCGCAGGCCGGCATGCGCGGCCGCAAGGTCGGCGTCTACGGCATGGGCGAGATCGGCCGCAAGATCGCCGCCCGCGTCGCCGCCTTCGAGACCGAGGTCGGCTATTTCAGCCGCTCGAAGCACGACGTGCCGTACCAGTATTTTCCGACGCTGGAGGCGCTCGCCGACTGGTGCAGCGTGCTCATGATCGCCGTACGCGCCGGCGCCGAGACCGAGCATGCGGTCAACGCCGACATCCTGCGCCGGCTCGGTGGTGACGGATTCGTCGTCAACATCTCGCGCGGCTCGGTCATTGACGAGGCGGCGCTGGTCGCGGCGCTGACCGACGGTGTGATCGCCGGCGCCGGCCTCGACGTGTTCGCCCGGGAACCACATGCGCCGGGCCCGCTGACGGCCTTGCCGAACGTGGTGCTGTCGCCGCATCTCGGCGGCCACACCCTGGAATCGCACGTCGCAATGCAGGACTGCGTGCTCGCCAATCTCGACGCGTTCTTTGCCGGCCAGCCGTTGCCTTACCGGCCAGCCGTTGCCTTATAAGGTGAGCGGAGCATAAGCGCGTTCCGTGACCGGAACCGGTTCTCGGCCGTCATATGAAACTGGTCCAATATTTGCTCTTGGCAAGCCGGGCAGGACCGGCTACATAGCGCGCTCCGGGCGTGCTGGCACTTGCTGGCATGTCCGTGCTCGCATTCCGAAAACCTGAGATGATAGGAGATCATTCCTTTCCGCATGCCCGCAAGGATGCTCGAAAGGAAGGAGACCCGTCGCCTCGGAACGGAGTGAGAGCAGGGGCCTTCAGCGTGCTGAAGTGCCTCGATCCTGTCCAAGACTGCAGGCGCCCGCGAGAACTTCGTGTTTTCAACGGCTTAATCGCATGGCCTGCATAGACGGGTGAAGACCGGATTTTGCGCTTCACGTCGCGGCATGTTCGCGGCTGGAAGGCTGGTTTGGTTCGAACCTCGACAGCCCATGGCCGCAAGGCTTTGGGAGGGCAGGCTTCTAGATGTCGTCTTGCCCGGCATGTCCGAAGGGTCTTGTACCCTCTGGATCAGGTTTAGGGCGGGACGATGGGTGCAACCCGGCGGTCCCTGCCTTCGCGGAAAGGCCGCCAACCGGAAAGAGCTTGCTGTGGAACGAGCGGCAAAAAAAGAGTCGGTCGAACAACTCAACGAGGTCTTCAAGACCACGTCGGTTGCGATCGTTGCTCACTATTCCGGCCTCACCGTGGCCCAGATGCAGAAGCTGCGCATGCAGATGAAGCAGGCGGGCGCATCGGTGAAGGTCTCGAAGAACCGTCTCGCCAAAATTGCTCTTGAAGGCACTGACGTCGCTGCCATCGGCTCCCTGCTGAAGGGGCCGACCGTGATCGCTACTTCGAGCGATCCGGTTGCGGCGCCAAAGGTTGCCATCGAATTCGCCAAGGCGAACGAGAAGTTCGTCATCCTCGGCGGCTCGATGGGTAAAACCGTCCTGAATGTCGACAGCGTGAAGGCGCTTGCCTCACTGCCGTCGCTCGACGAACTGCGCGGCAAGATCGTTGGCCTCCTCGTGGCGCCGGCGACCAAGCTTGCTCAGCTCTCGAATGCGCCTGCGGCCAAGCTCGCGCGCGTCATTCAGGCTCATGCCTCAAAGGGCGAAGCGGCCTGACCCTTCGCTAATCTCAAACCTGGTTCGAACCAAACGTTTAAGGAACTGAACAATGGCTGATCTGCAGAAAATCGTCGACGACCTCTCGAGCCTCACCGTGCTCGAAGCGGCCGAACTCGCCAAGCTCCTCGAAGAAAAGTGGGGCGTGTCCGCCGCTGCCGCCGTCGCGGTTGCTGGCCCGGCTGCCGGCGGCGCTGCCGCTGCTCCGGCTGAAGAGAAGACCGACTTCACCGTCGTGCTGGCTGCTGCCGGCGACAAGAAGATCGAAGTCATCAAGGAAGTCCGCGCCATCACCGGCCTGGGCCTGAAGGAAGCCAAGGACCTCGTCGAAGGCGCTCCGAAGCCCGTCAAGGAAGGCGTCAACAAGGACGAAGCCGACAAGATCAAGGCCCAGCTCGAGAAGGCTGGCGCAAAGGTCGAGCTCAAGTAATGCGCGATCCGGGAGCGCCGCAGGGCGCTCCCGGGCCATGCAAACGGCATGCGACAGGTTGTCGCGTGGCGTTCCGGACACAAAAAGTGTGGGGATCCGTGGACTTAACCCTCGAATCTCCTTTATTGCCATCCCATATCGGGTTGGCAGCGGAAAAACACGGTAGGCGGCGGGGGCGGCAGGGTCCCTGGCGGAAGCCGTTGGGAGACAGTCAGATTTCGGGCT
The DNA here is from genome assembly GCF_001238275.1 of Bradyrhizobium viridifuturi. Taxonomy (GTDB): domain Bacteria; phylum Pseudomonadota; class Alphaproteobacteria; order Rhizobiales; family Xanthobacteraceae; genus Bradyrhizobium; species Bradyrhizobium viridifuturi. Next base: position 286,604 of record NZ_LGTB01000001.1, read on the forward strand.
TTTTCAGTCCGTAAAGCGGAGCGTTTGGACGGGCGGGTGCAGTGATGCGCCCCGCGCGTGTTTTGCGTTTTGGAGGTGGTGGTGGCCGGGACGGGGATTTAATTCCTGACTTTGCGCTTCGTTCCTTCGAGACGATTCGAAATTCAACCCGGGGCCGATGGCAGTCGCTCCCGGAAGGTTCGCCCCACAAAGGCGACGAAAATGAGAGGCCACGATGGCGCAGCAGACATTCACCGGTCGCAAACGCGTACGCAAGTTCTTCGGTCACATCAAGGAAGTCGCCGAGATGCCGAACCTCATCGAGGTTCAGAAGGCATCCTACGACCAGTTCCTGATGGTTGACGAGCCGGCCGGCGGTCGCCTCGACGAGGGCCTGCAGGCGGTGTTCCGCTCGGTGTTCCCGATCTCGGATTTCTCCGGCACCTCGATGCTCGAATTCGTCCGCTACGAGTTCGAGCAGCCGAAGTACGACGTCGATGAGTGCCGCCAGCGCGGCATGACCTTCGCTGCGCCGCTCAAGGTGACGCTGCGCCTCATCGTGTTCGATATCGACGAGGAAACCGGCGCCAAGTCGGTGAAGGACATCAAGGAGCAGGACGTCTACATGGGCGACATCCCGCTCATGACGATGAACGGCACCTTCGTCGTCAACGGCACCGAGCGCGTCATCGTCTCGCAGATGCACCGTTCGCCCGGCGTGTTCTTCGACCACGACAAGGGCAAGACCCATTCGTCCGGCAAGCTGCTGTTTGCCGCGCGCGTGATTCCGTATCGCGGTTCCTGGCTCGACATCGAGTTCGACGCCAAGGACATCGTGTTCGCGCGCATCGACCGCCGCCGCAAGCTGCCGGTGACCTCGCTGATGTACGCGCTCGGTCTCGACGGCGAGCAGATCCTGTCGACCTTCTACAAGAAGATCACCTACAAGCGGACCAAGGACGGATGGCGCGTGCCGTTCGATGCCAACCGCTTCCGCGGCTATTCGACCGTCAACGACCTGATCGACGCCGACACCGGCAAGGTGGTGCTCGAGGCCGGCAAGAAGCTGACCGTGCGCCAGGCGCGCCAGCTGCAGGAGAAGGGCCTCAAGGCGCTGCGCATGTCGGACGAGGAGCTCGTCGGCAACTACCTCGCCGAGGATCTCGTCAACCCGAAGACCGGTGAGATCTACGCCGAGGCCGGCGAGGAGATCACCGAGAAGTCGCTCAAGGTGCTCAACGAGCAGGGCTACAAGGACCTGCCGCTGCTCGACATCGACCACGTCAATGTCGGTGCCTACATCCGCAACACGCTCTCGGCCGACAAGAACATGACGCGTGAGGACGCGCTGTTCGACATCTACCGCGTGATGCGTCCGGGCGAGCCGCCGACGCTGGATTCGGCGCAGGCCATGTTCCAGTCGCTGTTCTTCGATGCCGAGCGCTACGACCTCTCCGCGGTCGGCCGCGTCAAGATGAACATGCGCCTCGAGCTCGATGCGCCCGACACCCATCGCACGCTGCGCAAGGAAGACATCCTGGCGGTGATCAAGACGCTGGTCGACCTGCGTGACGGCAAGGGCGAGATCGACGACATCGACCATCTCGGCAACCGCCGGGTGCGCTCGGTCGGCGAGCTGATGGAGAACCAGTACCGGATCGGCCTGCTCCGCATGGAGCGCGCCATCAAGGAGCGCATGTCGAGCGTCGATATCGACACCGTGATGCCGCAGGACCTGATCAACGCCAAGCCCGCGGCCGCCGCGGTGCGCGAGTTCTTCGGTTCCTCGCAGCTGTCGCAGTTCATGGACCAGACCAACCCGCTGTCGGAGATCACCCACAAGCGGCGCCTGTCGGCGCTTGGCCCGGGCGGTCTGACCCGCGAGCGTGCCGGCTTCGAAGTCCGCGACGTGCATCCGACGCATTACGGCCGCATCTGCCCGATCGAAACGCCGGAAGGTCCGAACATCGGCCTGATCAACTCGCTGGCGACGTTCGCGCGCGTCAACAAGTACGGCTTCGTCGAGACGCCCTATCGCAAGATCAAGGACGGCCGGGTTACCGACGAGGTGGTCTATCTGTCGGCGATGGAAGAGGGCCGCTACCGCGTCGCGCAGGCCAACGTGCCGCTCGATGCCAAGGGCCGCTTCACCGACGATCTGGTGGTCTGCCGTCATGCCGGCGAAGTGCTGCCGGTGACGCCGGACAAGGTCGACTACATGGACGTGTCGCCGAAGCAGCTGGTTTCGGTCGCCGCGGCTCTGATCCCGTTCCTCGAGAACGACGACGCCAACCGTGCGCTGATGGGCTCGAACATGCAGCGCCAGGCGGTGCCGCTGGTTCGCGCCGAGGCGCCGTTCGTCGGCACCGGCATGGAAGGCGTGGTCGCCCGTGACTCCGGTGCTGCGATCGCAGCCCGCCGTTCGGGCGTGATCGACCAGATTGACGCCACCCGCGTCGTGATCCGCGCCACCGAGGATCTCGATCCGACCAAGTCGGGCGTCGATATCTACCGGCTGATGAAGTACCAGCGCTCCAACCAGTCGACCTGCATCAACCAGCGTCCGCTGGTGAAAGTCGGCGACATCGTCAAGAAGGGCGACATCATCGCTGACGGTCCGTCGACCGATCTCGGCGAGCTCGCGCTCGGCCGTAACGTGCTGGTCGCGTTCATGCCGTGGAACGGCTACAACTTCGAAGACTCGATCCTGCTCTCCGAGCGGATCGTGAAGGACGACGTCTTCACCTCGATCCATATCGAGGAGTTCGAGGTGATGGCCCGCGACACCAAGCTCGGTCCTGAGGAAATCACCCGCGACATTCCGAACGTTTCGGAAGAAGCGCTGAAGAACCTCGACGAAGCCGGTATCGTCTACATCGGTGCGGAAGTCCGCGCCGGCGACATCCTGGTCGGCAAGATCACGCCGAAGGGCGAGAGCCCGATGACGCCGGAAGAGAAGCTGCTCCGCGCCATCTTCGGCGAGAAGGCCTCCGACGTCCGCGATACCTCGCTGCGCGTGCCTCCGGGCGTGCAGGGCACCATCGTGGAAGTCCGCGTGTTTAACCGCCACGGCGTCGACAAGGACGAGCGTGCGCTGGCGATCGAGCGGGAAGAGATCGAGCGTCTGGCCAAGGACCGCGACGACGAGCAGGCCATTCTGGACCGCAACGTCTACAACCGTCTCGCCGAGCTCTTGGAGAACCGCCAGGGCATCGCCGGTCCGAAGGGCTTCAAGAAGGATACCAAGATCACCCGCGCGGTGCTCGACGAGTATCCGAAGTCGCAGTGGTGGCTGTTCGCCTCGCCGAACGACAAGCTGATGGCCGAGATCGAGCCATGCGGAAGCAGTACGACGAGTCGAAGAAGGGCCTCGAGCAGCGCTTCCTCGACAAGGTCGAGAAGCTGCAGCGTGGCGACGAGCTGCCGCCCGGCGTGATGAAGATGGTCAAGGTCTTCGTCGCGGTGAAGCGCAAGATCCAGCCCGGCGACAAGATGGCCGGCCGTCACGGCAACAAGGGCGTGGTGTCGAAGATCGTGCCGATCGAGGACATGCCGTTCCTCGAGGACGGTACGCATGCCGATATCGTGCTCAATCCGCTCGGCGTGCCCTCACGCATGAACGTCGGCCAGATCCTCGAGACGCATCTCGGTTGGGCCTGCGCCGGCCTCGGCAAGCGCATCGGCCAGACCATCGACGCCTATTATCAGAGGCAGGATCTCAAGCCGCTGCGCGAGACCCTGAAGAAGATCTACGGCGAGGATGAAACCATCAAGTCGCTGAACGACAACGAGCTGCTGGAACTCGGCCGCAACCTGAGCCACGGCGTGCCGATCGCAACGCCGGTGTTCGACGGCGCCAAGGAAGCCGACATCGAGGAGATGCTGAAGCTCGCGGGCTTCGACGCCTCCGGCCAGTCGACCGTCTATGACGGCCGTACCGGCGATGCGTTCGATCGCAAGGTGACGATGGGCTACATCTACATGCTCAAGCTGCACCATCTCGTGGACGACAAGATCCACGCGCGTTCGATCGGTCCGTACTCGCTCGTCACCCAGCAGCCGCTGGGCGGCAAGGCGCAGTTCGGCGGCCAGCGCTTCGGCGAAATGGAGGTCTGGGCGCTGGAAGCCTACGGCGCCGCCTACACGCTGCAGGAAATGCTGACCGTGAAGTCGGACGACGTCGCCGGCCGTACCAAGGTGTACGAGGCGATCGTGCGCGGCGACGACACCTTCGAGGCCGGTATTCCGGAATCGTTCAACGTGCTGGTCAAGGAAATGCGCTCGCTCGGCCTCAACGTCGACCTGCACAATTCCAAGGTGGGACCGGCGCCGACATCGGAAGCGGCCGAGTAACGCTGTGATTTATGCCCGGCGCGACAGCGCCGGGCCTTCGCGCTCCTCTCGGACGTGAGCGGGGCGCGCGCTGACTAAAACTTTCGAATTTGCTGCCGGTGACGATCGGCACGCGAGGAGAAGACCATGAATCAAGAGATTATGAATCTTTTCAATCCGACGACGCCGGCTCAGGTCTTCGACCAGATCCGGATTTCGATCGCGTCTCCGGAGAAGATTCTGTCCTGGTCGTACGGCGAGATCAAGAAGCCGGAGACCATCAACTACCGCACCTTCAAGCCGGAGCGTGACGGCCTGTTCTGCGCGCGCATCTTCGGGCCGATCAAGGACTACGAGTGCTTGTGCGGCAAGTACAAGCGGATGAAGTACAAGGGCATCATCTGCGAGAAGTGCTCGGTCGAGGTGACGCTGTCGCGCGTCCGGCGCGAGCGCATGGGCCATATCGAGCTGGCGGCCCCGGTCGCCCACATCTGGTTCCTGAAGTCGCTGCCGTCGCGCATCGGCTTGCTGCTCGACATGACCCTGAAGGATCTCGAGCGGATCCTGTACTTCGAATACTACGTCGTTCTCGAGCCGGGTCTGACCGCGCTGAAGGACCGTCAGCTGCTGTCTGAAGACGAGTATCTGAAGGCGCAGGACGAGTACGGCCAGGACAGCTTCACCGCCATGATCGGCGCCGAGGCGATCCGCGAGCTGCTGAAGGGGCTCGAGCTCGAGAAGCTCGAAGCGACGCTGCGCGCCGACATGGCGGAGACCGACTCCGACATCAAGCACAAGAAGCTCGCCAAGCGTCTGAAGATCGTCGAGGCCTTCCGCGTCTCCGGCAACAAGCCGGAGTGGATGATCATGACGGTGGTGCCGGTGATTCCGCCGGACCTGCGTCCGCTGGTGCCGCTCGACGGCGGCCGGTTCGCGACCTCGGACCTCAATGACCTCTACCGCCGCGTCATCAACCGCAACAACCGTTTGAAGCGGCTGATGGAGCTGCGCGCGCCTGATATCATCATCCGCAACGAAAAGCGCATGCTGCAGGAGGCCGTCGACGCGCTGTTCGACAACGGCCGCCGCGGCCGCGTCATCACGGGCGCCAACAAGCGCCCGCTGAAGTCGCTCGCCGACATGCTGAAGGGCAAGCAGGGCCGGTTCCGCCAGAACCTGCTCGGCAAGCGCGTCGACTATTCGGGCCGTTCGGTGATCGTGGTCGGTCCCGAACTGCGCCTGCATCAGTGCGGCCTGCCGAAGAAGATGGCGCTCGAGCTGTTCAAGCCGTTCATCTACTCGCGGCTCGATGCCAAGGGTCTGTCCACCACGGTGAAGCAGGCCAAGAAGCTGGTCGAGAAGGAGCGTCCGGAGGTCTGGGATATCCTCGATGAGGTGATCCGCGAGCATCCGGTGCTGCTCAACCGCGCGCCGACGCTGCATCGCCTCGGCATTCAGGCGTTCGAGCCGGTGCTGATCGAGGGCAAGGCGATCCAGCTGCATCCGCTGGTCTGCGCCGCGTTCAACGCCGACTTCGACGGCGACCAGATGGCCGTGCACGTTCCGCTGTCGCTCGAAGCGCAGCTGGAAGCGCGCGTCCTGATGATGTCGACCAACAACATCCTGCATCCGGCGAACGGCCAGCCGATCATCGTGCCGTCGCAGGACATCGTGCTCGGCCTCTACTACGTCTCGATCATGCGCGAAGGCCTGCCCGGTGAGGGCAAGATCTTCGGCGACATGGCCGAGCTCGAGCACGCCCTGCATTCGAAGGTCATCCACCTCCACACCAAGATCAAGTACCGGTGGGAAGGCATGGACGAGGACGGCAAGATGTCGAAGCGGTGGATCGAAACCACCGCGGGCCGCGTCATGCTCGGCAACCTGCTGCCGAAGAGCACCAAGATCTCGTACGACATCATCAACAAGCTGATGACCAAGCGCGAGATCTCCGGCGTGATCGACCAGGTCTACCGTCACTGCGGTCAGAAGGAGACGGTGATCTTCTGCGATCGCATCATGGCGCTCGGCTTCTACAACGCCTTCAAGGCGGGCATCTCGTTCGGCAAGGACGACATGGTCGTGCCGGCGTCGAAGTGGAAGATCGTGGACCAGACCCGTACGCTGGCGAAGGATTTCGAGCAGCAGTACAATGACGGCCTGATCACCCATGGCGAGAAGTACAACAAGGTCGTCGACGCCTGGTCGAAGGCCGGTGAAGAAGTCGCCAAGGCGATGATGAAGGAGATCTCGTCGACCAAGAAGACGGCGGCGGGCGCGGATGCCGACATCAACTCGATCTACATGATGGCGCACTCCGGTGCGCGTGGTTCGCCGGCCCAGATGCGCCAGCTCGCCGGCATGCGCGGCCTGATGGCCAAGCCGTCGGGCGAGATCATCGAGACGCCGATCATTTCCAACTTCAAGGAAGGTCTGTCGGTGCTCGAGTACTTCAACTCGACCCACGGCGCCCGCAAGGGCCTCGCGGACACCGCGTTGAAGACCGCGAACTCCGGCTACCTGACCCGCCGTCTGGTCGACGTCGCGCAGGACTGCATCATCACGCAGACCGATTGCGGCACCAAGCTCGGCATCAAGATGCGCGCCATCGTCGACGCCGGCACCGTGGTCGCCTCGCTTGGCTCGCGCATCCTGGGCCGCACGGCCTGCGATGACGTGCGCGATCCCGCCACCAATGAAGTCGTCATCAAGCGCGACACCTTGATGGAGGAGAGCCACGTCGACCTGATCCAGCAGGCCGGCATCCAGGAGGTGAAGATCCGCTCGGCACTGACCTGCGAGCTGGTCAACGGCATCTGCGCCAAGTGCTATGGCCGCGATCTGGCCCGCGGCACTCCGGTCAACCACGGTGAGGCCGTCGGCGTCATCGCGGCGCAGTCGATCGGTGAGCCCGGCACGCAGCTGACGATGCGCACGTTCCACATCGGCGGCGCCGCGCAGCTCAACGAGCAGTCGTTCGTCGAATCGAACTTCGACGGCAAGATCGTGATCCGGAACAAGGCCATCGCCCGCAACAGCGAAGGCAATCTGGTCGCGATGGTGCGCAACATGGTCGTTGCGATCGTCGATGCCGACGGCACCGAGCGTGCAACCCACCGTATTCAGTACGGTTCGAAGATGCACGTCGACGAAGGCGACATGGTCAAGCGTGGCCAGCGCATCGCGGAGTGGGATCCCTATACCCGCCCGGTGCTCACCGAAGTCGAGGGCACGATCGGGTTCGAGGATCTGGTCGAAGGCCAGTCGATCTCGGAAACGCTCGACGAATCGACCGGTATTGCCAAGCGCGTGGTCATCGACTGGCGCACGACGCGCGGCGGCTCGGACCTGCGTCCGGCCATCGTGGTCAAGGGCAAGGATGGCAAGGTGCTGAAGCTCGCGCGTGGCGGCGATGCCCGCTACATGCTGTCGGTCGACGGCATTCTGTCGGTCGACATCGGCGCGAAGGTGATGCCCGGCGACATCCTGGCGCGTATCTCGACCGAGAGCGCCAAGACGCGTGACATCACCGGCGGTCTACCGCGGGTGGCGGAACTGTTCGAGGCTCGCAAGCCGAAGGATGCGGCGATCATCGCGGAGACCGCGGGAACGATCCGCTTCGGCCGCGACTACAAGAACAAGCGCCGCATCTCGATCGAGCCGATGGACAAGACCGAGGAGCCGCGCGAGTACCTGATCCCGAAGGGCAAGCACATCCACCTTCAGGACGGCGACATCGTCGAAAAGGGCGATTTCATCGTCGAAGGCAATCCGGCGCCGCACGACATCCTGGCGATCAAGGGCATCGAGGAACTCGCTGCCTATCTGGTCAATGAAATCCAGGAGGTCTACCGGTTGCAGGGCGTGCTCATCAACGACAAGCACATCGAGGTGATTGTCCGTCAGATGCTGCAGAAGGTCGAGGTCACCGATCAGGGCGACACCGACATGATCTCGGGCGAGCAGGTCGACAAGATCGAGTTCGACGCGCTCAACGTCAAGGCCAAGGAAGAGGGCAAGAAGCCCGCCACGGGTACGCCGGTTCTGCTCGGCATCACCAAGGCGAGCTTGCAGACCCGCTCGTTCTTCTCCGCGGCCTCGTTCCAGGAGACCACGCGCGTGCTCACCGAGGCGGCGGTCAACGGCAAGATCGACCCGCTCGAGGGCCTCAAGGAGAACGTCATTGTCGGTCGCCTGATCCCGGCCGGCACCGGCGCCTCGATGGCGCGGATCCGCGAAGTTGCGGTCAAGCGCGACAAGCTGATCCTCGACGAGCGCGAGAAGCAGCAGGCGGCGATCGTGCCGACGGCCCCGGAAGCGGAGCCGCTGGCGCTGCCGCCCGCGGAATAGGCCTCCGCAAGACTACGGTAATGGCGAGAAGGCCGGCGTTTTGCCGGCCTTTTTGCTGCTTTCTTTCCCTGCTGCGGTGCAGGGACGCAGTTTGTTCATCTTCCCTTCAGGCAAAAAAGTGCTTTTGCTAGGGTGACTTAGACCGGCTGTTTGGCTCGCGCCGGAGACGACGGAACCCATATGCTCGACTTGGCGATTGTAGGCGGCGGCCCCGGGGGGCTGATGAGCGCCTGGTATTTGAAGCGCAAACTCGGCGACCTCTGCCGCATCACCATCTTCGAGGCGTCGAACCGCCTCGGCGGCAAGATCGTCACGCGCAAATTCGACAGCGCGCCCGCGATGTACGAGGCCGGCGTTGCCGAGATCTACGATTACTCGATGACGGGACCCGACCCGCTGCGCGAGCTGATCCAGCATTTCGGCCTGCAGACGATCCCGATGGATGCCGAGCAGGTGCAGCTCGACGGCGAGCTGCTCGCCGACGTGCCCGGCATGCGCCGCAAATACGGCGCGAAGACCGCGGCTGCGATCGAGGCGTTCCGCAAGCGTTGCACCGATCTGGTGTCGCCGATCGAGTATTACGAGGGCGTCGGCGCCCACGACAATGAGCATCCGTGGGCCTACAAGACCGCCGAGCAGATCCTCGACGAAGAGGTCGAGGATGCGACCGCCAAGCGGTTCTTCAAGGTGATGGCGCGCTCGGACCTTGCGACCGAGAGCCACAACACCAACGGCCTCAACGCGCTGAAGAACTACGTGATGGACGTCGACGGTTATATCGGCCTGTATTCGATCCAGAACGGCAACGAGCAGCTGATCGATTGCCTGCGCTCGGAGGTCAGCGCCGACATCCAGCTCAACCATCGCGTCCTCAAGGTCGGCAAGACCGCGACCGGCCGCTACCAGCTCAACATGATGAACGGCAAGGGCCCGGAGACGCGCGACTTCGACCTCGTGCTGGTCTGCCTGCCGCACTCATGGCTCGCGACCATGCGCTGGGACGGCGAGCAGTTGCGCAAGTCGATGGTCAAGCACGTCGCCTATTTCGATCGGCCCGCGCACTATCTGCGCGTCTCGATCCTGTTCGACGAGCCGTTCTGGGGCGAGAAGATCCCGGGCGCCTGGTTCATGTCGGAGGCGTTCGGCGGCTGCTGCGTCTACAACGAAGGCGCGCGCCACGATGTCGGCAAGCACGGCGTGCTGAACTGGCTGATCGCCGGCTCCGACGCGCTCGCCTACGCCAATCTCAGCGACGAGGAACTGATCGACGCCGCACTGAAGTCGCTGCCGGCCTCGCTCGGCGATGCCCGCGCGCATTTCCTCGAAGGCAAGACCCACCGCTGGCTGTCGTCGGTCAACGCGCTGCCGGGCGGCCTGCCGGTGCGCGACGTCATGACCAACCATCGTCCCGAGCCGAAGGAGCACCCCGGCATCGTGGTGGTGGGCGACTATCTGTTCGATTCGACGCTGAACGGGCTGCTCGATTCCTCCGATGCCGCGACCGACATCGTCGTCACCGAGATGATGCGGCTGCGTCGCGCCCGCGCGCAGGACGATGGCGCGCAGGGCGACAAGATCGACCGCACCTATTTCGACAATTATCGCGGCGTCGGTCCCTACAGCGAGGTCTGGCGCAACTTCACCGATCCGGCCTATCTGACCGACCTGATCAAGACGGTCTGGGGCAGGGCGAAGGGCTACAAGCTGCTGATCGCCGGCTCCGCCAGCGGCGAGCTGGTCGGGGCACTGCGCGAGCGCGGCATCGATGCCTGGGGCATCGAGAACAACCGCTACATCCACGGCAAGACGCCGAAGGCGCTCAAGAAGTACAACAAGCTCGGCTCGATCGCCGACATGCCGTTCAAGGACAACGAGTTCGACTTCGTGTTCGAGACCTCGCTGTGTCATCTCGGCGAGAAGCAGGTCGTGCGCGGGGTGCGCGAGCTCAATCGCGTGGTCAAGACCGGCGTCGTGTTCGCGTCGGTGACCTCGGACATGGCGCCGGCGGTGATCGATCGCTACGACCTGTTGCGCGGAGTGAAGAAGCTCGGCACCTGGTGGGAATGGTCGGAGTTGTTCTTCGGCAACGGCTTCGACCTGTCGATGCACCGCCGCGACTGCACCGATGCGCTGTGGACGCTGACGCTCGCCGCCAACAAGGGGCCGGGACAGTGGTACGCCGACTCCGACAGCCTGCGTTATTCGTTCTTCGACAAGGTCGAGGCAGACCTCGACGACTAGCGGCGGCGACTGTCGGCTTCTGACGCGAGGCGATCGGCCTTGCGCCAACCAACGGTCAGACCGCGGCCGTGCTGTGATGCCGAATCCACGGCACGGCGTGGCTGCGCGTCGCGCGGTTCCAAACGCTTTGCCGAATTGACCTTGATCGCATAGGATCGCGGCCGCAGCGTTGTCGGCTGCGGTTTCGATTTGCGGTCATGCCGGCCGTGGAGCATCGGTTGGTTTCATGGCGCCAAGACCTCCTGCATCAAGACCTCCTGCATCAGACGATCCCGCGAGATCGGCGGCCGACGATCCCGAGCTGAAGAAGAAGCCTGCGCCGGTGGCCGGTCCGCCTGCGGCGGCAGCCTCCGCGAAGCCCGCCGCCGCCCCGGCCGACGACGACGATGAGGATGACGAGGAGGACGAGTTCGAGCTCGACGATGATGATGACGAGGATCTCGTCGTCTTCACCGCCAAGGAGGCCGCCGGCGCGCTGTCGACGATCTTCGGCTTCGTCAAGCCGATCCTGGCGAACTACAGGAAGCCGTTCGCCTTCGTCGCCATCGGCGTGCTGGTCGAGACGTTGTTCAACGTCATCATGCCGCTCAGCCTGAAATTCCTGATCGACGACGCGCTCGGCGAGGAAGACTTTCAGGCGCTCTACAAGATCCTCGGCGTGCTCGCCGTGGCCGGCATCGTCACCTCGATCATCGCGGTCTGGTACGAGCGCTGGGATGCGCGGCTCGCCGCCGGCATCATCGCCGACGTCCGGACTCGCATCTTCGAGCACGTCCAAAACTTGCCATCGGCCTATTTCGCGCGCACCAAGCGCGGCGAGATCCTGTCGCGCTTCTCGATCGATCTCTCGGCGTTCGAGGGCTCGGTCAAGACCTTTGCCAACAGCGCGGCGCTGCCCGGTCTCGAGTTGATCGCCGGCATCATCCTGATGCTGTTCCTGAACTGGCAGCTTGCCGCGGTCGCTCTGCTGGTATTTCCGATCACGCTGATCGGGCCGCGTATCCTGACGCCGAAGGCGGTGCAGGCCAATTACGAGCAGAAGCAGAACGAAGCCGCGCTGCTGGGAACCGTGCAGGAGAACGTCGCCGCGCAGGCGGTCGTCAAGGCGTTCAATCTGCAGCGCCGGGCGCTCGGCTGGTTCACGCTGCGCAACCGCGACGTCCGCGCCAAGGCCGCCTCGGCGATGTTCCTGTCGACCATGGTGGAGCGCACCGTCACCATCGCGGTGCTGCTGCTCCACCTCGTGGTGCTGGCGATCGGCGCCTATCTGGCCACCAAGGGGCAGATCACGGTCGGCACCTTCGTGACCTTCGAGAGCGCATTCTGGGAGGTGTCCTACAACATCGCCCATCTGATGCATTTCATCCCGGTGTCGATCTCGTCGGCGGCGGCGGTGCGGCACATCCAGGAACTGCTGGACGAGCCGACCCGCGGTGCCGACCGTCCCGGTGCGCCGGATCTGCCGCGCATCACCAACGACATCTCCTTCGACCGCGTCACCTTCCAGTATGAAGGGGCGCAGACGCCGGTGCTTGACAATCTCAGCCTGAAGCTCAATGCTGGCAAGAGCATCGCGATCGTCGGCCCGAGCGGATCCGGCAAGAGCACGCTGATCAACCTGATCCTGCGGCTCTACGTGCCGGACGAGGGCCGTGTCACGATCGACGGCGTCGATATCCGCCGGGTGACGCGCGAGTCGCTGCGGGCCAACATGGCGGTCGTGTTCCAGGAGAACATGCTGTTCAACATGTCGATCCGCGAGAATATCCGGCTCGGCAAGGAGGGGGCGACCGACGCGGAAGTCGAGGACGCCGCGAAGAAGGCCGAGATCCATCGCTACATCATGAGCCTGCCGCAGCGCTACGACACGCCGGTCGGCGAGCGCGGCGATACCCTGTCCGGCGGCCAGCGCCAGCGCATCGCGATCGCGCGCGCGCTGATCCGCAATCCATCCGTGCTGCTGCTCGACGAGGCGACCTCGGCGCTGGACCAGACCACGGAGGCCGCGATCAACCGCACGCTGCTCAAGGTCGCCGAAGGGCGCACGATGATCTGGTCGACGCACCGCCTGACCTCGGTGGTCGAGATGGACGAGATCATCGTGATCTCAGGCGGCAGGGCGATCGAACGCGGCTCGCATGAGGAACTGCTGGCCCGCAATGGCGTCTACCGCAAGCTGTGGGACGACCAGGGACATGTGCATCCCGACGATGACGACGAAGACGACGACGCGGACGATGACGACGAGGATGAAGACGACGAGGATGAGGACGAAGACGAGGAGGCGTGACGCCCGCGCCTCGTAGCTCGTGACGTCCGGCTGCTACGCCCGGTCCGCCGCCTGCGGACGTTGCCGGAACTGATTGGCTGTCCGCGTTGTCGAGGCCGCCTGTGGGCGGTGCAGCCGGCGCAGCGAGCCCCGGCCGAGATAACCGAGGAAGCGCGCCCAGCGCTGGGCTTGCCAGTAGGGTCCGCCGCCGATCGACACCTTGCGGAAATTGAAGGCCTTGGCGTTCGACCAGGCGTCGCATTCCGTCTTGACCGGATCGTCGTAGAAGGCGGTGATCTTCTCCTCGCCCATGCCGTCGGTGGCAAGCCAGGCCGGGATGTGGACGTTGCAGAGCTGCGACACGTCGGTGAACACCTTGTCGGTCCCTGTTCCGGTGACCGGGCAGGTGCTGGCGAAGGCGTCGCCGACCAGCACGACGCCGGCCTGCCGGTAGCCGGTGCTGACATAGACGTCGGCGGGGCGGATCTTAATGTCGCCGGCGACGTCGAATTCGCCGGTGAGCCGGCGCAGCCGCGGCAGCGCGGCGTTCAGCGTCTCGACCGGATTGCGCCGCATCGCGCGCAGCCACGGATCGTCGGCCTGGCGGTAGGTGAAGAGGTTGGCACGCATCCGGTTTCGATCGGAAACAGCGTGATGTAGGGGATGCGGTCGCTCGGCCGCTCCGAGAAATAGGTCATGGCCGCGAACGGGAAGGCGGGCTGGCCGACGGGAACGAAATCGAAGCCGAGCGAGATCGAGTGGCAATGGCTGGTGACCAGCCGCTCGATGCCGAGCATCCGGCGCAGTCCGACGTTCAGGCCGTTGGAGAGCACCACCAGGCGGGCCGAGATCTCCTCGCCGCCCGAGAGCACCAGCTTCTGGCGCTCGGAGCCGGTCGCGACGTTGACGACCTTGTCGCAGATGAATTCCGCCGGCTGCGCGATCTCGTCCCGAATCGCGGTGATCAGGTCGTCGTACATGATGCCGTATTGCCGGCTCGGCTGCCGGTCGAGCAGATGACCGAATCGCGCGATCCAGTTCTCACCGTCCAGCGTGGCCGAACGGAGCACGGATTCGGCAAGGCCGGTCCTTCCGAATCGTTCGAGCTGGAGGTCGCCGCCGATCTTCTCGACCCGGAAATCGAACGGATAGACCTGATGCGGGTCGATCAGGACAGCCGGTATTCCGGCACGGCCGAGCATGGCGGCTGCGATCGAGCCCGCAAGGCCTCCGCCGATGATCGCGATGTCGGTGTACCGCATGAGAGCTTCCGTGGCCGTAGATCGCAATTTTTGCGCTGCGAATGGCAAATAAAGGCTTAGTTTCGAAATTTGCATTCAGGACTAAGTTGGGGAGAATTGTTTCTGTTCGTATTTTACCCGGGTTAAATATGATTCCGCGCCCGCGCCGGAGATTCGGATAGAGGTGAGGGGAGGCGCGGAGGCTGTCACAATCCGTCGCTTGCCGAGCGCTGATGAAATGCGAAATACGCAAGCGGCAGAGGCGTTTCTTTGCTTGTCGTTTTGCTTGACTTCACTATCTCTCGATTATACAAGGCGCCCACTTAACGACAGGCGGTGAGCTACGCCAGCGTCGGAACGGAACACCCGAAGGCCCTTTTTCAGGCGCCGGACGGGCACCAACCTCGACGAATGCCGCTCAAACGCTGTCGATGATAGCTAGGCAATGCCAGGACGATATTGGTTCTCTTGAGCACGTCCTCTTGAGAGTGATTTCGGATGCATGACCTCGGTGGCGGGCCGGCCAGCAAACGCTGAACGGTACGGAATCGCGGTCCTCTGTGGCGTCGAAGCGCTTTCCGCTCAGCGATGAGTGGTTGGCGCAATTTCGCTTTGCGCGGGTATTTGATTCGCGTCGAGCGGGCCGTACGGGACGGCTTTTCCCGAGAAGAATTGGCGAAGCCATTCAAGGCTTCGCGCGAACTAAAGGGTGAAGGCTACATGCCGACGATCAACCAGCTGATCGCAAAACCGCGTGAAGTGCAGAAGTCACGTAAGAAGGTGCCGGCGCTGCAGCAGTCGCCGCAGAAGCGCGGCGTGTGCACGCGCGTCTACACCACGACCCCGAAGAAGCCGAACTCGGCGCTTCGTAAGGTTGCCAAGGTGCGCCTGACCAACGGCTTCGAGGTGATCGGTTACATCCCGGGTGAGGGCCATAACCTTCAGGAGCACTCGGTGGTCATGATCCGCGGCGGCCGCGTCAAGGACTTGCCCGGCGTGCGCTACCACATCCTCCGCGGCGTGCTGGATACCCAGGGCGTCAAGAACCGTAAGCAGCGTCGTTCGAAGTACGGCGCGAAGCGTCCGAAGTAAGCGGGAAACGATCAGATGTCGCGTCGCCATTCTGCTGAGAAGCGTGAAGTTCTTCCGGATCCGAAGTTCGGGAACATCATCATTACGAAGTTCATGAACTCGGTGATGTACGCCGGGAAGAAGTCGGTTGCCGAAAACATCGTCTACGGTGCGCTCGGCATGATCGAGACCAAGACCAAGCAGAACCCGCTCGGCGTGTTCGAGCAGGCGCTTGAGAACGTGATGCCGACCATCGAGGTCCGTTCCCGCCGCGTCGGCGGCGCAACCTACCAGGTCCCGGTGGAAGTCCGTTCGGTGCGCCGTCAGGCGCTCGGCATCCGCTGGCTGATCTCGGCTGCCCGCGAGCGCAACGAGAAGACCATGACGGAGCGTCTCTCGGCGGAGCTGCTCGACGCCTCGAACAACCGCGGCAACGCGGTCAAGAAGCGTGAAGACGTGCACCGGATGGCGGAAGCCAACCGCGCGTTCTCGCACTATCGCTGGTAAGGCGAATAACGGAATCTAAGGAACAGTCTCATGCCCCGCCAACATGCCATCGAGGACTACCGCAACTTCGGTATCATGGCGCATATCGACGCCGGCAAGACCACGACCACCGAGCGTATCCTGTATTACACCGGCAAGAGCCACAAGATCGGCGAAGTGCACGAAGGTGCCGCGACGATGGACTGGATGGAGCAGGAGCAGGAGCGTGGCATCACGATCACCTCGGCTGCGACCACCGCGTTCTGGAACGGCAAGCGCCTGAACATCATCGACACCCCCGGCCACGTCGACTTCACCATTGAAGTCGAGCGTTCGCTGCGCGTGCTCGACGGCGCCGTTTGCGTTCTCGACTCCAACCAGGGCGTCGAGCCTCAGACCGAGACCGTCTGGCGCCAGGGCGACAAGTACAAGGTTCCGCGCATCGTCTTCGCCAACAAGATGGACAAGACCGGTGCCGACTTCTTCAAGTGCCTGGCTGACATCGTCGACCGCCTCGGCGCCAAGCCGATCGCGATTCAGCTGCCGATCGGTGCCGAGAACAACTTCAAGGGTCTCGTCGACCTCGTGAAGATGAAGGGCGTCATCTGGAACGATGAATCGCTCGGCGCCAAGTTCGACTATGTCGACATCCCGGAAGATCTGGTCGAGCAGGCCAAGGAATATCGCGAGAAGATGGTGGAAGCCGCCGTCGAGCTCGACGACGACGCTCTCGCTGCGTTCCTCGACGGCAATGAGCCGGACGAGGCGACCCTGAAGCGCCTGATCCGCAAGGCCGTGCTGACCGGCGCGTTCTATCCGGTGCTGTGCGGCTCGGCGTTCAAGAACAAGGGCGTGCAGCCGCTGCTCGACGCCGTCGTCGACTACTTGCCGTCGCCGGTCGACGTGCCCGCGATCAAGGGCACCGATGAGGACGGCAACGAGGTCGTGCGCAAGGCGGACGACAAGGAGCCACTGGCGCTGCTCGCGTTCAAGATCATGGACGACCCGTTCGTCGGCACCATCACCTTCTGCCGCATCTATTCCGGTATCCTGCAGTCGGGCACCGGCGTCGTGAACTCGACCCGCGAGAAGAAGGAACGTATCGGCCGCATGCTGCTGATGCATGCGAACAACCGCGAAGACATCAAGGAAGCCTACGCCGGCGACATCGTCGCGCTGGCTGGCCTGAAGGAAGCGCGCACCGGCGACACGCTTTGCGACCCCAACAAGCCGGTCATCCTCGAGAAGATGGAATTCCCGGAGCCGGTGATCGAGATCGCGATCGAGCCGAAGTCGAAGGCCGACCAGGAGAAGCTGGGCGTGGCGCTGGCCAAGCTCGCCGCGGAGGATCCGTCGTTCCGCGTGTCGACCGACCACGAGTCCGGCCAGACCATCCTCAAGGGCATGGGCGAACTGCATCTCGACATCAAGGTCGACATCCTCAAGCGCACCTACAAGGTCGACGCCAACATCGGCGCACCGCAGGTGGCGTTCCGTGAGCGTGTCACCAAGCGGGTCGAGCACAGCTACACCCACAAGAAGCAGACCGGCGGTACCGGCCAGTTCGCGGCCGTCACCATCATCGTCGAGCCGAACGAAGCCGGGAAGGGCTACGAGTTCGAATCGAAGATCGTCGGCGGCGCGGTGCCGAAGGAGTACATCCCGGGCGTCGAAAAGGGCCTCGAGAGCGTGCTGTCCTCCGGCGTGGTCGCGGGCTTCCCGATCGTCGACGTCAAGGTGCAGCTGATCGACGGCAAGTATCACGACGTCGACTCGTCGGCGCTGGCCTTCGAAATCGCCACGCGCGCCTGCTTCCGCGAGGCGCTGCAGATGGGCAAGTCCGTTCTGCTCGAGCCGATCATGAAGGTCGAGGTGGTGACCCCGGAAGACTACACCGGTTCGGTCATCGGCGACCTGAATTCCCGGCGCGGCCAGATCCAGGGCCAAGACATGCGCGGCAACGCCAACGTCATCAACGCGATGGTGCCGCTCATGAACATGTTCGGTTACGTGAACAACCTGCGCTCGATGAGCCAGGGTCGCGCGACCTTCACCATGCAGTTCGATCACTACGCCGAAGCTCCGGCGAACGTGTCGGCTGAAGTCCAGAAGAAGTTTGCCTGATTGTCGTTGACGGCAGTCAACGATTGAACGGAGAGTCAAATGGCCAAAGCTAAATTCGAGCGTAACAAGCCCCACTGCAACATCGGCACCATCGGTCACGTCGACCATGGCAAGACCTCGCTGACCGCAGCGATCACCAAGGTGCTCGCAGAAACCGGCGGCGCGACGTTCACCGCCTACGACCAGATCGACAAGGCGCCGGAAGAGAAGGCGCGCGGCATCACGATCTCGACCGCTCACGTCGAGTACGAGACGCAGAACCGCCACTACGCGCACGTCGACTGCCCCGGCCACGCCGACTACGTCAAGAACATGATCACCGGCGCTGCCCAGATGGACGGCGCGATCCTGGTCGTGTCGGCTGCTGACGGCCCGATGCCGCAGACCCGCGAGCACATCCTGCTCGCCCGCCAGGTCGGCGTTCCCGCGCTCGTCGTGTTCCTCAACAAGTGCGACATGGTCGACGATCCGGAGCTGCTCGAGCTCGTCGAGATGGAAGTTCGCGAACTGCTCTCGAAGTACGAATTCCCGGGCGATGACATTCCGATCATCAAGGGTTCGGCGCTCGCCGCCCTCGAAGACAAGGACAAGAAGCTCGGCCACGACGCCATCCTCGAGCTGATGCGCAACGTCGACGAGTACATCCCGCAGCCGGAGCGTCCGATCGACCAGCCATTCCTGATGCCGGTCGAAGACGTGTTCTCGATCTCGGGCCGCGGCACCGTCGTCACCGGCCGTGTCGAGCGCGGCGTGATCAAGGTCGGCGAGGAAATCGAAATCGTCGGTATCCGCGACACCCAGAAGACCATCGTCACCGGCGTCGAAATGTTCCGCAAGCTGCTCGATCAGGGCCAGGCCGGCGACAACATCGGTGCGCTGCTCCGCGGCACCAAGCGCGAGGAAGTCGAGCGTGGCCAGGTGCTGTGCAAGCCCGGTTCGGTCAAGCCGCACACCAAGTTCAAGGCTGAGGCCTACATCCTCACCAAGGAAGAGGGCGGTCGTCACACCCCGTTCTTCACCAACTACCGTCCGCAGTTCTACTTCCGCACCACCGACGTGACCGGTGTCGTGCATCTGCCGGAAGGCACCGAGATGGTGATGCCGGGCGACAACATCGCGATGGAAGTGCACCTGATCGTGCCGATCGCGATGGAAGAGAAGCTGCGCTTCGCGATCCGCGAAGGCGGCCGCACCGTCGGCGCCGGCGTCGTCGCCGCCATCATCGAGTAATACGCGAATAGGGAATGGCGAGTAGCGGGTGGGTCACCATTCGCTATTCGCTACTCGCCACTCACTAAAGAAAGAATACGGCAATGAACGGCCAAAATATTCGCATCCGTCTCAAGGCGTTCGACCATCGAATCCTCGATACGTCGACCCGCGAGATCGTGAACACGGCGAAGCGCACCGGTGCGCAGGTTCGCGGACCGATTCCGCTGCGACCCGCATCGAGAAGTTCACCGTCAACCGTTCGCCGCACGTTGACAAGAAGAGCCGCGAGCAATTCGAGATGCGCACTCACAAGCGCCTTCTCGACATTGTCGACCCGACCCCGCAGACCGTCGATGCGCTGATGAAGCTCGACCTGGCCGCCGGTGTCGACGTCGAGATCAAGCTCTAAGGTTTTGGATTTTTACGTCCGCCGCTTGCGGACAGAAAGACAGGAAGCACGCCGATGCGCTCCGGAGTGATCGCACAGAAGGTCGGGATGACGCGGGTCTTTACGGAGACCGGCGAGCATATCCCTGTGACCGTGCTGAAGTTGGGCAACTGCCAGGTGCTGGGCCACCGCACGACCGAGAAGAACGGCTATGTCGCTCTGCAACTCGGCTCGGGCGCCCGCAAGACCGTGTACATGCCCAAGGCCGAACGCGGCCAGTTCGCAGTCGCCAAGGTCGAGCCGAAGCGCAAGGTCGCCGAGTTCCGCGTGTCCGAGGATGCGCTGATCCCGGTCGGCGCGGAGATCCAGGCGGACCATTTCGTGGTCGGCCAGTTCGTCGACGTGACCGGCACCTCGATCGGTAAGGGTTTTGCCGGCGGCATGAAGCGCTGGAATTTCGGCGGTCTGCGCGCCACCCACGGTGTGTCGGTCTCCCACCGCTCGATCGGTTCGACCGGTGGCCGTCAGGATCCCGGCAAGACCTTCAAGAACAAGAAGATGCCCGGTCACATGGGCGTCGACCGCATCACCACGCTCAATCTGCGCGTGGTGCAGACCGACGTCGAGCGCGGCCTGATCCTCGTCGAAGGCGCCGTTCCCGGCTCCAAGGGCGGCTGGATCTCGGTGCGCGACGCGGTCAAGAAGCCGTTGCCGAAGGAAGCCCCGAAGCCCGGCAAGTTCAAGGTTGCCGGCGGCGAAGCTGCCGAGGCTGCGGCCGAGCAGGAGGGCGCGTGAGATGGAACTGAAAGTCACGACCCTTGAAGGCAAGGACGCCGGATCCGTCGAGCTCTCGGATGCGATCTTCGGTCTCGAGCCGCGCGCCGACATCATTCAGCGCTGCGTGCAGTGGCAGCTGAACAAGCGTCAGGCCGGCACCCACAAGGCCCAGGGCCGCGCCGACGTCTGGCGCACCGGCAAGAAGATGTACAAGCAGAAGGGCACTGGCGGCGCCCGTCACGGCTCGGCCCGCGTGCCGCAGTTCCGCGGCGGTGGCCGTGCGTTCGGTCCGGTGGTTCGCTCCCATGCGACCGACCTGCCGAAGAAGGTGCGTGCGCTCGCGCTGAAGCATGCGCTGTCGGCCAAGGCCAAGGACGGCGGGCTGATCGTGATCGACAATGCGCAGCTCGAGGCCGCCAAGACCAAGGCGCTGCTCGGGCATTTCTCGGGCCTCGGCCTGACCAATGCGCTGATCATCGACGGCGCCGAGCTGAACAACGGTTTCGCGACCGCGGCCCGCAACATTCCGAACATCGACGTGCTGCCCATCCAGGGCATCAACGTCTACGACATTCTCCGCCGCCACAAGCTGGTGCTGACCAAGGCTGCGGTTGATGCGCTGGAGGCGCGCTTCAAATGAAGAACATCGATCCGCGCCACTACGACGTCATCATCTCTCCCGTCGTGACGGAAAAGGCGACGCTCGCCTCCGAGCACAACAAGGTGCTGTTCAAGGTCGCCGGCAAGGCGACCAAGCCGCAGATCAAGGAAGCGGTCGAGAAGCTGTTCGACGTCAAGGTGAAGAGCGTCAACACCCTCGTCCGCAAGGGCAAGACCAAGGTGTTCCGCGGCAATCTCGGCTCGCAGTCGGACACCAAGCGCGCGATCGTGACCCTGGAAGAGGGCCACCGCATCGACGTGACTACCGGACTATAAGGCGCAACGACGATGGCATTGAAAACCTTTAATCCCACGACGCCGGGCCAGCGCCAGCTGGTCATGGTCGATCGTTCGGCGCTCTACAAGGGCAAGCCGGTGAAGACCCTGACCGAGGGCAAGCTCGGCAATGGCGGTCGCAACAACACCGGCCGCATCACCGTGCGTTTCCGCGGCGGCGGCCACAAGAAGGCCTACCGCACCGTCGACTTCCGCCGCGACAAGGTGGACATGCCGGCGGTCGTGGAGCGGCTCGAGTATGATCCGAACCGCACCGCGTTCATCGCGCTGATCAAGTATCAGGACGGCGAGCTCGCCTACATCCTGGCGCCGCAGCGTCTGGCGGCGGGCGACACCGTCGTCGCCGGCAACTATGTCGACGTGAAGCCGGGCAACGTCATGCCGCTCGGCAACATGCCGGTCGGCACGATCGTGCACAACATCGAGCTGAAGATCGGCAAGGGCGGCCAGCTGGCGCGCTCCGCCGGTACCTACGCCCAGATCGTCGGCCGCGACCAGGACTACGTGATCGTCCGCCTGAACTCGGGCGAGCAGCGTCTCGTGCACGGCCGTTGCCGCGGCACGATCGGCGCGGTCTCGAACCCGGATCACATGAACATCTCGATCGGCAAGGCCGGTCGTACCCGCTGGCTCGGCTGGCGTCCGCACAACCGCGGCGTCGTCATGAACCCGATCGATCACCCGCACGGCGGTGGTGAAGGTCGTACCTCGGGCGGTCGTCACCCGGTCACTCCGTGGGGCAAGCCGACCAAGGGCAAGAAGACCCGCACCAACAAGTCGACCAACAAATTCATTCTCCTCAGCCGCCACAAGCGGAAGAAGTAAGGAACGCCGGACATGGTTCGTTCAGTCTGGAAAGGCCCGTTCGTCGAGGGTTCTCTGCTCAAGAAGGCAGATGCCGCCCGCGCGTCCGGCCGTCACGACGTCATCAAGATCTGGAGCCGCCGCTCCACCATCCTGCCGCAGTTCGTCGGCCTGACCTTCGGTGTCTACAACGGCCAGAAGCATGTGCCGGTGGCGATCAACGAGGAAATGGTGGGTCACAAGTTCGGCGAGTTCTCGCCGACCCGGACCTTCCACGGCCACTCGGGCGACAAGAAAGCCAAGAAGGCTTGAGGAATAGACGATGAGCAAACCAAAGCGCGAACGTAGCCTCGCGGACAATGAGGCCAAGGCCGTCGCCCGCATGCTGCGCGTCAGCCCGCAGAAGCTGAACCTGGTGGCGCAGCTGATCCGCGGCCGCAAGGCGTCCGCTGCGCTCGCCGACCTGCAGTTCTCGCGCAAGCGGATCGCGGTCGACGTCAAGAAGTGCCTGGAATCGGCGATCGCCAACGCCGAGAACAACCATGACCTCGATGTCGACGACCTCGTCGTTGCCGAGGCGCATGTCGGCAACGGCATCGTGATGAAGCGTTTTGCTCCGCGCGGCCGTGGCCGTTCGGGCCGTGTGTTCAAACCGTTCTCGCACCTGACCATCGTGGTTCGTCAGGTCGAGGCCGAGGCAAGCGCCTAAGAAGGGCGCAGGAGAAGACGATGGGTCAAAAGATCAATCCAATCGGGCTGCGTCTCGGCATCAACCGGACCTGGGATTCCCGTTGGTTCGCCGGTAAGCAGGAATACGGCAAGCTCCTGCACGAGGACGTCAAGATCCGCGAGATCCTGCACAAGGAGCTCAAGCAGGCGGCCGTCGCCCGCATCGTGATCGAGCGTCCGCACAAGAAGTGCCGCGTGACGATCCATTCGGCCCGTCCGGGCGTCGTGATCGGCAAGAAGGGCGCCGATATCGACAAGCTGCGCAAGAAGGTTGCCGACATCACCTCGTCGGACGTCGTGATCAACATCGTCGAAATCCGCAAGCCGGAGCTCGACGCGACCTTGGTCGCTGAATCGATTGCCCAGCAGCTCGAGCGCCGCGTTGCGTTCCGCCGCGCCATGAAGCGCGCCGTGCAGTCGGCGATGCGTCTCGGCGCCGAGGGCATCCGCATCAACTGCTCGGGCCGTCTCGGCGGCGCCGAAATCGCGCGCATGGAGTGGTACCGCGAAGGTCGCGTGCCGCTGCACACGCTGCGCGCCGACGTCGACTACGGCGTCGCCACCGCGTTCACGACCTTCGGCACCTGCGGCGTCAAGGTCTGGATCTTCAAGGGCGAGATCCTCGAGCACGATCCGATGGCCCAGGACAAGAAGATGGCGGAAGGCGACAACACGCCGCGTTCGCGCCGCGACGCCGCTTGAGGCAAAGCAGGAATTTGAGGGCTTAAAGCCATGATGCAACCTAAGAAAACGAAGTTCCGGAAGGCGCATAAGGGCCGTATCCACGGCGTTGCGACCTCTGGCGCGACGTTGGCGTTCGGCCAGTTCGGCCTGAAGGCGATGGAGCCTGAGCGCGTCACCGCCCGTCAGATCGAAGCCGCCCGCCGCGCGCTGACCCGTCACATGAAGCGCGCCGGCCGCGTCTGGATCCGCGTGTTCCCGGACGTGCCGGTGTCGAAGAAGCCCGCCGAAGTCCGCATGGGCTCCGGCAAGGGCGCGCCGGAATTGTGGGTGGTCCGGATCAAGCCGGGCCGCGTGATGTTCGAGATCGACGGCGTGCCGGTGCAGACCGCGAAGGAAGCGCTGTCGCTCGCCGCCGCCAAGCTGCCGATCAAGACGCGCTTCGTTGCGCGCATTGCGGAGTAATCGCCATGGCCGAGATGAAAGTTGAAGACATTCGCGCGATGAGCGACGACCAGCGGGAAGATGCGGTCCTGAACCTGAAGAAGGAACGCTTCAACCTGCGTTTCCAGCGCGCCACCGGGCAGCTGGAGAACACGTCGCGGATGCGGGAAGCCCGCCGCGACATCGCTCGTATCAAGACCATCGCCGCGCAGCTGCGCGCGAAGAAGAAGTAAGGGGCCAGCTATGCCGAAACGTACTCTGCAGGGCGTGGTCGTCAGCGACAAGCAAGCCAAGACCATCGTGGTGCGCGTCGATCGCCGCTTCACCCACCCGATCTACAAGAAGACGATCCGCCGTTCCAAGAACTACCACGCGCACGACGAGAACAACCAGTTCAAGCCGGGCGACATGGTCTGGATCGAGGAATCGAAGCCGATCTCGAAGCTGAAGCGCTGGACCGTGGTCCGGGGCGAACACAAGAAAACGGCCTGATTACCTCGGCTTGGCCGAAGTCATTCAGGGAAATTTTGAGCGCGCTAAAGCGCAGAAAGAGGACGAGGTGCATCAATGATTCAGATGCAGACCAACCTCGACGTGGCCGATAATTCTGGCGCACGCCGTGTCATGTGCATCAAGGTTCTTGGAGGTTCCAAGCGCCGCTATGCCACCGTGGGCGATGTTATCGTTGTGTCGATCAAGGAAGCCATTCCGCGTGGCAAGGTGAAGAAGGGCGACGTGATGAAGGCCGTCGTGGTCAGGGTCCGCAAGGACATCCGCCGCGCCGACGGTTCGGTCATCCGCTTCGACCGCAACGCCGCCGTGCTGATCAACAATCAGTCCGAGCCGGTCGGCACCCGTATCTTCGGGCCGGTGCCGCGCGAGCTGCGCGCCAAGAACCACATGAAGATCATTTCGCTCGCGCCGGAGGTGCTGTGATGGCTGCCAAGATCCGCAAGGGCGACAAGGTGATGGTGCTCACCGGCCGCGACAAGGGTCGCACCGGCGAGGTGTTCGAGGTACGTCCGGATGAGAACAAGGCTCTCGTCCGTGGCATCAACATGGTGAAGCGTCACCAGAAGCAGACCCAGACCCAGGAAGGCGGGATCATCTCCAAGGAGATGCCGATCGACCTTTCCAACATTGCGTATGTCGGCAAGGACGGAAAGCCGACCCGCATCGGGTTCAAGATTCATGCCGATGGCAAGAAGGTTCGTGTTGCCAAGAGCTCGGGAGCAGAGATCGATGGCTGATACAGCTTACACGCCGCGTCTGCGCGCGGAGTATGACAAGAAGATCCGTGGCATGATGACCGAGAAGTTCGGTTACGCCAACGTGATGCAGGTGCCGCGCCTCGACAAGGTCGTGCTCAACATGGGCGTGGGCGATTCCGTCAACGACCGCAAGAAGGCCGAGACCGCCGCTGCCGAGCTGACCCAGATCGCCGGCCAGAAGGCGATCGTGACCTATTCGCGTATCGCGATCGCGACCTTCAAGCTGCGTGAGAACCAGCCGATCGGCTGCAAGGTCACGCTGCGCAAGGCCCATATGTACGAGTTCATCGACCGCCTGGTGAACGTGGCGCTGCCCCGCGTCCGCGACTTCCGCGGCCTGAACCCGAAGAGCTTCGACGGCCGCGGCAACTATTCGCTCGGCATCAAGGAGCACATCATTTTCCCCGAGATCGACTTTGACAAGGTCTCGGAAGCGCGTGGCATGGACATCACGGTCTGCACCACCGCCAAGACCGACGACGAGGCGCGTGCCTTGTTGACCGCTTTCAATTTCCCGTTCCGGCAGTGAGTAGCTGAGCCAAAGCCACTCAAACGCGGATACCCAGGAGCCAAGCATGGCAAAGAAGAGTTCAGTCGAGAAGAACAACCGGCGCAAGCGGATGGCGAAGAACGCCGGCCCGCGCCGCGAGAAGCTGAAGGCGATCATCGCCGACAAGACCAAGCCGATGGAAGAGCGTTTCGCGGCGACGCTGAAGCTCGCCGAGATGCCGCGCAACTCGTCGCCGACGCGCATCCGCAACCGTTGCGAGCTGACCGGGCGTCCGCGCTCGAACTATCGCAAGAACAAGCTCTCGCGCATCGCGCTGCGTGAACTCGGCTCCAAGGGCCTGGTTCCGGGCCTCGTGAAGTCGAGCTGGTAAGGGGAGGGTCGGAACAATGTCTACGCACGATCCGATCAGCGATCTCATCACCCGCATCCGCAATGCGCAGATGCGTTCGAAGTCGAAGGTCTCGAGCCCCGGCTCGAAGATGCGCGCCAACGTGCTCGAAGTGCTGAAGTCCGAGGGCTACATCCGCGGCTACGCCAGCGTCGAGCATGCCTCGGGCCGCAGCGAGCTCGAGATCGAGCTGAAGTATTTCGACGGCGAGCCGGTCATCCGCGAGATCGAGCGGGTGTCGAAGCCGGGCCGCCGCGTTTACGCCTCGGTGAAGAACCTGCCGCGCGTGAACAACGGTCTCGGCATTTCGGTGTTGTCGACGCCGAAGGGAATCATGGCTGACCACGAGGCGCGCGACGCCAACGTGGGCGGCGAAGTTCTCTTCACGGTGTTCTGAGGAAGGATTTTACGATGTCACGTATCGGCAAGCGGCCGGTGACGATCCCGTCGGGTGTGACGGCGACTGTCGAGGGCCAGACGGTGAAGATGAAGGGGCCGAAGGGCGCGCTTCAGTTCGTCGTGCATGACGACGTCGAGGTGAAGTTCGAGAACGGCCAGGTCAAGGTCGCTCCGCGCGTCAAGACCAACCGCGCGCAGGCGATGTACGGCACCGCGCGTGCGCAGGTCGCCAACCTCGTCGAGGGCGTCACCAAGGGCTTCGAGAAGAAGCTCGAGATCACCGGCGTCGGTTACCGCGCCGCGATGCAGGGCAAGAACCTGCAGCTCGCGCTCGGCTACAGCCACGACGTGGTCTACGCGATCCCGGAAGGCATCACCATCGCGGTGCCGAAGCCGACCGAGATCACGATCACCGGCAACGATCCGCAGCGCGTCGGCCAGGTCGCCGCGGAGATCCGCGCCTACCGTCCGCCGGAGCCCTACAAGGGCAAGGGCGTGAAGTACGCCAACGAATTCATCTTCCGCAAGGAAGGCAAGAAGAAGTAACGGAGCCGGTCATGTCACTCAAGGTTACGAATGCCCGGCGCAAGCAGCGCGTGCGCCTTGCGCTTCGCCGCTCGGCAGGCGGCCGTCCGCGGCTGTCGGTGTTCCGCTCGTCCAAGCACATCTACGCCCAGGTCATCGACGACCAGAAGGGCGAGACGCTCGCTTCCGCCTCGTCGCTGGAGAAGACCATGCGCGACGGCGGCAAGACCGGCGCCGACATCGATGCTGCGAAGGCCGTCGGCAAGCTGCTGGCGGAACGCGCGGCGCAGAAGGGCGTCAAGGAAGTCGTGTTCGATCGCGGCGCCTACATCTATCACGGGCGCGTAAAGGCGCTCGCGGATGCGGCGCGCGAAGGCGGGCTCAGCTTCTAACCGAATTTGAACGATTACGAGGAAAGAGGCGCAAGCCTCCTAGAGATTGGAAAACACCATGGCAGGTGAACGCGAACGCGGCGGCCGCGAACGGAGCAGGGAGCGCGAGGAGCGCGACAGCGAGTTCGTCGACAAGCTCGTCCACATCAATCGCGTGGCGAAGGTCGTCAAGGGCGGCAAGCGCTTCGGTTTCGCAGCGCTGGTCGTGATCGGCGACCAGAAGGGCCGGGTCGGTTTCGGCCACGGCAAGGCGCGCGAAGTTCCGGAAGCGATCCGCAAGGCGACCGAATCGGCGAAGCGCAATCTGACGCGCGTCGCGCTCCGCGAAGGCCGCACGCTGCATCACGACGTCGCCGGCCGTCACGGCGCCGGTCGCGTCTATCTGCGTACCGCTCCGGCGGGTACCGGCATCATCGCCGGCGGCCCGATGCGCGCGGTGTTCGAGACGCTCGGCATCCAGGACGTGGTGGCGAAGTCCATCGGTTCGTCGAATCCCTACAACATGGTTCGCGCGACCTTCGACGCGCTGAAGCATCAGGATTCGCCGCGCTCGGTGGCTGCGCGCCGCAACATCAAGGTCTCCACCCTGCAGTCGCGCCGCGTCGGCGGCGACGCCGAAGTGGTGGCGGAATAACCCCGCGCGACCAGCGCTTTCTGGAGTTCAAGACGATGGCCAAGGCCAGCAAGACGATCAAGGTCGAGCAGACCGGCAGCGCGATCCGCCGCCATCACTCGCAGCGTTCGACGCTGATCGGCCTCAAGCTCAACAAGATCGGTCGGGTTGCCGAGCTGCAGGACACTCCTGAAGTTCGCGGCATGATCAGCAAGGTTCAGCATCTCGTCCGCGTCGTCGGCGAGTAAGCAGAGATAAGGAGAAGGGCGATGAAGCTCAGCGATATCGCCGACAACGCCGGCTCGCGCAAGAAGCGCATGCGTGTCGGCCGTGGCATCGGTTCCGGCAAAGGCAAGACCTCGGGCCGCGGCGGCAAGGGCCAGACCGCGCGTTCGGGCGTCCGCATCAAGGGTTTCGAAGGCGGCCAGATGCCGATGCATCGCCGTCTGCCGAAGCGCGGTTTCAACAACATCTTCCGGCTCGACTTCGCCGAGATCAATCTCGACCGTCTGCAGGAAGCGATCGACAACAAGCTGGTCAACGCCAGCGAGACCGTGACCGTCGAGACGCTGGTCAAGGCCGGCGTGCTGCGCCGCGCCAAGGACGGCCTGCGGCTGCTCGGCCGTGGCGAGATCAAGACCAAGCTGACCATCGAAGCCCACGGCGCTTCCAAGTCGGCCATTGCCGCGGTCGAAAAGGCCGGCGGCTCGGTCAAGATCCTAGCCCCCGCCAAGGAAGAAGGCGAAGCGGCGTAACATCTGCGTCATTGCCCGCGCGCGGCGCGGGCAATCCGCAGATCGAATGATGGACTTATCGAGGCCGAGCACCAGATAATGTCCGGTGTCTGCCGATCGCCCCGATAGAACGAGTTCTTGGGGCGTCGGCGAAGCGGGCTCCGGGAGAAAGCCGAACATGGTCTCAGCAGCCGAACAACTTGCCGCCAACCTCAATTTCGGACAGCTGGCGAAAGCCGACGAGCTGAAGAAGCGCATCTGGTTCACCCTGGGTGCGCTGCTTGTTTATCGGCTGGGCACCTACATCCCGCTGCCCGGCATCGATCCCAACATCTGGGAGCAGGTGTTCCGCAGCCAGTCCGGCGGCATCCTCGGCATGTTCAACATGTTCGCCGGCGGCGGCATCCACCGCATGGCGATCTTCGCGCTCAACATCATGCCGTACATCTCGGCATCGATCATCGTGCAGCTGCTGACCACCGTGTCGCCGCAGCTCGAGGCGCTCAAGAAGGAAGGCGAGGCGGGCCGCAAGACGCTGAACCAGTACACCCGCTATCTGACGGTGATCCTGGCGCTGTTCCAGTCCTACGGCATCGCGATCGGCCTCGAAGGCGCCGGCAATGTCGTCAGCGACCCCGGCATGTTCTTCCGGATCTCGACCGCGATCACGCTGACCGGCGGCACCATGTTCCTGATGTGGCTCGGCGAACAGATCACCTCGCGCGGCATCGGCAACGGTATCTCGCTGATCATCCTATCCGGCATCGTCGCCGAGCTGCCGTCGGCGCTCGCCAACATGCTGGAACTCGGCCGCCAGGGCGCGATGTCGACCGGCCTGATCCTGATCGTCATCGTGATGGCGGTCGCCGTGATCGCCTTCATCGTGTTCATGGAGCGCGCCCAGCGCCGGCTGCTGATCCAGTATCCGAAGCGCCAGGTCGGCAACAAGATGTTCGAGGGCCAGTCCTCGCATCTGCCGCTCAAGCTCAACACCTCGGGCGTGATTCCGCCGATCTTCGCCTCGTCGCTGCTGCTGCTGCCGACCACGGTTGCGAACTTCAACGCCGGCAAGGGACCGGAGTGGTTCCAGTGGCTCACCACCCAGCTCAGCCACGGCCGTCCGCTGTTCCTGCTGATGTATCTGGCGCTGATCGTGTTCTTCGCCTTCTTCTACACCGCGATCGTGTTCAACCCGACCGAGACCGCGGACAATCTGAAGAAGCATGGCGGCTTCATCCCGGGTATCCGGCCCGGTGAGCGCACGGCGGAATATATCGACTACGTGCTGTCGCGCATCACGGTGCTCGGCGCGATCTATCTCGCGATCGTCTGCCTGATTCCGGAAATTCTGATTTCCTATGCCTCGGTCCCGTTCTACTTTGGTGGCACCTCGCTTCTGATCGTCGTCAGCGTGACGATGGATACGGTGTCGCAGGTGCAGGGCTATCTGCTCGCTCATCAATATGAAGGGCTGATCAGGAAGTCGAAGCTCAGGGGAGGCCGCCGCCGCTGATCGCGGCGCGGCGCCGAACTCAAAACACAGGTGTGCGGACGTCGCCCACCTAGCCGGGGGGCGAAACAGATATGAGATTGATCCTTTTGGGGCCGCCGGGCTCGGGCAAGGGAACCCAGGCGCAGCGGCTGGTGCACCGGCATGGCATCGTCCAGCTCTCGACCGGCGAGATGCTGCGTGCCGCGGTTGCCGCGGGCACCCCGGTCGGTCTGCAGGCCAAGGAGATCATGGCCAATGGCGGCCTGGTTCCCGACGAGGTCGTGGTGGGAATCATCGCCGACCGAATCGAGGAGCCCGACGCCAAGAAGGGCTTCATCCTCGACGGTTTCCCGCGCACCGTGCCGCAGGCTGAGGCCTTGGACGAACTGCTCCGCAAGAAGCACCTCAAGCTCGACGCAGTTGTCGAACTGCGGGTTAACGAGAGCGCGCTGCTCGCCCGCGTCGAAAAGCGCGCCGAGGAAACCCGTGCGCGCGGCGAGGAAGTCCGCCTCGACGACACGCCGGAAGTGCTGACCAAGCGCCTGGCGCAGTACCGCTCGCTGACGGAGCCGCTGATTCACTATTATTCGGAGCGGCGGAAGCTACTGACGGTCGATGGCATGATGACCATCGAGCACGTCACCCGCGAGATCAACCGGATCCTGACCGCGCTCGGCGCGCTGGAACCGAAGGAGCACGAGGAGCCCAAGCGGGCTGCCAAGCGCGCCTCGACCGCCTCCAAGGCGGCCAAGAAGACCGCGAAGAAGACGACTAAGAAGGCTGCCAAATCGGCCAAGAAGGCCGCCAAACCGGCCCGAAAGGCCACCAAGGGGGCCTCAAAGGCGGTCGTCAAGGCCAGGGGGACGAAGAAAGCCGCCAAGAAGGCTGGAAGGAAGGCCGCCAGCGCCGCCAATGCCCGGAAGGGGGCAAAGACCGCCAAAAAGGCAGCAAAAAAGCTCACGAAAAAGCGAGCTAAACGCTAGGAGCGGTTGACGAAACCGACATGAATCCTTTAATAAGCCCCGCATCCAAGTTGGATAGTTTTATGACGATGCCGGGCCCCGAAGGACATGAGGGGAAGGGCGTCGTGTTCGCGTTTGTGGACACAAGCCCGCAGAGAGCAAACTTGAGAAGCCCGTATCCGTGATGGAGCGGCGACAGGAGAGAAGTCCGTGGCCCGTATTGCCGGCGTCAACATTCCGACCAACAAGCGCGTCCTGATCGCGCTTCAGTACATCCATGGTATCGGCCAGAAGAACGCTGCCGACATCATCGAGAAGGTGAAGATCCCGGTGGACCGTCGCGTCAGTCAGTTGACCGACCAGGAGGTCCTCCAGATCCGCGAAGTCATCGACCGCGACTATCTGGTCGAGGGTGACCTCCGTCGCGAGGTTGGCATCAACATCAAGCGGCTGATGGACCTCGGCTGCTATCGCGGCCTGCGTCATCGCCGCGGTCTGCCGGTGCGCGGCCAGCGCACCCACACCAATGCGCGCACGCGCAAGGGGCCGGCCAAGGCGATCGCCGGCAAGAAGAAGTAAGTTTTGCGAATTGCAGGTGGGGAGTAGCGAATCGAAATTCGCTACTCGCCATTTGCGTTTTGAGGTGTAGCCGCTGGCACTACGGCGGCGTTGAGATCACAGGAAAGGTTTGAAATGGGCAAGGAAGCCACCCGCGTACGCCGCCGCGAACGCAAGAACATCGCCTCCGGCATCGCGCACGTGAATTCGTCGTTCAACAACACGACCATCACCATCACCGACGCGCAGGGCAACACCATTGCCTGGTCGTCGGCCGGCACGATGGGCTTCAAGGGCTCGCGCAAGTCGACCCCCTATGCCGCGCAGGTCGCGGCGGAAGACGTCTCCAAGAAGGCGCAGGAACACGGCATGCGCACGCTGGAGGTTGAAGTGGCCGGCCCGGGTTCGGGCCGTGAGTCGGCGCTCCGCGCGCTGCAGGCTGCGGGCTTCACCGTCACCTCGATCCGCGACGTGACCACGATCCCGCACAATGGCTGCCGTCCGCGCAAGCGTCGGCGCGTTTGATCTGTAAGTCGCGGGCGGCGTCCAGCCGCCCCGCGATGGTTTTTGGAATTGACCGCGCGGACTGTTCCGCGATCTCCAACGCCAGGTACGGCCACTCGATCGGCCTTGTGACCGGCAAAGGGTGAAAAAGTGACGATCCAGAAAAATTGGCAAGAACTCATTCGACCGAACAAGCTGCAGGTGACGCCGGGCTCGGACGCGGGCCGGTTCGCCACCGTCGTCGCCGAGCCGCTCGAGCGCGGCTTCGGCCAGACGCTCGGCAACGCGCTGCGCCGCATCCTGCTGTCCTCGCTGCAGGGCGCGGCGGTGCAGTCGGTGCACATCGACGGCGTGCTGCACGAGTTCTCCTCGATCGCCGGTGTCCGTGAAGACGTCACCGACATCGTGCTCAACATCAAGGACATCTCGATCAAGATGCAGGGCGAAGGCCCGAAGCGCATGGTCGTGAAGAAGCAGGGCCCGGGCGCCGTCACCGCCGGCGACATTCAGACTGTCGGCGACGTCACCGTGCTCAACCCCGACCTGCAGCTCTGCACGCTGGACGACGGCGCCGAGATTCGCATGGAGTTCACGGTCACCACCGGCAAGGGCTATGTCGCCGCCGAGCGCAATCGTCCCGAGGACGCTCCGATCGGCCTGATCCCGGTCGACAGCCTGTTCTCGCCGGTCCGCAAGGTCTCCTACAAGGTCGAGAATACCCGTGAGGGCCAGATCCTCGACTACGACAAGCTGACCATGACGATCGAGACCAACGGCGCGATCACGCCGGAGGACGCGGTGGCCTACGCCGCGCGCATCCTGCAGGATCAGCTCAACGTGTTCGTCAACTTCGAAGAGCCGCGCAAGGAAGTCACGCAGGAGATCATCCCCGATCTGGCGTTCAACCCGGCGTTCCTCAAGAAGGTCGACGAGCTCGAGCTGTCGGTGCGTTCGGCAAACTGCCTGAAGAACGACAACATCGTCTACATCGGCGACCTCGTGCAGAAGTCGGAAGCGGAAATGCTCCGTACCCCGAACTTCGGCCGCAAGTCGCTGAACGAGATCAAGGAAGTGCTGGCCCAGATGGGTCTGCACCTCGGCATGGAAGTGCCGGGCTGGCCGCCGGAGAACATCGACGAGCTCGCCAAGCGCTTCGAGGATCACTACTGATCCATTTCAATCATCATGCCGGGCTGTCCCGGCCATGATTCTACCGGGCGAACGCAGGATGCCCACCTGCACTTGTCGCTGAACCACCGCGACAGAATTGAAGAAGGAAGAAGTCAATGCGTCACGGCAAGGTTCATCGGAAGCTCAACCGCACCGCCGAGCATCGGCGTGCGATGTTCGCCAACATGGCGGCCGCGCTGATCAAGCACGAGCAGATCGTCACCACGCTGCCGAAGGCCAAGGAACTGCGGCCGATCGTCGAGAAGCTCGTCACCCTCGGCAAGAAGGGCGGGCTGGCCCTGCGCCGCCAGGCGATCTCCGAGCTGCGCGACCAGGATCAGGTCAAGAAGCTGTTCGACACGCTGGCGACCCGCTACAAGGACCGCCAGGGCGGCTACACCCGCATCATCAAGGCCGGCTTCCGCTACGGCGACAACGCGGCGATGGCCGTGATCGAGTTCGTCGACCGCGACGTCGATGCCAAGGGCCAGGATTCCGGTCCGGCGCAGGACAAGGAAGCCGAGGCGGCGTAAGCCGCTCTTGAGCCAGAGATTTGAAAACGGCGCCCTCGGGCGCCGTTTTTGTTTGGTGGTGGGCTCGATCCCCAACGTCGTCCTGGCGAAAGCCAGGACCCATAACCCCAAGCGGCGATTGTCGTGACGGCTGGGGCCGCGGCGTCGCGCAGAAGCGCAAGCGCGTGTAATGGGTCCTGGCTTTCGCCAAGACGACATCGTCATTATCATCCTCACGCGTCGGTGAGATGCGATTGCGGCGCCTCATGCCGCGCCCGATATTTCCATCGACATCAATGGAGATGACAGATGAAAATCGACCTTTCCGGAAAGACTGCGCTGGTGACCGGCTCGACCGCGGGCATCGGCAACGCCATCGCCAAGGGGCTGGCCGGGACCGGCGCGGAGGTCGTGGTCAACGGCCGCAGCCAGGCCAAGGTCGATGCAGCGATTGCTGCGATCGCCAAGGCGGTGCCGGGCGCCAAGGTTCGCGGCATCGCCGCCGACGTCTCGACCGCGGCCGGCTGCAAGGCCTTGCTTGCGGCGCTTCCCGAGGTCGACATCCTCGTCAACAATGCCGGCATCTTCGAGCCGAAGGGCTTCTTCGACATTCCGGACGAGGACTGGAGCCGCTTCTATGAGGTCAACGTGATGTCGGGCGTGCGGCTGTCGCGCGGCTACATGCAGGGCATGCTGAAGCGCAACTGGGGCCGCATCGTCTTCATCTCCTCGGAGTCGGGGCTCAACATTCCGACCGAGATGATCCACTACGGCATGACCAAGACCGCGCAGCTTGCGATCGCGCGCGGGCTTGCGGAACTGACCAAGGGCACCGCCGTGACCGTCAACTCCGTGCTGCCCGGACCGACCATGTCCGAGGGCGTCGAGACCTTCGTCAAGGATCTCGCCAAGCAGAACGGCCAGTCGGTCGAGGAGGCGGCCTCCAACTTCGTCAAGCAGCACCGCCCGACCTCGCTGTTGCAGCGCTTTGCCAGCACCGAGGAGATCGCCAACCTCGTGGTCTATGTCTGCTCCAAGCAGGCGTCTGCGACCAATGGCGCCGCGCTGCGCGCGGAGGGCGGCATCGTCAATACCATCGCGTGAGGGTGCATGGCGGCCTATGTGATTTCAGAGGTCGAGATGCGCGACGCCTCGGCGTTCGAGGCCTATCGAACGCTGGCGGCGAAAACCATCGAACAGTATGGCGGTCGCTACATCGTGCGCGGCGGCAACGCTGAAGTGGTGGAGGGCGGTCCGCCGCCGAACGCCATCGTCATCGTCGAATTTCCGACCATGGCACGCCTGCGCCAATGGTACGCGTCCGCGGAGTACGCCGAAGCGTTGGAGCATCGGCGGACCGCGCTGGAACGACGGCTGTTGTTCGTCGAGGGCGTGCCGCCAAGCTAGCTCTTGGCGCCGTCGAGAAACTCGCTGAAGCCGGCCGGGCGATACGGGCCGAAGCATATCTGCTCCAGCACGCCGATTCCCGTCTGGCTGCCCTGGCGGGCGCGCACCACCTGTTGCACGTGGACGTTCTCGCGCGCCAGCGGGTCGAGCGTCGCAGGATCGAACGACTCGCCGCCGATCTCGAGCTCGCCCTTCCACATGCCCTGGCCCCATTGCGGATGGCCGTAGCCGAGGCCCTTCATCTGGAATTTGAGGATCGGATCGAGCGCGATGGTCGTGGTGTGGCCGTCGATGTCGACCAGATCAATTTCCGCCGACTGCGCCAGCCGGGTATTCGGCACGTAGGTCACGCGGTGCCGCGCGGTCGCCATGCGGCGGTCGAGGCCATCGACCACGCCGGGGACCTCGGCCTCGCTCCGGTAGAGCGGCGCGGTGATGCCCTCGCGGACCAGCGCCTCGCCCTGCGTGCCGTCGAAGAAGATCGCGTGCGAGATGTGATCGTCCCAGACCAGCGGCGCCCACAGGAAGAACACGCTCGGCAGCGGCATCGGCGCGCCGCCGACATCGCGCTCGCCGACATTGCGGACGCCCCAGGAGCGATCCTTGGTGCCGTAGCAGGTGCGATCGTCGACCTTGATCTCGCCGTCGGGGTGACGGATGACGCCGCTCCAGCGACCGAACTGGTCGAAGCGGGTCGAGTCCATCGCGCGGCGGTCGCCCGACCACAGCGTCTGGCGGGCTTCCTGGATCGCAGCCGTGCGCGCGGAGAAGGTCAGGTCGCAGGCAAGGCCGGTCGCATTGTCGTCGAGCACGACCCGGGTCCGCAGCATCGGTTCGATGACCTCGAGCCGGAACGGGCCGACCTGCATCTCGGTGCGCTCGAGCGGCGCGCGGCGCGAGCCGTAGAAGCAGTGCTGCCGTCCGCCGCGCTCCACCACGCTGAAGGCGCAGTCGAGGATCTTGCGGTGCGGATAGATCGCGATCCCGATGCCGAAATAATACGCGCCGTCGGCGGTGTAGCCGTTGAACCAGGTCCGGTCATAGACATTGCGGTCGCTGGTGACGGGAACCGCGATCGGCTCCGGGGTCTGGTGGATCGGGAAGTCGTCAAGCTTGTTGAGCACACGGGTCCCTTTCGATGCTAGTCCTGCCAGTATGCAAAGCCGTCGTGATCCAGGGCTTGCGCGCAGGCGCCGCGGGTCATCTTCAGGAACAGCGCGTCGCCGCGCTCCGAGCGCTGCACGCTGAGTGCGGAGACGACGCCCATCATGATCCCGTGCAGCGTGTAGCGCCGGTAATCCCGCCAGCACTGATCCCAGCCATAGTCGCGCACGCCTCGGCCGATCAGCTCGGAATGATAGAACCGCACCAGATCGGCTTCATGTAATCGCCGCTCGGACGGGTCGATGCCGGCCGACAGGAAATAGGCGACGTCGACGATGCCTGGCCCCACCGTGAACGTCTGCCAGTCCAGCGTCGCCATCGGTCGGGTATTGCCACGGACGTCAAAGAGGATGTTGTCCAACCTGAAGTCCGCATGCTGCAGGGTTCGCGGCGTCGA
Organism: Bradyrhizobium viridifuturi; assembly: GCF_001238275.1. GTDB lineage: Bacteria > Pseudomonadota > Alphaproteobacteria > Rhizobiales > Xanthobacteraceae > Bradyrhizobium > Bradyrhizobium viridifuturi. Next base: position 323,688 of record NZ_LGTB01000001.1, read on the forward strand.
TTGCTCCGACTGGTAGCGCGGGATCGCGTCCGGAAGCCGGTCGATCAGATCAAGGAACTCCGGCTCGATCACGCCACGGTATCGCTCCTTGTAGTGACCGATGATGCCGGGCAGCACCGCGCGAAGGTCTCTGCGCCGGCTCGCGGCAACCGTAAAGCAATGCGCTGCGGCGAGCGTCGGGTCGTTCCATCGCGGCGCGTGCAATGCAGCGGCCTCACGCATCGCCGTCAGGCAGTCCGCGATCGTACATCCGGCGAGTTGGTCGCCCGGGCGCGCAGGCGCCAGATCTTCCAGGATCAGCGTGAAGTCGTCGGTCGCCGGATCGATCTCGGCGAGAATTGGCCGCGGGGTGTGAATGGCGACGGTCGCCGCCAGCTCGCGATAGAATGCGACCTCGCGGACGTAAAGCGTGTGCGCGGAACCAGAGCGGCGGCTGTCGGGATCTGCCGCCGGAAATTTGCCGACGACGCTCGCGGGTGCGTTCGGCTCATTGCCGTCATAGGTCAGGCGAAATCGATAGCTGTCGCCGACGAGGCCGTTGCCGACCGGCTTGCATGCGAGATCGATGACCCTGGCCTGGTCGATCAAGCCGGCTTCGCGCAGCGTCCGCGTCATCCACTCCGGATCGATCCGCGACGGATCGGCCGTGAGCAAACTCATCGGCGTTCTCCCATCCCCTTGTATCCCCTTGGGGCGTCACCACCGTTCCGGCCGCTCGCACGGCCGGATTGAGGACGGGGTGATCGTTGCGCAAATCATACAGGCGATCGCGGTTTTGGCAAAAGCCACGGATCGGCCTGTGGGGATAACGCGAGCTACGCAGGGCGGTAGGGTGGGTTGCGCGTGATGCCGACCCACCCGCACGAGGGAATGCCTACCAGCCTTCCAGCACGATCTTGCCACGCGACTTGCCGCTTTCCAGCAGCGCATGGGCGCGCTTGAGATTCGCAGCGTTGATGGTGCCGAAGGTCTGGTCGAGCGTGGTGCGCAGCACGCCCTTGTCGATCATGTCGGCGACATCGTTGAGCAGATGATGCTGCGCGATCATGTCGGGCGTCTGGAATGACGAGCGCGTGAACATCGACTCCCAGTGGATCGACACCGCCTTGCCCTTGAACGCGGCGACGTTGAACTCGGCGGGATCGTCGATCAGGCCGAACTTGCCTTGCGGTGCGATGAAGTCGGCGATCGACTTGTAGTGCTGGTCGGTGAAGGTGAGGCTCGCGACGAGGCCGACCGGCGGCAGCTTCAATTTCTCGATCTGCTCCTTCATTGGCTGCGAGTGGTCGATCACCGCATGCGCACCGAGATCGCGGCACCACTTCGCCGACTCCGGCCGCGTCGCAGTCGCAACCACGGTCAGCCCGGTGAGACGGCGCGCCAGCTGGATCAGGATCGACCCGACGCCGCCGGCGCCGCCGGTGATCAAGAGCGTGCGCGGATCGAGGCTCTTGCCCGGTACCGCGCCGAGCCGGTCGAACAACAGCTCCCATGCGGTGATCGATGTCAGGGGCAGGGCGGCGGCCTGCGCGAACGACAGCGATGCCGGCTTGTTGCCGACGATACGCTCGTCGACCAGATGAAATTCCGAGTTGGTGCCCTGGCGCAGGATCGAGCCCGCGTAGAACACCTCGTCGCCGGGCTTGAACAGCGAGACCTCGGGCCCGACGGCATCGACCACCCCGGCGGCATCGAAGCCGAGGATCTTGTAGCCGCCGTCGGTCGGCGCCGCGCGCTTGCGCACCTTGTAGTCGACCGGGTTGGCCGAGATGGCCTTCACCGCGACGCGGATGTCGCGCCCCTTCGGTTCGGGCTTGGCGATCTCGAAATCGACGAGCGAATCCGCCGCCTCGATCGGCAGCGACTTTTGGTATCCGACGGCCTTCATGCCTGGTCTCCGTGGTGGGCGGTTGCCTGCCGTCTTACCTGTCGCGCTGGCGTCCTTTTGGCAAGTACTGTAAAATCAGGGAACTAGTCCCTGTTTGTATACTATTGGGAAATATCAGATGAAACGGAAGAATTTTGCCCGCCGGCCGGGCTGCGCGGTCGAGGCCGCGCTCGACCTGATCGACGGCAAATGGAAGGGCGTGATCCTGTATCATCTGCAGGCCGGCACCCAGCGCTTCGGCGAGTTGCGGCGGCGGATGCCCGGCATCACCCAGCGCATGCTGACCAAGCAGCTCCGCGCGCTCGAAGACGATGGTCTCGTGATCCGCAAGGTCTATGCCGAGGTGCCGCCACGGGTCGAATACACGCTGTCCGAACTCGGCGAGAGCCTGCGTCCGGTGATCGATATTCTGAAAGCCTGGGGCGAGGGCCACCAGGAGCGGCTGTCCTGCGCACCGGCACCGGAGGTCGTTGTGAAGAAGAAGCGCGCGGCATAGGGAGTAAATCAGACGCGCGGCAAACTCCGCCGCACCTCTCCCGCTTGCGGGGGAGGTCGCATCGCATCTCATGCGATGCGGGTGGGGGCTCTTTCCACAAAGTGACTCGTGGAGAGAGCCCCCACCCTGGCCCTCCCCCCGCAAGCGGGAGAGGGGACGCAATTCCGATGCTGCTACGGCTCGATGATGTCACGTACTCCTGAGCAATAAAAAGGCCGGGAGCGGTGTCGCTCCCGGCCGTTGTCATTGACGAAATCGGTTCGCCTCAGAACGCCACCTGCGTGCGCAGCGCGACCGCGTCGAACTTCGAGCCTGCATCCGCAGTCGAAGTCGCCGAAACCTGCTTGGCGACGTCGCCGTGCAGATAGTTCAGCATGAAGCGGACGTTGTTGTTGACGTACCAGTTCAGCGCGGCGGTGTAGACGGTCTGCCGTCCACCCGCGATGCCGACCGCCTGGCCGACCTGGTCGTTGAGATTCATCGTGCTGACGCGGCCGGCGATTTCCCAGGCGCCGATGCCGCCCCCGGCGAGCGAGAACGGATCGTGCGGCTTGATACCGCCATAGGAGGCCGTTGCCGGATTGTAGGCGTGGTTCTCGCCGGTCAGCACGTAGCCGACCTGCGCGTAGCCGCCGTCGAATTTCAGGCTCGGCGCGCCGAACGGCGGCAGCCCGGTATTCGCCGAGCGGTCGACATTGAACCAGTAGTATTCGCCCTGTGCGATGAACGAGCCATAGGTCGCCGCCGCCTCGACGCCGTAGACCTGCGCGCCCGAGACGTTGGCGATCGCGCCGGTCGAGATCAGCGTCGTCGGGTCGATGCGCAGCTCGGGCCGGTCGCTCAGCGTCAGCGTCTGCGCTTGCGTCAGCTGGTTGCGCGGGGGCTGCACCAGCCATTCCGCGTCGGCGCCGATATGCACCGAGTAGTTCTTGCCGCTGATCGGGTTGCCGGCGACGCGGACGACACCGCCATACTGCTCGGACGTGCCGGCCGGCGTGACCGAGGATGCAGAGTGGATCGAGCCTGTCGTCGGGCCCGTGACATAGCCGCCGATCCAGAGCTGGTCGTTCCACCAGCGGGTGCCGCGCCCGAACGGAAATCACCGGCCGCGATGTTCTGCGCGATGAGGCCGACCGAGGCGCGCTCCATGAACAGGATGTCGTTGGAGCTGGTTGATTCGTCCAGCGTCCACGGGATGTCCATGATGCCGCCTTCGATCGCCATCTTGCCGCCGAACGGCTTGAAGCCGGTGTAGCTCAGATAGGCGTTCTCGACGCCGGAGGTGCCGCCGCCGGGCAGCGATCCCGCTGCTGCGCCGCCGAAGCCGTCGGATGAACCGCCGAAGTCGTAGATCAGCGCGTAATTCCAGTCACCGAAGAACTTGCCGACGATGCCGATGCGGGCGCGGCGCAGGTTCTCGCCGCTGTCGAGCTTCTGCGGCGAGGTGGCAGCGGTGTTCGGACGATAGTCGTAGCCGCCGACATCCCAGTGCACGCGGCTGGTGATCGCGACGCAGTTCTGTTCGTCCGCGGTGCAGATCGTCGGCCGGTTGTTCGGCATCGTCACCACGACGCCGGACGGCGCGACCGGGCCTTTCACCGGGATCGCGGCATTCGCGCTTGCGACCCGCGCCGCCTTGGCATCCGCGGCCTTCGCATTGGCGTTTGCGCTGGCTGCGGTCGCGGTATTGGCATTGGTCTGCTTCTGCAGCTTGTCGAGCTTCTGCTCGAGCATCTTCAGTTGCTGCTTGAGCAGCGCGATCTCCGCGTCGCTGCCGCCTCCGGCTGATTGTGAATAGGCTGGCGAGGCGGCGAGCGCCCCGGCAAGTCCTATGGCGATTGCACCAACTTTTGTCGCACCCATTGTGCACCCCTGTTGTGTTTGAAGTCCCCACTCACTGAGACGTCCTAGGAGTCGAACGTGACTGACGCACGACAGCGCTTCCAGGCATCGCAGTTCCGCTTGTTGTCCGCGGGCAACAAGCGGAGCGGCGCAGTGAGATGACAACAATCATAGAAGCTTGGCGGCGCGCTTCAACGCGTCGGCCGGGGGTTTTGCACCGGTCCGGCGGGGCCGTTTATCCGGCCGGGCGCCCTTCAATTGCCCGGCGAACACGCCTATATTCCGGCGTTTCCAAAAGAGGTGAGAATGCTCCGACCCGTCCGCTTCGCTGCCATATCCGCTCTGTGCACATTGGCTTTCATGGGGAATTTTTCCCCGGCCGCGGCCCAGGACCGTCGCGTGCCGTCGTCGCAGGCCGAGCTTCAGCTGTCCTATGCGCCGATCGTGCAGCGGGTGCAGCCGGCGGTGGTCAATGTCTACGCCGCCAAGACCGTGCAGAACCGCAATCCGTTCCTGGACGACCCGATCTTCCGCCGCTTCTTCGGCGTGCCGGGGCAGCAGCCCGAGCAGATGCAGCGCTCGCTCGGCTCCGGCGTGATGGTCGACGGCTCCGGCCTCGTGGTTACAAACAATCACGTGATCGAGGGCGCCGACCAGGTGAAGGTCTCGCTCTCCGACAAGCGTGAGTTCGAGGCCGAGATCGTGCTGAAGGACAGCCGCACCGACCTCGCGGTGTTGCGCCTGAAGGGCACCAACAAGGAGAAATTCACGACGCTCGACTTCGCCAATTCCGACCAGCTCCAGGTCGGAGACGTCGTGCTCGCGATCGGCAACCCGTTCGGCGTCGGCCAGACCGTGACGCACGGCATCATCTCGGCCCTGGCGCGTACTCAAGTCGGGATCACGGATTATCAATTCTTCATTCAGACCGACGCCGCGATCAATCCCGGCAATTCGGGCGGCGCGCTGGTCGACATGACCGGACGGCTCGCCGGCATCAACACCGCAATCTTCTCGCGCTCCGGCGGTTCGCAGGGCATCGGCTTTGCGATCCCGGCCAACATGGTGCGCGTCGTGGTGGCCTCCGCGAAGAGCGGCGGCAAGGCGGTGAAGCGGCCATGGCTCGGCGCGCGGCTGCAGGCGGTGACGCCGGAGATCGCCGAGACATTGGGGCTTAAGCTGCCGACCGGCGCGCTGGTCGCCAATGTCGCGCCGAACAGCCCCGCGGCGAAGGCCGGACTCAAACTGTCCGACCTGATCGTCGGGATCGACGGCCAGGCCATCGACGATCCCAACGCGTTCGACTACCGCTTCGCGACCCGTCCGCTCGGCGGCAACGCGGAGATCGAGGTGCAGCGTGCCGGCAAGCCGGTGAAGCTCACCGTGCCGCTGGAGACCGCGCCCGACACCAACCGCGACGAGATCGTGCTGACCGCGCGCTCGCCGTTCCAGGGCGCGCGGGTCGCCAACATCTCGCCGGCGCTGGCCGACGAGCTGCACCTCGACGCCGGCGCCGAGGGCGTCGTGGTGACCGAGCTCGCCGATGACGGCACGGCTGCCAATGTCGGCTTCCAGAAGGGCGACATCATCCTGGCGGTCAACAACGAGAAGATCGTGCGAACCAGCGACCTCGACAAGGTATCGAAGGCGGGCTCGCGGATCTGGCGCATCACGCTGGTGCGCGGCGGCCAGCAGATCAACGTGACGCTCGGCGGATGAGCCCAAAACAACCGCGCGAGGCTGGCAACCTGTTCGCCGCGGCGGGGATGGAGCAGGACGCGCCACACCCGCTGCCGGACCGGCTGCGCCCGCGCACGCTGGCTGATGTCGTCGGCCAGGATCACATCCTCGGTCCCGACGGCGCGCTGACCCGCATGCTGGAGACGCGCACGCTGGGCTCGCTGGTGTTCTGGGGCCCGCCCGGCACCGGCAAGACCACCGTGGCGCGGCTTCTGGCCGACGCCACCGAGCTGCATTTCGAGCAGATCTCCGCGGTGTTCTCCGGTGTCGCCGACCTGAAGAAGGCGTTCGATGCCGCTCGTGCCCGCCGCGAGATGGGCAAGGGTACGTTGCTGTTCGTCGACGAGGTGCACAGGTTCAACCGCGCGCAGCAGGATTCCTTCCTGCCTGTGATGGAGGACGGCACGGTGGTGCTGGTCGGCGCCACCACGGAGAACCCGTCATTCGAGCTCAACGCGGCGCTTCTGTCGCGCGCCCGCGTGCTGGTGTTTCACTCGCTCGATACGGCGGCGATCGAACGGCTGTTCGCCAATGCCGAGAAGATCGAGGGCAAGAGCCTGCCGCTCGACGCGGAGGCGCGCGCCGTGCTGGTGCGGATGGCCGATGGCGACGGCCGCGCCTCGCTGACATTGGCCGAAGAGGTCTGGCGCGCCGCCCGCAAGGGCGAGGTGTTCAACGCCGAGCAGTTGCAGGCCATCCTGCAGCGCCGCGCACCGATTTACGACAAGTCGGCCGACGGCCACTACAATCTGATCTCGGCGCTGCACAAGTCGGTGCGCGGCTCCGATCCGGATGCGGCGCTGTATTATCTCGCGCGGATGTTCGATGCCGGCGAGGACCCGCTGTTCCTGGCGCGGCGCGTGGTGCGCATGGCGGTCGAGGACATCGGGCTGGCCGATCCGCAGGCGCTGGCGGTCTGCAACGCCGCCAAGGATGCCTATGATTTCCTCGGCTCGCCGGAGGGCGAGCTCGCGATCGCGCAGGCCGTGGTCTATCTCGCCACCGCGCCGAAATCGAACGCGGTTTACACCGCGTTCGGCGCGGCGATGCAGACTGCAAAGCAGGGCGGCTCGCTGCTGCCGCCGAAGCACATCCTGAATTCGCCGACCAAGCTGATGAAGTCGGAGGGCTACGGCTCCGGCTATCAGTACGATCACGACGCGCCCGACGCGTTCTCCGGCCAGGACTATTTCCCGGAAGCGCTCGGCCGCCAGACCTTCTACGATCCGCCCGATCGCGGCTTCGAACGCGAGATCCGCAAGCGGCTCGATTACTGGGCGCGGCTGCGGAAGGAGCGGGGCGGGAGCTAGGCCGCGGACTCATAAACCGTCGGGGATGTCCGCTGTCCTCCGATCCCGACCGCCCTTGTACAACTGCAGCAAGTGTCGCGATGGGCCAGAAGCCGACATTTATTCAGATCAGCTCGGGGATGCGGCTTGCGAGACCAAGAATTCGACAGGCTGAGCGCCGTTTGCCGCGAGCGTGAGATCGATCAGCTCAACGGGATGTTCCAGAGCGGCAGGCTCTCGCGGCCGAGCGCGAGCGGTCGATCAAGCCGGCTGAAATGATGGCGTGGAGATCGTGTGGTGGATTGTGCCTTCCGCCATCTACACGAAAAACGACTCATTCACCGAGGAGCTTGAAAAAGCCCTTCGAGAAGGAATGAAGCGGTTCGGAACGGCGTTCGAGTTTGGCGCGAAGAACCGCGCCCTCCCAACCGATCCAGAAGAACTCGGCAAGCCAGTCGCAATCTTGGCTGGAAGAGATTGCACCAGTAGCCTGGGCAGCTCTCAAGCACTTGGCTGTGCGCTGCTGCCAGTCGATGAACACATCGAACAGCCGCTGGCGAAATGATTGTGGAAGTACGCTCATCTCCTGCCCAAGATTGCCCACCAAACAGCCTCGCGCATAACGGAAGCGCTTCATGGCGGACGTAGCATCGTCGGTAAAACCTCTGAGCCTTTCGAGCGGGGGATGCTGCTCGTTCAGGAAGAAGCTGTCGAGCTTCCGCGAAAAGTAGCCAGCGTAGCTGTCGATCAGCTCCGCTCCAAATGCCTCTTTGCTCGGAAAGTAGTGGTAGAACGACCCCTTTGGCACGTCGACGCTCTGCAAGACTTCCTCGATCCCCGTCGCGGAATAGCCCTTCTCCGTCAGCATAACGACACCCGCACGGACCAGCGCATCACGGGTCGCGCTGGTGCCGGCAAGTTCCTTGGGAGGTCGCCCGCGACGGCGGCGAGGCAGCGTCTTGCTCATGCAGATCGTATTAGACCGGTCGTCTAGGAGAAGCAAACCGCCGGTGATGCGGCGTTCTGCAAGTGGCGGAGACCCTCTCACTCCATCCACTCGTTCGGTGGCAGGCCTGGGTTCCGGCTTGGCTCACTCAACGTGGCTCGGCATTCGTTGGTGCCGGCGCGAACAGGTTGGTCGACGCGGCCTCCTGAACGATCACTGCCGCGTCTTCGGGCAGCAGAAACCCACGCGCCATCAGATCCTGGGCGGCGATCCGGTTCCGGTTCACGTAATCGTCGCGGCCGTGATAGCGCTCTTCGATCGACAGGCGGGCGTCACCGGTACGCTCTCGTTCCGCTTTCGTCGCTGCGAATGGCGAGAAGGACCCGATCAGCATGCAGGTGAATGTCTGCGGCTGGTTCTGGGCACCATTGGTGCCGGTCGGCACCGCGACATCCGGCAGCCGCACGCCGCCGAGCGCATTGCCGTCCTGATCGCGCTTCGGCACTTGTATCACTGCGGCGGAAAGCCGAATCGGCGCGCGCAGCGCAGGTGGCTCGCCGCCGGCGGCTTCAAGCGGCATCAGTTCGCTGGCGGGCGGCTCGGTGCCGCGGCTCACCCAGGCATCAAGGTGCAGCAGGAGGGCCCGCGACAGCGGTGACCAATCGAGGCGGCCCGGCGTCAGTGTGCAGGCCGGTGCTTTGGGGGCGGGTACATGCGGGCCTCCCGCGATATCGTACATCCGCACATTGCCGGGCAGTGGTTGATCCGCGGTTCCGGACCCGCCCGTGCGGCCAAGCGAAGCGCGCAGCGAATAGTAGTCCGTGGTGGAGTTCACCAGTATCATCCTCGGAGGTACCTCGCCGCGCGCCTCGACCTTGGCCGTGATCTCCCCGATCGTGAGCGGCCCGTCATTCACGCCGGGAAAATCCGGGTTGTCGAATGTGGGAGCCCCCTCGGCGCTCGACATTGGTCCAAGGCCCGTCTGCAGGATCGGAAGAAGACCGGCGGCCGAGACGAACACATGCATTCCGTCGAAGACGCGCCGGCTGCCCGTCATGTTGAAGCCGTTCAGCAGAAAGGTCTTCAGGAATCGTCCATCCTGGGACCTGCCGCTCGCGAGCACGCGGTTGATCGCTCCCTTGAGCGGGTTGGGCGTTCCACCCTTGTCGGAAGCTGCATGCGCGAAGAAATCCGCGGCGTCGCGGACGATCGCAAAGCCCACTCCCTCGACGAAGCGTGTCTTGCCGTCGGCGTCAGCGAACGAAGGCAGGTCCGCGCCCTGTCCAAGCTCCCAAAAAACCTCCGCAACTGCGAAACCATGGTCCTGAAGAAAGCCGGTGCCTTGCTCCAGCGTGCCCGGGAGAAACCGCGCGTCGCGAGGCGAGTTGTAGATCGCCTCGGCCCAGACTTGCCCGCGGTTGGGTACGTCCACCAGCAACGCGCCGTTTTCCCCGCGCGGAGTCGCCGGCATCATGAGAATGATCTTCGCCGCGTAGTCGACGCGCCCGCGTTCATTGCGCGATGCCTTGTCGATCCCAGGGATGGCCTCTTGCGGCGATAGGTCGCCGTGGATCTTGCCCTGCCAGATCACATAGTCGCCGGCGCGAAATGTGCCGTAAGGCTGCTTCGACGTGAACTCGATCCGGGTAACTTCTGCGCTCACTGGCCGCGCCGTCGAGATCAGGCTGAACAAGCAAAGCAAGAACATCACAGTTCGCCCGTTTCGACGGTGCGGCATGCGAATTCTCCGTAGAGGATAGCGGCTGGTTTCGAGCATTTCTTGATCACGACACGCCGTATCAGAACGGACATGATGGACCGGCAACTTTTTCACCGGTCCATCGCCTGTCGCGAAGGCCTTCTCACTCCATCCAATAGTCGATGTCCGTCTGATTGGCATTGATGCCGGCCTTTGGCTCGGACGGGCCATGACTGCTGATGATGCCACGAATCCTGGCGAGGCTACCTGTGCCACCGGTAATCACGCCCGATGTCATGTTGGTAAGCTTCCCGTCTCCACTGCTTTGGGCAACTAGTGATGTCCTGACAAAAAACTTGTCGCCATTCTCCAGTATCCAGACGTTGTAGATGAGAGCCGGACCGTTGTTGTCGATGTAATCCGACATGCCGCGTGTCCACTGCTCCTTCAACCTCGATCCGTTGATGAGGGGGGCATCGTCACCATAGGTCCGCCGAATTTCGAAGAGCCGAGCTTGATGTCCCGGAATGTCGCCAACGTCGATGACGTGCTGTTGGGTGTAGACCGTCTGAGTTGCCGGCGTATCATAGCTGACGTGGTGCTTTTGCTGCGCAATGGCCACCGGCGCGGTTAGAGCCGTTGCGAGAGTGATCGTCATTCCAAGCGCGATATTGCGAAACATGCGTGACCTCTCATGCTGGAATCCACCCAACCGTGAAGGTATGGGCGGACGTTGTTCGTTGAAGCTTTCGTCATCAACCTGCCAGCGCTCGGTAGCGACCGAGCCCCAACCAAAGCTGATCTCACCGCGCTTTTCCGAGGTGCCAGAAATTAGACCGATCGTCTAGTATTCGGCTTGGCTGCAAGCGATTTCGCCCATCAATCTTTTTTGACAGCGCTTTGTCGGACAAGGCTTTTGTGCGCCAAGCTCGCATCAATCCGACTATGGCTGCGCCTCAATGAGCCCGCGTCCTAGACCAAGCTGAGATGAGGCCGCAGCCGCGAACAACGCGCGGTCCGTTCCTGCCTGCGCATGGAAGGGTCAGTTGCAGAAGCCCGCAAATGCCATATGCAGCAATGTGTGACTTCTGAATATTAGAAATGTATCCCTGAGTTGCCCGACGTGTCAAGTTGCCCGGTCGAGCGCCGGCCGCCGGCTGCTTTGCATGGGGTTGTTTTCGATATTTTGGTTGCGCCCGCTGCGACGGCTCCTAACTTCGTTCACTTCACGCCCTTCACGAACTCCAGGATCTCGTCGGTCAACCGCGTATCCGTCGTGTTGATCGCATAGACCTCCGACATGTGGCTGTGCTGCGGCAGCATGAAGCTGCGGGCGCAGCCGCTCGGACGCTTGCAGCTGGCCTGCTTCAACAGCTCGAACTGCTCGACGAAGCGCGGCGGATCGAGCTCGGCCGCGGTGATCAGGAACGGGATCGGGCTTGCGAGAAGGCCTTGCAGCGAGGAGCGTTCGGCGTAGCGCGACGGGTCGGAGCCGTAATAGGCGAGCTCGGCGTCGCCGGCGGGCGAGGCGGTCAGATCGTAGATGCCCGACACCATGATCGCGCCGGCGAGGCCGCTGCCCTTCACCTTGTGGAATTCGGCGCGCGAGACATAGCTTGCGACGTGGACCGCGCCGGCCGACTGGCCCATCAGGAAGATGCGGCTGGGGTCGCCGCCGCGGGGCGCGATGTTCTCCGAGACCCATTGCACGACCGCGCCGACGTCTTCCGCGCCTGCCGGCCATGGGAAGGCCGGCGCCAGGCGGTAGGTGGCATTGACGCCGACGAAGCCGCTCTTTGCGGCCCACAGCATGATGTTGTCGTAGAATGGGCTGCCGGGGTTGCGCTTGCTGCCGGCAGTGAAGCCGCCGCCATGGATGTAGATCAGCACCGGCCGCGGCGGCGCGGCGGTGTCCGGCGTGAAGACGTCGAGTAGGTGGCGGTCGGCGGGGCCATACTTGAGGTCACGCTCGACCTTGACGCCCTGATAGGGCTCCTTCTGTTGCAGCGGCGCGTAGAGCGCGGCGGTCTTGGGCGGGTCGACGACGCGGCCGAGTTCCAGGAGCTTCCAGGCCAGATCCTCGGGCATCGGGCCTTGCTGGGCCAGCGCCGGGCCGGAGAGCATCAGGGCCGCCGCCAAAGCCGATATCGCCAGTCTCATTCCAAGGCTCCTTCCGAGGCTCACACCGATTTCGCCGTGACGATTCGCGGCATTTGCGCTAGGCACAGAGCAGGTCTGGAGCCGAAAAACCACCATGAGCCGCCGTATCAAGAGAACCATATCGCCGCGCGACCGTGCCAAAGCAGGTGCGAAGGGATCCGTGAAGGGGCGTGACAGGGATCGCGATCAGGATCGTGGCAAGGCGGTGGCCGGGCCTCGCGGCCGCAAGCCTGACGACCGCAGGCCTGACGACCGCAAGTCCGGCGACCGCCCGTTCTCGCAGCGCGCCGCCGCCAAGCCGCCACGCTTCGCCGAGCCGCGTCGCGACCGGTTGCAACGGCCTGAACCCGCGGCGCCGAAGCCTGCAAAGGCCGCGGCCGAGCAGCCGTTGCCGACCAAGGTGCAGACCGTGGTCGTCACGGCAGACGAGAACGGCATGCGCGTCGACCGTTTCCTCGAGGCGCGGTTTCCCAGCCTGTCGTTCTCCCATATCCAGCGCATCGTCCGGAAGGGCGAGCTTCGGGTCAACGGCAAGCGCGCCGATTCCAAGGACCGGCTGGAGGAGGGCCAGAGCGTGCGGATCCCACCGCTGCGGCTCGACACGCCGAAAACGTCAGGCACGCTCTCAGAGGCCGAGGCGAAGACGCTGCAGGCGCTGAAGGACATGACGCTGTACGAGGACGACGACGTGCTGGTGCTGAACAAGCCGGCCGGTCTCGCCGTGCAGGGCGGCTCCGGCATGACGCGCCATGTCGACCAGATGCTGGAGGTGATGCGCGACGCCAAGGGGCAGAAGCCGCGCTTGGTGCATCGTATCGACCGCGAGACCTCCGGCTGCCTGCTGATCGCGAAGACGCGTTTCGCTGCATCGTTCCTCACCGGCGCGTTCCGCCATCGCTCCGCGCGCAAGATCTACTGGGCGCTGGTCGCCGGCGTGCCGAAGCCGAAGCAGGGCCGGATCTCGACCTACCTCGCCAAGGAGGAGAGCGAGGAGGACAGCATCATGCGGATCGCCGAGCATGGCGACGAGGGCGCAAGCCACGCGGTGACCTATTACGCCGTGGTCGAGGCCTCCGCGACCAAGCTCGCCTGGGTCTCGCTCAAGCCGGTGACCGGCCGCACTCATCAATTGCGCGCCCACATGGCGCATATCGATCACGCGATCGTGGGTGACCCGAAATACTTCAACAAGGAGAACTGGCAGCTGCCGGGCGGCCTGCAGAACCGGCTGCATCTGCTGGCCCGCCGCATCGTGATTCCGCATCCGCGCGGCGGCGTGATCGATGTCAGCGCGCCGCTGCCGCCGCACATGCTGCAATCCTGGAATCTGCTCGGGCTCGAGGCCGACCGGTTCGACCCGATCGAGAACGCCCCCGAGGAGTGACCGGCCGGTCGCCGCCCTGCAATATCCGTCGCTGACAGCAAGAACGATCAAACCGCGCCGCGCACAGCCTCTATGTTGCCGCGCGCCGGCGGTTGCCGGCACCAATCGTCAAAGAGGTTGCCCATGACCCGGAGCTGGCTACGCGTCGCGCTCTACCTCGTCGGCTCGGCTGTCGCCTCGGTGGCGGCGCATGCCGAGACCGTGGTGCTCCGCGGCGGCACGCTCTACGCATCGGCCGATGCGGCTGCGCTGCCGGATGCGGTGATCGTGATCTCGGACGGTGTCATCAGCGCGGTCGGCAAGTCCGGCGACGTCAAGGTGCCTGCGGATGCTCGCGTCATCGATTGCAGCGGCAAGACCGTGGTTGCCGGGTTCTGGAACAGCCATGTTCATTTCACGGAGCATGTCTGGCACCTCGCCGGCGAGGCGCCGGCCGCGCCGCTGACGCAGCACATGCAGGAGATGCTGACGCGATGGGGGTTTACCACCGTCTGGGACCTCGGCTCCGATCCGCGAAACATACTGCCGCTGCGCAAGCGCATCGCCGCCGGAGAAGTCGCTGGTCCCGACATCTTCCTCGCCGGCAGCATCTTTCCGAAGGACGGCCATCCGGCCTATCTGCCGGCTGATATGCAGCTGCCCGAGGCATCGACGCCGGACGAGGCCACGCAACTGGCGCGCAGCTACATGGACCTCAATCTCGATGGTGTGAAACTGTTCACCGGTGTCTTCAAGGGAAACAAGCCGGTCGTGAACATGGACCCGACGATCGCCAAGGCTGCGGTCGACGTGGCGCACGCGCAAGGCAAGCCGGTGTTCGCCCATCCGCAGAACAAGACCGGTGTCGAGACGGTGATCGCGGCCGGCGTCGATATCATGGCGCACACCGACCCGAGCGAAAGCGGCTACACGCCGGAGCAGCTGGCGCGGTTCAGGCGCAGAACATCGCTCTGATCCCGACGCTGGCGTTGTTCACCACGGTCGTGCTCGATCCCAACGTCACCAACCATCTGATCGCGGCGACCGTCAACCAGCTCAAGCAGTTCTCGGATAACGGCGGTCCCGTGCTGTTCGGCACCGATGTCGGCTTCACGAAGCTGTACGACACCACGCAGGAATTTCAGCTGATGCACCGCGTGCTGTCGGAACGCCAGGTGCTGGCGTCGCTGACGACCAATCCGGCGCGGTTCTTCAAGGCCGCAAGGAAGGGCAAGGTGGAGCAGGGTTTCGACGCCGATCTCGTGGTGCTCGACGGCGATCCGCTCAGCGACGTCGCCAATCTCGCGAAAGTGAGCACCACCATCCGCGCCGGTCACGTGATCTATCAGAAGCCGTGAAGGCCGGCCGGGGAACTCGCATATCAACGGCGGCGTTGACGCAGCTGGCGATCACTTGAACCAGCGCCGCGCCGTCACGAGATATAGGCTATGAAGCGATCCTTGATTGTTGCCTGCACCTTGCTCTGGGTCATCGGCGCGCGAGCGCCTTTGCGCAAAGGCAGATCCTCGGGCCCGGTGGCTCGATCTACAATCCGACGCTGCCGCCGCCGCCACCGCCACCGCCGCCCCCCAAGATCGAGGTGCCGCCGGTTCCCAAGATGGACGCGGTCACGCAGCCGAACCTGCGTGCTCCCGCGCGCAGTTCGTTCGGCGACCGTATCAACCGGTGCCTCGACGAGGCCGCAGCCTCAGGATTGAACCAGAGTGATCGCGCCGCCTATTCGCGATCCTGCGCCAACACGCGCGAGTGACACGTCAGAATCCGGACCGCGCTATCGAGCCGGAAGCCGCAGCGTGGCGAGATCGGAGCCGACGATCGTCGTGCCGGTGAAGCCGCCCGCCTCGGCGGCGCTGCGGTAGTCGGCTTCGGTCAGCGCACCGCCAGGCACCTTGTAGGGACCGTGATGCGTCGCCCCGACCTGCGGCGCCAGATGGGTCAGCATCAGGTATTTGGCGCCCGCGCGTTTCGCCATGGCGCCAAGGTCTGGTGTCAGGCTCTGGCGATAGTAGACCGGGGGCGGCATGCCGCTGTCGCGTTCCGGACCCATGATCGGGTGCATGGTCGAATGCACGATCACCTCGGCGCCCTGCGCCAGCTTCTCGACTTGCGCCGATGTCGAGGTCGGGCGGGGCGGGGCCGGGCTGTCGTTGCTGGCATCGCCGCCGATCACGACGCTGCCGGCAGGCGTGTCGACGCGGAACGAGGCGTGGCCGGCAACGTGGGTCGAGCGGATCGCGCTCACCTTGATGTCGCCCTTCGTCCAAACCAGCTGCGGCTCGTCGCTCGGCTCGAACGTGATGAGGTGCGCGAGCTCGGCAGGTCCGCCCGCCAATCGTCTCTTGTCCTCCGAAACCCGTTGCGCGATTTCGCCGGACTGGACGAAGGCATCACCGATATGTGTCAAGAACTTGCCGCAGCTCATGGTGAAGCCGAGCGGTGAAGGCGCATCGCTGCTGCAGACGACATCGACCTTGGCTCCGCTGGAGCTCCAGTTCCAGCGCGCGAGCAGGAGGTCGACAAAGCCCTCGGTGTGGTCCGAATGCATATGGGTGAAGAACACGGCATCGATCTCTGCTGGATCGATATTCAATTGTGACAGCCGTAAAACGGTGCCGCGGCCGGCGTCGAACTGCAGCTTCGTCGTGCTGCAGCCGGTGCTGTCGTCGCCGTAGCGCACGAGGGTGCCGGCGCCGGCGACGCCATTGATGAGGGCCGGCCCGCTCATCGTGCCGGTCAGGGTGACGAGCATGCAGGGCGCCGCTTGAGCGGGCAATGAGACGTGCAACCAGGCGGCCGTCAGCAGGGCGATCGGAAGAGAGAGGCGTTGCATGCTGTCGGCTCCCGTCGTCATTCCGGTGCCGTGCAGATTGCCGGACTTCGCGATGGGCCACAAGCGCACGGCCGCGTCGCAGCGATGCCGGCGGCAATCGCGTCAAAGCTTCAACTTGTAGCCGATGTGGCTGCCGACGAATCCGAGCCGTTCGTAGAAGCGGTGCGCGTCGGGGCGCGCCTTGTCGGTGGTGAGTTGCACGAGGTCGCAGCCTCTTGCCCTGCATTGCGCGATCGCCCATTTGAACATCTGCTGTCCAACGCCTGAGCTCCGTTGCGTTTCGGCAATTCGGACCGCTTCGATCAGTCCGCGCCAGGCCCCCATGCGCGCCAGTCCGGGAATGAAGGTGAGCTGCAGGCAGCCGATCACCGCATCGTCCAGGGTCGCAACGGCCTGCAACTGGTTGGGATCGGCGAGGATGGCTTCGAGCGCAGCGACATATCGCGGGTTGGGTGGCGAGCTCGAATCCTCCCGCTGCGCCCCCAGCATGTCGTTGACGAGCAGAGCAATGATCGCCGGAAGGTCGGCGGGCTGAGCTGGGCGGAAGGCGATTGACGTCATTGAACGGGATTCCATTGAGGCGGGATCGGTGTCACTGGACAGGTTACAGGCTCGCGCAGGAGAAGGACATCCGGTCCGGCGCAAACGAAATCCGCCGGCCTTTCGGGCCGGCGGATTGGTCTGTGTCGCGCGGTGCGCTCGTCAGTGGTTCCAGTTGCCACCTTGGTCGTCGCCGTCACCATGGTGGTGATGGCCGCCGCCGTCGAAGTCGAAGAAGTCGAACATGTCGCTGAGCGCCGGGCTGTTGACCGGAACATAGGGATTGCCGGGCGCCGCAACCGGGTTCGGGAAGTTGTCGCGGCTGCGATGGGTGATGGGCTCCAGGCGCCAGTTGCGCTCGATGAATTTGAGGATCGAGACGTGATCGGCATATTCATGCGAGATGTGGCCCTGCCGCGCGTACGGCGACACCACGATCATCGGAATACGCGTGCCGTCGCCGAAATAGTCGAGCGGCTGCACGTAGCCGGAGTCGAAGTAGCCGCCACCTTCGTCGAACGTGATGAAGATCGCAGTGTCCTTGGCGTAGTCCGAGGCCTGGACCTGATCGACGATCTTCTTCGCGAAGCCTTCGAACAGATTGAGCTTGGACGACGACGGGTGACCGTCCGTGAAGCCGCTTGGTTTGACGATCGAGACCGCCGGCAGCGAGTGCTTGGAGAGATCGGAGTACAGATCAACCGAGTCCTTGATATGGGCTGCGACCTGTTCCGGGTGCGACATGATCGAGGTGTCGTACTGGAACGGATTGCAGATGTTGCAGTACTCGTCGGCGGTCGGACCGGCCACGCCCCAGTTGAGTTGGTAAGGATCGTTGACGTAGTTGTTCACTGGTCGCCGTAATACTTCCAGGAGATATTCCGCTCGTTCAGGCTGTCGCCGATGCTCTTGCGGGTCGACGGCGGGATCGTGAACGGGGTGTTGGACGGGTTGGTGTCGGTGTAGGCGTTCTTGCCGTTGCCGAAGTAACCCGGGTTGTAGTTGTTCAAAAGATAATAGTGGCCCGGCTCGCAATTCGGGTGGATCCGGATGTTCTTCAGATAGTCCAGGATCGGCTTGACGCCGGGCTGGCCCGGATCCGAGCAGTCGCTGTAGGAGCCGCCGCCGGACACCGGGTTGGTCTGGTAGGGCGGCGCGAAGCCGCCATTGCCGCCGGCGCCGTAGCCGTCCTCGGTGTACCAGTTGTTGGTGCCGGGCGCCGGATTCGGATTCTCGATCTGATGGACGATGCCGGCGTCGGGTGTGCCGCCGAACACCTGCGTGCCGTTCGGCGGGACGGCTGCGTTGCCGTAGGTATCGCTGAAATAGATCATGTCGGCATGGCCGAACATGATGTGGTTGGCACCGGTGCCGCCGTTGACGGACTGGTGGAAGTTGTCGCTCATCGCGTATTTCTGCGCGAGCGAGGTGAAGTAGGGCACGTCGCCCTTCTGCACGTTGTAGAAGCCGAGCGCCGTCGAGCCTTCACCCGTGGTCGTCGCCGTCGGCGAATAGTCGGTGGAGAAGTTCGAGGGCTGCGTCGCACCGTTGGCGCCGGCGCGACGGTCACTTCGACCCAGGCGAACAGATTGCCGCCGCAGCCCGATGGATTGTCGCGGCTGGCCGACGAGTGGTTGCAGTTCAGCTGCTGCCACATCTGGTAGAACCGATGCACCGGGCTTGCCGAATAGGAGTCGTAGGGCATGCCGTCCGCGTTGGTGAGCTGGAACGGACCGGCGGGCAGCGTGCTGACATTGCTGATGCGCTGGTCGGGGGTCTGCGAGGTCTGACCAGTGCCGCCGGAGAGCAGGTACTGGTAGTACTCGGACGGCAGGCCGGATTCCGACTGCTGCGCCAGCACCAGCGATGCCTCGCAGGTGGTGATCGGCGAGCTGCCGCACTTGTTCGGGATGTAGGAGACCTTGGGGCCGCCGACCAGCGGAGACGGCAGCTGATCCTTGGGGAAGTTCTGCTTCGGCGGGCTCAGCAGGAACGCATCGTTCGGGCCGTTATCCATGGCCGCCTGCTGATGCGCCATTTCGAAGTTCGGCCCGGGGATCGCATTCTTGCCGGCGTCGAGCTTGACGATGCCCTGCGAGAGCAGGTTGAACACGCTCTGGTCGCGGCGCTCGGGCACGTAGGTCGCGAACACATGGTCGAAGCTGCGGTTCTCGCCGATGATGACGATCACGTGCTTGATCGGCGTCCGGGTCTCGTGTCCGCCGTGGTGATCCCAGTCCTGTGCAAGGACGGGGCCGGCGGTGAACTGGCCCAGCGCCAGTGCGCTGAGTGTGAGGCGGCAACCTTGCAGCCAACGTGACTTGTGCCTGTCGCGCATTAAAGCTCTCCTTTTTGCTGAGTGAGCGGCTTGGTGGAACTTGCAGTGTCTCGTGGCACGACCCTGATCCGTCCCATCATGCCGCCGTCCTCATGCTCGAGGACGTGGCAGTGGTAGACGAAGGTGCCGACGATGTTGGGATCGCGAAAATCCATGCGCAGGCGCACGCTCGGATATTTCAGCATGCGGCCGTTGTAGTAGGGCACGTTGACGGTATCGCGCAGGAACGGCTCGTTGACCGCGACGCCGGACCAGTCGAGCAGCTGGAAGTGGAGCTGATGGATGTGGAAATCATGCAGCTCCATCGAGCGGTTCTCGATGATCCAATCCTCGACGTCGCCCTGCCGCACGGTGATGTCGGGCACGTCGGAGTTTGGATCGAACGGTCTCGGCGTCTCGCCGTCGAGGGTCATGAAGAACTTGGTCGGGCTGTTCGGGTCGTTCGGGTTCTCCGGCTGCTCCGAGAAGAACAGCTTTCTGATGCGCACCGGGGCGACGTTGCCGACCCAGGGGTGCTCCGGCGGCGGCAGCGGCTCAGCATGCGCAGGCAGCACGGCTTGCGGCTCGCTTGCATCGACTGAGGCCGCGATCGCGACCAGCGCGCGGTTGGGGTCGTTTTCGCCGGCGGGGCCAGTGTCGACCGCGCGCGTCACCAGCAAGGCGGACGCACCGGCCGGCGGTCCTTCGACGATGAACTCGGCGCGCGAGCCCGGCGGCAGGCCGATATGGTTGACCCACTGCACCGGCGGCGATGGGCTGCCCCGGAATTGCAGCGGCACGCCGTCGAGCCCGACGATGCCGATCTGCTGTGGCACGCGGCCGACCAGCAGCGCGAGATTGAGATAGGTGATCGCGGATGCGTTCAGCACCCGCCAGAGCTGCCGTTCGCCGGGCTTCATCGTCAGCCTTGCCGGCGGATAGTTCGGATAGGGCACCGGCACGAAATTGACGGAAAGATCCTTCGACGGCTTGCCGAAGCCGGTGCCGGAGTTGGCGACGTCGCCGTCATTGTCGAGCTGGCTCTTGGTCATGACCGGCTCGAATTTCGACGGCGGTGCGTCGGGATTGACGAGATCCTGGTCGCGGATCACGAGGACGCGCTCGGGCAGGCCGGCGAGCTGTGGATCGGCACGCTCGATGCCTTCGATGATGATGGCGCCGGAGGCGCCGCCGAGCACCTGCGTCTTGCTGAAGCCGTGCAGGTGCGGGTGATACCAATAGAGGCCGGGCGCCGCGTCGTCGGGAATGCGCAGGCGATAGTCGAACGGCGCGTCGTCGGGCTGGATCGAGGTCTTCAGCACGTCATCCTGGTGGCAGACCGGCGGCACGGTCAGCCCGTGGAAGTGCAGATTGGTCGAGATCGGCGTCATCGCGCCGCTCGCGCAAATGTCCGCCTGCTTCCGCGTCGTGCAGATCGGCGCGCCGGCGAGCGGGCGGTCGATCGCAGGCGTTGCGGTATCGAGATCGACGAGGTCGTTCTTGAAATGAATGACGAGCTGATCGCCCGGCTTCAGCCGCAGGGTCGGCGACGGCCTCCCGTCCGGCGCCAGATAGCAATAGCGGCTCGTTCCGTCGGGTAGCTTCTGGTCATGGATACTGAGCTCGGTTTCGAGCACGCCGTCGCGGCTGCGCAGTTCGGCGGGTTCCTCGATCGCGCTTCCGGGCGCGGGCCGGGTACAAACGTCCGGTTGCGTGCGCGGCGCATCCTGCACGCCTGCTGCGGCGAGCCAGGTCGTCATGCCGCTCGCGGCAAGCCCGAGGCAAGCTGCAGCGATGACACAACAATCGGTCGAAAGTCGTCGTGTCACGCCGCCCCGCCAATACGCCGCCACGCGCGCGCAAGGGCACGACCGACGTCTTGCATGACGTCAGTCCACGTCTTGCGACCGCAATGGTCGACAAAGTTTCTGTTTGGTGATGCGAGGCTAGCCGCGCGTTGTTGCCGAAATCTGGCAGGTTTTTAACGCGCAGATGACAGGAGTTTGCGGCACTTCGACGCAGCGGCGTGCGCGATGTTCAAACCTGCTGAGCGATCAATCGGATGGCGCATTCGCGGACTGAATTGCGGAGATACGAAGACGCGCAGGCAATCGACAGAAAATTTTTCGGTGTCGCCGATCCTGTCATCTGCGGTCGTGCCGACAAGTGAGACTACCGCCTGAACTGCGCCAGAAACATCCGCAAGGAATCGTGCGGGCTCTCGACATCCGCAATCACCCAGCCGTCGGGTCCGTTGACGACGATGAAGTTGAGCGTGACGGCGCGGCCTTCATTGTCGAAGGTCACGGTCACATCGGTCTTGTCGAACTGCCGGCGCGGCGTTGCGATCGAGATCGGGCCGATCCGCCAGGTCGGGCTCTGCACCAGGAAATCGTAGGGCGCGTCGTGCAGCGCGGTCCAGGCGCGGCGCAGGCTGGAATCGAAGAATTGCCGAGCGGTGTCCTCGTCGCGCGGCAGGCCATTGGAAAACGCGGCGCTGCCCTTGCCATAATGGGCGTAGACGTTGCGGATCAGCGATTCCGGCGTGCGGAACCCGGCATCGGTGGCGGCGGCTCCGAAAACCGCCGCAACCAGCGAGAAACCCGCGAGGAATTTGCCGCGTCCCATCAGCTTTATTTGCCTCTGCCGCTGGCATATCTTGCAGGGAAATCATTTGAAACGAAAGCCGGCCGGCGCGATGCGCGAACTCTTCGACGATATCCCTGAACAAGCCCCGCTCGATCCGCAGGAGGCGGTGCGGCGCCACATCCGCACGCCGCAGCGCAAGCGCTTCTACGCCAGCGCCGGCGTTGCCGAGGCCGACGGCGGCGGCTATTCGATCGCGCTCGACGGCAAACAGATCCGGTCGCCGTCCGGCAAACCGATCGTGGTGCCGACCCGCGCCATTGCCGACGCGGCCGCGGCCGAGTGGAATGCGCAGGGCGAGACCATCGATCCCGTGACCATGCCAGTGACCCGGCTGGCCAACAGCGTGATCGAGGGGGTGATCGATCGCGTCGACGAGGTCGCCGACGATGCCGCAAGATTCCTCGGCAGCGATCTGCTGTTCTACCGCGCCGGTCATCCCGAGACGCTGGTGGCGCGCGAGGCCGAGCATTGGGACCCGATCCTGTTCTGGGCCGCCGATGCGCTCGGCGCCCATTTCGTGATGGCCGAAGGGGTCATGCATGTCGGCCAGCCCGAGCCCGCGATCCGGGCGGCGCGTGCCGCGTTCCCGACCGATCCCTGGCCGGTCGCGGCGCTCCATATGGTGACGACCTTGACCGGCTCGGCGCTGCTGGCGCTGGCGCTGGCGCATGGCGTCCGTGACGAGGACGAGGTCTGGGCCGCCGCCCATGTCGACGAGGACTGGAATATCGAGAAATGGGGCGTCGACGAGGAGGTCGCGGCGCGCCGCGCCGCCCGACAGGTCGATTTCAGGGCCGCCGCCAGCGTCCTCCGGGAGTTTAAGCCGGGTTAACGAGGGGTTTACGGCGCCGGGCTAGCCTGCGGCACGTCCCTCGCGCCTGGCCGAGACCTCCGACATGGCTATCGCCATCAAACCCGTGCTGCCGGTGCTCGCCTCGAACGAGGCAGGCAGCGTTGCGCCGGACCTCACGCTCGAGGCCGGCAGCGTCGTCAATGCCCAGGTCCTGAAGGTGCTGTCGGCCGATCTGGTGCGGATCGCGATCGCGAGCCTGTCGATCGACGTCCAGACCGAGGTGCCGCTGCAGCAGGGCCAGAACCTGCAGCTTGCGGTGTCGCAGAGCAATGACGGCATCCGTCTGCAACTGGTTGGATCAGGCGCGGACACCGGCGATGCGGTGCAACTGTCGCCGGGAGCGGCCAACGCCACTGCCGCGCCGCAACCGGTCGCCACGGCGCCGAAGGCCGCGCTGACGCCGCTCGAGCGCATCACCATCACCGCCACCGCCCAGCATGCGGCGGCGGTGCAGGGCAGCCAGGCCCCGCTGTTTGCCAATCTCACCGCGGTCGCGTCCGCCAATCTGCCGCCAAAGCTGCAGGCGGCGATCGCGCAGGTGCTGGCGCAGCAGACCGGCCTCGATGAGAATTTGAGCGGCGATGCCGTCAAGGCCGGCTTCCAGAAGTCCGGCCTGCTGTTGGAGGCGACGCTGGCCTCCAGCGTCGCGCCGCCGAGCGGCGGCGTGCCCGATCTGAAGGCTGCGCTGATCGTGCTGCGCCAGGCGCTGACCTCGCTCGGCGCCGGCGATGCCACGAGGCCCGCGTCCACGCCGCTGCAGCAACCGGTGTTGCCCAGCGCCGGAGCGGCACCGAGCCTCGTGCCATCAGGCACGCCCAGCCTCGACGTGCAGGAAATCCTGTTGCCGCAGCGCGGGTGCCGGTTGCCGAGGATCTCACGCGTGGCGCCACGCGGCTCGCAGGCGCGCTCGCAGATGCGCTCGATGCCGGGCCGTCCGCGGGCGGTGCGCTCAATCTCATTCAGGAAGCGCTGCATGAGCTCGGCAACCCCGCACGGCAGGGCGCCGCGCCGCGGGAGATGCTGCCCGGCGATCTGCCCGCGCGCGGCGGCCCACCGCCACCGCCGTTTCATGGCGCGCTACCGTCGGCACAGGCCGTCGCCGAGGCCACGATCGCGCCGGGGGCGCCGCTCGCGGCGACGGCGCACCGCCTGCTGGAAAACACCGACGCGGCGCTGGCGCGGCAGACGCTGCTGCAGGTCGCCTCGCTGCCGGGTCACAACGATGCTGCGCGCGCGCAACTCGACGCCATGGTGCCGCGCTGGAATTTCGAGATCCCGTTCCTGACCCAGCAGGGCACGGCGATGGCGCAGTTCGAGATTTCCCGCGACGGCGGCGGCAACGAAGTCGAAGCCGCCAAGCGGGTGTGGCGGGCGCGCTTCACCCTCGACGTCGAGCCGGCTGGCCCCGTGCACGCGCTGGTCTCGCTGAGCGGCGAGCGCACCTCGGTGCGGATGTGGGCGGAACGGCCCTCGACCGCCGCGCAATTGCGCGCCGGCACCGCTGAGCTGAGCCAGGCGCTGTCCAGAGCCGAGCTTACGCCCGGCGATATCGAGATCCGCGACGGCAGCCCGCCGCAGCCCGCGCCCGCGCGCGCCGGCCATTTCCTGGACCGCGCATCATGAGCGAGGCGCAGAACCAGCTCGCGGTCGCGCTGCATTACGACCATGCCGGTGCGCCGCGTGTGGTGGCAAAAGGCAAGGGCGCGATCGGCGCCAAGATCATCGAGGTCGCCAAGGCCAACGACATCCCGATCGAGGAGAACGAGGTGCTGGCCGGCGCGCTCTCCAATGTCGAGCTCGGCGACGAGATTCCGGCCGAGCTCTACAAGGCCGTCGCCGAGGTGCTGGTGTTCGTGCTGCGGCTGTCGGGTCGGGCGCGCTGAGCGCATCCAATCGACAGTGCCTGTTGCCATCCTTTCACCATGATGCCATCCACCATCGTCGCCAACCCGAGCCGCTCAGGTTCTGCTGTGAGTCCCGCCGTGATCCATCGTCGCCATGCGCTCGGTCTGTTTGCTGCCGCCGCCATCCTGCCACAGCGCAGCTTCGCCAACGTGTCGTACCAGCGCAGCGAGTTTCGCGAGGACCTGCAGAAGCGGTTCTTCGATCTTGGCACCGAAGGCACCTTCGTCGGCTACAAGATCGACGACTATCTGATCATCGCGAGCGACAAGGTTCGCTCGGGCGAGGGCAGGCTGCCGGCCTCGACCTTCAAGATCCCGAACGCGCTGATCGCGCTCGACACCGGCGTGGTGCAGGATCCGGACAAGGACGTCTTCAAGTGGGACGGCGTCACCCGCAGCATCGAGGCCTGGAACAAGGATCACACGCTGCGCTCGGCGATCGCGGTGTCGGCCTTTCCGGTGTTCCAGGAGATCGCCCGCCGCATCGGCGAGGAGCGGATGAAGAAGTATCTCGACACGATCGACTACGGCAATCGCGACATCGGCGGCGGCATCGACCAGTTCTGGGTCAAGGGAAACCTGCGGATCGATCCGGTGCAGCAGATCGATTTCCTCGACCGGCTGCGCCGCGGCGTGCTGCCGGTCGGCAAGCGCAGCCAGGAGCTGGTGCGCGATATTCTCCCGGTGACGAAGGTCGGCGACGCCGTCATCCGTGCCAAGACCGGCCTCACCGACAAGGAGCACGGTTCGCTCGGCTGGCTGGTCGGCTGGTCCGAGAAGGGCAGCGACATCACCGTGTTCGCGATGAACATGGACTGCAAGACGCAGGCGCAGATCGACGCGCGGATGAGCGTCACGCAGCAATGCCTGACCGATATCGTCGCGCTGTGACGGGCTGACCTGCGCGCGCAGCAGCTGGTAGGCGCTGCGCGGCTCGACTAGCATCCTCCGATAAAATCAAGCGGAGGAAATCATGCATTCGGCAACAGTCTGGCTCTCGTCGCTCACGCTGGCCGCAGCGGGCGGCTGGCTCGCGGCCACGGTGTTATCGGTGCCCGCGACGAGCAAGGAGCCGCGCTTCCCGCAGCTCACGATGGATCAGCTCAACGATTTGCAGAAGCCGCTCGGCGAGCAGATCATGAAAGTGTCGAGCGTCGGTATCGGCGGGCCCTACAATCCGATCATCCGCAGCCCGGTGCTCGGCCAGCGGCTCTACGATCTGTTCTATTATCTGCGCTGGCAGACCTCGGTGCCGACCAGGCTCAACGAGTTCGCGATCCTGATCATCGGCCGCCAGTGGCGCTCGCAGGTCGAGTGGTTCGCGCACGCACCGCTCGCGGCCAAGGCCGGGCTGTCGGCCGACGTCATCGCCGAGTTGAAGGCCGGCAACCGGCCGTCGAAAATGGCCGACGACGAGGCGGTCGTGTATGATTTCGTCACCGAGCTCACCACGACCAAGAAGATTTCCGACGAGACCTATGCGCGGGCGAAAAAGATCTTCAACGATCAGCAGATCGTCGATCTCACCGCGCTGGCCGGCAATTACGTGATGGTCGCGATGATCCTGGCCATGGCGGAAGAGACGGTGCCGCCTGGCAAGGAAGAGCCGTTCAAGGTTGGGGAGAAGTAGTTCGGTGCATTGATCGGGCGCGCTTTAGCGCCCGATCGCCCGCTGCAACGCCGGCATCAGCTTCGGATCGCGACACTGCGCGACGTTGAAGCGCATGAAGCCGGTGGCCGATTGCGTAGTGCTGAACACGTTGCCCGGCGCCAGCACGATGTTGTCGGCGAGCGCAGCGCGCGCCACGTCGGCGGAGTCGCAGCCGTCGGGCAGGCGGCACCAGAGCTGGAAGCCGCCGCGCGGCATCAGCCACGGCTCGATGCCGATGCGCTGCAGTTTCTCGCCGACATCGCGGCGGGCGCGCCCGAGCCGCCGGCGCAGCTCCTCGACATGCTTGCGGTAGAAGCCGGTCGCAAGGACGCTGGCGATGATTTCGGTCGCGACCGCGCAGGGGCCGCCGAACCCGGTCGCGACCTGCAGATCGACCAACTGCTCGATCCAGTCGGCGCGCGCGGCGATGAAGCCGCAGCGCAGCGACGCCGACAGCGTCTTGGAGAAGCTGCCGATCCGGATCACGCGGTTGAGCCCGTCGAGGGCCGCGAGCCGCGCCGACGGCTCCGGCTCGAAATCGGCGAAGATGTCGTCCTCGACGATAGTGAGATCGCAGGCGGTGGCGGCATTCAGCACGCGGTGCGCGGTCTGCGGCGACATCGTCGCGCCGGTCGGATTGTGCAGTCCGGATACGGTGATGTAGAGGCGCGGGCGCTCGGCTTCGAGCACGGCCTCGAAGCTTGCAACGTCGGGCCCCGACGGGGTGTAGGGCACGCTGACCAGCTTGACCTGATGGGCGCGCAGCAGCGCCCGGAAATTGAAATAGCAGGGATCGTCGACCAGCACCGTGTCGCCGGGCCGCAGCAGGAAGCGGCAGATCAGGTCGATCGCCTGGGTGCCGGACATCGTCAGCAGCACCTGCTCGGGCGACACTTCGAGGCCCTCGTCGGCGAACCGTGCCATCAGCGTGCGGCGCAGGGCCAGCGAGCCGCGCGTTGCGCCGTAATCGGCGAGCACGGCGTCCTCGGCCCGCGCCAGGCCGCGGAACGCGCGCCGCAGCGCCTCGGTCGGCATCCAGTCGGCGGGCAGCCAGCCGCAGCCCGGCTTCAGCGCGCCACTCGCGGCGTCGAGCGATTGCCGCGACACCCAGAACGGATCGACGGCGCGGTCGCGCTGCGGCTGGTCCTTGGCCAGCGAAAGCGGCGGCAGCGCCGCCGACGAGACATAGAAGCCGGAGCCCGGCCGCGCCCGGATCAGGCCCTCGGCGGCAAGCCGGTCATAGGCCTCGACCACGGTCGAGGGCGAGACGCCCATGGTCGCGGCGAAGCTGCGGATCGAGGGCAGACGGTCGTCGGCGGCGAGCGCGCGGCTCGCGATCCTGGCGCGGATCGCGTTCATCACTTCGGTGGTTCGGGTCGCTTTCGGCGCATTGGAGGGGTGTTGCAAGTGTATGCCTACCTTTGCCCATACAGTTTGGCGATATTGTACTGATCCGTAGCTGCCTTGGCCAGCCCGCCGCCGCTATCCTCGCTCGCGAAAGACGAGGTGCGCGATGAGCGATTCGAAGACATTGTCGGGGAAGTCCTGGACCGGCGAGGCGGGCGGCGGCGCGTCGCTGGAGGGCTGGGGCAGCGGCCTGCTCGGCGTGATCATCTTCAGCGGCTCGCTGCCGGCGACGCGCGTCGCGGTGGCCGGGTTCTCGCCACTGTTCCTGACCGCTGCGCGGGCTGCGATCGCGGCGCTGCTCGGCGCCGTGCTGCTCGCGGTGCTGCGCCAGCCCTGGCCGCAGCGCAGGGATCTGGTGTCGCTGACCATTGTCGCACTCGGCGTCGTGATCGGCTTCCCGTTGCTGACTGCGCTGGCGCTCCAGCACATCACCTCGGCGCATTCGATCGTGTTCATCGGCCTGCTGCCGCTGTCGACCGCGGTGTTCGGCGTGCTGCGCGGCGGCGAGCGGCCGAAGCCGCTGTTCTGGCTGTTCTCCAGTATCGGTGGCGCGACGGTGGCCGGGTTCGCGTTGTCGAACGACGGATCGGCCTCGCTGACCGGTGACCTCCTGATGGTCGCGGCCATCGTCGTCTGCGGTCTCGGTTACGCCGAGGGTGCGGCGCTGTCGCGCCGGCTCGGCGGCTGGCAGGTGATCTCCTGGGCGCTGGTGCTCTCGGTGCCGGTGACGCTGCTGATGACCATCATGACGCTGCCGCCGAGCTGGCAGGGCATCGGCGCGCCGGCCTGGCTTGGGCTCGCTTATGTCTCGATCTTCAGCATGCTGGTCGGCTTCGTGTTCTGGTATCGCGGGCTTGCGCTCGGCGGCATCGCCAGCGTCGGTCAGCTGCAGCTGCTGCAGCCGTTCTTCGGGCTCGCGCTCGCCGGGCTGCTGCTGCACGAGCCGGTGGCCTGGTCGATGATCGCGGCGACCATGCTCGTCGTCGTCTGCGTGGTGTTCGCGCGCCGCTTCGCCTGACGACTAGCCCAGCTTGAACAGCGCCTGCAGGAAATCGCTGACCGCCTTGCGGGCCTCGAGCGCGGTGGCCGGGTTGCCGCCGACGTGCGGACCGAGCTCGACGCAGGCATCCTTGTAGCTGAACGGCGCCTGCGTCGATGCGTTCATCAGCACGCCGCCGTCGCCTTCCCTGATGGTGCAGTGGCGCACGGTCTGCGATCCCTTCGCCTCCACCACCGTGTTGTTGCCGATCAGGCCGGCGTCGAAGCCGTGCGCAGAGTCGGGATATTCGGTCAGCACCACGTCGCGCTTGGCCTCCTGCAGGCGCGTGACATAGGCCTTGCAGCTTGCGACCGGGTTATAGTCGTCGGGCGTGCCGTGAAAGATCCGAATCGGCCGCGCCGCGACCTCGGTGTCGGTGAGATAGCTGGTCGAGCAATCCGGATAGAACGGGATATACGCGGCGAACTGCACGCCGGACTTGTTCCAGAGCTTGTTGAAGCGATCGAGGCTCGCATAGAGCGTGGCCTGGCCGCCGCGCGAGAATCCCATCAGCGCGATGCGCTCGGGATCGACCCTCGGATGTTTGGCGAGGATCTCCAGCGAATGGTAGATGTCGATGATGAAATTGAGCCGGCCGAGCAGCGCCTGGTTCGGCCCGGTCGCGGTCAGGCCGCGGCCGGAGAAGCCGTCGATCACGAAGGTCGAGATGCCCATGCCGTTGAAGTGGCGCACCCAGCCGTCCATGCCGGCGCCGACGCCGCTCGATCCGTGCATCAGCACCACCACCGGCAGCCGGCCGGTTCCTTGCGCGATCCGGAATTCGCCGCCGACGGTGACCGGCTTGCCGTTGCGGTCGCCGGTCAGGAACTGGTGGTCGGAGATCGTCAGCGAGGGGATGCCGTAGATCTCGGTGCGCGATGCGATCTCCTTCGGGATCTGCTGCGCGCTGGTCTCGATGCAGGCGAACAGCAGCGCGCTGAGAAGCACTGCGCCGATGGCGGCCAGGCGACCGTAGCTGAGCATGATTTCCCCCTGTGGTCTGGCCGAAGTGTAAAGCGCGCGCTAACCATGCCAAGTGGTAATTCATGGTGACGGCCGCATCGCCCCGCATTGTTGCGGGGCGGGTTTCAGTGATCATTAAGCCGAGCCGACCACCTTCCGCGCTGACGCGACATCAGAGGGGCAGATGACCTTCAGGTTCATTGCGCCTGATGCGATCAGGTCAGCAAGCCAGCGTGCACTGTTGGCACAGTGGGATCAGCTGGCCGCCGGCCGGCCGTTTCCCGCCTTCGGCGAGCTGAAGCCGGATCCCGCGATCCATGATCCCCGGCAACTCGTCGCATGGGCGGTCGAAGGCGAGGGGCGCCTGCGCAAGTTTCGCGCGATGTATCAGGGCGAGAATGTCGCCGAGGCGTTCAATTCCGCCTGGGCCGGGAAGACCATGGAGCAGGTGGTTCCGATGTCGCTCCGGCGCATCACGCTGACGCCGGCGAAGGAATGCGCCGCAAGCGGCTGCGCGGTCTACATGGTGTTCTCGACCATCGATGCCAACGATCAGCAGGTCGATTGCGAGCGGCTGCTGCTGCCGTTCGGCAACGGCGCGAAGGTCGAGCATCTGCTCGCATCGCTGCAATTGACGGCGGTCGGAAGCAGGCCCCGCATCGTCAAGCATTTCGACATGCAGGCGGACGTGCGGCTGCAGGGCAGGGTCCGTGCCGGCTTCTCGACCGGCGCGACGAGTCTCGCAGCCGGCGACCAGCGCAGGGCTTCCCGGCGCAATGTCGCGCGCGCGGCGCGGATCAGCTTCGCCCGGCGCAGCATGACCTGCATCGTCCGCAACCTCTCCGCGACCGGCGCCGCGGTCGAGGCGACCAATCCGGGTGATATCCCCGACAGTTTCCGTCTCGTGCTGGAAATGGAAGCGACCGAACGGCGCTGCCGCGTGGTCTGGCGCAGGAAAGGCCGGATCGGGGTCGAGTTCAGCTGAGCTTGCCGATCCGCCCGAGATGGGTGTAGCCGAACCCTGTCGAGTATTTCAGCCCGTAGCCGAGCGCGCGGTCGATCCCGATATGGGCAAGCCAGATCATCGCGATCGAGAGCACCAAGGGTCCTTCACCGGCAAAGCCCAGTGTCATCAGCGCCACCGGCGCCAGATAGGTGTGGGCGGCGTTGTAGGCGATGGCGCCGATCCGCGGGCTGATCAGGTAAGCGGCAAAGCTTAAGTCCGGCACCAGGAACAGCAGGACATAGACCAGCCAGGAACCCTCCCACTTGTAGTAGAGCACGGTCATCCCGACGAACAGGACCAACCCCTCCAGCCGGAGCAGGGTGCGCACCCGCCGGTCGCGGCGCCGGTGGCTTCAGTCGTCATGTCGGTCATTGCAGTCTCCCCAGATGTCGGAAAATCCTACCGTTTTGGCGCTCAATACCGCCCACAAGCGCCTTTCCGGTTCCGAAATGGCCGTGCTAAAGCCATTCCGAACGAAGCGGACCCGGCTCGCACCGGGACGCGGACTGTAGCTAACACGGGCGGAAACAAATGAAAGACATCCTCGACACCCTCGAAGAGCGGCGCGCCGGCGCGAAATTGGGCGGCGGCGAAAAGCGCATCGAGGCGCAGCACGCCCGCGGCAAGCTGACCGCACGCGAGCGGATCGAGCTCCTGCTGGACAAGGGCTCGTTCGAGGAATTCGACATGTTCGTCGAGCACCGCTCGATCGAGTTCGGCATGGAGAAGACCAAGATCCCCGGCGACGGCGTCGTCACCGGCTGGGGCACGGTCAATGGCCGCAAGACCTTTGTCTTTGCCAAGGACTTTACGGTGTTCGGCGGTTCGCTGTCCGAGACCCACGCGCTGAAGATCACAAAACTTCAGGACATGGCGATGAAGGCGAGGGCGCCGATCATCGGCCTCTATGACGCCGGCGGTGCGCGCATCCAGGAGGGCGTCGCGGCGCTCGCGGGCTATTCCTATGTGTTCCGCCGCAACGTGCAGGCTTCGGGCGTGATCCCGCAGATCTCCGTCATCATGGGTCCCTGCGCCGGCGGCGACGTCTATTCGCCGGCGATGACCGACTTCATCTTCATGGTGAAGAACACCAGCTACATGTTCGTCACCGGCCCCGACGTGGTGAAGACCGTCACCAACGAGGTGGTGACCGCGGAAGAGCTCGGCGGCGCCTCGGTGCACGCGACGCGCTCCTCGATCGCCGACGGTGCCTTCGAGAACGACGTCGATGCGCTGTTGCAGATGCGCCGGCTGATCGACTTCCTGCCGTCGAACAACACAGACGGCGTGCCGGAATGGCCGAGCTTCGACGACATCGGCCGGGTCGACATGTCCCTGGACACGCTGATCCCCGACAATCCGAACAAGCCCTACGACATGAAGGAGCTGATCCTGAAGGTCGTCGACGAGGGCGACTTCTTCGAGATCTCGGAGACCTTCGCCCGGAACATCGTCACCGGCTTCGGCCGTATCGCCGGCCGGACCGTGGGCTTCGTCGCCAACCAGCCGATGGTGCTGGCAGGCGTGCTCGACTCGGACGCCTCACGCAAGGCCGCGCGCTTCGTTCGTTTTTGCGATGCCTTCAACATCCCGATCGTCACCTTCGTCGACGTGCCGGGCTTCCTGCCGGGCACCGCACAGGAATATGGCGGCCTGATCAAGCACGGCGCCAAGCTGCTGTTCGCCTATTCGCAGTGCACGGTGCCGCTCGTCACCATCATCACCCGCAAGGCCTATGGCGGCGCGTTCGACGTCATGGCGTCGAAGGAGATCGGCGCCGACATGAACTACGCCTGGCCGACCGCCCAGATCGCGGTCATGGGCGCCAAGGGCGCGGTGGAGATCATCTTCCGCAGTGACATCGGCGACCCCGACAAGATCGCCGCGCGCACCAAGGAATACGAAGACCGCTTCCTGTCGCCATTCATCGCCGCCGAGCGCGGCTACATCGACGACGTCATCATGCCGCATTCGACGAGGCGCCGGATCGCGCGGGCGCTCGCGATGCTGAAGGATAAGAAGGTCGAGATCCCGGCGAAGAAGCACGACAATCTGCCGCTGTAATGCTGTCGTAGGGTGGGTTGCCAACGGGTCCGCGCGAAGCGCGGCCCGATAATAAACTCCGCGTAACCCACCACCTTCGTTCCGCACGATCCGCGGAGGGTTACGGCTTCCGCCTAACCCGCCCTACAGGTTCGAATCCGATGACCGAAGACGAGCCGACCGACGAGATTTCCGAGATCGAGGCGCAGATCGAGGAGCTTGCCGAGAGCGCCGAACGATCCCGGCGGATCATTCTCGGATCGAAGGTCGCGATCGCAGCCGGCTTCGCATTGTTGCTCGCTGCGCTGCTTGGCCTGTTCAGTTCTGGTCAGACTGCGGCACTCGGATCGATTGCGTTGGTGCTTGGCGGCATCGTGTCCCTTGGATCGAACGTCAGCACCTTGCGGCAGACCGAGGCCGCGATTAGCACCGCCGAGGCGCGCCGCGCGCGGCTGATCGGCAACATCGACCTGCGGCTGGTTCACGATGCGCCGCTGAAGCTGATGTGACCGGCACCGCGCGTCGCCGGATAAGCGCGACTTATGTGTGAGTGATGTCACCATCGCCGCGCGTTATTGGCCGCCGCCAACCCGCAGGCCTGCAATGCAAACAATGGAGCAATGCAACCGAGAGGTCTGTCCCCATGGAACCACACTTTCGGGATTGAAAATCCGGACAACTCCGCTAACTGGGACATTCTGCTTTTTGGAAATGGAGTTGTAACGTGCTGTCTCGTTTTGCTGTTGCTGTGATGTCCGTCACGCTGCTCGCAACGTCGCTTCCGGCGAATGCTGCGCCTTTGCTGCCGAGCGATCTGCAGACTCAGGCGCCGTCTGCCACGCACAAGGTCTGGTGCCATCATGGCTATTGTGACGGCGGTGGAGGCGGCGGCGCTGCGGTCGGCGGATTGATCGGCGGCCTCATCGGCGGCGCTATTGTTGCCGGTGCGGCGAACGCCGCTGCGCAGCAGGAGGCGGCCGCTGCAGCTCAGCAGCATGATGCTTACTGCGCGCAGCGTTATCGCTCCTATGATCCTGGCACCGGCACGTTCCAGGGCAAGGACGGCCGCCGCTATCCCTGCCGGTAATTCGTGCCGCTAAGGTGACAGTCGCGAGGGCGTTGCGCCCTCGCATCACTGTGGTCCGACGAGCGACGGATGCTTGTCCTCATCGCTGTTCGGGATGTGAACCGGAATCTCACCCCACGTCGTCCCGGGCAAGCGAAGCGCGACCCGGGACACATGACCACGAATATCAGTTGGTCCACGAAGCTGGAGCCCCAGCTCGCTTCAACGCCGCAATCCTGTGGTCATGGGTCGCTGCTCCCGTGCGCAATTGCGCACTAGGCAGGGACGAAGAGTTGAGAGTGCTGCGCTCAATATTAGCCTATCGCCAGCGGCACGTAGTCGTACTCGCCGACGCCTTGCAGGATCAGGAAGGTCAGCGAATTCGTGCCGGCGTTGGTGACGAGGTGCGGGCGGTTCGGGCGGACGGCGTAGACTTCGCCGACCTTCAGGTTCACTTCCTCCTTTGGCTCCTGCAGGAACAGCCGCATCTGGCCCTCGAGCACATAGAACGTGTCGGAGATGTTGCTGTGGGTGTGCCACGGCACTTTCTGGGTCGGCGACAGCTGCAGCTCCATGATGCGGAACCCGGGGCGGGCGGCGTGCAGGGCGCGGCGTTCGACCTCGTAGAGGTGGCTGGCATCCTTGAGCGGTTGTCCTGACTTCATGGCGGCCTCCCTGAGATGTTGTTGTGGCGCAATGCTAGTCCTGTTTCATCGCGCGACACATCACCGGAATCGGCATGACGGCCAAGATGCGGCAGCGTGCGCAGAGCGGGTTGCACGGATGCGACCCGCCCTTGCTGTTGCGTGACGTCGTGATGGTTGTGTGACGTCACAACAGCCGCGGCGCACCGAGTTCCGCGAAACGTGAACGCGCGGTTCAGCGAGCGTTCAGGTCGGAGCGAAAAAACTCGCCGGGTGCGGTTGATCCAACCCAGCAACAAAGGGAAACGCTCATGGAACGCAGGGATTTTCTGAAGATCGCCTTCGGCGTCGCCGCCGGCGCGGCCGCTTTCGCAGCAACCGCCCAGGCGGCGCCGCTCGCGCCGCTTCTCCTCAACCAGGATGCACGTGCGCCGGCGGGCAGCGATGCGCATCCGGCCGTCACCACCGGCGACGAGGTTGATCATTTGAAGCCCGAGCAGGTGCACTGGCATCATGGCCATGGACGCTGGCATCATCGGCACTGGCACCACCGGCATTGGGGCTGGCGCCACCGCCACCGCCATTGGCGCCGTCATCATCACTGGCGCCGCTGGTGATTGAACCGTCTGCCGCCGGGGTGAGACGTATTTTCACGCGCGATCATTTCGGCGGAGAGGACTGTTCATGAAAATCATTGCTGCGTCCGCGCTTGCGTTCGGTCTCACTCTGGCGGCGCTGTCGGCGTCGCACGCCATGCCGATCGCACCGCTCGATCCGGCCCAGGCCGCATCCGACAACACCATTCGTGTTGCCGGCGGCTGCGGGCCGGGCTGGCACCGCGGTCCCTATGGCGGCTGCCGTCCGATGTACAATTGCCCGCGCGGCTGGCACTCGGGCCCCTTCGGCCGCCGCTGCTTCCGCAACTGGTAAGCAGTCGAATGCGGCAGGCAGAAGTGAGCGAGCCTGCCGCGATCACCCAAAAGAAAAACCCCGCGCGAGGCGGGGTTTTGTTTGTGCGAAATGCGCCGCGATCAGATCGGGCGGCAACGGCCATATCGCCAGACGAAGCCATAGGGGCAGGCGCGAACGCGCGGCGCCACCACGACCGGGCCGGGCGCGACGACGACGGGGCGCTCAACCACGACCGCGCCCGGCGCAACCACGACGGGGCCACGATTCCTGACGCAGCCGCCATAGGGACCGCGATGCCAGCCCGGGCCGCAGCCACCGGCCGCATCAGCGGCACTGATGCCGGCGAAAGCGGTCGTCACCAAAACGGCTGCTGCAAAAAGATACTTCATGACTTCTCCTTTTATTTGGGCCGCGCTGCGGCACCGCAACAAACTTTCAGACTACCGATTCGCCCGGCCGGATCATTGCAGAAGCCGTGCCCGATGTCGCCGAACATAATGTTGCGGGCTGAATGCGACATGAATGTTGCAGCTCACAGCTGCGTCAGTGCGCCGCAAGCAAGCTCAGCATCATTTCGAAACATTTCGCAGGCGCGAGCGCAGCGCGCGTCGCGGATGCAAATGGATCGGAGCGCGAGACAAGCGTGACCGAGAGGGCGCGCATGAAATCGCCGACGCTGACTTGAATGTGCGATGTTACTCGCCGGCGCCGAACAGCGCCGCGAACCGCTTCTCGCCATTGCGCGAGAAATTGACGACGCGGCTGCCCGGCGTGATGTCCCGCGCGGCCCATTTCAATTCGGTGAAGCGGTCCATCATCGCCGCACCCAGCGTGCCGGCGAGATGGTGCCGCCGCTCGCTCCAGTCGAGGCAGGCCTTGCACACCGGACGGCGTGGATGCGTCAGCGCATCGGCGTCGATCTGCAGCTCCTCCGCCATGAAGCGCTTGCCTTCGCCGGTCAGC
Organism: Bradyrhizobium viridifuturi; assembly: GCF_001238275.1. Taxonomy (GTDB): domain Bacteria; phylum Pseudomonadota; class Alphaproteobacteria; order Rhizobiales; family Xanthobacteraceae; genus Bradyrhizobium; species Bradyrhizobium viridifuturi. Next base: position 359,919 of record NZ_LGTB01000001.1, read on the forward strand.
TCGATCGCCTGCTTACTCTGGCGAACCAGCTTCTGCCGCTTCATGCTGTCGAGCATCTGCACGCCGAGATCACCGGCAAGGTGGTCGTAGCAGATGCGGGCTCGGCGCAGCGCCGGATCCTTCGGCCCGGTGCGCACGCGCATGTGGCCGGCGCGGGCGGCGATGCCCTGCAGGCCTTCCAGCACATCGGCGACGTCGGGGTCCGAGAGCCGATAATAGCGGTGGCGGCCCTGCTTCTCGGGCTCGATCAGTCCGCCGGCCTCGAGCTTGGCGAGATGCGAGCTCGCCGTCTGCGGCGTGATGCCGGCCTCCTGCGCCAGCTCGCTCGCGGTCAGCGCGCGGCCGGTCATCAGCGCGGTCAGCATGTTGCAGCGTGCGGGATCGCCGACCAAGGCGGCGATCCGGGAGATGTCGGGTCCTGCTTTCATAGTTCGATGATAGCCGAAGCATCGAGGTCGGGCAAGGCGGTAGTGTGCTGTCAGTACGGTCGTCATTGCGAGGAGCGCAGCGACGAATCCATTCGACCCCACGCGCGGTGCGATGGATTGCTTCGCTGGCGCTCGCAATGACGACGGAAACATATCGGAGGCCATCAATGACCATTACCGTCTTCATCCGCTACCAGCTCGATCCGTTCAAGCGCGCGATGTTCGAGGAGTATTCGCGGAACTGGCTCTCGATCATCCCGCGCTGCGGCGGCGATCTGCTCGGCTACTGGATGCCGCATGAAGGCACCAACAACATCGGCTTCGCGCTGATCTCGTTCGAGAGCCTTGCCGCCTATGAGGCCTATCGCGCGCGGCTGCGCCAGGACAAGGAAGGCATGACTAATTTCAACTTCGCGGAAGAAAACCGTTTCATCCTCGCGGAGGAACGGACATTTTTGCGCAAGGTCGAGCTATAGTCGTTCCGCAACAACATTGAGCGGAGGCGCCCATGATCGCCGTGATCTTCGAAGTCTGGCCGAAGCCGGAGCACCGGAATCTGTATTTCGACCTCGCCGCCGAACTGAAACCGATCCTGCAGGAAATCGAGGGCTTCATCTCGGTCGAGCGGTTCGAGAGCCTCACCGAGAAGGGCAAGTTCGTGTCGCTGTCATTCTTCCGCGACGAGGCTGCGGTAGAAGCCTGGCGCAACACCATCGAGCACCGCCGCACCCAGGCCAAGGGCCGCGCGCGGATTTTCGACAATTATCGCCTGCGCGTTGCGAGTGTGATGCGCGACTACGGATTGAACGAACGCGAGCAGGCGCCGAAAGACAGCCGGGCAGTGCATGAGCAGCACTAGCGCCTGCAAGCACCCGTTCCTATCTGTCCGCGGCCAATGACTTCAGGGAGCGACCAATGCCACTGCCAACTGCTGACAAACGCACAGCCTTCAAGAAGCTGCACGAGAGCGGATGCTTCATCATTCCGAATCCGTTCGATGCCGGCAGCGCCCGCGCCTTGCAGCATCTCGGGTTCAAGGCGCTGGCCTCGACCAGCGCAGGCTTTGCCTGGACCATCGCCAAGGCCGACAACCGCGTCACCATCGACGACGTCTGCGACCACCTGACCGCGATCTGTACGGCGGTCGATATTCCGGTCAATGCGGATTTCGAGGGCGGCTTCGCCGTCGAGCCCGACAAGGTCGCGGTCAATGTCGCACGCGGCGTCAAGACCGGCGTTGCCGGGCTGTCGATCGAGGACTCCACCGGAGATGCCGCCAATCCGCTGTTCGAGCACAAGCTCGCGGTCGAGCGCATCAGGGCGGCGCGTAAGGCCATCGATGCCGACAACAGCGGCGTGTTGCTCACCGGCCGCTGCGAAGCGTTCCTGTGGGGAAAGAAAGACCTCAACCTGGTGATCGAGCGGCTGCAGGCCTATTCGCAGGCCGGGGCAGACGTCCTCTATGCACCGGGCATCTCGACCAAGGAGGAGATCTCCGCGGTCGTGAAGGCGGTCGCGCCGAAGCCGGTCAATCTCCTGATCGGCGGCGCGTCCGAGCTGACGCTGCAGGCGGTGGCCGATCTCGGCGTGCGGCGGATCAGCGTCGGCGGCGCGCTGGCGCGGATGGCCTGGAGCGGTGTCATGAAGGCGGCGAAGGAAATGGCCGAGAAGGGCACCTTCACCGAATTCGCCAACGGCTATCCCGGCGGCGAACTCAACAAGATGTTCAAGTAGACCTCGAAATAGCGGCGGGCCGCTTGGGCCCGCCGCTCGCGCCTGGTCAGTTGCGTCACGCGTTACTTCGAATTCTCGGCCGGCGGGGCGGTCGGCTTGTTCATGTCGGACTTGTTCATGTCCGACGGCGCAGTCGGCGGGCTGGCAGGCGCCGCGCCCGTGGTCACGCCGGGCTGGCTGTTCGGCTTCGGCGTCACGTCGCGCATGCCCGGAGGCGCCCCGGCCGGATTGGCCGGCTGTTGCTGCGCGGTCTGCGTCGACGGCGTCGTGCCCGCCTCATGGACCGACGTATTGTTCAACCCGTAGAACAGCGCGCCGAGCACCACGGCCACCGCAACTGCGAACATCGCGACCTTGGTGCCGCTGGCCGGTCCCTCCTGCAGTTCCGGATCGGGCTGCAACTCGTTGTCCAGGCTGTTGAAGCGCGCCTGACGGCGGATTTCGTCATCGGTCAGGTTGGCGCGATACGGATCGTCAGGGTTGTAGGCCATTGCAAAGTTCCTCCGTTAGCACCCCAAAGCTAAACGCAGGGGACAATGGCTGGCGCGTCGGGATGTTCCGCGCCAATGTTGCAACCTGTTCATGCAGGAACCTACGATTCCGAGGGTTCCAAACCTGTTCCGTGAGGCCTTTTCAATGTGGACCATGCCGCCCACCGATTCGGTGCTGCACGTGCTCTCGTTCATCGCCGTTGCGGCGCAATCGATGACGGCGGCGCTGGCGGCCGGCAGGCGCAGCATGGATTGGGCCGGCGTCTGCATGCTCGGGGCGATCACCGCGCTTGGCGGCGGCACCATCCGCGACGTGCTGCTCGGACATTATCCGCTGCTGTGGGTCGCACAGCCGATCTACCTCGCGATCGCCGCCGCCGGCGCCTTCGCCACCATCCTGCTGGCGCGGCTGGTGGTCAGGCTCAACCTTGCATTCCTGGTGCTCGATGCGATCGGGCTCGTGGTGTTCACCATGGCCGGCTGCGACGTGGCCTGGCAGGTCGACGCCTCGCTGCCGATCGTGATCGTCTCCGGCATGATCACCGGCTGCGCCGGCGGCGTGCTGCGCGACATCCTCTGCAACGAGGTGCCGCTGCTGTTCCGCAGCGAGCTCTACGCCAGCGTCTCGGTGGTGACGGGGCTGTTCTATGCGACCGCGTTTGGGTTGAACCTCAACCCTACGGCCTGGACGCTGCTGACCTTCGCGCTCGGCCTGAGCTTCCGGATGCTCGCGATCCGCTACAAATGGGAGATGCCGAAATTCGTGTTCTCCGGCGAGGAGCGGTGAGGCGCTACTTTCCCGTTCGCGCCTTCATTTCGCCGTCCGTGCTTGGCGACCTCGTCCGCGGTCACGGCCGGCGCTGCATTGCCCCAGGAATTGCGGATATAGGTCGCGACATCGGCCACGTCCTGATCACTGAGCTTCGGATAGGCCGGCATCGAGCCTGCGTTGGGCGCGCGCGGCGTGGTGAGTGTCTGCGCGCCGTCGAGGATGATGCGCAGCGTGCTCGCTGGATTGGCCGATTGCAGATTGGCGTTGCCGGGCAGCGGCGGATAGATCCGCGGCGCGCCGGAGCCGTCGAGCTCGTGGCAGGCGACGCAGGCGCCGCGATAGATGCGCTCGCCGTTGCTCATCTGCGCCGGCGCGGGCGGGGTGACCGCAGGCTCAGGCGCACCGGGGGGCAGGCTCTTCAGATAGGCGGCGATGGCGCGCACGTCGGCGTCGCCCATCTTCGAAGTCGAATTGACAACCACCTCCGACATCAGGGGACCGGCATGGCTGTGCCCGTTGCGGCCGCTCTGCAGGTATTCGACGATGTCAGCGGCGCTCCATGATTTCAGCCCGCTGCGCTCGGCGCCGTCGAGCCTCGGTGCAAACATGCCTTGCACCATGCCGCCTCCGAGCGCCTGGTCGCGCCTGTCAGCGCCGAAGGCATTCTTCGGCGTGTGGCAGGCGCCGCAATGGCCGAGCGCCTCGACAAGATAGCGGCCGCGATTCCATTGCGCAGGCTTGCTCTGGTCCGGCTGGATGATGCCGGGCGTGAAGAACAGCGCATTCCAGGCCCGCATCAGCGCGCGATAGTTCAGCGGCCAGCGCAGCTGCGGCGGCGGCGCCTTGTTGCTCACCGGCGGAAGCGTCGCGAGATAGGCGCGGATCGCCAGGATGTCGTCGCGGATCAGCTTCGTGAAGGAAGGGTAGGGGAAGGCCGGATAATAATGCGTCCCGCTTGGCGAGACCCCCATCCGCAGCGCGCGGAGGAAATCGTCGTCGCTCCAACCGCCGATGCCGGTATCGCGATCGGGGGTGAGATTCGCAGAGAACACCGCGCCGAACGGTGTGTCGATCCGCTTGCCGCCGGCGAAGGGCTTTGCCGGATCGGCGGTGTGGCAGCTTGCGCAGTCGCCGGCGATCGTGAGCGCCTTGCCGCGGGCGATGATGTCGTCGGTTGACGCAGCGGCGCATTCGCGGGCCGCGAACGCACTGCACAACAGCGCACCGACCAGAATCGCACCCGTCGTCCGAAATCGTCGCCGCATCCAATCACCTTCCGGTCCACAAGACGCGTCACGCCATTTCGCCGCGGGCCTGTCCTGCGACAGAAACCGAAACGGCCCTCGGATATTCCCGGCACGATATTGCGATTTTTGAGCGACGGGCTTGGTCGCCCAGAATTGTGCTGCGCGGGCCGGAAAATCCGACATAGACTGGTTCTAACAAGTTCGGATGACTAGCTAAAAAGCAGCCGTCGCGGCCAGCGAAAAGAGGGCTAAATGGGAATCAACCAAGGGCCTATCAGCCTCGACCAGAAATACACTCAGGGCACCGGCCACGTCTTCATGACCGGCATCCAGGCGCTGGTCCGCCTGCCGATGGCGCAGATCAGGCGTGACCGCGCCGCAGGCCTCAACACGGCGGGCTTCATCTCCGGCTATCGCGGTTCCCCCCTCGGCGGCTACGACCAGCAACTGTTCGCCGCCCGCAAGCATCTCGAGCAGTACAACATCAAATTCCAGCCCGGCGTGAACGAGGACCTGGCTGCCACCGCGATCTGGGGCTCGCAGCAGCTCAGCCTGTCGCCCGGCGCCAAATATGATGGCGCGGTCGGCATCTGGTACGGCAAGGGCCCCGGCGTGGACCGCTGCGGCGACGTGTTCCGCCACGGCAACGCGGCAGGCTCCGCCAAGCATGGCGGCGTGCTCTGCCTTGCCGGCGACGACCACGGCGCGAAATCCTCCACCGTTCCGCATCAGTCCGACCACGCCTTCATCTCCGCGCTGATGCCCTACCTCTACCCCTCCAGCATCCATGAAATGATCGAGATGGGCCTCCTGGGTATCGCGATGTCGCGCTACTCGGGCTGCTGGGTCGGCATGAAGGTGATCACCGAGACGGTCGAGACCACGGCCGAGATCGACCTCACCGACGAGATGACGCCGTTCATCATCCCGACCGATTTCGAGTTGCCGCCGGGCGGGCTCAACATCCGTTGGCCCGACGACCGCTTCGAGCAGGACCGGCGCTTGCAGGACTACAAGGGTTTTGCCGCGATCGCCTTTGCCCGCGCCAACAAGGTCAACCGCATCACGATGGATTCGCCGAACGCGCGCTACGGCATCATGGCGTCCGGCAAGAGCTACGAGGACATCCGCCAGGCGCTGCGCGAGCTCGGCATCACGCCCGAGATCGCCGCCAAGATCGGCCTTCGCCTCTACAAGATCGGCATGCCCTGGCCACTGGAGCCGGAAGGCGTGCGCAATTTCGCCGTCGGTCTCGAGGAGATCTTCATCGTCGAGGAGCGCCGCGAGATCGTCGAGAACCAGGTCAAGCAGGAGCTGTTCAACTGGCGCGACGACGTGCGCCCGCGCATCGTCGGCAAGATGGACGATCACGACAAGCGCTTCCTGACGTTTGCCGCCGAGCTCAGCGTGGCCTCGCTGGCGAGCTCGCTGACCGAACGGCTGCTTCGACTCAATCTCAATCCTGAAATCGCCGAGATGCTGCGCGCCAAGGCCGACTGGTTCAACGGCCGCCAGTCGAGCCAGATGCAGGCGACGGCGCCGGTCAGCCGCACGCCGTATTTCTGCTCGGGGTGTCCGCACAACACCTCGACCAAGGTGCCGGAAGGCAGCCGCGCGCTCGGCGGCATCGGCTGCCACTTCATGGCGTTGTGGATGAACCGCTCGACCGAGACATTTACCCATATGGGCGGCGAGGGCGTGCCGTGGGTCGGCATCGCGCCCTTCACCAACGAGAACCACATCTTCGCCAATCTCGGCGACGGCACCTACTTCCACTCCGGCATTCTCGCGATCCGCCAGTCGATCGCCTCCAAGGCCAACATCACCTACAAGATCCTCTACAACGACGCGGTCGCGATGACCGGCGGCCAGCGCCATGACGGCGACCTGTCGCCGCAGCAGATCACCTTCCAGCTCCACGCCGAGGGCATCCGCGAAATCTATCTGGTCTCGGAAAATCCCGACGCCTATCCGGCCGGCACCATCGCGCCCGGCGTCAAGCTGTTCCATCGCGACGAGCTCGAAAACGTCCAGAAGATGTGCCGCGACACCAAGGGCACCTCGGCGATCGTGTTCGTGCAGACCTGCGCGGCCGAGAAGCGCCGTCGCCGCAAGCGCGGCCTGATGGAGGATCCGGCGCGCCGCGTGCTGATCAATCCGGCGGTCTGCGAAGGCTGCGGCGACTGCTCGGTGCAGTCGAACTGCATCTCGGTCGAGCCGCTGGAGACGGAACTGGGGCGCAAGCGCACCATCAACCAGTCGACCTGCAACAAGGACTATTCCTGCGTGAAGGGTTTTTGCCCGTCCTTCGTCACGATCGATGGCGGCACCCTCAAGCGTCGCGCGCCCGCCGAACTCGGCGATATCGGCGTCTTGCCGGAGCCGGCTTCGAAGCCCGCGCTCGACCGGCCCTATAATATCGCGGTCGGCGGCGTCGGCGGCACCGGCGTGCTGACGATCGGCGCGCTGCTCGGCATGGCCGCGCATATCGAGGGCAAGGCCTCCATGATCCTCGACATGTCCGGTCTTGCGCAGAAGGGCGGCGCGGTGCTGAGCCATGTCCGGCTGTCGGAGCACACCGCCGACGTGACCTGCTCGCGCATCGTGACCGGCACCGCTGATCTTGTCCTTGCGGCTGACGAAGTCGTTGCGGTTTCGAAGGACACCATGACGCTGTGCGACGCGAGCCGCACCGTCGGCATCATCAACAGCCACATCATCCCGACCGCGGATTTCATCCTCAACCGCGACTTCAACTTCCAGAGCCGCAAGGTCACCGGCGTGCTGGAGACCGAGCTGCGCAAGGACTCCGCGTTCTTCGACTTCACCAAGCCGGCCGAAGCGCTGCTCGGCGACTCGATCGCCACCAACATCATGATGATGGGCTTTGCCTATCAGCGCGGGCTGCTGCCGCTGTCGGCGGAGGCGATCCAGCAGGCGATCGAGGTCAATGGCGTCTCGATCAAGATGAACACGCAGGCGTTCCAGCTCGGGCGTCTGGCCGCGGCCGATCCGGCGCGGCTCGCTGCGATGATGAAGGGGCAGGACGACGACGCAGCCCCGGTCAAGTCGCTGGATGCGATGTCGCTCGACGAGATCATCACCCATCGCATGGGTCTTCTGACCGACTATCAGAACGGACGGTTGGCCAGGCGTTATCGCAAGCTGGTCGACCAGGTGCGCGATGCCGCCACCAAGGGCGGCTATGGCGAGGCGCTGCCGCGCGCGGTTGCGATCAACTATGCCAAGCTGCTCGCCTACAAGGACGAGTACGAGGTGGCGCGGCTGTTCACCGATGGCCGCTTCGAGAAGCAACTGCGCGATCAGTTCGAGGGCGACTTCAAGTTCAATTTCAATCTGGCACCGCCGATCCTCGGCGGTGGACTCGATGCGCAGGGGCGTCCGAAGAAGCGCGCCTTCGGTTCGTGGATGATGTCGGCCTTCAGGGTGATGGCGCGATTCCGCTTCCTGCGCGGCACGCCTCTCGACATCTTCGGTTACAACGCCGACCGCAGGCTCGAGCGCGATCTGATCGCGGGATACGAGAAGGACGTCGCGACGGTACTGAACCTGCTGTCGCCGCTCAATCACGACATCGCGGTCGAATTGCTGTCGCTGCCCGAGCGCATCCGCGGCTACGGCCCAGTGAAGGAGAAGGCGGTCAAGGAGGCGAAGGTTCGCTACGCGCAACTCGCCGCCGACCTTGCCAACCCGCCGCCCGCGCCGCGGCAGATGGCAGCGGAGTAGGGTCGCCAAATATTCAGCGTCGTCCCGGGCAAGCGAAGCGCGACCCGGGACCCATAAACACAGGGTTGTGTTGTTGGATTGAGCTGCGGCCCCAGCGTCGCGCAACGACGAACAGCGGTGGTTATGGGTCCCGGCCTTCGCCGGGACGACACTGGTTTTATCGCGTGCATATTACGCACTCACCGCAGTCTCGCCTGACGGAATATTTCCGCGCTTGCCAACGCCGCTACGTCGGTTCAGAAAAACGCTGGAGCGAAAAACGCCAGCGGAGAGCGATTTGACCATCAAGGGCAAGGCCTACATTGCCGGGATCTACGAACATCCCACCCGGCATGCACCCGATAAATCAACAGCGCAGCTACATGCCGAGGTCGCCAAGGGCGCGATCGAGGACGCCGGACTCACCAAGGACGATATCGACGGCTATTTCTGCGCCGGCGATGCGCCGGGCGGGCTGTGGCCGATGGTCGACTATCTCGGCCTCAACACCAAGAAGCTGCGTCACGTCGACTCCACCGAGACCGGCGGCTGTTCCTATCTGATCCATCTCGGTCACGCCGCCGAGGCGATTGCCGCGGGCAAGTGCTCGGTCGCGCTGGTCACGCTGGCGGGCAAGCCGCGCACCGGCCCGATGCCGCCGCGCGCCTCCGGCGCCGAGGCCGATTTCGAATTGGCTTACGGGGCTACCACGCACAATGCCTATGGCATGTGTGCCATGCGCCATATGCACGACTACGGCACCACCTCCGAGCAGCTCGCCTGGATCAAGGTCGCGGCCTCGCATCACGCGCAATACAATCCGCATGCCATGCTGAAGGAGGTCGTCACCGTCGAGGACGTGCTGAACTCGCCGATGATCTCGGATCCGCTGCATCGGATGGATTGCTGCGTGGTCACCGACGGCGGCGGCGCGATGATCGTCACGACGCCGGAGATCGCCAAGAGCCTGAAGAAGCCGCTGGTGCGCCTGATCGGCCACGGCGAGGCGATGAAGGGGCCGCGCGGCGGCAAGGATCTCGATCTGACCTATTCCGCCGGCGTGTGGTCCGGCCCGCGCGCGTTCGAGGAGGCCGGCGTGACGCCGAAGGACATCAAATACGCCTCGATCTATGACAGCTTCACCATCACGGTGCTGATGCAGCTCGAGGACCTCGGCTTCTGCAAGAAGGGCGAGGGCGGCAAGTTCGTCGCCGACGGCAACCTGATCTCGGGCGTCGGCAAGCTGCCGTTCAACACCGACGGCGGCGGCCTCTGCAGCAACCATCCCGTCAATCGCGGCGGCATGACCAAGATCCTCGAGGCCGTCCGCCAACTGCGTGGCGAGGCGCATCCGAAGGTGCAGGTGAAGAACTGCGACCTCGCAATCGCCCACGGCACCGGTGGTCTGCTCGGCGTTCGCCACGCCGCCTCAACCTGTATTCTGGAGCGTGCGTGATGTCTGAAGCCAAGAAGTACAATGCCCCGGTGACCAATCCGGAGACGGCGCCGTTCTGGGAAGCGGCGAAGGCGGGCAAGTTCATGATCAAGCGCTGCACCACCTGCGGCGAGGCGCATTACTTCCCGCGCGCGATCTGCCCGTTCTGCTTCTCCGACAAGACGGTGTGGGAAGAGTCGAGCGGTGAGGCCACGGTCTACACCTACAGCCTGATGCGCAAGTCGCCGACCGGTCCGTATGCGATCGCCTATGTGACGCTGAAGGAAGGTCCGTCGCTGCAGACGAACATCGTCGATTGCGATCTGGAGACGGTGAAGATCGGCCAGAAGGTCAAGGTGGTGTGGAAGCCGACCGACGGCGCCCCGCTGCCGTTCTTCACGCCGGCCTGAGAAGTACCTTCCCCCCTTGCGGGGGAAGGTCGCAGCCGAAGGCTGTCGGAAGAGGGGTGTCTGTCCACGGGAAAGCTGCATCTGCGGAGGCAACCCCTCTCCCAAACGAGTTTGCGTTTGAAGCCGGCGCGACCCTCTCCCGCAGGGGGAGAGGGCGCAGCAACGAGCACCGCGGCGAAGAAAGAACAGTTCGGGGAGAAACAACAATGCCAATCGTGTACGAACAGCTGATGGCTCTGAAGAATCTGGGCCAGAAATACAGCTACGCCGACCGCGACGTGATGCTCTACGCCTACGGCATCGGGCTCGGTGCCGATCCGATGGACGAAAAGGAGCTGGCCTTCGTCAACGAGGGCGTGCTGACGCCGCGGCCGCTCAAGGTGGTGCCGACGTTTGCGTCGGTCGCGGCCTGGGGCGCCGGTCCCGGTGAGATGAACCTCAACCGCGTGATGGTGGTCGACGGCGAGCGCGACATCACCTTCCACAAGCCGTTCGCCACTGCCGCGCACATCACGGCCGACTCGACTGTGCTCGACGTGTTCGACAAGGGCAAGGACAAGGGCGCGGTGATCCGCCACCAGACCGTGCTCAGGGATGAGAAGGGCGACAAGCTTGCAACGCTCGTCGCCTCCCGCTTCGCCCGCGGCGATGGCGGCTTCGGTGGCCCGTCCGACGGCCAGCCCGAGCCGCACAAGGTTCCGGAGCGTGCGCCGGACAAGGTGGTCGACATCACCACGCGGCCCGATCAGGCGCTGATCTATAGGCTCTGCGGCGACCGCAACCCGCTGCATTCCGATCCGGAGTTCGCCAAGAAGGCCGGCTTCCCGCGGCCGATCCTGCACGGCATGTGCACCTACGGCATCACTTGCCGCGGCGTGCTGCAGACCTATGCCGACTATGACCCTGCAGCCTTCAGGCAGCACGCGGCGCGATTCTCCTCGCCGGTGTTTCCCGGCGAGACCGTGACGATGGAGCTGTGGAAGGACGGCAACGTGGTGTCGTTCGAGGCCAAGGTGAAGTCGCGCGGCGTTACCGTGATCAAGAGCGGCAAGACGGTGCTGGGTTAGCGTCCTGCGACGGCCGTCGGCTCCCTCGCCCCGCGCTTGCGGGGAGAGGTGAAGAAGAAACAACAACGGAGAAACAACCATGGGATTACTCGACGGCAAGGTGGCGCTGATCACGGGCGCGGGCGGCGGACTGGGTGAGGCCTACGCAAAGCTGTTTGCGCGCGAGGGCGCGGCTGTCGTGGTCAACGATCTCGGCGGCCCGCGTGACGGCTCGGGCTCCGACAAGTCGATGGCCGACAAGGTGGTCGACGCGATCAAGGCCGAGGGCGGCCGTGCCGTCGCCAACGGCGCCGACATCTCGACGATGGCCGGCGGCCAGTCGGTGTTCGACGATGCCATCAAGCATTTCGGCCGCGCCGACATTCTGGTCAACAACGCCGGCATCCTGCTCGACGAGACCTTCCACAAGGCCAAGGAAGCCAACTGGGACAGGGTGATGAAGGTGCATCTCAAAGGCACCTTCTGCTGCACCCAGCCGGTGTTCAAATGGATGCGCGACAATGGCGGCGGCGTCATCGTCAACACGTCATCGACCTCGGGCCTGATCGGCAATTTCGGCCAGACCAATTACGGCGCGGCCAAGGGCGGCATCTGGGGCCTGTCCAACGTGCTGGCGATCGAGGGCCGCAAGTACAACATCCGGATCTGGACCCTGGCGCCGGGTGCGCTGACCCGCATGACCGCGGACCTGCCCCGCTACAAGGAGAACCCGGGTGCGGCGCTGGGGCCTGACGGCATCGCGCCGGCGGTGCTCTACATGGTCAGCGATTTGTCGGGCGACCAGACCGGCAAGGTGCTCGGCGTCTCGGGCCCGCGCGGCGTCCGCGAGATGCGGATGATGGAAATGGAGGGCTGGAAGCCGCCCTTTACCGGCTGGAAGGCCGAGGACATCGCCACCCACGCCAAGGAGATCTTCTTCTCCGAGGAGCAGATCAAGATGGGCGCGCGGCGGTTCTGATGCTACCTGTCGTTCCGGGGCGTCCGAAGGACGAACCCGGAACTTCGAGATTCCCCGGTGCGCAATTGCGCACCTGAGGTTCGATGCTGACGCATCGCCCCGGAATGACGGACAAGAGGATAGCCATGACCAAACTCACCGCCCAGGCCGCAGGAACCTTTGCGATCGCGCCGACCCCGTTCCACGACGACGGCCGCATCGACGAGGCATCGATCGACCGGCTGACCGATTTCTACACCGAGGTCGGCTGCGACGGCGTCACGGTGCTGGGCATCCTGGGTGAGGCGCCGAAGCTCGATGCTGCCGAGGCGGAGCAGGTCGCGCTGCGCTTCGTCAAGCGCGCCAAGAAGCTGCAGGTGATCGTCGGCGTCTCGGCGCCGGGCTTCGCCACGATGCGCTCGCTGGCGAAGAAGTCGATGGATGCGGGCGCCGCCGGCGTCATGATCGCGCCGCCGCCGCATCTGCGCACCGATGACCAGATCATCAGTTATTTCAAGCAGGCGCAGGAAGCGATCGGCGATGACATTCCCTGGGTGCTGCAGGATTATCCGCTGACGCTCACTGTCGTGTTCACGCCCGCCGTGATCCGCAAGATCGTGATGGATTCGCCGTCCTGCGTAATGCTCAAGCACGAGGACTGGCCGGGCCTGGAGAAGATCTCGACCTTGCGCAACTTCCAGAAGGACGGTTCGCTGCGGCCGCTGTCGATCCTGGTCGGCAACGGCGGTCTGTTCCTCGATTTCGAGATGGAGCGCGGCGCCGACGGCGCGATGACGGGTTATGCATTCCCTGAACTGCTGATCGACGTCGTCAACCTGTCGAAGGCCGGCAAGCGCGATGCCGCGCACGATCTGTTCGACGCGCATCTGCCGCTGATCCGCTACGAGCAGCAGCCCGGCGTCGGCCTCACCGTGCGCAAATACGTGCTGCAGAAGCGCGGCATCATCGCCTCCAGCGCCCAGCGCAAGCCCGGCGCCGTCATCACGTCGCAGGCGCGGGCGGAAGTCGACTATCTGCTCTCCCGCGTGGCGCGCGTTGACCGTCGCGCCAATCTGCAACCGCAATCCAGTGCAGCAGGCTAATAATGACCGAGATCGTTGCCCCGCGCCTTGCCTCGACAGTGCTGCTGCTCCGTGACGGCGGCAGCAGCGAAATCGAGGTCTTCATGATGGTCCGCCATCACCAGATCGAGTTCAACTCGGGCGCGCTGGTGTTTCCGGGCGGCAGCGTCGACAAGAACGACAAGGAGATCGCCGCCGATCCCGCGCTCTATTCGGGCAGGGAGGGGCTCGACGGCGACGCGCTGGGTTTCCGCATCGCGGCGATCCGCGAGACGTTCGAAGAGAGTGGCATCCTGCTGGCGCGGCCGCAGGGCTCGAAGGATCTGGTCGACGCCAAGCGCGCGAACGAGATCGCGGACGCGCATCGCGCGGCGCTGAACGAAGGCAAGATCAGCTTCCTCAAGGTGCTGTCAGACAACGGCATGGTGCTCGCACTCGACGAGCTCGTGCCCTACGCGCACTGGATCACGCCGGAGGGCATGCCGAAGCGCTTCGACACCTGGTTCTTCCTGGCCGCGGCGCCGCCCGAGCAGCTCGGCGCGCATGACGGCAAGGAATCGACCGACTCGATCTGGGTATCGACGCGCGAGGCACTCGAGGGCGGCGAGACCGGCCGCTTCAAGCTGCCGTTCCCGACCACCCGCAATTTGATCCGGCTCGGCAAGCAGCCGAATGTCGGCGACGCGCTTAGCGACGCCAGAAAAATGTCGATCGTGACCGTGACCCCCGTCATGACCAAGACCGCCACCGGCCGCCAGCTCCGTATCCCCAAGGAAGCGGGCTACGACGGCGAGGTATTCGACGTCGGCGCGATGGGCTGACGCCGCTCGCGTCAGCGCCGCAAAACTTCGGCGAGTATCGAAGTATCACCACCGGAAGCTCGCTATAACCACGTCGGTCACCGCGCCGGGCCAATTGCCCGGCGCAAAAGGAGCCGACGTGCAAGCAACTTTTGAAGCGTCAATATCCTACGAAATCCATCTGACGTTGTCCGGCAGTGACGACAGCTTGCTGCTGCGGCACTGGCCGGGCGAGGGCGATCCCGTGCTCTACGTTCACGGCGCGACGTTTCCCTCGTCGCTGTCGGTCGGCTATCGCTTCGGCGGGCGGTCCTGGGCGGACGATCTGAGGGCCGCTGGTCTCGACGTCTGGGCGTTCGATTTCATCGGCTTCGGCGGCTCGAGCAGGCCGCGGCAGATGTCCTTGTCCGCAAGCGGGATCGCGCCGCTCGGCCGTGCGCCGGAAGCCGCCGCTCAGGTCGGTGCGGTCGTCGATCACATCCGCCGCGCATGCGCCGGCGCGCCGGTCCACATCGTCGCGCATTCATGGGGCACGATCGCTACCGGCCTGTTTGCCGGCCATCGTCCGGACGCGGTCGGCCGCCTCGTGCTGTTCGGGCCGATCGTGCAGCGGGAGCTGCAAGGGCTGCCGCCGCCTGACAGCATCGGCGCATGGCGCGAGGTCACGACCGCGGATCAACTGAAGCGATTTGTCGAGGATGTCCCGCCGTCGCATCCGCCGGTGCTGATCGAGCCAGACCTCGCCGGGTGGGGGCCGGCCTATCTCGCCACCGACGCCGGCGCGGCCGGACGCAACCCGCCGGCGGTCCGGATTCCAAACGGACCGCAGGCCGACATCATCGCCGCGCTGTCGGGCAAGCTCCCCTACGAGCCGCGCCGTGTCCTCGCCCCGACGCTGATCGTGCGGGGCGAATGGGACAATCTCTGTCAGGATGCCGACGCCGCCTGGCTGTCCCATGCGTTGGGCGCCACGGAGAAGGCCGATGTCGTCGTGCCCAAGGCAACGCATCTGATGCACCTTGAGCACGGGCGGGAAGGCCTGTTTGCTGCGACCGCCGGTTGGCTTGCAAGGAGCGCGTCGTGAGCGGCCCCGCGACCGGCGACGCGCGCCAGCCCAATATGAGCATCGAGCTGGCTCTGCTGCTGGCGCTCGCCACCCTCTGGGGCGGCTCCTACACATTCATCAAGCTCGGCGTCGCAACCATCCCGCCGATCACGCTGATCGCGGCGCGCACCGCGATCGCGGGCCTGCTGCTCGTCGTCATCATGCGGATGCGTGGTGTGACGATGCCGACCGACGGAGCGACCTGGCGGCGCTTCGTCTTCCAGGCCTGTCTCAACAGCGTGATCCCGTGGACGCTGATCGCCTGGGGCGAGCGCTTCGTCGATGCCGGGCTCGCAACCATCCTCAATTCGGCTTCGCCGATCTTCACCTTCCTGTTCACCGTCGCGATCACCCGCCATGAGGCCGCGAGCCCGCGCAAGCTGTTCGGGGTGATATCAGGGATGGCCGGCATCTGCCTGATCGTCGGCGTCGATGCCTTCCGCGATCTCGGGCAGGGCATTGTGGCCGAGGTCGCGATCGTCGCTGCCACGATCTGCTATGCCTGCGCCGCGATCTTCAGCCGCGGCTTCAAGGGGCTCGATCCGATGGCGCCGGCGGCGGGCTCGCTGCTCGCGGGCGCCGCGATCCTGATCCCGCTCAGCCTCGCCGTCGAACGGCCCTGGACGCTGACGCCGTCGACCAGCTCGCTCGCCGCCTTGCTGGCGCTTGCAGTGTTCTCGACCGCGATCGCCTTCGTGATCTACTTCCGCCTGATCCAGACCCTCGGTTCGGTCGGCACCACCGCGCAGGCCTATCTGCGGGTGCCGATCGGGGTTGCGCTCAGCGTCGCATTCCTTGGCGAACGGTTGAGCCCGACGGCGTGGCTCGGGCTCGCCTGCGTGGTGATCGGCGTTGCCGCGATGACGATCCCGGCACGAAAGACCGCGACGGCGTAAGGTCATCGCGGCGATGACGGCTTCCGGATCGCCACGGGTCGGGCGATCTGGCCAGGGTCAGGGTGATGGAGGAGGCCGGTGTCCCGGCGGACCGGGCGCCGGGCTACCTGTATGGGCTGCCTGTACCGGAATCGGTCAGGGGCGCGGCTGCCGGGGTGATGCCGGTCACACCGGCCGGACCCTTCAGCATGTTTCCCCAAGGCCCGTAATTTCCCGTATATTGGGGTGCATTGGACCCCGGCCTTGATGACATGACCGCTGAATTGCCGCCGAATTCGCAAGCGCCGCGTGCGTTCTCCCTCTCGATTGGCCAACTCACGTTCGGCAGCTTCCTGCTGGTTCTGGCTGTGATCATCATCACGTCGACGGCCAGCGTGATCGCGATTCGGCACATCGACGCGACCTTTGCCGAGCTGCAGCGGCTGCAAAGCGTCGGCGATATCGCCGAGGATATCGACCGTCGCACCAATGAACTGCGGCTGGCGGCGAGGGACTTCGTCACTGAGCCCGGCAACCAGTCGGCCCAGGTGGCGCAGGCTGCCCAGTCACTGAGCGAGATCCTGAAAAAGACCCGGATCGAGCTGGCGCCCGAGCAGCAGGACATGATCGACGGCGTCACCCAGCGGCTGGCGACCTATCGCAGCGGGATCGAGCGCATCTCGGCGCTGCTCAGCCGGCGCGCCGAGATCGTCGCCGGACTGCCGCCGCTGCGCGACGCGTTCGACAAAGCGGTCGCCGAGAGCAACGACGCCACGCTTGCGAACACGCTGTCACAGATCCAGAGCCGAATCGCCACCGCGCTCTTGGCGCACAACACGTCGGCCGCCGAGCAGGCCGCGCAAAGCATGCAGGCGATGACGATCGCCGATCCGAGCCTGCGCAGCGCGGTCGACAATTATGCCGAGGCGATCAGCGCGATCTCGGTGCGCGAGGGCCAGATCGCCGACATCGACCGGGAGGTGCTCGGCGCCGAGGGCCGCCTGATTCAGAAGGTCACCGAACTGTTGCGCGAGCTCAGCTCCCGCCGCGGCCATGTGCTGTCGCGCGATTTTGCGCGGACATTGGCTGAGGCGAAATGGCAGAGCATCGTGCTCGGCACCGCGGGCGTGCTGATCGGCCTGTTCGCGTCGGTGCTGGTGGTGCGCCGCACCGTCCGTCCGCTGGCCAGGATCGCGGGATCGATCCGCAAGGTCGCGGGCGGCGAGAAGAGCGCGTTCATCCCCGGCGCCGACCTCGACAACGAGATCGGCGACATCGCGCGCGCCGCCGAGGTGTTCCGCCAGACCCTGGTCGACGCGGACAGCGCGCGCGAGGCCGCGCTGCGCGCGCTCGCCGAGCAGCGGCTGGCCGAGGAGAGCTACCACAAGCTGTTCGAGGCATCCGTCGACGGCATCTACGTCACGACGCCGGGCGGCACGCTGCTGAACGCCAATCCGGCGCTGGCGCGCATGATGGGCTATGCCACGCCGCAGGACCTGATCAATGGCATCGGCGACATCGCCTCCACGGTCTATGTCGATCCGGCGGCGCGGGAGCAGTACCAGCAGCTGATGCTGCGCGACGGCACGGTGCGTGACTACGAGTATCAGGTGCGCTCGCGCGACGGCACCGTGCTGTGGCTGTCGGATTCCGCGACCGTCGTGCGCAACGACGAGGGTGAGGTGGTTCGCTACGAGGGCACGGTTCGCGACATCACCGACCAGAAGCGCGCCGAAGATGCCGTTGCCGAAGGCCGCCGCATGTTGCAGATGGTGATCGACACGGTGCCGGCCGTCATCAACGTCAAGGAGCGCAATCTGCGCTATGTGCTGATGAACCGCTACATGGCGGGCATCTTCGGCGTCGAGCCGCAGGACGCGATCGGCCGGACCACCGCCGAGCTGATGCAGCGCTATGGCGCCGCCAAGACCGACGAGAACGACAAGCGCGTGCTGTCGGTGCGGCGCGAGCTCGGCTTCTATGAGGAGGAGTACAAGGACGCAGCCGGTAACATGCGGCAATGGCTCGTCAACAAGCTGCCGATCCTCGATGCGCAGGGCGACATCGAGAACATCGTGACAGTGGCGCTCGACATCGGCGATCGCAAGCGATCGGAGCAGGAGATGCGCAAGGCGAGGGATTCCGCCGAGGCCGCGCTGCGCAATCTGCGGGAAACCCAGAACTCGCTGATCGAGGCCGAGAAGCTCGCCGCACTCGGCCGCCTGGTGGCCGGCGTCGCCCACGAGGTCAACAATCCCGTCGGCATCAGCCTCACCGTCGCTTCCGCGCTGGAGCGCAAGACCGCGAATTTCGGCGCCCAGGTCGAGCGCGGCGATCTGCGCCGCTCCAGCCTGAACGATTTCCTGAACACGGCGCGGGACGCCTCCTCGCAGCTCGTCGCCAATCTGAACCGCGCCGCGGAGCTGATCCAGTCGTTCAAGCAGGTCGCTGCCGACCGCAACTATTCCGACCAGCGCACCTTCGATCTCGGCGATCTCACCGAGCAGGTGGTGATGAGCCTGCGGCCCGGCCTGCGCAAGCACAATCTGATGCTCAACGTCGATTGTGAGCCGAACCTCATCATGAATTCCTATCCGGGACCGTATGGCCAGGTGCTGACCAATTTGTTCCTCAATGCGGTCGCGCATGCGTTCCCGGACGGCAAGGCCGGCGAGGTCGAGATCCAGGTCCACGCCTCCGGCAACGACTATGTCGAGGTGATCTTCGCCGACAATGGCTGCGGCATGAGCCTCGACGTTCGCCGCCGCGCCTTCGATCCGTTCTTCACGACGCGGCGCGACCAGGGCGGCACCGGGCTCGGGCTGCACATCGTCTACAGCATCGTCACCACGCGCCTCGGCGGCCGGCTCTCGCTGGATTCCGCACCGGGCAACGGCACGCGCATCCAGATGATCCTGCCGCGCGTCGCGCCGCTGGAGCAGGCCGCGGAGTAGCGAAGTCGCGCTGCCCAACCCGTCATCCTGAGGCTCGCCGAAGAGGCTCGCGCCTCGGGATGACGGGTTGGGCAGTGGGTGCGCGATCGTGGAGGTGCGCGCGACAATCCATATTCGATTGGCATCGATCAATGCCCGAACGGCATTGGACCGTGTGCGACAACGCACCTACGGCTCGCTCAGCCGACCCTGGGATCAACGGGCGGTCTGAGCAGGGGAGGAAGACATGATTTCACGGCGCAATCTGGTAGCCGGCATTGGCGCAGGCGTGGCGAGTGCTGCGGCCGGCCGTGCCATGGCGCAGTCGTTCCCGTTCAAGCCCAATCAGCGCTATCCGGATCCGGCCGTCGAAATCCTCGACCCGAGCTTTGCCAAGTACCGCCTCTACAGCTCTACGCTGGAGCAGGTCGCGACCGGCCTGCGCTGGGCGGAAGGGCCCGCCTATTTCTCCGATGGCGGCTATCTCCTGTTCAGCGACATCCCCAACAACCGCATCATGAAGTACAGCGAGAAGGACGGCAGTCTCACCGTCTTCCGCAGCCCCGCCAATTTCGCCAACGGCAACACCCGCGACCGCCAGGGCCGCTCGTGACCTGCGAGCACTCGGTGACGCGGCGGATCACACGGACCGAGAAGAACGGCAAGATCACCGTGCTGGCCGACAGTTTCGAGGGCAAGCGCCTCAATGCGCCGAACGACATCGTGGTGAAGTCCGACGACACGATCTGGTTCACCGATCCGGTGTTCGGCATCGCCGGCGAGTGGGAGGCTTCAAGGCCAAGCGCGAGCAGGACAACACCAACGTGTTCCGGATCGGCGCCAACGGCAAGCTGACGGCCGTCATCACCGATCTGGTCAATCCGAACGGGCTCGCGTTCTCGCCGGACGAGAAGAAGCTCTACGTGGTCGAGTGGAAGGGCACGCCGAACCGCAGCATCTGGAGTTACGACGTCAACGCCGACGGCACTGTCGGCAACAAGAGCAAGCTGATCGACGCCGCCGACCAGGGATCGCTCGACGGCTTCCGCGTCGATCGCGACGGCAATCTGTGGTGCGGCTGGGGCAGCAACGGCGCCCTGCAGTCGGAGCCAACGGATGTCAATGGCCGCAAGGTCTATCAGCTCAAGGGCAGGCCCGAGGATCTCGACGGCGTGATGGTGTTCAGCCCGCAGGGCAAGCCGCTCGGCTTTATCCGCCTGCCGGAGCGCTGCGAGAACCTGACTTTCGGCGGGCCGAAGAACAACCGCCTGTACATGGCGTCATGCCATTCGATCTACGCGCTCTACGTCGACGCGCACGGCGCGACGTGAGGGATAGGGAAAGCAGCTACAGTCGCGCACGATCCCCGTCATCCCCGCGCAAAGGCTTTGCCTTTGTCGCTGGGATGACAGGTCAGAAAACTCCCAAACCGCTAATTGATATCCGCGAGCTTGTGCAGCGTGGCGCTGAAAATCAGGCTCGCCTTGCCGACCAGCGCGGTTCCGCTCATGGTGCCGCGGGTGTCGGTGAAGGTGCCGGAGACGCCGATACCGACCGGCGCGGGCCCGCCGAACAGCGGGTTGTCGGTGTCGCGTGGCGTGGTGTGGCGTTGCACCAGGACCTCGCCCTTGAACGCGTCACCCTTCACCGTGTAGCTGCCGGTGTAATAGAGATAGGCATCGCCGCCGAGAATTTGCCCGTTGCGGAAGAGAATCACTCCGCTGCCCTTGCCGACGCGTCCGTCAAGCAGGGTGACGTGGATTGAATACAGCCCGTTCTTCATAACGTCCCATGGTCCGGCTGCCGCGCCCGCAGCAATCCGGATTGGTTTTTTATGCCAAAGCGAGCAACCTCGTGCAATGCGGCAGGTTGATTCCGGGGGGTGTCCGGAGTGACCGTGAACCCTCGGTTCCTGCCAGTCGGTGTGACGGCGCGATGACAGCGGACCGTGCGCGCGAATCGAACTGGCCCGCGAAATGCATAGCTCTGGTTGCACTGGCCGGTGAGTGCTGGAGCAACATACATGACAGACAGGTTGGAAGCTGGCGGCCGCTTGGCAGGCCGGAATGACGATCCCGGAACCTTGGTTGGCCGTCGCCGCGGCCGGATGAAAGTGTTTCTGCCGCTTGGTCTGGTCGCGCTTGTATCGGTCACCGCTGCGCAGCTTGCGCAGGCGCGCGATCCAGACGGCCGCTACGCCAATTCGCCGCTGAAGGAATGGTTCGACGGTCTGCGCAGCGGCAAGGGGCCGTGCTGCTCGGATGCCGACGGCAGTGCGGTCAGCGATGTCGATTGGGAATCGAAAGACGGGCACTATCGCGTGCGCCTCGACGGGACGTGGATCGACGTGCCCGACGAGGCGGTGGTCACCGAACCCAACCGGGCCGGCCGCGCGATGGTCTGGCCGATCAAGAGCTACATGGGCGTGACGATCCGCTGCTTCATGCCTGGCAGCATGACGTAGCGCGGCAGTCGTCGCTCACGCGTACTTCTTGTCGCGCTCGAGCAGCTCGATCGAGATGCCCTGCGGGCCGCGGATGAAGCAGATCCGCACGCCCGGGCGGATCGTGGTCGGCTCCTTGGTGAACTCGACCCCCTTGGCCCTGATCTCGGCTGCGACCGTGTCGATGTCCTTCACGGTCAGCCCGAAATGATCGAGCCCCTGATAGGGCGTCACCGGCGGGGCGTTGACGCCGTCGCCTTGTGTCACTTCCGCGATGAAGACCTTGGCGCCGCCGAGCTGGACGTCGATGCGGCCGGGACCGCGGATGATCTCGCCGCCGAGAATGTCGCGCAGCCAGGCCGCGGTGGCCTCGGGATCGGGACTGCGCAGATGGACGTGGTCCCAGGTGACGACGACGGGCATTGCGATCTCCTTGTTGTTCTCGCGCGCTGCGGTGCGCGGCACCCGCGCTCGGGCGGCGCAATCTAGCGATCGGCTGGCTCCGATGCCATCCCGTGCTGCGCGTCGCAAGATTGTCGTCCCGGAATGAAACCATTTCGGCCGATGGCGATTGTTCTTGCGTGGCCGCTCGACCTGCGGCCGTCCTGCATGCCGTATGCGGCGATGGGGCGGCACGGTCGGGCGTCGAGGGGTGAGGGCACGACGATGCGGATCGGCTTGGCGTCGTTTCGAAAGGTTGCCGCCGGACGTCTCGGTGACGGCGGCTTCTATGCCAGCCTGCTGCTGTCGTTGATCGCAATCGCCGGGATCGCCGCCTGGTTCATGCTCCCCGAGCCGAGCGACGCCGGAGATCAGGATACCTGGCCGGTGCCATCGGCCGCCATCCGCACCGCGCAGGATGTGCCGACCGGGGCGCAGCCGACCCAGGTCGCGAGGGAGGCGCTCGCCGCACCGGCCGATGAGCCGGCCACGGTCGGCGTCGCCACCGCCCAGCAGCCGGCCGAGGAGGCCAGACAGCCCGGCTCGGGCGCCGAACGATCGCCGCTGGACCGGGTGCGGATCGCCTCGCAATCGTGGCGCCGCGGCGGGCTGGGATCCAAGGTGCTGGTCACCCTGACGCTGCGCAACGCCAATGATTTTGCGGTCAAGGACATCGAGATCGCCTGCGCCTTCATCCGCCGCGACGGCAGCCCGATGACCGAGCGCAAGCGCCTGATTCCGGACACCATCGCCATGAAGAGCCGCAAGACCTATTCGCAGATGCTCATCGGCTTCGTAAACGTTAACGCAAACAAGGCGAAATGCTCTGTCGTGACCGCCAGCCGCGCCTGAAACCTGCATCTCGAAAAAGTGAGCGGGAATTGACTTGCCGGGTGAACCGTAACGGCCAGGCAGGAACTAACTAATAAGCCGACCGTTAGAGAACGACCCGGAAGCGCGGGATGGCGTCTGTCCGGGTGATCATGCGCAGACGATGAATTCGCCCGCGCGATGACTGTTGTCGTCGCGCAGAGATGAACCGCGCCCGTGGCGCGGGGGGAGCTACCAAGATGCCTGTGGCGCGTTATTTCCTGTTCGTTGGTGGCGTGCTGCTCGCGCTGCTCTTCGTCGTCAACGCTATCGTGCCGCAGGAGGCGGTGGTTCCTGGCCAAAGCCAGACCATCTCATCGCCGGGCGTCGACAAGACCATGGTCCGGATCAGGTCGACCCAGAAACTGCCGGAGCGGGTGGTCTATGATACCAACCTGCCGACCATCGTTCCGGCGCAGGTCAACGCGGTTGCCGCGGCGACCCCGGCGGCCGCCAGCGATGCCTCGGCGCAGGCCCGCGTTCGTGACACCTTCGCCCAGTTCATTCCGCCGGAGAAGGCTGACGCGCGCAAGGGCGCGATCGTGGCCGACGCCAAGCCGGCCGACCAGCCGCTGCAGGCCCAGCCGCAGGCACCGAAAAAGCACAAGGTTGCGCGTTACCATGCGCATCCCCAGCAGCCGATGCGGCTGGCCCAGCCCGGCATGTATCAGCCCTACCGGGTCGCACAGCAGCAGCCGCGCATGGGCTTCTTCGGCGGTTTCGGCACCTGGTAGGCAGGGTCGCGCCGTAGCCGGCAACCGATACGCCGCCGCAGATGCTTGCGGCGGCATTTTCATGTCCGCGAGATCGGGCGGCAACCGGACGCAGACGGCCGTCCGGGCCGTTCACGCCGGTTAGCGCGGCAGGCGCGGAATCTTGTCGGCGAAGCCGTTGTAGCAGGTCAGCCGTTCGTCCTCTTCCTTCACGAACCGGCACTCGTTGACGCCCTTGGCGGGGGCGGCCTTCGGCTTGGGCTGCGGCTTGAAGATCTCGTCGTAGCACATCAGCCGCTCCTTGGTGGCGTCGTCGATGTCCTGACAGGCCTGGAGCTTCTGCGCGACCGATTGCGGCTTGCCGGGCGCTGCGGCCTTTTCGCCCTTCTTGGCCGCCGACTTCTTGCCGACCTGGACCAGCGGCTTGTCGCCGACCATCGGCTGCGAGGTCGCCGCCGGCTTGTCGGCGGGCGCCGGGGCCGGAGTGGTGCCTTGGGCAAGCGCGGCAGCCGGGCAGAGGAGCGCCAGCGCGAGGATGATATGTCTCATGTTGAAAATGTCCGAAATGGCGTGATGACCGGAAGGATGGCGCCGGGGATCGGAAAAGCCCGGCAAGTGCCGAGGCTTATCGCAAGTTCTGCCCGAATCCTACCCCCAGAGATGACCCGCCCGGCACCGATCCACCGGCAAAAGCAGGTCAGTTCGTCGCCGGTCCGACTGCAAACGAAGCGTGATTTGCCTTTGCCGGGCCGGGCGGCTATCACGGCGCCATCTGCGCGACTGGCGCTTGGATGGACCACCATCGGGGAGCGCAGAGACTGAACGCCGCGCGCCTGGGCACCGCTTCGAACGGAGGTGCCATGACGGCGAACATTCTTGATGGGCATGCACATGCCCAAATTGTTATCGACAAGGTTGCGAGTGAACTGCACCGGCTGCCCCGCGCGCCGGGACTTGCGGTCGTGCTGGTTGGCTGTGACCCGGCGAGCCAGATCTATGTGCAGAGCAAGGTCAGGATGGCCGAGCGGCTCGGCCTGCGCGGCGAGGTCGAACGCCTGCCGGACGATGCCGGCGAGGCCGACCTGCTTGCCAGGATCGCGGCGCTGAATGCCCGCAACGATGTCGACGGCATCCTGATCCAGTTGCCGTTGCCGGCGCATATCGACGCCCTGCGGGTGATGGCCGCGGTCGATCCAGCCAAGGATGTCGACGGCCTGCATGCCCTCAACGCCGGCCGGCTGTTTCACGGCGACGATGCGCTGGTGCCGTGCACGCCGCTCGGTTGTCTCAGGCTGATCAAGTCGATCCGGCCGGATCTCACCGGTGCGCATGCCGTGGTGATCGGCAGCTCCAACATCGTCGGCAAGCCGATGGCCGCGCTGCTGCTGCAGGAGCACGCGACGGTGACGCAGACCCACATCCACACCCGCGGCATCAGCAGCATCTGCCGGCAGGCCGACATCCTGGTCAGCGCGGTGGGCAAGGCTGGCCTCGTGCGCGGCGACTGGATCAAGCCGCAGGCGATCGTGATCGACGTCGGCACCACGCGCGTCGCGAAGCCGGACGGCGGCTACGCGGTATGCGGCGACGTCTCGTTCGACGAGGCGGTGCAGGTCGCGGGCGCGATCACGCCGGTGCCGCGCGGCGTCGGGCCGATGACGATCGCCTGCCTGATGGAGAACACCGTGAAAGCCGCCAAGGCGAGGACGGCCCGGCTGCAATAGCGCAGAACGCTGAGGGCTAGGCGCGAGCGGCGGAGGTCGCTCGCGCCCGTGCGCGAAGATCATGACCTCGGAGGTAATGGAAAGCCCGCAGCGTTCGGCTATCGTCATGCGACAGACGGAGGCGCGCGATGCTCTATGCGGAAGATCTCACCGAGGGCCAGACATTCAAGCTCGGGACCTACACGATCGGCGAGGCGGAGATTCTGGAGTTCGCGGGGAAGTATGATCCGGTGCCGATCCATACCGATCCCGTGGCCGCTGCGGTGGGCCCGTTCGGCGGCCTGATCGCAAGCGGTTTCAACACCATCGCGATCTATCAGCGGCTCGTCGTGGAGGCGATCTGGAGCAAGGTAGCGGGCATCGTCGGGCGGAGCTTCGAGATCCGCCTGCCGGCTCCGGTCCGCCCGGGCGCCACGCTGACGGGCCAATCCCAGATCCAGAGGATCACGATCAGGCCGGAGCGGCGCGACGCGGTCGTGATCTTCAAGACCGAGCTCGTCAATGACGAGCAGCGTCCCGTGCTCGTCCTCGTGCTCGATGCGCTGATCCACATGCGCCCCGTGGAGCAGGCGCGGACATAGGCTCAGCGCGGACCGTTGGTCGTTCGATCTGGTCCTAGCGCAATGCCGCGGCTAGTATGGCGGGCCTGCGGCGGAACTGCAGCGCATCAATGACGTCGTCCTTGATAAGGCCGCGCAGCAAGTTCGCCGATGTGGTGCAGGGCGGATGGTGCCGACGTGAAACGCAGCAAGCAGACGCGTGGCGGGATCGAGGCCAAGCAGCGCAAGGCCGAGGAGTGGCGTCACACGCTGGCTCAACGCGCGGCCGAGCGCCAGCGCCTGCGTGACTACAAGATTGCGCTGGCGCGCGACGAGGTTCCGGTGGTGACCAGCCAGCTCGCGCCCTCGAACAGCTTTTCGATTCCGGATTTCGTCGAACGCGGAACCTATCGGCCGGAGCCTTTCGTCTGCAAGGATTGCGGCGTTGCCGAGGTCTGGACGCCGCTACAGCAGAAATGGTGGTACGAGACCGCGAAGGGCGACGTGTTCACCAAGGCCGTGCGCTGTCGCGCCTGTCGCACCAGGCAGCGCGTGCGCAAATCCGCTGCGCGCCGCGTGCATCTGGAAGGCTCGCCAGGAAGAAGCCTTCCGCCTCATCATGAGCGGGCGCGCGTGGCGTCACGCCGCTACTTCACACAGCGATGGATGTGGAACCCCGCGCGCGGGCGGTCAATGCGTCGCGCGTGCGGAACGTTTCGTTGCCTGATCGGTTCGAGACCTTGAAGCCCCCGGCGAGGGGTGCGGGCGGGGAGGAACCAGCCAAGGAAAACCCGACAAGGACTACGGCCGGAACCAACGAGAAGGAGCAGCGGATGAAGCTTAATTCCACGCAAGTCAAGCAGACCATGACGCAACTGAACGCCCAGGTGCTTCCGGACGATCATCCGGCGGTGGCGCAGCTGAACAGCGTGTTTGGCGAGCACACATTCTTCGTCGACACCAGCGGACTGAAGGTCCTCGAACCCGCGCAGAGTTCCGACATGGCGGGACAAACCGGCGAGGTAGTGAGCCTTGCCGAATGGAGCGATCCGGAGCTGACCTCGCTGCGGCCGCACGAGCCCGAGCCGACCGGCGTGCTCATCACGCTTGAACCCAGCAAACACTAAGTGAGACAACGATCGACGATCGGCCCTCTTGATGGCGACAGTCTCCAACGTCACCTCAAGAGGTGCCGAAAGTCACATGGCAAATCAGTTCTGCCTGCGTATGCATCGTTCGAGATGGGTATCCAGGCGGTGAGGGGCAGATGGGGATCGTGCGGCGCTGGAGCTCTGACGAGGACGAGAAGCTCAGAGAACTCGCCAGGGCCGGCAAGAACGCTCTCGAGATCAGCAACGAACTGACCCGCAGCGCTTCGGCGGTGCGGCGGCGAGCCGAGGTCCTGTCGGTCCTCATCATGGCGAAGGCATTTCGCGCGCGCCCGTCGCACGTCGCCACCCATCTCGAAAGAGTAGCGATCGACGCGATTCGAAACCGCCGCTCGTTTCCTGCGGGCGTCGGCCCGAGCACCATTGCCGGAATGATCGACAAGGGCTGGATCGTCCCGGAGCTGGGGCGGCGCTATCGCGTCACCGATGCCGGCGTGGAGGCGGTGCGGGCCAAGATCCCGAGTGGGTGAAGGCAGCGCGGCAACGGTTCGTGACAGCGGAACTATTTGAGGCCAATTGCAAGATTTTGCGCCCGAGACGGATGTCCTATCCGTTCAATCATCGGAGGCGCGACGACCTGGGTCTCCGCGTCTCACTCCAGCCGTACGTGATTGCGCCGATGCTCACCGCCCAGTTTGCTCCAGCCGACCGGTACCAGCGTTTCGCCGATCTTGCGCCGTTTGTCCGCGAGGCGATCGGCATCATCGCAGCACTGACCCCGGCTCAACGTCTGGACGTGGAATTCCTCGAACGGGAGTTCATCCCTGCGCTGGGCCTCAACGACGAGCTGCTGCGTGAGCAGCCGCCGGAGCTTGCGCCGTATTTCGGCAGAGGTCTTCACCTCTGGCAGTATCCGAACCAGCTCGCGCCGTATCTGGCCTGGCTTGCGCGCAACGCGTCCGGCATTGCCTCCTACATGGAAATCGGCTGCCGTTGGGGCGGCATGTTCATTCTGGTGACGGAGTGGCTCAGGACCAGCGGTGCCGACCTCAAGACCGTGATCGCGCTCGATCCGATCGCGCCAACGCCGTTCATCTCGACCTATTTCGATCTGCTGCAGCAGCAGGGTGGCATCGAGCCGATCTACGTGCAGGACTTTTCAACCTCACCGCTGGTCGCGGCGCATGTCGAGCAGCTGAAGCCCGATTTCGTCTTCATCGACGGGGATCACAGCCTGCGCGGCGCGATGCTGGATCATTTGCTGGTGCGCTCGCACGCCAGGATCATCGTGCATCATGACATCCATTCCCAGGCTTGCCCGGATACGACGCTGCTCTGGACGGCACTGAAGCAATTCGAAGCGCCAGGCTTCGACACGTTCGAGTTCACCAGCCAGTATCCGTCCGTCAACGGCGCCTTCCTCGGCATCGGCGCGATGAAGCGGCGGTCCGCGTAAGGACCACCGCCGCCTGCCCGGAAGCCGGGCGATGCCAGCTACGACGTTGCAATGCCGGGCTCGGTGTGCGGCCGCTCGCCCAGGTTCAGCCTGCTCTTGTCGCCGCCAGCCCAGGCCAGTGTCTTCGGGTCCATCACGCGGAACCAGAGCGGCGGGATCGCGGCAAGGCCGAACATGCCGGTGTAGCCGTTCGGCAGCCGCGGGATGTCGTCGAAATCACGCAGCGACTGGTAGGGGCGCATCGGGTTGGCGTGGTGATCCGAGTGACGTTGCAGATGGAACGTCATCAGGTTCGAGACGATGTGGTTGGTGTTCCAGGAGTGGCGCGGCTCGACCGCTTGGTAGCGGCCGTTCGGCAGCTTTTCGCGCAACAGGCCGTAGTGCTCGACATAGTTGGCCTGGGTCAGCGCGTACCAACCGAGGAAATGGTGCGCGACGATGAACGGCGCGACCTTCCAGCCGAACAACGCAATCAGGATGGCGGCGACGACGAGCGTCAGCGCAAAGCCCTGCAGGATCTCGTTGTTGACCGACCAGACCGGCTCGCCGCGACGGGTCAGCCGCTCGGCCTCGTTGCGCCAGCCGCGCTTGAAGGCGCCCGGCAGTTCGCGCGTTGCGAACGCATAGATCGATTCACCGAAGCGGGCGGAGGCGGGATCCTCCGGCGTTGCGACCCAGGTGTGGTGGCCGCGATTGTGCTCGACACGGAAATGGGCGTAACCCACCGCGCAATTGGCGAGCATGCCGAAGAAGATGTTGAGCCGATCAGGCTTGTGGCCGAGCTCGTGCCCGATCAGCAGCGCGCCGCCATTGATGGTGCCGACGCCGAGCAGCAGGGCGAGGTAGGACCACCATGGCAGCTCTTGCGTGCCGAAGAAGGCGATCAGCGCGACGTAGTTGATCCAGGGAAACACCACGGTGATGCGCGCTAGTCGCAGGTAATACGGATCGGCCTCCATCGCCGCGACCACCTCCGCCGGCGGATTGTGGGTGTCTTCGCCGATCAGGACGTCGAGCAGCGGGATCAGGATGAAGATGAAGACGAAGGGGATCAGCGTCACCAGCGGATTATGCGTCCGCAGGAACAGCCAATAGGACAGCAGCGGGATCAGCGGCGGGATGAACGAGAGCATCCACAGATAGCGCTTGCCGTCCTTGTAGGTGATGGTTTCGCCAGCGGCATTGGTGCCCGTGAAGATCATCGCATTCCCTCCAGCTGCTCTTTCGAGGCGGCATTCACCGTTGTTGTGCTGAGGATGCCGCGAGGCGGGCCTGCGCCGCCAGTTCCCAATAGGCCAATTTTGTGGCATTTTGCGCCAAACCATTTGGCTGGACGCACGCGCGGGAGGGGCGCCAACGCCATGCAGGAATCGGAGGCGGACACGCTTCGCGTGCCGGTGTCCGCGAGCTATGCGCGGGCGCTGGTGCGGGCGTTCGGCAAGACGCGGGGCGAGCGCGACGAGCTGCTCGAGGGCACCGGCGTCGACCAGGACCTGCTCGAGCAACCGGGCGCCTACATGCCGGTCTCTGCGCTGGTGATGTTGGCCGCCAACATCACCCGTGCCCATGGCGAGCTGTGGCCGTTGTCGGCCGCGGCGGTCTGGTCGACATCACTGCAAGGGGCGCTCGATGTCGCGACCAGGACGGCACCGACCATCGCGGATGCGATGAACATCGGCGCGCGCTTCGGATCGACCCGCGCGCCCTTCATCCGCAACCGGTTGCGCAAGGCCGCGCGCTCGGCCCAGATTGAGATCGCACCCGCGGTGCCCATGGAAGGCGTGTTGTGGCGCGCTGTGGCGTTGGCCGTCAGTCTCAATATCCACGCAACCTATGTGCAGCTGCTCGAGGATGCGATCGGACAGGCGACGTTGCAATTTCCCTGGCCGCCGCCCGAAGGCGCAGAGCGGCTGGCGCAGCACTATTCCTGCGCCGTGAAGTTCAACGCGGCCGCCTTCGTCTTCGATGTACCGAACGCTCTGTGCGCGCGGCCGTCGCCGTTTGCCGATCCGGAATTGCACGCCAAGGCGATCGAAGCCCTCGAGGCGGTCGAGAAGCCGCGTTCAGATACTGCGGCGCTGGCGCGGATGGTCGAAAGCCTGATCGCGGCACGGCTGCCGCATCGCCTCGGCGAAGAGGAAGCCGCGCGCCTGGTCGGCACCTCGCGGCGGACGCTGGTGCGGCGGCTGGCCGAGGCGGGCTGCGCATTCCGGCCGCTGCTCGACGGCGTGCTGCGCGAGCGCGCGCGGACCATGCTCGCGGATGGCACGCGCTCGCGCGACGAGATGGCGGCCGCGCTCGGCTATACCGATGCGACGAGCTTCAGCCGCGCCTGCCGGCGCTGGTTTGGCGAGAGGGGAATGCGGGGCTAGCTCAGCGGTGCGCTTTGGCGCGGCTGCGCGGGCGCGCCGTCATTTGACAGCTGATGTTGCACGGCCGAGGAATTGTTGCTCCGCCGCTTCGAGGCCCACGCAATGAACGGGTAGGCGAGCAGCGCCAGATATCTGGTGGGCATTGGATGATCGATGCCGAACGTCGTCGCCTTCTTCGCCTTCGGCAGGTAGACGCTCCCGAACAGCACATCATAGAACGAGATGAACCCGGCGAAGTTCTTGTCCCTGGCTTCGGCCTCGCTGCTGTGGTGCCAGTGGTGAAATTCCGGCGACACCAGGATGTAGCGCAGCGGTCCGTAGTTCAGGCGCACATTGGCATGAACCAGCCATGTCTGCCAGAAGTAGACGGCCAGGTAAGTCGCGATCGCTTCGGTGGAGAAGCCGAGCGCGTAAAGCGGAAACAGCGCGCCGACCTTCATGAAGAGCACGTCGAGCGGGTGCTGGTGAATCGCAGCGAGCCAGTCCAGGTCCTCGACCGCATGATGAACCGAATGGATCTGCCACATGGCGGGTACGATGTGCAGGATGCGGTGTGTCCAGTAGATGCCGAGGTCCGCGATCAGGATCACGATGGGCACCTGGACGAGGTAAGGAAGATCGCCGACCGCCCGCGTCAAAGCCGCAGGCAGCACCGACCGGTTGACCAGAATGGCCACCGTCACGATGGCGATCACGCCGGCCATCACCAGCCACGTGTTGATGAACAGGAAGGCCATATCAGTCAGCAGGCCACGCCTGAAAATCTTCTGAGGCCTCGCAGCGAACAGTCGCTCGAAAGGCACGAAGATCAAAAACGCCAGCAAAAGCTGGTTCAATCCCAACAAATCGCGCATTCAAAATGGCCGCCTTGAAATGCCGGTAGCCTATCACCTTGGCTCCCGACTGCGTCAATAGGAAGAAAAGCAGCATTATAACCTTGACAAAGCACTGGACATGGACAATATTCCTAGCCGCGCCCTGACCGGCGCTGGCGCGCCCGCGATCTGAGGCCCTTGCCATGCGCAAGCGGCTGGATACCCGTCAACCAAAGAATCAACGCCCGATTGAGAAACCGAGGCGAATATGCCACGTTTCCCGTGGGGGACGGGTTAAGCGAGGCGGCAAGGTGGCTACGGCCAATACGGAACTCTGGCGCGAACGATTGGCTACGCCGGCGTACCGCATCATGGAGGCGGCGCGCTACGCGCGCACGTCCAATCAAACGATCCGCAATTGGGAGAAGGTCAGGGGCAATCACCGCATTGTAACCGCGCGTGATACTGGCGAGGACCTCTCATACCTCCAACTCATCGAAGTTGGCGTCGTCGCAGCAATGCGGAAGTCGAAGGTCAGCTTGATACGATCCGTGACGCACGCCAGTACATGGCAGAGGAGTTTAATTCACCTTTCCCGTTCGCCCAATATCGTTTCAAAACGGACGGCAAGGCCCTCTTTTTGGACTACGACCAGATCGTTCAATCCGAAAAGGACAAGTTGTTGAACGTGACTGAGCGTGGGCAACTAGCTTGGAATGAAATTCTGAGCGACCTATTACAAGAGTTTGAATACGACGCGGAAGCCGGGACTGTTCTTCGATGGAAGGTGGACGGGATCGATAGCCCGATACGGATTGATCCACGCATCGCGTTCGGTTCACCCAATGTAAACGGCATTGCGACGTGGGTGCTCCGCGACCGATGGAAGGTCGGAGACAGCCTAGCTGATATTGCTGATGACTACGTTCTTCCAAAAGATTTGGTGACCGCAGCGCTGCGCTTTGAGCGCATTGAGGTCGATCCTGATCGGCCCAACAAGTGGACACATTAGTATTTTTCTTTGACAGAACATTCGGTACCCGGCTGCCAAAGGCGCTGGCTTCGCTAGATACTCCGTTCACGGTAAAGTGGCATCAAGGCGAAGGCTTTGTCGACAGCATGCCAGACGATAAGTGGATGGCTATCGTTGGTCCGAGAAAATGGATCTGTCTTAGCCAGGATCGCAAATGGCATTTGGTGCAGGCAGAGCTATTGGCGGTAAAGCAACACGCAATGAAGTGCTTCTATCTACCAAACGTGCATAGGTGGACATCGATGCGTCAAATCGCTGCGCGACATGAAAAGATTATGAGCCTATCGCGCGCCAACGCGGGCCCATTTGTCTACGACATGAAGAAGAACTGGCAATTCTACCCGGTAAAGCTGCCATGACGGACAAGCGCGAGAAGTCAATAGAATTCCACGATGACGCAATGGAACGCTTCGAGCGTGCGGTGAAAGCTGTGGCGAAAAGCCCGCCACAGCATCGTGCTCCGAAAAAGACCAAGGGCGCACCCACAAAACGAAGAGTGCAAAAGGTGAAGAAGTAAAATTATGCCGGTGGTTGCCAGCCCGGCGGGGGATTGTATTCCCTAGGCCTACGGCCAGCGGGCTCACCTTCTTTGAATACGATTGCTGAAAAGAGGCACCGTTCTAGGTGATCTCGATTCAATGCTATTCTAGCGCTAGCGTTCGCAAGTATGTGCGTGGAGAAGTTGCGACCCGGCGGGGATACCGAGACCAGTTTCTTTTCCGGGAAGCACTCGCGAAGCATTTTCGCGGTCGCAGCCTGATCGGAATCTGCGGTGACCAAATACGCGATATCAAAAACGTCCATGCGGGCATCATTGAAAATCGACAGCGCCAGATTGATATCGGATTCTTTCTCGTTCGGTTGCCTCCACTCGGAACCGCATGCTTTGCAGTCCTTCGGCTCATGGATGTAATGGCCGAATACGGTTGTCGCTCCTGAAACCTTTAACGCGTTCAAGTATTGCTCATGGCGCCACCGCTTCTGAGAGTCGCCGGGATGAAACGCCGTACAATAGACAGTTTTAACAAGAGTCTCAGTGGCCTTTGGAATGATTAGATTACCTAGCTTTACTAGGTCTAACCATTTAAGAAACGGAATTTTAAGGTCGTCTATTGAGTGGTAAAGATTAAAACCATCAATATACATCGCCGCCCTAGTAACCACTGAAGCCTCTTGACATTCTTTATTAGTGCTATATTTATCCTGCATCAACGCTGTGATGGTACGCCGTCTAGCACCCCCCAGACTCGGTCTGGGGGTTTCTATTTGTGGCACACTTTTAGGTGGTCGCCCTCAAGACTTTCGCCAGTATTTGAAAAACGGTGGCTCTGGTTTCGGCTGCTTCTTGCGCCAGCGTAGGAAGCGCCCGGCCTTAAAACGGAATGTCTTTTGGGTTAGGCCGTCGGTAGGTCAGGCGCTTGCCAACGATACCCTTCGCCAGTTCGGTGGCGCGATCCTTGTCATCGATGCCGACCGACACGCGGTTGTTATAGCGGAAATCGAACTCCGCCAGATAACGATGCAAATGCTTCTCGCTGCAATGCTGGTAAACGCCACGCATGCCGCGCTTGAAAACCGAGAAATAGCTTTCGATGGTGTTCGTGGTGATGTCGCCGCGAGCGTATTCCTTGGCTCCGTGGTTGACGGTCTCATGAGCCGCGAACTCGGTGCCGACCTTCTTGTAAAGCTTGCTCTCGTCCGTTTGCAGGCGGCTTTCCTTGCGGACGTTTGCCGACACGATACCGGCAACCGTGGAGGCATCGGCAACAGCAACGTGGAATGAACGCACGTTGCCGCCGCGCTCGACCAGCGCAACGATGGGGCGATCATTCTTCACCTTGCGGTTCTTGAGATAGGGCGCGCCACGGCGTTGAGAGCCGACGCGGGGCTTCTCCGACTTGCCGAAATACGTTTCGTCCGCCTCAACGATCTTGCCTTCACCACCAAGCGGCTCAAGGCCGCCAGAGCGCATTGCTTCGCGCAGGCGATGCATCAGGAACCACGTCGATTTGTAGCTGATGCCCAGCATGCGGTGGACCTGATGCGCGCTCACGCCCTTCTTGGAGGCCGTCATCAGGAACAGGGCGGCAAGCCACTTGGTCAGCGGGATTTTGGAGCGCTCGAACACGGTGCCGACCGTCACGGTAAACTGCTCACGGCAGGCCGGTTCGTTGCACTGGTAGACGCCAGCGCGGTGGGCTTTGCCCTCAAGCTTGGTGATCTTGGCCTCATCCGCATTGCCGCAATGCGGGCAAACCCGGCCGTTCGCCCAGACGCGCGCTTCGAGCCAGTTACGGGCTTCGGTCTCGTCTTGGAAGATCGGGTTTTTTAGCAGATCGGTCATGGCTTTATCCCTAAAGTACCATGATCCTAACGACTTATGTCTGCTTTGTCAAGGTTATAATGCTGAAGAAAAGCCCAAACCGACGGATCGTTAAGAACGCACGTCGAGCGGGCGCACCAATTGGTCTGGTTCCAACTCGCCGGTCGAGGTCGGAAACCAGGCAACTCCAATCGGTCTGGCTGATGCGCAAAGATGCTGCGGACAAGTCGGTGGCTCGGCGCACCAGACGAGCTTGGCGACATCGATCGCGCCGCGGACGCTGGAGTGCCGCAACTGCGGAGAATTCGCGTCCGGCTCCCGCGGCCAACCTGGGTGGTCGTTCTTGAAGCCCTACGTCCCACGGTGCTTACCTCCCATGAAGGTCACACCGACCATCCGAACCTTGAAGGTCCGGATAGCGTTATCGCCGCAACTCCAATTTCGGACGCGACGTGCGGCTCGCGTCGATCGGTCTTGCAGAATGATCGGCAACGCACGGCTATTGCGCCGGTGTTCTCAGGGAACTGATCGTTGCGGTCACGGCGCGGACGGCCGCCGGTGTCTGTGCGCCCCGTCGCGGCGACGCGATCGAGTTGCGGCAGAACGAAGCCGAAATCGACGTCGACCTCGGGCGCTGTAACCGGTTCAACTGAACCGGTGCGATAGTCTCGGCACCTGCGGCACCCGTGCGGGGCAGGGATAGTGGCGCGCTCGGAGAGATTCGAACTCCCGACCCTCGGAATCGAAATCCGATGCTCTATCCAGCTGAGCTACGAGCGCCGCGGGGGTCGATTATCAGACTTGGGCGGACAGGGCCAGCAGCCTCGCGCGGCACCGGGCGGTGTCCATGCCGAGCGCCGGCCATTGCCCGCAAGCCTTCAGAAGCAGGGATGCCGACGGTGATCCTGGCCAATATAGGCCGCTGAGCTCTGGTAGCACTTGTTGGTCGATGGGCCGTCGTAATAGGCGAAGCCGCCGGCGGCCGGGCCCGGGCCGTAATTGTGCAGATAGCTGATGTGGTAGGGCAGGCCCCAATAGGCGTGGTGGTGGTGATGCCGGTGGTGGCGCGGAGTAGCCGATAGGTCGGCCGCGGCAGCCGGGGTAAGGGCCGGGACGGCCAAGGCAACGGTCAGGGCGAGGGCGGCGAAAAGCTTGGTCTTGGTCATTGGCG
This sequence comes from Bradyrhizobium viridifuturi, assembly GCF_001238275.1. Classification (GTDB taxonomy): domain Bacteria; phylum Pseudomonadota; class Alphaproteobacteria; order Rhizobiales; family Xanthobacteraceae; genus Bradyrhizobium; species Bradyrhizobium viridifuturi. The sequence goes on from NZ_LGTB01000001.1 coordinate 395,970, forward strand.
GCCTCCGGGCATTCACGCTGGAATCGGCTTCCCCAGCCGGTCCAAGATCCTCTAACGACTCATTTAACCCGGAATCCGGCCAAAGGCTGCGGGAAATCAGCCACAGCGCGCCAAATTTTGCCTTTTTGCGGATGCTTAACGGATTGCCAACACAGTCCGGCCAGAGTCTTGCGGTCAGGTCCGTCCGGGCCGCCTTTCCCTCGGTTTAGAACATTTCATGCGCATCACGCCCCTTGTCGCCCTGCTGCTCTCGGTCCTGGCGGTCACGCCGGCGCAGGCCGTGCTGCACATCACGCGCGACCATGGCGGCTATGTCGAGGAATACAAGGCGAAGTACAAGCTGATCCGCGACCGCCGTGAGCGCGTCGTGATCGACGGCATTTGCAACTCGGCCTGCACGCTGGTGTTCGGCATCGTGCCGTTGAACAAGATCTGCGTGACGCCGAAGGCCAGCATAGGCTTCCACCAGGCCTATTACGACAAGGCCTTCACCTTCGGCATCAAGGTCACCAGCCTCGAGGGCACCTCGGATCTGATGTCCTACTATCCTGATACGGTGAAGGACTGGATCCGCCGCAATGGCGGGCTCACCACCGAGATGAAGAAGATCAAGAACGGGGTCGATCTCTGGAAGATCGTCGATCCCTGCCCGGAAGAGTGGTAGGGCGCGCCGTCGCGGCGCCAGCGGCGCCGCAGGTCGGGTTTCCGGCCTGACGTTGGCGTCCGTTCCGTTCCGAGCGCGGTCCTTGCTGTCAGATTTTGGAACCGGATGCGCCGGCCGTTCGTTTCACTCATGATGCGTTCATCCGCATCATGCGATTGTCTCCATACGCGAGCCCGACCGCTCGAGCGGCTGGTGCGCATGGGAGGCTGTGATGGCAACCAGGTCAAATCTTTCGAAGGCTGAGCTCGCTCGCGGCGTCGCCGGCGCCGCATCCGCGCTGGTGCTGAGCGCGGTCGTGCTGTTCGTCGCTGCGCATCACCTGAGCGGCGGGTAGGGCAGGCGGCAGGTCCAACCGGATTTCAGCAAGCCGAATTTCATCGAGCCAATTTCAGGCGACGGGGCCGATCATCAAAACAGGAAGGTCCCGATCAGGAGGCCAGCCGCGAATGCCCAAAGCCCGAGGGTGCAGGCCGAGATGACCCGGACGAGATTACGCAGATCCACGTCCTGCCAGCTGCTGTGGGTTCGATAGGTCAATTGCAGGCACCCCCTGCGGCGGGCCGCCTTTGCTTCTCGCCCGGCGAGCCTGTTCCCGATCGGTGCCCAAATGAAGGCAACCGGGGCCGGCGCCCGATCACGCGTTCGCGAGGCGCCGCCTCAGACGCCCGGCAATGCCTTCCGGCTGGTGTGACGATGCTCGGCACAGACTTCCCAGGCTATCTCGATCCTGACTTCCTGCAGGTCTCGGCAGGGGTTGGCGGCTCCAGAACCTCGAATCTGGACCGGCTGAAGCGACCCAGTCCGCTGAGCTCGTAATAGCCGTCACGTTCGTTATCCTACGTCACGTCATAGACTTGGCCGAACGAGAGCGTGTCCCGCTGCAAGGTGTTGTCGACGCAGCGAACACGAAAGATCTTGCCGGTTTCGACCATGCGCCCGTCCTGAATTGTTAATCTGGTTCGGTCACGTGCCGGCCCGCTGTGTGACGTCGCGATCGCTGACCCGCATTGGGTTCGCCTGCGGTGCGCCTCCGAGAGTTTGGAAACGCCTGCGTCGAACGGTTCCTGTCGTCGTGGCTGCGCCGGTGCGCATCACGCCGCGGCGCGGGGCCGCCACCCGAGTGGCGCGCCGCCCGTCGGTTGTATGCAATGAAGACGCGCGCTACACAGGCGCCGCGCAAGCAAGAGCCTGGGACAGACGTCGTTGGGGATATCAGCCTATAGCCGCATCGTGATCGGATCGACGCTTTTTGCCTTGGCGTCGAGTGCGTTCCTTTATCTGCTTCCGCCAAGTCCGATCGACAGGAACCTGCTCCGCGGCACCTTCTATTTCCTGAAGGGGCATGCGTACCAAATTCCTGTCAAATATCTGGACGGCGAGCTCGGTGCTGCCCGACTGTATGAAGATGACAAGCTGCTCGGCCCGGCAAACAGCGAGTTGGAGGAGATCGCCGCCAAGGGCGACGGTCGGTTCCAGCTGTTCCGGGACAATAAGAGCTTTTTCGGCCCCGTTCTGCTGCTCTCCACAAGCGACAATACTGACCCGAACACGAACGGCAGGAAGTATCACCTCAGGTGACGATCCAACCTGATCTCGTCGCGCTCTAGACTCGCGCCGGTCACATGAAGCCCGGGTTGCGCGGCAGGTACTGGACCCAATTGCCGAATTCTCGCGACGACATCAGCAGCATCGGACACTTGATCCGCATGCCCAGCGCCAGCGCTGTATCGAGCGCCGCCTTGCTCGCACCAGGCAGGAATGCCGATATCCGTGATGCGCCGCTCTCGGCCGCCAGGTACAGCGCTGTATTCAAGGCGGGGGCCACCGCGTGCGGCTCCATCACTGCGAGCGGTCCGATATGACCACCGGCGTCGACATAGACGTAGCCGATCCAGTCTTTTCCATCGTGGAGACTGAACCCGGTCGCGGCGCCGCCGCTGACCAGATAGCGATGATGCTTTTCGCGCGAGATGCCGAGGGTCCGCTCGTCCGCTTGCGCGAGGCGCCGCAAGGTGCCGGCCTCCAGCTTCAACGGTGTGACGTCATATCGTGGACCGTGCAGGTGAGAGATCAGCTGTTCGCGTGATGCGCTGACGCTGTAGATCGGAAATCGCGGAAGCAGTCCGTGACGGATGTAAAGCCCCTGCGATACCGTGTTGAAGCTGAAGGTGATCAGGGCCCGGTTGGACGCGCCCGATGTCTCGGCATGCGCGATGGTGCGCTCGATTAGTTCGTTACCGATGTTTCGCCCCTGCTGGTCGGGCGACACGAACAGCTGCGCCAGAAACCACATGTCGCCGCACACCCAGCTCCACGCAAAGCCGAGGATCCGTTCGTTCTCCTCCGCGACCCAAAGGCCGTCGGGGTCGTCCCGCATCGAAAAGAGCTGGAACTTGGGCGGAGACGAAGCGGCCATCGGGCCGAAGCCGTGCCGTTCGGTCAGATCGTTGATGCTGGAGACGACGAGGGCATCGGCGAATTCCAGATCCTCTGCGCGGGCGGGCCGACAAACCACTGACATGGGCAACTCCGTTGCTGGCGGGGTCATTCTCAAAATCGCGCGGTGCCGGCATCGAGCCCGAGCGCCAGCCGGCCGGCGGTGATGTAATTGTTCGGACTCATCGCGATATGCTTCGCCGCGGCACGCACATCGCCGACCGCGCGCTCCAGGGCGCAGGTCTCGAAGATGGCGGCGGCGCCCGCGCTGACGGCCAGCATCTGGGTGATGGACGTCGCAGTTTCCGCCGCATGTGCATTGGCGAGCCGGATGTCCGCGCGTGCCTGCACCAGCCGTTGGCCGCCAGTGTCGGTGGAGGCCATCAGTTCGGTCATGGCATCGATCAGAAGGGCGCGGGCGGCGCGAAGCATTGCGCGCGTCCGCCCAACCGTCGCCTGAACGATCTCGCGCTCGCGGAGCGCGGTTCGGCCGCCGGGGGGGCCATTGGCGAGTTCTGTGAACGAGGTGATGGCGCCGGACGCGATGCCGAGCGGCGCCCCGCAAATGCTCCATGCGAACACCGATGATGGCGGCATGCGATAGAGCTGCCCGGGCTGGGTCGGTCGCAGCCCGAGAAAGGGATGGACGTGCGCGGCCGGCACGAAAACGTCCCGCACCTCGAAATCGCAACTGCCGGTGCCGCGCAGTCCGGAGACGTGCCAATTGTCAAGGATGGTCACGTCCTGCCACCCGGGATAGCAGCAGAGCAGCGGTGACGTCGGATCGCCGGGCCAGACGCTGGCCAGCACCATGAAACGCGTCGCGTGATGCGCGCCGCTGCCGAATGGCCAGCGTC
>NZ_LGTB01000002.1 GCF_001238275.1 Bradyrhizobium viridifuturi
GTCGGCCTCTGTCGTGGGTCAAGGCAGCCCTCGGCAGCCAGCATGCCCTTGGTCGGGTCACCTCTCGGAAGCGGACATCGCCGCGCTCTGGGCTGAGGTCAGCCACGGGCCACTTCCAGACTTATGCACCGCAGCGAAGCGACGCCTATTCGATCACTAGGCGTTCGTTAATCGCTTTGCCAAGAGTTTTCGCTCATTTGCGTTCAACCAAAATCCCGTGGCAGTCGGCGCCGCTGACATTTTCAGCTGAATGCGAGGCGGTCACCGGACCTGAGGTAACCGCTCCGGCCTTACCCGGGAGGTCGCGCGTTGAACCGTCCGGATTGTGGATACGCAGCGTGCAGTCGTCGAGAGCATAAATTACGAACGGCAGTGGGTGCGAGTGCGGCTTGTCGGTCACACCCTTTTTCCAGGTCGCTGCGATAACACGGAAATTCTGGTCCTCGAAAATGACCTTATATGTGTCAGGGTCGGCTTGGTATGTCGGCGGCGAGTTCTGGGCAATAGCTACGGACACGATCATCATAGAGGCGGTTACGCACAATCCCAATGTCGCAAGGCGGGGCATGAGAAAAGACCTTTCATGCATAAAGCCGCTACAAAAATAAGCCGACTAAGCTCATTCGTTCTTGGATCTAGATCAAGCGCTGGTCGTTAGTGCCGATTATGCGCACAGTGTTCTCGGAGACTGACATAAGCAAATGTTTCTACTTGCTGGTAAATCTTTCGGCCGCACTTTGAAAATGAAAGAGGCCGCCAGCTACGGCGTACGCATCCGACCAGCACCCCGGGCAGGCGCGCCGGTCTGCGGATCTGCGGTGGCGCTCAGGCGGCAGCCGCTTTGGACCGTCGGGTCGCCTTCCAATTCCACGGGAGTAGATCGACGACTCTGTTGACGGGGTGACCTGGAAGCCTGGCCAGCACGTCGGCGAGCCAGGCTTGCGGATCAACGTCGTTCATCTTGCAGGTTTCGATCAACGTATAGATGGCGGCGGCGCGACGTCCGCCAGCGTCTGAACCGGCGAATGTCCAATTTCGTCTTCCGACGGCCACACCGCGTAACGCGCGTTCGGCAGCGTTGTTCGAGAGGCAGATGCGGCCGTCGTCCAGGAAGCGAGTGAACGCCGCCCAGCGGTTGAGCAGGTAGTTGATCGCTTTTGCGGTATCATTGCCTGAGGAGAGCAAGGTCCGCTGCTGGCGCATCCAGATCTCGAGATCAGCAACGATTGGTGCGGACTTCTCTCGACGCACCGCAAGTCGCTGTTCTGGCGTTTTGCCGTTGATGGTGCGCTCGATCTCGAACAGGATATCGATGCGTCGCACGGCCTCGCTGGCAATGGGCGCCTCTCCAGATTTCGCCAGGTCGAAGAACTTTCTGCGACCGTGGCTCCGACAGGCCGCTTCAAGGATCGGAGCCGGCTTCCTTTGGGCCTTGTAGAGCTGGTTATATCCATCAAAGGCATCGGCCTGCATCAGGCCCACATAGCCGGCAAGATGGCTTTGCGGGTGCTCTCCAGCCCGGTTGCGTGAGTAGTAGAACGGGGCCGCCGGCGGATCCGCGCCGCCAAACGGCCGGTCATCGCGAACATAGGTCCAGATCCGGCCGGTAACCGTCTTAAGCTTGGCCAGTACCGGCACCGTCGTGTCGTCGGCGTGGATGCGTTCCGCGCTCATGACGTGGATCCGGATGGCCTCAATAATGGGATCGAGTGCGACCATGCAGGCGCCGACCCGATCCGCCAAGGTCGAGACGTCGATCTCGATCCCCTCACGGGCATAGGTCTTGCTCTGTCGGTTCAACGGCTGATGCAGCAGGAACTTGTTGACCAGCACCATCGCCAGCAAGCTCGGCCCGGCGAAGCCTCGCGGGATCGGATGGAAGGGCGCCGGAGCCTCTGTGATCGCCTCACAATCTCGGCAGGAGAACTTTTCGCGGACATGCTCGATAATCTTCCAGCGCCGCGGCTCGCACTCCAGGGTCTTCGATACCACCTCGCCGAGCTTGTGCAGTCGGTCGCCGCCGCACTTGCCGCATACGCAAGGCGCGGGTTCGACGACGCGTTCGATGGGCAGATTGTCCGGCAACGGACGTCGCGGCGGCCGTGGATTTTGCGCGCGCTGCTGTTTGGCGGCTTCCGGCGCTGCGAACTCGGCCTTGGTTTCCTGCTCCGCCTGGGTCTCTTCAAGATCCTCGATGGCGAGTTCGAGCTGCTCGACCAGCAGCTTGCCGCGTTCAGAAGATTGCCCGAACTGCTCTCGCCGTGCCTTGGCCAGCATCAGCTTCAGCCGCTCGATTTCCAGCCGGCCGACGGTCACTTCGCTCTTCGCCGGCGTCAGCTGTTCGCGCTGCGCAATGATCATCGCATGCGCAGCGGCAAGGTCGGCGGGAAGCGGATCGGCGGGCGTCGTCACGAAGACGAATCAACCATATTCGTCGCAAAAAATCCCGCTCGATTTAACCGGAAGCCTGTGGACGCCAGGTTGCCTGCGGCATCCGCCAATCAATTCCGGACAGAAGATACGATAGCTGCGCAACGCTGATCGTCACAACGCCGTCCGCCAGCGATGGCCACAAAAAACGCCCGCGCTCCAGCCGCTTCGTGAACAGACACGCGCCTTGGCCATCATGCCAGATGATCTTGATCAGGTCGCCGCGGCGGCCCCTAAAAACGTAGAGATCACCAGCGTGCGGATCACGCTTCAAGCTCTCCTGGACCAGCCGCGCGAGGCTCGGGAAGCCGCGGCGCATATCGGTGTGGCCGGTCGCAAGCCACACTCGCACATTACCCGGTATAGCAATCATCGGCGCTCAAGCACCTCGAGGACCCGCGCCAGCGCTTCCGGATCGACGTGCGCGTCCACTCGGATGGGTCGCCGGTTGCCAAGGTCGATCTCGATCAATCCAATACGCGCGGCTGCCACAGACCGCCCTCGGCTATCACCCGCAGATAAGAGCTTCGGAGTTTCCTCCGCTTCCGTAGCGGCGATCTGCACCGGCACAAAAGATGGTACGGCCTGCTCGGATGTCCGCGCTTGTCGACGCCAGGTGAACACCAGGCTGGCCGCTACGCCGTTGCGACGCGCAACCGCAGTGACCTTTGCGCCCGGCGCCAACGTCTCCTCGACAATCCGCGCCTTGTCATCCTGCGACCAGCGCCGCCGCCGCTCCAGCCCGCCTAAAACCTCGACCCGCATCGCCTGATGACCTTAAAGCTAGACTTAAGGTTACACGCTTGGCCAATTACAGCGCCTCAGACAAGACGGCGCCCGTCGGATGCGTACGCTACGGCGGCCTCCACCGGACCTGCTTAAAATAAAGCGATCCTCCGTTGCGCAATCGTGGGCAAATTGGATCTGGCCAGTCTTTGCAACGTGTTTGGAATGTGCCCGGCCAGGATCGGTTTAGCTTTGATGGACGTCAAAGGCGGAGGCGGGAGAATGGCCGCCAACTGAGGCGGCCTTAGGTGCGCGGGCGTGTCGGCTGACGCGACGGGACTTCTGTTCGGCTTGGTGTTTCGGTACGCGCTGGGTCCGCAGGGCGGGACGGTTCCGGATTCCGATTACTGCGCGTCATCCAGTCCGCAAGGCGATGGAGGTTCTTTCGCCATGCGCTCAGAGTAGTTTCTGTTGCAGGCGTATCATCGTCCATCCGATAGCTTTCTAAGGTCTGCCATTCGCTCAACCGAACGAACAACGCCCGGCAACCGAAGCCGCCGGGCGGTAACTGTTCTCTCCATGTTGCCCGTGTATCCAAACATTTCCGGCTGACACCAACCTTACGGGCGACCCGCAATAACCCGGGTGGTATTCCGATATCTTCATAAGAATCGATTAAGGTATCAGGTTTACCTTACCGCTCGTCTGGACCTTGCCCGTCCAGACCACCTGCATAGTGATGCCTTGGAATTGGAATTCGGCCCCGTCACGTTCTCAGCGTGGCGGGGCTTTTCCGTTTGAGGCCGCCAACTGAGACGGCCTTACTTATCGGTAGGAAATTCCAGCTTATAGAGGCTTTCGCGTAGCTCGGCCTCTAGCTCCCGGATGTGCTGAGCTGTCGGGCCATCCGGATATTGCTCGGCTAGCTTGCGGCAGTGCGCCAGCTTCCGCTCGATCGACCGCTTTTCCCTCTCCAGTTCCATGCTCGTTAGATACACGCTGGGCCGTAAAGAGACGGCCCTAGGCGCGGTACGTCCTAGGGCCGCAAAGTTCCGCGCGCTTTGATGCGCGCATTCATCCTTAAATGAATCAAGGCATCGTGACAGACCGTGGTTCCACTTAAGGAGAACCACGTAAGGAACGAGTTTGCCGCGCTATAGAAGCGCGTTATGCCCAAGACGGTGCGTAGCAGTCCAGACGTTCCGGCTAAGCGACTTAGGACACTAGCGGATTCAAATTAGGATACGCGGGGTCAAATATGGACAGCCCCTACCTAATGAGAACAAGTTGAGTACGGCGAACGAGTCCGGATTGGGTCAAGAGCCGCCATGGCGACCGAGCCGAGCACTTCCAGTTCACCCGCATGAGCCGACGTCCTCGACGGTCATGCAGACCGTCAGCTAAGGGCCATGTGTGGACGGCTCCTGGTTGGCAAGGAGAATCTTCACTTTGCGGCGTTGGTCGGAGCGGCCATGTGTTCGGCCTGTTTGCGCGGTTCACTTGACCGCTGGCCATAATGCCCTCCGCGGATCAGGTCCCGATCAAAAGCACGCATTCGAAGATGCCATGGCCCATGTGGGTTGTCCTGATCGCCGGAGCGATCGGCGCTGCATTAAGTGCTGTTCGCCCTTCCAACCGTTACGTCACACCGGCGTGTCCGGCTGTGATCTCGTTTACGCCGTGAGAGCGGCGGGTTCCTCGTAGCGTTCGTTCCTGGCCATCATCGCCCAGGCCATCCTGGCCAGCTTATTGGCGAGCGCGATGGCGGCGACCTTGGTGGGTCGCCGCGCCAGCAGCGCGGTGAGCCAAGGGCCGATGCCCCGTGCCATGGATCTTGGCATAGCGGATCACGGCGAGTGCGCCTGCCGTGAATAGGCTGCGCAAATAGCGATCACCCTGCTTGCTGATACTGCCAAGCTTATCCTTGCCTCCGCTCGAGTTCTGCTTCGGCACGAGCCCAACCCAGGCGGAGAAATCCCGGCCCGATCGGAAGGCCTTGGCATCGGCAACGCTCGCAACTAGCGCTGTTGCCAGCGCCGGCCCGACGCCAGGGATCGCTTCCAACTGTTTGCTCGTCGCGCTTGATCGATGCCAGGCGATGATGCGTCGGTCGAACTCCAGGATCTTTGCCTTCAGTGCCCGCAACTGACTGCCGAGAGCCGCAAGACACGCACGGGCCACCTCTGGGAGCCGCCGGTCAGCTGTATCGGCGACGACTTCCAGCAGTTGCTCGACACCCCGGCGCCCGACCGGGGCAACAATCCCGAACTCAGCAAGATAGGCGCGGATTGAATTGGTGACGGCAGTCTGCTGGCGGATGAAGAGATGGCGCGCTCGATGAAGCATCAGACAACTCTGTTGCTCGACAGTCTTGGAGTACGAACCGCATGTTGGGTCTCGTTACCGCCTCGCAAATCGCCTCCGCGTCCGTGGTGTCGTTCTTCTGCCGCTTGACGTAGGGCTTCACATAGGCCGGAGGCATCAACCGCACCGTATGCCCCAACGCCTGCAGTTGGCGGGACCAATAATGGGATGACGCGCAAGCCTCGATCCCCACCAGGCACGCCGGCAACTTTTTAAAGAAGGACAGCACGAAACGACGTTTAAGCTGGCGGCGGATCACCACCTGACCGACTGCATCGACGCCATGCGTTTGAAAGACCGACTTCGCGATATCCAGACCAATCGTCGAGACTGACTGCATAGGCTGCTCCTCCGAATCGTGGGAGCCTCAAACGACGCCCACTCCTTGGCACTCTCGTGCCCGTGGAGGAGCCGTCCACAGCATCAAAAGCAGACAAAGTGATCCAGTCAAGAATGCGTTTCTTTAGAAGTGCGCAAATTCGATCCGTTCGCGGACACGATTGGATGTCTTTCGCTTCCCAACCCAGATTGACAGCGGAAGCGCCCCTGTTCCGATCGACAATCGAATTCGATCGTCTCTTCGGCTTGGCGGAAAACAGCTCAGCGGGCCACCGTGCTTGGTTCACGGTCCTTCCGCCACGGTTTGCCTCCCAGCAGACGTCTCCGCGGCCGGTCCGCTTTCACTGTTAAGGCCCGTTGCGTCATGAGGTTTCGCTGACACCGGCATCGGGGCTGACGGTGACTGCTTGCCGCCCTGCATCGGCCAGCATCAGGCCGACAGCTCTGTGGCTCGACGGGCGCGCCGCCGACGCGAAGGCTTTGGTCCTCGTAGATGCTTGATGGCTTCAACCGCTATCGTGTTTTCATCCCCTATTCTGCCCTTAACAAATTCGACAACCCGCTGTCTGGCTGCAGCTTCTTCCTCAGGGCTAAGGCTAATCATCAACCCATAAGTGCGGATGACCCGCTCGACGATGTTTTCCACGTGAACTCTCCCGAAAACCGCCTAACGCAGCCAGAAAACCATTGTTCCCTTACCGAAGAGCGACACTTGCGGACGGCCAACTGTCCGACTGCCTTCGCCAACTCCTCAGCCCGGCTCCACAGCCCCATTTTCCGCTAGTCGAATTTTCTTCGTACTCCCCTTGACACTGCCAAATCCTAATCTAATTCGTTGCTCGTCGGTCCATCATGGTCCGATATCCTGGGCGCCAATCGGGTCCAGGACAGGGGCACCGGTCGTGTCCGGTGCTTCTCATACCCATCTTGCTCTTTGGAGGATTTGGCTATGCGCACGTACGATTTCTCTCCCCTCTTCCGGTCGACGATCGGGTTCGACCGTCTCTTCGATTTGGCTGAAACAGCTCAGCGGGCCACCGAAGACAACTACCCTCCCTACAACATCGAACGACTTTCCGAAGATCGCTACCAGATCGCGCTTGCGGTCGCAGGCTTCTCACCGGATGAAATCTCAGTAACCGCTGAGCAGAACGTCCTTACGATCGAAGGCAACAAGGTCGAAAAAGCTGAACGCGACTACCTCTATCAAGGTATCTCGACCCGTCGATTCCGGCGGCAATTCAGCTTGGCTGACCATGTGCTGGTGAAGAATGCCGCCTTCGACAACGGCCTGCTCAAGATCGAGCTCGCGCGCGAAATTCCGGAGGCGATGAAGCCGCGTCGGATCGCAATCAACGCGACGCAGCCGAGCCGCCCTCACCAGCTCGAATCCGCCGCGGCCTGACACGCGCGAAGCCGCGTCCGCATTCGCCGCACGCGGCTTCAACCACAGCAATTTTCGTCTTGGAACGGAGGCAAACATGCGGCCGACGACCGCCAATGTCTTTTCGCTGAATGTATCTCACCGCAACGAGGCGCAATTCAATCATCCCCTCGATGTCCTGGCAGACCTGTCTATGACCAAGGAGGAAAAGCGCGCACTCCTGGCGTCCTGGGCATCTGATGCCGCCGCGGTCCCATCCTGTCCGGGCTTACGGGCGCCTGCGGATTTAAGATCACCGGTCAAGATCGACGTCATTCTCGACGCCCTTTGCCGTCTTGACAACGATCCCCACCATCCGCCGGGAGGCAAGCCCTATCGTCTTCGGTCAACCTTTCGTCCTCTGGCAGCCTAGGAGGGTGACATGGACGACATCAACCTTCCGAAACACATCGTGGACAGAATCGAGGCCCGCTGGTGCGCTCGGCGGCCCTCGACAACAAAAAGGCGCGAGATCGTGGATCGCCAACTCGAACAACTGCGGGCACGTCGCAACAACGTCCGACGTTATCGGTGGCTGCTCAGCACAAAGCTGAACGACCTTGAGCGCAACTTCATCGAACGACGTCTCTCCGAGGAATCCTCGGCGATAGAATATCTGGTTGCTGAGATTCCCCTTCTCGTTCGTCAGCAGCCCCTGCTCGACGCCGGCATCGAACCAGAAGGTGCCTCACCATGAGCACGACGCAGTTTCTGATTCATGGAAGCGAGAAGATAATCGGCCACTATCGGTTTTTGCTCGACAGGGCGAAAACGGAGCAGGAGCGGAAGGAGTTTACGGAAAGGATCGACGAGGAGAAGCGCAACCTGGAACGGCTGCTTGCCGAGTTCGCTCAGCCAGCGCAAGCGGCCTGATCGGTTATCATCCCACGCGAACATGGATGGCGAGGGTCAGACCATGAGAACGCCGATATCGGCAAGGGACCTGGAGTTGGTCGCTTTACGCGAGATTCGCAGCTTTCCCGGCGGCGAACATGTGTGCCACGTGGAGGTCGTTCAGGCGAATCCGGATTGGAAACTTCATGCCACAGTCAGGGACGGCGCCGATCTCGAGCGAATCCAGCACGCCACAGGAGCCACGGAGTTCAGATTAAAGCATCGGTATGAATTGCGAACCGACTGGTGAACGAACCACGGCGGAGGCCTCCTCGGTTAAGCCCGTAGTTTTACGGAGATGCCATGGCACAAATTGCACATGTGCTCGACGCCTGTCAGCGGTATTCTGAAGCGCCCATATCCCGGAGTTGAGCCATGGGCAGCGAGCTCCTCAAAAACTTCTCCATCGTCCTTTTTGGACTGAGCCCCTTCGTAATCATCGGCATAGCGATGTTTGCGCAGTAAGCACGACCTGGCTCGCACGCGCCACACGAGCCGGTAGAAGGCCCCAGCAACTGCCCCTAGGCCCCCATAGGTTGCTGGGGCCGCTCGCCTCCAGGACGTTGCATGTGCGAGAAATGCATTGAGCTGGATAGGGACATTGCGCGGTACACGGAGCTTTCCGGACGCACCTCGGATCAACTTGCCCTGGATGTCATTGCAGCCCTGTTGGGCAAGCTCCAGTCAAGAAAATCGAAACTGCACCCGGAAAGGCCAGACCGGGAGATAGCAAAATAAGAGGGCTCCGTTCGAGATGCGCATCATCGTGCAAATCACGCACTGAGATGCTTCCTAAAGATTACCGTGTTACAATTGAAGCTAGGCCGGCCATCTCACTCAGCACGGGACGCCCGGCCCAAGCTCGCGCGGTCGTCTCCGCCACAAGGGACGACCGGCGCGGGTGGATCCCCTTATTCGACAGGAAGTCGAACCCGAGATCGCTGGAAGTTCGCCGACAGGATGCGGTTGCTTGACAATCGACAAGCGGTGCCAGTTATTCCCGATGATTGTTCATTGAATAACCTTCTCGAGGCCAAATGTGAACTTGAGTTTCATCACAGGGCCAACGTCGTCGCGCACCTCAATGGACATGTCATGCTCGCTGACAGGCGTAGAGCTCCATATTACATCGCGCGCCATATCGGCTAGCGACTTCGCCGCCTCGAGCTGGACCGCCTGCATGCTCGACAGCAGCAGCCCCTCCTCGTCAAGGACCAGTCCATCAGCGTCTCGAAGATCGAAGAAATATCGCGTCATTGCGAAGCACTCCAAGTCTGCCTTGCGCTGCTGGACCACGTTAGCATAGGTGGTGGCAGTCAAACCGCCGTAGGATTCCGGTGTTCAGTATAGTTCCACAGAACGACGGTGCGTCTATTTGCACCACGATAAAGCACGACGCCCTCTCGCGGCACCGAGGCCGAGCTAAAGCCGACGTTGCAGACATGCGCGCGGGCGGCAAACAGTAAGAACCTGACGCCGGCCACCGCCGCCAGGCGCATCAGGTTCCGACGACCCAGCTCTGCGTGTCTCTCCCCGCGATAGTCGGCCCGGCGGCGCTGCTCGAGCGTGTTGGCAACAGCCAGACGCAGGACGTCGGCGCCCGCGACCACGACCGGGGCGGCAACACCGATCACGATCGCCCGAATCGGGCCAGGCGCAGGCCGCCGGCCGCGCCCTTTGCTGCCAAGATCCGCGCCGCAGTCAGCTAGGCGAGCACGCCGCCGCCTGCTAGGCCGCTCCGAAGACCACGCCGGCCCATTCCTTGGCGCGATCGGTCAACGTAATTGTCTACAGTCCCTCCTCACTCAGCCGAATGGACCACGTCAGCGCGGCTATTTGCGAAAAATGCTGCAGCTTGTGGCATTCACCAGCGAAGTAACGAACCGAATAGGCGCTCGCAGTGGGCGCAGATCGAGGCAGCCGTCATGCCCTCAATACGATATCCAGTATGGAGACCCATCGTCCAGTCGGGCTACGGCGTAGTAATGCCAATGGAGACCTTTACTGCGACAGGGCCCGAGATCGAGCCGGCCGTTCTGCTGGACAAGCGCGATCGGCATTTATGCTGAGGTCTTCAAGGTTGGCACTCAGAACACACCCCGAGCATTGGGGGATCTGGGTGTTAACTATGAGCTCAGCCGAAGTCTTGACAGCAAAAGCGCGCATTCTACGTCTTGTGGACACTTGCATCGCAGGACCGATATTCCACCTTCAGAGTGACGATGATGACCGATGAGCAAACGGTGCGCCTCCGAGCGCACGACGACAATATCGGCCGCTACCGCCGACTTCTCCAAACCCAGATATCGGATGTCGAGCAGATTTATATTCAAAGCCGCTTTGCCGAAGAACGGAAGGCATTCACGGCGGTGGGCTCGATCACCATCGCTACAAGAGCTACCCAATGAGTGATTTGACAGCACTTCCGCTTGATGAAGTCATTCGGCTTCGGTGGGTATTACGGGACATTCGAGCCAAGCGGTTTACCCTTAGCCCGGTTAGCTCGTCTGACATCGAGACCCTGCGCGATATGGGCTATGTCGAAGTCGTAGGCGAGTTGCCGGTACTGACACCCAAGGGCCAGGAGCAAATCTAGTTGCAGCATTTGCAGTGTCGGAATGAGCCTATGTTACTGCGAGAGGCCAAGCTTTGCTCGTTTTCGACACTCCCGACCAGGGGGCTTCCGATCAGCGACGCTGAGGCCCTCTCAATTCTGATCATCTCCCGCGACCGAGCCACCTGTGGATACCACTAGCCAGTCATAAGCTTCACGGCGAACCGAGGCGACGAGGTCGTATATTGAGGAACTAATCGCATCGGCCGGCGTTACGCGGGTTCGGAGCATTTCGTGGGGGAGCGCAGTGAAACCCGAGCGCCTGCTTCAGTTCGCCATCTTTGGGCTGTTCGTTTTTTCGGCCGTCCTGGCGTCTCTGTTGGTGTTGAGTCCGCAATGAACTTAAAGCGTCCGTCGATCGTCCTTAGCGTGTCGAGTCCCACCGCTGTTTCACGCGGCGGCAGCATCATCGTGCTCGAGGGCACGGCCGAGGACGACGCCATGAATGTGGCCGCTAAGATTGCTCAGGAAACCGGGCGCTCCGTCACGGTGCGCGGTGTAGATATGCGCGTGCTCGCCACGATATCGGCACCTTCGATCAATTGAACTCGTAAGGACAGAAGCCGACTTCAACTTGCACTGAGGGCGAGCTATGGCGGTTTGACTGGGCTGGGGTCGGGCCACTGCCGCCGGCCCCGGCGAAGGATCTCGCGCGCCGCGATAGAGGCTTCGGCCATCAATAGGGTGCTGATGGCGAGGATTGCCCCGGCCACTTGCACTCCTGTAACCTCTAGGAATGAACGATTTCCTAGGCCTCTCCGATATAGCGGGCGACAAGCTCGGGGATCGCTCATGAACGACCCCACAGCCGAGGCAGCCCGCCTGATGAAGATCGCCGAGGCGATCGTGTACGAAATGGACCGTCAGGGAGTTGCCGACGCCGTTGCCGATCTCGGGTTCAACGTGATGGAGCTCGCCAAGGTGGTTATCCGCGCGGCAGAAAGAGATGTGATCCCGTTTCGAAAACCACAACCCTGATACACCTTTTCCTCCCCCATGCCCTAGCCAGCGCCCATGCACATGACCGAAGCTGACACCGCCAGACTGATGAGGGTGACCGAGGCGATCGTCCGTGAGCTGGACCGCCAAGGCATCGCTGATACGCTGGTCAATCTCAAGTTCGATGCCCTAGAATTGGCCAAAGTTGCGATCCGCGCAGCCGATGGTGTCGTGGTCCCGTTTCGAAAGCCGCGGCCCTAATGAACCTCGTCCTCTCCGCAGTCATAGCAAGGACCTACAACTTGGCAGAGGCTGGTCGGCGCCGCTCACGCGTCTGACCGAACCGCCTGTCGTTTGATGCGTCTTTGCGCGCCGGCGGTGCCTGCGCTCGGCTTTCAGCCCTTACAGATTCCAGCGAGTTGACGCGCGCGCTCAGCGCACCGAGTTGGTCAGATATTACCTTTCGCTCACCCTGCTCGGCGGCAACCTTCTGCTGAATGTTACCGATGAGCTGCCTACCTTTTTGGTCGGCTTCAATCCCCTGCATCGCCTGCTGTACGGACGCTGAAGTCTGCTTCATCTGCGCAAGAGCGGATCTGGTGGAGGTGCGACGGCCGCTCGCTAAATCCCGCGATAGGTCGTGCCGCGCAGATGGCTCCCGCCCCGGCCATGCTGTTCGCGGTCATTAGACAAAGAATGAATTGCGTTAACATCGCTCGGTCAAGCGGCTGAGCCGAAAGTGTGGTTACCGTTCCTTCGAATGCCATCTGGACTTTTCAGACAGGCTCCTCCTGCCAGCATCGCGGACTGCACCTTTTCAAATGACCGTTGCTCGATTTGGCGGACACGTTCGCGCGATATTCCGTACTTCAAAGCAAGCGCTTCGAGCTTCAGGGGATCCTCACTCAAATAGCGCGCCGTGAAGATATGCCTTTCACGGGGGCTTAGCTTCTCAATGGCTGCTGTTAAAGCTTCGCGCCGTAGAGCCAATTCCTGGTTCTCGGCCAACGTCACGTCATGAGTGGGCGACGGATCAACCAGCCGTTCAAGGGCATCGCCGACGTCCCCGGCATCGTTGTGACGTAAATTCAGGGACAGGTCGCCACGCAGGCGACGGTCCATATTCACGACTATACGTTCGGGTACCTTGAGGTGAGTGGCGATCGCCTTGACCTGTTCTGGCCTCAGATCCCCGTCCCCCAACGCGGAGATCGCACTCTTCGATTGCCTCAGTTTGAAGAATAACTTCTTCTGAGCAGCGTCCGCCGTGATCTTCACCAGCGACCAAGAGCGAAGAACAAAATCCTGGATCGTTGCCTTGATCCACCACACGGCATAGGTGGAAAGGCGGATGCCTCGCTCCGGATCGAATCGTCGCACGGCCTGCATCAGGCCGACATTGCCCTCGGAAATGATATCGGCAACAGGTAGTCCATAGCCTCGATATCTCATGGCGATCTTCGCGACGAGACGCAGATGGCTTGTCACCAGGCGATAAGCCGCTTCGCGATCACCGTGGTTTCGCAATCGGCGGCCAAGGGTGGTCTCTTCATCCTGAGTGAGGATGGGAAATTTTCTAATCTGCGCCAAATAGTTGGTCAGCCCGTTGCCGAGCAACGGCAATTTCTGAGAAACAGTTTGAGACATTTCCCCTCGCAGTGCTGGAAGATATTTCCACCCCTGCCGCGCTCTCGTCGGAGTCGCGGCAGAGCAACAATAAGGATCGATCTACGGGGCGGGACTATCGTTCGCCTCATGGCTGCCAAAACGTCGGCCTTTTCGGTTGGAGCGATCGATCCTCCGATGCAAACCCAACTCCAGAAGGCGTAAGGCGTCCACGATGTCGTCGAAACTCACAGCGCCATCGATTGTCTGGTTCGATTCTGGATCGTCTTTCACTGCGCAAGCATCCGCGGCCCAGGACGACAGAATGGCCCGTTTCTCGTACGATGTAAGGTCGCAGTCATCCACAACGTCCATTGGATGACCGAAAGCCTCGGCTGAATGTAGCAGCCCGGCCATCTCCAAGTTCGTTGTCCGGCGATCCATCTGCAGCGAGAGGCGATCGGGAAACGTCTCGTGCAAAAGAGCCTCCACCGAACGCTGCTCTTCGCTTATCCGGCGTGCGATATAGGTTCGCTCCAGGTCCGAGAGCCGCGTCGCGAGCAGCCTGCGGTAGCGCCGAATATTTGCGCGATGGGCACGCAGGCGTTCAAGATTTCCCTCGATCATAACTCGTCCCCTTCGGCTCAGGCGGCCAAGGCACGTTCGGTTGAGCGCAACCGACAAGGCTTTCCTCCCGGAGGATTTCGGGGGCCGCCGTCGAGTTCGCGCAGCGCCTCGAGGATTTCGTCGATCGATACGGGCTTCTTCAGTCCGGCGGGCGAACGGAGCGACGGGCACGACGCTATCGCCGATGCGTTGGACGCCCAGGCTGCCAAAATTGCCCGCTTCTCGGCCGTCGTCAGGCCGGCGTGGCACACGACATCCCTGGGGCGTTCGAAAGCGGCGACAGAATGCAGGAGCGCGTTGAAGTGAAACACGTTGTCGTCAGCGGTCGTCGGCCGCATGGTAACCTCCTTTGCATTGACGACGAGCGGCAGCCGCGCGAAGCCTCGCGCGGCGCCGGTCGGAGCCCGCTCAGGCTGCCTTGGCTTCCAATTTCTGGACGTTGTCGGTCGACACGCCACTGATTGCGATACGGCGCGGCTTCATGGCTTCCGGGATTTCCCGGACCAGCTCGATCTTGAGCAAGCCATTGTCGAATGCGGCCCTCTTGACCTGAACGTAGTCCGCCAGGCTGAACTGCCGCCTGAAGCTCCGGGCTGAGATGCCGCGATAGAGGAAATCGCGCTCGGCCTTCTCCGACTTGCTGCCCTCAACGGTGACCACGTTCTGTTCGGCCGTGATCGCGATCTCGTTGGGCGCAAAACCCGCGACCGCTAACGAAATCTGGTAGCGGTCCTCAGTCAGTCGTTCAATATTGTAGGGCGGATAGTTGTCCTCGCCGGCCCGTTGGGCCATTTCCGCAAGGTCAAAAAGGCGGTCGAAGCCAACGGTCGAACGCCAGAGGGGCGAGAAATCATAAGTGCGCATAGCCAAATCCTCCAAAGAGCAAGATGGTTACGAGCGGCACCGGACACTTCCGGTGCCCGTCTCTACGGCCTGAACCCATGGGGCGCCCAGGCACCACCGTCCGGTGGTGACGGAAAAATTAGCAAAGTCGTTTTTGGTTTCAAGAGGGGATCCCAAAATTTTTAGGGCTTGGTCCCCGCTGACGTCCGCCTCTAACGAGTACTAAGCGACTTATGCGCCCGAGCCCGCAATTCGGACAGCGAGGTTGAGCCACAGCCTCGCTGCCCTCGAGAGCCAGGGCTGAAGGCTGCATTCCCGGCTCATCCACTCAATCGAATCCAGATAGGGCTGGACGGAAGCGGTGGTAGTTCGCGCGCTCGGGCATCTACTTTGAGGGACTCTCCAGGTTCTAGGCAACCGCCGGGAGCAGCATTGCCGCAAAAGCGAAGACGCCCGTTCGCAATCTCGTTGTTCATAGCCTTCTCCTCCATGTCGGGACGGAGGACGAAGGCGTATCCAACTCGCAGTTCAACCACCTCGATGCGGCCGATCGAGAGAAACTGCAACCGAGGGAGCCGAGTGAGGAAGTGGGACTACTCATGGGGCAATATTCAGGGATCAGGAGGCCTTCGACGAGGCTCTCCAGCACGTTGCGAAGCGCGGCAGTCGCCTCGTCAGCCGGCACGCCTTCGGGCGGCTGTTGCCTGGCCAGATCGACGGCGCGATCGCGGGCGTGCGGGTCGCCTCGGTCCTTGGCCCCGTGCTCCTCGCATTCGTGGATGGCGCCCACCTCCTGCAGCACGTTGATAACCCAGCCTCGCACCGTTCGGATCGCTTTCGGTCGCTCTTTCGTCATCAGCACCGAGATCACTTCTGCCTGGATGAATCTTTCCGCCGCCCGCTCGTTCCGGGCGATTTGCACGCATTAGGGATTCCAGTGGGGAGGGCTCGGCGGCGGGCTTACTTTGCCCGCTTGAACACGAACCCCAACGTAATGCCGGCCGGGGTGCGCGGGTTCGTGAATTTCAATTCATCGTCGCTGATCGAGGTTATTACCCGTCGTTGATTTGGTGCTCCGACGAGATTGGGGAACGAGCTCGTCTCGATGTTGACGTGGATCGTCTTGGTGTCTTCATCCAGAGTGTACGTGCCGGTATATGCGATGACACCCGACGCGATGGCCATGGCCTCCTCCGGCGAGGGGCGCGCGGAGTCGCCCGATAAATACTTCGGAGCGTCAGAGCGCACGGTAATAAAATGAAAACGCCCTTCGGCAGTATAGGTGACTGCGCCTTGCAGCTTTGGCCGCTCTACGGCGCTACCATCCTCGCGCGTGGCGGTGCTCGATGCGTATATCCAGGTGCCTACCACCTGATCCTTGAGAGTCTTGCCTTGGCAAATTCCGTCCTCCGGGAATCCTACAATCGAAATCGTCGCCGCCGCGAAGAGTCCGAGTGCATACCGCCTGTTCATGAGACGCTCCTGCTTCCTGACAATGCCGGCAGCTTACGTGGCGCGCCGATCTCCAGCAACGGTCCGGAAGCGACGCGACCGTAAGCCTCAGCTTGCGGTGCGTCGCCCTTCTCGCCTGCGGTCCTACGACGGCGTGACGATTGGCGACTTGGTCGCCGGAATGGTGTGGGACGACGAGCCTGACGCTGTCTTCGGCGACAACCGTGCGATGTTCTTGCGTGCCCTCAAGGCGATGCCGAGAGGAAGGACGCTCGCGCTGCGAAGGCGCTCCTCTCCCCATAGAGTCTCCGCGATTCGATCGCGGCCTTTCTGAGGTGCGCCGTCGAAAGTGCGACCGAGAAAGGGTCCGCACGGGGCTGCCTTTGATTTGCGTCGCGCCGCTCGTGGACGACGCTGAAGTCCGGAAGTTCCTGCAAAGCGCCGCCGCAGGCGGCGCGGCGCTAGTGGAAGGCCGATTCCGGGACGCGATCGCCGCCGGAGAAAGTCCATCAGACTTTCCTGTAGCCGTGCGCGCGAGCCAGACCTTGGCCGCGCTCTGACCATGCGGCGCAGATGGGTTTCTCGCGCAAGGAGCAGGTCAAAGACGCCGAGGAAGCGGCCGACTTGGTGCTCCTTCCGCGGCGTGGCAATCCAGAACCTTGATGCCGATGGCGATAAGGTCGAAGCGAACAACCGACCAATTGGCATCTAGCCTCCCCAGCCAATTGCAGGGAACGTGGCCCTTCTCGCAAGGGAACCGGCCTTCAGTGTGCTCGGATGGTCTGTGACTGATAACGATATTATAGCCCAAAGCCGAAGATTGCCGACAGGCCCGCTCCTCGGAAATAGAGATCCAAGCTTATGGCCTGCGGCTGCAGTAGCCGCTAGATTGAAGACGATAGCAACCAGCGTCGGGCCTCCGAATTGGAAGGCATGGCAGAGTCGTTCGGCAACAAGTTCACGGTCGTCGAAGTGTTTGCAGACGACACAAGGACGACGCAAATTTGGATTGCGCGGGCCAAGCCCCGTCAGGCGATCACGTTGATACTCGCTTCTGTTCCGGAAGGTTGGACCGCAGAAGTTCTGGACATCAGCGTGACGTCAGAGCAGCAGAAAATGCTCGAAGAACTCGATCTTCAGCCTGGAGATGTGCACAAGATCAGTTGAGCGGATAAAGCCGCTGAGTGATTTGGGCTGGGTTCGAGTCTTTCGGGGTGAAGTCGTAAAGCGCCAAGCCGTTAATGCCTGCTCGGTAGTTCGCCGTTGACCACGTGGCCAACATCAGGCGCCTCGATGCCGGCGTCAATGTTGTCCGACCGGTTTCACGCGCGGGGCATTCCGGCGCCCCATCGGCATCCCCCGGGCTCGGCGGTCTAGGCCAGATGCGGATGGCTTTCGCACACCAGCCGAGACTATGGCAAATGGGGCCGTTGGGGTTGATCACAGCGTGTCGGGTGTCCGCAGCGGCGAGGACTTATCCTCGTTCAATAGCTCCTGCTCGGCCAAGCACCAAAACTCTTCATCCCGCCCTTCCGGTTTTCCCGCCTTCTCCCACAGCTCGTAAGCGCGGGCGGCAACGGCCTCATCGACCCGCTTGTTCATGCGGCCTCTCGCCTGGTCGCCCGGTAGACGTCGATGGCGAGGTTGGCCAGCATGAGCTTGCGTCGCTCACCAGCGAGCGCCATTCGGCCAACGGCGCTCACAAGAAACTGGCTGGTCTCGTAGCCATCGATGATCTCGCCAGAGCGTTCGAGGAAATCCCAAGCGATCTGGACAGATTCTTCGACCAGGATATGTAGTTCACTCATGAATAGACAACGTGACTTGAGGTGCGCCGTTCCTAAAGCAAAAGGCCCCCGCCGGATACGGGGGGCCCCTAGGACTTGGAGGAAGGAAAATGCCTCGAGCCCTATTTCGGCGACTGTAGCCCGGTGAACTCATCCACTCGTCGAGGTGGGCTGCGGTGTCAGCCTGCCGGGCCTTCTTCACGAGCTGGTCTCGTTCTTCACCTGCCGGCATCTGGCTAGCTTGTTCGCGGCTATCCGCCGCGAACTTCCTGAGCCGTTCCTGAAGGGTTTCTGTTTGTTTGAAACGACGCCGCTTCTTCATGGCGCTGCTCCCTGTTGGTGTGGGGCGGGAGCGCTGTGATGGGCGATCTCATCACCGGTGGTTGCCTTGGATCTCACGGTGGTGGATCGAACGTAGGGTCGGAACACGATATTTTCCACAACCTAAGTTACTTTCTTGAAATCCCCTTGAACGAACTGGCGCGTAGCAATCCTTCCGACGTGATGTCGCGGTATTCAATTTCCACTGAAAAAACAGGCTCGACCCACGTTGCTTTCGGTTTCCTGAGGGACTTACTCAATTTGCTCTTTGGGCCAGCTACGCTGTCTAATGCTTTGCGGATGCTTGCCAAGGTCGTCCGATTCCAGCCCGTGCCGACCTTACCATGTAGACCGGACCCTTGCCTCTCTGCTTGCCGAGCTAAAGCGCCGCGAGACCGGACGGGTCTTTTTATGCTGAACGGCTTTAATTTTGAGCCAGGCCTCGTTGCGGTCGGACCGGTATAGCGCATCCGTCTTCTTCGAGATGATCCCCTCCTAGTTGAGCTTGGGCAGTCATGAGGTCATGTTCACCAATCCGATGGCCTTGGCCGAGAAATTCGTCGAGGCTGGTCGCGACTAACGGAGGATGCGCCCGACGCGTGCGCCGCCGGCATGGAGATAGCCCGCCGCGACACCGTGGCGCGGGCAAAGCTTAAGGACCTTCTCCCGGTCTTCGATGAAGGGTGGCGCGACGGCCTATGGAAGGATCTCGCGCTCCCGCCGAAGCCGAGGGCTGGGCGGAGGTCCACCGGCCATCAAAGATGGCGAAGCTTGGCGCTCGCCGCGCGCGTCCGAGGCTCTTCGGCCGGCCTTAAGCCTCGGCCAAACCAAGCGAGACAGTTCGGTAAAAACGTCAGTTGGCCTCAATCCGTCATTGAAAACCAAATTACCCAAATTATTCCCGGCGTTTCTATTTTCGGGAGAACGACCTCGGCGCTTAATGGGGCTCACCGGAATTCGCATGGTCGGTCATCGGATGCCATTCAGTCCGGGACGGAAGTCGTGATTCCCGCCGATGAAACTAACCTCAGATCGCCCCTATTCCGCCCCCGACAAAGCTACCCGCAGGGTCACGGAGCACGCGCGGGCGTTTGAGCCCGTGGTAGATGGCCGGATCAATTGAGAAGATCAACGCACCGATGCTCTACCAGGACAAGGCGACGCCGGTCGGGTATTGGGCCGGACTACACCAGCGATCCCCGAACGCGAGCGTCGGAGATCGCTACTCCCAGGAGTATCTTGCTACACCAACATCGAGCACGGGAATGACGCTGCGCCGTTACTGGTCGACAGCAGCGTGACAAGACTGCGCGATTAAGAGCCAATCTACGCCGTCAAAGGAGCGCCGCATCACGCGCTGGGAGCATGAGCATGTGGTCGAGGAGGTCCAGAGACGGCTCGATTCCAATCCCGACGCCATGCGGACACGGCTCGAGACGGTCGAGCATCCCTTCGGCACGATCAAAGCCCGTATGGGCACGCCCCACTTCCTGATGAAGCGCCTACGGAACGTCGCTGCCGAGATGGCGCTGCATGTTCTCGCCTATAACCTCACACCGGTGATGAACATCCTCGGCAAACAGAGCCTGATCGCAGCCATCCGTGCCGCCTGACGGCCAGAAAGCGCGTCCAAAAGCGCAATACCGCGTCGCGACAACCACTTTGGACGGCCATGGACGATCCGACGCGAGAACATCGGCCGGCGACCCGCGGCTGCGCGTTGCCTTATCCGTTTGCACAAGACCAAGACCCTGAGCGGATAATCGCATTGCACCGGGCGTCCAATGCCACTGCGGCTGCGGCGTTTTCGGCTCGGAGTTTCCCACCCTACCCGGATATTCACTTTTGAACCAATCCGCTCTTCCGTCTGTTGACTCATGAATGGAGAGCCCCAATGTCCCGTTACTACTTTCATCAGCATGTGCGCGGCGAAAAGACTGAAGATGAGCGTGGGGAACTATTCCCGTCAAACGCAGCGGCATGTCATCGAGCCAAACAGCGTATGCCGGCCGCCCTGAAACGAGCTGCGGTGCGTTCCCGCAATACCTATGTCGCCACCGAGGTAACGGACGGCAAGCACACCCTATTTATAGTGAGGGGAACAGTCATCGTTGAACAGCGGTAAGACCGATGTTCGCAACGTGGCTCTACGTCAGCTCCAGTTTGCTAACGCAGAATGCTGACGCCGAGATCGCCAATATTCGAAGTATCGCGGAAGCTCGAAATTCTGAACTTCGGCTGACGGGTGTTTTGCTGTTGTCCGGACGCCACTTTGCTCAGTTTCTTGAAGGCACAGAGCCTAATCTACATATCATGAAGACTTCGATTTGTCGCGATCATAGGCATACGGGCATTGTGACGCTGCCAACAGACCCTGTCGAAAAAAGAAGGTACGGGCGTTGGGTATTGGCTTATTCGGGCTGGGCCACCCATATTGACAGGGTCCTTTCTGACGCCCTGCGCAAAAATGACGCGCGAAAATTACTGCGCTACATGGACGAGTTTGTAGCGAAGCGTCACTGAACTCGATGTTCCATGCCGCGGTGCATGAGTCCGGAAATGGCCCATCTCCGACGTCAAGCTCAAGCGAATTGTCCGCTTCGCGCCGAGAAGGGCCCTAGTCTTCGATAATCGGACGCAATCGACCCTCACCTCTGAGTGAGCGGCTTCAGAACGGCAATACGGCTTCTGAGCTCGCCCAATTGAGCTTCCACGTTCTTGAACGAAACCAATATGTTCAACCGAGTGATCGCGATGACCCTCTATTTGGGTTTTCGAATTCTTATCAGGGCGCGGGCGCCTCATCGACCCATGATATCCCGAACTTGTCGAGGCCCTCGGCCAAGAGATCGCCCAACAGCGGCTCCCCGAGCAGGTAACGGACGGTTTCCCACCGCGGATTGCGGTATCCGCTCCGCCTCTCGGCTGCCTGGCTACGCAGATCATCCCACTCGTTGATCGTGCCATCGTCACGTCCAAGCCACATCAACGCGACAAGGTCGATCTGTTCGTCCTCGTTCAACGCCCTAATGAAGCTCGCCACCTCGGCAGCGACAGAATCGCTGCCGTCGTCCTGCAATACGTCGACTTCAGCATCGTCAATAGGATTCGATCCAGACTCCTCGTCGGCCGGCAGATCCTTGACATCAAACTCATGCGCTTTTTCGATCAGAAAGCCGACCTTATCGCGTGAAACGGTTAGCTCGGGCATCGCTTGCTCCTTTGTTGCGGGAGTTTCGATCAACGCGCCGGACCGCAGGATGATCCATTGTGGTCAAGAACGTGCGCCGCACGATCCAACCACCTACTACGGTCAACCGAGAAGGATGCACGGATTATCCCTCGCCAGAACAGGACCGCAGCAATGCCAAAGGCCTGTGCCGATATGCATTGGAGGTGACGTTCAGAGCGGATGGGGTGCCACGCCATGAAAAATCCTGGGCTCGCCAGGGGCGACATAGTCGCGCGACCGACGGGGCTCATTGAACTTTGACGGCAAAACTGATGACCCTCAATGAACATCGAGCAACGATGCCCGATGCTCAGTGCCACCAAGGAGGTGCTAATCTGAGGAGCAAACCCGAGATGAGGATATTGATGGTACTAACCTCGCACAGTCGACTCGGGGACACCGGCAAGAAGACCGGCTTCTGGTTCGATGAATTCGCTACGCCCTACTACATCTTCAAGGACGCCGGCATCGTTCTCACACTTGCATCTCCCGAGGGAGGCATGCCCCCGGTCGATCCGAGAAGCGAGTGGGCCGAGGCGGAAACTGCAGCGACGATTCGCTTTCAGAGCGACAGTCACGCGCAAACTGAGTTGGCGAACACCCGGATGCTGTCGAGCATTTCGGCGCGCGACCATGATGCCGCGTTCTATCCAGGTGGCCACGGCCCGTTGTGGGACCTCGCCAATCACCCTCATTCAATCGCACTGATTGAAACCATGTTCTGCACGGGGCGTCCTTTAGCGCTCGTCTGCCATGGCCCGGGCGCGTTGCGTTACACGATGGCGCCAAATGGCCGTCCCCTCGTCGCCGGAAGATCCGTCACTGGATTTTCCAACTTCGAGGAGGCTGCAATTGAGCTGACGGACGTCGTACCCTTCCTGGTCGAAGATATGTTGAGGAGCAACGGCGGCAATTATTCCCGGAACAGGAAGTGGCAACCCTATGCGGTCTCCGATGGCGATCTGATTACCGGCCAAAATCCAGCATCCTCGGCAGCTGTCGCCAACGCTTTACTTCATCGATTACAAATCAAGCGACAGGCCCGAAAGATGGCAACCTCGGCTCGGAGCGCCTGAATAGTACTGCGGGTTGGCCGGGGTGTGGCGCGATGGTCTCGCCACCACCGCGATGAGGGCGAGTTCGACACCGCTTCACCGATGAACCGGACTCCCCATGGGCTTGCTCCCTGGAGACGAAATCGATGCCGTCGACGTCTGCGCACTACGCCGCCTTGGCCTGCGCGCGAGCCTTTCCTTCGATCACACCGAGGACGTCGGCCTCCTTGAGGATGAGCCGGTCCTCACCGTCCACCATTATATCGGTGCCGGCCCATTGGCCGAATAGCACGCGATCGCCGACCTTGACGTCGAGCGGAACGATCCGGCCGTTCTGGTCACGCGTGCCGGCTCCGACCGCGAGCACTTCGCCTTCCACTGGCTTCTCCTTTGCGATGTCCGGGATAATGATGCCGCCGGGCGTCTTCTCCTCGGCTTCGATACGTCGCACCAGGACGCGATCCTGCAACGGCCTGAATCCTTTCATGATCGAAGTCTCCTGGTTGCCGTCATTGGCAGTCAGCATGCGCCGACGCGCACACCCGATCATTGGCAGTCATCAAGAAACACGCAATCAACAAACCGCTGCGGGGAAGCCCGCAGAGCTAGACGGCAACGTGCCGGTCGATTGCCGCCGCGAAGTCGGCGAGGTTGCGCTCCAATTCATCCATCCGCAATCATCGCGATTGAACGGATTCGGACCACTCGCGACAGTCTGACAATCGGATCGAGACTTCCGGGCACGCCAGACTTGACTCCCGTCAGCGCCCCCGGCGACAGCGCGGAAGGTGGCAAGCGCCATTTGAATCGCAAAATTGACCAACGTCAGCGCCGCCGCCGGTTATCTCGTTCACGCATACCGATCTGTCAAAATGAGGACCGTCGTCATGCTCGATCGCACGCGCCGTGCCGCGCTTCCAAAGCATCATTCGATGTCTGTTCCCCGGACGATGTTCGCCGCGGCCATCGACCGTTTCGGCGGCCCCGATTTGATCACCGGTCACGCGCTGCCAGTGCCAACGTTGGATGCCGGCGAAGTTTTGATCGCCGTTGATACAGCCGGCGTCGGGGGATGGGACGCCGATATCCGCGACGGACTATATGCCCCTCGCAAGCCGCATTTTCCTCTTGTGCTGGGCTTCGACGGCGCCGGCGTTGTCGCTGCCGTCGGAGCCGGGGTTCGCCGGCTCAGGGCCGGCGATCAGGTCTATTCTTATAGCTGGCAGAATCCGAAAGGCGGATTTTATGCTGAATATGTCGCGGTGGCCGCCGATAACGTGGCGCCGATTCCGAAGCGGCTCGACCTGCGGCACGCCGGCGCTATTCCCATTACCGGGCTCACCGCCCTCCAAGGCATCGATGATGCGCTCGGATTGAAGAAGGATGAGATCGTGATCATTCACGGGGCGTCAGGAGGGGCGGGAACCCTCGCTATACAGTTTGCAAGACTGCGCGGCGCTCGCGTGTTTGCCACGGCATCGGGCAAGGAAGGCGTCGAGCTGGTGCAAGAAATGGGAGCCCATGCGGCGGTCGATGGAAAACGTGTCCACATCGACGACGCCGCAAGGCGTTTTGCACCCGATGGCGTTGATGCCGTGCTGGCGTTTGCCGGCGGCGACGCGCTGGAGCAATGCCTCAATGTGCTCCGGCCTGACGGCCGTCTGGCCCATCCGAATGGCATCGAGCCAGCGCCAAAGAAGCGGCGCGGCATGACTTTGATCCGATACGACGCAGTTGCCGGGGTTCGCGAATTCGAGCGTCTCGGCTCGGCTGTTCAAGCTGCAAGGCTCAAGATCCCGATCGCCGAATGCTATCCGCTCGTCAAGGCTGGGAAAGCGCATCAGCGCCTTGCGGAA
The DNA here is from genome assembly GCF_001238275.1 of Bradyrhizobium viridifuturi. Taxonomy (GTDB): domain Bacteria; phylum Pseudomonadota; class Alphaproteobacteria; order Rhizobiales; family Xanthobacteraceae; genus Bradyrhizobium; species Bradyrhizobium viridifuturi. Next base: position 24,508 of record NZ_LGTB01000002.1, read on the forward strand.
GGCCACGTGCTGGGCAAGATTGTGCTCGCAATCCACGGCACATGAATAGGCCCACTGCGGCACAGCTGAGAATCGCGATGAAAGGCAAGAAGGAAGCGTGCCGCGGTTCCTTCGCGTGGAAACATCTGCACTATGCGCCCTCTAATCGTTGACGCTCATCAACGGAATGTCGCGGATTTCGATGTACTCAGTGTTAAAGAAGCAGCCGATCATTGTGCACGCGGTATTTCGCGCGCCTTGTCTTGTCTTCACTTATTAATGATGGAGGATACGATTGCCGAAGACCTCCCTTGTTTCAATCATCAACGACGCAGCCTCCTCGCCCGAGGCGTGGCCGGAAGCGTTAAACACGTTGACTGAGGCGGCCGGCGTCGGTGGCGCTGCATTAATCATTTCGAACAAGACCACTCGACTGGTAGAAGAGGCCTGCTTTTCCGGCTTAGCGCCGGGTTCAGATCCGACTACGTTCGACATTACGCTGCCGTGGATCCCTACGCGCCAATGATCGACACAAATTGGACAAGGCTTTCTGAATGTCTTCCAGCCTCGACGCTGCGGATAAGCGAGTGGTACAATGATTTCGTGCTGACGTGCGGGGTATCCGATATCCTCGGCGTCCGGCTGGCGGAAACGCCGCATCATCGGGTCATCTTCGGTATTCACCAGCGGATCGGCCGCAGCTTTTCCGGCGAGGTCGAGCGGGTCATCGATCTCGTCAACGTCTCGCTGAGGCATGCGGCCTTACGTCATGTCGAACGTCTTGCGCCGCCACGATGGAAACCATTCGGTCAGTCCCAAACGAAGGCCGCAGCTGGAGCGAACAGGTACTATTTCCACATTGAGAACGGCAGCCGATACCCAGACGAGACGGGATCTACTTTTTCTTCCCTTGAAGACGCGATGGCCAATGGAGTTGCCCTTGCGAGGGAACTCGCAGAGGATGGCACCTGGCATGGTTTCTACGTCGTCGTGGCTGACCGGCAGGGTCGGGAAATTGGCCGAATCCGGATAGGTCTCTAGGCACCACTTCCAGAAGCTGTTGACGGCTGTCATGGACTGAAACGGGGTCACGCGCTTGGTAAGACCCGATGAACACCAACCAGCAGGAAGCAGGCCGGACCGCCGGGGTCGAACAGAGTTCGCCGTGGCCCCATGTGCGGTTGGCAGAGACTGATCGGCTTGAGACGTTCAGCGACAGCGTTCTGTCGATCACGATTACCCTTCTTGTCGCCGAGATCGTCCGGCCCGAACACGGTCCCGGCCAGCTTTTGGAAAGGCTCGCCGCCCAGTGGGCAAGCTACATCGCGTTTCTAGCCTCGTTCTGCTACACCGGCGTCATCTGGCTAAACCATCGTGCGGTGTTTGCGCGAGTGCGCTATTGCGACCGCAGCCTTCATCTGGCTAACCTCTTCCTGCTATTCACGTCGGCGCTGATCCCCTTTCCTACAGCGATCCTTTCGACGGCTATCCAGAGTGGCAACGAATTTGACGCCAGAATAGCAGTCGCCCTCTATGCCGGCATCGCCGGAGCCATGTGTTTGGCCTGGCTCACCCTGTTTCATGTTCTAAGCATCCATCCCTACTTGGTCGAGACTGGCGTAGACCAAGGCTTCTTTCCCAGAGAGCGCGTGCGTGCCACGCTTGGTGTTATCGCCTATACGGTCGCGGGCGCGGCGGGTTGGCTATCAACGCCAAAAGTCGCCCTGCTAATCTTTCTTGCGCTGCCGGTCTTTTACGGCATTACCAGTGAGGGGCTGACCGAAACAGGCATACGCCTTCAATTCGGAAAGGCCCGCCGAGCAACTCTCATCAGTCGCAGCAAACTTTCCGAATGACCGCTGGAATGGACCGCGGTCGAACGCCCCTTCTTGCAGCTTCCACAGCCGACCGCCAATAGGCCCGCATCGTTTGATCGGCAAGCGATCGCATTTGGCAGCGAGTTTATCGCCATTCCAGACCTGCCTGAGCGGCTCCGCATTGGCGCGCAGAGGCCGCGCACGACCTAGGCGCGCCTTTCAGTGTTTGGCGAGCATGACGATGTGCTGGAGCGGGCATCTCCGGCACAGCAAATATCGGCTCACGCCCGCCCTGCAAAGCTCGCCAAGACCCAAAGCCGGACAGCCTCGGCGACCTGGTGCACACCCAACCGGTCCATCATACGTGAGCGGTGAATCTCGACCGTACGCACACTGATACCAAGATCGAAGGCAATGACCTTGTTTTGCTCCCCGGCCACGAGCGCCTCAAGAACCTGCCGCTCGCGTGGGCTGAGCTTACCGATCAACGCTGCCGCCATAGCAATATCATCGATCCGGCCCGCCGCCGCGCCGGTCTTCAGCGCGGACTCAATCGCCACTATCAGGTCGTCGTCGCTATAGGGCTTTTCAATGAAGTCCGCAGCTCCTGCCTTCATCGCTCGGACCGCGGTCTGCACGTCGCCTTGAGCCGTCACCACAATGACCGGCAAGTCCGGGTTTACCAGCCGAAGGCAAGCCTGAACCTCGAAGCCGTCCGTCTCCGGCATACGAAGATCCAGCAGAACGCAGCCGCCGGGTAAGCTGCCCGCGACGTCGAGGAACGATTTTGGTGTTGCATACGATGTCACCTGGAAACCGACCGCATCCAGCAGCCGCTCCAGCGATCGGCGGATCGCCGGGTCGTCATCAATAACGTAAATGAAACGTTCGGCTGCCACCGATTGACTCATTGTTCCAGCGGGACGGGCAGCGTCATGCGAAAGATTGCTCCACCGCCGCGATTGGGTTCATACCTCAGCTCTCCGCGATGGGCCTCGACGATCGAGCGGCAGATCGAGAGGCCCAGTCCCATGCCATCGATTTTTGTGGTGTGGAATGGCTCGAAGAGGTGTTCGACAATGCCGTCCGGCAGCCCCGAGCCACGATCTGCCACAGCGACCTCAATCGACTTGTGATCGAGGCGCGCCGTGACGACTTCCAGCTCGCGCCACTCGCTCTGCGCCATCGCCTCCTGCGCATTGCGTATCAGGTTAAGCATGACCTGCTGCAGTTGAACCCGGTTTGCAAGTACCGCATCGGCGCGCGGATCGAAGCGCAGCCGGACCTGCACACCGTGCGGCCCGGTTCCCACCAAGGCAAGATCAGTGGCTTCACGGATCAGCTCGGGCAGGTTTTCGATCCGCATTTCTGTCTCGCCGCGCGTAACGAAGTCTCGCAGCCTCCGAATGATCTCGCCGGCGCGCAGCGCCTGATCGGCGGCTTCGCCAAGCACATCGCGCACAGTGTCGACTTTGTGTGGCGCACCATTTGCCATCATTCGCGCCCGGCGTTAACCAGATTGGTCAACGCAGTCAGCGGCTGGTTCAATTCATGCGCCAACGCGCCGGCCATCTGACCCGCTGCGCTCAGCCGGGACGCATGATAGAGCTCCGCTTGTGTCTGCTGCGCGCGGACATCCGCGCGTACGCGCTCCTCAGCTTCGAGCGTCAGTCGTTCGAGCGCTGCCGCCAATGCCGATGTCCGTTCCGTCACCCGCTGCTCCAACGACTCGTTGAGGCGTCGGAGATCACTCTCCAGCTTTTTCTGAGGCCTCAGATCTCGGCTGACGGTCGCCATGTTAGTAGGATGGCCCGTGCGCGTGTCGTCGATGCGGAACCAATCGACCAGGAATGGAATGATTTCACCCGTTCTGAAGTGGCGGAAGTGGAGTTCGCCGAGCCAGCGTCCGGTTCCCATCACCGTTGGAAGCGCCTCGCCAAGCGCCCGACGCCGCTCATGGGGGGCCATGAAATCGAAGATGCTAAGCCGCTGCGCTTCCTCAGTGCCGGAAAGACCGAGGAGGTCCAAGGCGCCTTATTGACGTATTGCGGCGTGCCCTCTAGATCGGCGAAACCAATGAACTCGGATGATCGCTCAATTACGCTCGCCAGACGCCGTTGCTCCGCCTCGGCGTGCCAGCGTTGGATAGCGAGCGTTGCATGGTTCGCCGCAATTCCGAGAAGGAGCCGGTCCGTCTCGCTCGGAAATTGCGGATTGACGGAACCTGCGACGATCCCGGCGTCTCCGCCAAAGCCCATCGGCGCCGTCACGATCCGTAACGTTCCCTTCCCGAGCGGGTTGTCGATTACGCATATCTGCTCGCGCCTTTCGCGCGACGCACCGCGGAGGATGTGTTCAATGTGACCAGACGATGCAGTGGATACCGCTTGGCTCGTGCGCATCACCTCGGCCACCGGTTCGTCGCGCAACCCCGGCACAGTCACGCAAATGACGTCGGCATTAAGCATCGAGAGCAAGGCGGCCGCCGCGCTGTCGGCGATCTGCCGCGAATTGTAGTCCTTCCAGATTGCCGGCAGCGTCGACAGCGCGACGAGATCGCGGATGCAGCGCCTGAGCTCTTGCGGCTCGGAAAGCTTATCGACCCAAGGCATGTCTCCCGATCCAATCCGCCGCAACACCGCAGAAGGGAACTACAATTGTGCCATCGCACCGATCGTTGTCGGCGCCCCCCTCTGCAAAGCACGGCTTCACGGGCTGGAGGTGCGACTAAATGCCTGGAAAGACCTCTGCGGGAATGCGTTGCGAATGCGATTGGCGCACTGAGACATGACGAGGTTCCCTGTGTAAGTTTGGCAGGAGCGCAGGAGCGTCTCTCAGCCACTGATGCCATGAAGTCTCTCAGTGATAGCAATGTTAGCCCTGCTGATCCGAAATAGCCAGCAAGCATTTAGTTCCTGACGGACAGACAGTTTCTTGGGAAACTGAGTAGGATTCAGTCACCCAGCGAGTAATGGGGCGGTCACGCGGGGAGGGGCTGACCAGCAAGATGTCGCGCGAACGCGCTTTGATGCCCGTCGGATCGCGCTGGCAGGAATAGCAAAACTGACTACGTAGAATTACTTAATCTGCTTGGCCATTATCTCCTCTTACATTTGCGCATCGTTTGGCGCGACAATGTTGCCGCGGCACGGCCCGCGGGAGCAAAAGCGATGGCGAACCTCAAGAAGCCGCTCGACGCTGCAACTGGGCAACGAATCGCCGCCCTGCAGCGGCTGAGGAATTCCGAGGATGTGGGTGCGGACCTGCTGCAGGTCCTCGATATCGCGATCGGTATAACGGGTGCCGACATGGGCACACTGCAGCGTTTCGATGAAAGAGCCGACTGCCTGACAATTGTTGCCAGCCGCGGATTCTCGGCCGAAGCCCTGACTTTTTTCAGCGTTGTGCGCCGCGACACTAACACCACATGCGCCGCCGCGCTCATGCGACGCATGCGTGTGTTTGTCGAGGATATCTCCACGAGCTATCTGTTCGTGGGCACGCGCGAGCTCGATATGCTGCGTGCCAGCGGCATTGCTGCCGTACAATCCACGCCGCTCATCAGCAGCAACGGCCACCTCTGGGGCGTGTTCACAACACACTTTCGCGAACCGCAGATAGAGAGCGAGTTCGATCATGTTCAGCTGGATCGGCTCGCCGTCCAGGTGGCGGACAGCCTGGAGCAACGAGAAGGCCTGGTGCCGCCAGCACTTTCACGGCAAGCAGGTCCCAGAGGACTTTGAACCGGGAGGCTGACATGAATTCAGTTGCCGAGCCCATTCCTTTTGGACGATCCATGCTGCGCGAGCACCGGCATGTCTGCGCGTTCTTCAGTTCGGCAGTGGAGGAATACGACGCGTTGCTGCCGTTCATTTGCGACGGCATCAACTGCGGCCAGCGCGCGTATCATGTCCTCCCTTCCCAGCACAGGGAGGAGCACCTCAACTGGTTGCGCAACGCCGGCGTAGACGTGGAGAAGACGATGAAAAGCCGCCAGCTCGAAGTCGCGTTGCCGGAGGATACCTATCTCAAGACCGGACGCTTCGACAAGGACGCCATGCTCGTCCTGATCCAGGACGCGTTGAAGGCCGGCGCCGAGCTCGGCTTTCCACTGACGCGAATGATCGCGCACGCAGAAACGGCCGTGGACGACTGGAAGAGCGGCGTCGAGTGGGCCGAATACGAGATGCGACTCAATAGCGTGCTGCCGAATTACGACGACCCGGTGATTTGCACCTTCGACGCCAATCTGCTGACGGCGCCGCATGCCTTCGATATTTTGCGAACGCACCCTATGGTCATCCTCGGCGGCGTCTTGATCGAGAACTCGTTCTTCTCGAGCCCGCAGGATTTTATCCGCGAAGTGCAGTCGCGAATCGGACCAAACCAGTCCTATCGGGCATAGCTCGACGAAGCCTCAAGTTCATGACTGTCGCTGAGCTGCCGTCGCTTCTTGACCATCGTCAATGACAAGAGGGCTCGCCGGATCAACCCTCCTTGCATTCCGGCCGGTACAACGGGAACGATGATGATCAAGAACGCCCGCTCAGGACGGAACTCCACTCGGCTGTCAAGCGTTTTCGCCAGATGTTAGAAATCAACAAGCCTCGTTCTCAAGAAGTCGCGGGCGAGGATCTGCGGGGTTTCGTCCGCGTGCGTGGAGCACGCGAGCATAATTTGAAGAGTGTCGATCTCGCCATTCCCCGCGATGCCATAGTGGTGTTTACCGGCGTGTCCGGCTCGGGCAAATCGTCGCTGGCCTTTGGAACGCTCTACGCGGAGGCGCAGCGGCGCTATCTCGAATCTGTCTCGCCTTATGCGCGGCGTTTGTTTCACCAGATGGCGGTTCCCGAGGTTGACGAAATCGATGGCTTGCCGCCGGCAGTGGCCTTGCAGCAGCAGCGCGGGTCGCCTACCACGCGCTCTTCCGTCGGCAGTGTCACTACATTATCCAACCTGCTACGAATGCTGTACTCGCGCGCCGGCGACTATCCCCGGCACCAGGCGCATCTCGATGCCGAGGCTTTTTCGCCCAATACGCCGGCGGGAGCCTGTCCCCGATGCCATGGGCTCGGTCGGGTCTACGAGGTGACCGAACGCTCCATGGTGCCGGATGATTCCAAAAGCATTCGCGAGCGGGCGATTGCAGCCTGGCCGCCCGCCTGGCATGGCGGCAACCTGCGCGACATGCTGACTTCGCTCGGCTACGACGTCGATCGTCCGTGGCGCGAATTGCCGAAGAAAGCCCGCGACTGGATCCTGTACACCGACGAGCAACCGGTGGTCCCGGTTTACATCGGGTATGACGCGGATGAGGCGCGAAGGGCGATCAGACGCAAGGAGGAGCCCAGCTACCGCGGCAATTTCTCCAGCGCCAGGCGATATGTGCTGAACACCTTTGCCACCACCGCAAGCGCGTCGATCAAGAAGCGGGTATCGCGCTATATGGTAAGTACCGAATGCCCGCTCTGTCGTGGCAAGCGGCTTCGCCGCGAATCGCTGTCGGTCAAGTTCGCCGGCTTCGATCTTGCCGATATCTCCAGGATTCCGTTGGCTACGCTGGCTGATCTCTTGCGCCCCTATGCGGAGGCCACCGGCCCTACCCTGACCAAGCTTAAGGCGCAGCATCCGGAGAAGGCGTTGGTGGTGCAGCGGATCGCTGAGGACTTCGGTGGCCGCCTCACGGTTCTGCTTGACCTCGGGCTGGGCTATCTTTCGCTGGAGCGGAGTACCCCGACACTTTCTCCAGGCGAACTGCAGCGCCTGCGACTGGCAACCCAGGTGCGTTCCAATCTGTTCGGCGTCGTCTATGTGCTCGACGAGCCGTCCGCCGGACTTCATCCCGCGGACACCGAGGCGCTGTTGACAGCGCTCGCCCAATTGAAAGCCTCCGGCAATTCGCTATTCGTGGTCGAACACGAGATCGACGTGATCCGGCACGCGGATTGGGTTGTCGATGTCGGGCCTGGCGCCGGCGAACTCGGTGGCCATGTACTCTATAGTGGTCCACTGCAAGGCTTCAAGCAGGTAGAAAACTCGCAAACGCGCCGTTACCTGTTCGGCGGCTACAGCGTGCCAAACCGAACGCCGCGCTCGCCCAAGGGCTGGTTGCGGCTGCGTGGCGTCAGCCGCAACAACCTCCGTGAACTCGATGTCGATTTTCCGTTGGGAGTATTCACCACCGTGACTGGCGTTTCCGGTTCAGGCAAGTCGAGCCTGGTGAGCCAGGTCCTGGTGGAATTGGTTGCAAGCCAGCTCGGTCATCCCCTCCCCTCGATCGACGATGAAGGCGACGAACTCGAGCGGACCGTCGTGACCACACTCGGCGGCCGGATCGCGAGCGGAATGGAGGGCGTCAAGCGATTGGTGGTCGTCGACCAAAAGGCGATCGGACGCACACCACGGTCCAACCTCGCGACCTACACGGGGCTGTTTGATTACGTTCGCAAAATCTTCGCGGCCACAAAGTCGGCGCGCGCCCGTCACTACGACGCTGGACGCTTTTCCTTCAATGTTGCCAAGGGCCGCTGCGAGACCTGCGAGGGCGAAGGCTTCGTTTGCGTCGAATTGCTGTTCCTGCCCAGTGTGTATGCACCGTGCCCAACCTGTCATGGCGCTCGATACAACGCCAAAACCCTTGAAATCAAGTACCGCGATAAGAACATCGCCGACGTACTGGGAATGACGGTCGATGCCGCCTTCGCGTTCTTTGCTGAGGAAGCACAGGTGCGCCGGTCCCTCGATGTGCTGCGGCAGGTGGGCCTCGGCTATCTTCGACTTGGCCAGCCCGCCACGGAGCTTTCCGGCGGAGAGGCCCAGCGGATCAAGCTTGCTACCGAGTTGCAGAGGACTCAACGTGGTCAGACGCTCTACGTCCTTGACGAGCCCACCACGGGACTACATCCGGCAGACGTCGAGAAGCTCATCACGCAACTCGACGGGCTGGTCGACGCCGGCAATACCGTCATCGTGGTCGAGCACGACATGCGCGTTAGCGCCGGCAGCGACTGGGTCATGGATATCGGCCCTGGTGCAGGTGACGAAGGCGGTCATGTGGTGGCGTTCGGCACGCCTGCCGAGGTCGCCGGGTCGTTCATAAGCCGCACCGCGCCATACCTGTCGCGGTTCAGGGCCCGGTTCGCGGCCGACGCGTCAGCGTCCAATCGCCTCCCGGCGCCTCAGTAAAATCGCGGAATCGGCCCCAAATGCGGTGTCTGTCGGCCCGAAAGATCGAACATCACTTCCTCGACGTAGCACCAGCCCCAGCCTTCCGGCGGATCATAGGCCTCGATGATGGGGTGGCGGGTCGCATGAAAATGCTTTGTTGCGTGCCGGTTCGGCGACTGATCGCAACAACCGACATGGCCACAGGTGCGGCAGATCCGCAGATGCAACCAGGGGTCTCCCGACTTCAGGCATTCCTCACACCCTGGCGCGCTCGGAACGACGTCGCGAATTGCTGATAGATGTCTGCAAAATATCGCCATGTCTTACTTCGCCGATTTGTTCGCGATGATACCCAATTTGTGAATTTCCGGCTTCTTGTCGAACATGTCTCCTGCCTTGATCTTCTCCATCAACGCCGCGGCGACCTTTCCGTTGAGATGCGCGTCGCGTCCAGCCTCGTCGTCGAACGTATCGAAGATCGCGAAAGAGGAGGGTCCTTCCTGAATCGCATACCACGAGATCGTTCCAGGTTCGTCGTTCACCAAAGGAAGCGCCGAGCGCAGAAAGTCCGCGACCTCCTTCTCCTTGCCGGGCTTGGCTTCAAGCGGAACGTACAGCGCGAACTTTGTCATTCTGCTCTCCTGTTCTGATATTCGCGAGTGTCGGCCAGCCTCCAATCGGCTTCGTCAATGATAATATCGTGAGAACACGCGCACCGCGTTGACCGATGTCAAGATATCGCCGGACGCGATCGCTTCAATATAATTGGGAGCAGATGGTGGTCGTTGCTCATGTCATACTGCCTGGCATGAAGCAGCGAATGGAGGTTCCGAGAGATCCCTTGATAGGCCACACCATCGTCCTACCGGCCCGGTTCGGCTCTGTGATCACGGCATCGTCAGGAACTTCGATCCATTCATTGTCTATCCGTACGCGGTAATGGCCACTCTTGGATTCCCAATCCGGGTCCAGAACAGCGAAACCATCTGCATCCGAACAGCATGGCCCCTTGCCGGATCTGAGGCTGTCAAACCATGGTTTGAGCGGCGACAGGGAATAGCGGCCGTCGTCGCGGGCTTGCACCGCACCGGTGAATGCCGCTGCGAGAATGCCAAAGGCGGAGCCGAGGACAGGGATCTTGATGCTCACATTCGCCGCCTGAATCCTGCGTGCGGTGCGGATTCGATCCGCATACCTATCGCACCCACGCTCTCAATTATCGCCGAATCCTTTTCCACGTCCCCAGACGATTCAGCTGCGCCATCTGCGCGAGCCACGTGCAATTCCGCCCCGACGACAGCCCCCTCGCCGATGGCCGCTCCGACTCGCTTGACCGATCCAGACCGCACATCGCCGGAGGCGAACACTCCACGCATGCTGGTTTCCAGCGGCAGCGGACGACGGGATCCGTTGTTCGACGGGCGTGCGCCGGATGGAGCGTCCGAACCAGTCAGCACAAAATTCTTGCCATCCAGAGCGACCCCGCTATCCCTGAGCCAGCCCGTTGCCGGTTCCGCGCCGATGAAGCAGAAGACATGGCGGATCGGCTTTTCCGTCTCTTCGCCGTTCACATTGTTGCGCCAGCGCACGCGCTCCAGTTGCTTCTCGCGGGTGCCATAGAGGGCAACGATTTCCGTTCGGGTCAACACCTCGATATTGTCAATCGCCTTAATGCGGTCGATGAGGTAATGTGACATGCTCTCCGCCAGACTCGGACCACGCACCAACATCCGGATTCTTTTAGCGAAGCTGCGCAGGAAGACGGCGGCCTGTCCCGCCGAGTTGCCACCGCCGACCAGAACGATTTCCTCATCACGACAAAGCCGCGCCTCGATCGGCGAAGCCCAGTACCAGACTCCACGCCCCTCGAAATCACTGAGGTTTGGAACGTCGAGGCGTCGGTAGCGCGCACCTGTCGCCACGACCACGGTCGCGGCCTTGACCCGCCGGCCATCCGTGAGATGAAGCCCAAGCTCCGTTTCAGTCCGATCGAGCCGTACAACTTCGCAGGGTATCATCACCCTGGCGCCGAATTTCTGCGCCTGGACGTAAGCACGGCCGGTGAGCGACTGGCCGGAAATGCCGGCTGGAAACCCGAGATAGTTTTCGATACGCGCACTGGCTCCGGCTTGCCCACCGAATGCGCGCGTATCGAAAACGATCACCGAAAGACCCTCCGATGCGGCATAGACCGCAATCGAGAGACCGGCTGGTCCTGCGCCGACGACCGCGACATCATAGGTCCGATCGCGCTCGTCAATCGGCACCATTCCGAGCGCGCGCGCCAATTCGGTTTCGTTCGGATTTTTCAGGATGGTCCCCTTCGGACATATTGCCAGCGGCAGATCCGACGGATTCGGGGCGTATTGCTCAACCAGCTTCGCTGCGTCCAGATCCTGTGCGGGGTCGAGCAGCTGATGGGGGTAGGCATTGCGCGCCAGGAAGCCTTGTAGACGAACGACATCCGGACTGTTTTCGGCGCCAATCAGCACCGGACCTCCGGCGCCGGCCTCGATCAAGGCAACGCGGCGCAGGATCAGCGCATGCATGATCCGTTCGCCGATTTCGGGCTCTTCAATCATCAGAGCGCGCAGATTTTCCGGCGGAATCAACAGAGTCTCGACATCATCGATCGCGTGAACGTCAACAAACGCCGGCTGACCTGACAATTGCCCCACGTCGGCGACGAACTCACCCGGTCCCTGCTCCACGACCGGAGTCTCGTGACCTAGAGGATCGCGGCGAGCGACACTTACTCTTCCCTTGATCAGCACGAACATGCCGGGAGCGACTTCTCCAGTCACAAGGAGAGCTGCGCCCGCTGCATACCGCCGAATTTGCCCGAATCGGCGCAGCCGATCGATTTCATCCGACGCAAGCTTTGGGAACATTTGTTGGCGCTTTTCATCGATCGTCGACATTTTGAGCCCGTCGTTTTGATTTGATCGTTGCAGTATTAGTGCGCCATCAGCAGCGGAACCGGCGCGTCGTGCATGAGATCATAGGTTACCCCGCCGAGCAGCCGTTCGCGCAGGCGAAGATGACCGTAGCCTCCCATCACGATCAGGTCCGCCTTTCGCCTTTCGGCTTCCTCGCGCAGTTTGGCTCCGACTTCGCGACGGCGGCTCCCGACACGGTGCAGCACCGCGTCGATCCCGTGATGCTTGAGATGATCGACGGTATCAACGCCCATGACCGCCTGCTCTTCGGTCGGGTGTTCAGCCGTGACTACTACAACCGCAACCTCGGCGGCCTTATGCAAGAACGGCATGCTTTCGCCCAACGCACGGGCAGCTTCCCGGCTGCCATTCCAGGCCACAAGGATACGATCGAAGGTGATCCTGGGACGCTCCGTTTCAGGCACCAGGAAGATGCTTCGTCCGGACCCGAACAAGACGCCCTCGACCAGATCGTCCGGGTCCATTGAGCCATTGGGACGAAGAGCTACGAACGTATCTGCAGAGCGCGCCTCTCGTGCAGCTACATTGGCGAGATCGTTAGTCAACACATCGAAACGCCGGATCTCAACCGGACGATCGATCAGGCTGAGCCGTTTTGCTAAGGCGGCCTCCGTCAGATCGCCGACTTTTCGCGCGCGATCAAGAATATCAGCCGTGATATCACCCTCGATCGCTCCCGGCAGCGGCAAAGGATTCAGGTACAAGCCGATCACCACCTCGCTCTCGAGCCGCCTGGCCAGGTCTTCCACGGCCGTCAGGCGAATTTCGTCGCCGACGCCTCCGTCCAGCCACACCATGACGTCCCTGATCATCGCTGCCTCCGGCCTCAAAAACGCACGCCTCGATTGATTGAACTACAGGAGTAGATCGAAAATACGAAAACACCGCTCCCAGTGCTCGCTGCGAGGGTTCTTCAGCTTGCTGTCGAGGAGCTTGAATGTGTGCGCAAGAGCCACACTCAAGCCACCTGCGACCTCGGGCAATCGGCTTTCGGTTTCATCGCTGTAGGCGAGATCGAGCGGCGGTCGGGCCGTGAGATGATCGAGAATAGGCTGCAGCTCGATCTCTTCGTCGATTTTCCTAAAGGCGTGAATGCTTTCCTGCAGGCCCTTGGTAATCGGCAGATCGAACGGCTCGATGATGTCTCGACCGTTCGCCTCTGCGCTTGCCTGCGCTCGTAGCATCAAGTCATAGATCTTGTGATTGGTGAAATCGCCGTATCGCTTGAGGTCCTGCTTATCGACGTCGAGACCTGCCGCCCGGCGGAACAAGCGTTCGAATTTCGAGACGCTCATGACGTGGCCGACGACGTTGCTGCTCGCTTCGGTGGAAATCATGAGATCCGGCTCCTTACACAATCGTGCGGCGCACTGATCGGCGTCTCATTGACGGGTATCAGCCTTTTCCAACTTTCTTCGCGGAGACGAATGATTGACATTCGTCAGCGTGCCTCCAGGATTTCGCTCTATCCTGCTTTTGGCTTCCCACCTGGACTTCAAACGATGCCAGATGCCGCGGTTTACGTCGTTCCTGACGCCGATTTCGACGACTGGATCGTGCGAACCGACACCGGTGATGAAGTCGCTCATTATGCGACGCGCGAAGCAGCAGAGCTTGTCGCCCAACAGATTGCGCAAGAGCGGGCGATCGACCTGGTCGTTAAGCTCCTGACGGAAGAACCACGCGCAAGAGCTTCATGAAAGGATGGGTATCCAAGCTATTCGGGCGATAACTCGGGCTCAAGCTGGCCGCGGCCTGCGCCAAATCGGCGCCATGCCCTACAGAGACCGCACCTGCCCGGCCAAAAATTACCAGCAACGGAATGTCATTTAGGCTCACGAGGTAAACCATCATCAGTTCGACCGGCCTGGACGTGTTTGACGGAGCACTGCAAAAGACGAATGCCTGGCTCAAGGAAATCGGGAGAGGCTAGGCTCTGATCGTCGCGGTGCATATCAGCCATTGCGCGCGGTGCTGCATTGCCTACGCGATCGCTTGACAACGGACGAGTCAGCTCATCTCGGTGACCAACTCCCGATGCTGATACGCGGTATCTACTATGAAGCGTGGCGGCTGGCTGGCAAGCCGGAACGGGTTCGTTCACGCGAGGACCTTCTTGCCTGGATCGAGAGCCGCCTCCCGCCGACAGCGCGCACCAACCGCGAAGATGCGGCACGCGCCGTCTTCCAGACCTTCGAAAATCATGTTTCCGCCGGAGAGATCGGCGACGTCGTTCAGTCTTTGCCAAAAGATATCCGCACACTCTGGCCCGTCACCTCGGCGTCACCTGGCCCCGCCGCAAGGTAGCCAGCCGAGGCATGAATTAGATGGTGATGGAATGCTTGATGACCGAACGTGCCTAGCTGCGCGTCTCACGGTATGGTGTTCCATTCAGCCATTTTCTGCGACCAACCCTGGGTCCGCAGATCTACTTAAGTGGCCCGGCAGGTCAGCCGGCTATGGGCGAATGGCCGCCGTTGGATGATAGGGCTCAGGACTGCTCGTCCTCGAAGCTCTCTGCCGAGAGTTGATCCTTTGAAAACGCCGGTAAACGTTCTTTAACAGGCGTATGCCGATCGTCCACGCCGATGGCCCTGTTGGCAGAGGACGGAAACATCCGCCCGTGTGTTTGGTTCCGTTGAGGTTCGCTATTCGTTACCGGTGGCCGACCCCGATCCCGCCCCGTTCTCGAAGCTCAGCATCTGTGGCGTCTTTACTTCAGCATACACCGCGCGGAATCTCGCGATCGCCTTTCGAATCGTGGCCGTCAGCTCGACATTGGTGATGATTGCCTTCTCGATTCTTGGCCCATGCAGGATGAGCCGAGCGTGTTTGAGCCAATGCATGCGATCGTTCAACCCGTCAGTTCTTTCTGCTGCAGCCCCAACTTCATGAAACCTGCTAATCCCTTTCAGTATCTGGAGGAAGTGTACCTCGTCCGCGCCCGCTAAGGTGCCCTCTGCCTCATCGGCCAGAGCAATAGCACACTCGAAATCACCCCTTTCCAGATGCTCAATTGCGGCGTGTATCTGGCGCATTGAAGCAAATTGCAGGTTCGTTTCGATTCGCGGTGTACCCATAGGCTGTTTTCCATTGAGGCAGGGTGGTTCGTATCCGAATCGAGAGCGGTGCATCCGGGGACATCCGAGATTGAAGAACCAAAAAATGCGCCTGTAAGACTTGGCCTTTACGACCACGGACCCCGCACGGCTTTGGCATTCCACGGAAAGCCTCGGGGCGCATGCTGAGCGGTCAACCATTGATCGGTTGTGAAGGCCTCGATCGCCCACCGTCCGTTAAATCGGCCGATGCCCGAGTTCTTCTCGCCGCCGAATGGGCAGGTCGGAAGGTCGATCACGGGCTGATCATTGACGTGGGCCATACCTACCTGCATCCGCTGGGCAAAGTGCACGCCACGATGAAGATCGCGCGTGAACACCGCACCCGACAACCCGAAGCTTGTGTTGTTGGCGACCGCCAAGGCCTGTTCGGGGCCGTCGACGCGAAGGATCGGCGCCACCGGACCAAAGATTTCCTCCCGCGCAAGTTCCATATCGTTGGAGACGTTTACGAACACGTGGGGCGGAAGCACCGATCCCTGCGGTTCGTCACCAAACAGTTGTTTAGCGCCAGCCGTGCGCGCGCGTCGGATACGGTCTACGATCTTATTTAATTGCGCATCATTGATGATCGGGCCGACTATCGTTTCGCCATCGGCGGGATCACCGGCTTTGATTGTCTTAACTCGCTCGACAAAGCGATCTACGAAGGTGCCGTACACCGCGTTGTCGACGATAATGCGGTTGATGGCGATACAAATCTGTCCCTGGTGCAGGAACTTGCCGAAGACAGCAGCCTCCACCGCCTGATCCAAATTCGCATCGTCGAGTACAACGAATGGTGCATTGCCACCGAGCTCGAGGTCGACGCGCTTGATGATCGATGCTTTGGCCGCAAATTCGGCGATGGAGCGGCCGACCGGTGTCGAGCCGGTAAACGAAATCACCCGTGGAGTTGGATGGCTCACAAATGATTCGCCGATTTCGCTGCCGCCGGCGACCACGACATTGAGCAGACCAGGCGGCAACCCGGCTTCCTCGAAGACCTTGGCGAGCAATAGTCCACCAGTTACGGGCGTGTCGCTTGAGGGCTTCACCACTACCGCGTTACCGACCGCCAGCGCCGGGGCAACTGTGCGATTGCTGAGATGAAGTGGCCAGTTCCAGGGGCTGATCACACCGACCACGCCGACCGGCTTGCGCCGAACCTGATTTTCCTTGCCGGGAATGTCGGACTGAATGATCTGGCTTTCGACCGCATGCGGTACTGACGCCGCCCATAGCATGACGGCGTGGCTGATTTCCCATTCGAGGTTTGCCTTGAGCCGCGTACTGCCTGATTCTCTGATCAGCCAGTCGACGATCTCGTCCCTCCGTGCGGTCATGATTTCCGCTGCGCGCGACAGCACAGTCCCGCGCAATGCCGGCGCCGACGCGGCCCATGCCGCTTGCGCGTTGGCGGCCGCCGCATAGGCGGCATCAAGATCACTTCGATCGGCATGTGCGATCTCAAGAAGGATGTCGCCATTATATGGATTCCGGTCGACCAACCTGCTTTGGGATTTGCCACGCCTCCACTCGCCGCCAAGCGGCAGCAAGTCAAATCCCTCATATAAGGGGGGATGGGTCAATTGATTTTTCTGGAAAGCTTGCTCTGGTCCGTGCCGCCGGTCGGCATGGCGTTGGGGATTTCGCGCGATCACGTCTCCACCTCCATGTTGCGACAATTTGAGCTTTGCGGGATGCCTGCATGGGACGAAAGCCCAGCCGGTTCCTTACGCATTCCGGCTTGGGGTTGCAGCCTCAATGCCCGCTCTTCGCGCTGCGAGCCGCCCCAACCCAGACCAGTCGGCGTCGCCGTTGCCACCGGCAACGGCCTCAACAAAATGGTCTCGGATCAAGCTTGCGACCGGCATCGGAACAATCCTCGCGTCGGCGGCTGCAAGAGCTAGCCGCATATCTTTCAACGCAAGTGACATCTTGAATCCGCCGACAGGATCCTGGCCTTCGGCAATGATGGCTCCATACGTACGATAAGCGGGCGCCGAAAAAAGCGAGCTGGTCAGAATGTTGAGAAAGCGATCCGGGTCGATGCCGGACTTTCTCACCAGGGCAAACGCTTCACCGAGGCTTTCCAGCATGGACGCAATCAGGAAATTTCCGGTCAGTTTAACCAAATTTGCTTCCGAGGGTCTCGCGCCCACCACGAAGGTCGCCTGCCCTATCGCATCGAACAGCGGCTGGCACCGCGCGAGCATTTGGTCTGCCCCCGCAGCGATGACAAAAAGCTTGGCCGCCGCGGCAGCCTCCGGTCGTCCGAATACCGGCGCCGATACGTAACCTCGCCCTGACTCCTGATGCTCGTCCGCCAATCGGTCTGACAGCGCGACGCTAATCGTGCTCATCGAAATATGAATCGCCTTGCGGCCAAGCGCTGAAAGCGCACCTTCCTCACCGAAGACGACACCTTCGACCGCCGCATCATCACTCAGCATCGTAACAAGAGCATCGCCATGGCAAGCGTCGGCGATCGTCTCTGCCACTTGTGCTCCATTGGATGCAAGTTCTTGCGTCTTCGCGCGCGTTCGATTGTAGACGGTGACACGATGGCCTGCCTTGAGCAGGTTCAGCGCCATCGGCCTCCCCATGTGGCCCAGCCCGATAAAACCAACGTCCATGGATCGATCCTTCCGCCGTGGATCGAATGCTAGGACAGCAGAACGGATACCGGCCTTGACTGACGTCAACTTCTCATGACTTTTGAATCAAAGGAGCTTTGCCCGGCCACTGAGCGGCGGGAACGGTCGCTCCAGCCCGTACAATTCAAAGAGAGTGCAGGGCTTCGTTTCGAGTGTTTGCACCGATGGAGCCTGCGGCTAGCCCCTCGCTTCGAGTGGAGACGCCTCGCGGGTGAGCGCAGACGGTTCTGCGATCGCATGATCGGCCTCCGGCTTGGATTACGTTTTTGATTGCAAGTTCTACAAGACCATGAAGTCATCCGGTGGCTAAGCCGCTCTGCAAAGCTGCCTACACGATGACGGGTTGCCCGCCGTACTTGTGCTTGAGCCAGCCAGGACTTGGCGCGAAGGCATTCACAGGAAAGCGGTCGGTCACTCCATTTCTTTTTAGGCTAGCGCGTTACGCCGCCTCGGGAGACCTTTTGCGCTTGCCCCACGAAAACATTGCTGCATAGCCTTAAGCGTCCTTCGAAGTCGGTCCAAAACCGTCGGCGGCGCGACCGCAGGCGCCGGTTGACGAATGTCAGTGCGGCCCTCGAAACTACAGTGAAAGATGCCAACAGCGATTGCCTTTGGGGCTGGTCTCGCAGGCCAAGGAAACCCTGATGAATATTGAAAAATATACCGAACGGTCGCGCGGCTTCATCCAGTCGGCGCAGTCGCTTGCCATGCGTGATGACCACCAGCAGTTCTCTACACTGCACATGTTGAAGGTGCTCCTGGATGACAATGAGGGCTTGGCTGCTGGTCTGATCGACCGCGCTGGCGGCAATTGGCGTGCGATCCTGAAAGCGACCGAGGACGCGCTGAACAAGCTGCCTAAGGTTTCCGGCAGCGGGGCCGGACAGACTTATCTCGCACCCGAGCTCGCGCGCGCGTTTGACGCTGCCGAAACGACCGCCGACAGGGCCGGCGATAGCTTTGTCACGGTCGAACGGCTGCTGCTTGGGCTCGCGTTCGAAAAGAACAGCGAGGCCGGCAGCATTTTGGCCAAGGGCGGAGTGACCGCCGAAAACCTCAATGC
The DNA here is from genome assembly GCF_001238275.1 of Bradyrhizobium viridifuturi. Lineage (GTDB taxonomy): Bacteria > Pseudomonadota > Alphaproteobacteria > Rhizobiales > Xanthobacteraceae > Bradyrhizobium > Bradyrhizobium viridifuturi. The sequence continues at coordinate 43,252 of NZ_LGTB01000002.1, forward strand.
GGCGATCGAATCGCTGCGCAAGGGCCGCACCGCGGATTCCGCGACGGCCGAGAACGCCTATGACGCGCTCAAAAAATACGCCCGCGACCTGACGCAGGCCGCACGCGACGGCAAGCTCGATCCGGTGATCGGGCGAGACGAGGAAATCCGCCGCACTATCCAGGTGCTTTCTCGCCGCACCAAAAACAATCCTGTGCTTATCGGCGAACCCGGCGTCGGCAAGACCGCGATAGTCGAGGGCCTGGCGCTGCGTATCATCAACGGCGATGTGCCGGAGAGCCTAAAGGACAAGAAGCTGCTTGCGCTCGACATGGGCGCGCTGATCGCGGGTGCGAAATACCGCGGCGAGTTCGAGGAACGGCTAAAATCCGTTTTGCAGGAGGTCACTAGCGCGGAAGGCAGCATCATCCTGTTCATCGACGAGATTCACACACTGATCGGCGCCGGAAAGGCGGACGGTGCGATGGATGCATCCAACCTTCTGAAACCTGCACTGGCGCGCGGAGAATTGCACTGCATCGGCGCGACGACGCTCGACGAGTATCAGAAACACGTCGAAAAGGATGCCGCCCTCGCGCGGCGCTTCCAGCCCATCTTTGTCAGCGAGCCCACGGTCGAGGACACCATCTCGATACTGCGCGGCCTGAAGGACAAGTATGAGCAGCACCATGGCGTGCGCATCACGGATTCCGCGCTGGTCGCAGCCGCGACGCTCTCGAACCGCTATATCACTGACCGCTTCCTCCCCGACAAGGCGATCGATCTAATGGATGAGGCGGCGGCACGGCTGAAGATGCAGGTCGATTCCAAGCCGGAAGAGCTTGACTCGCTCGACCGTGAAATCATCCGCCTGAAAATCGAGCAAGAGGCGCTGAAGAAGGAAAGCGACGCCGGCTCCAAGAGCCGTCTCAAGATGCTAGAGAAGGAGCTCGCCGAGCTCGAGGAGCAGTCCGCCGCCCTGACCTCGCGCTGGCGCGCGGAAAAGGACAAGCTCTCCAATGCGGCGAAGCTGAAGGCCGAGCTCGATGCACTGCGTGTCGAACTCGCCAACGCCCAGCGGCGCGGCGAATTCCAGAAGGCAGGCGAGCTCGCCTATGGCAAGATTCCGGCACTGGAGAAGCAACTCGCCGAGATCGAAGCCAAGCAAAGCACTGCGCAAAGAGCCGGCGAAATGCTCGAGGAGGCTGTCACCGCCGATCACATCGCGCAGGTGGTGTCACGCTGGACCGGCGTTCCCGTCGACAAGATGCTGGAAGGCGAGAAGGATAAGCTCCTCAAGATGGAAGAAAGCCTAAGCCAGCGCGTCGTCGGCCAAGCCGAAGCCGTGCATGCGGTCGCAACCGCGGTGCGCCGCTCGCGCGCAGGCCTGCAGGATCCGCATCGGCCGATGGGCTCGTTCATGTTCCTGGGGCCCACCGGCGTCGGCAAGACCGAGCTAACCAAAGCGCTTGCCGAGTTCCTTTTCAACGACGAGACCGCGCTCGTTCGCCTCGACATGTCCGAATACATGGAGAAGCATTCGGTCTCGCGCCTGATCGGAGCGCCTCCGGGCTATGTCGGCTATGACGAGGGCGGTGCGCTGACCGAAGCCGTGCGGCGGCGCCCCTACCAGGTCGTGCTGTTCGACGAGATCGAAAAAGCGCATCCCGACGTCTTCAACGTGCTGTTGCAGGTGCTCGACGACGGCCGCCTGACCGACGGCCAGGGCCGCACCGTCGATTTCCGCAACACCCTGATCATCATGACCTCGAACCTCGGTTCGGAGTTTTTGGTGAGCCAGCCGGAAGGCGAGGACACGACGGCTGTGCGCGATCAGGTGATGGGAATCGTGCGCTCGCATTTCCGGCCCGAATTCCTCAACCGCGTCGACGAGATCATCCTGTTCCACCGTCTGCAGAAGAGCGAGATGGGCCGGATCGTCGAGATCCAGTTCGCGCGGCTGCAGAAACTGCTGGAGGAACGCAAGATCACGCTCACGCTGGATAAGGACGCCCGCGATTGGCTCGCGGCCAAGGGCTGGGATCCGGCTTACGGCGCGCGCCCGCTGAAGCGGGTGATCCAGAAGTACGTGCAGGACCCATTGGCCGAGATGATCCTCACGGGCGACGTGAAGGACGGCGATCGCGTCGTCATTTCGGCGGAAGGTAACGTGCTGACCTTTAACGGCAGGGCGCCAAAGACCGCCGAGATTGCGCAGTTCGAGGCGCCACAAGCCAAACGCAAGCTGAACTGAATTGAACGATACGTTTGCCCGCCCCTTTGTGGAGCGCGCGCAAATCGGAGATGCATCATGGGGATAGCCAGTTACGAAGTTGTTGGTTCGGGCGGTATCTGGCGCGTCAAGCACGACGGTGAACCGATAGGCAGATACCACACCAAGGAAGCCGCTTTCGAGGCAGCCGTTGCTGCTGCTTCATCGGCCGTTCGGGAAGGATACCAGGTCCAACTTTCAGTACCCGGAGCTCGTATCTAACCTTGATGGGCGCGCTGGCTGCAATGGAACGAGACCGCAAAGTGCCTCGCCGCGGGAGTGCCCACCAGGAGAGCCCACGCCGCACGCCCCCTGCAACGACCGATAGGTCATTTTGCGACTTCGCCGCCCGTCTTTTAGCGTCGACCTCCGACCTCGTCGATGCGGCTCAGTAGATCTGCTGGATCCTCATAGACGCGAAACGCTCCGGATTGCCGCAACTCGTCGGGCCCATAGCCACCGCTTAAAAGACCCAATCCCACGCGCGACATCGGATCGCAGCCAACATGTCCCAGATACTATCGCCAACAACCACTGCGGTTTCGATGGGTATGCTCAGCCGTTCGGCGGCTGCCAGAAACAGGTCGGGGTCGGGCTTGGCATATTTGACCTGATCACGTGTCACAACTGGAATCAGATTCTGATCGACACCGAGCGAAGCCAGATTGACGACTGCGGTTTCCATTCGGCCGCTGGTCGCGATGGCCCACGGAATGTCGGCCTGCGACAACCAATTCAACAATTCGCGAGCTCCAGGCAAAGGTCGAATATGATCTGACTGCTTCCGATAAGCGGTCGCATGGGCTTGGCGAAGCCGCTCGACGCGTTCAGCGCAAACTTCAATCCCGGTTTCGCGAAGAAGCTGACTGGTAAACAAACCTCCGCTCATTCCTATCTTGCGATGGATACGCCAAACCGAGAGTTCGATACCCTCTGCATCGAGCGCCTCCTTCCATGCAAGAACATGCTGATAGACGCTATCAACGAGGGTGCCGTCGAGATCAAACAGGAAGGCCGTACGCATGCTATCTATCCCGTTCTGGAACTAAGTTGCCATCAACAAAGATGGCGTGGGCCAATCTGCCAAGTGGGCTTTCGCTGACGAGCCGCCTGGCACTTTCTTGGCAAAACTGCCGGATTTCATCCGCGAACGACGAGCGAGGCGTTCGCTGGTCCGTAGGCCGGTTAACGAGTACGCTGATCGAGATTGCCTATCAGCCAACAAACAATGCCGAGCGCTAGGATCGCGGCTGCGAATGCCAGGATGTGTAACGCGTCCGTTTCCGTGAGATCGAGAATGATCACCTTTCGACAGACGGCGAGCAGTGCAATCATGACGACTGACCGGATCTGGATGATGATGTCGCGTCGTTCGGCCAGCACCAGCAGCGATTTCTTGAACTCGAGTGCAATGATCACCGTAAGGATCATTCCGAACACGGCTTGGAAGGCTGAATAGTCGGACGGGTCGAGACTTCCGGAGAGGACAAGACCGAACAGAATCTTCAGGCTCAAGGTCCACAGGGCGGCAACAATGACGACGGCGATCAAAGCGGTCAGGAACAGCACAACGATGTGTTCGAACCGCTGATACAGCGACAGCAGCCTGAATCGCCGCCTGGCATCTCTCAGTTCTTTCATGAGCAGCATCATACTCTCCGACAAACGCTGCGGACTCACCTCGTTGCATGGCTTCCCGACGGACCTTCCTTGTCAGCCGATCGATACGGACGTTGTATCAGCAGCACCAGCGGGATCGCCAGGAACGACACGAACATCATCAGCTTGAAATTGTCGATGAACGCCACGGCTTCGGCCTGCGCGGCCACTGTTTGGGCGAGCACCGCGCGTCCGCCGAAAGTGACGAGACTGAGCTGGTGAGCGTGGTCGCGCACCACCTGCCGGTACGGCGTAACGTGCTCCACGAGCGCGGCCTGCGTAATGGCCGCATTTCGCACGAGCAGATAACTCATGATGGAGATTCCGATGCTCGCCCCGATATTGCGCATCAGATTGAACAGCCCGGTTGCCTGCGTGCGTAACGTCGGTGCGATCGTGCCGAAAGCGACCGTGCCCAAAGGCACGAAGACGCAACCGATGCCGAAACCTTGGATCAGACCGGTGCGGACCAGAGTGCCCTGAGACACGTCAGGTGTGAAGCCTGTCATCACATAGAGCGAGAGCCCGGTTGTTCCAAAGCCGAAGCCGATCAGGAGCCTCGGATCAATGTAGCGCATGAGTTGCCCAACAATCGTCATCGCCGCCATGGTCCCAACGCCGCGCGGCGCGAGGACCAGGCCAGCCGTCATTACGGGATAGTTCATGAGGTTCTCAAGATAGGGCGTCAACATCGCCAGCGTGGCCAGCAGAACGAAGCCGACGATAAATATCAGGATGATGCCGATCACGAAGTTACGATCGCGGAACAGCGCGAGATCGACGAAAGGATCGGGCGTCGACAGGGAGTGGACTGCAAAGAGGTAGAAGCCGAGCACGCAAAGCGCGGCCTCGGCCTGGATTTCGTGCGAAGCGAACCAGTCCAACCGCTCGCCACGATCGAGGAAGAGTTGCATCGCGCCTATGCCGAGCCCAAGTGTTGCGAAACCCAGCCAGTCAAGCCGTGCAGCCAGGGGGCGATCGGATCGCCGTTCGAGAAACAGCAGGATGCCGAGCGCGCACAGCACGCCAAAGGGCATGTTGACGTAGAATACCCAGCGCCAGCTGTAGGAGTCCGTGAGCCAGCCGCCGAGTGTCGGCCCGAGAATAGGTCCAAGCATCACGCCGATGCCGAACACCGCCATCGCGCGACCCTGCTGCTCGGAAGGATAGGTGTCGAGCAGCACGGATTGCGACAATGGCACCAGCGGCGCGCCAAAAATGCCCTGCAGCAGCCGGAAGACGACGATCTGCGTAAGTGACGTGGCTGCGCCACACAGCATCGATGTCACGATGAAGCCGATCACCGCCGTCAGGAATAACGGCTTGCGGCCGAACCTCGCTTCGAGCCAACCTGTTGCCGGGGTGATGATCGCAGCTGCCACGATATACGAAGTCAGCACCCAGTTGATCTCGTCGCTGGTCGCCGACAGGCTGCCCTGCATATAAGGCAGGGCGACATTGGCGATCGTGGTGTCGAGCGCCTGCATCAAGGTTGCAAGCATGACGGTTGCGGTAATCATCGGCCGGTTGATGACGGCGCTGGTCGGCTGTGTACTCGCCATGTCAGGCCCCGAATATCGCAGCGATATTACGCCACAGTTCCCTCAGCGAGCGCCGATGACCGGTATCGATCGAGACCTTGACGCTCATGCCGGCGCGCAATGCAAGGCCGTCAGGAAGACGATCGAAGGAAAGGCGAACCGGTATGCGCTGCACGACCTTGACCCAGTTGCCGGTGGCATTTTGCGGCGGCAACAGGGCAAATAGCGCACCACTTGCCGGGGCCAGTGTGATTGCCTTGGCATTGAGGGGCGTATCGGGATAGGCGTCGAGCGTGACGCGCGCCGGATTGCCTTGCCGCACATAGGTGAGGTCGGTCTCCCGTATGTTAGCCTCAATGTAGAGATCATCGGTCGATACCAGAGGAAATGCTGACTGGCCGGCATTCAGAAAAGCTCCGAGCGCAATACTTTCGACATTATTTGGAATGCCGTCGAACGGCGCGACGATGGAGGTGAGTCGCAAATTGCGTACCGCCGCGTCCACAGCTGACCGCGCCTGTTTCACGGTGGCCTGCTGGTCCGTCGGCATGTCCGGATTGTCACCAAGTTGCGCCCGCGCCGCCGCGGCATCCCGCTCCAGGCTTGCCAGAGTGGCTTTGGCGGTCTGAAGGTCTCGTATCGCAGTGTCGAGCGTGGCTCGGGGTGCGGCACCAGTATCAAAAAGATGTTGCTGACGATCATAGTTGGTCTGCGCATAGTCGACCGTCGCCTTGGCCTCATCGATCTGTTTGAGCCGCGAGCGATAGATCTCGATCAGATTGCGGACCTGGTCACGCGCGATGCCCAATTGCGCCTCGGCATTGGCCAGCGCGATCCGATAAGGCTCGGGGTCAATGTTGAACAGCGGGTCGTCCTTTTTGACAGCGGTATTGGATTTTGCCGCGATGGCGACGACTTGGCCCGCGACTTGCGGACTGACCGAAACGTTTACGGCTTGGACGTAGGCGTCTTCCTCCGTGACGTAGCGGCCGGTCGTCAGATAGAGGCCCAAGGCTCCGACGATCAGCGCGACCGGACCCATGATCAGTAGAGGCCGACGCCAACGACTCTGCAACGCACCCGGTGCTTTCTGCCGGTCAGGCGCGTCCGCGCGGCGATTTTCCCGATCGAGCTGAGGCGAATGCCTAGAGGTCGTGCGGGCAGTGCTAGGCTCCCCGGCGTCCGATCTCGCTTTGAGGCCGCTATCGGTCACTATGCGATGCCTCCATATTAGTCTTCGTTTCTCGTGACATTGCGTCGCGCGGATCATCGGCACCATGATGGGTGTCATTGATTCCCGGCACTCGGACGGCCCGTGGCGGCATCAACTGAAGCACCGGGTGATAGCCAATCTCGCCGTCGCGAACCGGTATGTTCAAATCGGACAATTGCGGAGGATCTAGACGCGACACCATTTCGTGCGCGGCCCCTGACTTGGGCCGAATCGGCGACGGCTCATCAATCAAATTCGATCTCGGAATAGCCGCGTCTCTGAAGGACCGGGCCGGAGACGCGCGACCATGTTGCGCGGAGGCTAACGGGCTCGCGGGAGCATGCCTCCTTGAACAAGGCAATCGATCAAGCTGGAGCTTGACACGATAGACGCCCGACGTCGTCGTCCGCCGCGGTCGTGATGCGTCCGCGCGAAATCAAAACCGACCAGAAATTGAGCCCCGTCAATGCACGTGGCACTCTGACTTGCAAGACTAAGCTGGCGGCAATCCCTTTGTCGCTGCCCTCCTCGGGCGTTTCCTCCCTGACTTGGACCGCCGGCGCAGGCCGTGCGGTCCTTTTCTTATTCGGGTTTAGTTGCGGGGGGTTGCGGACACCGGAAACAGTAGAACCCAAACGATGAGTGCTTCGACAATCTATTCGATCATCAATTCCCGACGCCGATCCATTCACGCCACACGGTGAGCAGAGCCGCCATAATCACCGGACCAAGAAAGAGACCGATCAATCCGAACGATTGCATCCCGCCGAGAATTCCGATCAGCACCAACAGGAAGGGCAACTGCGCAGTACCCCCGATCAGTGCCGGGTGAATGAAATTGTCACCGATCAGCAGGATCGCTGCGCCGAAAACAAACAGGCCCGCTGGCGCCAGCAACGTACCGCTGTGAGCAGCCAATATGAGTGCAGCCGTGGTGAGCGCGATCCATGCGCCAAGAGGCACCATCGCCAACGCCGTCGTCAAAACCGCGAACAGAAGCGGATGCGGCACTCCCATCGCGACATACGCGATACCGATGGCGGCGCCTTTCAAGATCGCAGCCGCCATCGTCCCGTTCACGGTGGCGCGGATTGCATCGGCGATCCTGCTTATCAAGCGTGTCCCGGGATCTCCGAGTAAGCCGCCAGCGGTGGTCAGTACGCGATCTGCCAGCCAGACGCCATCGCGGAGCACTAGAAACAGTGCGATCAACGTAATTGTAAAAAGAAGCAGACGATGCACCAACGCGCCCCCGAGCGCGCCGGTCCAAGACGTGATATTTTCGATATTCACACCGTGAAGCCATCCCACCAGAACATCGGGATTGCTGAGGTTGGTGCGCCACCAGCGATCGAGATACTGGCCGGCGATAGGCAGCTGCGCGAGCCAGCCCGGGACTGCAATTCCACTCTCACGCAGACGGTTGAGCGCGCGTATGAAGGCGTCGCTTCCCTGTGCGATCTGATGCGCCGCCAAGATCACGGGCACAAGCAGAACAAGACCGGTCAGGAGCGTAAAGAGCAACGGCGCCAAAAATGACGAACGACGACCAGAGATCAGTTGCGCGAAACGAATGTAGACCGGCCAGGTTGTGATGGCGATCAACGCTGCCCAAGTCAGCGCCACCAGGAACTCGCGCGCGACCCAGAGCGCCAAAAGAATTACTGCGATCGCAATCGCGGCTTGGGCGACGGCCCGGGCGCCTGAATCGAAAGCCGGCTCTAACTTCCCGATCGCCCGAAGTTCGCCGCCGTCATCGCTCGGTATGAATTCATGAAGTTGCATAATACCTGACGATCCTCTTGCCCAGAGGCTACAACGGATGCCCCAGCACACGTTGACGGCCATCAACTGTCAGCGCCGCCGCACACCGCCCGCCGTTCCAGGGACGAGTCCCGCAATTAACGCGTGTTGATTTGACAACTGTCATAGTGTTCTCCGCCGGTCCGAGGCTGGTTGCTCGAATGAAATATCAGGGATCGCACCATGGAAGCGTTGGTTGAACTATCTGACCTCGACCGCATCCTGCTGACTCTTGCCCGCTCCAGGGATTTTCCCGACGGCTCGTCGCGCCATGGATATGATTTTATCGCACCCCTCGATCGACAAGGGCACATCGACCCGGTGCGGTGGAGAAAGTATCGGGGCTACTGTCGCGTTCGGCGATTTTGGGAAGGCGAAGACGACGAGATCGGTTATCTCGTCCACAAGCCTGGCGGGGCCGAGCACGGTCGCTGGGTTTTTACCTACAGTTCCGTCGACGATGACGATGACGAGGCCGGATACAAGTTCGGCACACACGCATTTTTTCCGGGCGAGTACGTCTCGATCACCGGACAGGACGGCAAACTCCACACATTTCGCGTAGTCACAGTTGATCCAGTCGCACTGTCGACAGCTCTGATCAAGTCATTCGAACTCGATATCAAGGTGTGAGGTCGCCAATGACGACGATCAAGGACGTCATGGTTCAGCTGGATGGAACGTCTGGGGACGATGCACGTCTGGCAGCCGCCAACCAGATCGCCGAAATCTTCGACAGCCATATCACCGGGCTATTTTTTAACGTTCTGTCGTCGCACATCCCGGACGGGCTCGATGGTGTCGACGCCAAAGGGCTGCGCGCCGCCAAGGAAGCCGGTGACGCTTCTGAAACCATAGTGTTTCAGCGCCTCACACGGCTTGAACGGCCAACCAACCTGCGCCGGTTTGACGTAGGCAGCGATACTGACATTCCCGATGCCGCTCTGCTCGTGGCGCGTACCGGCGACGCCTTCGTGGCTCTCCGCCCGAACGGCCGAGCCAAGGAACCGGAAGAGCTGATCGAAAATCTTCTGTACGGAACCGGGCGTCATCTGTTTCTGGTTCCTGACGACTGGAAGGGACTGACGCCGCTGGACAACGCCATTGTGGCCTGGAACGGAAGCCGGGAGTCGGCGCGGGCGCTCGCCGAAGCCCTGCCCTATCTGCAGCAAGCCAGCAAGGTTGGCGTGCTGGTCATCCAAGGTAAACATCAAACCGACTCCGACGCGTTGAAGGCCAATGATGCCGTGCTTCACCTCCGCCATCATGGTATAAATGCCGTAAAATATCGCGCAGTCGGCGAGGAAGACGAGACCGCCGACGTGCTGGTCGCAGAGTGCCGCGCGCTTGGTGCAAACTTGCTGGTGATGGGCAGCTACGGCCACTCGCGCCTGCATGAATTGTTGCCGGGCAGCACGACCAGTCGGATCCTGCGCCGTTCGCCGATCCCCCTGCTCATCGCACATTAGTTTAAACGGCAGCCAGCTGGGCCGACTGCGTGAGGGTCGTTTCATTGAGGGCGCTCACGAAGCGCTGCTCGCTCTGGCGGGCTCTCAAAAAAAATGCTGACGACGGCTGACAACGATCAAGGCTCGATCCCTGCGCCGCGCATTCAATGATGGGACGCGCCGAAAGGAAAGGCTCGGATCCTTCACAATCAAGGAGACTACGATGAAACGACTTCTCTTTTCTGGGGCAATACTCGCCCTTCTTGGCAGCGCCGGTGCCGGCCTAGCTCAGAGCGTGAACGACGCTCAGAGCAACAACGCTCACCCGAACCTGAACCCGGTAAAGCAACAGATGGTCAGCAGCAGCCTCGCCAGCACGCCCGCGCAAGCTGCGCCATCGGGCGTGCAGCCGCAAGTCGGTGACAAGGTTCCGGATTCTATGTCCGCGCAATCCATGCCGCAGAACGTTGGTGACCAAGTCCCCGAGACGAAAGAACTGCTCTTTGTCAAACTCCCGGATCGTATCCTGCTCATCGACCCCGACACCAAGCTGATATCCGAAATTGTCACCGAGCCGGCCACCACTGGGTCAACGGCCGGCAACCACGATCGGCAGGATCACTAATGCCTCGCCACCGCCTGGCGCAATTCTGAAGACGAAAGGACTTTTGATGAAGCCGCTCCACCTCCCGTTGCTCCAGGTAGCCATCTTGGCCGTCATAACGTTTTCGAAGCCGATCGATTACGCGGCGGCACAAGAGATCGGGCTGACGCCTCTGGAGGCAACGGAAGTCTCCACAGGTTATAGTGCCGACGCGCTCAAGCTCCGGTCGGTGGTCGGCGACAAGCACGACAGGATCGGAAGGATCAGCGACTTCATCTTTGGCAAAGACGGCAATATTTATGTGGTCGTTGCGGTAGACGATTCGACGGGCCTGTTTGGCCACCTCGTGGCCGTTCCACTCCGTCAATTCAAGCTTGACGATATGCATGACTATGCCGTTCTGCCGGGCGCAAGCCGCACTGCGCTCGCAAAGCTGCCGGTTTATGTCAGCCACTGAGAACGCCGGGACCGCATCGTAGTGCTTTCAATGTGGAGCTGACCAAGTCACTCGCGGAGCTCTTGCGGTTGCCGAGATTGTTCCGCCATCATGTATCGACGTATTCACCCGCCATCGGAAACTGCGCCAACCATTTCGGAACGGGAAGTCAGCCTCCCTGCAGCTGATGGAGCACGCGAACAATCTATTAGCAGCTGGTCAGCGCATCACGTTAGGGCAGGCCCAGCCGTGGATGGGGCCGTCACCTGGATCAGGGGAGCCCAGGTTGAGTGCCGTGAAGATATTGCACTCACGCCTGACAGCGAGCAATCACAAGACCGAAAGCACGATGGTCCGCATGATCACCGCACACGCGATTCGAAGGGTACTAATACTTGTCTGACCAGCCAAATCGCGCTCCGATCGCGGCTCAACGAAAGCTCTCTACTATCATCGCGCACGCCGCCATTGGCGGAGTTGATGGCCATCAACTTTGCACTTCTGACTCGGACAAACGGCCAATGGGTTGACAGTCGTCAGGGCGCAGCTAGCGGCCGGTGGGCTATGGTGTTGGCGAAGTAATCACACAAAGCAGTCGCGAGTTGGGAGAATGCCATGGCCAGCACCACAATGAATTCAGCCTTTGATACCGCATCCGTCGCTGCCAGCGATGGGCTCGCGCGGAACTGGTGGCTCTTCACGGTTCGCGGCGTCGTCGGAGTCCTGTTTGGCTTGATTGCGCTGTTGTTTCCCGGACCAACCATGTTGTCCCTGGTACTCTTGTTCTCGGCCTATATGCTGGTTGACGGAGCGGCAGGCATCGTTTCCGCGGTCCGTGCGATGCGCCGCCGGGATCAATGGGGCATCTTGATCTTCGAGGGTCTCCTCAACATCGCTGTTGGCATCGCCGCCGTCCTCTGGCCCGGCCTCACCGTGGTCGCGTTCGTGCTCTTAGTCGCTGCATGGGCAATCATTTCGGGTGGATTGATGATGGCGGCCGGGTTCCGCCTGAACACGAGTCATGGACGGTGGTGGTTGGTGCTCGGCGGAGTGTGTTCGCTGATTTACGGGGCGCTGCTGGTCGCTATGCCGCTAATCGGTGCGGTCGTGCTCACGTGGTGGATGGGCGCCTATGCGCTCGTATTTGGTATCTCTTTGATCATTCTGTCGTTCCAGCTCCGCTCTCGGCATCAGCACGCGGTCACACCCAATGCGGCGGGAACCCCGGCATAACGTACATTTTTATGACGCACACGCAGGCCAACCCGGCCCGCCACAAAGACCGTCTGGCTAGTGATGCCTAGAAGGCGCATGGTGCAGAGTTTCTGGACCAAAGCATAATCCAGCTAAAGCTTCCCGGCGAGTGACCAGCTTGGCGGTGTCAGCCCTGGTGGACCACCTTAACGCGAGGCGGCCCGCCTACCCGAAAGGGCCTTCGCCGCGGCGGCCGTTGATCGGTCCTCAGACCCAGGCGCCATCGAGGCCGCCTTCGCCGGCGCAGACGCATCTATTCGTGCCGAAGGGATCGCCGATGCCACGCGGCGCGTCGACAGCTTTAGTCCGCGCGAACGCGAAGTCCTGGAAGGATTAATTGGCGGTCGTTCCAATAAGGTGATCGCTCACCAGCTCGGGCGCAGCGTGCGCACGATCGGGATCCGCCGTGCGCGCATCATGCGTTAGCTTGCAGGGGGGCAGCGCCTCGGCATCATGGCGCGGCTAAGCTCGTGGCCATCCAGCCTGAAGGGCTCGCCTGGAGCGGGGTCAATCCGGAATTGCTGCCACCGAGCTTCCGCAGGAATTCGTTATCGCTTTCTTCCTCGAGACATTTCGATTGACGATCCTGACCGTGCGTTTTCCCGCCAGCCTGATCGCCCCGCGTTGTTGCAGGCTGGTGAAAGAGCGGCAAACGGTTTCGACCGATACTGCGAGATACTCGGCGATGTCGTAGCGCGTCAGTGGTAATACGACCTGACCCGCGCCATCCGACGAACGGCTCGCCAGCGCAAGCAGGAATGAGCCCACTTTTTCGACGGCCGTCACGCCGCCGATAATCAGCAACTGGTCCTGAATTCGAGACAGAGCCTGGAACGCGACATCGCGAACCTCGCGGGCAAACCCGGTGTCGTGTTGCGCCAGCTGCTCAACCCTTTGACCGGGGTAACTTGCCAGCGCCGTGTTCTCGGCGATCGCCTCAACCGTCAGATTGTCGTTTCTATTGACGACGACGAAGAAATCGCCCGGCAGCATCAAGTCCAGAATCTGCCGCCGCCCGTCTGAACGGATCGCGGAACGCCGGACCGCGCCCGAAATCACGTAGTACCAATGGGCCATCGGCTCCGAATCAATCGGAATTTCCTGGTTCCTCGCAAACAGCAGGATCTTGGCATGCTCATCCACTCGCTTCAGCGCGTGGTCCTGTACGGCTAGCATCCGCCGGTAGTAGCCCAAAGCGTGCGTTTTCGCCTTCATGGCCGCGCCCTTCCTTTTTCTGTTCTTCCGTTTCGCGTTGTTCCTACGGGCAATATCAACCTTTTCATAGCGCCGCTGATCCACCAATTCAGCAAACTTGCGTATCGTAAAATTACGTAATCGGCCGCGGCGCCGCAGCTCTACTTTCCGAAACTGGAAATTGACTGCAGTCAGTGACGCCCTGGGGCTGCACGGCTAGGAAAGAACTCGGCATCAAGCTCACGCGAGAACAACTGATGGCATCGATCCTGAGTGCCGGCACTGTCGCCCCGGACTTTACGCTGCGGGTAACGCCCGATCAGAACCTGACTCTGTCGGATCTCAGGGGAAGGAATGTCATCATCGTCTTCTACCCCGCGGACTGGTCTCCGGTGTGCGGCGATCAGGTCGCGCTGTACAACGAGCTTCTGACGGAGTTTCACAAGCACGATGCAGAAATCTTGGGAATCTCGGTTGACGGCGTCTGGTGCCACGCAGCCTTTGCACGCCATCGCAACCTCCATTTCCCCCTGCTCGCAGACTTTGAGCCCAAGGGGGAGCTCGCCAGGAAATACGGGGCTTATCGCGCCACCGAGGGCGTCTGCGAACGCGCGCTGTTTGTGCTGGATCGCGAGGGCATGATCGCGTGGAGCTATTGTTCTCCGATCGCCGTCAATCCCGGCGCAGATGGCATTCTCGACGCGCTCGAGCAACTCTCGAAGAAGGCGAACGCCCATGGTCACCTTGAAGACGCCCATCAGCAAGAGTGATCACGTTCGCGGACCGATGACGGCGGCTATCACCCTGGTCGAGTACGGCGACTATCAGTGCCCGCATTGCGGCATGGCCCATCCTATCGTCAATCAGGTGCAGGCCCATTTCCGTGACTCACTGCGATTCGTCTTTCGCCATTTCCCTCTAGCGGAGGTGCATCCCATTGCCGGGATCGCTGCCGAGAGCGCAGAATTTGCGGGCGCTGCCGGCCTGTTCTGGGAAATGCATGACGCATTGTTCGAGAATCAGAGCATTTTGAGCGTCCCAACCATATTCATGATCGCCGAGAAGCTTCGACTTCCGGAAATCGAGCTGCGCGACGCCCTCGCAACGGGACGGTACAGAAACAAGGTTCGCGGCGATTTCATGGGCGGCGTGCGCAGCGGCGTAAACGGCACGCCGGCTTTCTTCATCAACGGCGTGCGGCACGACGGCGCCTATGATTTTGCTTCGCTCGTCTCCGCCATTCAGTTGCGCATCACCGCCGACAGCCATGTCTGAGTAATGCGCGAGCCTCGCTTTGTTAGGCATTCCATTGACAACGGTCAGCGCAACCCACGGATCGCTTGGCGTAATGAACCAAAGCCAACCCAACGTCAGGAGAGAGTCATGATCGCCTTCAGCATCTTCCAACACTCGAACCGCGAACGCGAAGCGGCTTCTGCTGCATCCTGCCGTCGAGACCCCCGTTCGAGTCTCAATACGCTTGTCTGGCTCAGTCTCGCGGCCATGCTTGCTTTCGCGGCGAGCCCGGCCCTGCCGCAGGCCGGAGTTGCCCTTGTAAAAGTTGACCTTGCGGTCGTGGGGCAGGGTTATCGAATGAGCAAGCTGCTCGGCAACAGCGTTGTCAACGATAAATCCGAGAAAATCGGGACCCTTGACGACGTGATCTCCGACAAGAAGCAGCTGAATTTCGCGATCTTGCAAGTCGGCGGCTTCCTCGGTCTCGGCGGACACCTCATAGCAGTGCCTTACGAAAGCCTCGTGATTGACGACAAGGGACAAAAGATCACGCTGCCGGGCGCGTCGAAAGAGGCGCTGAAGAACCTCACCGAGTTCCACTATACTTCGTAAGCGGAACACGACGATGGCGGGAACATCGTACGACGTTCTTGACAGAACGCGAACCCGCGAAGTCACGGGCGTCTTTCATTCCAAGAAGGCGCTCGAACTCGCAGCCCAGGACCTGCTGATGACCGGCGTCGACCGAGCGGACGTCGATGTTAGCGCCTCGAGCGACGAGCTCGGACGGCGCCTCAACTATCAGGTGATCCCACCCGCCGACCTCGCCGACCTGCCGACGGCCCCGCGGCAACCGTTCACGGGCAGCGATGATCTGATCGGCGCCGAAGCCGTTGCAGGAAGTGTCGCCGGCTGCGCGGCGGCCGTCATTGTTGCAGCATTGCTCGTTGCTTGGGGGCTCGCGCCGCTGCTGATCGCTATTGTGGCTGTCCTGTGCGGCCTTGCCGCAGCGGGCATCGCCGTGTTCCGTGTGCGGCGGCGCTTGTTGCGTGAGCGATACATGGGCCTGGAGAATATCGCCGAATGGAATGGTCTTGTGATGTGGGTCCGTGTCCGCTCCCCTGAAATGGAAGCCGCCGCCCAGGAAATTCTGGTTCGGCATGGCGCGCAAGCCGTCCATATCCACGAAATCGATCTGGCGAAAACAACCGAGGATCTTCCGCTACACGCGCTTCGGCCGGATCCCTGGCTTGGAGACGAACGGCTTGGCGCCGTGCAGCTCCCACCTCATTCGCAGAACCAAGAAACTAGGAGACGCGGAAGTTGATGGTCGTCATGGCCGCCGCTCCGGACCTTCTTACAATGTTCAATCGGCGGGATCATCGGCCGAGTTGTCTTCCTCCCAGTCCACTATGGAGCCAATCATGAAGTCTGACAGCGAAATCGAACGGGACGTTCTTGAAGAATTGCGATGGGCCCCTGATCTCAATGCCGAGAACATCGCCGTCTCGGTCAAGGATGGCGTCGTTACGCTAGCGGGCTTCACCCGTAGCTACACTGATCGCCTTGAGGCCGAAGCCGCCGCGAAGCGAGTAGCCGGGGTTCATGCCGTTGCCAACGACATCGAGGTGCGCCTCCCCGAAATCGACCAGCGGCCCGATCCCGATATTGCACGCGATGCGGTTGCCGCGTTGAAATCACAACTGCCGATCTCTCATGACAAGATCAAGGTGATCGTCAAGGACGGCTGGATCACGCTCGAAGGCTCAGCCGAATGGCAATACCAGAAGACGACAGCCGAAAACGCGGTGCGGAAGATCAAGGGCGTGAAGGATGTTACCAACGTCATTCAGCTGAAGCCGGCGGTGCAACCTACCGACATTCAGCGCAAGATTCAGGAAGCATTTAAGCGCAGCGCTGAGGTCGATGCCAATCGCATTACGGTCGAAGCAAAAGGCAGCGAGGTGATCCTGAAGGGCACCGTCCGCTCCTGGACTGAGCGAGAAGAAGCCGAGCGTGTTGCCTGGTCGGCGCCCGGTGTGACGCACGTCGAAGACCGGATCGTGGTCAGCCCCTGACCACAACCTGACTACGACAAGATCCAAGCAAGACCAACCAGCAACGGAGAGCTCCATGAGACTACCATCACTTGTCCCCTTTCGTGAGACCGGCGCGCTGATGCAACCGGGCTTCGGATTGTTCGGCCTGCATCGGGAAATCGACCGCCTCTTCAACGAATTTGCGCAGGGCACGGGTGCCAATGGTGCGCCGGCGAAACTCATCCCCAATATCGACATTGCGGAAACCGACAAGGCAATCGAGGTCAGCGCGGAGATGCCCGGCCTCGAGCGCAAGGACGTCGATATATCCATTGAGGACGATACCCTCACGATTCGCGGCGAGAAGAAGATCGAGGAGGACCAGAAGGACAAGAATGTCCAGCACAGCGAGCGCAGCTACGGCGTGTTCATGCGCGTGCTGCAGCTGCCCGCCGGCGTCGACCCCTCGAAGGTGGAAGCCATGATGTCGAACGGCGTCCTGAAGATCACGATCCCGAAACCGGCCAAACCGGAGCCGAAGAAGATCGAGGTCAAGGAGGATGCAAAGCAAACCACGAAGCAAGCCGCCTGAGGCCCGGCGGGCGGTTTCTCGCGGGACGCGTCTGGCGCGCGCCCCCTCCGCGCCAAGTGCGCGTCCCGCGGGAATGCATTGCGGCGTTGGCGCAAGCGCAGAAGGCGACCGAATGGACGTTGAAGGAGAGTAGCTATGGCGAAAGCAATCGGGATTGATCTCGGAACCACAAACTCCTGTGTCGCCGTGATGGAAGGCAACAAGGCGCGAGTTATCGAGAATGCTGAGGGAGGGCGCACGACGCCTTCCATGGTCGCCTTTACGGATGATGGGGAGGTGCTGGTAGGACAGCCGGCCAAGCGCCAGAGCATCACCAATCCGGAAAATACCATCTATGCCATTAAGCGCCTGATCGGCCGCCGTTACGACGATCCGATTACCGCAAAAGACAAGACCATGGTGCCCTACCACATCGTTCCTGGCGACAACGGCGATGCCTGGGTCGAGGTCAGAGGCAAGAAATATAGCCCAAGCCAGATCAGCGCCTTCATTCTCACAAAGATGAAGGAAACCGCGGAAGCCAATCTCGGTAGCAAGGTGAGCCAGGCCGTCATTACGGTTCCCGCCTATTTCAACGATGCCCAGCGCCAGGCAACCAAGGATGCAGGTCGGATCGCGGGTCTCGAGGTGTTACGCATCATCAACGAGCCCACGGCGGCTGCCCTTGCATACGGCCTCGACAAGAAAGGGAATGCCAAGATCGCCGTGTACGATCTCGGCGGCGGCACGTTCGACGTATCCATTCTCGAAGTCGGCGACGGTGTGTTCGAGGTCAAGGCAACCAACGGCGACACTTTCCTCGGCGGCGAAGATTTCGACAAGCGCATCATAGACTATCTCGCCGACGAGTTCCGCAGGGAGAACGGCATCGACCTGCGAAAGGATCGCCTGGCGCTGCAGCGGCTCAAGGATGCGGCCGAGAAAGCCAAGATCGAGCTCTCCAGCGCGACCCAGACGGACGTTAATCTGCCGTTCATTACCGCCGACCAGAACGGGCCCAAACATCTCAACATAAAGCTTTCCCGGGCAAAGCTCGAGGCGCTCGTCGATGACTTGGTCGAGCGAACGATCGGACCGTGCCAGGCTGCTCTGAAGGATTCGGGTCTGCAGGCCTCCGATATCAACGAAGTGGTGCTGGTCGGCGGCCAGACGCGCATGCCGAAGGTACAGGATACCGTGCAGAAGTTGTTCGGCCGCGAACCCCACAAGGGTGTCAATCCGGACGAAGTCGTCGCAATCGGCGCCGCGATCCAGGCCGGGGTGCTGCAAGGTGACGTCAAGGACGTCCTGCTGCTCGACGTCACACCCTTGTCACTCGGTATCGAAACCCTGGGCGGCGTGATGACGAAACTAATCGATCGCAACACCACAATTCCAACCAAAAAGAGTCAGGTGTTCTCGACGGCAGAAGATAACCAGACCGCTGTCACCATACGCGTCTTCCAGGGCGAGCGCGAAATGGCGGCGGACAACAAGCTGTTGGGGCAATTTGATCTGGTCGGAATCCCGCCGGCGCCGCGCGGTGTTCCGCAAATCGAGGTGACATTCGACATCGACGCCAACGGCATCGTCAACGTCTCGGCGAAGGATAAGGCCAGCGGCAAGGAACAGAGCATCCGGATCCAAGCATCCGGCGGCCTGAGTGAGGCCGACATCCAGAAGATGGTCAAGGAGGCTGAGGCGCACGCCGAAGAAGACAAGCATCGCAAGGAGCTTGTCGAAGCGCGCAACCAGTGCGATGCGGCGATCTACAGCACGGAGAAGGCGCTCAAGGATGCGGAGGGCAAGATTCCTGCCGACGTCAAGCAGCAGGTCGAGCAGGCCATCGCCGACGCGAGGCAGAGCCTGAATTCCGAAAATGTCGCGTCGATCCAGCAGGCGACGCAGCGGTTGCAGCAGGCCGCCGCCAAGATCGGGGAGGCACTCAACAGGGCGGCTTCGCAGGGTGCGGGCGGTCAGGGCCCGCAAGGGAGCAGCTCTTCCGGCGGCGATGACGTGGTCGACGCCGAGTTTGAGGAAGTCAATCCCAGCGATCGCAGAGCCTCGTGATGCCAAATGCGCCGCACCTGAGGCGCGCTCACGCGAAGAGGGAGCAAGAGATGGCCGGACAGTCCAAAGTCGTTGACCAGGCTGACCCGAATGACATCGTCCGCGACAACAAACCGGACCAGGCGAGCGAGGCCGCAAACAATGACACGAAAGGCGACCAGGGTACCAGAGACCTGGCAGCCGAAAATGCTTCATTGCGAGAGCGGTTGGTGCGCGCGCTGGCAGAAACCGAAAACACGCGTCGTCAGGCCGAGCGGCGCGCCGAGGACGCGCAACGCTATGCAATAGCCAATTTCGCCCGCGAATTGCTGGAGGTTGTTGACAATCTCCATCGGGCGATCGAGGCAAGCGGTGCGCAGCCGGCCAAGGCCGAGACGGATGGCCTGGTTAGTGGGGTCGTAGCGACCGATCAGTTGCTCGCAAAAATCCTCAAGCGTTTCGGCGTAGAGCCGATCAATGCGCTTGATGCGCCATTCGATCCGGCGAGACACGAGGCCGTCATTGAGGTGGATGCAGCCGGCAAACCACCCCGCAGCGTGGTCGGGGTGCTGGAGGACGGCTACTCGCTGCACGACCGCTTGCTGCGGCCGGCACGCGTTGCAGTCGCGAAGTCTCAGCCGTCCCCACCGCAGGCGACGGAACCATGACGTTGCGTTTGTGCGGCCTTGCAGCCGCGCGCGTAGAGACAGGAGCGGACCTTGGCCGGAGATCCCTATGCGACGCTGGGCGTGAAAAAGGATGTCAGCCAGGCCGACCTCCAGAAGGCCTATCGACGTCTTGCCAAGAAGCACCACCCTGACCTCAATCCCGGCAACTCGAGCGCTGAAGAGAAATTCAAGGGGATTACCGCCGCCTATGATCTCCTGAGCGACCCTGAAAAACGCGCAAAGTTCGACCGCGGCGAGATTGACGCATCCGGTACCGAGCGGCCGCATCAGCGCTACTACCGGGATTTTGCCGATCAGGGTGACTGGTCAGGTTATACCACGTCCTCCGGTTTTGCCGATTTCGGTGATTTCGCCAGCAGCGAGGATATCCTGTCGGAAATCTTCGGACGCTCCTCTCGTGCCCGCAGGCGTGGCCAGGACGTCCGCTATCATCTCGAACTCTCGTTCCTTGATGCCATCAATGGTGGAAAGCAATCGCTGGTCCTGCCCGACGGCAGCAATCTAGAAGTCAATATTCCGCCGGGAACGCGGGACGGACAGACCCTGCGGCTGAAGGGCAAGGGCCGGCCGGCTGCGAGCGGGGGCCCGCCGGGCGATGCGCTGATCGAGGTCAGCGTACTCCCGCATGCTTACTTCAAACGCAAAGGCGACGACATCTATTTAGATCTGCCAATCTCAATCAAGGAAGCAGTGGTGGGCGCGAAGGTCGCGGTGCCGACCCCTGGCGGCACCATTGCAGCCACGGTGCCAAAATGGTCGAACACCGGCCGCGTGCTGCGGCTAAGGGGGCGCGGAGTTCCTCGTCCCGATGGGAGCAAGGGCGACGAGTACGTGACGCTCAAGATTGTGCTGCCCAAGAAACCTGATCCGGAGCTCGAAGGCTTTGTCGCCCGGTGGCAGCCGGCGGAGGAAAGTCCGCGGCAGTCGATGGGAGTATAGGACATGGAAATGCGGCAGTTGATCGAGCGAACGCATCTCGACCCGCAGGTCGTAAACACATGGATCGAAGCAGAATGGCTGTTGCCGATGGGCGTCAGAACCGGGTTCGATTTCTCGGAAGCGGACCTCGCGCGGGCGCTATTCATCCAGGATCTCAAGGTGGATTTTGGGGTGAACGACGAAGGCATCGCCATCGTCCTGCACCTGCTTGATCAGTTGCATGGCCTGCGTTCCCTTCTCAAGAATATCCGGACAGCGGATGCATTGGCATTCGGCCGAGATGACGGCTGACTTAGCAGTCATTCCACGCGCGGGATCATTCGACAGATGAAACATTCGATCTCGGTTCCCAAGAAGGTCGGCGGATGGGTCGTTATTGCAGTGTTGTTGCTACTGCTCGGAGGTGCCGGTTTCATGGCTTATCGGGGTTTGACGTTCGATAACGCGGATGTTCCGACCTCCGCCTATGTCGCGATGGCCTTCGGCGTGATCTTCTCGCTCATCGTGGGTATCGGATTGATGGCGCTGATCTTCTACAGCAGCCGCAAGGGCTATGACGAGCCACCGGTCCTGGTACCGGAACAGCGAGCCGAAGACGGGTCAGCCGACCGCGATCAACGGAATTGATAGCGAAGGATCGCCGTCAATGGCGCCCGCTCCGGCAGTTCCTCTCGCGATGCCGCCAATACCCTTGCCCCGGTACATAGCGCCCGCCGCGCCACCTCGTCGACGACGCTGTAGACTTCCGCATCATCGGAAGCGGCGTAGGTGACGCTGCCGTCAATATCGCTGACGAGCCCCGGCACCACCGCATCGAAGTCGACAAGTAGTTGCTCGATCGCACCCGCGGTCGCCGCATGAGCTGCGTAGGAAACATCCGTCGTGGCGCGCCGCGGCTTCAGCTCCTCATATCGCGCGATCAAATCGCTGACTTCCCGGGCAGTGAGACGATCGAGGATCGGGATTGCTCGATCCTCGATCTCGGCATCGGTGATTCGATCTGGATTGCCTCCCAAGGCTTCCTCGGCCAGCCCCGGATAATCGCAGACCACGCGGAACATGGAAGCCAGCGGCTCGACGGCCGCGAGGATGAGCGGCGCCGTATGTCCGCGTAGCGCTTCTCGGACGGCGCGATCGACTTTCTCCACATATTGATGCAGGAGCACTTTCTCGCCTTCGAGGTTCTGCAGGTGTCCGCGCGGCGCTCGGACGTGAAACGATGGACGATGCGTCGCTTCCTCCGCATTCTTCGCCAATCCCGGAACCGGTACCCGCAACGGCGGGAAATTGACAAAGACGTGAATCAGCCGGACGCTTTCTTCCGCCAGCGCAAGCACGAAAGCATCGTGCCGCGAGGTCATCGACCGCAGCAGGGGCGTCAAATGGAAACGATCCGCGACCTCTGCCAGCGGCTTTGGCGCTTCCGCCAGCCGGAAGGTTCGCAACGTTTCGGGGACGGCAAGCACCGCAAGCCCGTTGGCTTGATGGTGCCAGAACGAAAGGCTCTCGTCTGGCTTCGCCCGCTGTCGCTGCCGGACCTTGTCCTGCTCCGGGTCTCGTTCGCCCCCGGCGAGTTGCTCGAAGCGCCCTTGGAACGCCTCGATGACGCGCTTGTCGGTGCCGGCATCGTTCAGCTGCGCGAGCGCCTCCTTCACAAGATCCCTGAACAACGTGCGGTTGGATTCGGCCTTCTCGCCAAGGCGGGACGTCGGCATGTACAGGGAAACACAAGACTGGACTCTGAGCTGTGCAAGGTCCCTGAAGTCCGCAATGGTTGGAATATCAATGTGAAGCATCGGGTCCTCGATGGGTGATAAACGCTTTTGCAATATTCGCGGCTTCGTTGCGGAAGAGCGTTGACGACCGTCAATCACGGTAACGGCTGGAGCGCCCATGCAAATGCGCCGCAGGCGGCCAGCCCTATCAGGGCGTAACCCCATTCGAGCACGCCCCAATCCCGCATCAACTTGCGCGCCGGCGCAGATGCCCTTTCGGGCGGAACGGCGTAGAGCCAGATGCTCAAAGGGACCAGCACGTAGTACTCATAGGGCCAGCTTGTCAGGATCGCGAGCCCCCCGATAATCCAGCGCACGTCACCGCTGATCCGAAACTGGATGAAGGCGAGAGCCGCCGAAAGCAGCGAAAGAGTGGTCAGCAAGATCGTGCCGCGGTGATCGCTCACCACCCATTCGCGGATCATGGCACGGGCGCCGAGCTTGAGCCGCGCCGGATGCTCCACCAGGCCGATATAGATCGCCGCACCCAGGAACGCCGCGGCGATCGCGAATGCATATAGACCGGTCCGCATGAAACCTCCGAGCCGGCGGATCGCTGACGGTGCATTCAGTGCGACATGAAGACCGGAACCGTCATCGACTTAAGGATGGCACGGGTGACGCCGCCGAGAATGATCTCGCGGAGCTTGGCATGACCGTAGCCGCCCATCACGATCAGGGTTCCCGATTCATCCGCGACGTGAGACAGGATCGCGTCCGCTACGTCTATATCCGGCGCTGGGATGATCTCGATCTCGACATTGACGTCGTGGCGCGCCAAATGGCTTGCCATTTGGACCCCGCGAATCTCGGTGGTTTCGTTCTTGGTCTTGTCATTCTCGATGATCAGCAGATCGACTTTGGCCGCCTTGGCCAGCAGCGGCAGCGCGTCGTTAATCGCCCGCGCTGCCGCTCGCCCGCCGTCCCAGCAGCACACCACGCGGTCGAGCTTCAATCCGTCCTTGTGGATGTAGGGCACAACGACGACCGGACGTCCCGTCTCAAACAGCGAGCTCTCGATTATATCGTCATTGGCTGCCCCGTCCGGGCTCGACTGCAGGAATATGCTGAGATCGAAGCGCCGGGCGAGCGCTGCGAACAACGTGGGAGCTTCCGCTCCTACGGTCCTGACAAGACGATGTTCCGCCGACAACAGGCTCCGTCTTGCGGCCTCGTCGAACCGCCTGATTGCCGCCTCAGCGGCTTTCTTGCTGTCCTCCACCATTGCCGCGACGATATCGGGCGGAATCTCAAGCATGACATAGCCTGGAAATTCCGGTTCATAAGCAAAGGCCACGCCTGCAATATGGGCGTCGAACGTTTCCCCGACTGTGATCGCGAAATCGCGCGCCCGGTCCCGTGAAACGTCATGCTCCAGATTGACGATGATGTCTTTGATCATCGAAAGTTTCCTGCAAAAGAGACAAACCGTGTCCGGGTGTCAGTAGCAGTCCTCGACGCGGCGCACATGCCAGCCCCATCCATCCCAGAAGCGTTCACGCCGGAAGACGCAGCGCGACCCGTAGTAGGCGGGCTCGTAGCCATAGTAATAATGCGGCGCAGCGAGGGCGGCGCCAAGCAATGCTCCGGCCGCCAGGCCACCTACAACGGGAGCGACGGGAAAGCCGCGATGCCATCGCGCCTGCGCGGCCGTCGGGGAAATGGCAGCGCCCGCCGCAACTGTGGCGGCCACCCCGATCGTGATTAGGTTCTTCTTCATCAAAGATCTCCACCTGCTATTGCCGCGATGAATCTCCTGACTCTCATTCTGGCTGGTCTCGGACCCATCGGAGCACCAGCCTAGTGATTCACAGCCGTTTCAGCATTGGCGTCCGTCAACGAACGTCTGGACTTTTTTGGAAGGGCCGATAAATGTCGGATCATGACGAGCATAGCCCCGATCAGAGGTTGAGAGCCCACAGCACCAGGCTGAGTAGGCTCTCACGAGCAGGCATGTCATCAGCGAGGAAATAGAACGACCGAGCACGATCGGAATGCGCCGCCATCTATGCCGGCTCCCGGATCAATTCTGACGCCGCTGGCCGAACAATTGCAGCAGCAGCATGAAGAGATTGATGAAGTCGAGGTAAAGCGCCAGCGCCCCAATCACGGCCTTCTTGCCAGCCAACTCCTCCGTATCGGATTCCAGATACATAGCTTTGATGCGCTGCGTATCGTAGGCGGTGAGGCCCACAAACAGGATCACGCCGACGATCGAGATCACGAACTGGACGGCGTCCGATCTGATGAAGATGTTCACCAGCGAGGCGATCACAATGCCGATCAGGCCCATGAACAGAAACGACCCGAACCTCGAGAGATCGGCACCCGTTGTAAATCCGTAGAGACTCAGTGCACCGAAGGTTGCGGCCGTGATGAAGAATACGCGTGCGATCGAAGTTCCGGTGAAGACCAGAAAGATGCCGCCCAGCGACAGCCCCATGATGGCGGCGTAGATCCAGAACAGCAAGATCGCGGTGCCGGTACTGATGCGTTCGATCCCGAAGCTCAAAACCAGCACGAAACCGAGCGGCGCCAGCATGACGATCCAGAGCAGCGGCGTGCCGGCAATGGCCTGATAGAAGCCGGAAACGGCGGCGCCATAGGCGACGAGACCGGTCACTATCAGCCCACCTGCCATATAGCCGTAGACGCGCTGCATGTGCTGGCGCAGCCCGGCTTCGATACGAGCTTCCGGCGCCATTCCGAACGATGATCGGGGATCATTAGGGACATAATAGCTCATAGCTCGCTCCTGTAAGTTTGCTCCGTTGCTGCGGGTGCAATACGACATCGCTTCCGATCGTCTCGCACCTCAAGAGACGACTCGGCGGGCGTGCAGAGCGCGTTCGCAGTGGACCTGATCGGCGGTGTAGGGCGCCGCGTCGGGATCGAAGGCGAGCCGGCCGGCCTTACGATAGATTCCACTCCGCTGGCGAAGATCTGCCGCGTTGCGGCTCATCAGCGCTTCGATGCGCGGTGCATCTTCCCGCGCTACCCGCGTGGACACGAGCGTTCCACCGCGCCTCACGCCCTCGGCCAGAACTTGCGCATCTTCTTCGTTGATTCCTGCGTTCGTCAGCACGCCCGGAAGGCTGCCGCTTGCCCCACCAATCGCCCTGCTGCCCAGCATTGCCGCGAGCCGACCGGCCCGGACCACAGGTCCGACCCCTGGCACGGCAAGTATGGTGACAAAGCTCGCGGCAATTGCCGCGCTTGCGCCGATCGCAGCACCCTCGATCCTCAGTCCTGCGCTGCCGTGTTCGCCCTGCTTGCGCAAAGGCACCACGTGAAGCCCCACTGGGCCGCGGTACCAGATATCGCAATTGTTGGAAATCAGGCTGCTGTCTGCAATCGGAGCACCAGAAACCTCCAACAAGAGGATGATGCGGTCGGCATCGACGTAAATATCGTAGAGACGACAGATTGTGGTGAGCATGATGCGAGCCCTTGTAAGATCACAGACCCCGCCACGTTCTCACATCGTCATGCCCTGCCGTACCTTGACGGCTATCAATTGATATGTCCGGAAACGCCGCCATCCCAATAAACTCTGGTAGCGAGTGCTCTTGGTGAGACAAGCAAGCGCCCTTTGTGCGCTGCCAGTCTTCTAATCACCAACCAGGGTCTCACTGAGACTGGGATACGCCTGCCGTTTGGCGAGGTCCAGCGCGAGGCCGAGGCCAAGCGTGATGCAGACCGCGTCGGATAGACTAGGGTCGGTCGATTGCTTCTTTCGTCACGCTGTGCACCGCCGCCACCCAGTCCTGCCACATGGCTGGATCGACCGGCGCTCCGTCGGCCCATTTCAACCCGGCGAGCAAGAATGCGACCTCCTCCTGGGGCCTGTCCACGCGACGCCATACAGCCTCCACGAAGATCCGCATCGTATCGTAAGCCTCAACCAGCGTGATTGTGTCATTGGGCTGCATCGTGGCCAGACCAGTTGTCCTGCTGCTCCGCTTTATAGGTCAGACCCGCAGGTGACGTTGACACCCATCAAGGCACATACAACATCGTCGCGGCACGAAATGGCTATTCATCCTCCGGAAAAGCGAGTTGCCGATAAGGGAGCGCAAGATGTCAAGGACAGTCGCGGACGTTCTGGTTGGCACGCTAGAGCAGATCGGCGTCAGGCATATCTTCGGCTTGATCGGCGACTCACTCAATCCGCTTGCCGACGCCGTGCGTCGCAGCAGGATCGAATGGATCGGAGTCAGGCACGAGGAAGGCGCGGCGCTGGCAGCCGCCGGACAAGCCAAGCTGACCGGACAACTCACGGTATGCGCGGGCACAACGGGCCCGGGCAGCAACCATCTCGTTGCCGGTCTTTATGAGGCCTGCCGCGACCATGCGCCCGTGCTAGCACTCTCGGGCGACATGCCGCGCAGGTTCCATGGCAGCGACTACATCCAGAGTACCGAGCCCGATCTCTTGTTTCGCGACGTCTCGCTTTACACCGAAACCATCGCGACCGCGGCGCAAGCGCCAGCGGTCATTCATCAGGCGATCGCCGCGGCCTATGCCGGGCCTGGTGTTGCGCATCTGACGCTTCCCCAGGACGTGCTAGCCGCGAAAGCCGAAGGCAGCGTCTCCAGCATCGCCACGCTCAAACGGCGGCCCGAATTTGCGGCGAGCGGGCAGGACATTGCCGCGATGGCGCGCCGCATCGATGCCGTCGACCGTATCGTGATCATGTGCGGCGCCGGCTGTCACGGCGCCATCGACGAACTGCGTAACCTCTCGGACCATCTCAGGGCACCCCTGGTCCATTCGCTTCGCGGCAAGGAGTTGATGGCCTATGACGACCCCCGCTGGATGGGCGGGCTCGGCATGATCGGGACCAAGCCGGTCTACGAAGCCGTCCAGGATTGCGAGCTTTTGCTGATGGTCGGCACCGATTACCCCTACTCCAATTTCCTACCCGACCAGGACAAAGTGATTCAGATCGACGAGCGGCCGCAGGTACTGGGCCGGCGCGCGCCGACGACGCTTGGCGTCACTGGCTCGGCGCGGCCGACGCTGGCGCTGTTGCTTGGCAAGGTCGCTCCGAAAACTGACGGCCTGTTCTGGGACCTAGTCACGAAAGAGCGTCGGAAATGGGACGAGATGCTCGACAAGCAGGCCGACCTGCGGCGCAGCAAGGACAATCTTCATCCACAGGCGGTAGCGCGCGCGGCCGGCGATCTCGCCCGCCCTGATGCGATCTTCGTTCTCGATACCGGGTTGAATACGCTGTGGTCGGCCAACTGGATCCGCCAGACCGGCACGCAGCGGATCATCGGCTCCTTCAACAATGCGGCCGTCGGGACAGCGCTTGGGCAGGCCAACGGCGTGCAGGCCCTGGATCGGTCGCGTCAGGTGATCGCGATGACTGGCGACGGCGGCTTCAACATGCTGATGGGCGAATTCCTCACAGCAGTCCAACACAAGCTGCCAGTCAAGATTGTCGTCTACAACAATTCAGCGCTTGGCCTGATCACGTTGGAGGCCGAGAGCGTCGGTCTGGTGCCGTTCCGTCGGGCAATCGAGTTTCCCAATCCGGACTTTGCCGCGCTGGCGCGCGCCTGCGGCGGTCATGGCTTCGTGGCCAGAACTCCAGCGCAGCTGATGTCGGCACTGGCCGAGGCGTTCACCGTCGAAGGACCAGCGATCGTGGAGGCCGTGGTGGTCGCCGACGAGATGCCCAACCTGCCTCATGTCGATTTGGGGCAGGTCGGGCGCTTTGCACTCGCCAAGATCAAAGAAGCCGTGCTCGCCGTGACGGGCGGCTGACACGACGCAACACTCTTGCCCCTTGGCCGTGATTTGGCTCGGAGCCATTTGGTTGACGATCGTCAGTGAGGAGCGTCTTCCGCGTGGCTAGCATCAAGCGAGATTTGCCTTTGCCAGGAGCAGCCCGATGGATGATATGGTGACCACGATATCAACGCAAGAACCGAGCCGGGAGAGGGATGCCGGACCGCTGTTCCAGCCTTACCGCCTTGGTCCATTCAATCTGCCGCATCGCGTGGTGATGGCGCCGCTGACGCGCTCGCGTGCCCGTCAGCCTGGCAACGTGCCGGGCTCGCTCGCGGCCTGTTACTATGCGCAGCGCGCCTCGGCCGCGCTGATTGTCAGCGAGGCGACGCAGGTGTCCATGCAGGGTCAGGGCTATGCCTGGACACCTGGCATCCACAGCCGCGAGCAGGTTGAGGCGTGGCGGCGCATCACCGACGCGGTGCATCAGTCGGCAGGATTGATGTTCTGCCAGCTCTGGCACGTCGGCCGTATTTCACATCCGGCGCTACAGCCAGACAACATGCTGCCCGTCGCTCCGTCAGCCATTATCCCGGCTGGAAAGGCCTTCATCGAAAATGAGCGCGGCGAAGGCACGCTCGTTCCCTTTGTACGCCCCCGCGCTCTCGATATCGAGGAGATGCCCTACGTAGTGGCGCAATACGTGCGCGCCGCAAAGAATGCGGTGGCGGCCGATTTCGACGGCGTGGAGATTCATGCGGCGAACGGCTATCTGCTCGATCAGTTCATTGAGAGCGGCACCAATCGACGCAATGACACCTATGGTGGCCCAGTGGAAAACCGCGCCCGCCTGCTGTTCGAAATCGTTGAGGCCCTGACGCCGATCTGGGGACCGGATCGTATCGGCGTGCGCATATCCCCGATGGGAAAACTGAACGACATCGGTGACCAGAACCCTGAAGCCACGTTTGGTTATGTCGCCGAACGGCTGAGCGAATACGAACTCGCCTATCTGCATATGGTCAATCCCGCTCTGGAGCAGATGCAGAACGCAAAGGACCCGGATCCGCGCGCGCTCGCCATGGCCAAGCTGGTTCGCAAGAAATTCAAGGGAACCCTGATCGCGGCAGGCGGCTTCGATGCCGAGAGCGGAGCGCGGTGGCTGCGCGAGGGATGGGCCGACCTGATCGCGTTCGGCCGGAAATTCATTGCCAACCCTGATCTGCCGGAGCGTCTGCGCCTCAGCGCGGAGCTCAACACCGACGATCCCAGCACCTACTACGGCGGTGGTGAGAAGGGATATACCGACTATCCATCGCTGGCCCAGGATCGAGGGGAACAACCCAAGCCGTGCGTCGACCAAAGCTGGCGATGACCAAGACTGCCGCCTGGCCGAGCGTGATGTGAGGACAATGAGCCATGACATTTCAATCCATCAACCCGACCACCGGTGAGCCGTTTGCAACGTATGATGAATGGCCGACCGAGGTCGTGCAAGACGTCGTCGGTAAGGTTCACCGGGATTACCTCGCCTGGCGCCAAACCGGTTTCGACCACCGCGCTTCGCTGATGCGCAACGCCGCCGACATCCTCAACAGAAATGCGCGCGACTATGCTAAGCTGATGGCGGAGGAGATGGGAAAGCCCCTGCAAGAAGGCGTTGCAGAAGCCGAAAAATGTGCCAAGCTTGCGAGTACTTTGCTGAAAACGCGGAGAACTTCCTGTCACGTCTACCGATACGGACGGAGGCACGCACGACTTTCGTAGCGTTCAATCCGATCGGCGTGGTTCTCGCGGTCATGCCCTGGAATTTTCCATTCTGGCAGGTCTTTCGCTTCGCAGCGCCGAGCCTGATGGCGGGCAATGCAGCATTGCTCAAGCACGCCTCGAACGTGCCCGGTTGCGCGCTCGCCATCGAACAGATCTTTCGCGACGCAGGCTTTCCCCAAAACCTGTTCCGCACGTTGATGATCGCAAGCAAGCAGGTCGCGGCCCTGATCGAGCATCCGCTCGTGCGCGCGGTGACTCTGACCGGCAGCGGCGCCGCCGGGCGCGCGGTCGCGAGCAAGGCCGGCGCCATGCTCAAAAAGACAGTGCTCGAGCTCGGCGGCAGCGACCCCTATCTGGTCCTCGAAGACGCCGATCCCGACTTGGCGGCCGCCATCTGCGCCCGAGGCCGCCTGGTGAATTCGGGCCAGAGCTGCATTGCCGCCAAACGATTCATTGTGGTCGAAAAAGTCAGGCCGGCTTTCGAAAAACGCTTTGTTGAGCTGATGAGCCGGACCAGAATGGGAGACCCGTTCGAGCATGGGACAGAGATGGGCCCGCTGGCGCGGCACGATTTGCGAGACACGCTACACCGGCAAGTGACCTCCAGTGTCGCGAAGGGCGCCCGCCTGCTTCTTGGTGGGACTGTGCCGAATCATCCGGGCGCTTACTATCCGCCGACCGTCATTACCGACGTGAGCAAGGGCATGCCGGCTTATGAAGAGGAATTGTTCGGCCCGGTTGCGGCCATCATTCCGACCCGAAGCGAGGTCGAGGCGATTGCGGTCGCGAACGACACCGCGTTTGGGCTTGGTGGCGCCGTGATCACCGGCGATCTTGCGCGTGGAGAAATAATCGCCGAAACCGAGATCGAAGCGGGAATGGTCTTTGTCAACGACAACGTTCATTCTGATCCGAGACTGCCGTTTGGAGGCATCAAGGAAAGCGGCTATGGACGTGAATTGTCCGCCTACGGCATCCGGGAGTTCGTCAACATCAAGACCGTGATGGTCGCGTGAAGCGCCCTCTGCGGCTCAGACTGCGGACGCTGCCGATGGTGTGTGCTGACGCAACCATTGGCGCAATGCCTCGGCGGGGATGGCGCCTGCACGTTGCGCGACGACATTCCCTTTATGGAATAGCATCAGGGTTGGAATGCTTCGAATGTTGTAGTGGGCCGATAACTCTGCTTCCGCCTCGGTGTCGACCTTCAGGAAGCGAAGTTCAGGTTCGAACTCGCCAGCGACTCGCTCGAGAACCGGTGCCATAGCCTTGCAGGGCCCACACCACTCCGCCCAGAAATCGACCACGACGGGAATGTCGTTGCGCTGGATGTGGGTCGCAAAGGTGCTAGCGGAAGCCGGCGTCGGATGTCCCGTAAACAGGAGTTGGTGGCAGTGTCCGCATTTTGCCCGGCGCGCATCCTTCCTGGCCGGATAACGGTTGATTCTCGTGCAATGCGGGCAAACGACGTGGCGGGCCTCTTCGCTCATGGTTCGATGTATCCCGAATCAATGCGACGCAAGAGGTTGCTTGCGGTCTGGCGGCGGAAAGGCTTTGTCGAGGTCGGCTAGATCCCGTGGCGTCAGGCGAACGTCGAGCGCCCCACGGTTTTCGCGAACATGCTCAGGCTTGCTCGACTGCGGTATCGCACAAACTCCCTCCTGGCGCAGTACCCAGGCCAGCGCCACTTGTGCCGGCGTCACGCCAAGACGCGCCGCAATTTTCAAGAGTGCCGCATGACCCAGCATGCGGCCCTGTTCGATCGGCGAGTAGGCGATGACGGGGACACCGCTGCGCTGGCACCAGGGCAGAAGATCGTACTCGATCCCGCGGCGCTCGAGATTATAGAGCACCTGATCGGCCACGACGTTCGAACCATCGGGCAAGTCGACGAGTTCCTGCATGTCATCGAGGTCGAAATTGCTGACACCCCAGTACCGGATCTTGCCCGCGCCCACCAGAGTTTCGAAGGCGTCGAGAGTCTCTTCCAGAGGAATCAGCCCTCGCCAATGCAGAAGATAGAGGTCGATCTCATTCACTCGAAGCCGAGCCAGGCTTCGGTCGCAAGCGGCCATCGTACCGTGCCGGGTACCATTTTGAGGCAACAGCTTGCTCACCAGAAAGACTTCGTCTCGCCGGCCCTTGATAGCCTCGCCGACGAGTCTTTCGGCGCCGCCGTCCGCATACATTTCGGCCGTATCGATCAGGCTCATGCCGAGATCGATCCCGAGGCGCAGCGCGTTGATCTCGTTGGTCCGGTTCAGCGGATTCTCGGCCATATGCCAAGTCCCTTGGCCAAGCATTGGAACATGCTCCCCTGAAGGGAGCACGATGGTGCGCGTGGCCTCAGTCACAGTCATGGTATGATTCCCTTGCGTTCACTGCAGACCCATTTTCACGCATAGCCCCGCGTGACGGATGTCGCAAAATTGGACGTCGCCGCTCGCGGGATCGATAAACCAGATCACCGGCAGGAACGGATTGATCGTCGCGGAGCCCGTCACGGCATGCGCCACATACGTCTCGTTCAGCGACGGCCGGCCGATCGTCGTGTCGACCTTGACGCACGAACCATTGTTCGCCGTAAGGTCGCGATAGCTGTAGCGCACTGAACAGACCCAGAATTGATTTTCCTTCTTGTCGACCACATAGGCCGTGGCTGTTCGGTTGGACGCGGTGTCCCCCACGTCCGGCTCGGGGAACAACTCGTAGTGCATGCCTTGGGCGATCGCCGGCGGCGCGACAGTGAGCGCGAAAACAATAGCGATGTCTTGCACCAAACCTCGCATGACCAATCCAGGCATGACCAATCCAGGGTCGAATGGGGTCTTCTAGCTGCTTCTAGGCGCGCACGCCTTGACCGCTATCAATTTCAGGAATGGAGAGCGGCATTGCGGTGCCGATTGCTTGGGGCGGCTGACCGGTTGGTATCACTGCCATATGCCTCGGCCGTCAGCATGCGATCGTGAATTTGACTCGCAAGCGGCATCGGGATGAGCAGCGAGCCGGCTGCCGCAAAACTCGCGCGGCAAGGGTCCCCCGAACGACCAATTGATGACCGTCAAGGCCCTTCACACTCTTCGCATCTTAAAGATGCCCAACATGATACAAATCCTGGGTAGCACATGCAGAGAAACGTTGCTCCGATCCGCTGTCCCCTATGTGTAAGGCCGTTCCGCTTCGCGATCGCTCCGACGGGCAGGCTTGACTTGATTTGTGTCGATTGCCCGGGGAGCGATCCGCTACGTTGGCCCCATCTTTCCAGATTAATGGATGGCGAATTGCG
This sequence comes from Bradyrhizobium viridifuturi, assembly GCF_001238275.1. GTDB lineage: Bacteria > Pseudomonadota > Alphaproteobacteria > Rhizobiales > Xanthobacteraceae > Bradyrhizobium > Bradyrhizobium viridifuturi. Next base: position 76,748 of record NZ_LGTB01000002.1, read on the forward strand.
GCCGCCGCAGCAACAGCGACTCATCCAGCGGGTAGAATAGTTAATCAGCAATCCTCCTCACATCAAAACCTGGCCCAACTGCGCATCGCTGCGGCAGAAAGCCCGCCATCGAGCATTGATAGCGTGGTAATTTTGGGCGCGCGATTATACTGGCCGTTGCCGCCGAAGCGACGTTGTCCGACATCGATGACCCCTTTCTCGGAAGGTGCAAAACATCACGTGCATCGATGAGAGAATTGGTTGATCCACAGTGGATACGACTTCGGCACAAACGGGCCATGTCGATACGGTTTTGATCGAGGAGATCGACACCCGTTGGTGCGATCCGTGAGCAGCGCGGCCGACGGTGTAGCACCCGACCTACGATAAGCTGCGGCGACGCCTCGTATCCGAATGCATCGCCGCTCCTGATTGCTTGCAAGACCCGCACGCCGGCGCTGACGACCGTCAATGCAACGAGCGCGATGGCAGCATACCTTATTAAAGTACAGGACCTCCGGAGCAAAAATTTCCGGAGCGAATGAATCCACGCTTAAACTTGCCTTGTGCAGTCAACTGGTCTGAGTCGAATCTAGGAGACAATATGGCGACTATAACGCAGCACGCACCCACCGCGGCGCGCGGAACAACGTCATCCCTGATCGCAAGTGATCGCGTCGAAGGAACTGCGGTCTATGACGCGAGCGGTAAGCGCATCGCGAAAATCGAGCAGCTTGTAATCGACAAGGCCGGCGGCCGCGTCGCGTACGCGGTCCTGAGTTTCGGAGGTTTCCTTGGCATCGGCGCCCACCACTATCCGATTCCCTGGTCGATGTTGGACTTCGATGAGAAGCTCGGCGAATACCGAGTGGACGTCGCCGAGGAGCAACTCAAGAACGCCCCGAAAATCGAACAAGGGGATGGGTGGGACCAAGCTAATCTGGACCGCGACGAAGAAGTCTATGGTTATTGGGAGCAGCCCGGACCGCAGCAACAGGGCCAGACTTCGTCGCTCATCGCTAGCGACTGTGTGGAAGGAATGCCCGTCTATGACGTACACGGCAAGCGCATCGGGAAGGTCGAACGCCTGATGATCGACAAGGTCACGGGCGAAATCGCCTACGCGATTCTGAGTTTCGGCGGCTTCCTCGGCATCGGCGCCGATCACTATCCGATACCGTGGTCGATGCTCACCTACAACGAAAAGCCCGATGGTTTCCAGCTGGACATCACCGAAGAGGAGCTCAAGAACGCCCCGAAGATCGAGCCAGGGGAAGACTGGGAGAAAACAACTCGGGCCCGCAACCAGGACGTCTACGACTATTGGGAAGTAAGATACTATTGGATCGACGCTTCCGATTTGGGGTGAACACTAGCGTGAGCCTCTCATCGACAATGCAGGCATCTACGCTTGGGCGCGCCGGCGACGTCGTGCAGCCTCATTGTTAGCTCGCGGGGCTTATGACATGCAATTTGGCCAAGCCTCGATCGAACTGCCAGAATTTGAGATGGCATGAGATTCGCAACCTGTCTACTCTGTCGCGGCTGACGCGTGGACTCAAATCTGCGCCTTCGCATGGCGAACCGCCCTCAGTCTGACCAGTCGAAATCTCCCGGCCCTCGGCAACCGCCGGGCAGCACCATCTCCGGACACAGCGCATTTCGCCGGTCCCTTCGGTTGATCGCGCACGAGATTGCGAACGCCGCTGTGCCCACTTGATTGACGGTCGTCAAGGTGACGATCAGTCCACCGCCGTACGCTGGAAAGTATGATAGCCGAAGCGCTTGCGGTGCGGAGGGCTACCGGGTCCGGCTCCAGGATTCCGATTCAAGGAAGGCGCCTGATGGCCCAGATCGATCCGAGAACACTGATGTGGACCAGAGCTTGCGAGCTGATCGATCGGGCCGAACGGTTGCATCGCCAGTTCTTCCAGCCAAGGGTCGAGCCGGTCCGCGACCTTTATTGGGAACCGCCGGTTGATATTGTAGAAACCGAGACCGACGTTCTGGTTACTATAGCGCTTCCGGGCGTTGACGCCGGCGCAGTCAAAGTGTCGGCTCGTACCGGCGAGGTTTCCGTGGTCGGCTTGCGACGTCCAAGCAACATCCCAGCCGGCAGCATAGTCCATCGGCTCGAAATTCCGTATGGCAGATTCGAGCGCCAGATAGCCCTTCCCGGCATGTTTCTTCGGCTTGGCGAATCCGAACTGGCCGATGGCAATCTCACGCTTCGCTTCTCTAAGCAGCCTTTTGAAGGCCTTTGACGGGAGGCAGATCAATGACGGATGCAACCGAGATTTCGGGCGCCGGGCCCAGTCAAAACCATCAGCCGATCCCTGCGGATGCAATAATCGTCATTCCGATCCGAAATATGTTGCTCTTCCCCGGCGTGGTGCTGCCATTGACGCTGGGCCGACCTGCCTCGATCGCAGCCGCCCAGGAAGCGGTCCGTGCCGGCCGCAAGGTCGGCCTGCTGCTGCAGGACGATCCCACTATCGAACAGCCCGAGCCTCAGCATCTGCGGCGCGTCGGCGCCGTCGCCGAGATCCTCCGCTACGTAACGTCCGAACAGATCCACTATGTCATTGCCCGGGGTTTGCGGCGCTTCCGCGTCGAGCAATTTCTCGAGGGTTATCCATTTCTCGTCGCTCGGGTCAAGGAGATCGGCGTCTCCGAGGTAGTCACGCCGGAGGTTGAGGCGCGGATGCAGCTTCTAAAAACGCGCGCGCGCGACGCGATCCAGCTGTTGCCGAACCTGCCGCCGGAGATCGCTCCGGCGATCGAGAGTATTGACTCGCCCTCGGCCCTGGCCGACTTCCTCGCGGGCATTCTGGACATACCGGTGCAGGAGAAGCAGGACCTGCTCGAGACGTTCGACGTCACGCAGTTGCTCGACAAGCTGCTCGGCCTCATTGCCAAACGAATTCAAGTGCTGCAGCTTTCGAAGGATATCAGCGAGCAGACACAGCAAACCCTATCGTCGCAGCAGCGCGAGCATATCCTTCGCGAGCAGCTTCGTCAGATTCAGAAGGAGCTCGGCGACGACGATCCCAAGTCAGCCGAGTTGAAGGAACTGCGTGACAAGATCGACAAGGCAGGCATGCCTCCGGAGGTCGAGGAGCAAGCCAAACGAGAATTGCAGCGGCTCGAGCGGCTGCCGGAGATCGCGGCCGAATACGGCATGGCGCGCAGCTATCTCGAATGGCTGGTCGAACTGCCTTGGTCGAAATCGGATTCCGAACGCATCGAAATAGCCGAGGCCCGGCGTATCCTCGATGAGGATCACTACGGACTTGAGGAAGTGAAGCGGCGCATCCTCGAATATCTAGCCGTGCGCAAGCTGAATCCGGGCGGCAACAGTCCGATCCTCTGCTTCGTCGGCCCGCCCGGCGTCGGCAAGACCTCGCTGGGCCAGAGCATCGCCCATGCCACAGGCCGAAAATTCGTCCGGCTGAGCCTCGGCGGCATTCATGACGAGAGCGAGATACGCGGACATCGTCGTACCTATGTAGGCGCCCTGCCCGGCAACATCATTCAGTCAATCCACAAGGCCGGCACCCGCAATCCCGTGATGATGCTCGACGAGATGGACAAGATGGGTGCTGGGTTCCACGGCGATCCCGCGGCCGCGCTGCTAGAGGTCCTCGACCCCGAGCAGAACGCGACCTTCCGCGACAATTATCTAGGCCTTCTCTTCGATCTCTCAAAAGTCATGTTCATCGGCACCGCCAACGTCGTCGACAGTATCCCGGGCCCGGTGCGCGACCGAATGGAAGTCATCGAATTGCCCGGCTACATCGAGGATGAGAAGCTGGCGATCGCCAAGCGTTACCTGGTCAAGCGTCAATTGGCATCGGCGGGGCTGCGCGATGACCAATGCCGGATCGGCGACGACGTGCTACGCGCAATCATCCGCGACTATACCCGGGAAGCAGGTGTGAGAAACCTAGAGCGCCGAATCGGCGCGCTGTGCCGGTACGCCGCCATGCAGATTGCCGAAGGCGCTGCCAACTGCGTCACCATGAAGGTTGGGGACCTTCGCGCCGTCCTGGGGCCGAAACGTTTCGAGCCGGAGACCGCCATGCGCACCAGCGTGCCGGGGGTGGCGACCGGACTCGCCTGGACACCGGTGGGCGGCGATATCCTGTTCGTCGAGGCGTCCAGCACGCTCGGCAGGGGCAAGCTCATCCTCACGGGACAACTCGGCGAAGTGATGAAGGAAAGCGCGCAGGCCGCATTGACGCTAGTGAAATCCCGCGCCGCTGAATTCGGCGTCGATCCGAAGGAGCTGCAAAAGTCGGATATCCACATTCATGTGCCGGCGGGCGCCATTCCGAAAGATGGTCCGAGCGCGGGCGTTGCCATGTTCATGGCCCTGATGTCGTTGCTCACCAGGCGCACTGTCCGCAGCGATACGGCCATGACCGGTGAAATCTCGCTGCGCGGCTTGGTGCTGCCGATCGGCGGGGTAAAGGAGAAGGTGCTGGCGGCGATCCAGGCCGGCATCGCAACGGTGATGCTGCCCGCACGCAATCGCAAGGATCTGGAAGATGTGCCGGAAAAGGCGCGAGGCCTGATACGCTTCGTGTGGCTTGAGCGCGTCGACGATGCCCTCGAGGCATCCCTTAATCCACCGGATGCCAAGGAGTGGGATCTGGGCGAAGCAACGCAGACTGCCTCCACGGACCGGCACGCAGCGCGGTCTCGATAAGCCGTGCATCGGCGGCAGCGCATTTGATCGGAGAAATTGACCGAGGTCAGCGCGGCAGGCGCGACTACCTTGCGTAGATGCGTTTAGTTCAATTTCGGTGCAGATAGTCCGACATAAGTTCTGCCGCACAGCCTTCAGCTGTGCGCACTCGAGCAGCGTGACCGCCCTACCGCCCCCTGGGTCCGGGTTGACCGTCGTCATGGTGAAACCAAACGCCGCAACCTAGTTTGCCGAATGCGAGACGGGCTGGGAACCAAGAGGAGATTCTTCCATGAGGATTAACTGGCTTTACACGACGGCAATGGCGTTGGTGATTGGCGCCGGTCCCGCCATTTCGCAATCGCCGGAAGGTTCGCAGAAGCGCGAGGAAAGCCCCCGCGCCCAGTCGCCGGCGTCTCAATCTAGGGAAATGGTCCGTCCACCCGCCCGGTCGAAGGAGATCGATCGCGGCGGCGCGGCTGATCGCATCAAGGAGCGCGCGCAGTCCGAGCCGAATGGGGGCGCCGAGGACATGCAGCGCGGCGAGGTCCCGTCGCCGGCCGAGCGCAGCAAGGAGGCGCAGGAACCGCGGGGCCGCGAGTCCAAGCAGCCGACCCGGCAGAGCCAGGATCAGCGCAGCCGCGGCGAGCGCACGCCCTCGGGCACGGCGCAGAAGGAACTGCAACAGGGCCGCGATGCCAAGCCGGCTGCCGACCGGAAGCAACAGGCTGACGAAATGCTGCGGGGCCGCGAGGATCAGGGCAAGCCGGACCGCTCTCAGGACGCCGCCAGGCCGGCCGATACGAAGCAGCAGCAGACCCAACAGCAGATCGATCGCGATCGCAAGGAACAACGCGATCAGGCCACCCAGTCCTCCAAGTCCTCCTCGCCGCAGGAGAGCGCGCGGCCGGCCGACAACGCTCAAACCCAGAGGACCGGTCAAGCGCCGGATCAATCGAGCCGCCAGACTAGCTCGGCCGCGGTCAGCGACGATCAGCGTAGGCAAGTCGTCGATCAGCTGCGTCGCGACAGGACTGCCACCAGCCAGAATCTCAATGTTCAAGTCAATGTCGGCACGCGGTTGCCGCGAGGCGCGGAGGCGCGCCGATTGCCGCCCGAAATCGTACGGATCATGCCGCAATACCGGGACTATGAGTATACGGTCATCGACAACCGCGTTGCCATTATTGATCCCCGGCGGCGCGAGGTCGTGGATATTCTCGACGACGGGCCGGGTTACAGCAGGGCGGCCGGCGACAGGCGCGATCGTGTCGTCATCGGCGAGGACACGCGCAGGCGGCTCAGAGAATTGGTGCGGAGTTCTCCGACAACGGTCGGCTCGACCTCGCCTTCGGCCAGCGGAGGCGAAACCTCCGCGCGGAACTGTCTGTCGCTGCAGCCGATGCCGGAAGAGCTGGCGCGTAACCATCCAGAGCTCGCCAACTATCGTTATCTCGCCATCGGCGACGAGGTGGTACTTGTTGACCCCCAGCAGCCGAAGATCGTCCAGGTGATCGACTGAGGCTGCCTGTTCTCCCCTCTCGATCGCCGCTGCTCGATCAATTGTACGGGCTGCACAGCCTGGTCCGGATATTCAAGGGGTGGAAGCATCCGACCACAGCAAGGACGTCGGCTGACGGGAGTCGATGCGGCGGCGTATTTCGGCCGCGATTTCGAAAGAGCGGAGTCTCGCCGTGTGGTCGTAGATTTGCGCCGTCAACATCAGTTCATTTGCACCTGTCTGGGCGATGAAGGCTTCGAGCCCCCGCTCGACGGCGGCCGGAGCACCGACCACAGAGTAGGCCAGCGCCTCCTCGACACCCTTCCGCTCCAGCGGAGACCAGAGTTCATCCATGTTGTCGAGCGGCGGCGGCACCGGTCCGGGCGTGCCGCGTCTCAGGCTGAGGAATTGCTGTTGCAGCGATGTGATAAGACGGCGCGCCTCGGCGTCGGTATCGGCGGCGAAGACATTGACGCCGACCATCGCGTAAGGCTCACGAAGCTGTTCCGACGGCTGAAAGCGGGCGCGGTACACCCCGAGCGCCCGCAGCAGCTCCGATGGAGCAAAATGCGACGCGAACGCAAAGGGCAAGCCGAGCATCGCAGCGAGCTGTGCACTGAACGTGCTCGATCCGAGCAGCCAGATCGGAACCCGCAATCCGGCACCTGGCACGGCCCGCATTATCTGGCCCGGTTGCAGCGGTCCCAGCAGGGCCTGCAGCTCCATGACATCATGGGGAAAATTCTCTGCGGTCGTGGCCAGATCCCGGCGCAACGCGCGCGCGGTACGCTGATCGGTGCCGGGTGCGCGGCCGAGCCCGAGATCGATGCGACCCCGATAAAGCGATTCCAGCGTACCGAACTGCTCAGCGATGACCAACGGCGCATGGTTCGGCAACATCACGCCGCCCGATCCAACACGGATGATGCGGGTGCCGCCGGCGATATAGCCGATCACCACCGCAGTCGCAGCGCTGGCAATGCCTGGCATATTGTGATGCTCGGCAAGCCAGAACCGCTTGTAATTCCAGCGTTCGGCATGCTGCGCCAGATCGAGCGAATTGCGGAAGGCCTGGGCCGCATCGCTGCCTTGATTAATCGGCGACAAGTCCAAAACCGAGAAGGGAATCACCGGCATCTCCAGCTTTCAGATAATCTCGCGGCCAAAGGGAGCGCCGGCACAGGCCAGATGCGACCAAGCTTCGTCCGCCAGCCAGTGCTGCCACATCGCCGAACGACGGGCACGCCGTCGGCCCATTTCAAGCCCGCCACTCTTGCCACGAAGCCGTTTCGATTCGTATCGCGTCATAGCCCTCAATCAGGGGGATGGCGTCGGCCGCGTTCATTTTGGTCACATATTCGGTCCCGTCCGCCCGCGCGCGAACCTTGCAAGCGCCAGCCTACTAGGGAGGTTCTAATCCCGCTCCGCATTGACGGCAGTCAGTTGAGGCAGATCGCTTTGCTCCTAATATTTTCACTTGAATAGAACAAGCGGGCTGCCAATGTCCTGCGCTGCCGGAGCGAATATGAACGAGGCGACCACGATTGCGCGCGCAGCCCCTACCATCCAGGCGGCGGACACGGACGTGCTGTTCATGCCGTACCGGCTTGGCCCCTACAACCTGCGGCATCGCATTGTCAAGGCACCGCTGACTCGCGCGCACGCCAGCCGGGCATTGCGCCACCACGTCCACTACTTTCACGAAGACGCGCTCACTTAGCACCACGATTAGAAAGGCACTAGATCATGGCAGAAGACACCCTCAAAGGACTCAAGGTGGCCATCCTGGTCACCGACGGCTTCGAGCAGGTCGAACTCACCGAGCCACGCAAAGCCCTGGACGAAGCCGGCGCCACGACCAAGATCGTTTCGCCCAAACATCAAAGCGTACGGGCGTGGAATTTCACTGACTGGAGCATAAAGTTGCCGGTCGATGTGGAGCTCGATCATGCCAAGCCGGAAGACTTCGACGCGCTCCTGCTGCCGGGCGGTGTTATCAACCCGGACTCGCTTCGCATAGAGCCGAAAGCAGTTGCTTTCGCGAAGGCGTTTTTCGATGCCGGAAAACCGGTTGCAGCGATCTGCCATGGTCCCTGGACGGTGATCGAGACCGGCGCGGCGCGCGGCCGGCGCATGACCTCATGGCCCTCGCTCAAGACCGACCTCAAGAACGCCGGCGCGGATTGGGTGGACCAGGAAGCGGTCGTGGACAAGGGCTTGGTCACGAGCCGCAGCCCCGATGATATTCCGGCATTCAACCGGGAAACGATCAAGTTGTTCAGCGGCGCACGTGGGCATCGTCATGCCGCATAATGCCCGGCGCTGTACGAGGACCAGCGTCCAAAAACGGCGGCTCGGTCCGCTGCCGCGCGGATCAATGCCGCCTTCCCGCGCGGTCGGCTTCGCCGCGGGCTGCGGATGCTTTGACGGTCAAACTAGCGTGGTCAGGGCGGCGCGCAGACGCAAAATCCTGCCAACGACTCAGGCTCGGCACTCCGATTTCTTTAGATTGGCGGCGCTCGCCTCCAACGCCTGCCGCTCCTCGCCCGACATCTCCGGTTCGAAGCTTTGAATGACGCCGGCGCGTCCGACCACGCTCGGAAGCGACAGGGTGACGCCAAAGCCTACATTGTAACTTCCGACCGGCACGACCACTCGCTCATCGCGAAGCACCAACTCTGCGATCCGTGCCGCCACGATGCCAATGCCAAACTGGCTGGCATCATTGCCTTCGATGATCGTGATATTGGCGTAACGCACGCTGTCTTCGATCTGCTTGCGCAGTCCGTCAAGCGTTTCGCCGCGTCGTTCGACAAGCGCGCCAATCGGTACACCGACGATACGCGCGCTTGACCAAAGAAATACCTGAGAGACTCCGTGTTCTCCGATCACCTGCGCCTCCACCTGATTGGCATCGAGCTCGAAATGCTCTGCTAGATGAACGCGGAAGCGCAGGCTGTCGAGGAAGGTGCCGGTGCTCAGCACGCGATCGTGCCCCGCGCTGATGCGCGTGATATCGGCGAGCGGTTCCGGGGGATCGGTGACCGCCAGCAGGACCGCGCGAGGTGCTGCCCGTACAATGTGCGGAACGATCTCGCGATAGATCCCGGCGTTGGTATGGAGGAGCCGCAACCTGCCTTGCGGGTCGCTGCGGTCGGTGGCTCCCCCGGCCTTTTCGTTGATGCCGGCGGTGATCATCACCAGGTCCGAGTCGGCGAGATCATCGTAATCCCCATCGACAACCGTGGTCTTGGGACAAAGCGGGGCTCCGTAACGAAGGTCGGTCGCTACTGCCTTCGCGCGGTTGCGGGTTCGGTCCACGATCACGATCGTGCGGGCGCTGCCGCGCACGACCGCCGCGAGAGCACAGGCTGATCCAACTCTTCCTGCCCCGATGATCCCGATTTTCATGATCAAGCCCATGCTAAGCGTCTGATAGAAGTATCCGTCAACCGGCACCCCGCGTGCACCCCTGCTTCACCATGCATAACAACCGCCCTACGATCGGGCGGCCAGATATTGCGAGATGTCGCTGACGCTCAGGCCGGTCAAGTCTTTTGCAAGCTCCGCAACAATGGACTTTTGGACTGTCGGAGAAAATGATCGACGCAGATCTGCGAGCGTTCGCGGCGGTGCCACGATAACAAGATGCTCTGTTTGTAGCTCTCTCAGAAGGCGATCCAGAGCACCGGCGACTGTGCGCGCGAACCTATGTTTCTCGACGTCATGCCAGTCGGTCTGTTGCACCGCGCTGCGGTTCGGCTCGGTGCCCGACAGCGCTCGCCCCGGCTTGTCCGATCCTTGTTCATGGGTCGGTGGGTTCTCATCTTTAAGCGCCTGTTGGACTTTCAGGCGTGGTTTTAGACCATCCCCTTCATTAAATAGAAAAAGGGCCTTGCAGCCGTCTCCGACAAAAACAACAGCGCGATGCGGCAACCTGATGTACGGTTCTTTGTTCGGCAAGGACTCCTCGCAAGGTTGAGCTTTCAATTACGCCCTGCGAAAGAGCTATGAATCGCAGGATAGGGGCCCGGATGGCGTACACTGAACGCACGAAATCTTTCAGACTAACGCGTCATTGTTAGCCCCCGTTCAACTCGCAACCGTAGTTTCTAACGAAGCAGCTTAACTCTACGCAGCCATGACAACCGTCAATATTCCGGCAGGCTTTCGCGTATCAGATACAATCCAAGGCGCCTGCCTTTTCGCGAGCCACATTGTCGGGATACTCGCTTGCATTCGATTGCGCCGAAATTCGTACCGCGATCGCGCGCCGCGAATCATTCGCCGCGACAAAAATTGACGGTTATCAAGGCAGCCGTCCTCGCCTGATGCAAAAAACGGCGCGGATGCTGGGCGCTCGATCGGCGCATGATCTTGAGCGCACTCGTTCAAGACCCGACAGAGATTGGCATGCAACGTTGTACCCCCGCATCGCTCTCCCGTGGAGTCGAGGATGGTCGATACCGAAGACGGTCCGACGTTTCATTCCTTGAGCTACCCGACGCGCCGCGACGTCATCGCAGCGGGTGCCGTGGTTCCCATCGCCCTGGCGTTGCCGCCGGGCGCCGCGGCTCAGTCGCCCGCGGTGGCAGCGGCGTCCGAGCCGGTCGCGGTGAGCCTCACCATCAACGGTACGCAGCATGTCCTCACGATCGATCCGCGCACGACGCTGCTCGACCTGGTGCGCGAGCATCTCGACCTGACCGGAACCAAGAAGGGCTGCGATCAGGGCCAGTGCGGCGCCTGCACGGTGCTGCTCGATGGGCGGCGAATCAATTCATGCCTGACCTTCGCGGTCATGTTTGACGGCCGGCAGATCACCACGATCGAGGGCCTGGCGGCGGACGGCGCACTGCATCCGCTGCAGCAGGCCTTCATCGACCATGACGCATTCCAGTGCGGATACTGCACGCCGGGACAGCTCTGCTCGGCGGCCGGGCTGATGTCGGAAGGCCGGGCGAAGACCCCGGACGAGATCCGCGAACTGATGAGCGGCAACATCTGTCGCTGCGGCGCCTACCCGAACATCGTCGCAGCGATACAGCAAGCGATGGGCCGATCATGATCAGTTTTCAGTACGTGCGGGCCACCGATGTGGCGGACGCGGTGCGCCAGACCGCCAGCGATCCACGCGCCAGGTTCGTCGCCGGCGGCACCAACCTGATCGACCTGATGATGATGGAGGTCGAGCAGCCGACGCGGGTGATCGACATCACGCGACTGCCGCTCCGCCAGGTCGAGCCCACCCCGGGCGGCGGCCTGCGCATCGGCGCTCTCGTGCCCAACACCGATCTTGCCTATCACCCGCTGATCGAGAAGCGCTATCCGATCCTGAGCAGCGCGATCATGGCCGGCGCGTCGCAGCAGTTGCGCAACATGGCATCGACGGGTGGCAACCTGCTTCAGCGCACGCGCTGTGCCTACTTCTATGATGTCGCGACGCCCTGCAACAAGCGCAAGCCAGGTACCGGCTGCGCGGCGATCGAGGGGCTCAACCGCGGCCACGCAATCCTCGGCACCAGCCAGGCCTGTATCGCGGTGCATCCTTCCGACATGTGCGTGGCGATGAGGATGCTGGATGCGACCGTGCATGTCACGGGCCCGGCAGGCGACCGCGCGATCCCGTTTGCGGACTTCCACCGGCTGCCGGGGGATGCGCCTCAGCGCGATACCAACCTCAACCCCGGCGAGATCATCACTGCGGTCGAGTTGCCGCCGAAGGGGTTCGCCAGCCACCATACCTACCTGAAGATCCGAGACCGGCTCTCCTATGCATTCGCCCTCATCGCCATCGCGGCCGGGCTCGAGCTCGACGGCGACACCATCAAGGAGGGACGCCTCGCGCTCGGCGGGGTCGCGCACAAGCCGTGGCGCAATCCGCAGGCGGAAGCCGTGCTGCGCGGCCAGCCGGCAAACGCCGAGACATTCGCCCGCGCGGCCGACGTGCTGCTGCGCGACGCCCACGGCTACAAATATAACACCTTCAAGATTGATCTTGCGCGGCGCTGCATCGTGCGCGCGCTTGGCCAGGCCGCGCGCGGCACGCCGCAGTCGCAGTCGCATAAGAAGATCGCGTGAGTAACGCCATGGCAGCCTATATCGGCACCTCCCGGTCCCGGATCGACGGCGTCAAAAAGGTTACCGGTGCGGCGAAATATGCCGCCGAGTTCAATATGCCCGGCCTGGCATACGGCAGTATTGTCGCATCGACGATCGCCAAGGGGCGCATCACGCGCTTCGATACGAGTGGTGCCAAGCGCGTCGCCGGCGTGATCGACGTGATCACGCACCAGAACCGTCCGTCCATGGCCGATAACGACAAGGCCTACAAGGACGACGTGGCCCCGCTAGGATCGCCGTTTCGTCCGCTTTACGACGACAGGGTCATGTTCAGCGGGCAGCCGATCGCGCTGGTTGTCGCCGAGACGTCGGAAGTCGCGCGCGACGCGGCATCCCGGGTCTGGGTCGAGTACGCCCAGGAGCCTCACGTCACCGACCTATTCCAGCAGCTCGACGCGACCATCCCGGTTCCGCCACCCACAAACCCGACCGAGGCCTTGTTCACGCCGCCGAGAGCGCGCGGCACGCCCGAACAGGCGCTCGCCGCTGCGGCCGTGCGCCATGAGGGGGCCTATTACGTTCCGATCGAGAACCACAATCCGATGGAGCTCTTTGCCGCGACGGCGGTCTACGAGGCAGGCGGCAAGCTCACAGTCTACGACAAGACGCAGGGCGTCCAGAACGTCCAGCGCTATATCTGCGGCGCGCTCGGCATGAAACCGGAGGATGTGCGCGTCCTGTCGCCCTTCATGGGCGGCGGATTCGGCTCGGGATTGCGCCCGAATTTCGAGGTCGTGCTGGCGGTGCAGGCTGCGCTCGCGCTGCGGCGGCCGGTGCGCATCGTACTGACCCGCCCGCAGATGTACGCGCTTGGCTACCGGCCGGCGATGCTTCAGCGCATAGCAATCGGCGCCAACACCGACGGAAGTCTCGAAGCGATCACCCACGACGCGATCACCGTGACCTCGCAAAATGAAACGTTTTTCCGCCAGAACCGGCTGGTCGGGCCTGCTCTATAAATCCGCCACCGCGAAATACGCGCACCGGCTCGCGCGGCTCGATCGCCCGACCTCTTCCGATCAACGCGCACCAGGCGCCGCCACCGCCGTCTATGCGCTCGAATGCGCCATGGACGAGCTCGCGGTCGCCCTCAAGATCGATCCGCTCGACCTTCGGCTGCGGTGCTATTCGGATCGCGACCAGAACCGCGACCGACCCTACAGCAGCAAGGCGCTGCGCGAATGCTACGCTCAAGGCGCGGCGGCCTTCGGCTGGGGCAAGCGCAATCCGGCGCCACGCTCGATGCGCGACGACGGGGACCTGGTCGGCTGGGGCATGGCGACCGGCGTGTGGGACGCGATGCAGATGCCGATCACGGTGCGGATCGCGCTCAGCGCCAACGGCCATGCGGAGGTCGCGTGCGCGACCTCCGACATCGGCACCGGCACCTACACCATCATGGCCCAGGTGGCGGCCGATTCGCTCGGGCTTCCGCTCGAGAACGTCAGCGTCCACCTCGCGACTCGGCCCTCCCGCAGTCGCCGGTCGAAGGCGGCTCGTGGATCGCGGCCTCGGTGTCGAACGGCATCGTGACCACGGCCGGCGCCATCTGTGACAACCTGTTGCGGATCGCCAAGACAATGCCGAACACCCCGCTTGCCAACGTGGCGCCGGACGAAGTCGTGCTCGCGGACGGCAAGCTCGTGAATCGGCAGGATGCGACGCGCGCGGTCGCGATCGCCGATGTCATGCGGCATAGCGGCATCGACCGCATCGAGCAGGAAATGACCACGTCCCCTGTCCAGGACGAGGACCGAGCGCACAACACGCATTCGGCGGCCTTTGCCGAGGTCAAGGTAGACGAGCAGCTCGGAGTGATCCGCGTCTCGCGGGTGGTCAGCGCGGTCGCGGCCGGCCGCATCCTCAACACCAAGACCGCGGCGAGCCAGATTCTCGGCAGCGTGGTCTGGGGTATCGGCATGGCGCTGCAGGAGGAGACGCTGATCGATCACCGGTTCGGCCGTGTGATGAACGCCAACATCGCTGAATATCATGTCCCGGTGAATGCCGACGTCTATGACATCAAGGTCATCTTTGTCGACGAGCCGGACGACTGCAATCCACTCGGAGTGAAAGGGCTGGGCGAGATCGGCCTCGTCGGTGTCGCCGCAGCAATCGCCAACGCGGTCTACCACGCGACCGGAAAGCGGGTGCGCGACCTGCCGATCACGCTCGACAAGGTGATTGGCGTGGCGTGACGTGTTGTGCCCCGGGCGCAAGCGGCCGGGATCGGGGCGATCAAACTATTGCCCAGAGGAGGACTTCAACGAGGATCTCTGCGCGGCCTCGCGCCCAGTTCTCCACCGCCCTTAAGCCACGCCGCATTCATCCGATCGAATGGGTCACCCAGCATGGGGTACCTCGCAACATATGCGCGCTGAACCGGGCCGATGTTAGGTGGCCGGGCTGCGTAAGTCCAACAACGCAGTCGGCTTACAGCCAATCTCGCGCCATCACTACGACGGTGCGAGATCCGATGTTAAGGGATGACCTTCCTGTCGCGCAGGGAGACGAAGAAGGCGCGGAGCATCTCTTCGCTGTCGATGCAGTCGGCAAAGCCCGCCTTCCGCGCCTTGATCGTGCTCGACACATTGTCAAAGCCGCTATTGAAAATGAAGTCGGCAAAGTTCCACGATACCAGCTTCTCGTAAGGGATGTCGAGCAGACCATATCTCGTGGCGATCTCACGCCACAGCTCGGCCTTGTCGGTCATGTATAAGTAGAGTGGCATCGGGACTGGCTCGGCGATCTCCATTTCAAACATGCGGGCGATGCGCGGCCACATATACTGCCAACGGAATTGGTCGCCGTTCGTGATATTGAAGATTTCGTCGCGCGCAGCCGGAGTGAAACCAGCCCAAACGGTCGCCGCAGCAAGAAGGTCTGCGGAACTGGCCTGATAGAGAGCGCGATAGGCCTCGGGCGAGCCGGGAAAGCGCAGTGGAATCCCAAGCGCCTTGGAGATTGTCGCATAGACGGCGATCGCCACGCCCAGGTTCATTGGGTTGCCGGTGGCGTAACCGATGATCGCTTCGGGGCGCAGAGCCGTCCAATGCCAAGACTTTCCGACCTGCTGGCGCCGGAGGACATCCTCCTGATCATAGTAGAAGTTCGGCGGCATCAGGCGCGGATCGTCTTCGCGGGCCGGCGTCTTGAACGGCCCGAGGTCGGAGCCATACGCCTTGCCGCCCTGATAAAAGGTCACGTGGTTTAAAGCCGGCGAAGCCACCTCGACGACCTCGACGAGGTGCTTCAAAATCGCCACGTTCACTCTGGACCGCTCGGACGCAGTCGCTTTCTCGATGTAGGCAGCGAAGACGAGGTGCGTCACGCCGTCGAGTTCACCGAGCTTGCGCTCGACATCCTGCCGATCGAGCAGGTCGACCGTAATGCCCTCGACATATTCGGGAAGGTCGGCGCTGCGGCGGGACAGGCCGTAGACCTTGGTGTCCCGTGTATTGGCCCACGCGGTGGCCGCCGCCCTGCCGGACACGCCGTGGACACCAGCGACGATGACAACGCTCTTCGAGCTCACTCGGAATTCCTTTCTGTGACTGCTCCCGCGCGATGTCCAGGGACCCGCCGCTATTATCCGAACCCGAGTATCGCGCGACAACGTGATGAAGGTAGCCGGCGCGCAAAATTACGTTCGCTCGAGACGGATTCGAGCGCTGCAAACTGGCTTTCTGCTGTTCGAAGCCACCGCTTGGTCCATATCGGCATCGCGCGCTCATTTACCGTTGACAGAGCGGCTCACTCTCCACACCGCGTTCCCGACATCGTCCGCGACGATGAGTGCACCGGTCCGGTCAAGTGCCACGCCAACCGGGCGCCCGTGAACCGTTTTTTTATCCGGCGCAAGGAAATCCGTCAGCACCGGGGTCGGCATCCCGCTCGGCCGTTCGTTCGCGAAGGGAACGAAGATCACCTGATAGCCGTTCAGCGGATCGCGGTCCCAACTGCCATGTTCACCCACGAACGCGCCGTTGGTGAAGTCCGGTGACAGCGTTTCCCCTTGACTGAATACAAGGCCGAGTGCCGCAACATGGGAACTGAGGCCATAATCCGGCTTGATCGCCTTCGCCACCATCGCAGGGTCCTGCGGATGGACGCGCACGTCCACATGCTCTCCCCAATAGCTATACGGCCAGCCGTAGAAACCGCCGTCCTTGATGGATGTAAGATAATCCGGAACCAGATCGGGTCCGATCTCGTCCCGCTCGTTGACCACAGCGAACAACTGCCCTGTTCCAGGCTGAATGGCGAGGTTCGTCGGATTGCGCGTTCCAGTCGCGAAAAGGCGCTTGGCACCCGTGAGCCGATCGACTTCGTAGATCGCTGCACGCCCTTCTTCGATGTCTACCCCATTCTCAGTGATGTTGCTGTTAGAGCCGACTCCGACATAGAGCTTTGACCCATCCGGGCTGGCCACCATCGACTTGGTCCAGTGGTGATTGATCGGGCCGGCCGGCAAATCGGCAAGCTTCGTTCCGGGCGCCACAATCTCCGTCTGGCCCGGCGAGAGAGGAAAGGCGATGATCGCGTCGGTATTGGCGACGTACAAAGTGTCGGCTACCCATGCGACGCCGTATGGCGAGTGCAGGTGGTCGAGCAGAACAGTCTTCATCTCCGGAACGCCGTCGCCATCGGCATCGCGCAACAAAGTGATGCGATTGCCGCCCTTGTCGGACGCTCCGGCCCGTGCCTTCACTTTGCCTGAGATGTAATCCTTGGGTCGGAATGGCTTGGTGCCGGGACCGTTGGCTTCAACGACGAGGATGTCGCCATTGGGCAACGGGTAAACAATGCGTGGATGCATCAGACCGGTTGCCATCGCTTGGATGCGCATGCCAGCGGGAACGGTGGGCGTTTCCCCGGTCTGCCAGCCAACCGCCTGCGGTACGCTCATGGGCGGCACGAGATATTGGTGAGCTTCAGGAAGGTCGGGATTCGGTCCATATTGCTTTGATGGATCGCCGCCTTGGTCACTACAGGCCGCGAGAAGCGCGAGAAACATCAATTCCGAAGTCGCTCGAACCCGACTTGCGATCATTCGCTTTCTCCCCGGCCCGCCGTCTTTACGGCGGTGGTGACGCACCAGCCCCGAAGACCAGCGGCGAGCAGCAGGATCGTGACAATGGTGGATAGGGCGATGCCAGTCAGGACAACGGAAGTCCACGCATCTCGCGAATGAACGAAGACGTTGACCACGGAGAGGATTGCGGCAGTCCCAATCAACCCAAAATCGAGCCAGCGGATCGGCCCGGCCCTTGCGAGCGCCACGTCAATTACCAAGAAGATCGCGGCAATGAGCGCCAGCACGAGCCCCCCTGTGATCAGCCAGACCGAGAAGTTGGCCCACTGCGGCAGCGAGTTTCTCGTATACATATAGTCGGTGAAGAGAGCGCCCATGAGCAACGCGCCCCCCAGTCCAACGAAAAACGGATGCAGTAGCACATGCGTACGGCACCCGTGAATTGGCCGCGCCATGTCCTTCCTCTCGTTTACCTCGACCAGACACTTGGCTTGTATCGTGAGCAGAAGCGCGCTGCATTGACCGATGCCAGAATATCGGCGAACGAGATCGTTCAAATGCATGGAAGAGATCGAGGGGTCGCGCTCATGCCATTCGGCAGCGGCGAATGGTCGGCAGCAGCGAATGGAGATTCCGGGATATCCCTTGATGGCCAGACATGAGCGCATGAAGATTTCTGTCCTCGGCTCCGCCTTTCAGGGCGGAAACGAAGCAGTGCCTTGGCAATATCGGCGTCAATCGGTCTCCAACATCCCTTGGTCGTGCCGGGCGAACGCCTCGGCGAAATCACTGCTCCTTCACTAAGCTGCCATGCCTGGCAAGTATTTTGGAACGTTGGGCCTTTCACCCAAGATGTGCCAGATCTCCATTTCACCCGATCCTTTGACGTCTATCGTCCCGCGCGTTTCGCAGACGAAGTCATCCTTGATCAGTTCGTAAGTTTCGTGTGTGATCTGAATGGCTTCGCTCTGGCCGTAGGATTCCATGCGACTGGCCATGTTCACCGCATCGCCCCACAGATCATATATGAACTTCTTCCGGCCGATGATGCCGGCCACCACCTGGCCTGAGTTCATGCCGATGCGGAATGTCAGTCGCCGGCCACGGAACTCACGTTCGGCCACACAAGCTTGCATCTCGAGCGCCAAGCGCGCCAGTGCGTGGGCATGGTCGGCACGCGGGCGCGGCACACCGGCGACGACCATATAGCAATCGCCAATTGTCTTGATCTTCTCCAAGCGATACTTCTCGACCAATAAGTCGAAGCACATGAAGACCTCGTCGAGCAGCCCTACGAGTTCCATGGGCGACATTGACCGGGCCAAGGGGGTAAACTGCACCACATCGGCGAACAAGATACTCACCTCGTCATACTGATCGGCGATCGTGCGGTGCTCACCTTTCAATATGTTGGAGATCTCGATTGGCAAGATATTCAGCAGCAGCATTTCGGACTGTGCCTGGAACAGGTTTTTCTTGTCGACGAAGTAGTAGAGCATCACAAAGACAATGCTCAGGACGCAGCCAATATTCAGTACATAAAAGAATGTGACCATCGAAGAAGGCAGGGAGGCGCCAGGGGATTGTTGAAGCGCACTGCCGACGAGCAGAATGAGGAAGACCCAGAACCAACGGGAGGCGCTTCGAAGATCATGGACGACAAGGGCGCCCAAAGGACAAAGCGTCGACCAAAGGATTACGGCGCTCGAATTATGGAAGCCGCCCAGACTTATCGTCATCAGCCACGGAAGTAGCAAAATCAGCATGAGCTGGGTGAACCGGTAGACCTGGTAGCGGCGAAACATGCCGAACAGGACGGTGTTGGCCAGCGACAATACGCTGTACGCCGCGGGGATGGCGCCGGCGGTCCGTGCTCCGACGGCAATGTAAACGAAGCCCCACAGTGCCGCCGCAACCGCGGATGTCAACACAACGCCGACGAGTATCATTTTCTGCAACGCAACGTCGTCGCTGTCGCGCTGGTCAATGCCTATCTGGGCGATCAGGGGAATCCGCATGCGAAGGCCGGCCTCTAAAGGCATATATGATGGAGCCGATATTAATATCGGAGACTTGCACCTTGACGCGGCGTCAATATTGGCCGATCGCGCACCTACATCAGCTTCTCCATCGTGATCGGCAGGTCGCGTACCCGCTTGCCGGTGGCATGGAACACGGCATTGGCGATGGCCGCAGCGGCGCCGACTACGCCGATTTCACCAACTGTCTTGCCGCCGAGGGCGCTGGCGTGAAAGTCGGGCTCGCCGACTGAAATGACTTCGATATCAGGTACATCGGCGTTCACCGGCACGACGTAATCAGCAAGGTTATTGTTGGTGATTCGCGCATAGCGGCGATCGATGTGTATGGCTTCGAGAAGCGCTTCTCCCATTCCCATGATCATGCCACCCTTCCATTGACTCTCGGCGAGCTTGGGGTTGTAGAGCCTGCCGCAATCAAAGGCTCCAACCATGCGGCGGACACGCACGGTTCCATAGTCCTCGTCGACACGAACCTCCACGAATTGCGCGCACCATGCATAAGTCGCGTGGGTAGACGATGGTGGACCCATATATTTGAAGCTATCATAAGCGTCGCGCTGCTCTGCTTCGGATGACGCCTTTTCGGCCGGCATGGTGTTGCGCGTGACCTCGATCCGATCACGACCGACCATTCGCATCAGCTCAGAAATCATGACGGCTTCTGCGGAGCCATCCGTCGGCGCGATCTTTCCATCCTTGATCGTGAAGTCGTTCACTCGCTTGGCCTTGAACGGTGAACCAGCATGACTGGACGCGAGCGTCAACAGCTCCTCGCGAGCGGCGCGTGCGGTCTTGTCCACGGCGCCGGTGAGGAGATTGGCAATCTGTGAAACTCCGGCGACCGGTGCGCGCGGCAGGCTGGTGTCGCCGAGCCGAACGCGCACCTGTTCGAATGGCACGCCGAGCGCGTCGGCGGCTGTCTGAGCAAGGATGGTGTAGGTACCGCCACCGATGTCCGCGCCGCTCGATGCAACTTCGATCGAACCATCGGCGGCAATCGTGACCCTCGCCTCGCCGGGCGTGTGCACGTTCGGGAAAGCTCCTCCCGCCATGCCCCATCCGATCAATTCACGGCCATCCCGCATCGAACGCGGCTCCGGCGAGCGTCGCTCCCAGCCAAACGCCCGCGCGCCGGCTTCATAGGCCTCGCGGAGCCGGCGGCTCGACCAGGGTTTCGCCGATTCAGGATCCTGGCTGGCATAGTTGCGTAGCCGCAATTCGATCGGATCGAGCTTGAGCTTGTAGGCAAGTTCATCCATCGCGCTTTCGAGAGCATAGGCACCGATCGCTTCTCCGGGCGCGCGCTTCCAACTCGGAGTAAAGGAACTGACCCGCACCAGTTTCTGCGTCGAACTCAGGTTCGGTACGGCATACATGACCCTGGCGGTGGCCGCGCCACCCTCGACATAATCGTCATCGACGGAGGTCTCACTGGTGTTCTCGTGAATGAGCACCTGCAACTTTCCGTCCTCGCTGGCGCCCAGCGTAAGCTTCTGCCGTATCGCGGGCCGTAAGCCGTTGCCAGTGAAATTCTGTGGACGCGACAGCGCCAGCTTTACCGGTCGTCGCATTTCGCGCGCAGCCATCGCCGCGAGGAGCGAGTCCGCGTGAGCTGTGACCTTGACTCCGAAGCCACCGCCCACGAATGGTGAAACGACGCGCACCTTGTTCATCGGAATTGCAAACCAGTCAGAAAATGCCCTTCGTGCACCCTCTGCCCATTGGCTCGGCATCCAGACGGTCAGACCGCCGTCATTGCCCCAGGCTGCGATTGCTCCAAGCGGCTCCATCGGACAAGAATATTCGCGCGGCGTGGTGTAGACGACGTCCATGCGCACCGCTGCCGCCGCCAGTGCACCTTTTGCGTCGCCCCGGGCCAGACCCGATGACGGCGCCCCGGGGACGTCGATCAATGTAGCCGTTGGGTCATCGATGTCGGCGACGGCCAGCTCGGTCTTGTAGTCGATGCGCACGCGGCCTGCAGCCTCGGTCGCATGATCGAAGCTATCGGCGACCACAAGGGCAATCGGTTGACCGTTGTACCGGATGCGATCGTCCTGAAGCGGCAAGAAGCTCTCCATCACGCTACCTGCGGGAACCATGGGACAGCTCTTGAGCGGTAGGGCGTCGGCATGGGTCAAGATCCGCAGCACACCTGGCATCGTCCGCGCCGCGGCAAGATCGATATTTCCGATGCGCCCCGATGGCACGGTGCTCTCGACGATCACGGCATGGACTGTGCCTGCCAAATCGTGTTCGAGGGCGTAGTCGGCTCGCCCGGTCACTTTCGCGACGCCATCGGAACGCGCGATGCGACGACCAAGATACGTTCCGTTACTCTTCAGCGATTCAGAATTTGGGACAGCCATCAGGTGATCCCTCCAACGGTCAGCAGCGCACGCGCGACGACGCGGGGAGCCAAGTCGATCTTGAAACGATTTTCGCCATGGTCGACGGCGCCTTCAATGGCCAGGCGACTTGCGCCCCGCACGGTCGGCTCGTCGAAAGTACGTCCGACGAGCGCCTCTTCGGCGGTACGAGCCCGCCACGGCCTCGTGGCGATGCCGCCGAGCGCAATCCTGACGTCACGAATCGTGCGACCGTCCGCCTCGAGTTCCAAGCCGACAGCGGCGCTTGCCGCCGCGAACTCGTAAGACTCGCGGTCGCGCACCTTGAGGTAGTGCGAGCGGCGCAGCGCGGAGGAGGTTGGAACCTCGACCGCGACGATCAACTCGTCGGATGAGAGCGGGTGCTCAAGATCGGGCGTGTCGCCGGGCAGGAGGAAGAAGTCATCGATCGGGATGCGACGTTGTGCCTTTCCATTTTCAACATGGACAGTAGCGTCGAAGGCGACGAGAGCAACTGCAAAGTCACCGGGATTAGTGGCGATGCAGCTTGGACTCGTGCCCAGGACGGCATGGCCGCGGTTAATGCCCTCAAGGGCTGCGCAACCCGAACCGGGATCGCGTTTGTTGCAGGCGCCGTAAACTCCTGGTTCGCGGAAATAGCTGCACCGTGTCCGCTGCATGAGATTGCCACCGATGGTGGCCATGTTGCGTAGTTGGGCCGAGGCGCCGCGCCACAGCGATTCCGACAGAACCGGGAATTCCTTTCGGATCGTGGGGTGATCGGCGACATCGCTCATTCTTGAGAGAGCGCCAATGCGCACGCTCGTCGGACCAGCTTCGATGGTATCGAGGCCGGGCAAGCGTGTAATGTCGATGAGCGCCGAAGGAAGCTCTACCCCGCATTTCATGAGGTCGACCATTGTGGTGCCGCCAGCGAGGAAGCGGGAACCAGTCTGGCGGGCAACAGCCTTCAGTGCGTCGGGAATAGCGGTGGCCCGAACATATTCGAAATTATTCATCGTGATCGCCCCTCTCCCGAATCCATCGCCTGCGCTGCGTCGCGCACGGCCGCGACAATGTGCGGATAGGCGCCGCAACGGCACAGATTGCCGGACATATATTCGCGGACGGTCGTGTCCGATTCGGTCCGACCTTCGTCAATGCAGCCGACAGCGGACATGATCTGACCAGAAGTGCAATATCCGCACTGGAAGGCATCGTGACGGATGAACGCCTCCTGCACCGGGTGCAGGCTGCCGTTGACTGCCAAACCTTCGATCGTGGTAATCGCCAGCCCTTCGACCTGCGACGCAAGCGTCAGGCAAGCGAGGACGCGCCGTCCATCGACGTGAACCGTGCAAGCGCCGCACTGGCCCTGATCGCATCCTTTCTTGGTACCGTTGAGATGCACGTATTCTCGCAGCGCATCCAATAGCGTGACCCGAGGCTCGATCTGCAGCAGATGCTCGGACCCGTTGATACGAAGCCGTACGCCTCCGCCCGTAATGGGTGATTTCACCATGGGTCGAACTCCTGTGATGATTGTTGTGCCCGGTGCAGTTGATCGGTTTCGAGGGCAGCAACTCACTTTCATCACACCTCGATGCAACAAGCGCCGCCTTGACGACCGTCAATTTCAGCTATTGCCCACGGATTCTCCAGACTCGCTCCAAATTGGACGAGCGGCAGCATTGTTGCCACCGAACGATCGACCCCTGGCGATCGCCGAACAATTCAGCACGCGCGCGCGTAGCAACGTTAAAACCCTGGCGCGCGAGGGCGCGCAAATCGTCTATCGCGTTGTCGATGCCTGCCAAGGCGAAATTATCATCACAATACTCGCCGACGACCCCGCCGTTGAGGACGTCGTGTTCGGAGACTACGGCGCGCTTTCCGTGCTTCGCCGGAATGCTATCCACATTTCCACGAGCACGATCAGCGTAGGGCTTTCCGATCACCTGACCGAGCGCATGGCAAAGCCGGCCATGGTTATGGCGCCTCCCCTGTGTTCGGGCGTCCGGAGACTGCGGCGGCAGCCACGCTTTTCATCATCCCGGCCGGTTGACGCGATGCTCGCGCGTTACCACCAACTGTTTGATGCGATGAGTCAGGAGACTTTTTCATCAGCACCAAACCCTCCGAGGCCAATCTGGTAACCCTTTCCGGCAATTTCCTGATCGCGTCGGTGCTGGAGTCGCTGGGAGAGGCGTTTGTGCTGGTGGGTAAAAATAGCCGGCATGCGGGGCCGGCAATTCGAGATTCATTGAATTTCCGATGATGCTCCGTGATCCCGCGTGCGCCGTTCGGTTCGTCCGTCGGCGAGGATATCTACAAATCACGTTTTTGCGGGCGGGCCTATCACTTCTCGCGGGCGCCTATTTCACCGAACCAGGCGCAATAATGTCCAACGTAACGTTGCGGCATTCCACGTTCACCGAGTCGCGGACGCCCGGCACGACGACGAGTCGGCAGTCCGGCATTGCCGTTGCAGCCGGACTTCTCCTTCAGGACGTGGAGTCTCCAGATGTGAGCAGACTGCGCTTAGGGTTTCCCGCCTTCCGGAAGTCGCGCGGGAGCACACCGTACATGGCCTTGAAGCTTCGGCCGAAGTGAGTCATGTCCGAAAAGCCCCAGCCTCGCGCTATTTCGCTCACCGTCCTATGGTTTTGCAGCGGGTCTTCCAGCGCTTGTCGGCAGCGTTGGAGCCGCATGGCCAATACAAGCCGCATGATCGAGGTGCACTCCTTAGCGAGTAGGTCATTGGCGTGACGGACGCTCACTCCGGCAGCCTCGGCCACGGTCGCGGCATTGAGCTTAGGGTCGCTCAAGCGCGCTTCAATTGCTGAACGCACGCGCAACAGCGACAACGCCCACGAAGAAATGCGTGACCTTGATGAGCCGTAGGTACCGAGTAGCGACATTGCAACTAGATCGACAATCTGATTGCTGGCAATTTCCTGTGCGGTGAACGTCAGCCGATCCGAGATACTGGGCAGCATCGCCAGGAACGACGAGGTCCAACGATTGTTGGGATTGGATGGCCTCAACGCAATCGCGGTCAGATCGCGAATCCTCCCCACACGGGCTTCGAGCGCGCCCCGCGCGACTTTGACAACAAGCAACTTTGAAGCCGCCGAGAATTTTGCTGCATATGGCAAGTTTGGATCAACGAGAGTTACGTCCCCCACACCAAGAATGAGTTGGCGGCCGTCCTGTTCGAGCGTGAGCAAACCGGCGGTCTGATGGCAGATAAACAAGTCGTCACTTTGAGCCTGCGCCACGTGCTTAGCCGTACGGGCTACGTCCATCGCCGAATTCTCGAACAGCACAAGTCCTGTGCCAGCCAGCATGCCGGATCGAAGTTCGGCATTGAACGTCTGTCGGCATTCAGGCGTTGAGGAATGACCGACAAGATTGTCACAAGCGACGCTATGCCAATAGTCAAAGCGGTGCCGAGGATCAACATCCGTCGTCGAAAAGAGCTTCTTCATAAGTCGACGCCCTATTGGCCGATTCCGTTCGCCCATAGAGCCGATCCAGACTCAGCTCGATAGGATTGATTAGGAGTTTAGTTGCATTCGTTGTCGTTTCCCATTGTGATCTATTCGGAGATGATTTCAAAGGGATCGAGAAGGGATCGCTTGGATTGATTGTCATGGAGTGGGCATGATGTGGCGAAGGCACCAAAACGTGCCCATTGAACTCGTTCGAACTGTCATCGCGATCGCAGAAACCGGAAGTCTTTCCAAAGCAGGTGACCGTCTGGGACTAAGCCAGCCAGCTGTAAGCTCCCAAGTAAAGCGGCTCCAGAGCTTGCTAGGCGGTGAGTTGTTTACGAAGACCGCAAGCGGAACGACGGTGACGGACTTCGGTAAGTTGGCCCTGCAACAGGCGCGCAGGATATTGGAGGCCAATGACCAATTGCTGCGCCTCAGCGGTTCCGCTGAAACCGTCACGCCCTTGAGGTTGGGTCTAAGCACGGTGTTTGTGCAAAGGTTTCTTCAAAGTCGTCCAACGGCATTTCCGGGTGACACGTTTATTCAGGCTGATCACTCCATCCAGATTGCAAAGGGTGTATCGGCTGGCTACATCGATGTCGCCTGTTTTTACAAATACCCCGCGATCGAAGAAGACATAGACCAGCTGGCAGTGAAGGAATTCAACGATCCTCTGGTGTGGATACGAGCGAGGAATTTTGTCATAAGCGCCGCGCGCCGTTACCGATACTCGTTTGGCCAGGAGACGACTGGATGATACGAACCCTGATCAAGCACGGGGTATCGTTCAAGATTGCATTCAAGAGCCTTGACTATCATGCCAACCTTGCAGCTGCAGAGGCGGGCATCGGCTTGACCGCTGTGCCCGAAAGCATGATCCCATCCTCTGTCATCAGAGCTAAGGAATATTATCTGCCGGCTCTTCCGACCATCAAAGCTCTATTGTGCGTACGGAACGGGCTAGACTCGAAACGGAGGGCACCGATGGTTGAACAGTTGTCGGACTTGTTCTTCGAGAGCGGGCAAAAGATGTCCGGTACGAATTGATGTCGTGTCGCGGCGCTGTATTGCGATCACTCAGCATACCGATGGTGTGGTGACCCTGCCGCGCAAAGGAGGATGACATGACGATCATTCGTCGCGCCCCTGTTAAGGATCGAGTTATTGAACCGTGGCTGGAGCTTCTGCCGTTCTCAACCCGGCCTGAGGCCATTTTTGAAGGCTTGGTCAAAGCAAAGGCTTTCTACGGCCGCGACTGGCAAAGCGGTGGGAGCGTGTGCTAACCGCGGTTGCCGCGATCCCTGGCCCACAGGGAGACGGATTACTATTGCGTCTCGCCCGGAAACACAGAGACTGGTCGACCAGAACAAGATCGGCCTCGGCCTGTCGGTGTTCGTGTCGGTCGAGAGCGATGATCACTCCGGGACGTGGCTGAAGAAGTTCGCAGCAGTCGTCAGCGCGATGCCCGAGGTGCTCGAGTTCTATCGCATGGCCGGCGATGTCGACTACGTGCTGCGCGTCGTCGTCGCCGACATGCACAGCTACGATCAGTTCTACAAGAGACTGATCGGTTCGATCGCGCTGAAGAATGTGACCTCGCGATTTGCGATGGAGAAGATCAAGTCGGTGACCGCCCTGCCCGTTTCGGCGCTCGCGGTGGCCTGATCGCATTCTTCTCGTTCGATCCGCCGCTAAGGGAAGTTCAGCGGACGAGGCCGAAAGACCCCTCTCACCTGTGAGGGGGCTTACATACAACCCATCTCAAAAGCAGACTACTTGGTATTGCGCGGCGTCCGCCTCAGCGATGGGATTTGAACCTATGTCCTTCAGGTTGCGAGCCTGATGATTGCCGAAAGGGCTATTTAACACGCTGGCCCGCGCGCCAGCCCATCTGCCTCGAGTCGGGTGGCTTCCTTGAAGATCGCAATCAGCTCCGCCTCGCGGGCCGGCGTGGCGTAGAGATCGGCGAGACGTTCCATGTGCGCCCGCGCTTTTGCCGCGACCTGCTGGTACGGCGCGCCGGCGTACTCGGCGATCCAAGCGCGATAGGGGTTCGTCGCAGCGTCCGCATCGGGGCGCAAGGCGAGCCGCGTTGCGATCTCCGCGTAGCCGATCACGCAGGGGGCAAGCGCCACCTTGAGTGCCAACAGATCGCCGCGCATTCCTGCGTCGAGCACACAGCGTGTATATGCCAGCATTTCGGCCGCCGGAGGGGTCTGCTCAAGGTCGCTCAGGGATAGGCCCCAACCGGCACAGAGCTTCACATGCAGGTTCATCTCGACATCAAGGATGGCCGAAAGGCCGGCCGCTGCCTCGCGCATGTCGGCAAGTTTGGGCGACTTGTAGACTGAGAGCACGTAGGCGCGAGCAAACTCGATGAGGAACAAGTAATCCTGAACAAGACAGAGACGAAAAGCCGCTTCGGGGAGCGAGCCGTCTGCCAGTCCGTTCGTGAAGGGATGCTCGGCGTAGGCCCGCCACTCAGCGGATGCTTCTGTCTTTAAACGCTCGAAGAAAACTCACGATGCTTTCGCCTGGCTTGCATTTCCATGAACGTCTTTGGCTCGCTACCGATAGCGCCTTGCGAACCCGGTGGACGCTGACTTGACAGGCAGCCGCGATCAGCCCAGCCGGGTCGGCGGCGTGGGGATCCAACGCCACGGGAGGCGCGCCAGATCTGGAAGGCGCCAAGACGGCCTTCCGGGAGGTCTGGGAGCGGTTCTATGCTGGCCTGACGCCGCACGACATCGAGCACTGGCACCACGCCCAGGACGCGGCTAAAGGGCGTTTTGGACGAGGCAAGGATTGGGGATGAAGGTCTTTTTCAATTGCCATGATTGCGGGGCGTTATATTCGACAGTCCAGGAGCGCGACGTTGCTCCGATCAGCAAGTCAGGAAGCTTTCATTGTGAGCATTGCAAAGCGCTCGTACACCTTTGGGCTGGCATCTAAGGTTACTCTGACTGGAAATACGTAAGGCCCGATGACAAAGATGAAGGGTGACCGCCCCTACTCCGGCCCTGAGAAAGCCGCCCGCAGGATCATGGAGCACGCCCGAGCGTTCGAGCCCATACAGGATGGCCGGATCTCCATCGAGAAGATCAAATGGGTAGCAAACGGGGCGAGAAGCAAAATACCTCCGCCAAGCGGACCAGATCCAGGTTGCGCGAGTTGCTTGCCAAATCAAAGCTGGCAAAGCAGGCAGCACCGAAGAAAAAACAGCCCGACCGACGACGTCAGGAGAACAACGACACAAAAAAGTAAGGCCGCCTATTGTGATTCTGTGTGGAAAAGTGGGCTATAAGTTCAACCCATCCCCAAAGAAACGGCCCCAGCGAGGGGCACACGCTGAGGCCGCTGTTGTGCTCATCAGTTCAGATGCCGCCCGGCAGGGCGCAGCACCCGAACGCAAGAACAACTCGGCGCGCGCCGCGCCCGTTCCTAAAAGAAAGAAAAGGCCCCAGAGCTTGGAAGCGCCGGGGGCCAAGTTTACACTTTGCGTCCCAACGCTGTCTGGACTGCGCTGGGAGATCAGACAACCCGAGGCGTGCCGCGCCTGTTCCTGTGGTCAAAAAGAAGCGGCCCCAGCACCTCTGGGGGCCGAGAGGCCGGTGCGGGGGCCGTCACTTGATCCGCCGATCATAATTCTTGGAGGTCGGCAGCCTCGATATTGCGCCCCTCTCTCAGCCTCCCGCAATAGCGCGCTTGTAACAGTGTCCTAGTTCCAACGCCGCTCAATCCTCGGGATGGGGTGTTGCGCCGAAGAACGCAGGGTCCTCTGCGATGTAGTCGAACACCTCGCCGTAGCTGAGGCCGAGCTTTTCATGGATCAAAGCCCAATGGGCGCCATCGGGAAGGTCCAGCGCATCGACCTCCTGAATGACCTCACGCACGCGTTCTTTCGACGGGCGCCCATTCTCCATCATCAGCGGAAAGGGCGACTTCGTGGATAACATATGTGAATTCGCAAATCTCGAACCAGACGCTTTCGACCAATGGTGGGAATGGCAGGAAGCCGCTGGAGGGCCATGTGGAAATCCCGGTAGAGATCTGGCGTCCCGTTTCCCGGCTTTCGCCAGAAGATCGGCTTGACCGTCGGACGGTCAATGAAGCCGTGGCAAATCACAAGGAGCCCGAAGGCGATTAGGGTATCGCGGTGCCAAAGCAATGCCTGGGAGACTGGCCAGGCTTGGCCCGCTTATCAGGACGATCACGGCCTCTTTCATTACATTCTCACAAGCCCGGCAGACGTGGGCCTGCCGAGCGGCATCAAGAAATATCGCGAAGAAATTCAGACTGAGACACGCAATCAGTCCGGTTGCTGTTGGTCCTTTTTGGCGCACTCTTCGTCTAGTGCTTGTGGGTCTTTTTTGATCGGTCTAGCACGGCGTGGCTGTC
Source organism: Bradyrhizobium viridifuturi (assembly GCF_001238275.1). GTDB lineage: Bacteria > Pseudomonadota > Alphaproteobacteria > Rhizobiales > Xanthobacteraceae > Bradyrhizobium > Bradyrhizobium viridifuturi. Next base: position 106,361 of record NZ_LGTB01000002.1, read on the forward strand.
AGCAAGCACTCGGTAGCTGCGCTCCATCCGTTCCAAATAGTAACGGGTGAAGTCGTCCACCGCCGATTCCTTCGCGCGCCGGTAGTGTTCAGCCCTTTCCAGATAATCTTCCGAGCTCATTTTTAGAAGATGCGTTGGAAGCTGTGGATGTTCCAGTATTTCTAGGCGGCATAGACCCACCAGGGGTTTGGAGGAAGTCGAGGGGAACTTTTCTGGCTTTTGGTGCTTTTTGAATCCGCTTTCGACACGGTCAGCTTTGGAGAGAGGAGCCATGAAGCGACGCCGCCGAGTTAAGCAGATTATCCCCCTTGCAGAACGTCTTTCCCTAGAAGCCCAAGAGCTGCGCCAACGGGCCAGAACGCTTCCGCCAAGTCGAGAGCGGGAAGCGCTCCTGAGAAAGGCGCGGCATAGTGAAGCCACCGCTCATTTGACCGATTGGCTTATGTCTCCCGGTCCCCGCCCTCCTATCTAGATAGGAGGTCGCCGATGCGCGCGGATCGTCGCCAATTCAATGGCATCGAGATAGCCTTTGTCAGCGTAGCGGTGGTGTCCTTTGTAATCTTAATCGCAGCCGTGGCTTGGCTCATTCACGAATGAACCTTGTGGCGTTTGCACCAAAATACCCAAAATCCGCTGTAGTAAGTCCCAGCGCCCCAGAGAGGTAGCGTTGGGAATGATGGCGAGGGCGGGTTCAATCGGACTCGTCATCCTCGATTGACACCAACGCCGGTCGATAGCGCGCATAGGAACGAAACCAAGCTGGAGACCTTATGCGTTGGGAGCGACGACCAACGAAGGATTCCCGACATGGCAAATGAAGAACACAACAAGGCCGCCGAGCATCACGAGAACGCCGCCAAAGCGCATCGATCGGCAGCGGAGCACCACGGCAAGGGAGACCACGCGAAAGGCATGGAGCACGCCGACACCGCGAGGCAACACTCCCAAACTGCCCATCAACATAGCGAGCAGGCTCACTCGAAGAGCAAAAACCAAAAGTGACTTAAGAAGCCCGGTGATGAGCCGGGCTTTCTTGTTGCAGCGCTCCTTCGGAGAGCGTCGGATCGCTCTCCCTCGTGTTGAGCCACTTCGAGCGGCACTCGCGCGGCAGCTCGCGGTTTGGGGCCAAGACGAGGTCGCCAACCCAAGCACAACCGTGCTTCTGCTGCAGGGCCGCCCAATTTGCTCTGCCGTCCGGCAAGCCAAGCTTTTTCGGCGCATCAGGATCGATCGCCCAAATGTTCGAAGCGCTGCCGCACGCAACACCAATCATGGCGTTGGGCCAATCGCACCACCACTTTTCAATTTGGAGGCGGTCCTTCGTGGCCTTCTTGACGCCCCCGGTGCCGTCGACCTTGACTCCGTTGACTTCATCCCGGCCGACAAGAGGCCGCTTCGTGAGAGGGCTGCAAGGGAAAACAGCCCACCCGCGTGCCGCATAATCCAAAGCAAAGTACAGCATCGGCTTCGCGTCTGTCATAGGTGCGACTCCGGACCGATCTCCCAAGCGCCGCACCAGTCGTCGCAATCGGTCCTCGGCCACTGGCCAGTCAGCCAGCCGTCCTTGATCCGCGGTGGATCCCGACGACAGTTTCCGCCCGTCTCACGCAACTTGGCGGGATTACTGATCCAGAACCTACAGTTTGAGCAGGAAGCAGTTGCTTCAACGGTCATCCCGCCCTCCGCATGCAGCAGACGGAGGTGCCTTCGAACTGGACCGCGTCGGCTCCGAGAGCATCGAGTCGACCCATTCATCGAGCGCGGCCGGCGTATCGACGGGAACCCGTCCCAAGTACTGGAACGTCGGGCCCACTCCAAGGCAGGCGTACTTGGCGAGCGTTTGGCGGGATCGGGCGACGCCGTGCTTCGCGAACAAATAGTCGGAGGCTGCCTGTCGGCGTAAGAGTGTGATGGTTGCCATGCCGGCTCCCTCTTCAAAAAAGGTGCTTGGACATTCCCAAGCGATGCCTGCAATATTTTTGGCAATTCTTGTGGGATCGTTTAGCCAGGGCGAATCTGCGCCGGAGATGCCGGGCATGGGTAGCCGCTATCCCGGTTCGGATTGCTGTGCCGGGTTGGAGGCCTCTGCATAGAGCCTGCCTCCGTTAGCCACCGGTCGCGAAAGGCCTTTAACGGCGGCAAGCGCGCTTAACGCTGTTATCCAGTCTAAGTTCTTGAATTGATTTGCTCGTAGCGCTCCTGCTGGGATCGCCATCTATTTTAATGCGATGCGCGTTCTGTTCTCATAAATCCCGTGTCGCATTTCGTGTTAAGGAAACCCCTTGAATTCCAGGCTTTCCCGTCTAGTCCCGTTGAGTCGATAGTACACGGATCGTCCACGGCGCTTCAGCATTTGTTCTGCCCGGACAGGCCTCCGGCGGACCTCAAAATTGCTTAGGAACGATCCAGCGTCGGGAAAATTATGCAATTGGCGACGGCGCAACCCCGCCCCCAAGCCCGCTGCCCTCGCCATCAGTCCCAGCGCTCTTCCCCGGGGCGCTGGGACTTATTTATGTGAGCCCAATAGTGCCTCCGGCACCGTTACTAGCCCGCTTATCAGACTGATCAAACGCCGAAAATTCCGCCAATGAAGCAACCGGCGGGCAGGCATTGACGTTTGCTCGCGCTTGGGAATTTCAGGGCCCAGGTTTTTGGAGTGAACGCCGCCGGGCATGTATTTCAGATCCCGGCGGCGTAGTTTCCTTGGGAGGCTATTTCGGTCGTCCTGTCGTTAGGCTGATTCATTCGACCGGTAGGGAAAGCGCCGGCAGTGGCTTATTGCCTTGCGGGCAACCTGTTCGCCCCTTGGGAAGTGGATTCGGCGCTGAGTAATCCGCGGTGGCCGTGCGGCTCATGAATTGGCTTAGGTTGACGCTGGATGACCAGTCCACATAGCCGACTGCAAAGACAGACGCGGCAACGATGACAATACTGAGCGCTGAAGCGGTGGATCCTACTGATAAGCTTTGGCTGCTGAAATACGGCATCACGAATTCTCCGATACCGATCGCCACCCGCCCTTTGGCTAGACCAACTCGCGATGGCCGCGTGTGAATTGCCTCACATTTCACGGGTACTTGATTCCGGCCGCGACCCGCCGCTTGAGGCCGGCGGGTTGCAGCTTCAAAATCAGGCCTGATCGCCAAGCTCACGCCAGTGCACGACTGCCATTATCGGCCGCTGTGCGGCAGGCACCCGCGCCAGTCTTGGAGCTGCTCCTTGCTCACCCCATGGTCCACTGCTGCCAGTCTTGGGTGACGGCCTGCTCGAGCAAGCCGTCATAGTCGCCGATGCCGGTCTCCGCCGGGTCGCCCTCGACATCGCGCCGCCCGCCCGCGGCCCATCGCTCCTGGCTGTCATTCTGGTCAAGGCTGCCGAGGCTCGGTTCAATATCCGCCGTGTCGTGCTCGGCGTCGACCAATACGGTCTCCTCGCTGAGGCACTGCCGAGAGGCATGAGACTGATCCAGCATGCGGTCGAAGGTCCCAAGGTCCATTTCGCGATCGTCACCACTGCCTCCACGGCCCGCACCGAGACCGGGAAAGGCCTCCTGGAAACCAAGCCACGGCTCGTCGTCGTCCGGGCTCCCGCTCCATGTGGTTGTCAGTGTCGTCGAGGAAGCGAATGAGCCGGGCTATCTCGTCCATGGCCTCACGGCGGAGGCGCCAGATGGCCTTGAATATCTGCTCTGAGGGAATGTCGGTCGGGTGGTAAGCTGGCCCTTGGTCGGGCACACGCAAAGCTGTGCTATTCTCAGAATTAACCTGAGGCATGGGTCGCTCCATGTTTTGGGCTAGGCCCGACGTCGCGCTTCCAACACGACGGCGGGCCGCTTGCTTTTCAAGCCTGAAAACGGTAATACCAAATTATGAAAAAGGCAATACCAAAACGGGTGGGCGGGAAAAGACCCGGGGCGGGCCGCCCAGCAACCGGCAGAGATCCCGCACGCACCTTTCGACTCTCCGACGAGTTCATGACCAACCTCGATGCATGGGCGGCGCAGCAGCCAGACAGCCCGAATCGCTCGGAAGCTCTGCGTCGCTTGGTCGAGATCGCCTTGACCTCAGCCACTGGAGTCCGACCCAAGAGCGACACCCAGCGCCAGCGCGCTCGCGACATGGCGGACAAAGCAATCGACAAAATAGCGGACAGCACCGCAAGCGCGGAGGAGCAAGCCGACCGTAAGCGCCAACTCGTCAAGGGGCCCGGCGAATTCCAAAAGGTGCGGCGCGACCGGACCCGTAAATGATCCGCCGAAACGAGCACCCTTCGTCCCTGATAGGATCGAAAGCCGGCGCCGCTCGTTGATCCAAAGGAGGTTGCGGCAATGGCATACGATCGAGAGCGAAGGAGCGCGCCGACAGCGGCAGAAAGAGAAGCTCGTAAGATCTTCAGGCAGGCAGAAGCCAAGGAAGCTCTGACTGATTACGCCAAAGCGCAAAAGGCATTCCACGAGAACCGAGAGCGCCTGAAGGCAGAACGGCTTGCGCGAGAGGCAGAAGCCGCTAACCGCACCAAAGCAGGTTAAGCGCCCTTCTGGATGGCCGGACGGGCAACCTTGCAGCGATACTTGGGCTAGATCGCCGTCCGTTGTTTATATCCACGTTCCCACGGCAAGTTCGGCATCTTCAATGCGAGCGCGCCATCTCCTAGCAGCGCCTGGACAAGCAACATCACCGACCACGCGAATGGCATTGCCCATCCACCTTCCACGAACCAGAAATTTTTGCGAACCATCCAGTAGTGGGTCGCTCCAAGCATCATTGGAAGCGTGTAAAGGCTGACCCAACGGACGTAGATGCCCAGCAGTAGAAGAATTGCAGACGCGAATTCGGCGGTAAGGGTGTATGCAAGCACCCACTCCGGGTAGCCGGCCTTCACGAGCCCACCCCACCAGGCGTTGATCCCTCTTAGAAAAAATTTGCCGTACAGCGCGGCGATAAAGTATCCGCTAATAGTAACGCGCAATAGCAGCGCCGCATAAGGCGCGGTTCTTTGATCAATCATCCGTCGCTCCTCAAAATGCGCGAAGCTGGTCAAACTGTGCATCGCGAACTGAAAATGACAATGCCCAATCGGACTAGGCAGCTTCCGTAAAACTACGGCAACAGGGCTCAGCCGCACGGCCATCTGCATGGGCGTTTCCTCGCTGGCTGCGGCGGTCATCGTTCTGTTCGAGTTTTCTAGGAGAGACGGGTACCGAGTCGCCTCACGGTTCCTGCCGGTGAATTGCAAGCATTTCGGGAGTTCCCACAGTTCCCCGTCTGGCGAGAAAGAAGTTCTAGGAATCGGCTCCGCGTGCGCGCATCCCGCGCGTGATGGAGCGATCCTATGACAGGAGAACAAAAGCCTAAATCACACTGCAAGCGCGGCCACGCGCTCACGCCCGACAATTTCAAAATCGTGGTGGTGAAACGCCACGGGTGGATTATGCGCGAGCGCAAAACCTGCCGGGCCGAGTGGGACAAGCGCGGCCACTACACCGCCGAGCAGATCGTGGCCGTGGAACGGGCGCTCGACGCCGGAAAGACGATCGCCCAAGTGACCAAGCGTGACGGCGATCGGCCAGCGCTGATCAAATTTGTCGGGCTTGCGACCGCGACGCGGGATAGCCCACGGCTCGGAAAGCGGCTGCGCGCGAAATCGGAAAAGAACGCTAAAAAGGCGCGCGAGCAGAGAAAGCAAAATCGGGAATGGGCGGCGCACGAGGCCGCCCGCGCCAACCGCCAAGCGGCTAAAACCGCTCGGCGCGAGGAAGCCCGGAAAGCCCGGCTTGAGCGATTGGGCGTGCCATTGACTGAGCCGTTGCGGCGGCTCGTTTTCCCGGCCGACGAATTTATGCGGCTCCTCGAGCAAGGCTTCACGCTACAGCAAACCCTCACCGGCCGCGGCTACGCCGGCAAGCTCGAGCGCCGGCGCTGCGGCACTAAAGAGCAGTATCTGAAGTATTGCGCCATGCATCCGGAAACCACGGTGTTCCGAAGAACGGACCGATCAGCATACAAGAGCCAATGACGGTTCGCAGATTTTGGGCCGAATACTGCGCGGTGTCACAGGAATCACGGTCAAATTTCGAGACCTCGTCCAATATTGTTCGGCCTCGCCGGAAATTTTTCACATGTCAAAATGCAACGCAACAAACGAACCAGCGCCGGGAATCGGAGTTTTTTGGCTTTGAGTGATGATCCTGGTGAGCGTCATGGAAAAGAAGCGTCGCAACCGCATCAAGCAAACGACCACGCTAACTTTCAGGCTTATTGAACTGGCGGATGCTGCTCACGCAAGAGCAGCCATCCTGCCGCCCGGGCCATAACGCGAAAGGATGATGAAGAAGGCGCACGAAGCCGAGCGCGCTGTCCAGATCGAAAAATTGGTACGACGCCCGGCCTCGATCTCCCAAGCTAGCGGTCCTCGGGGGCCGGACGCACCAACCATTCCCAGCACGGCCTTCCTGTTGGCTATCGCCCGTGCACTGCCGGCTCCGACGTTTCCGTGTAGCCGCAGTTGAAGCACTCGAACACGCAACACTCGCGACCATCGTCATCGGCATTATGCTTGATCTTGGCCATGCCCTTGCTGCACGCCGACAAGGCGGCCAGTTGGGGAGCTCCTATAATCTAGGACGCTGTCTTATTCATTCTCAGCGATCCGCTTGCGAAGGATCGCCAAGCGGAGTTGTACGGACGCTTCACTCCGTCCGAGCCTCTGGCCAATCTCCCACTGCGTAAGATGAGTGTTTCGTGCTAGCTGCAGAAGCCGTCGCTCTTCCTCTGCGGACCACCGTCCCATGTCCCCTCCCCCGGAAATTGATTCGTCACTGGAAATACCAGGAAGGATGCCAGAGACCGGCTCGTTCGTCTTTCCGTTTTTCGGTTAGGCCCACAGACTGCGTCCTATTCAGCCAGTGGTAGGAACCAAGCGCTGGCAGCTGCCGTTATTGGGCCGCCAGTGCTGTTCGGCAACACTGTTTGTGGAAGCTGGCCTCCACGAGTCTCATTCGCTTACTCATTGAGCCGCGCAGCTCCGCCATGGCGGAAGCGACGCGACCTGTGACGTTATCCGACCGCTGGATGCCAAAAGGCGCAAAGGGTCGCCTTACCGACGTGCTATCAGGCTGATGCGATGACCGGACCACGTTAGACAGTGGGTATCGCGCCACACCGTGCGGGTTGCCCGTCGCTTCGCTAGGAACCAGAACGGCAAGCGCAAGGTTGTAGTTGTAGTGCGCGAGCGTGGCGGCAATTCCGTCCCCGCCGTTTTCAGTTCAGAAAGCCAAGGCTCTTCATTCATTCGCGCCCGCATCGCGAAGGGGACGATCGTGCATGCGGACGAAGCAGCTTCATGGGATAACTTACATGAGCGTTTCGAGATCAAAGGAATCATCCATCAGGAGGCATACGGCTTCGATGGCGCGTGCACTAACATGGCTGAGAAATACTTCTCCCGCTTGCGGCTTGCCGAGATCGGAATTCACCACCACATCGCCGGTGCGTATCTCCTCCGATACGCTCAGGAATCCTTATGGCGTGAGGACAACCGCCGGGTCTCGAATGGGGATCAAGTGAACCGCATCAACACTAGTCCGGGAGCCGTGAATCCCGGAGTCACCCTCAATGACACCAAGGAACGGGGCGGATCCGGCGCGATGAAATCGAGCCGGGGAAAGTCGCACAAGCACCGCCCACGGCTGTAACCGCACAGGTGCGATGGAGTAAGATGCATAAAGACACGATCATGGACGAGTTGAGGCAAGTTGAACTCGACGTGGTCGAAGGTGAAAGGCGGCTCGCTGAGCTTGAGGAGTTGCTGATCGAATCGAAGCGGCTGAATGAAAACGTCACCAAGCTTGAAGCCGAACTCGAAGTGATGCGCAAAATTCAGCTCGACCGAGAGCAGAACCGCCAACGCCTGCTTTCACTTCTCCACCCCTAGAGGGAAAGCTTGATGACCCCCAGAGAGCGCAAAGACATGTCTTGGATTATCGCCGCTGCCGCTTTGGCTTTCGTTGTCGCGGCCGTGGCGGGAGGGATGACCTATTTTCACTAGCCAGATCGGGTGCCAGCAGGGCACCGCCCCGTTCGTTTCCCTCCCGCTCGGCAATCAGCTCATAGCTCGGGCGCAGTTCTCTTGCAGATGCTTTCCAGCCGAGAATGTAACTCGTAGATCTGCCGGTGACGCCACGACAGTCGCCGCTCAAAGATCGGCCTCAGCGAGAGAGGACGCGCTGAGAAGTCCCAGCGCTCTGGGGAGGGAGCGCTGGGACTATGAAGGCGCGGCGCATGGGCAATGCGGGGGTTTCCGCGCCATTGATTGCCTAATTTTCCCGACTCCGGATCGTTTCTTACCGCCAAAGAAAGCGACCCAGCCTGTCAGGCTGGGCCGCTCAAGTCTTGGAAACCATCCATGAGATGGCGCCTCGAGAGAAGCGCTACCCACCAAGCGAGGGCTGTCACCATGGTTCCCAAAGCGATTGCGGCCTGGGAATTCTAGCGATGGCGAGGATCATTCTGGTTGAGCAACATCCTCACTCGTTTCCGCTCTTCGGTCATTGTCGGTAGGCGTACACCAAGGTCGCGGGCACGATCGCGAATGACGTTAAGCGGTCGCTTCAGCGCTACCGCGATGCGGTTTGCACTCGCTCGGGCAGCTATCATAGCTTTCAGCTTTTCGATTTCTTCAGGTGTCCATCGTCGACGACTCATTTGCTCTCGCTAATTTCTCCACCCCGGAATGATCCACAAGGCGGCTTCGATGACAGGGGACACAAGACTGGCGCCACCGGCCGGCTTCCCCTCGCGCACGCAGGCTAACGTGCCCGCGTCGTGCCCAGGGACTTCTTCATTGCTGATCCGAGCCGCCGCTCCACCCGCTTGCGGCTGTTACCGACCTTCTTGACCGCCTTCTTCACAGAGGCCACAGACTTCCCCGTCTTTTTCGCCTCATAGCTCACCTCGTAGTCCTGCCCGCCAGCGACGCGTGCCCTGTCCTGCCTGCGGCCACGTGCCGTTTGCTTCTTCGCTTTCTTTGCCATTATGGCCTCCCTCATCCGCCTCGTTCCTTGCGGCAAATCCGGGAACGGCGACTCACCGGCCTTAGTTCCTAACCTGCATAGCGGGCATGACTCTTGGTGCGGCAACGTTCGGACCGTTCGGCTGCTTGGCGAGGCCCTGGTGAAAGAGATTGCTTCCGGCGCCCCAGCGAGGACTGCAACGTCTTAAGCTTCCTGGCCTTGACGCGTGCCGGTTCGCGGTTAACGCCGCCGCGCGACCCAGATCCCGATCAGGAAGGCGACGAAGAGCGACTGCAACGGCGCCTTCATGGCAACCTCGCGAAGCCGCTCGGCCCAGCGCAGCGCGATTTCCTGTGAAGGCTGCGGGGACCGTCGACGGGGCGCTTCGGAAGTCCGACCGCTGCCGTCCTGCTCCTCGATTAGCCCTGAGGCTTCCGTCATCGCCGAGGCTTCTTTCAAATCCATGCGGCTCTCCTATTATAGGGTCAGGCGGACTTCCGCGGCGGCTTGCAGGTCAGCTTCTTCGCTGTCTTCGCCGTTCTGGCAAAACGCAAGGTAAGATCGCCAGTTCCAATTGCCGACTGGAACGATGGTGACCATGCCCGTTTGAATCAGCTCATTGTTTTGTGGAGTTGCGTTGTGGCGTTTCACCGGAGGAAGCCCGAGCCGATCGGGACAAAGACATCATTTCCCGGCTTTATTTCGCCGGCCTTGGCGTCCCCAATCGACAAGGTGCCGACTGGCTCACGCTGGCACCACGAAATTAAGTTCGACGGCTATCGCGTCCAGGTGCATCTCGCTAACGAAGACGTTAAGATCTATACTCGCCGCGGCAACGATTGGACGAAACGCTTCAAGAAAGTCGCCGAGGACGCCCGGCACATATCCGCCGCGTCCGCGATCATTGATGGCGAGATCGTCGTGCCAGCCGCCGACGGAACGACCGATTTCTCCGTGTTGCAAAACGAACTCCGCGGCAAGTCTGCCAAGATTGTCCTGGTCGCTTTTGACCTGCTCTATCTCAACGGTCGCGACCTGCGAAAGCTACCGCTGCGGGACCGCAAGGCGGCGTTGAAAAAGCTCGTTGCAGGCACAGCCGTCCAGTTCAGTGAGAGCTTCGAAGTCGACGGGGGCGAGATGTTAAAGCACGCCTGCAAGCTGGGTTATGAGGGCGTCGTCTCGAAGGTCGCAGATAGCATCTAACCGACTGGCTCACGTAGCCGGGACTGGGTCAAGAAGACCTGCGCGCAACGCGAGACCCTCACGATCGCGGGCTTTGCGCTCGATGGCAACGATTGGGACGGCATTTATGTCGGGCGCCGCAAGGGAAAAGAGCTGATATATGCCGGCAAGGTCGACCACGGTTTCGACAAGGCATCGGCTGCGGATTTGCGAAAGCGCCTCACACCCCTGACCCGGAAAACGCAGCCCTATACCAAACGCGTTGCCTATAAGGCCATTTGGGTCGAGCCTGACGTGCAGGCTGAGATCGAGTACCGCGCCAAATCAGCCGAGGGGAAGGTGCGGCATCCCTTCTTTCGGGGTATCCGGGAGGACTTATGACCGAACCGGCTTGCATCCTCTGCGACAAAGGCGCTGCACGGAGAGAGCACGACCGTCCGCATAGGAACGAAACCAAGATGGAGACCTTATCAGCCGGGAGCGACGACCAACGAAGGATTCCGACATGGCAAGAGAAGAACACAACAAGGCAGCCGAGCATCACGAGAACGCCGCCAAAGCGCATCGATCGGCCGCGGAGCACCACGGCAAGGGCGATCATGCAAAAGGCATGGAGCACGCCAACACGGCAAAGCAACACTCCCAAACTGCCCACCAACATAGCGAGCAGGCTCACTCAAAGAGCCAAAGCCAAAAGTGACTTAAGAAGCCCGGTGATGAGCCGGGCTTTTCACTTGCGTTGAGCCCTTCGAGCGGCACCCGCGCGGGGCCAGAATGACGTCGAAAACCCACCCACCAAGTTCGTGTAAACGCAGTTGAGCGCTTCCGGGCATTTGCACCGCCACTCCTTCGAGATCGCGAAGGTCGGGGACGAGACGACCTCAGGAGTGATCAGGGACGCGATCAGCATGCCGAGATACTTCGGCGGCTGAGACCGATTTCGTCGCCGATGACCCCGGCCCGGCCTTCTTCCACTGCCACCATCAGGACCACATGGACGAAAGCTTCGCAGGACTGATCACGTACGCCTGACGCGATTGGCTATTTTGCGGTAGCTTCGCCCGTGAATTCGACGACGCGCAACTTCGCAAAGCGCCAGTCCGCGCTTGCCGAGCGCTCGCTCATCGCGGCCTGGCAGCTTGTGGCGCTGCTAGTACCGCTTAATTCCAGTCGCGATAGCGTTGGCGGCTAACCTTATGGCGTTGTCCGGCCAGGAAGCATGCGCTTCATGACGCCGTTCCGATATTGAAAAAGGTGTAGCAAAGCTGCTCCAACGTGAAAGATAATCAAAGCCAGCAACGTCCATTCGGCTGCCTGATGGAGCCCATCGACAGACTTGATTGCGGCGGGGTTCGCACCTGAAAGCATCGGAAGCGGAAAGAGGTAGAAGATCGAGACAGCCCAACCGCGGAAGGATGCGAACAACCAGCCGGACAAGGTCGTCAGCAAAACCATGACGTAAAGCATCCAGTGCAGGACTTCCGATGACAGCCTCTGCCAGGCAGGAAGAGAGCTCTCAGGGGCGACGGGGTGGGTCAGACGCCAGGCGAAACGAAGCAGCGTAGCCGCCAATATGATGAGCCCGATGGAGATGTGAAACGTCATCGCGGCTCCCGGCTTCATCCCGCCATGGATATCCGGCATCAGCCATCCGATCGGATATTGGATCAGGAGCAACGCGACGATCGTCCAGTGGAAGGCCTTCGCTGTCGGTCCGTATCGCAAGCGTCTCATCATTGGAATAGAACCTGATCGAGGGCGGGCCGCTGGGAAGCGTGCGCCATCGGATTGATCGGACGGACGGTCGGCCGTCTTCGTGCCCGGTACCGGGAACGCGTAGCCGGCAATCGTCTTGGCGACCTATTGGTCGGATGCCGGCGTCAACCCGTAACCGACCCCGAAGTTCACATCGAATTCGCCGAGCTTGAAGTTGGTCACGGCGAACAGCGTGTGCTGCTGCTGATCAACCGACTTGAAGTCTCGATCTGGCCTAAACTGGCATAGTATTCGAAAGCGAAGAGTTCGGACCCGAGCTTGCGCGTCAGCCGGGCGGCAGGTGCGAAATCCGTCTCACCGAACTTACCGAAGCCGATATCGGCGATCAGGTTGACGATGAATTCGCAGAGCTCGCTCAGTCCTGCCGCGCCTTGTCCTTGGCTGCACGATGGAGATGCCGGTACGTTCCGTCGAAGACGTATCTGTCGTGGAGGTCCACTCGGTCCCGGCCGCGAGGTTCGGCCGGTTGGCGTAGATGCGCCGGGATTGCAGTTCGCGCTCCGCGGCTTCCTCTTCGCTCATCGGACTGAGCTCGAAATTCGCCTCCTCTGGGATGACGATGATCTGCGCGAACGGTTCGCCCGGGCGGAAGACGTGCGTGCGGCCTTCCGCTGGGGACTTGAAGACGCAGAAGAACAGCATGGGCCACCAGTTGCGAACGAGGGCCGGCACCGCGATCGGCACCTTATCGCTGCGATCGGTGTAAAAGCGCGGATGAGGTTCTGTACGGATGGCGAGTCCTTTCTCGACCTTCATGTCTAACAGCAACTGGTAGGTGTAGAAACCATCACCGAAGTTTCGGAAGGGCGGCCACTGCAAACCTGGCACTGGCGGCTCGCCCCAATCGCCCTCGAGGTGCAGGGTGCCGTCTCTCGTGGAGACCCGCAGTTCGTTATCGTACGGGTAGAAAAGTTCGATTCCGTACTGCGCTCCTTCGGAGAATGGCACGCAGTGCCAGACCTGTTCGTGCGACCCATCCTTCCGAGGATCTCTCGTGCCCGCCCAGCCGGGGATCTGGAGTTTCGTTCGGCGCGGAGCCAGGCGCGGATCGTTCAACCGGTATTTGACGGTGTGCAAGCGCAGTCCCTCCGTGCCGACGTGTATCGAATAAAACGGGGAATCCGAACCCTCGGTTCCAGCCCTGGAAAAAGCAGCATGTGCGGACATCCAGCTCACCCATCATCGGCGTCCGCCGAGCTCAGGTGATCTAGGACTGGCGGAAGGGCCGGCTAAGCAAGCCCTTCCGCCACGCGTACGTAATCAATAGCGGAAGTATACGCCGCTGTGGTGATGGTGGTGATGATGATGGTGGTGATAGAAACGCCGGCGCGGAACCACGACCACACCGCCGCGGTAGTAGCCATGGTGATGATGGTGGTGCCAGTAGCCATGATGGTGATGGCGATGATGGTGGTGGTAGAACTGGGCCACCTGGACGTTCACATCAGCAGGCTGGGCAGCAGCATGCTGTTCTAGAGCTTGCAGCGTGCGCGCCGCGTTCGGGATCGGTTCCAGGAGGTCGGCGTACGAACCTGCCTTGAGCACGTCCGAGGGAACCGGAGCAGCCTGCGCTGTTGCCAGCGTACCTAGCGCGGCTACCGCTCCCAAAAGTCCGGCGATCTTCTTTTCCATGATGTATCCTCTACTGTGCCGCCGGACCATCCGGTACGACGAGGCTAACGGGAACAAGTGGCAATCCGTTCCTGGGCAAATGCCAAGTGCGCAGCAGAGGGACAATCGCGATTTGAACCGGTTTGCGCCACGGTGACCGCGCGCGGATCGCCTCAAACGCAGCTGGAGAATCGGGTGAAGGCGGTCAGTCTCTGCACGGCCGGCTCAACCTCGCGCGTGTAGATATCCGTCCGAAGAAACGCGATCTCGCCCTCTAGCGCGGTCTCGTCGACATCGATGAACCAGGACTTGGGTCTTCCGTCGCTGCCGTCATTCCAGCGGTACCCTCTGCTTTTCAGGGAATCCTTGAGCTGAAACGCGGCCTGCTCCGCCCAGACCCGCATGGTCGGTCTGCGTGCGGTCTCCGACAACAGCACAAGCGCCGGCGATCCGGTCGTCGGCTGTTCGAAGGCGAGCACCTCCAGCAGGGCGTGGCAATCGTCGACCGCCCGGTGCGCCTGATGGAAGTAGCCCGTGCCATTTAGCAGATATCCGAGCTGCGAGCCCGCGAAGCCGTGCTTTCGCTAGTCGATTTCGCTCATGCTGCAGCCCCAGGCCTTGTGCTCGAACAGGGCCAGTAGCGTTCGGCGAACTTTCGGTCGAAGCCACTGTTTGTGCGCGATTGAGATCACCACCGTCTCATCGACGAAGGCGGAGATCGCGGCGTTGTCGAACCTTTGACCTGCCACCATTTCGTCGGTGATGCCAGTGAGTGCCGTCACCTCTGCCCAAATGCGCCGCACGGCTCGCTAAAGGCGGAGAACGAGTCGCGGACGCCGACGATCCTACCGTCCGTCGTGTAGTCGATCCTGCTATCGAGCGGACCGACCGCGAGGTAGGCATCGAGAGTAATGTCCCGCGCAAGCTGTTCGATCTGGTCGGTCCCGAATTGGACCGTCGCAACCTTATCGGGCTCCGCGCCAGATCCGATCAGAACGGTGCGCAGAAGCGCCAGATTGGCGCCGGTCCTTCCGATGATGCCGACCTTGTGGCCTACCAGATCGGCGAGCTCCGCGATCTTCCCAGTTGCCTTCTTCCGGGAGTCCTTGCCCGGTCGTCCGGAGGGCGTCCAAAGGACGACGTAGTTATTCCGCAGCACGGCCAACATCTGCGCATCCGTCGGCATGCTCAGATCGCCGCGACCGACGGCCAGATCGGCTTTGCCGGCGCCAAGCAGAGCGAGGGACTCGGCCGCGCCTTCGGTCGTGATCGGAGATAACCTGACCGACCTGTTCTCCTCGCCGAAGGCATCGGCCATGGCCTCGACCACCCGATGGTCGTCGCTGCCCGCGGGGCCTACCGCGATACGGAGGATCTCGGGCTGCATGATAGTAGAGAGCGGCCGCGGCGGCGGCGAAGACGACGAACCCCAATGCCAGCACCACCAGCAGCCTTCGTTGGCGTCCGTCGTACGCGCTCCTGATCGGGTCGGATGATGACATTGGCAAAACCTGAGTGAACGATCAACCTGCCTTCGAGGCGCAACTATGCGCCGTGAGTTTGGGCGACCCGGTCTCCCGCGTGAATGTTCCGTCCTGCGCGAGGGCGAGCCGTCTCTCATGTAGGCTGGCGATAAAAGAAAGGCCGCGCCATCTGGCGCGGCCTCCTTTGCATGCGATCGGCCGGCCTCACCAGTGGTGGCGATGCCAGCGATGCCGAACGAACGGATAGGATCCCCCATAGTATGCGTAGGCGGGTCGCACGGCGCGACGATAGCGATAGCCGTAGGAAACGGGCGCGCTGTAGTAGGTGGTGGTGTAGCCTCCGCCCCAGCGATAGGGCTCGTCGTAGCCGTAGTCGTAAGCGTACGGGCCGCCGTAATAACCGGCGCCATAGTAGCCGGGCCCACCGTAGTATCCATAGCCGGGTCCCCAGCCGTACGCCGACGATGCAAGCCCGCCGATCACGGCTCCCGCGACCAGGCCGCCAGCGATACCCGGTCCCCAGCCACCACCCCGCCAACGAGCTTCGGCGGGAGACGTCGTGGCTACCGAAGCCAGACCGAGGGCGCAGACCATCAATGCCGACATTGCAATCTTCTTCATCGGAATTCCTTTCTCTGTGCGCACGCCCCTGCCGTTAACGGGAAAAACAGGCAATGGTTGCTGCCGCGTCGATAGAGCCAGCGCTGACACTTCTTACCGCGACGATGGACTCCTCAAGCCACGACTGCAGCGTCTCACGCGAAGCTAGAAGGGAGCGGTAATGAGCTTCCGCACCACGATCGGGATCAAAAGAAAAGGCCCGCCCGTTTTCCCGGACGGGCCGCTCTGGGAAGGACCTCGCGGCCCGATCCAATTACTGTTCGGTGCAGACCTTCGTGGTCTTCACGGCGGACTCCGCCTCGACCTTGGTCTTGTACACGCCGTCGCCTACGACCGTGGTGGTGGTCGTTGTCGGCTTGCTGTCGACGACGGTGCACTTCTTCGTGGTCGCGTCGCGCACGATGTAGAACTCGGCGGCGCTTGCGGCCTGGTTACCGAGAGCAAAAGCGGCGAGAGCGCCGCACACGATCAGTTTCTTCATGATGTCCTCTCCTCCAGTCGCGGTAAAGCAATCACGGAAACGAGAGCGGAGAGTGAAAGTTCCTCTTTTTCCCGAAATCAGATGCGATCTCGGGAGTGGCCCCGAACTGCAATTTTCGCGAACATAAAACCAAAAAGTGTAAGAGGTTGCCGCAATTCCCGATTGGAACCGCTAACACCATGGAATGTTGATGGGCACCCATGTTTGAGGAGGTTCAGATGAACAAACGCCTTTTGTTGGCGACCACCGCCTTCGTCGCTATCGCTACTTCGGCTTTCGCCCAGTCTTCGCCGGGCACATCGACAACCGCCCCGTCGGCGCAGCGTCAGCAGGAGTCTACGCCGACTTCGACGCCCTCGACTGCGAACTCGCCGTCCGCTTCGACCACCAGCCCGTCGACGAGCGCGACTCCGACTGGCTCCGCGCAGACTTCGAATCCTTCGTCGACTAATTCGGCACAGACGCAGGCCCCCTCGACATCGAACCAGAGCGCCGCTGGTCAGTCGACAGGTTCCGGCAGCAACACCAACACGTCGCAGGCGCCGACATCCTCGACTTCGCCGAGCCAGGCGCAGACCAACACCACCAATCCGCAATCGAACCAGGCCCAGACCAGCCAGCCCTCCAGCGGCCAGACCCAGTCGGCCAATCCGCCGGCATCGGGCAGCAATCAGGCGCAGCAGAACCAGACCGGGTCGAATTCCACCAATGCCGCGCAGCGGACCGACGACCGGCAGAACAACGCCGACCGTTCATCGACCAACGTGAACGCGTCGGTCAACATCAACGACCAGCAGCGCACCCGCGTCAGCCAGTCGATCGCGCGTCTCGACGTGAGGCCGCTCACCAGCGTGAACTTCTCGGTGTCCGTCGGCACTGTCGTTCCCCGCGACGTTCGCCTTCAGCAGCTGCCGGCCGACGTCGTCGAGATCGTCCCGCAATACCGCGGCTACGACTTCGTCGTCGTCAAGGACGAGATCGTCATCGTGGAGCCGTCCAGCTACAAGATCGTCGCCACGCTGCCGTATTCCGGCAGGTCCACTGCCTCCGCGCCCGTCCGCAGCGAGGAGCGCAAGACCACCTTCAGCGATCGCGACCGCGAGGTGATCCGGAAGCACGCGAAAGCACGGCCCGTCGAGCGCGAGAAGCACGTGACCACCGGCAGCACGGTCCGCACCGAAATCCGGACCGGCGAGCGGGTGCCCGAGGGCGTCGAGGTCGAGACTTTCCCCGAGGAAGTCTATCGCGACGCCCCGACGCTGCGGGAGTACCGGTACATCAACCGCGACAGCCACACCTACATCGTCGAGCCGCGCGAGCGCCGCGTCATCGAAGAGATCGACTAACTGCACCGAGAGAGCTTGTTTGAGAAGGAAGGGCCGCCCGCGCGGCCCTTCCGATTCAGGGAAACCATCTGTCCGCGATCGCGAAACTGACTGAACAGAAGCGACAACTTTTGGAGCGGCTCAAGGCAGAGCCCCGGCACCACGAAAGAACCGAGATCCAGCCGCTGCTCGCGAAGATCGAGACGGCCCTGCGGCTTCTTGGTCCGGAGGTCGCTTAAGCCGCTTCTCTGCCGCTGACGAGTAGCGCAAGAGGACGGAAACTTTCAACGAGCCGGCGGTCGAGCGAATTGGGAAGCGGTCGCCCCCGCCGCTACGTGTTATGCTAGGGCTTTACGGTCACGCAGGTGATCTGGTGCCCGCAAGCTGAAGACCTACCAGACCTCGCCTGGATTCTACGATCTGGCCATCGCGGCGCCATCGATGAAGGCCGCCCTGCAAGCGGGGGGTGCCGGCAGCAACCTCTTCCATCAGGAACACGCCACGGAGACCGAGGATCCGGATGTAGTCGCCACGACCATGGCGAAGCCGGGCGTGGTGTCGAAGCGGCCGGCGGGATCGGACGGACCGTTCATCGAGCACGCCGACCTGCCGGACCTGGACGACGAAGGGGCCAAGCCGAAGAAGAGCCGCCGACTGGAGCCGAAGCGGCGGGGCGCCTCCAAGATTACCATTGAGGAGTCGCGCAAGGCCGCCGCGGCCTACTGACGCGAGCAGAAGCGCCGGGACGCGGAGCGTCGAGAAAGGAAGAGGCGGCGGGCGAGAAGGAACGGGCCAGGCGAGCGGAGAGAGTGTCAGTCGGTCTCGGTGAAGAGTAAAGCGGTTTCGGCCTTCCTAGACCAAGACCTACCGTTTGATCTACGGCCGGAAAATGAGGTTTCGGCGGACTCACTAGTGTCAGATCGACAGCCGTAGCGGCGTCTCGGTAACTCTGCTCTCTCAAAAAGAGAATGTTTGAACTTTCTAGCCTCAGTTCTCGGCATCTCTAAGACGAATTCGTACGTCGCAGTTCACCCACTTGTCGCAAGAGCACGAAATCCAGCAGCTTCGATTCCAGCCACCGCGCAGATTTCATCAACATCGGCGGTATCGCCGGATATGCCGACAGAACCCACGATATCGCCTTGGGTATCGATACAGATCACGCCCCCTGCTGACAATGCCATTCGACCCCTGCTCACCGCCAGCAGGCTCGTGAAGAACATTGGCTGCTTCTCTGCTCTGCTGGCGAGTTGACGTGACGGCTGTCTCATGCCCAGAGCGCTCCATGCCTTTGCGAAAGCGATGTCGCCGCGCAAAAAGCCAATTCGATCCTCGCTTTGGAATGCTTTCAAGTGCCCCCCAGGATCTAGAACAACCACGGCAAGCGGAGCTGCCTTTTGCGATCGGGCGGTCTGTATCGCAATTTGAATAATCGTGTTAGCGTCGAGAAGTGAGATTGACATGAGCACCTTGGCTTATCGGCAGCGATCCGCTTTGAGTCAAACTATCGTGTCTGCAATTATGCGTTCATAGGCGGCGCAGGCCCGAGCGGATGCGGAGCGTACGCGAGGGCCACGCGATCGAGTGCGCGCGTCGATAGGCCCACTCCCGCGACTTTTACGTTATTCACGCCGGGCAAGTGCCTCAGCCGCTCTCGAACCCCTATCGCATATGTCACAACCTTAAGCGCGCAGGCTCGACAAGCGCCCTGGAATTCGAGCTCAACGTTGCCTTCGCGGATATCGACCAACATAATATCGCCTCCATGGACTCGGAGAAACGGGCGGATCTGAAATTCAATGACGCGCTCGACCGCAAGTCGGGTGTCCTCGTCTCTCTCAGCGAGATTCATCATTGCACCCTTACACTTGTGCGGCGATGGGCTTCATGGCCCTTTCTTTTAAGAATGACGCCACCTCGACCTCGAAGAGACGCGCCTGGTTGAGACCGAGGATCTGTCGTTTGTCCATTTCCGATATCTGAGGAAAGCCGTGGCGATCCTGCAACTCCTCATCGATTTGCATGTTCCAGAACCATTCTATGGCCGGCCGCGGGTTTCCCGTGAGGGGGGCTTCGGACCCCCACAGCAAGCGATCCGACCCCACGTCCCGCAGCAACCGGCCCATATACATTTTGAAGTCCCACGGCGCGACGAAAGGCAGATGCATGGTCCCGGACAGCGCGAGATAGACGTTGGGGTAGCGTGAAGCCAAATACACGCACTCCTCAAAATACGGCAGCGCAAGGTGGTGAACGACGAAGATCAACTCGGGAAAATCGTAAGCCGCGCGTTCAATGTCGAGCGGACTGAGTGAGTCGAGAGGAGCGCGCGAGATCGGAAAGCCTTTGTGGAATTGAACCACGCGGATGCCGAGTTCGAGCGCACTTTCGTACATCGGATAGGCGACCGTCCGGTCGTCGCATCGCCACGACATCTCGTCGATGTGCCCGTTGTAGAATTTGAAGGATTTGGCGTTCATCTCCTTGACTTGCCGTTTCATTTCGGCAAGCACGCCGATTTCGCTCGGATACTTCGGGTCCACACCGCCGCAGAAAAGGATTTTTCCGGGATGTGCCTCCGCCAGTTCATATTGGGCTTGAACAGGCGCAAAGCCGTCCCTGTAGATATCGTAAAGCACGACCGCTTGCGCCATCGCCATGTCGGTCACGGCGTCGTCGAACAGGAGCCGGCCCAAGTCCTCCACGGTCCAACGTCTGGCGAATCCGTCGTCAAGACCGCCGATGGCGGTCTCGGCTTGCAAGAACTTCGACGGCTGGCTGCGATCGCCGCGCCGGCAAGCCGCTCCGATCTTGAGATGGCGCAAACGGTCGATCTGGGACACCGGCCGCACGAGATTGTCGTCCGAGTTGTCGTACATGTGCACGACATTGTCGAAAATGAACACATCGTTGTTGAGCATTGTTCTCCTCCTTCAGGACTTGTCGCCCGCAAGCGTCGCCACCACAGAATGGACGCTGCTGAGATCGCTGTCTTCGCAGCCCATGGCCATTGCAGCCGCGAACAAGCCCGATGCCGTCGCGTGCATGAGAACGGGACAGCCGACCGAACGTGCCAGGTCGGAAATGAGCCCCATGTCCTTGATGAAAACCTTGGTGGTCGCCGCGGCCGGCTCGAAGACTTCCTTCACCATCATGCCGCCGCGCAGTTCCATCTGCCGCGACCCGCCCGCCGACCCGATCAGCACCCTAAGCGCCGTCGCAGGCTCGATTCCCGCTCGTTTAGCAAAGATCAGAGCTTCCGCCGCCGCGACGTTGTGGATACCCACGAGCATATTGGAGACGAGTTTTATTTTGGTACCGTTGCCGAACGCGCCCATGTCCTCGCGCCGCGCGGCAAAGGTCGAAAACACCGCATCGCATCGCTGAATAAAGTGTTGCGGACCGGAGCAGCACATCACCAACTCGCCGGCATAGGCTTGTGCGCTGGTGCCGAGTACCGGACAGTCGAGCATTGCGATCCCAACGTGGCCGAGCGCCGCGGCTACGGCCGACTTCACGTCCAGCGCCAGCGTGCTGACATCGACCAGGCAGCGGGCGCGCGCGCCGCTGCCTGGTACAGCGAGCTCGCTGCAGACGACTTGCAAGGCTTCGGCGCTCGGCAGCACGCTTAGAACAAGGTCACACGTCTCTCCGACCTCGCGCACACTCTCCGCAATCGGAACGCCGGCTTTTCGCGCCGCAACCCGGCGCAGTTCATCGATATCGTAGCCGAGCACTTGATACCCGCCGGTCAGGATGCGCTGGGCGATCGGCGCCCCCAGCAGCCCGATCCCGAGAACGCCGACCGCCTTTGGTTCATTAAATTCCATCCACAACTCCTCGATTGGCATCTTGTGGGCTCAACGTTACGGCTCGTTCGTTGACCGCGCCGTCACCGTGAGCAGGTTGACAGGACCCGCTGTCGCACCCGCGCTGAGTTCCTCTAGCGAACGGCCATGGGTCTCGGCGCGCACGCGCGCATAGGTCAGCGCGACCAAGAGCGAGAAGCCGGTCAGAACGACAAAAGCGGGCGTGATGGCCTCGATTGTCGCTTGCGGCGTGATGAGATTGCCGGCGCCCGCGATTAGGCCAAGGATCATCGGGCCGATGATCTTGCCGATGCCGTTCATGAACTGCGCGAATCCGCCGGCTTGCGAACGCAGCGCCGTTGGAAACAACTCGAAGGGCATGGGACCCGCGTTGGCCCATCCGCCATCCGTAAAGAAGTAAGCGACGGCCCACATCGGAAAGAAAGCGAAGGCTTCGATCGGTGCGTGACCATGCAGGAGCGAAATTAGCAATAGCATCGCCGCTGAGCCGACAGCGAAGATGACGCCGGTGGCTCGGCGGCCAAGCCAGCCGGCGACGAAGGATGCCGCGATCCGGCCGGCCAATCCTCCGAGGGCCACGAAGATGAACAGCGACGCCATCTGGGCGGGCGGGATGTTCAAGGTCAGCCGGACGAAACTCGGCCCCCATAGCACCATCGCATAAGTGACCGTGGAGATGCCGAGCCAGGTCATCGCCACGAGCCAGACATTGGCGCGGTTGCGGAACAAGTCGGCAAACGAGGTCTCGCAGTCCGCCGCGGGCGCCGCCGAGATTTCGGTTTCCAATCGAGTGCCCGTGAACCATTGAGCTACGGTCTGCGCGCGCTTGCCCTCGCCAATCGCCGACAACCAACGCGCAGATTCCGGGATCACCGCCCACAGAATTGGTAGGAGCAGCACCGCTGTCCACCCCAGCATCACCAAGCCGCGCCAGCCCAGAACGTCAGACCAGGACGCGGCAAGGGCTGCGAGCAGTCCCCCTATCGGCACGAATGCAACGGCCATCAAACTGCTCAAGGTGGTGCGCCAGCGCGTCGGGGTCCATTCGACAACTAAGGTGATGGCGGCCAGATGCATAGCCGGGACCGCGGCGCCCACGAGCAAGCGCAGCAGCGCCAGCACCGGCCAGGCGCCGTCGGGGACGATCGCCATGAAACCAGTGGCCGCGCCACACGACGCAAGGCTGATCAGCAACACCGTCTTGCGGCCAAACCTGTCGCTCGCCCAGCCGGCAATAAGTGCACCCACCATCGCGCCGACGCCAGAGGCGATAAGCACGATTGCGCTTTGACCGAAACTAAGCCCCCATCGGGGGCCGACAAACGCGACGACGTACCCGATGACGAACAGGTCGAAGTACTCGAAGATCGTCGCAACCGCCACGGCGACGGCAAAGCTCCAGTACCGCTTCGTCAAATGCCGACTGTCGTCAATGACTTCCGACACGGATTTTCGTGTCACCATCACGGCCCCCCAATACTGATTGACTTTGTCCGCTTAAGAGATTTGCGGCTCTGCCGGTCATCATCTTGATGAGTGGCGGGTGGCGCTATCGAGATATTGGAGGGACTTGCGGGATATTGCGCCGATCCGATACAGCCGCATGCAATGCAGGCACGATGGTCGCGAGATCCAAGCGCCCGCCATTATCGCAGCATCGATCGAGACGGCGAGGTTTACCCTTACTCGCACCTAAGCTATCGTCTATTCTAGAAGCACATCGAAACCTACGAGCAGCACGCGGACAGCCCAACTCCAGGTGACGCAGGACCCAAACATGATGCGGGAATATCTGCGACCCCAAGACGTCGCTTCGACTGCCCAAGCATTTGGTGCCAAGCTGGTCCACCAGCGGGGCTTCGAGGATATGTACCTGCAGCAATATGAGTATCAGCCCGGTTCGTGGTGGCACGACGGCCTCACTCATTGCCGTGTCGCAGTGGTGGAAGCGGGTTCTCCGCACGTCGAGCGAGTTATCGGAAACAATCGCGAACGTAGGATTCGTCCCGCCGGCTCGGTGTCCATAAGTCCGGCCCACGCATTCCAACGGTGGACCTGGAATTCTTATCAGCGGGTGACGATTCTTTTCATCAGCCACGCGCTGATCATTGGCGCCGCGCAAGAAGCCGGGGACGCCCAAGCCGCTGAGAAGTATTTAACCCCGCTTGTCACTAAAGATGATTTGATCAAGCAAATGGTCACTTCCTTACTCGACGAATGCCGGATCTCAAGCGCATCATCTCGACTTTTCTTTGGAGCAGCGGGCCGCTTCATCGCGAATTATATTCTCGCGCGCTATGCTCACGTCGATATCTCTGAAAAAACTTCGGCTCTAGCCGACTGGCAGATTAAACGCGTCGTTGAGTTTATGGAGAGTAACCTTGAAATGGACATAGGCTTGGACGATCTCTCCAATCTTCTTGGGATGACTCCCGACTATTTCTGCCGAACATTCAAAGCCTCGGTAGGGACGGCACCCTATCGATATTTTGTCGAGAGACGGATCGAGAAAAGCAAGGTCCTCCTGTATACAACCGATCAGGGGATCACTGAAATTGCGCTCGGAGTAGGATTCTCGTCTCACTCTCATTTCAGTAACACGTTTAAAAAGATCGTAGGCCGCACCCCTCACGAGTTCCGTGTGCAGGCACAAGAACTATTATGCACCGCGAAGGTTTGAGACAGATGGCGAGCGGCGTGACCGGGCAGGCTGGCCACGGGGCGAAGCGGCAGCAGTAAACCGATCATCTCGGCCGTCGGATTTGGTCGTCGTCACGGCCGCCGCCTGGCCAGGATCTTCGAAAGGCTTGTACCCTTCAAAGCATGCCCCCGCCGGTCAAACTCCCGACTTACACGGTTTCCCTCTTTTTGGCACGAACGGTTCGACCGTGATGCGGCCAACGTGTGGCTTCAACGATCGTATATCGATCTGTTCGGCGATTAGAAATGCTCGGATTGGGGAGGTATACGAAAACTCTCGCATGAAGTGCGTCTGCGAGACGCCGACCTAAGACCCGATTTCGGCAGAACAGTCCGGAGGAGGGAGGCGTATATTTGACACCATACGCTATCATTCAGGCGTCGGCTCGGCTTTTAGCTCCGACACAACAGTTCGCAACACTCCCCGTAGCCAACGATGTGCGGAATTGTCGTGCATGCGGTCGTGCCAAAACATCCCGATGCGCGCCTCGTCAAGCATCAACGGTGGATCGAAGGCTCTTACCCCGGCCTCATCGACCAGTCGATCTGCAATTGCCTCGGGCACGGTCGCGATGAATGGCCCTTCCGCAACGATGGAGATCAGAGAAACGGCAGATGGCAACCAGGCTCCCATTGATCGCGTAAGGCCAAGGCGATTCAAAGATTTATCAACCGCCTTCTCAATCGTGGATCCCTCGCGCGCATCGATACGATGCCCCGCGTGTGGCCAACTCACAAACTGCTCGATGCTCAACGAGTCCCGAATATCGGGATGGGTCTTTGAGACCACGACTTTCAGCGATTGGCGAAGAAGTGTCGACGATCGAAGTCCTGATGGCGCGCTCTTTGTAAAGCTAATCAAAATATCCGTCTGCGCCTCCTCCAAGGCCTGCTTCATCCTAGCCAGATCGGGAACGCGAACACAAAGCGTCACGCTGGGCGCGAGTTGATGTACGCGAGAAATAAGGCTGGGCATGATCGCCAGCGTCACGGACTCGCTCGCGGCGATCTTGAACTCGTGTACTGCCGTTGCAGGATTGAATATCTCGTTCGAGTGAAGCGTCCCGTCGATCAACGCCAGCGCGGCATCGACAGATCGGCCAATCTCGATTGCGCGATTAGTCAGAAACATCCCTTTTTCGGTGCGAACTAGGAGAGGATCGTCAAACAGCTTGCGCAGCCTGCCCAAAATTGCGCTCATCGCGGGTTGGGATGTATTCAGACGTTCCGCCGCACGCGTCACGTGCCTTTCCGTTATTAGGACCGAAAAGCATCTCAGCAAATGGAGATCTAGATGTCGATTCTTCATGAACTCTGAAACAGCGCTTGACGAAGTAACATTTTGACATACACGCGCGGCTGAAGCGAGCCCCATCCGCCCGCGGAGCGGAATGAGGTGGTTTGTGTGCCTCACTGGGCGGACGGCGATATGCTTGACTGCCACGTCGACGATTGCGGACCCGAGCGTCGCGTCGGCCACCACGGTAATCATGCTACCGCTCGAGACGAACAGAAAATAGCCAAGGTATGCGCCGGCGACCAAGACGACGCCATGCGCGAAATACACAACGTTCAGAACCTCCGAATACCAGGGTGAGTCGACATGACGCTGGGCGAATTCTGCCATGACCAGATGCGCATGGCGGTGGGGTGTAAGGGCGCCTTTCACCCCGCTCCGCCGCAAAAGGCCTTTCGCCCGTTACCGGTGCCGCGCATACGCCTCCCGTTATGGGAACATGCATTCGGCCGGATTTGGCAAAGCCGATACTTAGACACATGTGGAGACTCGATCCATACGGGTGAACAACCATGACCGAACTTAAGACTTGTTCAATCGGAACGGCTCCCGACGCATCTGGCCACACGTTAAGCCGAACAGTGAGTTTGTGATGTCAACTCTCTTTGAGCCGATAAAGCTGGGGGCGATCACGGCCCCGAACCGAATCATCATGGCGCCCTTGACGAGAGCGCGCGCTACGAGGGACCACGTTCCGACCGCTATTATGGTCGACTACTATCGTCAACGTGCGTCAGCCGGTCTGATCATCACAGAGGCAACGGGAATCAGCCAGCAAGGCCTCGGCTGGCCGTTCGCGCCTGGCATCTGGCGCGACGACCAAGTCGCGGCATGGAAGCCGATTACCGAAGCAGTCCACCAAGCCGGCGGCCGCATTTTCTGTCAGCTCTGGCACATGGGACGCCTGGTGCATCCAAGCTTCCTGGGAGAAAAGCCGCCCGTGGCTCCCTCTGCAACAACGGCACCGTCTCATGCCCACACCTACGAGGGCAACAAACCCTATGAGCTGGCCCGATCGTTAGAGGAAGTTGAGATTGCGGATATCATTCAGGACTATCGCCGCGCGGCCGCAAACGCGATGAAGGCAGGCTTCGACGGTGTACAGCTCCACGCCGCAAACGGCTATCTGGTCGACCAGTTCCTGCGAGATGGCACGAATTTCCGGACGGACTCATATGGCGGCCCGATCGAGAACCGCATCCGCCTCCTGGTGCAGGTGACCGAAGCCCTCGCGGAGGTCGTAGGGTCCGATCGAACAGCTGTCCGCCTCTCTCCAAACGATGAGCATCGCCAAGGCTGTGCCGACAGCAACAACGCGGCAATCTTCCCGGCAGCAGCCCTGGCACTCGACCGGATCGGCCTTGCGTTCCTCGAGATGAATGCGTCTCGGCCGGGCAGCACTTTCCGGCCCGGCGCCGGGAAGTACGATTTGGCACCGATCATTCGTAAGCTTTTTCGAGCGCCACTGATCCTGAATACGGACTACACGAAAGACGACGCCGTGGCCGCTATCAGAGCGGGCGAGGCCGACGCAATCTCGTTCGGCCGCCCATACATCGCCAACCCCAATCTACCGGAGCTGCTGAGGAACGGCGAAGAGCTTCGGGAACCAGACGCCACCTATTTCTACACGCAGGGCTCCCAAGGATATCTCGACTACCCAACGGCTTAAATATCGTATTTCGACGGCGTCACTATTCAAAGGAGGTAACCTCGTCATGACGGCTGGTGACAGACACAGGCATCCGAGCGGGAGCGCGACCGTTCGGCTGGGCGTTGTAGTTCCGAGCATCAACACCATTGTCGAACCGTGGTTTTCGACCGTCCTCCCGGCGAGGGCCAGTCTGCATGCCTCTCGGATGCTCATGCCGCCAGTCCTTACCCCTGATGGCATCATCGAAATGGATCGGTCCGACGGAATGTTAGCCGTCCGCCAGATCGCGACCTGTCGGCCCGCCGTTATCGCATATTGCTGCACGGCATCCAGCATCGTCCAGGGGCAGGCCTACGACGAGCACCTGCGCGAGGAGATTGAGCGGGAAAGCGGTGCCAAAGCAACGACGGCTACGCATAGCATCCTGACAGCGCTCGCTGCTCTGGACGTCCGTCGCGTCTCGATCGTATCGCCCTATACCGATGAGATCGACGCGATGGAACATCGCTTCTTCGAGAATTCCGGCCTCCAGATCGAAGGCTCAGCCAATCTCGGCATCTCGGATACGTTTGGCCTCGCTGCGCCCGACGAGGCGACCCTTCTCGACCTCGCCCGGAGAGGTTGGTCAGCGAAAGCAGATGCCCTCGTCATGACCTGCCTGAACACGCGCTCGCACTTGGTCGCAGAGGTACTCGAAGAGGAACTCGGCAGACCCGTTGTGACGTCGACGACGGCGACGTTATGGCATTCCCTGAGGCTTGCCGGGGTTGATGAGAGCATAGCCGGCGCCGGTCGCCTACTATCCGTTCACTGAGGCGCCGGAGACCCGGCCCCGGACCTGATCCTCCATTTTGGGGGCCGGGCAGTTGTGATGAAGGGTAGTGGTCAGCTTGGTTGACTGAACGACGCTCTGCAAAACTGCTCGCTGATCGCGGGAAGAGCTGAGGCGATAAAATTGACTTGAACTGTAGACGGTCGGACTCGTCACCTCTCCCATTGGGAGAGGTCAGATTGCATCGCCAGATGCAATCTGGGTGAGGGGGTTACGGTCTATCGCTGAGCTGCGGCCCCTCACCCGGCGCTTTGCACCGATTTCTCCCTAGCGGGGAGAGGTGAACCGAGTTTGTGGGAGCACTGCCGCAATCAAACTCTCAAGCACTACTTCACATAGGGACAGCCGCCGTCCTTCAGCGGGCGGAACGCCTGGTCGCCCGGCACCTCCGCAAGCACCTTGTAATAGTCCCACGGATATTTGGATTCCTCGGGCTTCTTCACCTCGAACAGGAACATGCTGTGCACCATGCGCCCGTCCTCTCGGACGAAGCCGTTGTCGGTGAAGGCGTCGCGCACCGGCATTTCCCGCATCTTGGCGAGCACCGCCTTGGTCTCGCGGGTGCCGGCGGCCTTCACCGCCTTCAGATAGTGCAGGGTCGCACTATAAGTCGCCGCCTGGTTCATGGTCGGCATCCGCTTCATACGCTCGAAGAAGCGCCTGCCGAATGCGCGGGTGCGGGCGTCTGGTCCCAGTAATAGGCCTCGGTGACGACAAGGCCCTGCGCCTGCTGCAAACCGATGCTGTGAATGTCCGAGATAAACATGACGATGGCGGCGAGCTTCTGCCCGCCGCCGACGATGCGGAATTCGGTCGCCTGCTTGATGGTGTTGATGAGGTCGCCGCCGGCGTTGGCAAGCGCGATGATCTTGGCCTTGGAGGACTGCGCTTGCAGGAGATAGGACGAAAAATCCGAGCTGTTGAGCGGATGGCGCGCGCTGCCGAGCACCCTGCCCCCGGCCGTTTCCACGACAGTGCTGACGTCGCGCTCGATCGAATGGCCGAATACATAGTCGGCCGTAATGAAGAACCAGGTATCGCCGCCCTGCTTCGCGATCGCACTGGCGACAGTGTGCGCGTTGGAGTAGGTGTCGTAGGCCCAATGCAGCGTGTAGGGCGAACAGGATTTTCCGGTGATGTCGGAGCTCGCGGCATCGGTGGCGATCAAAAGCTTGTCGAATTGCTTTGACATTTCCATCGCCGCGAGCGCCATGGCCGAGCTCGGCAGATCGACGATCATGTCGACATTCTCGGCCTCGTACCATTTGCGCGCGATGGCGGCAGCATTGTCGGCCTTCATCTGCGGATCGGCGGTGACGAGCTCGATCGGCTTGCCGAACAGGCTGCCGCCGAAATCCTCGATCGCCATCTTGGCGGCCTCGACATTACCGGCGCCACCGATATCGGAATAAACCGAGGCGAAATCGGTCATGACGCCGATCTTGATCGGCAAAACAGACTGCTGCGCGCCGGCGCTGCCGCCGATCATCCATGAAAGCACGAAAACGATCGCCGCGACCACGCGGTGCGAGAATGGCATGCGTTCCCCTTTTTCGCTAGAGATCGACATCTTTGGTCTCAGGCCCGGCGATTGCACCGCAGAACGCGAGAATGCTGCCGCATAGCAGCAGAACTGCTGGTGACATCTCAGGCGGAAACACCTGGTCCAGAGCCGCGATGTAGAAGGCGTAGAAAGACGGAATGATCGACGACAAGCTCCAGCCAATACCGAAGCCAGTTGCCCTGAAACCGGTCTCAAAACGCTCGCTTATGTAGGGGACGACGACACCCCAAGGCGACGTAACCAGGACCGACACCAAGCAAGCGAGCAGCAACTGGGTTGCGAACGAAGCACCGGCGCTGCGTGACAGAACGTAGTAGAGCACCACCCCGACCGTAGCGATGAGAACGAGAGAGCAAACAAAGAAGCGGCGGCGTCCAACCCTCTGTGCAATCACGCCTGCAGCAATAAAGCCAAAAAATACAAGCGTGTAGATTGCCACCAACGTCAACGTGAGCAGACTTCCCGTAATATGAAGTACTTGCGGGAACAGAACAGATGGCATGTACAGGGTGATCATGAACTCGGTCGTCCACAGGCCTGTAACCAGCACCAGTACCTGGAGGAGCGTCGTCGCCTGCCGCTTGCGGGAAATGGCTGGCGCGCCGCACCGCGGCGTTTCAACTCCAGATTTCCAGATCTCTGACTCTGAAACTTGGCGGCAATAGTAGATCGCCAGAATACCCGCAAGGACGCTGCCGATCACGAATGGCACACGCCAACCCCAGGCGACATAGGACGAATCGAGGCCGCCCAACGGAGCGATCCAGTACATCGTCGCGGCCACGGCACTTATCGCCACATAGGCAGCGGCGAACGCAGCGACGATGAGTCCACCCACGAAGCCGCGTTTTCTTTTGGAAGTGTATTCCAAGGCCAACGGATGTGACGCGGTATAGCCGCCGCCCAGGAAAATTCCGTCGATGAATCTCAGAGCGATGAGACAGAGGTAGGAAGAAAGGCCAACTTCGCGATATCCTGGCAGGAGAGCAATCAGCAATGTCACCA
The DNA here is from genome assembly GCF_001238275.1 of Bradyrhizobium viridifuturi. GTDB lineage: Bacteria > Pseudomonadota > Alphaproteobacteria > Rhizobiales > Xanthobacteraceae > Bradyrhizobium > Bradyrhizobium viridifuturi. The sequence continues at coordinate 136,733 of NZ_LGTB01000002.1, forward strand.
CGGCAAACCCGGCGACCGACCAGATCGAGGCAACTCTCCGCCCTCTCCTGTCGGCAATAACGCCAAAGATGATCGCTCCCAGCGGGCGCCCCAACAATGTGGTGACGAAAACAAGCGACGCGAGGCTCGCAGCTATTCCCGGTCCAAGATCGGGTGGCTGGAAGTAGAATAGGACCGGCGCCAGGACAACAACCGGAAGATAAATATCGAACATGTCGACGAATTCGGTGAAGAACGCGCCGTAGATAGCGTGTCGCGCGCGCTCGTCATGCGTCGATGACTCAGCCGCCGGTGCTTCAGTAAGAGTCGTTGTCGACATTGGATCTCCGCGCAGTGGCATGTCGCCCGCTGGAGGAGCGACTGCCTCTCTTCGAGTGTGATTCGTTAGCGCTTTGGCGGAGTCCAGGCTTCCGGCGGTCTTGACAGGAAGTCCGTCACGACGTCGATCACGGCGAGCCGATTGCTTGCCAGTGCGGATTTCAATGCCGACGCGAGATCACCAGGTTGCTCGATCCGTACCGCCTCTACTCCGAACGCCTTGGCAATTTCCGCGAAGTTCGTCCGACGAAAGCCTGCCATATGGTCAACGTCATCCATCGCCAGCCCGCGCGCACGCATATTCACGGCGCCTTGACCGAAGCCAGAATTATTGTTGATCACCACCACGATCGCGATATCGTTGCGTAGAGCCGTTTCGAGTTCCGAAAGATGATAGTAGAAGGCGCCATCTCCGGTGAAGCAGATCACCGGTCGGTCCGGTGCTGCGCATTTTGCCCCCAGCGCTGCTGGAAACGACCAGCCAAGCGAACCTGCGGCCCTGATATAGCTCTGGCCAGCGCCATTGAACTCGATCAACGCTGAAGACCAGATTGTCGAGTAGCCGGTATCCGCGACAACGATTCCGTCCGGGGGAAGCGCAGCCGTGATCTCGGCACATAGACGCTCAACCGAAACGGGGTTCTTGCCGTTCATCGCGTCAGACCGGTGTTTCGTTCGCCAGGCCGCCATCGCGGTCTCCGCGCGGGTGCCAAAGTCCCGCACACGGGGCTCACCCCCTGATTCCTTCAAGATTTTTAACAGCCCCTCGATCGCGAGCCGTGGATCACCAGCGACTGCCAAGCAATTCGGGTAGTTTCGGCCGATCTCGTGTGGATCGCTGTCAATCTGCACGATCCGCTGTCCGGCGGCCGGAATGCGCCAACCATGGGTGTTCTGGTCGCTGAGTTGGCACCCCACGACCAGCACCAGATCCGCCTCATGAGCGATCGAGTTGGTCACAGGATTTCCGTAACTCCCGATGCATCCTATCCCGAGCCGATGTCTGGTCGGGCTAATCGCGCGCGCGCCGGTGGTGGTAGCGAACGGCGCATCGAGAAACTCTGCAATCTCTGTCAACGCGGGCCCGGCAGCCGAAGACACCGCCGCAGTCCCAGCTACGATGACAACCCGCCGGGCCTCGGCGATCTCACGAGCAGCCGATTTCAGTTGCTCAAGCGGCGGTATGAGGGATAACCGCTGCATGGGCGAAACCGGATCTGGCTGCTTGGAGGACGGCGTGCACATCTCGAGGGTTTCACCCATGAGACCCGCGACGTCGATATGGACGGGGCGCTGCGTGCCCGACACCGCATATCGCCATGCCTGCGCCATCACGCGCGGCACGTCTGTGACGGTCGATATGCTGCCCGAATACTTTGTAACCGCACCAAATGCCTTCTGATGGTCGATTTCCTGATAAGCGTTCCGGTCCAGCTGTGATGCGGGCTTGCGTCCGGTGATCGCAATCACCGGATGCATACCAAGCCAGGCGTCCTGCAAACCCGCCGCCAAGTTAGCGGCTCCAACCGACTGCGCCATGCACACGCCCGGCTTACCGGTGATGCGGGCAAAGCCGTCGGCCATGTAAGCCGCCGCTTTTTCCGAGTGAGCAAGCACCGTCGAAACGCCCGCCTTCCGCAACTTGATCAACGTGTCGCGAAGAATAGCATCGACGAAAAATATGTGACTAACGCCACTCGTTAGAAGTTGTTCAGCGAGAACGTCGGCACCGGTTCGACCCGATGCCTCCGAAATCATTCCAGCGTCGTTCATTCCAAGAACTCCACGTTTGGATCATCGCCGGGCTGGATTGATTGTAGTAGCCCGACCTCGCGGCCTTCTTCGGGTTTCACGCAAATAAAGCGCCTAGGCACAAAAGGCGGCACCGCGATCACATCAAGCGGGTTGAGGTCCACCGAATGCTCGGCATTGCGCCCCCAAATAACCCGCCAAACGCCTTTGAGCGCGATGAACGTCTCGTTGGTGTCGTGGTTGTGGAGCTTCGGCCCATTACCAGGCTTCGCCTCGATAAACGACATCTGGAATCCTTCCCTCACCGGGATGGCCGACATCGGCTCCTTTGCACCGGCGGCAATCAAGCCTGTACCAACGACGAGAAAGTTCTTTCGCTCATGACCTGGTAACTGGCTGTCGGGATACCGATCGGGTGGGCATTTTAGCTCCGAGAAGCGCGCCACCCGCATGTTCATCTGCTCGGGCGAATATTCTATGATTTCCATGTTCAACGATGCGGTCTTGCTCACGTACTCCTCCTCCACTCCGATCGGTGAGCGAAAGCTGGCTCGCTGACCGACTTCGGTCATTTGAACGACGGTTTGCGTCTTGGCTAATTCGCATAATGAAATGTGCTCATAATTGATTACGTATGGAGGCTGCACGGGACAATTGGATAGACTTTTGTCAGAGCGACCGGTGTCCGTTTGACGTTATGGCTCATCACGGACCATGCGAGCGGCGAGATGATTGCACTCTTGTGAATCAGACTTGACCAATAGTCATGGCAGCGCGGGGCGAAACGAGCGAACGGCATCATGTCACGAAGAGGGTAGCGATCGACCTGCAGCAGCTACGGTTCGCGATAGCAGCATGTGATTGTGGAAGTCTTCGGCGAGCGGCAGATTTGCTTTCCGTTCAACACTCGCTTGTCAGCCGATCGATCAGTCAACTCGAGCATTCAATTGGCGTGACTCTCTTCGAGAGGTCTAGCAATGGAGTGACTGCTACCCCTGCCGGGCGAAACGTGCTGCGAACAGCGCGAATCATCTTGGAGCAAGTCGACACGCTTACGATCGGCAAGCGCAGCAACTTCCGTGCCCACTCGAGCCTGCTTTCGGTGGGCTTCTTCACATCCTTGTCAGCTGGAGGTCTTCGAGCAACCTTGATCGAATTCAAGAGACGTTTCCCGCGAGTTAAGCTGACAACAGCCGAGCGGTCTCGATCTCGACTGACTGCTGCTCTCCGCAACGGAGCGCTCGATGTTCTCATCGTCGCCGGCGATGCTCCGATGCTTGATAGTCAAGTCCTACCGCTTTGGGATGAACGGATAATGGTCTCTTTGCCAGAGGACCACCACCTTGCGAGCCGCGAGGTTGTCAATTGGACCGATCTCCGGAACGAGAATGTACTCCTGAGCCACTATGATCCTGGACGCGATCTTGAAGACTTGCTGATGTCCAAGCTTTTGCTTGCTAAAGATGGCCCCAAGATCGAACGTCACGACGTCAGCCGAGGAATTATCAAGAGTCTGATCAGCATGGATCTCGGCATTGGCCTTGCGTTGGAGTCAGACACGGGGAACTTTGCAAACTTGGTCTATCGTGAACTCCGCGATGAGATTGGTCCCATCCGCATGCGCTTTTTTGCGCGATGGAGAGCCGACAACGAGAATCCTGCCTTGAACTGCTTCCTCAAGGTATTGGCCGAGCGCTATTCCTTGCCGGCATCCAGTGATTGAGCGACCCGTCTTAGCTTTGCAAATGCGCGGTCCGTGGCCATGAAGCGCGCCAGCATCGGTGCGATCAGTTTCGCCGGATCGATGCGTTGCCCACTTTCGCTTGCCAAGGCCTCTGCATAGGCGACGAGATCCCGATGCACTGATGCCGGAAGTTCAGTGGCGACCTTGACCGGCTTGTCGTCGGGCAGGGTTGCTATTTTGAGCTTGGGCATGCCGTTACCCTCCGTATGGCACAAGGATGAGGTCACAATTGACGAGAACGCGAACTGGAAAACCAGGTCGTACGGTCAGAGTGGGCTGGATGTTGAGACTGCGCCTCACCACCTGTTGTCCGGTTTGATTCAGCGAGTCCGAGGCGCCGTGTCGCAATGCCTGGATGATGGTGCTGTCGTTGCTATTGGTGTCCGAGCCAGCCCCCAGTTCGGTCCCGACCGCCAGAAACGTCGATAGTGCCGCAGCTTTGAAGAGTTCGCCCCAGTGATTGTCGACCTGGTCTTCGAGGCCCGCATATCCTGCGGTGTCAGCGCCGGGCTGCCGCTCGAGAACAATTGAACGTCCATTCGGCATGATCAACCGGGTCCAAACGAGCAAGACACGGGATTGACCGAACGTGACCTGGCTATCGTAGACGCCGATTAGACGCGCTCCCTGAGGCACAAGGAGAAAGCGGCCGGTCGGCGTGTCAAAAACATTCTCGGTAACCTGCGCGGTGATTTGGCCTGGAAGGTCTGATCGAATCCCGGCGATCAGCGCTCCGGGAATCACCGTTCCAGCCTGCACGATGTATGGTGAAGCGGGCCTGGTGACACGGTCAGGGCTTACCGTGCGACGGTCCACGGAGGCGTTGACAAAGGCAAGCTTGCGGTCCTGGCCATTCTGTGCAGATCCATCGTCTCCAGAGTTCAATGCGTTCGGTGGCGCAACGCGGTCGCTTCCAACCGCCGTAGCGGTGGGCGGACGGACTCCTCCATTGGTCGCAGCGAACAAATGGCTGATGCGGGCCGCCTCGGTCTCTTGGTCCCGGCGCTGCTGGTCCGGATCAGCGCCGATCGCCGGGGCTTGGCCTTGAGCAGCAAGGATCGGTCGACCGAGGTCCCCGGGGAGCGGCGGACCAAGCTGTGGGATTGGCTGGCGCGGAAAGCCAGCATAATCCTTCGGCAGCGTCGTAATACCGTCGGCAAAATTGTGGTGATCGGTATTGTAGAGTTCGTCGGCCGCTTGACTACGGGAGCGATTGTTCTGTAGCGACCACAGCACCGCTCCGCCGATGACAAGCAGGGCAACCGCGCTCCCGCCGGCCAAGATCTTCCGCGACAACCGGGTCACGCGCGGATGCTCTGCTCTCAAGCGGAAGCTCTCGGACTGCTCCCCTTGTGTCTCCGGCGGAACTGCTTGCTCGTGATCGTTTACATTCCGAGTGTTCATGACGACGGCCTCCCATCGGTCCTGACAATACGGACCCTCTGCTGGTGCTCACCGCCCAGTCGGAGTTCTGCAGCAGCAAACAGCCGATCGACGATCAATATGTTGCCGTAAGCGCGGTAGTTGACGAGTTCGGTCTTGCCGTCTGGACCGATGACGAAGAGCGGTGGCATCTCGCCCTGCACGATGCCTTGCGGGAATTCGACGTAGACCTTGCGGCCATCGTCGTATGCAGCGAGCGGCCGCCAGGGTGGACTGTCCCCTTCGATGGCATAGCGGGAGATGCGCTGCGCCGGGTCCGGAAGAACGGGCTTCAGAGCGACCGAACGCGATCGTTCCCGTGCAGTTTCTGGATAGTACCAGGCAACAGACGGCATGTACGGCCGTTCGCGGGAGCGGAGCTCGATCAGGTAGGTGCGCCGGTCAGTATTGACCACCAGGTTGGTCTCTATCGAAGCTCGGGTCGCTTGACCAGGATATGGACGCGCCGTGTGTCGCCGCTCCCGCTCTCGGTGTCGCCCACGACCCAGCGTACGGTATCGCCGGCCGCGATCGGCCCTGATACCGTCAACTGTTCTCCCTCCTCGAGCGCGATATCCGTGATCTGCCCGGGTGCGGCGTAAATCTGATAGAGCGCCCCGGGACTGTAGGCGTAGATTTGCGCCGCGTTGAAATACCCCCGTTTACGCGGTTCGACACGGGCTGCGCTGTTCGCCGTCTCAACCCGGCTCACGGGTTCGGGCTCTTCCTTCGCGGCCGACTTGCCGCCGAGAGCCGGCTTCCAGAGCGGCGGCACGTGAAGCGGCCGCGACCTGTCGTCCTGAGGCGCTGGAGGCGCCGGCAGCGGAGGGACTTCCGCGTCGTAACTGATTTCTGGCGGAATGTAGGTCGCGCACCCACCGAGCGCCGACGAACAAAGCAGAAGAGCGGATAACACCGCTCGCTTCCAGGTCACGAATTCGGACCAAGTCGAATTGAGCCCGCGGTGTGTGATGGGACGCTTCAAATGAATGTCAGACAGCGTCTTGCTCACTGACTCAACTCCTTTGACCAGTTGATGGCGCGGACATAGACGCCAAGGGGATTCTTGCGCAGGCGTTCGGCATCGCGCGGCGGCTCGATCACGATCGTGAGAATGGCGGTCCAACGCTCGGTGGAGCTCAGCGATCCGTTGTCGTAGGTGCGCTGGGTCCACGCGACTCGAAAGCTTTCTGAAGACGCGCGAATGACGCTCGATACGTCGACGGAGATCTGCGCCTTGCCCAGCTTTGCGAAGGGGTCATTGTTGCGCGCATAGTCGTTGAGTGCGGCCGCGCCGCGGTCGGTCGTAAAATCGTAGGCGCGGAGCCAATTCTGGCGCAGAACGATGCCGTCGGCGGGTAGCCCTCTGACATCCTCGATGAAGCGCGCCAGATGGTAGGCGATCTGCGCGTCTGTGGGTTGATAGTCGAAGTTGGCCGGCGCGACCCTTTGGGCTTGGCCGAGATGATCGACCTCCACCACCCAGGGCGTGATCGAGCCTTGGCTCGAATGCCAGACAAGGCCCGCGGCAAGGCCGGCGGACAGCATGAGGCAGCCGAACGCCATCAGGCGCCAGTTTTTAGCTTGCACGCGCGCTGATCCAATGCGTTCGTCCCAAACCTGCGCAGCCTTTTGATAAGGCGTAACCGGCTCGGGCATGCGCCCGTAGTGAACGGATGGTCGTTTGAACATTGATAATTGCCCCCTGAGTTCAAGTGATCGGCTTCAAGTCGTGCGGTATCCGGATTTCCGATGCGGTCGGTGACGCGTGACGAACGCGCAATGGCCGCATATCAGCGCTCTCCTTCAGACAAATCGACGGAGGAACCACTGCTGCCGTGATCGCCTGAGCGGACTGCCTGTCCGGCTGCCGACGCACCGTGCCGAACGGTCTCGGCACGCTTCATGCGCCGCGCCCAATCGGGCTGCCCTTCGGCCGAAGTGCTCGCGGCCTGCTCGCCCCCTTGCCCACCACCGCTGAGGGCAGCCCCAGCGCGGCGCAACGGGCTCATGGCAGCCGAACCACCAGCCTCCGCGACGCCGGCAAGGCCGCCACTTCGATAGGCGGCGGATGCGCCGCTCAAGACGGCACCGCCGCCACGCGCGGCGCCTGCCATGGCACCGCCAGCGACACCAGCACCGCCGGCGGCGAGACCTGCGCCAGCCGCAACAATGCCGCCGGCGGCAAGCCCCGTTCCAATCGCGGCGCCGGCGCCGAGCTGCGGCCCGCCGGATACCAGGCCGTTTGCGATTCCTGGACCGAAGATACCCAGCCCGAGCAAGGAGAGCGCCGCGAGCACCATGGTCATCGCGTCCTCAATGGTCGGCTGTGCGCCGCCAAAGCCAGTGGTGAACTGCGAGAATAGGGTCGATCCGATGCCGACAATGACGGCCAGGACCAAAACCTTGATCCCGGAGGATATGACGTTGCCCAGGACCCGCTCTGCCGCGAAGGCGGTCTTGCCAAACAAGCCGAAGGGAATGAGCACGAAGCCGGCCAGCGTCGTGAGCTTGAACTCGATCAGGGTCACGAAGAGCTGGATCGCCAAAATGAAGAAGGCGAGCAGCACCACGACCCACGCAAACAGGAGGACGACGATCTGAACAAAATTCTCAAAGAAACTAATGTAGCCCATCAAGTTCGAGATCGAGTCGAGCAACGGTCGGCCGGCGTCAAGTCCGACTTGAGCGATCTTTCCCGGTCGCAGGAAATCAGATGCGGACAGGCTTGCACCGGACGCTTTCAGCCCGAGACCTTCAAAACTCTCGAAGACGATGCGCGCCAGGCTGTTCCAGTTACCGATGAGGTAGGCAAAGACACCCACGAAGAGCGTCTTCTTGACAAGGCGCGCGATGATGTCCTCGTCCGTTCCCCAACTCCAGAACAACGCGGCAAGCGTGATGTCGATCGCCGCAAGGGTCGTTGCGAGATATCCGACATCGCTGCCCAGCAGCCCGAAGCCGCTATCGATATAACGCGTGAACGTTTCCAGGAACTGGTCGATGATCCCGGCCCCGGTCATGGCTTGCTCGCCTCGGGGGTCGCCAACGGCGAATATCCTTGCGGGATCCGGCTTTGATCCTTCGGCGCGGACGCCAAGCCTGCGGTGGAATCATCGTGGCCAGGAACTGCGGCACCCTCCTTCTTGCCAAAGAAGCGACGCCGGTTTTCGTCCCAAACCCGCTTGCAATGTTGATAACCTGCCGTTTCCTCTGAAGTGACGCCGCGGCAGCGTGCGAGGTCTGAGCTCGTTGCATCTGTCGTCTGCTCCGCCCCCGGCGACTGCGGAGAATCATCTCCACCACGGAGCTGAATCGTGCAGGCAGCAAGGGCGAATACGCCGATTGTCGTAAGCAGCGACAACGCCTTGGACGCTCTTACATCGGTCATCAGTGAAACATCCGCACGTCTTGGGACTGATAGCCCTGTCCGGGGGTCAGGAACCGCCTAAGCTGTTCACGTCCCTGGTCCTGGGCCGAGGCGCGCTGCGCGGCTTCGAGGCTCTGTGCCCTGCCCTGCGCCGCCACGGCAGCCGTGAGATCGGCGAGTTGTTGCGCTTGAAGCGCGAGGATCTGATTGCCGGCCTGGGTTGCCTGCAAGGCGCCACTGGCACCCTGACTTGATGTTACGAGCGCTGACGTCTGGATGCGATTGGCGTCGAGGTTGCCGACGATACCGGCTTGAACGCGGAGCGCGTCTTGCGTTGCCGCATACGTATTTTGCCACCGCGATTGAGCGTTGGTGATTAAAACCTGGTTGGACTGGCTGCCGGTGACCAGCGCATAGGTGGTCGAGAACGCGCGATCGATCTGCTGGACGTCGTAGGCGATCCGCTGGGCCTGAGCCAGCAATTGCTGGGTCCGCTGGATCGACGACTGCAGTTGCTGCAGCGACGAATACGGCAGGTTTGCCAAGTTCTTTGCCTGGTTGATCAGCATCTGCGCCTCGTTCTGCAACGAGGTGATCTGGTTGTTGATCTGCTGCAGCTCCCGCGCGGCGGTCAGGACGTTCTGAACGTAGTTGTTGGGATCAAAGACGATCAGCGCCCGTGCGGGCACCGCGACGCCAAGCGCCAGCGCGATGGTGCCGGCAGCCACGAATAGGCCAACACGCCTCATAGCGGTTTCTCCAGATTGACGAGATTGGGGATCAGGTCGGTCGCCCAGGCGACGCCGCGGTGCTGGAGCCAGGCCGGTACGAAGCCATCATGTCCGTGTTCGGCGAGGAGCTGCGCGATGACAGCCTGGTCCGTCTTGGAAGAGGCCGCGGTGAATGCGAGCGCGACCTCGCCAAGGCCGAGTTCGAACATCCGGTTGCCCCGGCGGGATTGGCAGTAGTAGTCGCGCTTTGGCGTTGCCCGGCTCAGAAGCTCGATCTGGCGGTCATTGAGGCCGAAGCGACGGTAGATGGCCGTGATCTGCGGTTCGATCGCCCGTTCGTTCGGCAGCAACAGGCGCGTTGGGCAGCTTTCGATGATCGCCGGCGCGATCGCGGAGCCATCGATGTCCGAGAGCGACTGGGTGGCGAAGATGACCGACGCATTCTTCTTCCGAAGCGTCTTAAGCCATTCTCGGAGCTGGCCGGCAAAATCATCGTCGTCGAGGGCAAGCCAGCCTTCATCGACAATGAGCAGTGTCGGCCGGCCGTCGAGGCGGTCCCCAATACGATGAAACAGGTAAGCCAGCACGGCCGGAGCCGCGCTCGTTCCGATCAACCCTTCGGTCTCAAATGCCTGGACCGAGCTTCGCCGAGGCGCTCGAATTCGGCATCAAGCAGGCGCCCGGAGGGACCGCCCAAGCAATAGGGTTGCAAGGCCCGTTTCAGGGAGTTCGATTGCAGCAGGACCGACAGGCCCGTCAGGGTGCGCTCCTGCATCGGCGCCGAGGCGAGAGACGTCAGGGCCGACCAAAGATGATCCTTGGCCTCCGGAGTGATCTCGATTTTTTCCCGCGCCAGGATCGCGCAGATCCATTCCGTCGCCCATCCTCGCTCGGAGGGATCGTCGATCCAGGCAGGGGTTGCAGGGCGACGGGTCGGTCGCCTCCGTCAGACAACGCACCGCCGAGATCGTGCCAGTCGCCACCCATGGCGAGCGCGGCCGCCCGGATCGAGCCACCAAAATCGAACGCAAAGACCTGAGAGCTTGGATAACGGCGGAACTGGAGTGCCATCAAGGCCAGCAGCACCGACTTTCCGGCGCCCGTCGGCCCCACCACCAGGGTATGACCGACGTCCCCGACATGGAGCGAGAACCGGAACGGTGTTGAGCCCTCGGTCTTGCCGAACAGGAGAGGCGGTCCCTTGAAATGCTGATCCCTCGCCTCACCCGCCCACACGGCCGACATCGGAATCATATGGGCGAGGTTGAGGGTCGAAACCGGAGGCTGCCGCACGTTGGCGTAGACGTGCCCCGGCAGACTGCCGAGCCAGGCTTCAACAGCGTTCACCGTCTCGATCATGCAGGTGAAATCGCGGCCCTGAATGACCTTTTCGACTAGGCGGAGCTTTTCATCGGCGGCATTGGGATCGCCGTCCCAGACGGTGATGGTCGCTGTGACAAAAGCTTGTCCGATCTGGTCCGAACCCAGTTCCTGCAGCGCCGCGTCGGCGTCGATCGCCTTGTTGTTGGCGTCGGTATCGAGCAGCGTCGACGCCTCGTTGGTCATGACCTCCTTGAGAATGGCGCCGATGGATTTTCGCTTCGCGAACCACTGCCGGCGAATCCTGGTCACCAGCTTGGTGGCATCGGTCTTGTCGAGCATGATCGCCCGGGTCGACCAACGATACGAGAATGGCAGGCGATTCAGATCGTCCAGAATTCCCGGCGTCGTCGCGCCGGGAAAGCCGACAATCGTCAGAACCCGCACATTGGCTGAGCCCAGCATCGGCTCGAGCCCACCCGTCAGCGGCTGGTCGGCCAGCAGCGCATCGATGTACATCGGTATTTCGGGCACTCGAACGCGATGACGCTTGGTCGAGATGGTCGAGTGCAGGTAGGTCAGCGTGTCCTGATCGTCGAGCCAGGCACATTCTGGCATGAACCCTTCGACGAGTTGCAGTACGCGGTTGGTTTGATCGATGAACCCGCGGAGCACCTCGCGCGCATCGGCTCCAACGGTACGATCGCGGCCCTCGTAGAGCAGCCGCTCTGCCCTGGCGGCTCCCTCCTCCGGCGGCAGGTAGAGGAGGGTCAGGAAAAAGCTGGACTCATAGTGGGCGCCCGCCTCCTCGAACTGAGCCCTGCGTTCGGCGTCGACCAGTGCGGATGCGACATCCGGAAAGGCATTCGGCGGGTAGGCACCCGCAAAATGACGCTGCGCCTCAACGAACACGGCCCAGCCAGATCCCAAGCGACGCAAGGCGTTGTTCAGGCGACCGGCGACGGCTACGAGTTCAGCCGGCACCGCGCTGTCGAGGTCAGGTCCCCGGAATTTCGCCGTCCGTTGGAATGAGCCGTCCTTGTTCAGGATGATGCCCTCATCGACGAGGGCTGCCCAAGGCAGGAAGTCGGCGAGACGGGCGTTGGAGTGGCGGTATTCAGCGAGATTCATCATGACCGAGGCTCAAGCGTTTAGATGACCGGGAATGCGCAAATGTCTGCGCACCACATCGACGAAAGCGGGATCACGCTTTGCGGCCCAGACGGCCGCCATGTGGCCGATGAACCAGAGCACGAGACCCGCGATCCACAGCCGCAATCCAAGCCCGAGCGCCGCGGCAAGAGTGCCGTTGACAATCGCGACCGACCGCGGCGCGCCGCCCATCAGAATTGGTTCAGTGAGTGCGCGGTGAACGGGCACGACAAAACCTGCGACCAGTTCATCCATCAGATCACCACGCCGCCGCCGAAGGAGAAGAACGACAGGAAGAAGCTCGAGGCGGCAAACGCGATCGACAGACCAAACACGATCTGGATCAGCCTGCGGAAGCCACCGGACGAATCGCCGAACGCGAGCGTCAGCCCGGTCACGACGATGATGATGACGGCGATGATCTTGGCGACGGGGCCTTCGACCGACTGCAGGATCTGATTGAGCGGCTGCTCCCACGGCATGTTCGAGCCAGCCGCCCATGCCGGCGCCGTCGCCAAAAGCACCATGCCGGACGCGGCCAGCGATGCGGTCTGCCGAAGAACGCGAAATTCCAAACGCATGTCAGTCTCCTGCTGATGAAAGGCTGTAGTCGCCAGCGACCCCGAGTCCCGTGACGGCGGCGAGCTCGCTGAGGCGGCGATCGGCACCCCGACCCTCAAGAACGGCGACGAGGTTGATGGTCTCGGCGATCAGAGCTCGTGGAACCGTGATGACGGCTTCCTGGATGAGCTGCTCGAGCCGCCGCATCGCGCCGAGCGCGCTACCCGCGTGGATGGTCCCGATGCCGCCGGGGTGGCCGGTACCCCAGGCCTTGAGCAAATCGAGCGCTTCAGCACCGCGAACCTCACCGACGGGAATGCGATCCGGACGCAATCGCAGCGAGGAGCGGACAAGATCGGACAGCGTCGCCACGCCATCTTTGGTCCGAAGCGCGACAAGATTGGGCGCCTTGCACTGAAGTTCGCGTGTGTCCTCGATCAGCACAACCCGATCGGCGGTCTTTGCCACCTCAGCCAATAGCGCATTCGTCAAGGTGGTCTTACCGGTCGATGTCCCACCGGCGACAAGGATGTTCTTCCGTGCAGCGACCGCGTTCTTCAGGATCTTGCTTGCGCCGGGGTCATGATCTCCTTGGCGACGTAGTCGTCGAGCGTAAACACAGCGACCGCGGGCTTGCGGATAGCGAACGCCGGTGCAGTAACGACGGGAGGCAAGAGACCCTCGAAACGCTCTCCGGTCCCAGGCAATTCGGCCGAGACCCGTGGCGCGCCGGCATGTACTTCCGCGCCCACGTGGTGCGCGACCAGGCGAACAATCCGCTCGCCATCCGCTGCGGACAGAGTTTCGCCTGTGTCAGTCAGACCACTCGACAGCTTGTCGATCCACAGCCGCCCGTCTGGGTTGAGCATCACCTCGATGATCGCTTCATCTTCGAGGTAGCCGGCAATCGCTGTGCCAAGCGCGCTGCGCAGCATTCGCGCACCGCGCGAATTCGCCTCCGATTGAATGGACTGGATTGCCATTGCCGCCCCACCGAATGAGAACGTCAAAAAGCGCTCTCAGATGGGGATGATTAGAAAAGGCACTAATGGACTTAGCGCAACAAGCGCTCTCGTTGAGCGTAGACCAGCGAATAAAAGGAAAGGTTGGGAATTGTGGCCCGGGCTCACCGCGCAGCTTGGCCTGATCGAATCGACGGGATCGAGGGCCTATGCCGTCAAGAGCGGCGTTGGGCCAGAATTTATCCGCTATGCAATCACATCGAGAAGTTCTGCATTCGAGGTTCCCGTTCGAGAGCGCGAGTCATGCGTTGGTCGCGACGATATATCCGCTTATGTCGCTGGTCGTCCCGATCGACGGTGATCAAAGGCTGACGGCCACGAAGAAGCTCTCGCGGGCCCCCTTCGAGACCAGAATCAAACGTCGAGGCCCTTCTTGCATTTTGAACCTCGATGGGTTTTAAGCCCGGTGACTTCTTGACGCCGGTGGGATCGAAGAGCGCATCGCGATCGCGCTTCGATCAGCATGACGCATCCACCGTGGCTCGTTTACTTTCTCTCCCACGGGACCTATCATGGCAAAGATGACCAAGAACCAGCTGATTGACGCGATTGCGGATGCGACGCAGCTTTCGAAGGGGGATGTAAAGGCCGTCATCGAGCAGATGGCAACTGTGGGATATAAGGAGTTGAATGAATCTGGCGAATTCGTCGTCCCGGGATTCGTCAAAATGTCAGTCGTGAACAAGCCCGCTACCGAAGCTCGCAGCGGCGTAAACCCTTTTACGAAAGAGCCAATGGAGTTTGCGGCTAAGCCGGCGAGCAAATCTGTCAAGGCCTCACCGCTGAAAGTTGCCAAAGACGCGGTCTGATCAGTAAGAAAGGAAGAGACAGGCGCGATAGCTATCTAACTAAATCATTCAGCTTTCGCCGACCGGCTCCTGAGGGCGGATATCTTCTGGAATCTCGCGCAGAAAGCTTTGCCCCTTTTGCAATCGGCGCCCGAGCGCTTCAACGAATCCTTCAAAGCGCTCCCTGCCCTTTATCTGCGCGGCCGCTTGCGCGTCATTCGGCAATGGCGGCGTGATCGTCAGCCAGAAGCGAATGAAGAGGGCCAAGGTCTCGGCCGTCAAACCAACGTCCCGCTCCAGTCTTTGCATCTGGCGTGACATCCGATCGAGGCGACGGGCAAACGCCGCCTCCCGCCTGTCCGATCCGTCCGGTGACAGAAATGAAGCGACTGCCGCTTCCACGATCGCAGACCGCGAAAGCTTCTTGCGATCGGCCAGATCCGATATCTGCTTCAGAAGTTCCGGCGGAAAATAGACGTTCATCCGGTCGCGCATGATGCCTCAGAGCTCCATTCCGTCATCCGGGTCCATAGCGACCTGACGGGCGACACCACGCTGTTGGCGTAGAAGCCGAGACTGGCGGACTGCATCTTCGTCGTCGTCGAGAACGACGGCAAACTCTTCTGCAGGCGTCAGTTCGGTCGTCTCTTTGGCGATCGCGACATGATCGGGAAGTTCGGGCTCGCGACGGAGGCCGCTATTCGCCGTGTCTTCCGCTGATTGCTCCGCTTTGTCGGTTGGACGGGCGGCCGGCATAAGGGTTCCAGTTGTCGACCATCTGTCCGTTCGCGATGATCGACCTGATGCCGCCGGATCGGGTGGCGGCAAGACCCGCTCGGTGAACCGCCGGTCCTCGTAGTAGCGCACCTTTTTCGCCCGGATCGGCGGCGTGCCCGCCACCATGACGACCTCATCCATCGGCGGAAGCTGCATGACCTCGCCAGGCGTCAAGAGCGGCCTCGCAGTCTCCTGGCGCGACACCATGAGGTGCCCCAGCCAGGGGTTCAACCTGTGCCCGGCATAGTTCTTCATCGCCCGCATCTCCGTCGCCGTACCCAGCGCGTCGGATACCCGCTTGGCCGTACGCTCGTCATTGGTCGCGAAGCTGACGCGGACGTGGCAGTTGTCGAGAATGGCGTTGTTGGGCCCATAGGCCTTCTCGATCTGATTGAGCGATTGCGCGATCAAGAAACTCTTGATGCCGTACCCCGCCATGAAGGCGAGCGCGGACTCGAAAAATCAAGCCGCCCGAGTGCCGGGAATTCATCGAGCATCATCAGGACGCGATGCCGGCGGTTGCGGGCGTGCAGGTCCTCGGTGAGGCGCCGGCCGATTTGATTCAGCACTAGGCGGATCAGGGGCTTGGTCCGCGAGATATCGGAAGGCGGCACCACGAGATAAAGCGTCATAGGGCGGCTATCTGCGATCAGATCCGCGATCCGCCAGTCGCAGCGGCAGGTCACCTGGGCCACCACGGGATCTCGGTAGAGCCCGAGGAACGACATCGCGGTGGATAGAACACCAGAGCGTTCGTTATCGGATTTGTTGAGGAGTTCGCGCGCGGTTGAGGCGACCACGGGATGAGCACCCTGCTTGCCAAGGTGCGGCGTGGTCATCATCGCCTTCAGCGTCGCCTCGATCGGGCGCTTCGGGTCGGACAGAAAAGCGGCGACGCCCGCCAACGTCTTGTCGACCTCGGCATAGAGGACGTGGAGAATAGCGCCGACCAGAAGCGAATGACTGGTCTTCTCCCAGTGGTTCCGCTTGTCGAGCGAACCTTCGGGATCGACCAGGACGTCGGCGACGTTCTGGACGTCGCGAACCTCCCATTCCCCGCGCCGGACCTCGAGAAGCGGATTGTAGGCTGAGGACTTTGGATTGGTCGGGTCGAACAACAGGACGCGACCGTGCCGCGAGCGGAAGCCGGCGGTCAGTTGCCAGTTCTCGCCCTTGATATCGTGAACGATAGCCGAGCCGGGCCAGCCCAACAGAGAGGGTACGACGAGGCCGACGCCTTTGCCGGACCGGGTAGGAGCAAAACACAGCACATGTTCCGGTCCGTCATGGCGAAGGTAGTCGCGGTCGAGCTTGCCGAGGACCACACCATCCAGACCGAGAAGTCCGGCCGCTCGAATCTCCTCCGCGTCAGCCCAGCGCGCTGAACCATAGGTCTCGACATTCTTGGCCTCGCGCGCCCGCCAGACCGACATGCCGATCGCTACCGCGATCGAAACGAAAGTCCCCGACGCTGCGATAAAGGCTCCCTCGACGAAGACCTGCGGTGCATAAGCGTCATAGACGAACCACCACCAGAAAAAGATCGGCGGGTAATAGATCTTGAAGCCGGACAACTCGAACCAGGGCCGTCCGAGTTCTGGCTGGTACGCGAGCCGCCACGCCGTCCACTCCGTTGCTCCCCAGATGGCGAGCAGAACGATCAAGCCGACGACGATCACCTGTCCCCACAGGATTTTTGTTCCAGACACCCGAAACGCCTTTCCGCCACTGCATTCGCAAGTCACTAGAGGCCGAGGTCGCGCTTCCGACCAAAACCCCATTCGATACCGCCGCCGTCCTTCACGACGCCGGTGACGTGTTGGCCGAGCTTCTTTTCGAGTTCGCGGGACCAGGGCACGAACTGAAAGCCAAGACCGTTGTCGATCATGGCAAAGCGCCCCGAGGCGAGCGTCAGCCGCTGGCGATACGTGCCCGCCACGTGCTCCCCGGAGGCCGCGTTCGTCTGAGGCAGTCCGGTACTGGCCGAGACTTTTGCTGCCACTTCATCCAGTTCGCGTCGGCGCAACGTATTGAGGAGGTCGCGCTGCAGGATGACACGCTGGCCTTGCCGCCGTGCCAGGCCCTGCTGAACCAGATGCTCGGTACGGGCTTCCATCGCGTCGCGGGTCTCTCGGCCGAAGCCGCCCATGGCGAGCGGCATCGGCTCCCGTTCGACCAGCCGGTGGTCGAGCCAGGTTGCTCCCTTTGCGGCGATCTGCTCCCCAAGATCGAGATCGGAGCGGATCGCGATCACCATGGTGGGATGCGGATCGCCGGCTTGACCGAAACGTCGGACTTCGACGATTCCGCCGACCGGCGGCGCCTGTTCGAAGGCCTCGACGCCTTGGAAGCGAACGTGGTGTGCGCGCCCATCTGTTCCGTCGATCAGGGCGTAGGCCTCGCCGGTCAGTTCGTCATGCAATCCACGATCGACCAACCGTCCGATGATCTGGGACGTCGGCTCTCCACCTTCAATAACGTAATCGGCAACTCCTCGTGCTTCCCCACGCTCCGCAAAGGCGCGGTGCATAGTCTTGATGATGTCGCCGCGCATGCCGAGGTCGCGCAAGCTACGTTCAGCCTCGAGCCCGACCATCCACTCCCCAGGCGCGGCGGATGCAGCAAGGCCCATCTTCTCCAAGTTCTGAAGGCGGCCGACCATCAAGCGCCGGATCTCGGGATCGGACCTGCCGGGATTTTCGGGACGAGCATCGATATAGCCGGTCTCATCAGCTGCAAGCCGGATCTCCTGATCGAGCCGAGTCCATCGCTCTGCCGTGACTTCCTTCTCCAGGGAACTGCAGATCTCGTGCTCCGGCTTTGGACCTAGTTCGATTGCGACCAGTTCCTCGGCGCGCGAGCGCAGGCCTCGGCTGATGTAGTCGCGCGAGATCACGAGATCAGCCCCATTCTCATCGACGCCGCGGACAAGAATGTGGACATGAGGGTTGTCCGTGTTCCAGTGATCGACGGCTACCCAATCGATTCGCGTGCCGAGGTCGATCTCCATCTGCCTGGTCAGATCGCGGGTGAAGGCTTTGAGGTCGGTCATATCGCCGGCGTCCTCGGGCGAGACGATGAACCGGAAATGGTGGCGATCGTCCTTGCAGCGCTCCGCGAAAGCCGTGCCGTCGGCACGGTCGCTGCCGGCGTCGAACATCTCGGCCCGCTCGCCGCTTCGGGTGACACCATCGCGCTTCAGATACGAAAGATGCGCGCTCAGTGGTGCTGAGCGGAAGGCCCGTCCCTTATGGCGAACTACGCGCGCCTTCACCACGACGCGCCGTGTCGGGCTAAACAACCGGCCACGACTAAAGGCCAGTCGGCCGCGGCCAAACGTTGAGCGTCCATGGGCCACGGAACGCCGGCCGGCCGCAGCCTGACCGGAGGTGTGACCGGACTTCTTCGCGGCACGCAGCACTTGGTTGATGAAGCTCCTGGGCTTCGGCGTACGGGTGCCGCGGATGCGCCCGGGCCGAATACGCAGATCGCTGTCGCCGACGGTCATGGCCGGCCCTCGAAAAACGCAACCGCGCCTATGGTGCCGAAAACATCCTTGAATCTTCTGGCGAAAATCTTGGGCGCGGCACGCGCCCCGACCGACTGGCACGCCAGGACCCAAGCCATGTCAATGGCTTGCGGTTCGACCGGCGAGCCCCTTTTATCTCGCCTTCCCGCTGTCGTGCCTCCCCACCACCCCGCTCCCATGATCACCGCGACACTCCAGCCCGCGATCGCTCAACAAACAGGCCTTCGCTCCGGGGGATGACCGTCGCGATTTGGTGCACTGGATCTGCAGTCGAACTGCCGTTCCAGCGACCAAGGGGCGTCAAAAGGTCGGCAGTGGCGGCGCGCTCGATTCGTGCCGCGAACAGCGAAGCCTCGGTCCATGGCCGGGTTCGAGCGGCCGCAACCGGCAACGTGTCGGCAGGTCCTTGCCCTGCAATCAAAGGCGCGAGCGTTGCCACATAGACCTGTGTCTCCGCCGGCAGCGGTCGACCGCTGAGATGCTCGTCATAGCGGGCGGGACCTGCATTATAGGCAGCCAGAAAACCCGGCGAACCGTACCGATCGTACAGCTCCCTCAGATAAGCGGCGCCGGCCAGAATGTAATCGCGAGGAGCGAATGGATCAGGGCCGAGCTGATAGCGCAGACGAAGCTCGGACCAGGTCTGCGGCATGATCTGCATCAGGCTCATCGCCCCTTTTCGCGATATGGCGCGCACGTCGCCACCGCTCTCGATGCGCAACACCGCGTTGATCCAGCGCTCCGGAATGCCAAATCGGCGAGACGCCTCAGAAACGTATGCCGCAAACGGACCGCCTGCGAGCGAGTGATCCCGGTGCGATGACGGCGGACTCTCCACGAAGACGTTTTGCGCGTACGCACACCCTGCCGACCACGTCGCGAAGGCAATCCAAGCAACCAACCCGAGCGAATGAAATCGTGCCGCCGTCCTCGCGCCCGTCCAGGGTAAAGCTACGTCGCGCCGGCCTTGCGGCCGCCCTGGACCGCCGCTGCGCGCGGCGGCTTTGCGAACCTTGGTCGGGACGGAGGAATGGTGCAGCCACCGATCGAACAGAGGAATGACTGATCCTGAACTGCGCACGATCACTTCTCCCGGGTCCACACGAGAAGCGCACGGCCGATAACGGCCGACGACGGCAACAGTCCGAAGTAGCGGCCGTCGAGGGAATCCGCGGACTGCCGATTCATGAGAAAGAGTTCGTCCGCTCCGACGATGTCGCAGCCCTGCCACGACGGCAGCCGGCGGCCGCGGCTGTCGCGCTCCCGCGCGTCACCCATTTCAATGCCGTCGACGGTTATCGTGAGCCCGTGGCGGCAGACGATCTGTCCTGGAAGCGCCAACACATGCTTCAACATCGGCACGCCGAGCGGCAGATAGCCGTTGAGATCGAGAAAGGTGGCAAGCGGCTCGGGCGGCCGAACGGCGACGAGTTCATTGACGTACCGCGTACCTGTCCGCCGCACGCGATAGAGGCCAAGAGCAACGCTTTCCGAAGCGTTCCAGATGCAAACCGGCGCCGGCTCGACGACAATCGGTCCGACCAGCAAGGCAACGCCGCCAAGCATGCCGGCCAGCGTTGATAACCGGGCCATCATGGCGTCATCTTCCGTCGATGAAGCCATGCTTGATGGCGCGATTTCGTGTAGGCGCGCGGGTCTTCGTTGACGGTGAGACGGTTATGGACGTGCTGCCAGTAATCTGGCGCGGCGTCCGCAGGATCGATGCCGAGCGCCTCGACGCCGTCGATCAATTGCAGCACCCGTTCAACCTTCGGCCAGCCAGAGAGCCGCAGCAGGATCTCGCCACCGGGCTGCACGTATGGGACGGTCGAGTAGCGCTGGCCTGGCGGAACCGCGCGCAGGATATCGATCCGGGACACGACGGTGCCGAAGTCGTTGGAGGTCCAGCGCACGAAGGCGAAAATGCTCCCGGGGGCAAACGACAAGACACGGCGAGACCGATCCAGTTTCTTCTCTTGGACGGCGCGACCGAAACGGATCCGGTTCTCGATGCGCTTTTCGAGCCACAGCAGCTCGACCTGCGTGAGTTCACTCATGCATCTCTCCACGGCGTAGAATGTGCGGGCGACTGAGCGGCCGTTGCGCGTTGAACTGTGGCGTCGTTGGCGCGGCCGTGCTGTTAGATGTGGCTCGGCCGAACTGACGCTTTCCAGCGCGACGAATGGCGGGGACCGTTAGAAGAAATCCGAAGGATTTCAGGTTAGGAAAGTTACGGGGACGACAACGTCCGAGAGAACAAGCGCTTAAGCCAGATTCTGGTCCCCGATAGCACGAGGATCCGGTCCCCGATGGCACGAGGATGACGGTCCCCGATAGCACGAGCGGATTCACAGGCTACCTCCACGCTTGCGCAAGCGGTCCGAAAGCGGATCGGCGAGGGTTGGTGAGAAATTCAGGCGCTCGACGCCCCGCCGGTCATGCGTGATCACGAGCTGATAACCGGGAAGCGTCTGCCGCTTGACGATTTCCCTGAGGTCGTAGGCAAAATGCTTGAGCGGCGACAGGCTGCCGGACTTGGCATGGAGATAGAGGAAATCGAAACTCCAACCGCCGTCCTGGCGACCGCCATGCTTGCGGACGAGCCGGTAAAGCCAGCGCTCAAGTCCTCCCGTCAAATCGAAATAGGCGCGGTCGATCGTGAGCACGAGCGCGTCGTCCAGAACGCCGGCATAGAACCAATCCGGCAGAATCAGCTCGACACCGAGCGGCCGACCGTTTGCATCCGCCGTCTCCTTCCACTCGTTGACCCAGGAGAAGCGACGGCGCCGCCGCTCTGCCGGCTGGCGGATCGACGTTTGCACGGTGGTTGACTGCAGCCTGTCGAGCGCGGCCTTCAGACGATCATAATCTCGCGCACTCGTGCCGCGGCCGACGAACGTCAGAATCTCGTAAGGCGTTGCCGACATCAGGCGCGATGTCTTCAGCCCGGCATCACGCGCCTCGACGATCTGCGACGCCGCCCAGATCAAGACGTCAGCATCCCAGATGGTCGCCATACCGTGTTCCGGCACCGCTTCGACGCGGATCGAAATGGCTCCAGCCCGGAAATCGATCGGCACGACCCGCTTCGATTTGGCGAGGGAAAAGAACGGATAGGCCATCAGATCCTGCGCATCGCGCGGCGCGAGATCGCCGGGCAGCGCGCGAAAGAGCTCGAGCTGGTCGCGTTCGGAATGTTGCTTTCGCCGCATTGTCACTGCCCTCGCACTGACATCAGCGGCGTTCCTGGCCCGCATACGGGCGCAGCGTCGGGTGTTTCTTGGCCGGCAGGACCGTCCCCTTGCCGGGATCGGAGGTCGACGTCTTGGCGCCAAGGTCGGCCCAGGCTTTCAGGTCATCCAGCGCATAAACGACGCGGCCGCCGATCTTTCGATAAGTCGGGCCCGTGCCGTAGGTGCGGTGCTTCTCGAGGGTCCGACCGGATAGCCCCAGGTAACGCGCAGCCTCGGGCGTACGCAGAAAGCGCGGTGGGAGGCCGGCCATCGGATCGGGCATTTGAAGGCTCCAGGATGACAGCTATCGCGGATGGCGGTACCTGCGTGTATGCGGTCATCATGGAGAAGCGCGTCCTCGGAGGGGGATGCCGAAAATCGGGGATACGATTTTCGATACCCCTAGCGCGGAGAACCTATTTTTCCTTACGGCTCGGGCGCAGCAGCTTGCGATAGCCGCTGCGCATGAGCTTAATGCCACCGCGCACCAGACGGATCGTCCGATTGCGAAGATCATGCGTCTTCCAGGCGCGATCGGGGATTCGCTTCTTACCAAACAACGCCTCGGCTATGCTGCGATAGCTGCCGCCTTCACGGTGCGCGTCGAGCGCGCGGATTGCGGCACTCAAGCGTTCGCGCCGCTGCTTGGATAGCTGGTGAAACGCAGGACCTGGCGCGCGTCCATTTGCGGCGCGCCACAACCGCCGGGCTGCATGGACGCGCGCCTCTAAATCGCCGTCAAACGGCAGTTCGGCTGCATATAACGCGCCGGCAACTGGACGATCCTTGCACCAGACCCGGTGGTCTAGACCCGCGATGCTCAGCACGGCATGCCAGCCGTCCGCGGCGCGGCGCGCCTCAGTTGCTACGAGATCGAACAGTGGCGGGGACGCCGAACGGTGATCGGAAGCCGACGCGACCGTAAGCGGGACGACCGCAGCTAGAACCTCGGGCGCCCAAAAGACAGTCTGCTCGTCGAAGGATCTCTGCGGGTCATGGGCGAAAGCAGAGACCCCACCTCCTCCTGAATTCCGGAGTTACCTCGCCATCCGGACTGCCGGCGATCATCGCTTGGTAGTCGCGCCGGTAGTCCGCATTGCGACGAAGACATTCCCATGCGATGTCGGTGATCTCGGCGTCTTGCAAGCTATTGTAGGATTCCGACGACCGCCAATCGAACTCAGTCATTGCTCCCGCCCCCACTGCACGCACTCAACAAAGATTGCGACGCAATAATTATGAGCGAGAGGGTTGTAGGAAGTCCCTTATTTGGCACCACGTGGTGCGTGAGAAGCACCACCATCAGCAGGGAGAAATTGCTTTTCGTGTAAGCGAGGGCCTGGTGATCTTCTTCTACTTTGGACCGTCAGGACGCAAGAGACGTCCCCGCTCGGTTAACCATTTGGCGCGCTCTAGATGACTCTGATATGCGCTCCGTGCACGATCCAGTTCGCGCTCTGGATCGATATGCAGCACGATCCGAGCCACCTCCCGCCAGTCGGCCCCCTCACCTTCCGCCTGCAGAAGGCGAATGTATGTGACGACGTGCGCCTCATCATAGGGCGTCAGCGCATTATCGTCCGGCGCTCTGTAAGACGCATCTGGATCAAGAGGGGGATTCTGCATCATACTCGGCCGCGCTTATAGCATTGCCGCACACTATAGCATGGTTAGACACGAATAGGAACGATCGTTCCTAGAACGATCGTTCCGGCTCAGTTCCCATATCGCCATGGATCTCAAAGAGATCATGGCTGTAAACCTGCGTCGGAAACGCCACGATCTAAAAATGACGCAGGAAGAGCTAGCCGAGCGCGCAGGGTTAAGCGCCCGTTACGTGGGCGCCATCGAGCGCGGCGATGTGTCAGCGAGCGTCACTGTACTCGGACAAATTGCTGAAGCATTGGGGGTCCGGCCTGCAGATCTACTTGAGCAGAAAGTGCCCAAAGTTCGATCCTGACCTTCCGCGAGCCGGGCCAAAGGCCCGGCGAGCGCCGGACGCGGACGTGCGTCAGCGCCGCCGATCCGGCAAGCCGGGTCGGCGGCGCTGCATTTTGATCACCGGGCGAAGCCGCGCAATCCGTTACCGGTTGCGCGGCTCAAGCTTCACATAGCGCGCTCCATCAGGCGCTTTGCCTTGCCCTCCAATTCAAGACGCGTGTCCTGATGAGCCTTGCCGCGCGCAAACGCGGTGATGCCCTGCACGAAATCGAAGATGCTTTCCGGCTTGCGGCCCTGCTCGCCCAGAACGGTTTCGATGACCTTTGCCGCGTCGGACTTGGAGAACCCACCCCGGCGCAGGAACGTCTCCCGGTCCTCGTCGGTGCGGGCCACGATCCGCGCCCGCGCCGCCTTGATCCCGGCGACGAATGGCGAAGGCGACGAATTGGCAAAACTCGTCAACGCTGGCGCGGCTTCATGTGCGAACCGTTGCGCGGCAAACTTGGAATGCCGGATGGTGATTTCCTCGAAGTTCTCAACGCCCCACAGATTGCGGTTCATGCAGACGGCACGAAGGTAGAAGCTGGCGATGCCCAGCGTCTTGCTGCCGACTTCGCTGTTCCAGCAGTAGAAGCCCCGGAAGTACAAATCCGGCGATCCATCCGGCAGCCTGCCTGCCTCGATCGGATTGGCGTCGTCGACCAGAAACAGGAACACGTCGCGGTCGCTGGCGTAGAGCGTGGTCGTGTCCTTGGTCACGTCCACAAAGGGATTGTGGGTCATGGTGGACCAGTCCAGGACTCCCGGCACCTTCCACCTCGTGTCGCCGGTGCCATTGCCCGCGATCTTCATCACGGCGGCGACAAGCTCGTGGTCCCAGATGCGGCCGTAATCCGGCCCGGTGACCGCACGGAGCTCAACGCGGCCGTTATCGGTCTCGAGGGCCTTCACGAGCTCGCCGCGATGCGACAGCAAGCCGTGCTGCAGATTGATGGCCGACAGCGCAGCAGGCAGTTGCCGCAGGTAGGAGGTCGGCGCGCGACCAGCGTGCACAACTGACCAAAGCTCCAATGGGTCGGCGCCACCGGCGCGTCGCGACCCGGGACCAGCAATGCCAACCGCTCGGAACTGTCGCGGTTCGCCTCCACGCGGATGGCCCGGCTTTCCACCGTCCGCGCCTGCGCGCGTTCGGCTCGATCCCGCACCGATTGGTAAAGGTCCGGCAAGTTCAGGAAGCGCTCGTCATCCGGCCGCGCAAACCACTCGGACGACACGCGGCCGATCCGCTGGCCGCGCGAGACATCGACGCGGAAACCACCGGATGCAGGCTGTTCGCTCTGAGACAGATTCATCGTGTTCATGGTCATTCTCCTGTTGGCTGAGGTTGAAGCGCAGCGCTGCGCTGCAACCCTGCCCGTCGGCGAGACCTGGGGTAGCAAGGGCAAGGGCGGCCGGAGCGGAGGGGGATCACCCGCCTGACAAGGGCGCGCCGAAGGCCGCGCGTCTGCACGCGCCTGACGACAACGTCGTCATGAACAGTCTGGCGCGGAAGACCGGGGATACCGCTCCGGCCGGCACGGCGAGCCGCCGTGCTTCACCCTTGCCCGCGCGAGGGCGGAGCCCTTAGCAATCCCTTCAATAAAAAAGGCCTTGTTCCTGCCAAACGGCGCAAGAAACGCAAAAAGGCCCCGCCTCCGAGGGAGGCGGGGCCGAGGATCGCCTGGATCAGTCGCCGCTGCGGCGGGACCAGATCAGGGTGAAGCCCTCGTCGCCTTCGACCTTCACCAGCGAGGCGTAGATCGGGGCCGGGAAGCTCGGGTCGTCGAGCTTGACCGAGAGGTACTCGCGCTCGCTCTCGCGGGCGGTCTTCTTCCAGGCGGCGCCGAACTCGGTCACGCCGGCGAAGATGCGGTAGTCGGGCGCCTTGTCGTTCTCCTTCTCGGATGCGGCAAACCGGGCCTTGATGTTGAGCGTCAGGGTCTTGATCGAGCCGGTGTAGCCGTTGTCCGAAGCGGTGAAGGTGCCGATGGTAGCCATGGTGGTCTCCGTCTGTTGCTCGGGCCGCGCCTATCGCAGCCTCGATGGCGATCCTTGGCCCGGGGAGCGATCGGCCCGCAGCCGTCAGGCCCGCAGCGCAGCGGAGGACGGCGTCAGCCTGCTTTTTTGTCTTCCCGCGAGGAATGCCGCCCCCCGGCGGCAGGGGAAAAAAGCAGGCGTAGCCGTTGCGGGAAGGCGATCGAGGCTCTTGCCGTCCCTCGGGCCTGATCAGCCCATTCGAGTTGCGTTGGACGCGCCCCTGAACGAACTGACGGAGACCACCATGCGGCCGCCACCGATGCTGCACAAGGACTGCGGCTGTAGCGATCGAGCACACGCTGACACCGGCGCATCAACGGCGAGGAAAACGCATCCCGGCCAACACCGACGCGCCATGGCGCATGCTTGCAAGCGGGAGCGACGCCGCCGCTGGACTGATCCGCCGGGCAGCGAACACAAGCACCGCAGTCAATGCACGTGCTCCGAACGACCGCTATCAACTGCCAAGCGCAGAAGGGCACATCGCGACGATAGACCTCCTGACACTGCCGCAAGTGACATCCGGAGCGATTAAAGCCCCGCCTCATGGCGGGCCTTCGTTGGACCGGTCGCCGTTGAGCGTCAAACGACTTCGGCCGCGCGCCGGTCAGGCGCGCGGCCGAATTTTTGGAACTTGCCGGGACCGCGTCAGCGGCCCCGGCTCGCTCGTTACTCCGCAGCCTGTGACTGCATGCCCGCATCATCTGTCGCGGCCGGTGCCTCCGCGTCCTTCTGCGCCTTCGCCGTTCGCAGCAATGAGGGCAGCCAATCGGTCGGCGTCAGCAGTTGCTCAGCCGCTTCCGCCATCTCGACCTTCTTCAGGTCGGCGAGACGGTCGGCCGCCTCCGCGCTCACTCCTTCGCGAACAGCCTCCAGAATGCTCGCCTTGGTGACCCGGCCGAGATAGCTGCGCACGGTCGGACGCCAGTAGCCGGTCATGTCGAGGTCCACGGCCTCCGCCAGACGATCGGCCGCCGCCAAGCGCGCGGCCTGCGCTCCCATGGCAGCTTCACCGCATTGACGGTGAGCGCAACGCAATGCGCGAACAGTGCCATGCGGCTGTCGTGATCAAGCTCGACCACGAACGTCCAGAGATCGGCAACGTCACGCGGCATCTGCCTTGCCCAATTGGCATGGCGATCCGCCCACTCCTTGCCGGTGGGAGCGTCCTCGATACCGTCGGCATGTGACGACAGGTCGATCCTGACCGGCTGGATGCCGACAACCCGCGCGTCCGCGCCGACATAGAAGGTCTGCGCGGACAGCGCATGCGTCACCGCAAGGACCGCGATCTCCGGCTGTTCGCTCAAATTGAGCCGCAGGCCAAGCGTTCGGTGGGCGGTGAGATCGCGGACCAGAAGGTCCGATAGCGACGGGCCTTCATCCTCGTCGTCGCCGTCATCCTCCTGCCCGTCGAGGTGATCCACCTCGCCGCCCTCGTCGATGTCAGCATCGGGCACTTGCCCATCATCGATCTGATCGGCTTCGGACTGCGGTTTCTCGTCGCCTGGACGAATGAAGCCGCGCTCGATCCGCAGCGTGCCGTCATGATTGAGGATCACGAAGGCGCCGCCGCGTGCGATGTCGTCGGCATCGTAGGCCTGCCGCCTGGCTTCCAGCCGCTCGATGTCGGCCTCAAGCTCGCCGAACCGCGCATCCACCTCGTCCGGAAGCTCCTCAGCGGTCTGATGCTCCTCGGTCAGCCGGTCGAATTCGGCTTGGACCGCAGTCAGCGCGGCCTGATCGTCCGCCGACAACTCGACCGGGTGCGGATAGGTTCGCCGCATGCCATGCGCATGCGGGAAATCGAGATGAGCCTCGGTCCATTTCCAGCCCTCGGCGGCGCGCAGCGCATCGGCCTCGCGGCCGAGCCGTGCCGTCACCAAGAGATCGAGCAGCGCCACGTCCTCCAGATAGCCGCCGCGATCCTCGGTAAAGAGGTCGCGCAGGATCGAGCCGCCTGCCTCCGTGTAGGCCTCGATCCCGACAAAGCGCACGCGGCGCTCCGTCGCGGCGACATGGGTTTCCGTGAGCATGCGGCGGATGGTGCTGGCGTCGCGGTTGTAGGACAGCCGCTCATAGACACCTTCCTGCCGGGCGTGGTCATCGGTGATGGCAAACGCCATCAGCTGCTCAAGGGTGAGATTACCGTCACGATAGACCTGCATCAGCTTCGGAGAGACCGCGCCGAGCCGCAGACGCTGCCGCACAACGTGCGGCGTCACGCCGAACCGTGCCGCAATCTCCTCCGCGCCGAGGTTGCGTTCTTCCGCGAGCTTCCTGAACGCTTCGTACTGGTCGGCCGGGTGCATGTTTTCCCGGGTGACGTTCTCGTCGAGGCTGATCTCGTGGGGATCGTTCGCGGTGTCGACGACGCAGCGGATCGGCTCGGTCTTCTTGATCTCCTTCCGCTTGACCCGCAAAAGCTGGGCCAACCGCCTGCCCTCGCCAATGGTCACGAAGTAGAACCCCGTGGCGGTCTCGCCGTCCATCTCCGGCTCCACCACCAGATTTTGCAGGATACCCTTGGCGGCGATGCTCGCCGCATAGGCCTCGATCGCCGCCTCGCTATGGGGCGTCTTGCGCGCATTGTTCGGCGACTTCTTGAGCTTGTTGAGCGGAACGAAAATCTCCGTCCCGCTGGCCGGAATGACTTCAACTGATTTGGCCGACATGATCCTTCTTCCTTTCGCTTTCATGGGTGCAAGGCGCACTCCGCGCCTGCGCCCCTGCCCGTCGGCGAGACCGGGGGTAGCAAGTGCCAGGGCGCCCCGAGCGGAGGGGGATCGCCCGCCCGCAAGGGCCGCTCGCAAGAGCGGGTCTGCACGGGCGCATGTCGCCGTTCGAGAGAATGAAGAACCTGCGAAAGCGCGGAAGACCGGGGAGACCGCTCGGGGCGGCGCCGGCACTTGCCGGCGCTTTACCCTGGCGCGCGCGAGGGGCAGCGCCCCTGAGATCTCAACCATGAGAAAGTTGGATCGCCAAAAAAGGTGGAGCACAATCAAGAGTGAGAAAATCAAAGACGCAGCCGGCGAGAGGGCAGTGATAGCGACGCGGGCATGCAATGACCGCGGGCACCGAGGCGACTGCAGTCGCGAGACTGGTCTAAAAAGGCACCCGAGCGCGGGTCAGTGATAACGACGACGGCATGCAATGACGGCGGGGCCCGTGAGCGAGTGCCTCCGGCAAGCGACACATTATGATCTCTTGCTTGCGCGAGGGATCGACGCCGAATGGCCGAGACGCCGTGCGGCTCGGTTCACGAGAGCCCGCTGCGGCACAGCCGCACGCGCCAAATGCGATGAACCGACCCAGATACCGCTCAATTGCTGCGGATTGCGATGGCAGTATCACCAGAGGCCGGGCAGAACCCAGACCCTGCCGCAGCCGGGTGTTCAAGACGCTGTCCTATCGAACCTATCTCCTCAGCCACAGCCGATGAGCGGCATAAACAAGATCTCGGCCATGAACCGTCATCGATAGGCCGGGCGACCGTTGAAGCGCGCCCTGAACTTTAGTTCTACCAACAGTTGATATCGCCCATTTGCTCCCCTAATGTCCCCATTGCTGGGGGAAATTCGGAATGAGACTTTTGGTTATCGCTGCCGCCTGCGCAGTGTTGGCTGGCTGCGCGGCATCAAAACAAGAAGTGGTGGCGCGCCTCGGAGACCAATACGTCGGTCAGAACATAGACACCCTGGTTGTGAAATTCGGACCACCGACAAGCATGTTCAAGATGAACAGCGGGCAGTCATCCTATGTCTGGCAGCTCTCCGCCGTAACCGACATTGAGACTGATCGAGGTTGGGGCACGGCGAGCACACGGTATTGCAAGGTGAGCGTGATCACCTCGCCAACCGGGGTTGTGCAGCAGCTCAATACCGAGGATTCGAATGCAGGATATGGCCTTCCGGGTCTGGTCGGCGCCTACGGAAGCATTTGCGGCCAACGCTTGGGGATGAGACCTCAAGGTTAGCCAGTATTGGCGGTTCGGTCATCCTTCGCAGCCGAACTGGCATCTTCTAGAATTCAAATCGAATATCGGTTGAATTTTGCGGTGATGGTTGACCGCTCACAAACTTGGGCGGTCCTACCCTCCGAGCCCGGAAGCTAGGAGGCAGTCGATGTTCTTGACGCCATCCTCTCGGGACGAACCGTCCGTTCAAGACTTGAAGACTGCCGCCCAGTACGTTCGCATGTCGACCGAGCATCAGCGCTATTCGCTGGAAAACCAGGCGGCGATGATTGCAACGTTTGCGGCGTCTCGTCACATCAAGATCGTCAGGACTTATATCGATCGGGGCCGCAGCGGCCTTCGTGTGAGCAATCGACCGGCACTGCAGGCGCTTATTGACGACATCCAGAATCGAAGAGTGAACTTTGACACTGTGCTCGTTTACGACGTCAGCCGATGGGGACGATTTCAAGACGTCGATGAGAGCGCATACTATGAGTTCACCTGCCGTCAGGCTGGCGTTCACGTTCTCTATTGCGCCGAGCAATTTGAAAACGACGGAAGCTTCATCTCTGCAATCATGAAGAACATCAAGAGAGTTGCCGCAGGAGATTACAGCCGAGAGCTCTCAGTCAAGGTGTTCGCTGGTGCCTGCCGCCAGGTTCGCCTCGGGTTCAAACAAGGTGGCAGAGCCGGCTACGGGCTTCAGCGGGTCCTGCTCGATCAATTTGGCAATCAACGATGCATCCTTGCCCCTGGAGATCGCAAGGTCCTTCTGTCAGACCGCGTCGTGCTTCAGCCGGGGCCGCCTGACGAAGTCGCCACAATCCGCCGCGTCTATCGGATGTTTGTGCGAGAAAGGCGCTCGGAACTTGACATTGCGCGGACCCTCAACGAGGAGGGAAAATTCAATGAGCAAGGACGCCCCTGGCAGATGCTAGCTATCCGTCGCCTGTTAACTTGCGACAAGTACATCGGCAATTACGTCTACAATCAAAAATCTGGAAAGCTCAAAGGCAAACGGAGACCGAACCCACCCGAACAGTGGATTCGGTGCGAAGGCGCATTCGATGCCCTCGTCGATCCAGAAATTTTCAGAGCCGCGAAGAGGATTGTGGATCGACGTCCTCGTCGAACGCTGCGGGCCTCGAAATCGGACGAGGAAATGCTGGATCTGCTGCGGGAGCTTCTCATCAAAGAGGGCCGGCTCACGCACTCCTTGATAAGTAATGCCAAGAACATGCCGGTCGGCGCGACATATCTCATGCGCTTTGGCAGCCTGAAGAATGCCTATGCCAAAATTGGTTACAAGCCGGACACCTTCAAGTTCTATGAATCCAGGCGAGCCGCGAACGCGAGCCGCGACAAACTCGCGGATGAGATCGTCTCAATGGTTCAAGGCAGCGGTCGCCCCGCCAGTTACGATGTGAAGACGGGCCGAATGCTGATCGCGCCCGGGCTCTCCGTATCGGTATTCATCATCCGCTGCCGCCCTACGGCAAAGAATGTTCTTCGGTGGCCCGTTGTTCGGCGGATTGATGCCGGCGCGCCATTCGTCCTGGCCGCGCGTATGAGAAGCGACAATGTCTCATTCCTCGACTTTCATTTGCTCCCGGTGCGTCGCGCCCTGAAGCCTCGCTTGACGTTCAGGAAATCCAGACAAGCCGAGATTCTTCGGTTTCGCGCGACGACGATCGAGGCCGCGGCCCGCTCTGTTATCAGCGCGGCCTCGGCGATGGAGCGGCTCCCCTTGCGAGGCCGATTGACCAAGCACTAGGCTCCTTGCGCAGAACTTGAGACAATCCCTGGCGGTGGCGTCGCGACTCCTAAGCGACTTCCGCTGCGGTTTGGCTGCCGGCTTCTTCACGGCCGCCTCTTTCGCCGGCTTCTTGCCTGCGATCGGCATCAGCATTTCCTTCTGCCCGGCCGCCGCCTTTCGAGGCTTTTTGCCTGGCTTTTTGGATGCTTCCGGTACGCCCACTCCTTCTTTTCCAAGGCTCTTGCGCAGCGCATCCATCAGGTCGACGACGTTCTCGCCGCGAGGGCGCGCTTTCGCCGTGATCGGCTTGCCGGCGCGCTTCTGGTTGATGAGATCGATCAGGGCGGTCTCGTACTGGTCCTCGAACTTGTCCGGCTCGAAATGGCCTGACTTCTGATTGACGATGTGCCTGGCCAGATCGAGCATGTCCTTGGTGACTTTGACATCCTGAATGTCGTCGAAATATTCCTCCGCGGATCGGACTTCGTAGGGATAGCGCAGCAGCGTTCCCATCAGCCCCTTCTCGAACGGCTCCAATGCGATGATGTGCTCGCGATTGGTGAGCACGACACGGCCGATCGCAACCATGTTCATCTCGCGGATGGTTTCGCGGATCACGGCGAAGGCATCGTGGCCGACCTTGCCGTCGGGGCTCAGGTAATAAGGGCGGATCAGATAACGCGGATCGATCTCGCGGCGGTCGACAAACTCGTCGATCTCGATGGTTCGCGTCGATTCCAGCGCGACGTTGTCGAGCTCGTCCTTGGTCACCTCGATGAAGGTGTCGGTATCGACATTGTAGCCCTTGACGATGTCCTCGTTGGCAACCTCCTCCCCGGTATCGGCGTCGACCTTCGCGTACTTGATGCGGTGACCGGTCTTCCGGTTGAGCTGGTTGAACGAGACTTTTTCGGATTCCGACGTGGCCGGATAGAGCGCGACCGGACAGGTGACGAGGGAAAGGCGCAGGAAGCCTTTCCAGTTAGCGCGGGGGGCCATCGCGGGGAACTCCAGTACTGTGCTGGATTCAAGACGAACGGCACGGCCTGGTTCCGACACGGCGCCTCTCCAGGCAGGACGATTTTCTCTCGATGACGGTGCTAGCGGACTCGACATTTGTTCTTGTTATGTTCTAATTCGGAATGACCGATCGACCCGCGAGCTGGCGCATGCCGACCCCGAAGCAGATGGAAAAGCTGGCCGCCGAAGCCGCCCGTAAACCGGCGCCCTCCTCTGCACCTCCGGATGCGCCACTTCCGGCGGAATACTGGGAATCGGTCCTGAAAGACCCTCGCGCCGACGAGACCGGAGCCGAGAGGCGGCAGCGACGTCTTTGCGAGATTCAACGCCACGTGCTGCGCGTTTCCTGCCGCCGCTGCGAGCGAATCGTGGAAATCCAGACCGCGGATGCCGTCCGATTGTATGGCCGCAACGCCGCCTGGAAGGACGTGGCGCAGCGGTTGCTCGACAACACCTGCCAGCAGCGCACCGGCAGGCATGAAGAAGACGGGTGCTGGCCGGCGTTCGAGGCGCCGTAGACCGCTCCGGATGCCGATCCGATCTATTAGCGCCTGGATGCCCGGATGGCCCCGAAGTATCACCCCACGCCCCTGTCAGGCGGCGATCGCAAGGCTCTGGCGAAAGCGCTCGGCAAGGCACGCGCCATGGCCAACATCCTGGCCGCTCAGTCAACGGAGATGCGAGCCAAGGGCGAAGCCATGATCCAGCAAGCGGACAGGCTGCTTTGCGAAAGCTGGAACGAGCGCATGTGGAGCGACGGCGAGCCGGTCGACCCGTCACCCACCATCGACCAGGCTGTGAATGGCGGCTTTCCCTGGCTCGAGATCATGTGCGCGCGCTGCAAGACGCCGAGCGACGTCGATCTTGGGGCGATCAAGCATCCGCCGAGCACCTTCGTGCACGATCTCGCCAGCCGGCTGCGCTGTCGCAAATCTGCCAAGGCGGGCCGGCGTCCATCCGCAACTCTGCTACAATTGGCCTCACAGCCTCGCCACCTCAGAACCGAACCTTGACCGATGTGCAATCTCTATACCGATAGGACCAGCCAAGCGGGTACGAATGCGCGCGTAGTGCGAGAGCTAGAGATATGAGCCCTCCCGCCGCTGACCACATCGTACCCCTCACGTCGGAACAGACCGAGACCGCGGAAACGCTCCGGCTGCTTCTAGGAACCGCCGTAGCCAATCGCTACATCGACTTCTGCCAGATCGTCAGCGGCACGCTACCGCTACTGGCGAACCTTCCGCCCGCTGCGCACGCTCTTCGCGAACTGGAAGGGCTCGTCCGCGCGATCCTAGCGGCGCCGATGGACGCCATACCGACGGAAAGTGCGGAATCCGAGAAAAACAGGAATGAGGCCTTGGAGGCCGTGAAGGCGTTCGGGTACGACAATGAGGTGCTAGAGAACGTATCCAAGCAACTTAAACCCCGGCAGAACCACCGATTTCAGATCGAACGCATCAGCGATCGGCTCGGACTGGCTCCCGACTCCGAGGTCGTGTCGCACTGGCTCCTCCTCCGCGACATCAACAAATCAGTCCACCAACGAAATTTCAATAAGGGGCTGCGCGTCGACGAAGAATTTCGACGGAAGTTCGCTCATCCGATGGACGTGGTAATGCGCGGTATCGCCATCGCGCTGCAGGATCGCTACGCAGCTCTGCTCCAGAGAGCGATCGAAATCGCGGCCATGCCGGCGGCGCTGGGTATAAAGGCTTTCGTCGCCGAAGTCCCGGGAGCCGGACAGCTTCAATACAGATTCTACGACAGTCTGACGTCGGAAGATTGGTTGCTCAGCTTCGGAAGAAGGGACTGCTAGGTGAACCGTTCTTCACGCCGGAAGAGGACGATACCGGCTTCCGGCAATGGTCGGTCGGACGGTATCTACTCCGAATGGCCGCATCTCCGAACCCGTCGACGCGCGCCATGGTCGTCGGCGCGATCCGCGCTTTGGCGGGATCCACGCATCCGGACGTACAGCTTTCCGGCGTGGAGATCGCGGCCGCGCTTCCCGCGCTGGACGCCGCCATGCTGGCGGAAACGATCTCCGGTTGGCTCGTGCCCGGCGAACGGTTCTTCCTGCTGCATCCGGCGAACATAATGAAAAATCTCGCCCGCGCAGGTTACGGAAACGCGGCGCTTCGGATCGCCACCGCCTACTTCCAGGTCTTCTCCAAAGACGACCGTCTGGCAACGCTGCACGACCATTTGATGTATGAGCACTTCCTTTCGGACACGGCGACGGACCTCATAGCCGCCGCGCCTCGGCCCGCGTTGGAATTGTTCTGCGATCTACTGCATCGAGTGGCCGTCATTCGGAAGTATCTCCCTGTCGACGAGCACGGTGATCTCTCCAATCATCTGTTGGGCGACATCGACGGAAATCCGCAACACCGCGACATTCCGACGGCGCTCGCCGCCGCCATCGTCGAGGCCGCCACCGAGGCGATCCGTGAAGACGTGTCGAAGGCGAACGATGTGGTCTCACGTATTCGCTCCCGCGAAGGCATGGTCTTCGAGCGCATCGCGATGCGCGTGGTGGCGTCCTCGTCCGGCAGTCTGCCCGAGTTGGCTACGCGTTACTTGATGGACGCCGACCTTATCGGAGCGTCTTGGTGCCGGACCGAGTACGACCTGATCGCGAAGGCGTGGTTTCCGTCGCTCGGTGCCCAGGAGCAACAAGCGATCCTCGATCGCGTGGACTCGTTCATACAGGAAGATCGTTGGCGAAAATGGTTCGTCGAGGCCAATCACCGGGAACCGAACGAATGGGACGCGCGGGAGCACCGGTTCGCGACCGTCCACGATATCGTCGGCGGTTGGAGCGACGTTCTGCCAGTCGATCGCCAGCGCGAGCTCGAGGCCGGCGCCGCCGAGTTCGGCACGCCGAGCGACCGCTATCATCGGTTCGTGGGATTCGTGACGAGCCCGCGGTCGAGCGAGGACATGAGTTCTGCCGGCGTCGACGCGACAATCTCTTTCCTTCGCGATCGCGCTCCGGATCCGGATCGAGAATCGGCGCGCGAGACGACGGCATTGGCCGGCGAATTCAGAACTGCGGTCTCGGCGGATCCCCTCGCCTATTCGAAAAGCGCGAGCGAAGTTATCGACCTTCCGTCGATATTCGTGCGGCGCTTCCTCGAGGGTCTGGATACGCCGGCCTTCAATGGCGCCAATCTGGACTGGTCGTCACTCTTGTCTTTCATGACGACCGTCGTCCGGCGGCTGGAAAGGCGGCCGGTCGATGCCGACCGTTATCCTCTCCTGCGCGCATGCATCGCGCTGATGGTGTCCGGCCTCCGCAAGACCGCGGCCATCGATATCCGACATGGCGGCGAGGTTCTCTCCCTCGCGACGTCGCTGCACGCGATCGCTTCGACGACTCCCGAGCCCGACGAAATGCGAAGGTTGCTGCAGCCGCCGTCGTTCGCCGACGCCCGGCAGAGACTGAGCGGCAGCATCGTCGAGTTGAGCATCCTCGGCCTGAATTGGCTTCATGCGAATGGAGCCGCATCGACGTCCGAGCCTTCTACGAACACACCGTCGCCCGTCGGAGCGCTTCGGTCCATGCTGGTTCAGTCCCTGGCCGATCAAAGCGGCAAGCATGCCGCGCCCCGCATGGTCATGGGCAGGTACCTGAATTGCCTCTATCGGGTCGAAGGGTGCTGGCTCAGGCATCACCTGACATCGCTGCTGCCTGTCGACGACGAGTCTCTGCGTGAATATGCCTGGTCGACGCATCTGCGCGACGACGTCGGCCCGATCGACGACCTCTTCGAAGAGCCGTCCTATCGCGACTGCTACATCGGCGAAATCGGGAAAATGTCGTCGGGCGGCGCGAATGTCCGTGAGACGAACAACCATCGGCTTACCGGATATCTGATCACCTTGCTCGTCAGAGGGACTCTACCTGAGGAATTGTTGAATCTCTTCTTGGAGAGCGCGCCAATGTCCGAGCGTCAGGACGCCATGCGCCTGATCGGCCAGACGATCGGATCCGGCGGGGCCGAATCCTCGGCCTTGAAAGAGCGCGCAGAACGATATTGGTCGCGGCGACTTTCCGCCGCCAAGGCAAGCGCCGACCGAAGTCGCTACGCCAACGAGATTGGGTCCATAGGCCTTTGGTTTCTATGGAACGTCGATGTGGACTGGCTTCTCGAACAAATTACAGACGCGTTGGGCGCGGGCTACGCCCCCAACGACCTTTTTATCGTTTTCCAGAGACTCTCGAGGCTTGAGGAGGCGAAGATCGACAAGGTGATCGAGGTACTCGAAGGGATCGCGACGAGCCCGTCCGTGAGCCGATACGCGCTCATGGTGCAGCCCGCGGAGCTTCGCAAGATGCTGACCGCCGGCAAGGTTTCGCAAAGCGAGAAGACGCGTCGGCGGGTCGAGCGGATCGTCAACGTGTTGGCATCCAAGGGGGTCGACTCATTCATTGATCTTCTCCGCTAGAGGCATCTTCAGCTTGAACGCATTACCCGCTTCGGAACTATGAACATGTGCAATCTCTACTCGATCACGACCAATCAGGCCGCCATCAGCGCGCTCTTCCGCGTCGTCAACCGGTATGTGGGCAATCTGGCACCCATGCCCGGCATGTTTCCGGACTACCAGCGCCGATCGTGCGCAACGGAACCGAGGGCCGCGAGCTCGCCACGGCGCGATGGGGGATGCCATCGTCGTCAAAGGCAATGATGGACGCTACCAAGAAACGAGCTGAAAAGCTGCAGGCCAAGGGCAAGACGGTCGATTTCAAAGAATTGCTCAGAATGGAACCGGACGGCGGCACGACCAACATTCGCAATGTGAAGAGCAAACACTGGGCCCGCTGGCTTGGCGTCGAGAACCGCTGCGTGGTGCCGTTCAACGCCTTCAGTGAATTCAACAAGGCCGAAGGCGGCGACATCTGGTTTGCCCCCGACGAATCCCGGCCCCTCGCCTGCTTCGCCGGCATCTGGACCAACTGGACCTCCGTCCGGAAGGTCAAGGAAGGCAAAACCACCAACGACCTCTATGCGTTCCTCACGACGGAGCCCAACGCCGAGGTCGGCGCCATCCACCCGAGGCGATGCCAGTAATATTGACGACGCCGCACGAGGTCGAGACCTGGATGACGGCCCCTCCGGACGAGGCCTTGAAGCTGCAGCGACCGCTGCCGGATGGATCGCTCCAGATCGTCGCCCGCGGCGTGAAGGAAGATCCTGCCGCGTCGCTTGATCCCCTAAGGTCATGAACACAACGAAGATCTGATGTCACACGCTCGGACGCAACGCATTGATCAGATCGCCAGCAACACCCCGCGAGCGGGCAAACCCGTCGACGCGCTCACTGCCCTCGAATACAGTTGCACCTGCCGAACATAACGATCACGGGCCTCGGCAAGCTCTCGATCCGTTTTGAAGTCCACCACAGTCCATCCGGCGAAATCCGGCAGATCCTCTCGAAAAGCGAGGTCAACTACCCCTTCGACGAGGATTTCGTCTTGCATTAGCATTACCGGGATTTCCCGGCGCAGCCGGCCAACTTTCGCCGCGTCCGCAGCTCGTTGCAGTAGGGGATGCGTCTTGGCACGAGACACCGTCGCGACGGCGGCGTCGATCTCTTCCTTCGTCGCGCCGACTATCTTGCCCTGAACGGCAGCGATCGCCGTTAGGTCAACACTCGACGACTGTAGGTCGATCAACGCCAGCACGGCATGAACAAGTGTTCCAAAACGTCGCCCCCCAGGACGATCAATTCCTTCCCGTGCCACCACTTGCACCTCGACGGGCTCAGCGCGCGACTCTTGTGCTTCCCCGTCCCGAGCCAACGAAGTGATCGTTCGCGTCCGCAACGCTGGCAGAGACGCCCCTGCCAAAACCTTGCGACGTTGCGCCTTCCATGCATCATGTCTTTGAACGCTGTCAGTGGCAGCAACCTCACCGGGATCCAGTTCCAGAAGTCTCTGATGACGAAGCGGTGCCAATTCCTCGATTTCCAACTGGAGGCATGCAGGATCCCACCATGTGACCGATAGAGCACCCGGTTCCCGCGTATGCAGGCCTGGCCTCACCGACCCCCACAACGGCGGCTTGCCCCTTGGACCGCGGTCGAGGATGCTCTCTTCCCCAAAGGCAGGGCAGCCAGGCGCGGGCACAGGCGTCCGGCGCGCGGCATCCACCGGATACAATACGGGATTGACGGCTTCGAACCACCCCTCAATCGGCGCATCGCCGCAAGCAGGCACGACCAGAAGATCACGGGCGCGTGTCGCAGCCACGTAAGCCACACGCACGGCTTCAGCCCGATCGCGCTTGAGTTCTAGATCGCTCGCTTCCAAGAGCTCTACCGGCGATGCACCGCAGACCGACTCCAGCCAAAGAGAACGGGTGGTATCGATATGTCTGCTCGGGCGGTCGCGCGAGGCAGGGCATGTCGGATCTCCAAGAATCACAATTGGAAACTCCAATCCCTTAGCCTTAAACACAGTCATTACGCGAACGCCCTCAGTACCCTCCTCAACGATAGGTGCTTCGTCGACTCCACCATGCTCGGCGTCGGATTCGATGCTCTCGACGAACGCGCGGAACGAGGATGCGGTCCGCTCAAACCGTCTAGCCGTGTCTATCAGTCGTTGGCAATTTGCGAGCGCCTGTTCACCATTCTGCCAAAGAGCAATACCAGCCTGCGCCCGTACCGCTTCCAGGAACATCGTCAACGTTTCCGCAATCGGACGGCTGTTACGTCCAACGTGAAGTTGCCGTAGGAGATCAAGAGCGTCTGCGACCTCCAATGCCGCCGGCGCGAGAATAGCGCGGTCGACGATGCGCATCGGATCCAGACGCCGAAATGCGAGATTCCCCTCTCCATCGATCGTCTGGCGATAGAGGAGAAGCGACTCGTCGCTTAAGGCGAACAGCGGGCCTCGGAGAGTCGCAAACACCTCGAGCTCGTCGTCGGGCCATTCGATTGCGGTGATGGCATTTCGTAGCGCGATGACCTCCTCACGGTCATGAAACGACCGCCCGCCGACCAGCACGTGAGGTATGCGTCGAGCTTCCAATTCACGTACATATGGTCGCGTGACGTCGGCGCGAAAATTGCGGAAACGGCGGAATAGAATAGCAATATGTCGAGGTCGAATTGCTGTCTGCTGACCTCCCTCTTCGACCGTCCATCCACTTTCGTTGATCAACCAATCGACGAACGCACCAACCGCGCCTGGCAAGGACTCATTGATACACCAGTCGGTTACCTTACCGTAGTCACCGTAGGGCCGGGGAGCAGGCAGCGCAACGATCGTCGGCTGGCCACTCACATCGGGTCGCGCCCGTTCGAGCGCAACATAGCCATCCGCATCTTCATCCGCGGCGATGGCCGGCGCGAAAGCCTTATTGATAAATCTCTGAATCGAAGGGGTCGCGCGAAAACTTGTGCTCAGATGAAGCAGTTCAGCACCAGCGTCGAGGAGGAGCTTTTTGATCTCCGCGTAAAGCGCGACGTCAGCGCGGCGAAAACGATAGATCGACTGCTTCGGATCTCCGACAAGAAATAGCTTCCCAGGCACCGGCTCGACAGCCCGCCAGTCCGTTACCGTGCGATTGTTGGATGCAATTAGCAGAAGAATCTCTGCCTGAAGCGGATCGGTGTCTTGGAACTCGTCGACAAAGAAGTGGGAGAAGCGGTCCTGCAGCTCCTTTCGGACTTTCTCATCGTCACGGACAAGATTACGCATCTTGATCAGCAGATCCAGAAAATCGAGAGAACCCGTCCTCGACTTCAAGGCCTCATAGTCCATGATCGCTTCTTGCAGGGCGTCGTGCACCAGAGGGGCGAGATCGGCGTCGCTCAAGGCTACGAACGCCTTGAGTTTGGCCCGCACACCGTCCCGGCGCGCCAGAACCTGGTCGCGGGACAGATGTCCGAATGTCGTCCGCGGGGCGCCCTTGTGATCCCAACCCTTGAACCGTCGTCGGTTCGTGGCAAGGTCGCGAAGATCTGCTTCAAGTCCGTCGTAATCGCGTCCACGGACCGCTTCGAGACGCGTTGCCTCCCCGACAAATGAAGCAATTTCCGCCAGATTGCGCGCGAGATAATCGTCCGCCCACGAGCTGAAAGACGCCAGTTCGCCAACCTCAGCTAATTCGTCAAGCAAGACGTCGATGGCCTCCTGGCGATCAAACGGATCTCGCCGCCAGGCCTGAGCAAAATCGCGGTGGTCGCACAGGGCATGCATCGCCGCACGGAGCTGCTCGTGCGGTGGCTCGCTGCCAGACCTCCTCCGCAAAATTCTTCTGGGTCCCTCTGGGGGATTCGCCAAGATCTTTTGCAGCCAGCGCTCAAACGCCTGATCCGCGATTGCCGCGGCCGCCGCGTCATCAAGCATCGTGAAGGAAGGATCGATGCCTGCCTCAACTGGGCGCTCGCCCAAAAGGTCGCCGCAGAATGCGTGGATAGTCCCGATATGGGCAAGTTCGAGTTCTTCGAGCGCCCTATCTAGCCGATTCCTCTCCGTCGGGTCGGCAAGGAGCCTAGCCTTTTCAAGCTCTAGGCGAAGGCGCAGCTTCATTTCGCCGGCAGCTTTTTCCGTAAACGTCACCGAGACGATGCGGGCTAACGTACCCTTTCCGCTCCGGATCAGGCCGACGATCCTGCCGACCAGGGCCGTCGTCTTGCCTGTCCCTGCAGCCGCTTCGACGAAGAAAGTCGTTTCGTATTCGGTGAGAATCCGAGCACGCGCCTTGGCGTCAACCAATTCCGTCATTGCCAATCCCTTAGCGCCTGCAGCATATCAAGGTCAGCTTGAGGCTTTCGCGCCGAACGAATCTCCTCATAAGGGCCGCAGACGGCCCGATACTCACAGTGCCCGCATTGCCCTTCTCCAGGCGCAGCCGGAAGGAAAGGCCTTTCGATAGCCTGTCCGATAACGGCCGCGACGTCGGCGGCAGCATCGCGCGCGCGTCGATCGAGGGAAACAACCTGCTCAGAGAACTGACCTATCGAGGTGCAGAAGTAGAGGCGCCCCTCGGAGACCTTGTCGTCCTCGAACAATTTCTCCGCAGCGAGCGCGTACAAGACGGGCTGCAACGACTTCCCGCCCTCGATGACCGGCTCGCTTGCCCCAGCTTTCCTGCCGGTCTTGTGATCGATGACCCTGAGCAACCCACTCGGGTGTCGCTCCACGAGATCGATCGAACCGCGAAGTTGGATGCCGCAGTCTAATAGCACGGCGTTCGGTACCGATCTAGGATCTGCTTCACCGCGGTCACCTGCCCGAGCCAGCCCGAACGATAGTTCGAAATGTCTTGGAACAAAGCCCGACGTGTCCTCGCTCAGCCGCCGCAGCCACTCTCGGAGATCAGCGCGGATTTCAGCCACGGCGTTCTTCCAGACCTGATCTATGGCCGGCGCAAGCTCGTCCTCGTAGCGATCTGTTACCCCGACCATGACTTCTTCGAGCAGGGCTCTTGCCCGCTCGAGATTGGCCGGACGCACCGGTAGTAGATTCTCAGCCATCAAGCGAGCGAACAGGGCGAACTGGACGTCGTGGATCACGGAGCCACGCTGGAGCGGATCCAGATCGTCGATTGCGATCGCGATATCTCGGGGCGTGATTCTCTGGATAGCGTGAAGAAAGAAGCTATATGGGCAGCGCGAGAAGGTCTGCAGCGCGGTCGGTGAATAGCCACGAGCGTTGAGAGCGTGCTTGGCCATAATAGCTCGAACATCCGTCGAGGAACTGAGCAACCCGTCCGCGACAGTCCAACCACGATTCCAACGCTGATAGCGGTTGCGCAACGCTCGCGCGAGATGCGGGTTGGCTCCCAAGAGATAGCGCGCCCGGCCCACGCCGGCATCCATCGTCCCCATTAGGCCACTGAGGACGGCAAGATCATGCTCCGCATCGTCGACGGCTTCGTTCGGATCGTCCGGTGCCGGCCAACCGAGCCGGCTTGCAGCTACCGTCTCCGCTCGGCGTGCAAGTTCCGCAAAGTCCGGCAGCTTGCCTTCCGCCGACCTCACGGCTTCCAGCGCATAGAA
The DNA here is from genome assembly GCF_001238275.1 of Bradyrhizobium viridifuturi. Taxonomy (GTDB): domain Bacteria; phylum Pseudomonadota; class Alphaproteobacteria; order Rhizobiales; family Xanthobacteraceae; genus Bradyrhizobium; species Bradyrhizobium viridifuturi. Next base: position 179,226 of record NZ_LGTB01000002.1, read on the forward strand.
CGAGGGCACGCGCGGACGCGATTGATCGAGGTCGACTCGTGGATAGGAGAAGAACATGCGCCGTTCGGCCGCACCCACTGCAAGGGCCAGTGCAAGCCGCTCCTGGTCAAGTCGGGACTGATTGGTCGCCAGATTGCTGTTGAGCTGAGCGCGGATAACGTCCAGCAGGATCGGCTCCTCGACGATCTTCTTGGGAAACATCTTTTCCGCCAAGCCCGGCACGAAAACCGCCTCGAAGCTTAGTCCTCGTGCCGATTCGATGGAGCCAACGAAGAGCTTACCGTACCGCTGTGGGGCCGGCGGCTCGGCTGCCTCTAACAAAAGGCTTCGGAGGACAGCAACGACCTCGTCCAAGGTCACCGGGCCCACCGGCGCCAGCGGCTCCAACTCCGCCAGCACCGCGAGCACGCGTTGCGGTCGCCTGAGGCTTCGGGCCGCAAGTGCGCTCAACCGGTCGAGCCATTCCCGCCAGGTCGCTGAGATCGGGAGGCTTTCAAGTTCATCAATCAGCGGAAGGGCAAAGCAAGAAAATGCCGTGAGATCGTCCATCTCACGGGAGATCGCGGCGGCCCGCGCGTCCTCCTGGACTTCCGTCACCTCGAGCCTGCGGCGCAGATCGTTCGCAAGGCCGTCAAGTCGCCTCCGCCAACGATCGCTTCCACCTATTACCGCGGCTTCGACCAGTAGCCGTTCCCATCGCCGCGGCGCCCTGAGACGCCCCTCGCGCACGGGCCCGTCCGAAGGTTCCGAGATGTCCGAACTCTGCAGCGGCATAGTCGTAGATTCGCTTGTGCCAGCCATCGTCGAGGCCGAAGTGCTCTCCGTGTCCGGCGCGATCCACAAATCACCCCGAAGCGGCGCCTCGGGAGGTTCACCCGCCACAGCATCAGGCACCTGGCTGAGCGAAAGGTATTCGGCGAACCTTTGAGCCGAAAGCCTTCGGCAGCGCAATCGAGCAAACAGCAAAAGGCGCGGCCGGCGGGCTCCGGCCTCACAGCCCCGCGCGCGAAGTGAACGGGGATCCCCGCCCGAGAAAAAGCCTCCACGAGATGCGAACGATAGAGGTCGGCCGACCGTAACAGAACGGCCACCCGATCGAACGGGAGACCGCCCCGCGCAAGCGAGAGTATGCGGCGAGCGATCTCGACGCATTCCCGCCCCTCTCCCGGTGCTGAGAATATCTCGATCTCATCGCCCCCCTCGATCTCCGGTGGCTGCTCATGCTCGTTGAAGAGATGACGTTGGAGCCGCGCGAGAGCGTCGTTCGGCTCGCCAGCGGCCGAATCCAGATCGCGGCTTTCGAAGCCTAAACGATCGCATATCCGATGCAATGTTTCGATATCGGCGGCTGGCACAGTTGCCAACGTTTCTTGTGCAGCAGAGACGAACGCAGAAAGGAATTCGAATTCTGCTTCGGTCCGTACCGCGACGTCTAGCAGCAACGTTGGTAGGCCGACCAGCCGGTGCCGGTCTGGCCGAGAGATCGCGCTCGTTGCGAGCTCGAGAGTGCCGGACCAATCGATGAAACCACCCTCCGCCAACTCGTGCTCATATTCGCGAACGATCGGTTCCAAGTCAGGAACGACCGCCTCAAGCTCACTTGAGCGGACGCCGGCGGAGCGCAATTCAGCTATCACGCTCGCTGTCGCTCGGGGAAAGCCTGGCGTCTCGCTTACGGAAACGTACCGGCCCAGCTTGCCCTCGTCCCTCAAACGATGGATCAACCGCGTCGCGATTGCGTCGGTCCCAACTTTGGTGAGCGGAACCACTCCGCGGTGCGCGAGCTCTCGAGCCGCGACGATAGAGACGAGCTGCGCAAGACTGATACGATGCCAACCGAACGCCGCGCCGCTTCGAGACGCAACTTGCCGCACCAGTTCATTGGCGGCGTCGACCGTGGCGCCGACAACGAGGAGTTCTTCATCTCGCTCTCGCGTCTCCAGCCAGGCGCGTGCGCGCTCTATCCGACGACGACTGGAGGCGGAAGTGACCGCAAGCAAGTCCATGGGAACAGGACCATACACTTAATGATTCGAAAAAGCTGTGAAATTCCACCTGAAATCCGGAGCTGATGATAGTCAACCGCGATGGTCTCTCGGATCGATGTTTTCGGCGCACCTCCGCTCGATCTCTCCACCGCCTCCGCAGGCGCGGCAATCGCCGTCGTCGCAGTGGCCCTTTCCCTCGCAGATCGGGCACTCGATCAATTCGTAGTCCTTCACGTCGATGCGCTCCAGATCGCCTCGCGCGACCTGGCCGGCGCCGCCACATATCGGACATTCGCCTCCGGTCCGGATTCCTTCGCCGCTGCAGACGGGACAATCGACCTTGGCGTAGTCACCAAGGTCGATCCGATTGGCGAACCTGCGCTGCATCTCTCTACGACCGCCGCATCCCGGACAATCGTTTCCCTCAACGCGACCTGCACCGCCGCACAGCGGACAATCGACAAGCTCGAATTCCCGCAGATCGACCGCGTCCGCGTGGCGGCGATCAAGCTCACCCTCGCCCCCGCATACTGGGCAGAGCTCGCCCTCGTATGTTTGCGAGCCGCCACATAGCGGACAGTGAATCTTTTCGTAGTCGCCGAGGTCGACTAGGTCCGCATACCGACGATCCATCCGCGCTTCGCCGCCGCAGACCGGACAGGGCTCCCCGCGGAACGTATCTTCTCCCTCGCAGAGTGGGCAGTCGACTTTCTCGTAGTCTCTTAGATCGATCCGATCGACGAACTTCTCCTCGATCTCCCTATCGCCGCCGCAGACGGGGCAGTCCGTGCCCTTGTGACGCCCCGATCCCTCACATAGGGGGCAGACCACGAATCCGAAGGCCGCGACGTAATCCTTCCTGATGCTACGCGCCTTCTCAAGTCTCGTCGCAATGGGACTCTCATCTTTCGAGAGCGAAGCGACCTCAGCCGAGATCGACTTGAACGCCTCATACTTGGGATCTTGCTTCGAAACGGGCGCAAGCGCAGGCAACCTCTCCAGCGTCGATTCGGCGATTCTCGCAACGGCCTTCACCTGTTCGCCGGTCTTCGCTTCGGCCAGTTGCTTCGCGAGTGCGCTGCAGTCCTCCAGCACTGTGAGAAGCGTGCTGCTGATTTCATGCTGCGTGCGCCACAGCAGCAACTTGTAACGATGAAGGATTTTCTTGAACGACCCGACAAATTCGGCGTTCTCCTCGTCGGGACCAAAGAGTCCGTTATCGTACGCCGTATGATGATTGCTGCACAGCCAAAGCAGGTTTTCCGGATGGTTGTTCTTGCTTTTGTAGACAGGGTCGAGATGCGCCGCTTCGCACGAATCTTGGTGGCCATGGCAGATGGCGCAGGCGCCGTTCGCCTCCTGCTTGATCTCCCGCCGGATGCCCGCAGGGACATGTGGACGCTTGCCGGGCTTGTGGGGCCAAGGTGCCTTCAGCCATTGATTGAAACCGATAACCTCGACCTCTTCAAAGAACAGCGCCTCTCCCTTCTTGTCGGCGACCTTCAGCTTCCGGGGCACGCCCGACTTAGGCGCGTTAACGGTCAGCCATCTCAGAAGATCGGGCGACATTCCGGTAAGGCATGCGGCTTCGTATTCACTCAAGAACTTCTTGGGCATTGCAATTCATCCAATACGCAGAACAACCACTCCAGCTTAACCGACCCCTCAGCCATTTCTGGCATGTTCGAACCTTCGAATGAGATAATCGGCGACGCGGTTGGATTCTACGAACACTCCGATCTCGCTAAGCCGAGCGATCTCCGAGGGATCCGCTGACAACCAGTTTTGGCTTGTGACGGCCAAATTATCGTCGTCCCAAGCTAGTATCTTTGCGTGCAGTCGCGGCTGATGAATCGGCCGAAAACCTATGCCTTGTTTCGCGAGCTCAAGAGTGAGGCCGGCGGCATCGATTCCTGAAAGTGGCCCCGTCGCCGGCCGTAGTATAGGCCAACCTCGATGCGGCTCTCTCTGACAGCGGCCAAGGCGGGTATGATGATCATCGGCCGCCCTGCGATGCCGATTCGATGGCTTGTGACGAAAATTCTCCTTGCAGCGGAATCACGTGCTTCGAGCACGAGAGCGCCATGGTCCGGAGCCAGCAGTATCTTCATACGCGCAGTGCGGCCTGCCGGACGCGGAATCTGCTCTATTCGTCGACCGAGGATCGTTAGATCGGTCGCAAATTCATGCCACACGCCGGGCGATCCGAGCGACATTGAAGCGAGATGCCGCACCAGTTGACCGACCAGCGCAGGTTCGCGAACCCGAACAGATGCTTCGAAGCTGTCGAAGTCGGAAGACAACCAGTTGCACGATCCGACGATCGCCGACCATTGTCCTCTTCCGTCGTCCGCGATGAGCAACTTCGCATGCGATCTCGTCGTGAACGAATGAATTCTGATTTGGCCGCCCCACCCCGCCTCGTCGATCGCGCGCTGAAGGGCCGAAACGGCGCGTCTCGAGCTGGAGACGCTCGTTCCGTCGTCATCCTGTCCCCACATGACGCGGACGACTGTGCCCTTAGATGCCGCGCCTGTTAGTTTGGGCAATATCCCGGGGATGGACTTCTCGGAGATAAAGGTCGAATGAATTATGACCTCCTCGCGAGCTTGCGCGAGGGCCCTGTCGAGCGCGGACGAATGATCCTGCGCGTCGATCAGAAGATCACTCTGCTCGAACAGCGCGGTCGTGGTCGCCGCTGTCGGCGACGGACGCGAGGGTTCGGGCGCGGCGGAAACTGCAGTCTTTGTCTCGCTCTTCTTGAGGGACTGAGCAGCGGCGGACCTAATCGCCTCGCGCAGAGCGGGGTTTGCCCGCGCGGGCAGACCCTCGATCGCGTCATTCACGACCGTCACGACGGCAAATCTTTCGAGAAAACGATCGGGGCTCGCTTCGACCCGGACGATGACTTCGTCCTCCCCCTCTAGGGCCGTGAATAGTTCGGCTAAGTCCTCCTTGTCGTGGTCCGGAGACTTTTGAAGGTAGACCAAGTTCTCGCCAAGCTTCGCGAGTTCATTTCTGTGTCGGGCGGCGATTTCGGAGCGCCTGAAGACGCTGCCGGAGACCTGGTCGATGAGGAAACCCATCCAGCGGGGCGTGGTTACCGTGAGCGCCTGGAGCGATCCATTTTTGATCTGCGCTTGACCACTGTCGGTCGCAACGAACGAAAGGCCATCACTGCCCGCTGCCAATTCTACCCACCCCACCCGCATGAGCCGGATGAAGGCCTCGACGACGACACGTCGTGGAAGACTCGAGCGTTGAGCTAGATCGGCGGCTGTCGCTGGGGTCCGTGCGACGGATTCGAGCATGAGATGCTCGATGAGGCTCCAACGCTTTCCTTTTTCGACATGGAAGCGGCGCCTACCGCGCAGCACCGGGATCGCAACCTGCACGACGCTCATGCTGAGGCCCCACGCAATTGGGACCACGAGACTATCTGTGCATCGCCGTCGTTCTTAGCGGCATCCAACGCCCCGAGGAATTTCTTCATGAATCCAATATCCGACTCCGGAAGGCCTTCAGCGACGTCCACCACATTTCGGTAGAACTCCAAGCTTCCGATCACAACGAGCCTCCACTTCGCGCGGCTCAGCAGCACGTTCATCCGTCTATTGTCGCGGAGAAATCCTAGGGCCTTCGCGGGCGCGCCATGGCCATTGTTTCGAACCAGCGAGATAAGGACGATGTCGGCTTGATCGCCTTGGAAGGAATCGACCGTTCCGCAAAACTCGCCGTCGCCGACGGCCGGTTTGAATGACGACAAGTGCGCCAATCCCGCCGTCTTTGCGTTAATCGCATCACGCAGCGAACGGACTTGTTCGCGATAAGGGGAAAGGACCGCTAGAGACGGCTTCGATCCGTCCTGGGCTCGCAGGTTGGTCAGAACGGCTAGAGCAGCCTTAACTTCGTCCGGATTTGACCATGGCGGTGCCTTCTCCCCGCCCCTGTACCCTTTGGCCGCCCTCACAAAGGGCATGTCGACGAACACAATCGGCGCGTCTGGTATCGATCCGCCGGTACTCAGCGTTAGCGGAGGCTTCCTAGTCCGATATTCTTCGGCCTTCTTCGTATTCGTCGAGAGATCGCCGCCGTAGAAGCAATCCGAGACTATCTTCGCGATTGCCGGATGCATCCGGTACTGCTCTTCGAGTCGCCTAGCGATGGGACGGAATTCGCGACGAGATCTGGCCTTTCGCGCAAATTCCTCCTCCACCATCGATTCGAACATCGTGAGGATCGAGAGGGTCTGAGAACAGAGCCGACCGAAATCGTCGCTATCGTCCTCGATCTCGTCGAAGAGTTCGTCGAGCCCTGCGTCCTTTAGATGACGCGAAATCAGCTCCTGCGCGGCTCCGACAGCCGCCTTCACCTTGTCGGGCGCAGAAAGCAGGCGCGTCATCCGCTCGACATTGTACGGAGGCAGCTGCTTGTGATCTCCGATCATCAAGCGGCGGTAAGAGAGTAGAAGCGGCGACAGCAATTCGCCACCCGTCGCTTTACCGGCTTCTTCTACGATGGTCCAATCGAACAGGCTCCGCTCCTCTATCAGCCGTTCGACGGCCGCTGAGTTCGTGGTCGCGAAGACCAGGTTGGCGGATCGTAGGATCATGCCTTCGAAAGCCCGCCCTTCCGCGTTCATGCGGTTTCTGCGCCTTGAGCGGCCACCTCCCTGCTGATCCTCTCTCGCGCGAGCAAGCGCTATCACCTTTTGCTGCAGACCGCTGCTCGCTTCGGCGACCAGCTGGCTCTTTGCAAGCGCCTGGAGGTGCCGGTCAGCCTGCCTGTCGATTTCCAAATCAGTGTCGGACGGATCATCGTCCGCCGGGCGAGCTCGCACCATCACTGGCGTCACGCCTGATCCGTCACTGAAGATGGACTGTATCTCTTTCATTAGATGGTCGATCGCCGCGTTGCTTTGGGCGGAGAGGAGCATCCTCGTCGAGGGGTCATCCTCGAACCGTCGCTTGACGATGTCGCCAACGAGAAAGGTCTTGCCGACGCCGGGCGGGCCCTGAAGAAAGAACAACGGGACCGTCGAGAGTATCTCGCGGAGCGCGCCTTTCTTCGACTCGTCGAGCTCCTTGAAACGAGCCTCTTTTTCGTTCAGCGGATCGTGGCTGTCATCGATACGCGACCTTGGGTCGGTCAGCATCCGAAGCAATTCAGTGTGCTCGCGCAAGACCTTTAGGGCCTTCCTTCGGCGTCGGAATTGGGCGAGCTGTCCGGCCATACCCGGCGGAGAAAGGTAGGCAATCGATGTGGCCTCGGCGGCGGACGCTCCGTCGAAGCGCAAACGCTCTCGCGCTTCCGCCTCACTGCGGTCCAAGAAGCGCCATTCCGTCTCGTCGGTATGATCGCCAAGTTCGCCTGTCTCGGTAAGGATCCAGCTCCCTTCCTGTTGGACCAGATCATCGGACTCGAGCATCTTCGTCAGGCGAACCGCTGGCGCCTCGAGCGCCAGAGCATCCGAAAGGCCGGCGCGAGCTCGGTCGTATCTGGACGACACTGTGAGCGTGTAGGATTCGCCGCTCGGCGCGCGCACCGATCTCGCCGGTACTTCGACGGGAAACACATCGGCGGCCGCATAGGCCATCTCGAGGGCGAGCAGCAGCGAGAACGCCCCGTGCATCCGGTCGAGATCGGTCTTCTTGGACTGCTTTGGCTCCGCTTGGCCGATGTAGTCACTCCATCTAGCCACCTTCCCCCTGCGGCGGGGAAAGCTTTCCCGAGCGGCACGGGAATCGACGAGATCCAAGCTGCTCCACTCCAACGCGACGCTGCCTTCAACCCAGTCGGACGGCAAACGACCACGTTGAGCGCGTTCGCAAGTTGCGAACTCCCAGTCAGCTGCTTCTGAGGATTCGGCTACGCGAAACGGCGTAAGCCAATAGGTCATGGCCTGGCCAAGTAGGGCATAGGAAGGCTCGTCATCCGGCTTCTGTCGAACCCGAACGAAGTAAGGCTCCGCTGAGAGATCGGCCTGGATGAATTCCATCTGCGATTGCTCGTCGGCCATCTCGATATCGTTGTCGGAAACACCGCGGATGATCTCCGCGAGCTTTGAGTTCCTCCCCAACCTCAGCGCGATTGCGGATTTCGCCTCTCTGCCAGCGGCCTCGGCGGTTATTGCGAGAACGACGTCGTCCATGCGCCGGCAGATCTCTTCGCCGTCGAGCCGCTCGGCGGTCTCAAGCCTCATCATGCTGCGCAGAAGTTTGCCTTCGGCGGCCGAGAGGTGCTCGGCAATATCGGACGGCACTAGCCTGAGGTCAGATACCCTATCCAGCGGTGCTCCGACCAATTCGGCAACCAAGATGCCCAGGTTGGTCCAATCTCTGCCGAACGAGGCCACATTCTCCCTACCGTCGATAGTTTCGCGGCCCGAGAGCGGCAGATCGGCAGCGGCCAGCCTCATCGACCACTCGAAACCTGTCAGCCGGAAGTCGGGCTGGTCACCGAACGCCGTCATGATCGCCCATGGATCGACGTTGCGGTGGATCACTCCTTGAGAGTGGAGGAGTTCTAACCCTTCGGCGGCACGTTTCGCATTGGCCCAAAGACGTCGTCGATTCCGAGGTAGTCGATACTGCGTCATCACCGAAGGCTTCGAAGCCGCCCGCCTGTAAACTTCAAGAGGACCGGTCTGCCCCGGATCGAGAACCAGATAGAAGCCTTGGTCATCCTCTCCACTGGCCACCATCGGCACGAAGAGTTCTTCTGCTCGAGGGACAGCAGCAAGGCGCTGCAGTTGGCGGATCTCGCTGCGCCAGATTTGTTCCAGGTCGGCGTCGCGTCCTTTGCCAGCCCGGTCCCAGAACTTGACAAGTACGTTTCGGCCGTCGGGATCTATCGCGGGCTGAAGACCTGGCCGACCCAGAGTGGGTTTCGGACCGAGCAGCGGATCGCGCTCGATACGATACGCGCCTAAGAACGACTTCGAGCTGCTTCGTCTTGCTGCCATTTGTAGGACCCAGGGAATCGCAGAGGTGTCTACTTTATCGAACGTTCCGCAGGTCGCGATCAAGTGGAGGAAAGACTATAATCCCCACCCGCGGTTGTGGCGCGGGGCTCGCCGGAATAGCCAAAAGATGAGGGGTTATGTTGCCGCGCGGCGTTCCACCGCAGCGATCCACCGACGACAAATTGGTGGTTCGAGAAACGCTTAGTTTTGAAGTACTTCTGGGCTTCCCAAAATCGATGACGACCCAGTCCAAGGCCGGTGCATCGACGGGCCCGACCCCGTAGGTCCGTCCGATTTGCCCTCTACGGCACGCAGGAGTTAGCGGCGGCATCAAAGAGCCTTTCGTTCAGCACCGCTGGCGACATAGACCAACCGATCCCGGGCGATTGGGTTATGCGCAGATGGCGTCCAAACAGATCAGCAGGAACTCGTCAGCGACCACAAGAGCAGTGCCTTCTTGGTAAGCCCGCGTCCACACCAAGGTCGCGTCGTGGAAAAGCTCATCTCGCTCAGCGAGGCTTGATCCGATTGTGGCGGAGACCATCGAAGCACATGCAGGAACAATGATTGACCGTGATAACAACAAGAGGCGTCGCCTTGTCGAGTTCAAGGACGGTTGCCGCTATGGCAAATTCGGAAAAACCAAGGCTTATGAGCTGATCGCCCGCGAAAGGATCAGGGCATACAAGATGGGCGGAAAGACCTTAATCGACCTCGACAGTGTGGATGAATATCACGCTTCGCTGCCAAGGGTTGAAGCCAGGACGAGCTAGGCGGCCGATCTCCGCCACGAGACTGCGGACGCACTGTCGCGTGGACCGTCGAGGCGGTCAGACCGACGCTGCATTAATGCAGGCTTTCGGCCCAAGAGGCCGCAAGCTTATCAATACGCGCGCCTTGTTCTAGTTGTACTGGCCAAGCTAGCGCCCCACCTCCTCGTCGCGCCGCCGGCTCGCTTTTTCTGCGTGTTGTTAGCGAGTAAGACTTCCACGACATGAGCGTCGTACGTGTCTTCCTAGTTGAGCACGATCTATGCGGTCGAGCGGCCAGGCGCGCACTGGTCGCCCTGTGGCCGCCCAAAATCGGCTCGCTTAGTTTTGTTGCCGGACATCGGCACGCCATCCTCCCTGAATCGCGGATCGACGTCGGGCGGTCGCGCTTCGACGTCAGTCTAGCGCCAAGCGCAACTGAGTCGGTCGCCGTTCAGCCGATATATTTTTTGCGAGCTAATCCGGGGGCCAACTTGTCGGTATTTCTGTCGGTATCTCGGCAGCAGCTTGACCAAAACTCAAACAAAATCAATTGGCTGCACTATTAAGCGATTGTCGGCCAGGAGGCCCCGGCCCTTGAGGCGCATCGGGCGTACGGCTACTTGTTCGGTATTGCTTTCGGAATGATCGCAGGTGTTCTGCGAACAACGTCGAGCATCAGTGAGCGTGACTATCATTCTGCATTGGGCACGGGCATAGCGTGCTTTATCGCAGCTCTCGTGTTTGTTGTTCTCTCGACGAACGAGTCTCAGTGCAGGCTCCGGAGGCTGCTTCGTTGTTCGATTTACGCCATCATAGCGTTCTTCGTTGCTGCGGCCTGTAATCTAAAGATTTGGCACACGGTCTCACTTGTTGACATCCTGCTTGCACTCAACACTGTGCTTGGCTTCGTTGTACTCGCACTTCTATTTGTGCAGACGGCGCGCGACGAGAAACCCAAGCCGCGCAGCTTCTGGTCCGGTTATGTCCAGGAACACTCGTTATCTCATGTGCGCACTGTCAAAGAATTGCGGACAACGCACATTGTGTTTTCGAAGAGGTCACGCCCATTCTGGAAAAGCATTCAAAAAACTGCACATGACGATGTGTCGTCTTTGCTGGCTCCGTGCGGCCTCTTTTTAGTGGCAGTATTTATGATCTTCGTCTTGCCAAACTGAATTCGAAGGGCTGCGTGGCGAAAATTGAAGCCATCCCTGCCGTAAGGGGCGTCTTCGTCAGCAAACCGACGGTGGCTGCTTGATTTCAAGCGCCGTTCTCGCACCTCGCTGATCGAGAATTGTTGCCATCGCTCCAAAGAACGAGATTGCCGACTGCGGAGCTTCTCGGCGCGACGAGTATAAGCTCGCCGCTGGGTTCCGCCTCGCCTCTCGAAAGAAATGCCGGCGACGATGACCGTGGCAGGCGAATCCTCATTCTAGTCTTGCGTCGAATCGATTGCCCGGCTGCCGCGCAGCGTCGGCCAGCCCTTGGCGAGAATGAGATCCTTGAGGGCGACCGGGACACCATCGACCGGACCACGCCGCCAGCGGATTTCGGATTGGCGCACTGACACACGGGCTGCAGCAGCGCGAAAGCGTTGACATGGCGATCGAGTACAGCCTGCGTCGCTTCCACCGGCGAAAGCGTTCCTGCCCGATAGCGCTCGACCAGAATCTAACTGTCCCTATCATCGGCCAGGTGGCCCCTGAACAGTGCTTGCGACCGATTGTCGGGCGTAGCCTCATTCATCCATCAGGGCACATCCGAGGGATCAGTCATTCCACTCGACCTGACCGATGCCCTCGATCGAATAAACGAAGTCGCACCCCAGCTGAGTGAAAAGCCGGCTTATCGACGTCTCGCCACCGCCGCCCGGCGTCTTTGACGCGAGCTATGCGAAGCGTCTTCGCAAAGTAGCGTGTCAGACGGAGCGCAGCGGAGTGAACCCGCGAGCGCCGAGACCGGTTAACGGCGGCACCCGCGGGCGGGGCAGTGATAGCGTTCGCCGAAAGCGAACCCCTTCCGCGAGTGCCCCCGGCGAGACGTTCGATAGATCTTTGCGCGAAGGATCGTTACCCGAAGGGCCGAGACCTCTGGGCTCTGGTGAGCGCTCGCAAACAGAGCCTGACCGACGGATCCGGTCGCGCCGAGATACTTCGAAATGAATCTTCAAAAGTCCAAAACCAGCCCGAGCCCGTCGCGAACCTCGCTCAACGTCGCCTGCGCTATCTGCCGCGCCCTGGATATTCCGACGCGCTCGTAGTTCAGATCGCGGGAGATGGCCGATCGCCCCTCCCAACTTGGCTCGAGCCGGAAAGCGTCTGTGGCCCGCTCGCAACACGGGTAGATTATTGAGCGTGACACAACCTTGGCGACTTGCACGCCGAGATAGCTTAACGTTGGATTGCTGGGTAGGGCTGTAACCCGACATTAGTGCGGTGTTGCGTGACGGGGGCGTTGCATGTCCGCGATGCGAACGATTGCGGTTATCGTTTTTTGTTTTTTAGTTAGCGGCTGCGGAAGTCCGGTTGTCTGGACAGAAACCAGGTCCGGCCCCCCGCGGGGCGACATCGACGGAGCCGTGATCGCCTACGCGTTCGCAGATGGCCGCGTTACGATTCAAGCCCAGTTGAAATCGGGCGATTTGACCCTCACGACTGACCAGAAGGTTGTCGCGCAGGCAGACCCGAAGAGCATGTATCAGCTCATATATAATCACTCTGGGATTTCTCAGGACGACATCGCGATCCTGCTCAATGCCGGTCTCGTGACATCGATCACTACAACGACCACCGACCAGACCGTCCAGATCATTCAAGGTGTCACCAGCCTTCTTTCACAAGTAACTGCGACGCAGGCCGCGATTGCGAAAGCTGCCAAACCGGCTGCCGTTGCACCCGAGGCCACGGCACCGTGCGCGGACATGCAGGCGAGCTACATCCAGAACATTACACACGACCGCGGCGACACGTACGTTACACAGCCGGCCATAGCGAAGACGGGTACATCCGTATGCTCGATCAAGTTCGACATCGTCCAATCTGTTCAATCGGACGTGCCACTTGGGGTACGTGGCTTCGCCGCTCCGAATGAAGCCAATGTGCCGACATCCGACGTGTGCCGCAATGATTATGTGTTCTGCTTCCGGCTTGGGTCGATCTACAAAATATCAGTCACGGCTACGGTTCTCGACAGCAAGGGAACGAAAGTAGGTTCGCCTGTTATGCTGCCACCGTTTACGGTAGCTGCTCCCAATGCGTCGAGCCTTGGATTTGTTCGCTTCGCTCGCCGCGCCTTCGTCGCCAACAAAACCTCTGTGACGTTCGATAGCAGCGGGCTAGTGTCCGGTTTTTCAGCGACTAATCCCAGCGAAGTGTTAGGATACGTTACCGTGACTTCAGCTATTGCCGCCGGGGTGGCCGCGGCCGTAGCGATTCATTGACAGAGATAAAGCCGCGCAAAACGTTTCAGCATTGACGGCGCATGCAAGCGCGGCCTGTTTATGGTTCCTTTCCGAGGCCGGAGCCTCCGGCAAAGAAAAAGCTTCCCCAGTTCGTGCCACTCCTCATGGTTTGAACGATGTCGTAACGGGAGCTGTCTTCGGCGGTAGCCATGCCGTCGAAGTTAGCGGTTACAGCGCCGGTTGCGGTAAGGCGATGCCCGTCATCCTGACCAAGCTCGACGAGATCGAAACCTGGTTGACGGCCCCGACTGAGGAGGCGCTCGCGCTTCAACGGCCCTTGCCGAATGACATTTTGACCCTTGTCGCACGCGGCACGAAGGAAGACGGCGCGGAAGAATAGATGCCGATGACTGCGCGCCGATACCGTCAGCCGCGCCCATACAGACCGGCTGGCCTTTCGATGCCCGTGTTCGCGTTTACTTTGCGAAAGAACTCGATCAAGACTCTCTGCTGCTCATGTCTGTCAAACGTGCGAAGCCGCGCACGGTGCATCAGGCGATCCTGGTGCATTGGGTCACCTGCGCCAGCAAAGCCACTTCCCATTACGAACGCTTGGCCGTTGTGGATGATCCGCCGGCCCGCGATACCTTCGATTCCGGCTTCGACCTCGACCGGTGGTTCCACATTTGAGACTTGCCCCATGAACTGAAGGTAAAGGTCGAGTTGGGTGACGAAGAGATTTTCCATAGGAAGTGAGAAGATGAGCTTACTGTCGCCCCGCTCCCCTTGCCTGAGAATGTCTGCATTCACGCCCCAGATTTCTCCATCGCGTGTGTATTGAGAAAGATTATCGATGCGCGCCGTCGATCCGGCAGGCGTAAAAAAGGCGACCCCGTACGCATTTTGCCTGATCGGTTCGAGGCCCGCGGGCATTCCAAACGGGCCAAAACGGCCGACATTTGTGAGGAGCGTTTGGAGCGAAAGTGGCATCGGAAGCGGCTTGGTTGGTATGACTCGCAGCCACATCACGCTCCGGAATGGCATCGTGTATGCGGCATGGTCGCGATCGTTCTTGTTGGCACCCAGCACCTCACCGCTTGCGAAGAAGAGCCCCTTTCCAATCTTTGGCGGCAATTCAGCGAACGGCGTCAGCACGGGACTTGGAGAGTACGCCTGCAGTGCTTCGGTTAGACGCGCGACTAATTTTTTGCGCTCGGAAGCGATCTGATCTTTTGTCGCATCTGGCGCAAGCGTGTAGAAAATAGGACCGCCTTTGTGACCAAGATCGAACGGCATATCGGCACGCTTGCCATAGTAGCCGTTCATTACCATGAGCACATTTTCCGTCGTTTTCGATTTGAGTGCGTAACCCAGCTCGATGGCGACGTTTGGATTCATCAAAGCCTTGCCGTCAGAGGACACGTTCTCGTCCGTCACATGCGGCGCACCTCGTCCAACCGGAGTGACATCGCCTACAAATACTGTGGCAGCATCGATCTTCTTCAGAATCTCAATGGCCAGATCGGGACTGCCCTTCAGGCTTTTTCGCCCATAGTCCAGTTGAAGCCCCGCCTGAAACTCTTCGTCGGGCTCCTCGATGCCGTTTATTGCATTGATTTGCGCAATGGCTTCCTCCAAAGCGCCGCGGATGAAGTGCCGGGAAATCTTTCCCGGCAAATCAAACTGCCAAGCCCAAAAGATGTTCACTAGCGCAACCTCATCTAAGCGAAATGAAGAGTCCAATAAAGCCAAGGACCCGGCGTGGTACGCATTGAAATTGCAACAGCCCTCACCAACTGACATTTTAACAATCTAAGCGCGCGGCGGGAAGGAAGATAGCGTAAACGATTAGTCAGGCTGGCCCGCGAGTTCGTGCAAAATGGCTTCGGGTATTTCTCGCGCCATTTCGCAGACATCGTCGCTCCCATGCCAACGCAGACTTAACCTCACTTGACCCGTTCTAAGTATTCGCGTGCGCTTGTTCTCGACATGGAGATAGACTCCGAGTGCGTATCGATACATGCCGCGTACTGCCAACATCGCTTCCAGCTTCTGTTTATCCCGCAGCGAAGTTGCAGCCCTGGCCTTGGCTTCTAGGACCATAATATTGAACCGACTGTCCATCCGCTTGTGAATGAGGATGTCCGGCTTTATTCTTCCATCGCGTATGGACTTTGGGTGGACCCGTTGACGGTTGTACTCGCAGTCGACGTTTAATGCGGCAAACGGCTCAAGATAGACAGCAAGCCGGTGGCAGATAGCCTGCTCATGGGCGCCGATGGCAAGAAGCATAAGGTCAAGCCTCAAAAGCTTCTCGCATCCGCGCGTTACCGCCATTTTTGCGGCCTCGGCACGCTGCTCGGAATTCATTTGAAGGATCTGAGCCTCAGATAGCATTATCCGACACCATCCGTGAGAGTCAGACTGAGCCCATTGGGTACGGTTAGCTGCTCCATCATAGCCGTGAGCCCCTGCGGGATTGGCATGCTGAGATCACGACCGAGGCGCGGATCGGCTTCCCGGCAGCGGAGCGCATCGGTGATGAGTTTGCCAACCGTCATCGCGTGCGAGAAGTCGAGCTTTCCTCCATGCACGTCGCTCGACGGCACGACCATGATGCTGGAGGGTCCGTAAATCCAGACGTAGGATGACTTCGTGCGCTTCTTCATCTTCCCCACCTGTTCAGCAAGGCCGGCACGGTCGGTGGAATCATCCCACTTCGATTGGATCGTCATTCCTTTATTGATGGTATGGTTTGGAGCGCTCATTACGATGGAAATGTAAACGTCTGCGCCGGACTCTTTCTCCCAGCTCCCGCGCCCCTTGTCTGGAAAGTCTTGGGCGTGAACTGATACCCGCATGCCTGACACGGTTAAATTGTCGAGTTCGCTTTCGATGCGGTCAGCGATCTTGCTCGTGAACTGGTGTTCCTGCGTTGACGCAAAATAGTGCCTCGCGCAGGCTTGAGCGACGATCCCATCAATGATTTGGCCCACGAGGCGATAAGCTCGTTCCCGCCGTTCTCGGTTTTCCTCGTCCGCAGCCACTCTTTACTCCTTGGGGCTTAGGTTAAGCGACTGCAACCGTCTTGACCCCAGCTTGGGTCAGCAGCTGGTACAGGGCCGCAATTTTTGTACGATCGCCGCGCTGCGCACAGTACGAAAACAGCACCCGTTGCTTTGCCCGCGTAAACGCGACAAAGAAGCCGGCCGTGGCCTCGATCTTATCGTTTGCAAAACTCCACCAAGCCTGATCGTCCAGCCCGACGAAGATGACGGTGTGGTATTCCAAACCCTTGCTCTTATGAATTGTCATCAAGGGCACACTGTGCGCACCCTCATATTCATCGAGGGCATCCTTCCAACTTGACGCCGACTTCGAGCTTGCTTCCAGATGCAATGCCGCAGCTTCGCAAACTTTGTCGAACCAGTCCCCTTGGCGATAAGTTGGGGACGCGGCAACGATGTTTGCCTTGCCGACAAAGTCGATAAGAGATTGAACGACCTTGATTGCGTCTGCGCGGCTTGTGACTGGAACCGGATACGTTTTGCGGAACTGCCCCTCAAACGCATTGAGAGTCTTAACCACTTTCGCTCGGCCGGGATCATCATCGAACGCGAGGCTATTGAGTTGGCACATGCGGTCGAGACATACGGTCCAGTGCCGCCCGGCCCGTACGCTTGTGAACAAGCGCAGCAGTACGATGACGAGTTCCGAAACTTCCTCCACGAGCAGCTCTTGCATCGTGACTTCGCCGACCTGTTGGACTTCATTGCGAAGCTGTAACTTCTGCTTCGCGAACGCGGGTTCGAGTTTTTTGAAGTAGTCAGCGGCCTTCTGTCGAACGAGGACACAAAAGTCGCGAGGCGTAAGTTTGTGTTCCGCCATCTGCTTCGCCACGAACTCTGCGACCTTGTCCGCTTCGATCGCTGGCGTCGAAAAATCCCAGACAGCACAACTATCACCGGACACGGTGACTTTCGTCTTCGAAATTGGCGTTGACGACTTCGCATCCAGCGCTTTCGCCAGCACGTCTTGTATCCGCACGAGATCAGGCGACGATCGGTAGTTGTTGAGCAACGGTATCCGCCTTGCCTTAAATTCCGTTTCAAAGGGCTTGAACGGATCGTCCATGGCCAAAGCAAAACGCATGATTTGCTGTTTGTTGTCTCCGACTGCCGTCACGATGGTGTCGGACCCAAGAAAGATCGCCTTTGCCAGGTCGTACTGCGCCTGTGTCGTATCCTGAAACTCGTCCATAAAAAGATGCGAGTAAGTCAACTGCAAAGCTTGGGCAACCATTGGATTGCTGGTTACGAGAAGCCCCGCCAATCGGCTGATCATCGGAAATGTGAGCGAAGACCCTCCGGGCGCATGTATCCATGATTGCCAGAACTGGTCCGCGGCCCACTCGGCCGGCGTGGCAATGGTCGGCTCGCCTTCAGGAAGTTGCGTCCCGAACAGCCAGCGGCGTTGGAACTCCTTGGAGCCAATCGCCATGATGTCCGCCTTCTTCCCGATATGGGGCGGTGGCGGCGCCAAAAAGCGCAAAAACTCTTCGAAGGTACGGTCATACGCGTCTACGACGACATTATAGTCGGGATGAGGTCGCCAACGCTGCGGCAACGCTTGGCCAAAACGGTCGACGAGACTTTTGGCGAACGCATCGAACGTCAGCGAGTCAAAGCGATATGCGAGATCCGGGTGACATCGCTTCTTCACTCGCGCTGCAAGATTGGTGGCGGCATCTCGCTTGAAGCTGATAGCGAGAATGCGTCTTGGAGACTGCGAGATCCCACATTGAAGCAGGTACGACGCTCGCTGAGCTAGGAGTTCGGTTTTACCTGCACCGGGTCCGGCGATTACGGAGCGATTGTCAACGGAGCGAACAACATCGAGCGCGTTCGCCTCAAGCGCTTCCACGTCAATCGGCTTCCATTGGTCAGCGCGTACGCGACGGCCTACGAGCGTCATGGTCAATCTCGGCTCAGGTTCTTGTCGATGTGACTTAGGAGTCGGCGATGAACTTCAGGCATACTCCTTTTCAGTTCTTTATCATCGAGCTGTGCCAGAGCCTGCAGATGTGTTGCGGGCTTGCTGCGCGTTAGAAAATGATAGCGGTACGCTGGCATACGGTCTTTGTAGTCGGCAAATTCGGCGGCCGTGTAATCAGCAATGCCCTTACCACCCTTACCGAGCACAACGGCAACGGCCTCGTCCGGTGTAAGAGACGGCCCTCCGTCCTTGGGAATGATAGCTTCGTAAGCCGCCGGAAACGCGGACAGCATCTCCATATCGAGGTCGAGAGGGGCTGAATAAAAAACGTCGTACCCTTCTAGGAAACTAACCCATGTTTTGAGGGTATCCCAATTCGCAGAATTCCATGTCTTCATTGTCTCTAAGTCAGTGGAGCCGTCTTTGGTCTTCAGCAGCTCCTTTTCATCAATACCAACCGCGATCAGCTCGGACATTGCAGTTGTCACACGACCATAGCCGCCACCTTTTCGGCCTAGATCGAGATCAACCAGCGTTGCGTACGGTATGGAAAGGCTTTCGAGAAGTTTCCAGAAGTGCTGAACGTGTCGCCCGCCGATCGGTACGATAGCGACAAACGAAGGGTCGAGCATGAGACCGGCAGCCTGCGCAAGGCGTGGGATAACTATTCGCTCGGAATCACCTTCGACCAGGACCGCGAAGCGCGCAAAGTAAAGCTCCGGAAAGGCCAGCAAGGCCCCTCTGATGAATTTTGCGGCTTCCGTCGCATCGGATGGCAACTCGATTCCGCGCAGAGTCGAAGCTCGGGTATCCGTGTCACAACGGCAGTAGCGGACCTCATTAGGCTCGATACGACTGAGCACGGATGGCGAGTGGCTTGTAATGAGGGCTTGCGCCGCGTTGCCGCCGACAATGGAACGGACCTGCGCCACGATACGGGACAGGTAATACGGCGACAGGTGATTTTCCGGCTCCTCAATGCCGAAGATACTGAGCGCGGGGATGCGCAACTCATCCGCTCGAAATCCATCCACTTTTTTCGCTACCGCGTCGCGCTCCAGGTCAAACACCGCTGCTGCAAGCGCGAAGTAGAAGAGAGATTGCTGCCCGTCACTCAGCACGTCTAGACCGCGTTCGATTTTCGCAGGTCCGTGCTGAAACATGACCTGAATATGAGCGACAACTTCCTCAAACCGTTTGCTGACTAACGCGAGGCCCGGATCGGTGTCAGTTTCTTCGTCGTGCAACTCCTTCCAGCGAATGCTGAGTGCCTTGCTAACGGCGTCGATGGCCGCTTCGCCGCCAAAGGCCTCAGACAGCTTCTTGGTCGCATCGTCAACCGCCTTGCGTGTGCCCTTTGACCATTCGATTGCCTTGATTAAACGTGCAGCTAGCGCTCCTGTCGTAGCGCGAATTTGTGTCGCGGCGTCCCGGGAGGCTGGGGTGTAATAGAATTGGATAAGACCTCGATCGGCTGGAGAGACGGCATGCTTGTCGTCTGCTTCGACCTTCTCCTTGAGATGGTCGACCCAAAATAGCTCCTGTGTGACCTCGCCCTCGGCTGTGCTATCGTCTTGCCAGCGCCCTTCCAGCCGCAAGCGGCATAAAGGCATTTTCTTTGGCCCCTCAAGTTGTTGGTGCCGAAATGTCGGTGCAACGGTTTCTGCCGTAGCGGAGCCAGCTTTCAGCTCGGGGAGTGCGATGACAGCATCAATATATAGGTCGCGTGTCGTGCGGTCGTCCGGCGCGGCATCTTTGGGCAAGTGAAAATCTGACCGGTGCAGCATGCGTTGCGCACGAGAGACGCCAAACATTTTGGCCAACGTTTGAAGCAGTGCCGTTTTACCCGAAGCGTTCGGTCCCACGACGGTTGTCAAATTGTCGGCCAGGGTGATTTGCTCTGGCTCGGGGCCAAATGACCGAAAGCCCGAGATCGTGATCGACTGAACTCGCACACCACTCCCCTACGTTGAATTGTTCATCTATTGCGCTTTTCTCGATCCAAAAAGGTTCCCTCGTCAATCGGACCTTCGATAAGTCATCCGTTTTTCGAGGAAATTCTGAATCCTGTTGTAGCGCATGAAAAAACCCGCCAAAGGCGAGTTAAAACATTGAAATCATTATTAAAAGTTTGGTTGCGGGGATAGGATTTGAACCTATGACCTTCAGGTTATGAGCCTGATGATTGCCGTGAGAGCTATTCAACACGCTGGCCCGCGCGCCAGCCCATCTCCCAGAAGTCTGCCTCGAGTCGGGTGGCTTCCTTGAATAACGCAATCAGCTCCGCCTCGCGGGCCGGCGTGGCGTAGAGATCGGCCAGATTTTCCATGTGCGCCCGCGCCTTTGCCGCGACCTCCTGGTACGGCACGCCGGCGTACTCGGCGATCCAAACGCGATAGGGGTTTGTCGCGGCGTCCGCATCGGGTCGCGAGGCGAGCCGCGTTGCGATCTCTGCGTACCCGATCACGCAGGGAGCAAGCGCCACCTTGAGTGCCAGCAGATCGCCGCGCATTCCCGCGTCGAGCACGTAGCGCGTATAGGCCAGCACCTCGACCGCCGGAGGGGTTTGTTCAAGGTCGCTCAGGGATAGACCCCAACCGGCACAGAGTTTCACATGCAGGTTCATCTCGACATCAAGGATGGCCGAAAGGCCAGCCGCTGCTTCACGCATGTCGGCAAGTTTGGGCGACTTGTAGACCGAGAGCGCGTAGGCGCGAGCAAACTCGATGAGGAACAGGTAATCCTGAACGAGGTAGTGACGAAACGCCGCTTCGGGGAGCGAGCCGTCTGCCAATCCGTTCGTGAAGGGATGCTCGGTGTAGGCCCGCCACTCAGCGAATGCTTCTGTCTTGAGACGCTCGAAAAAGCCCACGATCTTTTCGCCCGGCTTGCTGTTCCATAAATTGTCTTTGGCTCGCTGCCCATTGTGCCTTGCGAACCGGGTGAACTCTGACCACGAGAGACCGCCACGATCAGTCGGTGCGACGGTGCAAGGGAATTGTCTTGCCGTCGATCGGGGCCTGACTTGCATTTCCACGTTATCACGTCGCGATCGCGAAAGGACTCGGGGGCAATTTCATTAGGTTGAGTGATGTCGCAAACAGGGCTCGAACCTGTGGCCCGCCACTACGAATGACTGCATTTTAGAAGCGAACTCCGTTTCCGTCGCCGTGGTAGCTACATGGTAGCTAACGGTCGCTGGCTTTGCGCGTGGACCATAATAAGCTATTGATTTCGTTGGTACAGTTGGGTGGGCTCGAACCACCGACCTCCTGTTCCACAGACAGGCGCTCTAACCAACTGAGCTACAACTGCATCCTGACGCACGGCCCCGCAAAAGGGGGCGGCGATTTCGGGCGGAAACTAGGTGCAACGCCCGCCTTTGGCAAGCGCTTAACGCGCCGATTTCCGGTCTTATCTCGGGCCGCTTAACGGTCCGCGGCAGCAAAAAGGCCCGGACCGACAAGGCCCGGGCCTTTCGCTATCTCAGGCAGATCGCGATCAGGCGGCCGGCTGCTGGGTGAACTTCGCGGCGCTGGCCTTGATCGGCTCGGCGGTCTCGCTGGCGACCTTCTGGCCGAGCTCGGCCAATTCCTTGGCCTGCGCGGTGTAGGTCTCGAACTGCTTGCGGGCGTGCGACGTCCACAGCTCGAGCGCTTCGGTCGGCGACTTCACGCTGAACAGCTCCTGGGCGAAGTCGAGCGACGAGGTGGTGTTGGCCTTGAAGAACTCGATCAGCTTGGCCGAATAGGCGGTGGCGCCCTTGTTCATCGAGGTGAAGACGGCCTCGACGGTCGAGTTGTGGGTCTCGGCAGCGTCCTTGAACTTGGCGTAGCTGTCGCGGGCCTGCAGCACGCCCTTCTCGGCGAACGCGCGGACCTGCTCGGGAACTTCGAACGGGATGATCGAGGCGGAGAACGGATCGGACGGGTTGGTCATACGTGTAATCCTTCGCAACGGGTGAGTAGATGTGACCATTGCGGACGTCCCGGAGCCAGCAGGCCGGGAGCGCTGAAATGGATCACGCTGCCTTGATTCACGGGAGTGCCCTTCGTCGGGCGCGCCTAATAAACACCCATATCATGTCAATTTTGTGCAACGCAACGTAAGATCGCGTGCGACGCCATATTTTTTGTGAGACGGAATATGGCGTACCGCGCCGGGCCGGCCCAGCCGGCCCGGATCGGAGGTCCTGTCAGCTCTTCGGCCTGACCGCATCCATCGCGGCGCGGCTGACGGCCTGGCCCATTTCGCTGGCCTGCTCCGCGAGCGCACGCATCTGGCCCTGCACATATTCGCTGTGCAGCCGCATCACCTCGGTGAGGTCCTTGGCCTTGAGCAGCGACTGGGCATACTCAAGCGAGGACTGCACGTTCTTTTCGGCATAGGACAACGCCTTGGCTGACAGGTCCTTGGCACCGGCACGCATCGTGGCGTTGCGCTCCTCGATCTTGCCGGCGGCGTCGCGCGCATTGGTCACGAACTGCTCGAAAGCCTTGCGCGCCTGGTCGAAGCTCGCCTCCGCCATCGACCGCATGTCCTTGGGAATCTCGAACTTGGGAATCTCGAACTGGTCACGCCCGTTGTCGCTCATGGTCGCTCTCCCTCGCTTGGTGATCGGCCCGCCGGTTGGCCCTGCGGGCCCAAGGTGGAATACAGGGTAGACTACCAGGTAGAATATCGCGGCACTGCACTCACAGATGTGACGCGCCGCCGCCCTGGTTCCGCAACACGCTGTCGCAGCCGCCTCTGACTGACAACGCCAATCAGCTGTGGATCGTTCAGCCAGGTTAACGTTATCCCGGCTTTGGCGGGGGCAGGTTCGCAGCGGACATGGACCTGCCGCCCCCCGCTTGCGATACTAACCTTCTGTTAAGGCTGTCGTCCTGCGGCTGCCGGCGCTTCGGCGATGCGAGGAAAAAGCCAAACCTATGCGGTCAAATCTTGCGTGATGAGTGACGCGGAATTCCAGATCCAGGCACTGGGCGATGTGAGGCTGGCGGACCATGCGACCGGCGCGCTGCCGGCATGGCTGTGGGCGGCCGACGGCGCACGGATTCTGTGGGCCAATCCGGCCGGTGCGCAGGTATTCGGTGCCGCCAACGGCGCCGAACTGGCGAAGCGCGCCTTCGGCCCGGCCGATCCGCATCGCCGCCAGGTTGCGCGGCTCGGCTACAACCTCGCCGTGGGCGGCGCAGTGCGGCTCGAGCGGCTGCGCGGCTTCGGCGCCGCGCCCGGCATGCTCGCGACCTGCGGCTGCACGCGCATCGACCTCCCGGACGGCAGCCACGGCATCCTGATGACGGCGCTCAATGCCAGTGGCCGCAGCATGCCGCTCGCCGAGCGCCTGCAGCGACTGGTGCAGGGCTTGCCGCGGCCCGCCGCGGCCTTCAACGGCGATGGACTGTTGATCGCAGCCAATGAGGCGGCGCGTTCGCTGCCCGGTCTGCACGATCTCACCGAAGCCGGCCTCGATGCCGCGCGCGGCGAGGCGCTGGCGCAGGGCCGCGCGGCCGCGAGCGTTGCAGTCGGCCGCGTCGTGCTGCAGCGGATCGGCCGCGGCGCCGATCGCGCGCTGATTGCACTGATCAAGCCGGCGCCGCATCTCGCCGCCAAGCCAGCGGCGCCGATCGTGCCTGAACCGATTGCGCCGGCGGCGCCCGAAGCACCGGAATCTGCAGCAGCGACGCCACAAGAGGCCGCAACCGTGGCGCCGCCGCCGGCGCCTGCCGCCGTCGAGCAGCCAACAGCGCATGAAGCAGCTCCCGCGCCGGTCAGCGAAGTACCGGCCACCTTCACGCTGTTCGATGCGCTGGATCCGCAGCTGGAAGAGCAGGTCGCGATCGAGCCGGTCGTCGGCACGACTGGATCAGAGCCTGCGGCCGTTGCTCCATCGCCAGCGTCGGAAGAGACGCACGCAGCGCCCATCGAGACCGCCGCATTCGACACCACGCCCGACGAGACTGCCGCGGTCGAGGAGCCCATATCGGAAGCGCTGATCGACGCTCCTGCTGCGACTGAGGTCGAAGCGCCTGCGCACCCTGCTCCGCCTCTCGCGTTGACGGAACGCGCGCACGAAGCGCCAGCACCGGTCGAGACCACGCCTCTCGACACCACGCCCGACGAAACCGCCGCGGTCGAGGAGCCGCTGTCGGAAGCGGTGATCGAGGCACCCGCCGAGGCAGAAGTCGAAGCGCACGTACCTGAGCCCGCGCCCGGTATCGAAGCGACCGCACACGCGCCCGCTTCGGAATCACCGGCGCCGCCGGCCGATCCCGCGCCCTCGCCCTATGCGATTGCGGACAGGCCTCCCGCCGAGCCGGAGCCCGCGACATTGGCGCCGGTGCCACCGCCATCCTGGCTCGACGAGCCGCTGCCGGTGCGGCGGCATCCGCTGCGCTTCATGTGGCAGATGGACCATGAGGCGCGCTTCTCGCTCGGCTCCGATGAATTCACCCGCCTGATCGGCTTGCACACCGCCGCCGGCTTTGGCCGGCTGTGGAGCGACATCGCCGAGAGTTTCGGCCTCGATCCCGAGGGCCGTGTCATGCGGGCGTTCGCCAGCCACGACACCTGGAGCGGCATCACGCTGAACTGGCCGGTCGACGGCGGCGGCCGGCTGCCGGTCGAACTGTCCGGCCTTCCGGTGTTCGACAGGAACCGGAATTTCGCTGGCTATCGCGGCTTTGGTGTGTGTCGCGACCTCGACGGCCTTGCGCGACTCGCCGCATTGCGCCGCTATGAGTTCTTCAGCGGCTCGATCGCGCCGCAATCGCTGTCGGCCGGCGTTCCGCCTCTGCCGCGTATCGATGCGCCGCCCGCCCCTGCGGCGCCGCCGCATGAAAATCCTCCGCCGCACGCGGAGCCGCCGCCCGACCCGACCGCGAGTGCACCACCCGAGGAATTGACCGACCCCGTAGCAGCAGAGACTTCACACCAAGCCGATCCGGATCACGCCGTGGAAACGCACGAGGAAACGCACGAAGTGCGTCACGACCCGCCACCGAATGTGGTGCCGTTCCGCCCCGCCGGCGACACCAGGCCGCCGTCGCTGACGCCGGTCGAGAACAACGCCTTCAACGAGCTGGCGCGCCAATTGTCGGCCCGGCTCGAGAACGAGGCCGGCCTCACTGCGACGACGAACGCGGGCGCCACCGCCGAGCCGGTTGCCGAAGTGCCGCCCGCAAGCGAGCCGCCGCCGCCCGCGGAGGCCCCATCGCAGCACGCGCCGGCCGCGCAACTGGAGACGCCTGCCGACGCGCCGAAGGCCGGCTGGCTCGCCGCCGCCGAACCTGCGCCGCGCGCAGATTCCCGGCGCGACCGCGCGCTGCTCGATCTGCTGCCCGTTGGCATCCTGATCTACCGGCTCGACCGCCTGCTCTATGCCAACCACGCCTTCCTCGCGCGGATGGGCTATGACAGCCTGCACGCGCTGGAAGCCGCCGGTGGACTGGATGCGCTCTATGTCGAGCCCGGCGTCTCGCAGGCGAGCAGCAGCTCCGGCACCGGCACGCCGGTGACGATCTCCGCCAACCAGAACGGCCGGGCAGAGCAGCTGTCCGCCGAGGCGAGGCTGCACACCATCAGCTGGGACGACGATTCCGCCCTGGCGCTGATCTTCTCGCGCACGCTCGACGAGGACGCCGCGGTCGCGGCTGCGCTGTCCGATCCGGAGCCGGCGGCAGCAGCCGCAGAGCCCATGCTCGCGCCACCGCTGCCGCAGGCCGGCCACGCCGACGCCGAAGAGCTCGGCGCCATCCTCGACACTGCGGCCGAAGGCATCATCATGTTCGATGCCGAGGGCAACATCCATTCCTGCAACCGCAGCGCCGAGGCGCTGTTCGGCTATGACGGCGACGAGTTCGTCACGCGCAATCTCGCCGATCTGTTCGCACCCGAGAGCCAGCACGGTATATTCGACTATCTCACCGGCGTGAAATCGGCCGGCGTCGCCAGCCTGCTCGACCATGGCCGCGAGACCCTCGGCCGCGTCCGCCAGGGCGGCATCATCCCGCTCTCGGTGACGATGGGCCGTACCCGCGCCGACGGACCGAACTTCTTCGCCGTATTCCGCGATCTCTCGCAAACCAAAAAGAGCGAAGGCGAATTGCGCGAGGCCCGGCGGCTCGCGGAACGCGCGGCCAATGCCAAGTCCGACATGCTAGCACGGATCAGCCACGAGCTGCGCACGCCGCTCAACGCCATCATCGGCTTCGCCGAGGTGATGATCGGCGAACGCTTCGGCACGCTCGGCAACGAGCGCTATGTCGAATACATGAAGGACATCCGCGCCTCCGGCGAGCGGGTGATCGCCATCGTCAACGACCTGCTCGACCTGTCGCGGATCGAGACCGGCAAGCTCGACCTCGCCTTCACCAGCCAGAACCTCAACGAGATGGTCGAGAGCTGCGTCGCGGTGATGCAGCCGCAGGCCAACCGCGAACGCATCATCATCCGCACCTCGCTCGCGCACACGCTGCCGCCTGTGGTCGCCGACGCCCGCGCGCTGCGCCAGATCACGCTGAACCTGATCGGCAACTCGATCCATCTCGCCACGCCGGCGGCCAGGTGATCGTCTCGACCGCGCTGTCGGATTTCGGCGAGGTGATGCTGCGGGTGCGCGACACCGGCCAGAGCCTCAACGACAACGAGGTCGCCGCCGCGCTGGAGCCGTTCCGTGCGCCGACGCCGTCCGACCAGGCCGGCTCCGGCGGCGTCAGCCTGTCGCTGACCAAGGCACTGGTCGAAGCCAACCGCGCCAAATTCCAGATCAAGACCGGCGGCCGCACCGGCACGTTGATCGAGGTCACCTTCGCCCACGCCGCCGCAAGGGCGTGAGCAACGATCCGCCCCTCTCCCGCGGGAGCGCGACTGCGAAAATCTGTCGCGCCTGTTCCGCGCAGCGCGGCATGGATCTTGCTGCGATTCAGATTGTTTGAATAATTCATTGCCGTGTAGAGCGCCCGCTTTGCGGGCATTTGGATCTGGCGGATGCGCTGTCTGGTCGTCGCCGATTTGCACTACTCATTGCCGCAGTTCGACTGGCTGCTGGCGGCCGCGCCGCAATTCGATCTCGTGATCTTCGCCGGCGATGCGCTCAACCTCGGCTCGGCGGTGGATTTCCGGGCCCAGATCGTGGTGGTGACCAAATATCTCGCGCGGCTCGCCAGCCTTACGCGCGTGATCTTCTGCTCGGGCAATCATGATCTGGACGAGCGCAGCGCCGAGGGTGAAAAGATCGCGCGCTGGGTCGCCGGCATCAGGGAGTTCGGCATTGCCTGTGACGGCGACAATCTGACCGTCGGCGACACGCTGTTCACGGTGTGCCCGTGGTGGGACGGCCCGATGGTCAAGGCGCGGATCGACGATCAGCTGCGCGCGGCAGCGGCGATGCCGCACGGACGCTGGGTCTGGGTCCATCATGCCCCGCCGGCGGATTCCCCGATCAGCTGGGGCGGCAAGCGCTTCTTCGGCGACGTCGAGCTCAAGCACTGGATCGAGCGCCACCATCCGGCGATGGTGATCTCGGGCCACGTCCATCAATCGCCGTTCATTCAAAGCGGTTCGTGGTTCGACCGGATCGGCACCACCTGGGTGTTCAACACCGGCCTGCAGCCCGGCCGGCCGCCGGTCTACATCGTGCTCGATCTCGCACAGGAGAAAGCCTTCTGGCTCGCCGCCGGCGATGCCCAGATCGTCGATCTCAAGGCGCCGCTGTCGCGGCCGGCGGCGCCGGTGCGCGAAGCGCCGGACTGGCTCATATCCTTGGATCGGATTGCCGATCCGAGCCTGGCGCGACCTGCATCGGCGGCAGGTTGATCATGCTCTGCAGCACCTCGCCGACCATCGCCAGATGGGTGCCGTGGTCGGCATATTGGTGCATCAGGTCGGCCAGATAGGTCGTCGCGACGTGCAGCCGCTGCGCCAGGAGCTGCGCGATCAACAGCGCCACCGCCGGCTGCTCGCGCAGGAACGACGCCGCATCGTCGAATTCATACAGCACGCAGTCGGACGCCGTACGAACCTTCGCGCTGTGCGGCCGGTCGAGCAGCACGCTCATCTCGCCGAACACAGCACCGGGCTCGTCGATCACGGCGACCAGGCTGTCGCCCTTCATGACCTCGACCTTGCCCTCGAGCAGCACGAACAGATGACCGGTCTTGCCGCCCTCCTCGACGAAATCCGTGCCGGCCGGCAGGCTGCGCCTGGTCCCGCCGGTGCAGTGATCAAGGATCGCTCGCATGCTGTGCGCCTCCGTGTCAGCCAGACTAGGCAGAGATGCCGTCGAGATGAACCGGATTAGCTGGGCGGACTGCCCAAATTGTCGGCAGACGAGGGACCGGCCGCGACGCGATCCAGCCGTTTGCGCGCCGCTCAGGCGAGCACATTGTACTTGAGCGCGAGGAAATCGCCGATCGTATCGAGAAACAGTCGTGGCGATTGCAGTTGCGGGACGTGCGCACAGCCGGGGATGATCCTGAGCTCGGCCCGCGGCAGCCCGGCCGCCAGTTCGTACGACATCTCCGGCGGCGTCGCCTCGTCATATTCGCCAACCACGACACGCGTGGGGACGGTCATGCCGCGCAGTCCGGCACGAAGATCGAGGCCCGCCAGCGCGTCGCAGGCCGCGCAGAACACGTCGAGATCGGTGCGCAGGAAGGCGTCGCGGCGATCCTGCATCAGCGCCGGGTGCTGCGCCTGGAAATCCGGTGCGAACAGCCGGCGCATCGCGACGTCGGTGATCGCGGCAAGCCCCTTCTCGCGCGAGATCCTCGCCATGTTGCGAAACGCCTCGCGGCCCGGCTCGGAGAACGCCGCGCCGGTGTCGGCAAGGATCAGCTTGCACGCGATCGCCGGGTGACGGATCGCCATCTGCAACGCGACGAATCCGCCATAACCATTGCCGAGCACAATGGCCGGGACGCCCTCAGTCGCATCACGCACCACTTCCGCCATCCGGTCGGCAACGGCGGCAAGGCCGCCCTCGACCGCGATCGACCGGCCGAACCCCGGCAGTTCCGGCACGATGGTCCGAAACGACCTGGCAAGCTCCGGCACGATCGCATCGAAGCTGGCGCGATCCGACAGCAGCGAGTGAAACAGCAGCAGCGGCGGCCCCTCGCCGATTTGGGCTGCGTTGACTGTGCGGTTGGCGAAAAGCCTGTCCATTGCCGGTCTCTTTCAGATCGCGCCGGGGCTCGGAAGCGCCCTTGCGCGACGATTGATAAATCAAATCACACGGATTTCAAGGATTTTGGCCTTGACGTGATATTTCACGGCATGCAGTTTAATAGCAGGAGTACCGAGCCATATGATCCTTCTGCGCGAAAATATCTACGAAAACCTGCGTTCTGATATTTTATCGTGTGAGCTTGCACCGGGAGATGAAATACGGGAGCAGGATCTGGCGGAGCGCTACGCGGTCAGCCGCCAGCCGGTCCGGGATGCCCTGCTGCGGCTCGAGCGCGAGCATCTCGTCACGGTGCAGCCGCGCCAGGGCTACCGGGTCAATCCGATCTCGCTGTCCGACGCACGCGACCTGCTGCGCTTTCGCCTTGCGCTCGAGCCGGCCTGCGTCGCCGAAGCGATCGAGAGCGCGCCCGACAGCATGCTGAAATCGCTCGATCAATTCCGCCGCTTCTCCGGCAGCCATGAGGACTTCATCGCCTACAATCGCGGCTTCCATTCCGCGCTCGCGCACGCATCGGGCAACCGCCGCATGGCGGCGACGCTCTGCGACCTGATCGGCCAGGCCGACCGGCTGGTGCGGGTCAGCGTCTCCAACCTGAAAGGCCACGATCCGGCGAAGCTCGTGGCCGAACACGTCGCCCTGATCGACGCCATGCAGCAGCGCGAGGGGCGCACCGCGGCCCGCATCATCAAGGCTCACATCGCGGCGACCGAAAAGCGCGTGCTGCCGGCACTCAAGCGCAACGCCGTCATCGTCGAAGAGAGGTCATCATGAACATTCCGTCGAAGCCCGCGACGATCGACGTCGAGATTCACGGCAATTTCATCGACGGACGCGAGGTCGAGGCCGGCAACGGCGAGATGCTTGACGTTCGCAATCCCGCGAACGGCGACGTCATCGCCCGGATCCCGAATTCGACCGCAGCGGATATCGACCGCGCGATAAAGAGCGCACGCGCGGCGTTCGAAGGCAAGGCGTGGGGCGGGATGGATACCAGGTCGCGCGCGAAGCTCGTCAACAGGCTCGCTGACGCGTTCGAGGCCAATCTCGACACCCTGTACCGGCTGGAGACGTTGAACAATGGCCGCCCCGTCAACGAGACCCGCGCGCAGTTGTCGCGGCTGCCGGATTTCTTCCGCTATTTCGCCGGGCTTGCGCTATCTCGCCGCGACTCCGTGATCCCGGTCGAAGGCGCCTATCTGAACTACACGCTGCGCACGCCGATCGGAATCGTCGCCAACTGCACGCCGTTCAATCACCCGCTGATGATCCTGTGCAAGTCGCTTGCCGTGGTACTGGCAACCGGCTGCGTCACCGTGGTCAAGCCGTCGGAATACACGCCGCTGACGACGCTGAAGCTCGCCCAGATCTTCAGCGAGGCTGGCCTTCCCCCCGGCGTGTTCAACATCGTGCTCGGGCTCGGCCAGAGCGCGGGCAGGATGCTGGCCGAGCACAGCGACATCAACAAGCTCGTGCTGACCGGCGGCACCGAGGCGGGCCGCATCGCGGGCAGCGCCGCGGCAAAGGTGTTCGCGCACCAGACCATGGAGCTCGGAGGCAAGACGCCGGTGATGATCTTCGACGATTTCGACGTCGACCGCGCCGTCAACTATGCCGCCTTCGGCGCCTTCATCGGCGCTGGACAGACCTGCGTTTGCGCGTCGCGCCACATTGTGCAGGCCTCGATCTACGACGAGTTCGTCGAAAAGCTGCAAGCCAAGACCCGCAGCATCCGGATCGGCGATCCCTTCGATCCGAACACCCAGCTTGGGCCCGTGATCTCGGCGCGTCAGCGCGACCGCGTGCTGACCTACGCGCGCTATGGCCATGAAGACGGTGCGCGGCTCCTCACCGGCGGCGTGGCCGCGAAGGTAGCGGGTCACGACAACGGCTATTTCGTCGAGCCGACGGTGTTCGCCGACGTCAAGTCCGACATGCGGATTTTCCAGGAGGAGGTATTCGGTCCCTTCACCTCGGTCACGCCGTTCAAGGACGAGGCCGACGCGCTGCGGCTCGCCAACGACTCGCCCTTCGGCCTCGCCGCCGCCATTCGCACCCGCGACGTCGCGCGCGCCCATCGCGTCGCCGCCGCGGTCAAGGCGGGCATCGTCTGGATCAACGACCACCACCGGCTCGATCCGGCCTCGCCCTGGGGCGGCGTCGACGATTCCGGCATTGGCCGCGAGTGCGGTAGCGAAAGCTTCGACGACCATTTCAACACCAAGAGCGTGATGGTGGCGACTCACGAACAGCCGTTCGATTGGTACCGCGACACGGCCAGCCAGCGCCGGTTGAACTAACTACAGTCAGGAGCGGCAAACCGCCCGGAGATGGCGGGCCGCAGCGCGAGGAAACAGTCAAGGGGAGAGCGTATATGTCGACATCGGTCAATGCGGGGAGCCGTCTCGATCGGCTGCCGATCGGACCATTCCACCGCCGCATCATGATCCTGATCGGGATCGGGATGTTCTTCGACGGTTTCGACATCTATATCGCCGGCACCGTGCTCGGCGTGACGCTGAAGACCGGGTTCTCGACGCTTGCCCAGAACGCGGCGTTCATCTCGGCAACCTTCGTCGGCATGATGCTCGGCTCCTTCGGCACCGGGTTTCTCGGCGACCGCTACGGCCGGCGCTTCACCTATCAGTTCAATCTGCTGCTTTTCGGCATCGCTTCCCTGGCGGCGGCGTTTGCGCCGAACATGGCTTTCCTGATCGCCTGCCGCTTCGTGATGGGGGTCGGTCTCGGCGCCGAGAACGTCGTCGGCTACTCCACCATGACCGAGTTCGTGCCGGCCCGAAGCCGCGGCAAGTGCTCGGCTTCACCGCCGTCTGCGTCGTGACCGGCCTGCCCATCGCGCTTTTGGTCGCCTCCGTCGTCGTCCCACAGTTCGGCTGGCGCGCGATGTTCGTGCTCGGCGGCGTCGGCGCCCTGATCGTCTGGTACCTGCGCAAATCACTGCCGGAATCGCCGCGCTGGCTGGAGGCGGTGGGACGCACCGCCGAGGCCGAGGCGCTGATGCAGGCGATCGAAAAGGAAGCGGCTCAGGGCCGACCATTGCCTGCTCCCGCGGCGGCAACGCCGGTGCCGGTATCACCCGATCTCGCGACGCTGTTCACCGCGCCGCTGCTGTCACGCATGATCGTCGGCGCTGTCTGCCTGATCACCATCAATACGCTGCTCTACGGCTTCGTGACCTGGCTGCCGGTGTTCTTCATCAAGCAGGGCCTCTCGATCGCGACCTCGTTCGGCTACTCGTTGCTGATGGCGCTCGGCGCGCCGATCGGATCGGCGATCGGCGCCCTGACCGCCGACCGCTGGGGCCGCAAGCCCACGATCATCGGCGCATCGCTGATCTCGATCATCCTCGGCGCCATCTACCCGATGATCTCGGATCCGTTGTTGCTGCCGGCCACAGGCTTCGCGCTGACGGTACCGATCTATGTCCTGGTCGCGCTCTTGTTCGGCATCTACATCCCCGAACTGTTCCCGACCGAGGTGCGGCTGCGGGCGTCCGGCATCGTCAACACGCTCGGCCGCGGCGCCACCATCGTGACGCCGTTCCTGGTCGTGATGCTGTTCGAAGCGCGCGGTGTCGCCGGCGTGATGGCCCTGATGATCGGGTTGCTCATCGTGCAGATCATCACGGTCTGGGCGCTCGGCATCGAGCCACGACACCGCAGCCTCGAGGAGCTCAAGGGCGAGGAGGCGCCGTCCGCGGTCCCGCAAGAAGCGTCGTGAGCCGCCACAGTCCCACCGGCTGCTCGTCACGCATTCCAGCGCGCGCCGGAATGCGCGACCGAGACTTGGGCGACGACGCCACGTAATCCGCCCCTACTGCTTGATCTCCACCGTCTGGCGCTTGCCGGCGGCGATCGAGAACGGCTTCTCGGCCTTCTGGCCGTCGGCAAAGGTGGCGACCGCGACGTAGTCGCCGGCGTTGAGCGCGACGTTGTAGGTCGCATCGTAGTTGACCGCGACGTGCTTGCGCTCGTCGTTGAGATCGCGCTCGGCGCTGTAGATGTCGACCTGCTGGGCGCCGTCGGTCTTGATCCCGACCACTCCGGCATTGAGATTGACCGTAACGCGGGTCGGCGCGCCGGACTTCACTTCCGTGCTCGCGGTGCCCCTGGCCTCGCCGACCGTCACCTTCACCTCGTAGCTGCCGCCGGGCAGATCGAACTTCGATTCGGGATCGTATTCCTGCGCGACCTTGTCGCCCTCGTCGCCATCGGGTTTCGCAGGCTGGTGGACCGCGACCACGAGGTCCTTCTCGACCTTGGGCCCGCCCTCCGCATAGGTGGTGGTGACGATCAGCTTGCCGACGTCGATCGTCAGCTGCACGTTGCTGGAATCGCCGGCGGCGACCGTGAACGGCTTGCTGGTCTTCGACTGCCCCTTGGTCAGCGTCAGCGTATAGCTGCCCGCGGCGAGCACGAAGCGCGGCACCGCGTCGTATTCCTGCGCAACCACCTTGCCGCCCTTGTCGGCGACCTGCCAGACCACGTCGTCGACCTTGCCCGCACCGCCGGCAACGGCGCCTTCGCTGGTGACGTAGCCGGCATCGAGGATGACGTCGAGCGCAGCCGGCTTGCCCTTCTCGACCTTGAGCGGAAACTCGCGCTTGAGCTGCCGGTAGCTCACCTCCACGATGTAGTCGCCGGGCGCGATGTTGTCGGCGAACGGCGCACCGTAGAAGGTGTTGACGTGCTCGCCCTTCTCGTCGCCGGCGCGCTTGTAGATGCCCCAGTTGACGTCCTCGTCGCTGATCGGATCGAGCCCTTCGGCGAGCCGCGCCACGCCGCGGAGGTTCTTGCCGAGATAGGGATCGGCGGCCGCCGGCTTCGGCGGCGCTTCGCTCGCGACTTTGGCGCCTTGCGTCGCCGCCACCGCCTTGGTCAGCGCACCGGTCAGGCTCGCGGCGTTGCCGGCATCGAGATAGACGCCGCCGGTCGCCCGCGCGATGCATTGCAGCTGGCTCTTCGCCGCGGGATCGGCGACGTCGAGGCCGATCACATGGGCAGTGAAGCCAATGCCGGCCTTCTTCAGCTCGGCCGCGGCCGCGCACGGATCCGGCGCGCAGGTCTCGATGCCGTCGGAGACCAGGATCACATTGGCCTTGTTCTCGGTCGAGTGCAGCGCCTCGGCGGCGGCACGCAGTGAATCCGAGATCGGCGTCTTGCCTTTGGGGTTGATGCCGTCGATCGCGGCCTTGATCCTCGCCGGATCGAACTTGCTGACAGGCACCATCAGCTCGATGTCCTTGCAGTCGCCCTTCGAGCGATGGCCATAGACCATGACGCCGAGACGATCGGCCGAATTCCATTTCGACAGGATCGCATCGACCGCCTGGCGGGCAGCCGAGATCTTGCTCTGCCCGTCGACCAGGCCCCACATCGAGCCGGAGGCATCGAGCACGAGAATGGTGTCGGTCCCCTGCGCCTGCGCCCTGGCGCCGTGAGGTGACAGCAACGCCAGGCCAAGCGACAGCAGACCGGCAACGAACGAGCGGCGAAAAACCTTAATCACGGATCGATCCTCGATAATGGAGACAATCGGAGGGCGGAGACGACTACGACGGCCGGCGTCCTGACACTTGGACTATCGCGACAAGCGTTTGGACTGACGCGACACGCGAATGACAATTAGATTGTTTTGCGAGATGCGGCCATGACCGCAGATGTGAGCGCCATCACGGATGACGCTCCTTTGCACGCTGCCGTGCATTGGTAAGCGCCCACGGCGCGACAACCGAAACGCTCTCGCGCCCGTACCGGCCTAGACTTTCTCGATAATCGCAGTCTTCAGCCGAGCAATTTGCGCCTCGTCACGTTTGTAGAATGTCCACTGCTTGACGCGCTTGGTGGTCACGAGGCCGGCCTGCGCCAGGATCTTCAGATGCTCGCTCACCGTCGGCTGGCTGACCCCGAGCTTCTCGGCGATCAGCACTGCACAGACGCCGTCCTTGACGAGATCGCCATCGACCTGCGGCCGGAAATGCGCTTTCGGACGTTTCAGCCACTCCAGGATCAACAGCCTGCGATCGCTCGCCAGCGCACGCAGGGTGGACTCGACATCATCAGGTGAAGTAGGCATATTGCTAATTAGCTAAATGACTAAGTAATGTCAATCCGCTGTACCGAGGAGGACGCCGTGACCGGGATCACATCGCAAGACATCGAACGATGCGCGGCGTTGATCCGGCCGCACATCAGGCGGACACCGGTGGTCGCGATCGATGGCACCGAGTTCGGTCTCGCCGCCAATCCGCTGACGCTCAAGCTCGAGCTGTTGCAGTATGCCGGCGCA
Organism: Bradyrhizobium viridifuturi; assembly: GCF_001238275.1. Lineage (GTDB taxonomy): Bacteria > Pseudomonadota > Alphaproteobacteria > Rhizobiales > Xanthobacteraceae > Bradyrhizobium > Bradyrhizobium viridifuturi. Next base: position 214,825 of record NZ_LGTB01000002.1, read on the forward strand.
TTCAAGACCCGCGGCGCATTCGCCAATCTGCTGACCCGCGAGGTGCCGGCGGCCGGCGTCGTTGCGGCGTCGGGCGGCAATCATGGCGCAGCCACCGCCTACGCCGCGATGAAGCTCGGCAAGCCGGCGCGCATCTACGTGCCGAGCGTATCGTCGCCGGCCAAGGTGCAGCGCATCCGCGATTACGGCGCCGACCTCGTCATCGAGGGCGACCGTTATGCCGACGCGCTCGCCGCCAGCGAGATCTGGGCTCGGCAAAGCGGCGCAATGCCGGTGCCGGCCTTCGACCAGCGCGAAACCATCATGGGCCAAGCGACGCTCGGCCTCGAGCTCGAACAACAAGCGCCCGACATCGACACCGTGCTGGTTGCGGTCGGCGGCGGTGGTCTGATCGCCGGCATCGCCGCCTGGTTCGCCGGCCGCATCAAGGTAGTCGGCGTCGAGCCGGCGGCGGCACCGACGCTGACCCGTGCGCTTGCGGCCGGCCATCCGGTCGATGCCGAGGCCGGCGGCATTGCGGCGGATTCGCTGGCGCCGCGCCGGGTCGGCGACCGCGTCTATCCGATTGCGGAAAAATATGTGCGCAGCACGGTGCTGGTGTCCGACGACGCGATTGCCTCGGCACAGGAGACGCTGTGGCGCACGCTGCGCATCGTCGCCGAGCCGGGTGGCGCCGCAGCCTTCTCAGCGCTGCTGTCGGGCGCCTACAAGCCTGAGGCCGGCGAACGCATCGCCGTCGTGCTCAGCGGCGGCAATACCGCCGCCGTGGATTTTGCGCGCACGCGCTGATCTCTCCCGATATCATTCCGGGACCGAGCGTCGAGTGGATCGATCGAGCAGCCCCACTCCCACATGTCCGGGCGAACACGCCCGGCAAGGCCGCAATCGATGACACGATCCTGCGGATCGCGGTCGACGAGCAGCCGCAGCAGGTCCGGCCGCGAGTAGTGGCCGCCGATATCGCACAGAGCCTTGGCGGCGAGTACAATTTCCCGCGATCCGTCGGCGATCAGGATGGTCTCGCCATGTGCCGGCCCCGCGATGATCTCGCCGCGCGGATCGATGATCACGCTGTCGCCGGTGTACTCGATCGTCGACAGCTCGCGATAACGTTCGGGCGTCGCCTCGTGCGACCGCATGCCGCCGACGGCAATGACGTAGCAGCCTGCGTGGGAGGCGAACGCGCGTGACAGCAGGAGCTGGCGGGGCCAAAGCGGCGTCGGCGACGGTGGCGCCACCGCTGGCTCTCGTCCCGGCCACGCGGCGACGTGGATTTGCGTTCCCTGCGCGGCAAGCGCATAGCCGGGCAACATGGTGTTGTGCTCCCAGCAATTGAGCCCGCTGATCCTGCCGTACGGCCGCTGATGCACGCGCAGGCCGATCGCGTCGCCGTCGGCCCACACCGAGCGCTCGTTGAAGGTCGGCTTGAGCTTGCGATGGCGGCCGAGAATCCGCCCCTCGCGGCCGATGAACAGCAGCGTGCAATAGACCGTACCCTTGGTGACGGCGTCGCGTTCTGCAACGCCGATCACGACATCGATACCTGCGCTCTCTGCGGCATCGCAGAGCCGATCGGTCGCAGGCGACGGAATCTCGACGGCACTGTCGAGATATTCCGCCATGGCGCGAAAGGTCAGCGGCCCGGTCGGTGCGTGACAAAAGAACGGATAGCCCGGCAACCAGGTCTCGCCGAACGCGGCGATCGTTGCCCCCATGGCGCCGGCCTCGCGGATCAGGCGACAGGCCTTCTCCACCGAAGCCTCGCGATCGAACGGCACCGCAGCGGCCTGGATCGCCGCGAGCCTGAAATGCGTATCGATTGTCATCGCCGGCCGCCGCGTCACTCGACGCCCTTGCGGGCCGCATCCAGCGCGCCCACAAGCAGCTCCAGCGCCTTGACACGCCGCCGCCGCGCCAGGCGCTGCTCGCCGACCTCGCGCTCGTGCTCGCCGGCGATGAAGGCCTGGATGTCCGGCAGCGGACGAATGACACCGCGGCTGCCCCATTGGCCGTCGGGTATCTCGGTTGGAAACACCCAGACCTGCGGCGCCACATCCTCGAACGAGCCGCCGGCGGCGCGCACCACTGCGGCCGTCACGTCCTTCACGAGCGCCGCGCGCGACGCTTCGGTGTACTGCCCCTCGGGCACCGTCGGGACGATGCGATACCGCGGCGACGGCGACGGCGCTCCTGCTACATAAACTGCGGTCGGCCGATGCAGGAACACGACGGTGACGCTCTGCGCAACCTTGTTGGCCGGGTCGAAGCCCTCGTGACCGATCAGGATATCGCCGAGCTCCTTGATCAGCCGCGCTTCCGCGTCCGGCTTCAGGGCTCCTTCAGGAATTGTCACATCGATCATCGGCATTGAGAGACCTCCTGTTGTTGTCAACACGAGGTCTATGCGCCGGGCATCTCCCGCAGCAGTGGCAGTATCACCAATTTCAGGGCAGATTCGGACACAGGGTCAGGTGGCCGGCGCAACCCGTGCGGCAACACGCGCAAAGCGGCGCTGGTACTCGCGTGGCGAAAGCCCCGTCTCGCGCTTGAACAGGCGGCGAAAGGTCGACAGATCGGTGTAGCCGACGCGCGCGCTGACCGCGTCGAGCTTCAGCCGCCTGGATTCGATCAGGCGCTTGGCCACGTCAACGCGCAGCGCCTGCAGATATTGCAGCGGCGCCTCGCCGACCGCCAGCTTGAAGCGTCGGTTCAGGGTGCGCTCGCTGACCGAAAGGTCGCGGGCCAGCCTCGCGAGGCTGAAGCCCCGTTGCAGCGACTTTTCCATCAAGCTTTGCGCCCGCGCCACCAGCGCATCGGAATGCTGCACGTCGCGCGTGCGGCTGGCATAGGACGCTTGTGAAACGCGATTGCTGTCGATCAGCATCAGCTTGCCGGTCTCGGTCGCCACGTCGATGCCGGCGAACGTCTCGACCAGCCGCAGCGCAAGATTGAGCGACGTGGTCACCGCGCCCGAGCAGATGATCCGGCTCTGCTCGGTGAGGATCTCGGCGACGCGCAGATCGACGTCCGGATAGCGCATCGCAAAAGTCCGGCCCTTCGCCCAATGGGTCGTCGCGACGCGGCCGTCGAGCAGACCGGCTTCGGCGAGGATGAAGCTGCCGGTGCAATAGGATGCGAGCAGGGCGCCGCGCTCATGCTGGCGGCGTAGTGCCGTCAGCAATGGCTCGACCGTATCGAGCCGCTCGAAGAAGCTCTCGATGTCGCCGACGAACGGCCCGGGAACCACCACCGCGTCCGCCGAAGATCGCGCGCTGATCTGGCCGTCGACGCTGATGATTTGACCAGAGGCGGTCTGGATCGGCCGGCCACTCAGCGACTCGACGCGCCAGCGCAGCTGCGACGGCTTGCCGTCGCCGCGCCTCGGCCGGCTCGCCACGACCGAATTGGCGGCGGTGAACACGTCGACGATGCCGGCAACGCCCGAAGCCAGGATGCCGTCATAGACCCAAATCCGGATGAGTGGCATGGCCGTGTCCGATCTTGCCTAGGATGGGGCAATCCTGTCATCGCTTGCATGACCGGACAAGCCACATCAAAACTGTCGCTCCGGTATGCCGCGGCTTCTCCGATTGAACTCAAACGTCTCTGGAATACTGGATCACCCGCTTTCGCGGGTGATGACACCGAGGATTTGACGTCTTGAATCGAGAATCATCCCCATCGTCATCCCTGCGAAAGCAGGGACCCATAACCACCGATGGTCATTGTTGCGCGATGCCGGGACGACGCGTTCCTCCCACTACACAAGCCGCGGAGTATAGGTCCCTGCTTTCGCAGGGACGACAGCGGTGTTTGTGGGCGCTGTGCCCCCCTCAAATCGCGCGCGCAAATCTGCGAAAGCCCGGTGCGCCGGTCAGGGCCTCGAATGCCGGATCGCGCTTCTCTTCGACGAAGGCGAAGCCGGCCCTGGTGTAGCAGCGTTCGGCGGCGTCGTTGCCGATCAGGAACGAGATCGATGCCCGCGCAAAACCTGCGGCCTTGCCGTCGGCGAGCGCGCGGCCGATCAGGGCCTGCACCAGGCCGCGGCCGTGCTGCGATGCTTGCCGGGCGACATGCTCGATCAGCCAGTCGCCCTCACCGCCTTGCACCCAGCAATTGCGGGCGTAGCCGCCGCGCGCCACGATGGTATCGGCATCCATGCCGAGCTGTGCCGCCACCTCCTCAATCGCCGCGCGGGCCGCAACGACCGTTCCGGATGCCGGCATCGCGCACAGTGCGGCCGCCGGGACACTATCGACCTCGGCGATCAGGAAATGGGCGACGTGGTACCATGACCGCACCCGCGCCACGGCGAGCCGCGTCATGAACGCCAGGCACTCGCCCTCCGGCCGGTCGAGCGCAATGTCGCACCAGCCGCGCGGGAGTGGGCCGCGTTGCGCGGCCAGCACGATACGGGCGATGAAGCTGGCGTCGTCGGATCGTGCGGGACGGATCGAAGATCGTCCCGCGCCGTCCATCTCAGGTGTTCTTCAGCGCGACGCGGAATTCCGCCTCGGTCTTGGCCTTGACCTCGTCGAGCGTGACGCCGTCGGCGAGCTCGATCAGCGCCATGCCGTCCTTGCCGTGCTTGTCGATGGTGAACACCGCCAGATCCGTCACCACCATGTCGACCACGCGCTCGCCGGTCAGCGGCAGGTTGCACTGCTTGAGCAGCTTGGGGCCGTCCTTGGCGGAATGCTCCATCACGACGACGACGCGCTTGACACCGGCGACGAGGTCCATGGCGCCGCCCATGCCCTTGACCATCTTGCCGGGGATCATCCAGTTGGCGAGGTCGCCGTTCTGCGCCACCTGCATGGCACCGAGGATCGACAGGTCGATATGGCCGCCGCGCACCATGCCGAAGGACTCGGCCGAGGAGAAATAGCTGGTCGAGGGCAGCTCGCTCACGGTCTGCTTGCCGGCGTTGATGAGGTCGGCGTCGACCTCGTCCTCATAGGGGAACGGGCCCATGCCGAGCATGCCGTTCTCGCTCTGCAGATTCACGTCCACGCCGTCGGGGATGTAGTTCGAGACCAGCGTCGGAATGCCGATGCCGAGATTGACGTAATAGCCGTCGCGCAGCTCCTTGGCGGCGCGGGCGGCCATCTGTTCACGGGTCCAGGCCATGAGGCTCTCCTGAGGAATTACTTATGGGTTGCGCGTTAAGCGGCGGGCCGCGGACGGGTGTTGCGGAACTCGATCCGCTTCTTGGCCGTGCCGACCTCGATGATGCGCTTGACGAAGATGCCGGGGGTGTGGATGTGGTCCGGGTCGATCTCGCCGGCCGGCACCAGATGCTCGACCTCGGCGACGGTGACCTTCGCGGCGGTCGCCATCATCGGGTTAAAGTTGCGCGCGGTCTTGCGGTAGACCAGGTTGCCGGCGGTGTCGCCCTTCCAGGCGTGCACGATGGCGACGTCGGCGAACAGACCACGCTCCATGATGTACTTCTCGCCGTCGAATTCCTTCACTTCCTTGCCTTCGGCGATCAGCGTGCCGACACCGGTCTTGGTGTAGAAGGCCGGGATGCCGGCGCCGCCGGCGCGGATACGCTCGGCCAGCGTGCCTGCGGGTTGAACTCGAGCTCGAGCTCGCCGGCGAGATATTGCTGGGCGAACAGCTTGTTCTCGCCGACATAGGACGAGATCATCTTCTTGATCTGGCGCGTCTCCAGGAGCCGGCTCAGGCCGATCCCGTCGACACCAGCGTTATTGGACACGACCGTCAGGCCCTTGACGCCGGAATCGCGGATCGCGTCCGACAGGGTCTCGGCGATGCCGCAGAGGCCGAAGCCGCCGGACATGATCATGATGCCGTCCTTGAGGAGACCATCGAGTGCCGATTTGGCGTCGGGATAAACTTTGTTCATGCAGCAAATACCTGATGGAGGGCGCGGAACGGCTGTGGCAAAGCGGATTATTAGGCGAAATCTTCGCAATGCGTCAATCACGGCCCCGTGCGGCGACAGGCGGCGCCTGCGGCGGCAACATGGCCTTGAAAGCGTCAAGAAAACCCTTCAAGTTGCGTGGGTTGGCAGGGGCCTCCGGCGAGAGCCCGCTGTGTTCGACGACGACCCGACAAAACTCAACCCGACCCGGATATGTCATTGACGATGGCCCAAGGAATTAAGCGCCTGGGGATGCCGATCGCGGCGCTTTTCGGCCTGGCGCTCGCCGGGCTGGTCGGAACGTCGTGGTTCCTCAACCGGGACGCGCTGCAGCGCGCGGTGGAAGCGCAGATTCGCGCCGTGACCGGGCTCGAGCTCGTCGTCAACGGGCCGATCGATGTTTCGGTGTTTCCGGGCAGCTACGTCTCCTTTCATAATGTCGGGCTGAAGGGCGCCGATACCACCGACCCGGCCCTGCAGGTCGACGTGCTGACCGCCAATCTGCGCCTGCTGCCGCTGCTGCTGCGGCGGTTCGAGATTGCCGACGTCATGATGCTCCGTCCGCATATCCATGTGGTCCGCGACGCGCCGGCGAGAGCAACTGGACCCCGTTCGTCGAGACCATCGCCAAGGCGATGACGCCGGGCGCCGAGAACCAGGTGTCGTTCTCCGAAATCCGGATCCAGGACGGCGAGCTGAATTACGAGGACGGCATCAACCGCATCTCCGAAAAGCTCGGCGATATCGACCTGTCGCTGGCCTGGCCGTCGATCTCGCGTTCCTTTGCCGCAACCGGCCAGTTCGACTGGCGCGGCGAGCGCGTCGACGGCTCGATCAGCGCCAGCGATTTCGTCGCGCTGCTGTCGGGCGACCGCTCCGGCCTCAAGGCACGGCTGGCCAGCGCGCCGCTGAAGGTTGCGTTCGACGGAACCGTCGCCAACCGCACCAGCCTGATGATGGAAGGCACCGCCACCATGGACTCCCCTTCGCTGCGCAACGCGCTGCGCTGGATGGGCCAGGCGCCGCCCGGCGGCGGTGGCGGCTTTGGCCGCTTCGCGCTGAAGGCCCGCGCCAATGTGGTCGGCGGCTCGGTCGCGCTCACCAACGTCAATGTCGAGCTCGACGGCAATGTCGCCGAAGGCGTGATGACCTACGCCAATAACGGCCGGCAGTCGCTACAGGCGACGCTTGCCGCCGGCAATCTCGATTTCACGCCCTACATCTCGACCTTCCGCCTCCTGGCCAGCGGCCAGCGCGACTGGAACCGGCAACTGTTCGACCTCTCCTCGCTGTCGTCGACTGATCTCGACATGCGTCTGTCGGCGGCCAAGGTCACGGTCGGCCCGTCCAAGCTCGGCCGCACCGCGTTCGGCGCCAATCTGCGCGGCGGCGCGCTGGCGCTCAGCGTCGGCGAAGCGCAGATGTATGGCGGCATCGCCAAGGGGTCGTTCGCGATCGCGCGCTCGGATGCGGTCGCCGACGTCCGGGCGCAATTCCAGTTCACCGATGTCGATCTGCAGGCCTGCGCCAGCGAGCTGTTCGGCATCAACAAGCTCTCCGGCCGCGGCAACCTCAACGTCTCACTGACCGCCTCCGGCTCGAGCCCGTTCGGACTGGCATCGTCGCTGGACGGCACCGCCACGCTGAACGGGCATGACGGCGCGATCGCGGGCTTCAATGTCGAGCAGCTGTTGAGGCGGCTGGAGAAGCGGCCGCTGTCCGGCGGCGGCAATTTCCGCTCCGGCTCGACGCCCTATGACAATCTCAACGTCTCGGTGAAATTCGCCGACGGTGTCGCGACCGCCGACGACATCCGTGTCGAGAGCCCCACGGCGAAGATCACGCTGACCGGCACCGCCTCGGTGCCGTCGCGCGAATACGATCTCAAGGGCGTCGCCAGCCTGACCTCGGCGGCGGCCGGCGGCAACGCGTTCGACCTGCCTTTCGTGATCCAGGGCCCGTGGGACGATCCGCTGGTCTTCCCCGATCCGGAAAGCCTGATCCGCCGTTCGCCGGCATCCGCGCCGCTGCTCGATGCGGTGAAGGATCGCAAGACGCGCGATGCGGTGCGTTCGGTGATCGAGCGCTTCACCGGCGGCGCGGCACGCCCCGCGGTCGCACCCGATGCTGCCGCCGGCGCGCCCGGCAATGCACCGGCGACAGCGGCCGAGAACGCCAAATCCAACTGACGACGTCGGATTGAAGAAGTCGACCTGACCGAAGTCGAACTGATCGATCCATTCACTTTCCGCATGGATGCACCGGGACTGATCCACGCTCTCGCCGCACACCCCTACAGAAGTCGTCGATCCGGCATCTTTATCGGGTCACGGGCATGCGCTACTGTTTTCTCCAACCGGTTAAAAAGCCGGCCTCAAGAGGGAGAACAACGTGAGATCCAAGGTTATCGGTGCACTATCAATTGCGGTCGCCGCGGTCGGCCTGCTTGCCGCAACTGCACCCGCTCTGGCCCAGGGCAAGACGATCACCGTCTGGTGGGGCAAGGGGTTTTACAAATCCGAAGACGACGCGCTGCTTGAGACCATCAAGAAATTCGAGGCCAAGACCGGCATCAAGGTCGAACTGTCGCAATACGCGATCCAGGACATGATTCCGAAGACGGTCGCCGCGCTCGATTCCGGCACCGTGCCCGACGTCGCCTATTCCGACACTTACGACGTGCAGGCCCAGGGCAAGTGGGCATTCGAGGGCAAGCTCGAGGATCTCTCCGACATCATGCTGCCGATGAAGGATGCCTTCGCGCCGAACACGCTGGAAGCGGCGCTGCTCTATAACGACGTCACCAAGAAGAAGTCCTATTACGGCTTCCCGCTGAAGCAGCAGAGCATGCACGTCCAGATCTGGGGCGACATGCTGGAGAAGGCCGGCTTCAAGGCCGCCGACATCCCGACCAAGTGGGAGGACTACTGGACGTTCTGGTGCGACAAGGTGCAGCCGGCGATCCGCAAGGCGACCGGCCAGCGCATCTATGGGGTCGGCCAGCCGATGGGCGTGGAATCCACCGACTCCTTCCAGTCGTTCTACACCTTCATGGACGCCTACCACGTCAAGCTGGTCGACGACGACGGCAAGCTCCTGGTCGACGATCCCAAGGTGCGCGATGGCCTGATCCACGCGCTCAAGGACTACACCGACACCTACATCAAGGGCTGCACGCCGCCCTCTTCCACCACCTGGAAGGATCCGGACAACAACGTCGCCTTCCACAACAAGACGATCGTGATGACCCACAATTTCACGATCTCGATCGCGGCGAAGTGGTTCGAGGATTCCACCAACCCGGCGCTGACCGACGCGCAGCGCGCCGCCGGCAAGCAGGCCTATGAGCACGACATCATCACGGCGTCCTTCCCGAAGGCGCCGGACGGCTCGACGATCCGCTACCGCTCCGACGTCAAGACCGGGCTGATCTTCGCCAACGCCAAGAACAAGGCCGAGGGCAAGCAGTTCATCGCGTTCCTGATGCAGGAAGACAACGTCCGGCCCTATATCGAAGGTGCGCTCGGCCGCTGGTTCCCGGTGACCAAGGCCAGCCAGGCCAGCCCGTTCTGGCAGGCCGACCGGCATCGCAAGGCGGTCTGGAATCAGTTCACCGGCGGCACCACGCCGTTCGACTTCACCAAGAACTGGAAGTTCACCATCCTGAACAACGAGAACGTCTGGGCCAAGGCCATGAACCGCGTGGTCAGCGAGAAGGTGCCGGTGGACAAGGCCGTCGACGAGCTGATCGCCCGCATCAAGCAGGTCGCGGGGTGATGTAAGCGATGACCAGCGCTGCTGATACTTGCTCCGCGTCGTCCCGGCGAAAGCCGGGACCCATACGCCGCGGCAGCGGTTTTGGAGTAGGCTGGTCGACGGCTTTCGCGCAATATCCGGGGCCTGTGGTTATGGGTCCCGGCTTTCGCCGGGACGACGACGTAGCAGCGACCGGCATGTCTTTCCAAGAGTAACCGAATGGCGATCACACTCTCCGCATCCGATGCCCCCTCGCCGCCACTGTCGGCGCGGCTGTCGCCGCCGCAGGTCTGGGGCATCGTGCTGCTCGCGCCCTACCTGCTCGTCTTCCTCGCCTTCGTGGTCTATCCGGTCGGATACGGCCTGTGGCTGGCGCGCCAGCCGGCGAGCTATGTCGCGCTCTACAATGACCCGATCTTCGCACGCGCCGCGGTCAACACGCTGATCTTCCTGGTCATCGGCATCAACATCAAGATGCTGATCGCGCTGTTCCTGTCCGGCTTCTTCGCCCAGCAGCGGCCCTGGATCAGGTGGCTATCCGTCATCTTCATCCTGCCCTGGGCGGTGCCGTCGATTCCGACCATCCTGTCGGTGCGCTTCATGCTCAATCCCGAATGGGGCGTGGTCAACCAGTTGATCTTCAAGTTCACCGGCGACGACGGCCCGAACTGGCTGAACGATCCGGCGGTGGCGCTCGCGATGGCGATCGGCGTCCACATCTGGAAGTCGCTGCCGTTCTGGACGCTGATCCTGCTGACCGGGCGGCTCGCGATCTCGCACGACCTGTACGAGGCCTCCGACGTCGACGGCGCCAATTGGTGGCAGAAATTCCGCTACATCACCTGGCCGTCGATGCAGACGCTCTACATCACCTGCACGCTGCTCTCGATGATCTGGACGCTCGGCGACTTCAACAGCGTCTATCTGCTCACCGGCGGCGGACCCGCCGACCTCACCCACGTGCTCTCGACGCTGGGCATCCGCTATCTCAGGCTCGACCAGCTGTCGCTGGCGATGGCTTCGATCGTCTGCGCGATGCCGTTCGTGCTGCCGCTGGTCTATTTCATGATGAAACGGTTGTCGCGATGAAGCTGCCCACCCTCCGCGAAGTCGGCACCGAAGCCAAGCTGCTGTTGATCGGCATCCCGGTCTTCATCTGGACCATGATTCCGATCTACCACATGTTCGTGTTCGCGATCTCGCCGAAGGAGGACGCGTTCTCGGGCAAGCTGTGGCCGACGCATCCGACGTTCCACAATTTCTCGATCGTGTTCCACCAGCAGCATTACTTCCTGCGCGACTTCTGGATCCAGTTCTGGAATTCGACCGTGATCGCGCTCGCCGTCGGCGCGCTGACGCTGTTCGTTGCCACCGCCGCCGCGTTCTCGATCTCGCGACTGCGGGTGCCGGGCGGTCGCGCTGTGATGAACATGGCGCTGTTCACCTACTTCATCCCGGCGGCGTTCCTCGCCGTGCCGATGTACCGCACCATGGGCACCTATGGCCTCTTGAACAATCACTGGTCGCTGATTCTCGCGATGGTGACGATCGCCGCCCCCTACGCGATCTGGGTGCTGAAGCAGGCCTCCGACAAGCTGCCGGTCGAGCTCGATGAAGCCGCGACGATGGACGGCGCCACCACGCTGCAGCTGTTCCGCCTGGTCTATGTGCCGCTGATGATGCCCTCGCTGGTCGCGGTCGGTACCTACGCGATCCTGCTTGCCTGGAACGAATATCTCTACGCCTTCCTGCTGCTGTCGAAGGACACCGACATCACGCTGCCGGTCGCGCTCGGCAACTTCCTCGCCGCCGACGATTCGCCGTGGGAGCTGTTGATGACCACCGGCTTCATCTACGCGCTGCCGCCGGCCGCGGTCTATTACGCCTTCAAGCGCTACATGGTCGGCGGGCTGACCGCCGGCGCCGTCAAGTCGTGATGGCTCCAAAGCGTTTTCGAGCGAAGTGGACACCGGTTCGCGTGAAGAAAACGCATCAAACAAGAATCTAGAGCGGCGCGGCGCTCTCGCCGCGCGCGTTCGACAGCTTCGAGGCGAAAGACGCCACCACGATGATGACGGCGATCAGCGCGATCGCCAGCGTGCAGATCGCATTGATCTCGGGCTTCACGCCGAGCCGCACTTCCGAATAGATCCGGATCGGCAGCGTCGCCGAGCCGGGACCGGTGGTGAAGCTTGCGATCACGACGTCATCGAGCGACAGCGTAAAGGCGAGCATCCACCCCGCCACGATCGCCGGCACGATCAGCGGCAGCGTCACCAAAAGGAACGCGCGCACCGGATCGCAGCCGAGATCCATCGCGGCCTCCTCCAGGCTGCGGTCGAGCGCGGACAGGCGCGACTGCACCACGACGGTGACGAAGCACATCGTCAGCGTGGTGTGGGCGATCGTCACCGTCCAGAAGCCGCGCTCGGCGTTCAGCGCCACGAACAGCAGGAGCAGCGACAGGCCGGAGATCACCTCGGGCATGACCAGCGGCGAATACAGCATGCCGGAGAACAGCGCCCGCCCGCGGAACCGCTCGCCCCGCGCCAGTCCGACTGCCGCCAGCGTGCCCAGCAGGGTCGCCAGCGTCGCCGACACCGCAGCGACCGACAGGCTCATCCACGCCGCCTCCAGCATGGCGCGGTCGTTGAAGAACTCATGGTACCAGCGCAGCGACCAGCCGCCCCACACCGTCACCAGCCGCGACGCGTTGAAGGAATAGATTACGAGGATGACGATCGGCAAATAGAGGAAAGCCAGCCCCGCCGCCAGCGAGGTCATGTTGAAGCGCGTCAATCTGGTGACGGTGCGCGCCATCAACGGTTTGCCTCAAGCTGACGCCGTTGCAGGCGGTCGTAGAGCACGAGCGGCGGCACCAGCAGGAGCAGCAGCGCAACCGCGGCTGCGGACGCCACCGGCCAGTCCTTGTTGGTGAAGAACTCGAGCCACAGCGTCTGCCCGATCATCAGCGCGTTGGAGCCGGCCAGCAGATCGGGGATCACGAACTCGCCGACGATGGGGATGAAGCAAAGCAGCGCACCGGCGCCGACGCCGGGCAGCGACAGCGGGAACGTCACCAGCCAGAACGCCTGTCGCGGCGAGGCGCCGAGATCGCCGGCGCCTCCAGCATCGAGGCATCCAGCTTCGAGAGCGTCGCATAGAGCGGCAGGATCATGAACGGCAGATAGGAATAGACGATGCCGAGATACATCGCGCTATCGGTCGACAACCAGATCACCGGCGCGGATACGATATGCAGCGCCAGCAGAACCTGGTTGAGCAGGCCGTCATGCTGCAAAATGTTGATCCAGGCATAGATGCGGATCAGGAACGAGGTCCAGAACGGCACGATCACCAGCATCATCGCGATGCCCTGCCAGCGCTGCGGCAGCCGCGCCATGCCATAGGCGATCGGATAGCCGATCAGCAGCAGGATCAGCGTCGAGCTCACCGCCACGACGAGGCTGCGCAGATAGGACAGGATGTAGAGATTGTCCTGAATCAGCAGCCGGAAATTGTCGAGCGACAACTGCGCGAATGCCGCGGCCAATGCCGCGCGGCCCGCGGTGAAGTCGAACACCGGCGTGTAGGGCGGCTGCGCGATCGCGGTCTGCGACAGGCTGATCTTAAGCACGAAGCCGAACGGCACCAGGAAGAACAGCACCATCCAGAGGTATGGCGCGATCGCGGCGAGCCGCGCCGGCCGCGCGAAGATGCGGCGCGCACTCATTGCTCCAGCACCAGGCAATCGTCGGCGGTGAACCACGCCACCACGCGCTGGCCGGCCAGATAGGCATCGACGTCGAGCCGCGCGGTATTGGCCATCGACGCGCGCAGCACCGCGCCGGTCTCCAGCTTCACCCGGTAGCTCGTCACGCCGCCAAGATAGTTGACGTCGGCGACGACGCCCTCCAGCCGGTTGATCGCATGCGTGCCGCCCTCGTCCGTGGCAGGCGCGCGGCGCGACAGCTTCACCTTCTCGGGGCGGATCGCGACGCTGACGACGTCCTTGGTCACCGGCGGCCACAGTTCGCTCACCGCGAGCGTGCCGGCCTCTGCGGTCGCGACCGTCAGGCGGCCGTTCGCGCGGGCGGCGACCTGGCCGTGGAACAGATTGATGTCGCCGACGAACTCGGCGATCCAGCGCGAGGCCGGCGCCTCGTAGAGATTGCGCGGGGTTGCGACCTGGACCAGCCGGCCGGCATCCATCACGCCGATCCGGCCGGCCATCGTCATCGCCTCCTCCTGGTCGTGGGTGACGATGATGAAGGTCATGCCGAGCCGGCGTTGCAGCTCCATCAGCTCGCCCTGCGTGCTCTCGCGCAGCTTCTTGTCGAGCGCGGCGAGCGGCTCGTCGAGCAGCAACACCTGCGGCCGGCGCGCCAGCGAGCGCGCCAGCGCCACGCGCTGCCGCTGTCCGCCGGAAAGCTGGTCCGGCTTGCGCTTCTCGAGCCCCTCGAGCTTGACCAGCGCCACCATCTCCGCGACGCGGGTCGCGATATCCCTGCGCGCCATGCCGGCGCGCTTCAGTCCGAATGCGATGTTGTCGCGCACCGACAGGTGCGGAAACAGCGCGTAGTTCTGGAACATCATGTTGACGGGCCGCTCGTGCGGCAGCACCTGGGCGATGTCGCTGCCGCCGAGCAGGATGCGGCCCTCGTCCGGCGTCTCGAAGCCGGCGAGCATCCGGAGCAGCGTGGTCTTGCCGCAACCACTCGGGCCGAGCAGCGCAAAGAACTCACCGGCGCGGATATCGAGCGAGAGCTTGTCGACCGCGCGGAAATTTCCGAACGACTTGGCGACGCCCTCGATCCGCAGCAGCGGCATGTCCGGGACGGCCGGTTCAGGCAACGGCCTTGCCGCCTCCGCACTCGCTTCGCCCGATGTCACGTCAAGAAGCCCCGATTCCCCGCAAGGTCCAATCCTGGCCGCAAGCTAGCGGCGGATCGCCACCGGCTCAACCGCCTCACGGACATCTCCCGCGATATTGTCGGCGTCCGCGCCCCTGCCAGGTCGTGTATTCTTCAACGCCTTGCATCGGCTTTGAGGTACAAACCGGGAGACATTTGTTCAGTCTGAAGCTTGCCGCTTTTGACCCGGAGCGGTCCTGAGCACTTGCAGCTCGGGCGGCATCCCATCGAACGCGCCGCAGAACGAACTTGGACTCTTCCGCCGATATGCCCGCGCTGACATACTCCGAGATGTCCGTTTGACCTTCTCTCCCGACCGACGAGGATGAAAACAGCTACAGTGGAGGGCTCAATGAATACGCGGATCGAAAAATTTATGGAAGGATACAAGCGAGCCTGGGAAGGGCGGGATGATAGCTTGCTCTGCGCACTGTTCGCCCCAGATGGCGTCTATCACAACACGCCGTTTGATGCCCAGATTGGGCGCCTGGAGATTGCGAGGTACTGGGACCGCGTGAAGCTCCAAGACGACATTCGCCTCGACTATCAAATCGTCGCCGAGACAGCCAATGGCGGCGTTGCCACATGGAGCGTCACATACAAAGTTACCTCGGAAAAGATGTTCGAGATGTGGGCCAAGTCCGCTGGAACTGGTATGATCAACCGCCGGCCAGGTGACCCGCTACCGCGCTTGAGGCTCGAAGGCATCGCGGTCGTCGAACTCGGACCGGACGATTTGTGCCGCCATTTTCGGATCTGGTGGCATTCCCAGGTAGCTAAGACGGACTCGACTTGAAGGAACCGACTCTTCGAAGTCCACAGCGGTAATGTCAGCGGGGAGTGCCGAACGATGTCCAATATCTCGCGTCGGGACGTGACACTTGGCGCAGCCGGTGCTTATGCCGCGTTTGGACTCGACAAGCCGATCACGTTTGTCGGCGCGGCTCACGCTCAACTGCCCGTCACTCAACCTTTCCGCAAATACAAGGTTGGCGACATTGAAATCTTCTCTCTGATCGATGGCATGCGTGACGTTCCGCTGCGGGAGGGGATGGTCAGGAATGTCAGCGTCGAACAGGTCAAGACCGTGTTGCGTGCTGCCGGTTTTCCCGACAATCAGGCGCCTCTGCGGTTTATCGTCATGGCGCTCAAGCTGCGCGATCAAGTGGTCCTCATCGACTCGGGTACGGGCGGTCATCCGATTTATGGTGAGGGGAACGGCCGGTTATTCGAGAGCATGGCCGCCGCGGGCCTTGACCCCAAGGCAGTCAAGACGATTCTCATCTCCCATCTCCACGGCGACCACATTTATGGCCTCATGAACAATGAGAGCGATGCGCAGGTCTTTCCGGATGCCGACATCGTGGTGCCCGCCGCGGAATTGAAATGGTGGACGCGCCCGGGGGTCGAATCGATCGATCTCGGACCGACGCGCAAAGGCCTAGCCCAACGAATTCAGGCCACGGTGGCGACTTGGAAAAACGTCAGGACCTTTGAGGGAGAACCAGAACTCCTGCCCGGTGTGCACGCCGTTCAGGCACCCGGCCATAGCCCGGGAATGGTCGCGCATCTGGTCACCTCCGGCGGCGAGCAGTTCCTGATCAGCGCTGACGTGGTCAATCTTGCGCCACACATTTCAACAAATCCCGAGTGGCAGCTCGCTATCGACCAGGATCCGCAAATGGCTGTCGAAACGCGAAGGAAGATCTTCGATCGCGCAGTCGCCGACAAGCTCACCATTTCGGGGACTCACTGGTTGATGCCGAACGTCGGCACGCTGGCCAAGGATGGCAGCAGGTACGTATTCGTAGCCGAGGGGTAATATTCCCGCGACTCTATCTGTTGGCAATTGGAACACGACTGCTGCTCGTAGCGGAGAATCGGTTGGCATCTGAGTCAGCTCTTGGCCCAACTCGGACCTCCGGCGACGTCTGCTCTTGCGATGCTGTTGCGGACTAAGCAGACGTAGGCCCCGAAGGGGCTCGTTGCCTTTATGAGTACATGCCCTAGACTTCGCAGTCGAACTCGGGAGGACAACCGATGATTTGCGACCGCTACGGCCTGCCGCTGACCACCGATTCGGACCGTGCCGCCGCCTATTATGTCGACGGCGTCGATCGGATGCTGGCGGCATTGCACGGCGCCGACGCAGCGTTCGAGGCGGCAATCGCCGAGGACCCGGATTTCGCGCTGGCCCACCTCGCCGCGCCCGCGTCCATCAGCTCAACATGGAAGGCGCCGCGGCCCGCGCCAAGGCCGGCGATGCGCGGCAGCTCGCGGCGGCCGCGACCCCGCGCGAGCGCCAGCACATCGAGATCATCGCATCGGCGATCGAGGGCCAGGGCAAGAAGGCGATGACCGCGGCCGAACAGCATCTTTCCGAATATCCGCGCGATGCGCAGATACTCTCGCTGTTGCTCGGGGCCTTCGGCCTCTACGCCTTCTCCGGCCGGTCCGACCATGACGCAGCGCGGCTCGCGATCTCCGAACGCTACGCCAGCGACTATGGCGACGACTGGTGGTTCCTGACCTATCTCGCTGGTCGAAGACCGAGGCCGGCGACCTCGTCTCGGGTCGCGCCATTACCGAGCGGGGCTATGCGCTGAAGCCGGAAAACGCCGGCGCCGCGCACGCGCTGGCGCATGCGCTGTTCGAGCAGGGCGACGCGGCGGAAGGCCGTAGCTTCCTCTCCGCCTGGCTGCCGGCGAACGATCGCACCAGCTTCCTGCAGGGACATCTCGCCTGGCACCTCGCCCTGATCGCGATCGAGGAAGGCGACCCCGACGGCGCGCTCGCCATCTACGAGCAGCACATCAAGCCGGCGGGCCGGCCCTATCCGCCGCTCAATATCTACACCGACACCGCCTCGCTGCTGTGGCGGCTCATGGTCGCCGGCAAGACCGGTCTCGATCAGCACTGGAAGGATGTCGCCGCCTATGGCGACGGCTATTTCCCGAAGGCCGGCGCGCATTTCGCCGATGTGCATCACGCGCTGGTCGCGGCCACGACCAACAACGATGCGCTCAAGGCGCGGCTCGTCGAGATGGCGGCACGCGATGCCGACGGCAAACTGGCGCCCGGCCCGGCCGCGATCGGGCTCGGCCGCGGCATTGCGGCCTTCGCGGCCGGCGACCATGACGACGCCGTGCGCATCCTGGCGCCGCTGATGCCCGAGCTGGTGCGGATCGGCGGCAGCCATGCGCAGCGCGAGTTGTGGGAGGACACCTTCATCGTCGCGTGCCTGCGCGCCGGCCAGGGCCGGCAGGCAACGAACCTGATCTCGGAGCGGCTGCATCGGCGTCCGTCGCGGCGCGACGTCGCCTGGTCGCAGGAGGCGGCGCGGCAATAGCCGACCCTCAATCGGGCTTCGCCATGAACGCCGCGAGCGCATCGCGATCGGCTTGCGGCATGGCCAACCCGAGCTTCGAGCGGCGCCACAGCACATCGTCGGGAAAGCGCGCCCATTCCTTGCGCATGAGGTAACGCACCTCGGCGCCCGTCAGTTCAGCACCAAAAGCGGGACCAAGATCGGCCTTCTCCCGGGCCTCTCCCAGAATGTCCCTGACGTTCAGACCATAGGCGGCCACCAGACGCCGCGCCTGCGCCTCGCTGAGGATGCGCCAGCGGTCGCGCGCGATATCGACCTCGGTCTCGAAGCGCTGCCAGGCGAATTCGCCGCCCGGCAGTGGCGCCGTTGCGGTCCAGCGCGGCGCCATCGGATAGAACCGCGTGAACTCCGACACTGCCCGCTCGGCACGCCACCGCGCGGTGGTCACGTCGCCGCCGACAATCGTGAGCAGCGGCGCCTTGCCGCGCCTGTAATCGAGCGACGCAGCGCCATCGCTTCTGTGCCGGCGCACGGGTGCGATGACGGAATTGGCGCCGGAGATCGTCCGCAGCACATCGGCCGGGGTGATCTGCTCGCGAAAATAGCGATTGGCTGCGTCGCAGAGATAGGCCACTTCCCGCACGCCCATCGCGACGATGGCCGGATCACCCTTGAAGCCATGGCTGACGCTTCCGATCAGGGTGAAGTCGCGCTCATAGGGACTGCCGAAAATCAGCTGCCCGTCGGCGTTCTGGAACACATAGACGTTGTCGCAATCGAATAGGCGGCGCACCACGATCTGGCTGATCTGGACGGTCACAAGCGGCGGCGCCGGCACGCGCAGCACGGTATCGCCGACGGAGGCGGTCCACGCGCCGGTCGCGTTGACCAGCGCCCGCGCCGTGATCACCCGCCGGTAGCCGCGGTCGATCGCGACCAGCCGCCAGGTCTCGCCGCGCTCGGCCCGGGTCACCCGCGCGCCGGTGCGGATCTCGGCGCCGCGCGCGGCGGCGTCGACCGCGGTAAGCACGACCAGCCGGGAATCGTCGACGACGCAGTCGGAATATTCGAACGCGGTGCCGAACGGCCGCTTCAGTGCATTGCCGACCGGATGATGGGTGACGTCGAGCGTCGCAGAGCGCGGCAGGCCGCTGCGCGAGGCCAGCCGCTCGTAGAGCAGCAGCAACGACCGCAGCTGCCACGGCGGCCGCTCGTCGGCATGCGCCGGGATCACGAAGCGCGCCGGCCGCACCAGATGCGGCGCAATGCGCAGCCAGACGTCACGTTCCCTGAGCGCCCTGCGAACGCGGAAGAACTCGCGCCGTTCCAGGCCGGCCAGGTCGCCGTGCACCAGCCGCGGCGAGGCCTGCGACGCGCCGGAGCCGAGATCGCCCTGCTCCAGCAGGATCACGCGCAGGCCGCGGCCGGCCGCATCACGAGCCACGCTCGTGCCGTTCAGGCCACCGCCGATGATCGCGACGTCATAGTCCGCCATGCACGACGCCTATCGCATTTCAATGCGAACGAAATACGTGCTCGCAGAAAAAATGCGTCAGGTGTGTCGAGCGCGCGTTCCGATGAAATCGGAACGCGACGCTGGATTCCAGTTTGGCGCGTTTTCTTCACGCGAACCGGTACCCACTTCGCTCGAAAACGCTTTAGCCCGCGCCAGCGGAGGCGAAGAAGTGTTCAGGTCCATCGACCTCGATCAGCTTCTTGCCTTCGATCACCCAGAACCGGTTGGCCACCGTCCGCACGAATTGGCGGTCGTGCGACACCAACAGGCAGCTGGCCTGCTGCTCCATCAGTTCCTCCTCCAGGGTTTCCTGGCCCTCGATGTCGAGGTGGTTGGTCGGCTCGTCGAGCAGGTAGAAATTCGGCTGGGTCAGCCGCAGCACCAGCATGCCGAGACGGGCCTTCTGCCCGCCCGACAGCCGTCCGATCGGACGGCCCTGCATCTCGATCGAAAGACCGGCGCCGGCGAGCAGGCCGCGGGCGCGCTGATCGCCGACCTCGAAGCGCCGCGTCAGCATGCGCATCGGCGTGTCGCCATCCCTGAGATCGGCCAGCGCCTGGTCGCAATAGCCGAGCACCAGGGACTCGGTGGCCCGGATCTCGGCGGCCGCCGCCTCGGGGGTCTCGATTGCCAGCCGCAGCGCGGCGACGAACCGGGTCTTGCCCACGCCGTTCGGCCCGAGCAGTGCAATCCGGTCGCCCTTGCAGATGAACTGCTGGCCGGTCCTGAACAGCGGCCGGCCGTCCGGGGTGGCGATCACGGCGTTGTTCAGCCTGACCAGGACCTTGGCATGGGTGTCGCGATTGGCGAGCCGGATCGTTCCGGCGGATCGCTCCATATGCGCAGGCTTCGCCGTCTCCTCCAGCCTCTCGGCGCGCTGCTTCAACTGCTTGGTCTTCGACAGCAAGAGGTCGCTGCCCGAATTGATGCCGAGATTGTTGAGCTTCGCGGCCTGCTGGCGAAGCTGCCGGACCGCCTTCATGTCGCGCTGATAGCGCCGCTCGTCGGAGGCATCGAACTCGTCGACCGCCGCGCGCGCCGCGGTGTAGGGCAATGCGAACAGCTGCGAGCGCTCCGGGCGCAGGAACAGCGTCCGGTTGGTGACGGCGTCGAGGAAGGCACGATCGTGACTTGCGATCACCACCGGCATCTCGCGCGGCAGCGCATTCAGCCAGGCCTCGAGCCGGCCGATCTTGGCGAGGTCGAGATGGTTGGTCGGTTCGTCGAGCAGCAGCACGTCGGGCTCGGTGACCAGCACGCGGGCGAGCAGCGCAAGCCGCAGCCAGCCGCCGCTCAATTGCTTGAGCGGCCGCACCCACAGCTCCTCGGGCACCTCGAGCGATTGCAGGGCGACGTCGACCCGCCAGCCCTCGCTGGCGCGTTGCTCGGCGGGCAGCGCGTCGAGGACGGCGGCATGAAACGCCGTGTCGAGCAGACTTGGCGGCGCATCCTGCTCGACATGGCCGACGGTCAGGCCGCGCGCGCGGGTGATGTCGCCTTCATTGGCCTCCATCGCGCCGGCGATACAGCGCAGCAGCGTGGATTTGCCGCGGCCGTTGGCGGCCACGAGGCCGATCCGGTCGCCGGCATTGACGACGAAATTCAGTTCGGAAAACAGCGGCGCGTTCAGCGTCACGCCGAGATTGCGTACATTGATGAGGGACACGATCAATTCTCTGGTCTTGCCGGCGATCACGACATCCGGGCATCCAGCCATCGGATGTGCGTGTCGAAGCGCGGCGAGGGATTCGAGTGCGGGCGCGAACGCTCAAACGTTCGATGCCGCACGGCCACGAAGGGCAGACCAGGAAGAGATTTTAGACGAGTTTCCGGTCAGCCCTGCAAACGCATTTGCAGGGCGTTGACGGGGCCACGCTTGAGGTGGGGATCGCTAGATCTCGCCACGAAGCAGCCCTCCTTTCTCGGCCAAAAAGTTGTGGTGCGCCGAGATTTAGCTGGACGCGCAACCGATGGCAAGCGCAGCCGGCGGGGCCGACCTGACGCTTCAGGCCGGTTTACCCGGCCTTGCGCACGGTTTCGGCCAACCGGTCGCCGCCGACCAGCGCGGCAAATTGACTGATCGGGGCCGGCCGACCGATCAAATAGCCCTGCACCGCGTCGCAGCCCTCTTCCGAAAGGAGCCGAGCTGCGCCTCGGTCTCGACGCCTTCGGCGACGATCGACATTTCAAGACCGTGGCCGAGATCGATCACCGCGCGCACGATCGCGGCCGATTGCGGGTTGCGGCCGAGATTGATGACGAAGGCGCGGTCGATCTTGATCTTGTCGAACGGAAACGCCTGCAGGTAGCTCAGCGAGGAATAGCCGCTGCCGAAATCGTCCATCGAGATGCGCACGCCGAGCGCCTTCAGCCGCCGCAGCAGCGACAGGCCGCGGTCGAAATCCTCGATCAGCACGCCCTCGGTGATTTCGAGCTCGAGGCGGTCGGGCGTCAGCCCGGTCTCGAGCAGGATCGAATGGACGAGGCCGACGAGGTCGCCATGGGTGAATTGCGCCGGCGACAGGTTGACGGCGACCTGCATCGGCACCGCCCACGAGGCCGCCTCGCGGCAGGCTTCGCGCAGGATCCATTCGCCCATCTCGACGATCAGGCCGCTTTCTTCCGCGAGCGGGATGAAGTCGCTGGGCGGCACGAAGCCGCGCACCGGATGGTGCCAGCGCGCCAGCGCCTCGAAGCCGATGATCTGGCTGCCCGCGACGCTCGGGCCCGCAGCCGCCTGCGGCTGGTAGTAGAGCGACAATTCGCCGTTCTTGATCGCGACCGACAGTTCCTGATGCAGCACGCGGCGATCGCGGATCTGCTGGTCCATCTCGGGCTCGAAGATCGAGATCGTGCCGCGCGACTTCGCCTTGGCGCGGAACAGCGCCGCGCCCGAATTGGCCAGCAGCGAGGCCGCGTCGGACCCATTGTGCGGGAACACGGCGATCCCGGCGGTGAGCCCGGTCCGCACCGACTTGCCGTCGATCAGGAAATCCTGCCCGAGCGCCTCGGCGGCCTGCTCCGCCAGCGCGATGCCCGCGACGGGCTGCTGGCCGTCGATGATGAGGCCGAATTCGTCGCCGGACAGCCGTGCGACCACGCCGCCGCGCGCCACGTTCTGCAAGCGCTGCGCGACCTCGATCAGCACCTTGTCGCCCATCGCATGGCCGTAGACGTCGTTGATCTCCTTCAGCCCGTCGAGGTCGACGCAGAGCACGGCGAATTCCTCGTCGGTGCCGTCGCAGGCCTCGATCATCTGGGTCAGCGCCTGCAGGAAGGCGGCGCGGTTCGGCAGATCGGTCAGACCGTCGTGATAGGCCATGTGCGCCATCCGTGACTCGGTCTGGCGCCGGTCGGTGACGTCCTCATGGGTCTTGATCAGATATTGCGGCTCGCCGGCATCGTCTAGCACGGTCATGCGGCGGGTCAGGAACAGCCGCAGGCCGTCCTTGGTCGAGATCGGATGCTCCTCGGCGATCATGCTGCGCTTCCTGATCGCGGCCTCGTCACGGGCGACGATCAGCTTGGCTTCGCGCGCGTGAAGATGTCGGACGCGGTGAGGCCGGCGGCATCCTCGCGGCGGCGGTTGAGGATCGTCTCGGCGCTGCGGTTGGCCAGCAGATAGCGACCGTCGCTGACGCGCTGCACGATCAGCGAGACCGGGATGTTGTCGACCACGAGCTCGAGGAATTTCTTGTTGTTCTCGAGCTCGCGCGACAGCGAGCGGCGGTCGGTGACGTCCTCGAACAACGCGATCAGGAATTCCGGCTCGCCGGCCTCGTTGCGGGCGATCACCCGGTTCGACGCCAGGATGCGCTTCTCCGCACCGCGTTCGACGAAGAACTCGCTGCGGTGATAGCCCTCCGGCGCATCCAGCGCCGCGCGGTCGGCAGCATCGATGCTGAGCGCGGTCTCGGGGCGGAAGATCTCGTCGGCGCGCTTGCCGACGATGTGATCGCGCGAGAACCGCGAGAAGCGCTCGAACGCGCGGTTGGCGAAGATGTAGCGGCCGTCCTCGATGTTCTTGGCCGCGACGCAGACCGGGACGTTGTCGAGCACGGATTCGAGGAACTGCGTGGTCGAGGCCAGCTTGCGCGACAGCTGGCGCTGGTCGGTGCAATCGAGATGGGTCGCCACCGAGCCGCCGTTCGGCAGCGGAAAATATCTCACCAGCACCGACCTGCCGCCGGGCAGTTCGGTGACCAGCCCTTCGGGCGCTGCGGCCCTGGCGAAGAAATCCGCGGCGCTGACGTCGAGCACGCCGCGGTCGCGGCGCAGCTCCAGCAGTTCGGTGCCGGTCATGTGGCGCCGGATGTCGGCGCGCGACAGGCCGTAGATGTCGAGATAGCGGTCGTTGCAGAACACGATGCGCTCCTGCGCATCGGTCATCACCACGCCCTGGTTCAGATGGTTGAGCGCCGACGACACGAAGGCGTTGCGTCGCAGTTGCGCGCGCTTGGCCTTGCGCAGGGCCGAGAGCACCCAGAGCCCGATCGCACCGAGGAAGGATGCGACCACCACGCTGCCGATCAGGAGCTCCCAGACCACACCCGGATCGAGGTCACCCAGATAGGTCGACGGCGCGAAGGCGGCGGTGGCGGCCCGGGCTACGCTGAACGGCACGACGGCGGCGATCAGGCAAAGGAGGGCCCTTGCCGGAATCGAATTCTTCCCGCCCGCCTGCCACTTCCTGCCAGCCATTAATCACCCGCGGATTTCCGGGGCGAGTGTCCGGCTCCGGCGGTTTGGATCGGGTAAACGCGTACGGATGCAACTGGAATATGCCACTTAATATGCGGCAATTGCCCTGACATGATTAATGCTCCACTAACAGGGCATGGCTCCCCAACTAATTGAGATGGCCCAAGTACTTGTCTAATAAGCACTTGCCGAATGCGATCGGATCGGCAGAACGATGTTGGCGGCAACGGCCAAGGCGTGGCTGCGCGGAAATGTTCGGACCTGAAGGACAAGATGGACAGGGTTGATTGCGTGATCGTCGGTGCGGGGGTGATCGGCCTCGCCGTGGCGCGCCGGCTGGCACAGGCCGGCCGCGAGGTGATTGTGATCGAGGAGGCCGAAGGGATCGGCACGGTGACCTCGTCGCGAAACAGCGAGGTGATCCACGCCGGCATCTACTACAAGGCCGGCAGCCTGATGGCGCGGATGTGCGTCAGCGGCAAGCGGGCGCTGTACCGCTACTGCGCCGAGCACGGCATCCCGCACAAGAATTGCGGCAAGCTGATCGTCGCCACCACACCGGCGGAGACCGAGAAACTGCAGTCGATCCGGGCCCATGCCGCGGCCAACGGCGTCGACGACATGCAGCTGTTGTCCGGCGAGGCGGCGCGGGCGCTGGAACCGGCGCTGAACTGCGATGCGGCGCTGCTGTCGCCCTCGACCGGGATTATCGACAGCCATGCTTACATGCTGGCGCTGCTCGGCGACGCCGAGGCGGCCGGGGCGGCGTTCGCTTTCCATACGCCGCTGCTCCACGCCAGGGCAACGGCTAACGGGTTCGAGATCGAAGCCGGCGGCGCGGCTCCCATGACGCTGGCCTGCGATCTTCTGGTCAATGCCGCCGGCCTCGGCGCGACGGCGGTCGCGCGCAGCGTCGAGGGCATGCCCATCGCGTTGATTCCAACCGCCTATTTGGCCAAGGGCAACTACTTCAGCTGCAGCGCCAAGGCGCCGTTCTCGCACCTGATCTATCCGGTGCCGGAGCCCGGCGGGCTCGGCGTGCACCTGACGCTCGACATGGCTGGACAGGCAAGGTTCGGCCCCGACGTCGAGTGGATCGATCGCATCGATTACGCCGTCGATCCTGATCGGGCGCAACGGTTCTATCCGGCGATCCGGAAGTACTGGCCGACCCTGCCGGATGGCGCGCTGATGCCGAGCTATTCGGGAATCCGGCCCAAGATCGTGCCGCCGGCGGTGGCGACGCAGGATTTCCTGATCCAGGGGCCAGCCGAACACGGCGTCGCCGGTCTGATCAACCTGTTTGGGATTGAATCGCCCGGGTTGACGTCATCGCTCGCGCTGGCCGACCATGTCGGCGCGCTCGCGGAACTCTGAGCAAACGCAGCGAAGCCTCCCGAGGGAAACGCGGTCGGGCGTTGATCCCTCGGTGAAAGGCCAGATTATTCGCTGATTTGCGGGGACTTGGCTTAGTGGACCGTGTCGTCGGCGGAAAGTCGCAACCGCTCGATTTGATCCTTGACCATCAGCTTGCGGCGCTTCAGCTCGCAAATGTGCAGGTCGTCTACAGAGGGGTGAACGAGCGCTTCGTGCAGTTCGTTCTCGAGTATTTTGTGTTTACGCTCCAGCTCAACGAGATGGGCCTGGATTGCCATTGCGAACTCTCCTCGGTGCGTTAAACCTCAGGTTCGATCCGGACTCCCAAGTGTACACAAGTGGGCGGCACTGTCGATAGGGGACGCGAAATGCCGCAGACACGCATTTCGGTTTATCTGTAACCAATCGTGACTATGGAACCGGTTCAGCTTGCGCGGCGCGCGCGCAGGGAGGATATTCCGGTAAGCGGCTGCTTCGGCCGCGACAACCTCGTCGTGCTTACCAGTTAATACACAACCATGAACGATCAGGATGAGCGCGAACTCCTCGCCGAGCTTGCGCGTCTGCAACAAGAGCACCGCGACCTCGATGCCGCGATCGACGCGTTGCATCAGTCGCCAGCGCCGGATCTCCTGATGTTGCAGCGCTTGAAGAAGCGGAAGCTGCAACTGCGCGACCGCATCGCCTTCATCGAAGATCAGATCACGCCCGACATCATCGCCTGAGTGCGCCCCTTCGCTTCGGCGGCCGGCTGGTTCAGGCCCGGCGGCAGGTTTTCCCCGTCATCCACAGCGCCTCGCTGGCTTCACGTTCGCGGCAACGAACCCGCACAAGGCTTTCGGCGCTTGACTCCAAAAGAACAAAATAAGAACATGCCGGCCCAGCCGCAAGCCATCAGAGGGAGTTTCGCCATGTCCGCACCCCCGTCCCTGCCCGAGCACACCCACTACGAGAAGGCCTGCGATCAG
This sequence comes from Bradyrhizobium viridifuturi, assembly GCF_001238275.1. Lineage (GTDB taxonomy): Bacteria > Pseudomonadota > Alphaproteobacteria > Rhizobiales > Xanthobacteraceae > Bradyrhizobium > Bradyrhizobium viridifuturi. The sequence continues at coordinate 241,274 of NZ_LGTB01000002.1, forward strand.
GCGATCGCGATGTGCGACGGCAACCTGCGCAGCACCATCAAGGCGCTGATCATGGCCAACGAATATCTGGAAGCCGAGCTCGAGGAATTGCAGGCCGCGATCACCGCCGGCTGCGTGCCGGCGCGGACCCAGTCGGCGAGCGACGTGGCGAGCGATGCCGCCTGACCATCGAGGAGCACAGCAATGGCTGACGTGACCTACTACGTGGCGCTGCCCTTCATGCAGGACGACGACGGCACGCCGGTCGCCGGCAACGCCGAGGAGTGCCAGAGCTCGGCGATCGCGCTGCGCCGCGCGGAGACGATGTCGCGGATGCCCGGCAGCATCGGCGCCGTCGCGTTCAGCCGATCCGGCGATCCGGCGATCGGCGAATTCGGCGATGCCAAGCTGCTGCGGGCCTACGGCAATGTGCCCGAGGATCTCAGCGCGCTGTAGATCCCAGGGCGTTTTCGCGCGAAGCGGCGGCCGGTTCGCGTGAAGAAAACGCGTCAGGAAATCCAGGCCGTGGCGATTGATCGGAACGGAAAACCCCTGGGATTACCGCTAGGATTACCGCTAGGATTCGTGGCGCCGCTGCGCCTTGCGCACATACATCGCGCGGTCGGCCTCATCGAGAACGCGATCGAGATCCGAATGTGCGGTGAGGATCGCAACGCCTGCGGAGGCGCCTGCGGAGACCTGGCTGTCGCGGAACACGAAGGTCAGGCGGTCGATCGCATCTTCCAGCGCAGCTGCCTTGGCGTGGGCATCGGTCTCGCTGAGATTCCACAGCAGCACCGCGAACTCGTCGCCACCGAGACGACCGACCACGTCGGAGGCGCGCACCTGGTCGGATATCGCGGCAACGATCCTCTTCAGCACCTCGTCGCCGGCCGCGTGCCCGAAGGCATCGTTGATCGGCTTGAGGCGGTCGACGTCGAGCACGATCAGCGCGCCGGAGGCCTGATAGCGCTTGATGAAGGAGAGCGATCGGGCGAGCTCGCGCTCGAAGCCGCGGCGATTGAAGATGTCGAGCAGGAAGTCGGTCTCGGCCGAGGCCTGCAGCTCCTCGATCCGGGCCTGGGCCCGCGCCAGTTGCGCCCGCAATCTGCGGATGGTGGATTTGTCGCCGGATGCGACCGCGCCCCGCGTGGGCGCTTCGGTTCCAACCGCTTTTTCGCCAGTCCCCTTGGTTCCAGTTCTGCCCGGCCCCGGTTTGCGCGCGGCGGGCGCGCCTTTCCGTCGTTTTGCGGCCCCTGAGGCGGCCGCCGTCGTCTTTTTCTTCATGCGCATCCTTGTTGAGGCCTGCTTATGAAGGCTTGCCGGGATTCACCAAGACAGGATAGTCCATTCTGACTCCCTTGCCACGCCTTGGATGAGAACCGGGCCGTCCCTATAATCGGCCTATGCTTTTGGATTCCTGCACAGAATTGAAGAGATGACCGCTCCGATCGCCATCATCATGGGAAGCCAGTCCGACTGGGAAACCATGCGCCATGCCGCCGAGACCCTGGCCGCACTGGGTGTTGCCTGCGAAACGCGCATCGTTTCGGCGCACCGCACCCCGGATCGCCTCTATGCCTTTGCCAAGGGCGCCAAGGCTGCGGGGCACAAGGTGATCATTGCCGGCGCCGGCGGCGCCGCGCATCTGCCGGGCATGACGGCCGCGTTGACGGAGCTTCCGGTGTTCGGAGTTCCCGTCGAGTCGAAGGCGCTGTCCGGCGTCGATTCGCTGTACTCGATCGTGCAGATGCCGGCCGGCATCCCGGTCGGGACGCTGGCCATCGGCAAGGCCGGCGCGATCAATGCCGCGCTGCTCGCGGCGAGCGTGCTCGCGCTCAACGATCCTGCTTTGTCGGCTCGCCTTGCGGCCTGGCGCAAGCAGCAGACCGATGCGGTCAACGAACATCCGGAGGGCTCGGCGTGACGGCTTCAAACCTCGTGAAGCTGAAGCCGGGCGACACCATTGGAATCCTCGGCGGCGGACAATTGGGCCGGATGCTGGCGATGTCCGCAGCGCGCCTCGGGCTGCGCTGCCAGGTGTTCTCGCCGGATCCGGATTCGCCGGCGTTCGACGTGGTGCAGCACGCGACCTGCGCGGAATATGCCGACGTCGAGGCGCTCGAACTGTTCGCCAACGACGTCGACGTCGTCACCTATGAATTCGAGAACGTCCCGGCCGCGACCGCGATGGTGCTCGCCGCGCGCCGCCCGGTGCTGCCGGCGTACAAGATCCTCGAGACCACGCAGGACCGGCTGATCGAGAAGGATTTCATCAGCAAGCTCGGCATCGGCACGGCCGATTATGCCGACGTCTCCTCGGTCGCCACGCTGCGCAGCGCGATCGAGCGGATCGGGCTGCCTGCCGTGATCAAGACCCGCCGCTTCGGCTATGACGGCAAGGGTCAGGCCATCATCCGCGCGGGCGATGACCTCGAGCAGGTCTGGGACGATCTCGGCACCAAGTCGGCGATCCTCGAGGCCTTCGTGCCGTTCGAGCGCGAGATCTCGGTGATCGCAGCCCGCTCCGCGTCCGGCGAGGTCGAGTGCTTCGACGTCACCGAGAACGAGCATCGCGACCACATTTTGAAGATATCCCGCGCGCCGGCCGCGATTCCCGCGGAGCTTGCCGCGCAGGCGCGCGCGATCGCGGAAAGGATCGCGTCGGCGCTCGACTATGTCGGCGTGCTCGCGGTGGAATTGTTCGTGGTGCCCGGCAACGGCAAGGCGGCGACGGTGCTGGTCAACGAGATCGCACCGCGCGTGCACAATTCCGGTCACTGGACGCTCGACGGCGCCTCGATCTCGCAGTTCGAGCAGCACATCCGCGCGATCGCCGGCTGGCCGCTGGGCAAGCCGGTGCGCCATGGCGAGGTCACCATGACCAACCTGATCGGCGACGACATCCTGAGCTACGAGCAGTGGCTCACCGTCCCCGGCGCCACCGTCCATCTGTACGGCAAGGGCACGCCGCGTCCCGGCCGCAAGATGGGGCACGTCACCGAAGTGACGCCGCCGCGCAAGCCGTGAACTCTGCTAGAGCGCGATGAGATCTTCACTGCGCTCTAGCGTCGTCGGGATCGTGGCAGCCACGATCCCGCTCGCAGATCACGCAGTCTTGACGCCGGCGACGACGCCGGTCGGCTCGTCGCTGAGCCAGCGATAGATCACGCCGCCGAGCGCACCGCCGATCAAGGGCGCGACCCAGAACATCCAGAGCTGCGCCAGCGCCCAGCCGCCGACGAACAACGCCGGCCCGGTGCTGCGCGCCGGGTTCACCGAAGTGTTGGTGACGGGAATGCTGACGAGATGGATCATCACCAGCGCGAGGCCGATGGCGAGCGGCGCGAAGCCGGCCGGCGCCTTGCCGTGGGTCGATCCCATGATGACGAACAGGAACATCATGGTCATCACGACCTCCATGATGAAGCACACCACCATGCTGTACTGGCCCGGTGAATGCGCGTCATAGCCGTTGGAGGCGAAGCCCTTGCTGACATCGAAGCCGGGCGCGCCGCTCGCGATCACATAGAGCAGCCAGGCCGCGACGATCGCGCCCACAACCTGCGCGATGATGTAGGGCAGCACCTGGCCGCCCGGGAAACGCCCGCCCGCAGCGAGCCCGACCGTCACCGCTGGGTTGAGGTGGCAGCCCGAGATATGGCCGATCGCGTAGGCCATGGTCACCACGCTGAGCCCGAACGCCAATGATACGCCGACCAGGCCGATTCCGACCTGCGGAAAGCCGGCCGCGATGACCGCGCTGCCGCAACCCGCGAATGTGAGCCAGAACGTACCGATCAGCTCGGCTGCATACTTCTTCATATCCATGTGCCATCTCCCCTATTTCCAATGCCCGGGTTATCCAAAACGCCGGGAGCGGCCCTCAACCGGGCGCCAAATCACCCAAATCAGGGCCGCACGATGGCATTTTCGCCCCATTTCGTGGCTTTACTAGGCCCGAAAGTCACTCGACCGGTGGACATCTGCGCGTTTGTCTGATACATGCGCGCGCCTAGGGTTAAGAGGCAGGCCTTTTGCCGCCCCTTTACCTCGCCAGAATTCCGAACCGATCAATTCAAAAGAGGATGCCGCGTGCAGGTTCTCGTCCGCGATAACAATGTCGACCAAGCCCTGAAGGCGCTGAAGAAGAAGATGCAGCGCGAGGGCATTTTCCGCGAGATGAAGCTCCGCGGTCACTACGAAAAGCCCTCTGAGAAGAAGGCTCGCGAAAAGGCTGAAGCCGTGCGCCGCGCTCGCAAGTTGGCGCGCAAGAAGCTGCAGCGTGAAGGCCTGCTGCCGATGAAGCCGAAGCCGGTGTTCGGCGCTGGTCCCGGTGGCGACCGCGGCGGCCGTCCCGGTGGTGCTGGCGCTGGTCGCGGCCCCCGCTGAACCGTTTTGCCGATCTGGAAGTCTAACAGCGCGGGCCACAGGCCCGCGTTGTCGTTTTGAAGCAGGCCGCGTTCCGGGGCACCCATGCAAGATTACCGGCAAGAGCATTTTGCATGACGGATGCTCCGGCACCCCGCCTCCTCCTTCCGGCACCAACGCGACGCCGTCCCGCGGCGCAACTCATCATCGCAGTGATTCTCGGCCTGCCGCTTGCGGGCTGCTCCTTCGACCTCGGGTCATGGGGTTCGGACGACAAGCCGAAACCGGCCGCCACCGCCGACAAGCCGGCTGCCGACACCATCACCCCGCAGGACATCAACAGCGCCAGGGATCACGCCACGCGCGGCCAGGTGCTGGCGCATTCCGGCAAGGTCGACGAGGCGCAGGCGGAGTTCGAGCAGGCGCTGACCTCCGACCCCTACAACATCCAGGCGCTGTACGGCCGTGGCCTGATCTATCAGGGCCGCGGGCAACATCAGCAGGCGATCGACGATTTCACGGCGGCCAGCGGGCTGTCGCCGCAGAAGGCCGAGCCGCTGGTCGGCCGCGCCACCAGCTACCTCGCGCTCGACAAGGCCAAGCAGGCTGCCACCGACCTCGATGAGGCGGTGCAGGCCGATCCCAACAATGTTGCGGCGTGGAGCGCCCGGGGCCAGGCCTATGAGCGGCTCGGCGACAAGGCCAAGGCGGCGGCGTCCTACAATCGCGTGCTGGCGCTGCGGCCGAATGACGGCAATGCGCGCAGCGGGCTGGCGCGCACCGGCGGATAGTCGCTCAGGCTGGCTTCGGCAGGACGCTTACTTCGGCAGGACGGCGTGGAACATCGACTTCATGCCGGAGAACATGTCGTCGGTCACCGAGCTGCGCTCATTCTTCGGCGCCGGCATGACCGCCTCGGCGCGCAGGTCGAGCGGCGCCTGGATCACCGGGACAGGAATGTCGGCCGGCGGGGTCAGCCGGTTCGAATCCTGCGCGTTGGCGGCGTAGGGCGGACGCGGCTGCGAGGATTGTTCGGCATTGTCGCTGGACGGGTTCGACACCATGATCGGCGGCGGCAACGGCCGGATCGCCGACGAAGCAGTGGGGCGCTGCGCGTCAGGCAGGCGGGCAAGATCGGTGCGCTGCGCATCCTGGGAGCGCGCAGCATCCTGGGAACGCGCCGCTTCCTGCGGGCGCTCCTTGCGCAGCCGCTCGATGGCAGCGCGCGCCAGATCATTGGCGTCGCGGTTCTCCTCCGGCGTGGCAGCGGCCTCGGCCGGTGCGGCTGACGTGGCGGGCGCGGCCGGCTGCGGCGCGGCGGGCGTCACCTTCGCGACCGCCTTCGGCGCCGCCGGATGATGACGGGCGTCGGCGGGGATGCTGGCGGTATCGGCCGGGGTGTCAGACTTCTGGTCGGCGGATTTCTCGGCAGGCTTCTCGGTGACGGTCGCCTTCTCCGACGCCGACCGCTCGATCAGCGTACGCTCGGACATGCCCTTGGCCTTCACGCCGGCTTCCGGGAGGCTGCTGACCACGGTGGCGGGCTTGGCGGCGGCTTTGGGGTCAACGGCGGCGGTCAAGGCTGCGGTGGCCGGCGCTTCCGGCTTGGCCACGATGTAGTGATTGACGATGTACGCCCCGATGATGGTCGCTGCCACCGAGGGTAAGATGTCCATCACAAATTTCTTCAGGTAACTCAGCATGACCTGCCACTCCCCGCCCCGTTATTTCATGCTGGAACTTTGAGGCACATTCAGGGATCAACTGCGACGGATCGGTGGCAAACCCCCGTTCCGACGTCACCTTTGGTGTCACTTTGGTTTCAGCCGGAGGCGCCCCCTGCGTAGGCCGCATCCACCTCTTAATTCATCGTGCAGCCGTTAACGGGTTATGAATTTCCACAGCCGCGACGGCTCGCACCTGCCATTCGACGCGCGCAGGGTTAAGCACGGCGTCAGGGCTTGAGTTCGACCTCCAGGAACACGATTTCGCTGGCGGTCTCGTTGAGCACGTCGTGCTGGACTCCGGCCTTGCGGAAATAGGACTTGCCGGCCCCAAGTTGCGCCTTCGAGCGCTCGCCGTTCGGCGCCACGATGGTCATCTCCCCGGCCGTGATCGGGACGATGACGTAATCCATCTCATGGGTGTGGTGGCCGGTGGCGCTGCCCGGCGCGAGCCGCCATTCGGTGACGCGAACCTCCGCCGTATCCACCTGCACATCCGATTTTGCGCTGAGCATCGTCTTTTCTCCGAGTTTCTTGCTTGAGCGGATCATGCCCTACGGCACGAAAACCATGAACACGAACACCGCGAACACCACCATGTGAACGAGTCCGAACAGGATGTTGGTACGGCCGGTTCCGAAGGTCAGCATGCTGACCATAAAGGTCAGCAGCAGGATCAACATATGCTGGTTGCTGAGCCCGAGCACCAGCTGCTTGTCGAGCACCGAGGCGGCAATGGCGACCGCGGGAACCGTGAGCCCGATGGTCGCGATCGAGGAGCCGAGGGCGAGGTTGATGCTCTTCTGCAGGTCGTTCTTGCGCGCCGCCGCCACGGCCGCAACGCTCTCCGGCAGCAGGATCAGGGCGGCCACCACCAGGCCGGCAAAGGCCGGCGGCGCACCGATCTTGACGGTGACGACATCGACCACCAGCGAGAATTTCTTGGCCAGCAGCACCACCGCGAGCAGCGACACCAGCAGCAGGACGACGCTGATCGCGGTCTCACGGTCCGACATCACCTCGCCATGCGCCGCCGCCTCGTTGGCGCCGCTAACGAAGTAATCGCGGTGGCGGATGGTCTGGGTGTAGAGGAACACCGCATAGAGCAGCAGGGTCACGACACTGATCACGGCGAGTTGGGCTGTGGAGTAGATCGGGCCGGGCGCGGTCAGCGTGAAATTCGGCATGTCCAGCGTGATGGTCGCGAGCACGAACAGCACGCTGAGGTAAAGGTTGGCGCCGGTGATCTGGAAATCCTGCTCACGGTAGCGGATGCCGCCGATGAAGATGCAGAGCCCGACCAGGCCGTTGCAGACGATCATCACCACCGCAAACACGGTGTCGCGCGCCAGCGTCGGCGCCGGCGTATCGCCCAGCATGATGGTCGAGATCAGCGCCACCTCGATGATGGTCACGGCCAGCGTCAGCAGCAGCGTGCCGAACGGTTCGCCGATCCGCTCGGCAATCATCTCGGCATGGTGGACCGCCGCAAACACGGTGCCGAACAGAATCACCAGCAGCACGACCGCGAACCCCCACCCCCCGGCCGATGGCGCGAAGCCGTAGCCGGAGGCCGAGACCGCGGCAAACAACAGCACCGCCAGAACAGGATACAGCCAGGCCGACCGCGGCATCGGTCCGTGTGCGCTCATCGTGGGTCCCCTCACTTCGCTGGACCCGATTATGCGATAGACAATCGGCGCCGTCAGCCTCTTGCGGCGTTGATGAACCGCCTCGCGGTCTCCATCGCACCGAAATCGTCGAGATTGTCGTGCCCGCCGCCGGGCAGACGCACGAACTGCTTCGGCTCATGGGCGAGGCCAAACAGGCGCTCGCCGAAGGCGATCGGGATCACCGGATCGTCGGAGCCATGCATGATCAGGAGCGGCACCGTCACGCCTGTGATTCGCCGGTCGGAGTGGAATTGATCGCGCATCAGCAGGCTGACCGGCACAAACCAGAAGTGTGCGCCGCCGACGTCGGCCGTCGAGGTATAGGGCGCTTCCAGGATCAGCCTGCCGACCGGATGCTCGGCGGCGAGCGCGACCGCAACACCGGTTCCGAGCGAGAAGCCCCAGACCACGATCTGCTCGGCGCGGTACCGCGCGGTGGTAAACGCGTAGGCCGCTGCGGCGTCCTGCAGCAGCCCCTGCTCGCTCGGAGATCCGCTCGAGCCGGCGTAGCCGCGGTAGGACAGCGCCACCAGTCCGGTCCCGTCGGCGATGATGCCCTTGAAGCGCCCCACGCGGCCGGCGAGGAAATCGCCATTGCCCGGAAAGAACAGCACGACCGGCCGGCCCGGCTTGGCCGGCACGTGCCAGACGATGACCTTCTCGCCGTCGGCGGTGGTCAGGACATGCTCCTCCGCTTCGGGAAGGCCGGCGGCTGCCGGCGCCGTGCGCCCGACTGGCGGAGCCGGAAACAGCAGCTCGCGCTGCTTGACGTAGAGCACCGCAAGGCCACCGAGATACACGACCACCGCGACGATCAGCAGCCATTTCAGGATCGTCAGAACCACGCGCAAATCTCGCCTGCAGCTCTAGGTTTGGTGTGTAGGGTGATGTGAGACCCCATTGCTACTTTGCATGGGGTTGTTTTGCGGTTTTTGGTCCCGGCCTTGGTCTTCAGCGGCCGCCGGGATTGGCCTGCGCCTGGAATTGAGCAGCTTTTCGACCTCGAGCCTGATGCTGTCGGGAACAGGCCGGCAAGCGCAAACATTCGCAAGCGTCACATGCCGCCTGATGCGCTGCTCGTGCGTGGCGGGGAGCGGCATGCGATGTTCTCGATGCCACTCCCGGTTCAGCGCCATTCGCCGCTTGCCCTACATCGCCTTGACGATGTTCTCGGTGACCTTCTTGGCGTCGCCGAGCAACATCATGGTGTTGTCGCGGTAGAACAGCGGATTGTCGATGCCGGCATAACCCGAGGCCAGCGAGCGCTTGATGAACATCACGGTACCGGCCTTCCAGACCTGCAGCACCGGCATGCCGTAGATCGGCGAGGTCTTGTCCTCTTCCGCCGCCGGGTTGGTGACGTCGTTGGCGCCGATCACGAAGGCGATGTCGGCCTGGGCGAACTCCGAGTTGATGTCCTCGAGCTCGAACACCTCGTCATAGGGCACGTTGGCTTCCGCCAGCAGCACGTTCATGTGGCCGGGCATGCGGCCCGCCACCGGGTGAATGGCGTACTTCACCTCGACGCCTTCCTTCTTCAGCAGGTCGGCCATCTCGCGCAGCGCGTGCTGGGCCTGCGCCACCGCCATGCCGTAGCCGGGCACGATGATGACCTTGGAAGCGTTCTTCATGATGAAGGCCGCATCATCCGCGGAGCCGAGCTTGGCGGGCTTCTGCTCGCCACTGCCGCCGCCGGCCGCCGCGGTCTCGCCGCCGAAGCCGCCGAGGATCACGGAGATGAACGAGCGGTTCATCGCGTGGCACATGATGTAGGACAGGATCGCGCCCGACGAGCCGACCAGCGCGCCGGTGATGATCAGCGCCGAGTTGCCGAGCGTGAAGCCGATGCCGGCCGCGGCCCAGCCGGAGTAGGAGTTCAGCATCGAGATCACGACCGGCATGTCGGCGCCGCCGATTGGGATGATCATCAGCACGCCGAGCGCCAGCGCCAGGATCGTGATCATCCAGAAGTCGAACGCACTGCCGGACAGCACGAGGCCGACGATGAAGAACACCAGCGCCAGCGCCAGCACGATGTTGATGACGTGGCGGAACGGCAGGATGATCGGCGCGCCGCTCATCCGTGCGGAGAGCTTCAGGAACGCGATCACCGAGCCGGTGAAGGTCAGCGCGCCGATCGCGACGCCGAGCGACATCTCGACCAGGCTCTGCGGATGGATGTTGCCGGGCGTGCCGATGTCGAACGCCTCGGGCGCGTAGAACGCGCCGGCGGCGACCAGCACCGCGGCCATGCCGACCAGCGAGTGGAACGCGGCGACCAGTTCCGGCATCGAGGTCATCGGCACCCGGCGCGCGATCACGGCGCCGATGCCGCCGCCGATCGCGACCGCGACAATCACCAGCAGCCAGGCCACGCCGTCGGCCGGCGGATGGCTGGCCAGCGTGGTGGCGACGGCGATCGCCATGCCGATCATGCCGAACATGTTGCCCTGGCGCGACGACGCCGGGCTCGACAGGCCGCGCAGCGACAGGATGAACAGCACCCCCGCCACGAGATACAACAGTGCAGAGAGATTGGCGCTCATCTCAGGTCCCCCCAAATTCTTACATCACCCCGAGGTGGTTGCCGTTACTTGGCTTTCTTCTTGTACATCGCCAGCATGCGCTGGGTGACGAGGAAGCCGCCGAAGATGTTCACGCAGGCGAAGATCAGCGCGACGAAGCCGAAGCCGCGGGCCCAGCCCGAGCCGCTCGACACCATGCCGACGCCGACCGCTAGCAGCGCGCCGACCACGATCACCGACGAGATCGCGTTGGTCACGCTCATCAGCGGCGTGTGCAGCGCGGGGGTCACCGACCACACCACGAAATAGCCGACGAACACGGCGAGAACGAAAATCGACAGCCGGAACACGAACGGATCAACGGCCTGCGCGAGATGCTCCATGGCTTCTCTCCTTACTTCGGCTGGAAGTTGGGATGGATGACGGCGCCGTCCTTGGTCAGCGCGGTGGCCTTCACCAGCTCGTCGTCCCAATTGACCGCGAGCGCCTTGCTGGCCTTGTCGACCATCGTCTCGATGAACGAGAACAAATTGCGCGCATACAGGCTCGAGGCCGAAGCGGCGACGCGGCCGGCGACATTGGTGTAGCCGACGATCTTGATGCCGTCGGTCTCGACCACCTCGCCGGGCTTGGCGCCCTCGACATTGCCGCCGCGCTCGACCGCGAGATCGACCAGCACCGAACCGGGCTTCATCGATTTCACCATCTCGCCCGACACCAGTTTCGGCGCCGGACGACCCGGGATCAGCGCGGTGGTGATGACGATGTCCTGCTTCTTGATGTGCTCGGCGGTCAGCGCGGCCTGCTTGGCCTGGTACTCCTTGGACATCTCCTTGGCGTAGCGCCGGCAGTCTGCGCGTTCTTGAACTCCTCGTCCTCGACGGCGAGGAATTTTGCGCCGAGCGATTCCACCTGCTCCTTGGTGGCGGGCCGCACGTCGGTCGCGGTGACCACGGCCCCGAGCCGCCGAGCGGTCGCGATCGCCTGCAGGCCGGCGACGCCGACACCCATCACGAACACCTTGGCGGCCGGAACGGTGCCGGCGGCGGTCATCATCATCGGGAAGGCGCGGCCGAAGGCTTCGGCACCCTCGATCACCGCGCGGTAGCCGGCGAGGTTAGCCTGCGAGGACAGAACGTCCATCACCTGCGCGCGGGTGATGCGCGGCATCAACTCCATCGCGAAGGCGGACACACCGGCATCGGCCATCGTCTTCAGCGCGGCCTCGTTGCCGTAGGGATCCATGATCGCGATGACCAGCGCACCGCGCTTGTACTTGGAGAGTTCGGAGGCCTCGGGCCGCTTCACCTTGATGATGATGTCGGCGTCCTTGAGCGCATCGGCGCTCACCGTGGCGCCCGCAGCCGTGAGCTCCGAATCAGGCAGGCCCGACTTGATGCCCGCGCCGGGCTCGACCGCGACCTCGGCGCCGAGCGCCTTGAACTTCTTGATGGTGTCCGGCGAAACCGCAACCCGCGGCTCGGACGGATCGATTTCCTTGGCAACGGCGATCTTCATGGGCCCTCCGGCGGCGCGAGCGGCGCACGCGTCTTCAAACTAGCGTTATTTTCGCCAGATTGGATACCCCGGTTTTTACAGCCGGGTTCAACAGGAATTCCGGCACCGCCGCGGGACGGCGGCGCCGCTAGCCGATCAAGGATCAGACCAGGAAATAGGCCATCAGGATGAGGAGGATGGCGACGCTGATCGTGCCCCATTTGACCAGCATGAGAAACCCTTCATAGGTCTGCTCATGCGCCACGTAATCATTGCCGTCGGCGGTCGTATAGGCCACTTCGCTATGGTCTGCCATCGCTGTCCCCAGTCAGAAATTCGCGTTCTGCGAGCCATTACCGCAAACGGATTGGCAGGGCAACGGCGCGGTCCCTATCGGGTGATTTGGAGCGCAAATCGTCCCCGATTCACCCCTTGAGCGACGGCCCTGCGGCCGCCGCTCGGGCAGGATTGATCTCCCAAACGCAGACATCATGGGATGATCATGCCGCGAGGCGCAAAAAGCGCCGAATGAATCTCGCCCGAGCGGGCCGGAAGGCCGATGGGCCTCAGCCCATCGCCTCCAGCTCGTCGATCATGCCGGCGATCACGGACAGGCCGCCGTCCCAGAATTTCGGGTCCTTGGCGTCGAGGCCGAACGGCCGCAGCAGTTCGGAGTAATGCTTGGTGCCGCCGGCGGCGAGCATGTCGAGATAGCGCTCGGCGAACCCCTCGGACGCATGCTCGTAGACCGCATAGAGCGAGTTCACCAGGCAATCGCCGAACGCGTAGGCGTAGACATAGAACGGCGAGTGGATGAAATGCGGGATGTACATCCAGAACGTCTCGTAGCCCGGCTTGATCTCGATCGCCGGCCCGAGGCTCTCGCCCTGCACGCTGAGCCAGAGCTGGGCGATCCGCTCGGCGGTGAGCTCGCCATTCTTGCGCTCGGTATGAACCGCGCGCTCGAATGAGTAGAACGCGATCTGCCGCACCACGGTGTTGATCATGTCCTCGACCTTGCCCGCGAGCAGCGCCTGGCGCTGCTTGGCGTTCTTGGTCTGCGACAGCAGCCGCTTGAAGGTCAGCATCTCGCCGAACACGCTCGCGGTTTCCGCCAGCGTCAGCGGCGTCGGCGCCATCAGCGCACCGTTCTTCGCCGCCAGCACCTGGTGCACGCCGTGGCCGAGCTCATGCGCCAGCGTCATCACGTCGCGCGGCTTGCCCTGATAATTCATCAGCACGTAGGGATGCGCCGACGGCGTGGTCGGATGCGAGAACGCACCGGGCGCCTTGCCGGGACGGACCGGCGCATCGATCCAGCGGTCGTCGAAGAAGCGCTCCGCGATCTCGGCCATCCTCGGCGAGAAGCCGTTATAGGCCGACAGCACCATGTTGCGCGCCTCGGGCCAGGCGATGGTGCCGGTCGCCGCGAACGGCAGCGGCGCGTTGCGGTCCCAGTGCGGCAGCTTCTTCTTTTTGAACCAGCCGGCCTTCAGCGCGTAGTAGCGATGCGACAGCTTCGGATAGGCCGCGCGCACCGAGGCGACCAGCGCATCGACCACCTCTCGCTCGACGCGGTTGTTGAGATGGCGGGAATCGGCGACGTCCTGGAAGCCGCGCCAGCGGTCGGAGATTTCCTTGTCCTTGGCGAGCGTGTTGGTGATCAGCGCGAAGGTGCGCTCATTGTCCTTGAAGGTCTTGGCCAGCGCCTGCGCCGCCGCCTTGCGCTTGTCGCCCGCCTTGTCCTGCAACAGGTTCAGCGTCGGCTCGATCGCGAGCTCCTTGCCCGAAACCTTGAAGCGCAGGCCGGAGATGGTCTGGTCGAACAGCCGGTTCCAGGCCGCGTAGCCGCTCTGCGCCTTTTCGTGGAAGAGCTGTTCGACGCGATCCTCGAGCTGGTACGGCTTGTCCTTGCGCAGATCCGCGATCCACGGCCGGTAGTGGCCGAGCGCCGGCTCGGCCATCGCGCGCTCGATCACATCATCGTCAACGCGATTGAGCTCGAGCGAGAAGAACAAGAGGTGCACCGACGCCGCCGTCAACCGCTCGGAGACGTCGCCGTAGAATTTGGAGATCGCCGGGTCGACGCTGTCGCCGGCATGGACCAGGCCGGCATAGGAGCCGAGACGACCGGCCAGGTCGTCGATCGCCTCGTAGCGGCTGATAGCCTCGGCGAGCCACTTTCCGCCGCCTTCGCGGGCGGTATTTTCAGCAAGCTTGCCCTTGTAGTCGGTCTCAAACGCGACGCAATCTGCATCCATTTTCTGCAGGTCGCGCGCCACTTCCGGCGCGTCGATACCGGAGTAGAGATCTGCCAGATTCCATTCCGGAAGCTTGCCGGCCTTGCTGGCTGCCGTTTTTGCTGCCGGGCCGCCCGTGGCAGGTTTGCGTTGGGCGCCCGTCTTGCGCAACGCGGCTTCCTTGCGGAGAGCGGCCTTGCTGAGAGCAGACTTGTTCGGAGCAGTTTTTGAGCGCGAGGTCATCTTGTTCGTAACCTTAGTTCAGTCGGAAAGATGTCGGCGGAGGCGGAATAAGGGCGGGTTTGCAACGTTTAAGAGTGCGTTAATCGGCATCGGCGACAGTGCCCCGATTCGAGACAAATAATCGTAGCGTGCGGGGAAAACCATGGCTGCCACCATTTTGATCGCCGATGACGACGCAGTACAGCGTCGTTTGGTTGAAAACATGGTGCAGAAGTGCGGCTATGAGCCCCTCGTCGTGGACAGTGGCGACGCGGCGATAGCGGCCCTGACCGCATCCGAGACGCAGGCGATCGATGCCGTCGTGCTCGACCTCGTGATGCCGGGCCTCGACGGTCTCGGAGTCCTCGCAAAGATTCGTGAAGCTGGTTTGACCGTCCCGGTCATCGTGCAGACCGCGCATGGCGGGATCGACAATGTGGTGTCGGCGATGCGGGCCGGTGCCCAGGACTTCGTCGTCAAGCCGGTCGGCTTCGAGCGGTTGCAGGTCTCCCTGCGCAACGCCCTCAACGCCTCGGCGCTGAAGGGCGAATTGCAGCGCATCCGCCACAGCCGCGAGGGCCGGCTGACCTTCTCCGACATCATCACCCGCAGCGAGGCGATGGCCGGGGTGCTGCGCACGGCGCAGAAAGCGGCATCCTCGACGATTCCCGTGCTGATCGAGGGCGAGTCTGGCGTCGGCAAGGAACTGTTCGCGCGCGCCATCCACGGTAGCAGCGAGCGCAAGGCCAAGCCGTTCGTCGCGGTGAACTGCGGCGCGATCCCGGACAATCTCGTCGAATCGATCCTGTTCGGCCACGAGAAGGGCGCCTTCACCGGCGCCACCGAGCGCCACCAGGGCAAGTTCGTCGAAGCCCATGGCGGCACCCTGTTCCTCGACGAGGTCGGCGAATTGCCGCTGGCGACGCAGGTGAAACTGCTGCGCGCGCTGCAGGAAGGCACCGTCGAGGCGGTCGGCGGACGCAAGCCGGTCAAGGTCGATGTCCGCATCATCTCGGCGACCAACCGCAAGCTGCTCGATCTCGTGAAAGCCGGCCAGTTCCGCGAGGACCTGTTCTATCGCCTGCATGTCTTGCCGCTGACGATTCCGGCGCTGCGGCAGCGGCGCGAGGACATTCCGCACCTGCTGCGGCACTTCCTGGCGCGGTTCTGCGCCGAGGAGAACCGCAACATCACCGGCATCAGCGGCGATGCGATGGCGCACCTGGCGCAGCTCGATTGGCCGGGCAACATCCGTCAGCTCGAGAATACGGTGTATCGCGCCGTGGTCATGAGCGACGGCGACCAGCTTGGGCTCGCGGACTTCCCGCAAGGCTCGGCGCATCCGGTGCCGGAGGGCAAATCCCTGCAGGGCGAGCCGCTCGTGGTGTCGCCGTCCACGGCACCTGCCATGATCCCTGGTAATGAAATACCGGTCGCAACCGCTCTCCCGACCGCCGGCGGCCTCTCGATGCTCAATGCCGCGGGCGAGATGCGCCCGCTGGAAGATCTCGAGAACGAGATCATCCGCTTTGCGATTTCGCATTATCGCGGACAGATGTCGGAGGTCGCGCGCCGTCTCAAGATCGGCCGCTCGACGCTCTATCGCAAGCTCGACGAGGCTGCGGCCGGCGCGCGCACCAGCGATGCCGGTTAAACCCTGAGGCCGCCGAGGCCATACCAGGGAACCTTTTGAACCGTGTCGTGCCGGTGACAGACAAAGGCTGTGCCGCGTGGCAAAAACGCACAGCCCGAGCGAAATCAGCCGCTTCGAGGTCAGTTTGTCGTGAGTTGCCCCGCATGGTGCTGGCTGCATAAGAGGGGCAAATGTATCGTCTGCGTTAGTTGCGTGCAGGCGTGCGAGTCGATCGAGAAGCCGGCGCTTTCGCGCAAGCTATGAAACCGAATACCGATTTGAACTGTTCCAAAATCTAAGGGGGCAGTTCCACCCAGGGGGTGAGAAAATGCGTGACTGTTCGAACAACCGTCGAGGATTTGACCGCGTCTTGATGGCCGTCGCGGCGACCTTCCTCACGGTGTCCGCGAGCTCGGCCTTCGCGCAGGACACGCCTCGCTCCAGCGCCTCGGAACTTGCGATCGACGCTGCGATCCCGCGCCCCGAACCGGCCAACGTGCCGCCGCCCACCGCGAGCGATTTCAAGGCCGACACCACCGCCGCGCTGCCCGACGCAGCCAAACCGGCCGACGTGAAGCCCGCCGACGTGCAGGCCACCGAGGCCAAGCCCACTGACGCAAAGCCTGCCGATGCAAAGCCGGCAGAGCCGAGCGCAACGGCAAAAGCCGTCGAGCCGAAGCCCGCCGATGTCGCCACCGCGCCGGCGACGAAGCCCGCTGATGCGCCGAAGGCCGATGCACCGAAGACCGATACCGCGGTTGCGCCGCCTGCGGCAGCACCCGCGCCTGCCACCGCAACGGCGCCCGCCGCAGCTCCGGCTCCCGCGACCGCCGCAGCCCCTGCGACTGAACCCGCGAAGGCCGCGAGCAATGTTGCCGCCGAGGATCAGCCGGTCGCCGACAAGCTGCGCGAACTGCTTGCCAGCAAGTCGCTGCGCACCTTCGATCGCAAGAACGAGCGCGCGGCTGCCGAGAAATTCTATTCGGCCCGCGAATACGCGCCTGTCTTCACCAAGGCCGGCAAGCTGACCGACGCCGGCAAGGGCGTCATCGCACGACTGAAGGACGCCGCCGCCGACGGCCTCGATGCAGCAGACTATCCGGTGCCGGATTTCGCCGCGGCGACCTCGCCCGACGCGCTGGCCGACGCCGAGCTGAAGCTCGCCGCCAGCATGCTGGACTACGCGCGCCAGGCCCAGAGCGGCCGCATGCACTGGTCGCAGGTGTCGGCTGACATCCTCTATCCGGAGCACCCGATCGATCCGGCGGAAGTGTTCACCAATGTGACCTCTGCCAAGGACGCCTCGGCCGCGCTCGACGGCTACAACCCGCCGCAGAAGCTCTACAAGGAGCTGAAGAAGAAGCTCGCCGAGCTGCGTGGCCAGGGCGACGGCCCTGTCATCACGATCGCGGACGGCCCGGCGCTGAAATATGTGCCGGCGCGCAAGAAGCAGGCCGCGGTCGAGATGGACGACCCCCGCGTACCGGAGCTGCGGGGCAAGCTCGGCATCAGCGAGAATGCCGACAGCACGAAATATGATGCGACCGTCGCGCGGGCAGTGGAGAGATTCCAGAGCAGCGCCGACCTCAAGCCGACGGGCGTGCTCGACGAGCGCACGGTGAAGGCGCTGAACAGTCCGAAGCGCGACCGCCAGATCGACACCGTGATCGTCAACATGGAGCGCTGGCGCTGGCTGCCGCGCCAGCTCGGCGCCGCCAATGTCGGCAACGCCTATGTGATCCTCAACATCCCTGACTACACGCTGAAGGTGATGCAGAACGGCGCGCAGGTCTGGACCACGCGCGTCGTCACCGGCAAGCCCGGCCAGCACGCCACGCCGCTCCTGACCGAGACGATGAAGTACATCACGGTCAACCCGACCTGGAACGTGCCGCCGTCGATCATCTACAACGAGTATCTGCCGGCCTTG
Source organism: Bradyrhizobium viridifuturi (assembly GCF_001238275.1). Lineage (GTDB taxonomy): Bacteria > Pseudomonadota > Alphaproteobacteria > Rhizobiales > Xanthobacteraceae > Bradyrhizobium > Bradyrhizobium viridifuturi. The sequence continues at coordinate 259,068 of NZ_LGTB01000002.1, forward strand.
CAGCAGGATCCGACGGTATTGCAGCGCATGGGCCTGAAGCTCGAGCGCAACCGCGACGGCTCGATCCACATCTCGCAGCCACCCGGTGAAGCCAACGCGCTCGGCCGCATCCGCTTCAACTTCCCGAACAAGTTCCTGGTCTATCAGCACGACACGCCGGACAAGTACCTGTTCGCCAAGGATGAGCGCGCCTTCAGCCATGGCTGCATGCGGGTACAGAACCCGGATCAGTACGCATCCGTGCTGCTCAACATCACCGAGCCGAACCAGCACTACACGCCAGAGCGTATCCGCAGCATGTACGGCTCGAGCGAAGTCGATCTGAAATTCCCGACGCCGATCCCGGTCAACATCACCTACCAGACCGCGTTCGTGGATGACGCCGGCAAGCTGCAGATCCGCAGGGACGTCTACGGCCGCGACGCCACCATGCTGTCGCTGCTCAAGAACAGCCGCGGCAAGGATCTCGAAACGGTGGTGGCGCACGCCCAGCCGAGCTATTCACGTCCGCCGAGCAGCAGCCTGCCTCCTGGCGTCAACGTTGCCGGCGACAACAGCGGCTTCGGGTCCTCCGGACCGAACTTCTTCGAGCGTCTGTTCGGAGGATTCGGCCAGCCGGAGCCGCAGCCGGTCCGCCGTGGCCAGGCCCAGCAGCAGCGCCGGGTGATTACCCGCTAGTCTGTTTCGCGGCCCGATTGCGATAAATTTTGAAGCAAAATCAACGATCTCGCTCAGAAGGCGAGATCGTTTACGTTAACCATTTCCATTGTCGGCCGGGGAACTGGGCTATCTTTTGCCACACTCGCCCAGTTAGTTAAGCCTAACTTGGGGGCGGGTCGGTAAACCTCGGTTAACCCTCCCGCTTTAAGAAAGCGTTCACCGTCTTCCGCAGGGGGTCTGCGAAAGATGCCGACCGAACGCTCGTCGACTGGGTGGGCTCAGAGTGCTGGCTGTCTTCGCACGCCGCTACAATCCGCTGTCGTTGCCTAAGGCCGGGTACCAAGTCGGCCTGACTGCGCTGTTGCTTTTGGCCGGCGCGGGATCGGTGCACGACGCGACGGCGCTGAACCAGACCCGCACGCTCTCGTTCCACCACACCCATTCCGGCGAAGACCTCACCGTCACCTTCAAGCGCGATGGCCGCTACGACGAAGCCGCGCTGAAGCAGATCAATCATTTCCTGCGCGACTGGCGCTCCCAGGATGAGACGGTTATGGACCGTCATCTGTTCGACATCCTCTGGGAAGTCTACAGCGACGTCGGCGGCAAGCAGCCGATCCAGATCATCTCCGCCTATCGCGCCCCTGCCACCAACGCCATGCTGCGCCGCCGCTCCTCGGGCGTCGCGCGCCACAGCCAGCACATGCTGGGGCATGCGATGGACTTCTTCATTCCGGGCGTGCCGCTGGAGCAGATTCGCTTCGCCGGCCTGCGCCTGCAGCGCGGCGGCGTCGGCTTCTATCCGACCTCCGGCTCGCCGTTCGTGCATCTCGACACCGGTGGCATCCGCCACTGGCCGCGGATGACCCGCGAGCAGCTGGTCCGGGTGTTCCCCGACGGCCGCACCGTCCATGTCCCGAGCGATGGTACGCCGCTGAAGGGCTATGAGCTCGCCAAGGCCGACATCGAACGCCGTGGCAATGGCGACGATGCCGCCATCATCAGCAAGCCGACCCTGTTCGCGAAACTGTTCGGTGGCGGCAAGTCGAGCGACGATGAAGACGAAGGCGCGGCCAGCGTGAACGACAAGCCCGCCGCGAACACGGTGGTTGCGGCCGCAGCTCCCGCCAAGCCTGCGGATACCAAATCCGCCGATCCGGTTCCGCTGCCGCGCGCCAAGCCGCAATTCGCCGCCGCGATCCAGCTCGCCGCCGCCGACGCCCAGCTCGTTCCGACGCCAAAGGCCAAGCCGGCGATGCAGGTGGTGCAGACCGCCGAGAACACCGCGCCGCAATCGCCCGCCGACATCATCAATGCCCGCGGCTTCTGGGGCGACGAGTCGGCCGCACCGAAGCAGGCATCGGCCGCGCAGATCGCCGCGCTGAAGGCCCGTGAGGCGGTCGGCGGCGCCGATCCGCAGACCACCGCCAGCGCGACCGAGAACTTCAACAAGGCGCTCGCTTATGCGCCCGCGACGTCATCGCCGGTCGATCGCGCCAACATCGTCGCAGCAACCGCACCGATCCCGCGCAATGTGCGCCCGGCGCGCAGTGCGGCAGCGCCGGCTACCGAAATCAACACCATCGTCGCGAAGGGCGCGCCTAGCCAGGGCGTGATCACCACGTCGGCGCGGATTTCGGCCGCCAAGGGCAACGACGTCTGGATGCGCGTCGTGATGCTGGCGCCGAGCGCGAGCAATGCCATGCTGACCACGGTGCTTGGCGACACCGACATGAGCATGATGCGGGCTCACTTCGTAAAGCCGCAGGCCGCCGTCGCCATGACCTTCTCGGAAGATCCGATGATGGGCATGACCTGCGATCACTTCTCGGGCTCGGCGACCGCTCCCCTGACCACCCAGTCCTTCGTGCTGCGCACCGCCTCGCTGCGCTAGCTCATCCCCAAAGCCGTTTGATCAAGCCGGCAGTCCCGCCTTGAGCAGGCCGGCCTCGTAGCGCGCGCGGTCGGGCTCGCGCTTGTAGTGCTGGGTTGCCAGGTGGGCGGAGACCGAGAAGGCCGGCTCGCGCTTCAGCACCTCGGCGGCATGGGCCGTGGCCGCCACCGCGTTGCCCATCTGCGCCAGGGTCGCGGCGAGGAAGGCGTGATGGGTATGGTCGGGCCGCGTGATCCGCGAGAACGCCTCCGCCGCGTCGGCGTATTTCTCGGCGCAGTAGCAGGCCCGGCCGAGGTGGCTCCAGAAGCGCTCCGGATGGAACGGATTGAGGCGCATCGCGCGCTTGATCCAGTCGATGCCCTCCTCCGGCCGCCCGAGCCAGGTCAGCAGCTCGCCCTGCTGCACGACGACGAGGTCATAGTTCGGGTTGAGCGTCAGCGCGCGCTCCTGGTGGAAGGTTGCCTTGTCGTGGTCGTCGCGGTTGAGGTTCAGCGCGGCGAGGATCCGATGCACGTCGCTGTCGTTGTCGTCGAGCTTCAGCGCGATCTCGAGCTCGGCGGCCACCTGCGCAAAGGTCGCGTCGCGGTCGTCGCACCAGCTGTAGACCCAGGTCTGGCCGAGCACGCAGGCTCGCCAGGCGTGCGCATGGGCGTAGTTGGGATCGAGCACGATCGCCCGCTCGAGCAGGCGCTGCGCTTCCGCATTGTCATCCCGTGCCGAGCGATGATGCAGCACCTTGGCGGCCAGCACGCACTCATAGGCCGCCATGTTGTCAGTCGGCTTGCGCTTGACGCGATCATGCGCCGCCGCCTCGACGCGTCCCGGCAGTCGATACGATCGCGCGCGTCATCTCGTCCTGGATGGCGAAGATGTCGGCGAGCTCGCGATCGTAGCGTTCGGCCCAGACGTGCCGGTCGGCCTCGGCGTCGATCAGCTGTACCGTGACGCGGATCCGGCCGCCCGCCTTGCGCACGCTGCCCTCCAGCACGTAGTCGACCGCGAACTCCTTCGCGACGTCCTGCACCTTCACGGCCTTGCCCTTGTACACGAAGGTCGAATTGCGTGAGATCACCAGCAGATCGTGGAAGCGCGATAGCTCGGTGATGATGTCCTCGGTGAGCCCGTCGGCGAAGAATTCCTGCTCCGGATCGCCGCTCATGTTGACGAGCGGCAGCACCGCTATGGAGGGCTTCTTGGCGACGACGGGACGGGCCACAACACTCGGCTGCTCGGCCGCGGGTTTGGCGCCCGATTCGAAATGGACGCGGAAAACCCGGATCGGACGCGCGATGTTCTTGACGGCCTGGTCACCGAGATCCTCGAAGCTCAGGTCTTCCAGGCGATCGCCGACCTGGTCGCGGACCGCGCCGGAAATGCAGATGCCGCCGGGTTCAGCCAGCGTCTCCAGGCGAGACGCGACATTGACGCCGTCGCCGAAGATGTCGGCGCCGTCGACGATCACATCGCCGAGATTGATGCCGATGCGAAACTGCATCCACCGCGCCGGCGCAACGTCGGTGTTGCGCTTGGCCATCCGGCTCTGGACCTCGGCCGCGCACAGCACCGCATCGACGACGCTGTGAAACTCGACCAGCATGCCGTCGCCGGTGGTCTTGATGATGCGGCCGCGATTCTTGGCTATCGCCGGATCGATCAGCTCGATCCGATGGGTCTTGAGGCGCGCAAGGGTGCCCGTCTCGTCAGCCTCCATCAGGCGGCTAAAGCCGACCATGTCGGCGGCGAGGACCGCAGCGAGCCGGCGCTCTGGTCCTGGCACGTCCATCTGAACGATCTGCCCGGTTACCTCGCGTCAAGTGTAGCAAATCCCGGGATGTCACCCAAGCCTCGACAGAGGCCCGGCAGGAGCCATCGGGAGTACCCTGGGCGGGCGGCCAATTCGCTGCGGTTGGAAACGGGTCGGCGACAAAGTCACGCCACCGCGGCCTGATCCCCCTCATTGCGTGAAAACGAGCCGTCCGACTGCGCCAGCCGGAGCTGCGCGCGGGGCCAGTTCGGAATTGCGATTCGAACTCCCGATCAATTGGTTACCGCCAAAGGCTCTTGCCCTAGCGCGGGCAGCTTGAGCCACATCAACCTCGAATCCGCACGGCCGAACTACAATTTCTGTGAGCCCTTCCAGCATCACGGGATTCCCATGCCGCTCAAGCCGTCCGCGTATGGACCAGCCGTTGAAGCATTCTGGCGGGAGCCAACCGATTCACTCTTGCAGAGTCTCAACACACAACGGCGCGGCCTGCGCCAACAGGAGGCCAGGAAGCGGCTCGCCCAGGTCGGCCCGAACCTCGCCGAGCCGTCGCCGACGCGATCGATCCTGCAGAAGGCCGTACATCGACTGCTCAATCCGCTGATTGCCATCCTGATCGCGGCGGCGGCCGTGTCGGGGTTCAGCGGCGACCTCGCGAGCTTTGCAATCATCACGCTCGTGGTGGGTCTGTCGCTGACGCTGGATATCGTGCAGGAGCACCGCGCGGAGGTTGCCGCCGATGCGTTGCGGCGCTCGGTTGCCATCCAAGCTGACGTCATTCGCGATGGCGCGATCGTCGCGCTGCCGGTCAGCGAGCTCGTCCCCGGAGACGTCGTGGAGCTGCGGACCGGCGACCTCGTGCCGGCCGATGGGGTCGCGCTTGTGGCACGCGATTTCCAGCTGAACGAAGCCCTCATGACCGGTGAACCGTTTCCCGCCGCCAAGACCACGGAGCCATGCGCCACCAGCCTGCCTGCGGAAGCGAGCAATGCCCTGTTCGCCGGCACCAGCGTCGTCGGCGGCAGCGGGGTAATGCTTGTCGTCGAGACCGGGCGTCGTACGCGCTTCGGCATGATCAGCGCCGAGCTGTTGGCGAACGATCCTCCAAGCGCGCTCGAGCAAGGCGTCCAGAAGCTTGGTCTGCTCATTCTCAAACTGACGCTGTTTTTGACGCTGTTCGTGCTGCTCGCCCATCTCGTGGCACATCGGCCGGCCATGGAATCATTCCTGTTCGCCGTCGCGCTCGCCGTCGGCCTGACCCCCGAGCTCCTGCCGATGGTGATGACGGTGACATTGGCGCGGGGAGCGCAGCGGATGGCGGAGCGGCAGGTGATCGTCAAAAGGCTGTCTGCCATCCACGATCTCGGCGCGATGGACACGCTATGCGTCGACAAGACAGGCACGCTGACCGAAGCCAAGATCACGCTCGCGGCACATCTTGATCCCGCGGGGCACTCCAGTGATCGGGTGCTCGAGCTGGCTCGATTGAACAGCGCTTTCCAGACCGGCATCCACAGCCCGCTGGATGAGGCGCTGCTTGCCACGGAAAGCCCGGCGGGTAGCGGCGCCTGGACCCGGCTCGCCGAGATCCCGTTTGACTTTGAGCGGCGCTGCCTGTCGGTCCTTGCGGCGCGAGACAATGACCGCTTCCTGATCGTCAAGGGCGCGCCGGAAGCGATCATGGCCCGTGCGGTCGCGGTCGAGGTCGACGGCTTGGCCCGACCGCTGGATGATAGCCACCGTGCCCAGCTCGTTCGCCTGCAGGACGACCAAGCGCGGCAAGGCTTTCGACTGCTCGGCGTCGCGATCCGAACCATGGCGCCGGACCGAGTCGACGTCACGACCGAGGACGAGGCCGTCCTTACGGTGGTCGGATTCTGCGCCTTCGCGGACCCTCCGAAGCGCGATGCGGCCGACTCGGTTCGGGATCTGACGGCACGCGGCGTCGGCATCAAGGTGCTTTCCGGAGATCACGCAGCGGTCGTCGCGCATGTCGCCGACGCCGTCGGCCTGCCTTCGGGACGCATCCTGACCGGAGGCGAGATTGCCGGCTTGACCGATCAGGCGCTCGCCACCCAGATCGAGCACGTCGACCTGTTCGCCAGGATCGATCCGGAGCAGAAGAGACGGATCATTCGCGCCTTGCGCCGGCGCGGTCACGTCGTCGGCTTCATGGGTGACGGCGTCAACGACGCTCCGGCGATTCATGCCGCCCATGTCGGCATCTCCGTCGCCGGCGCGACCGAAGTGGCGCGAGCCGCTGCGGACATGATCCTGCTGGCTCCGGACCTCTCGGTGCTGGGCGCGGGCGTGATCGAGGGACGGCGCACGTTCGCAAACATCCTGAAATATGTCCGCATGGGCACCAGCTCGAATTTCGGCAACATGCTATCGATGGCGCTGGCATCACTTGCCCTGCCGTTCCTGCCGCTGTTGCCGCTGCAGATCCTCCTGAACAATCTGCTCTACGATCTCTCCGAGACCGGCATTCCATTCGACGAGATCGACGAGGAAGATGCCGAGAGCCCCCAATCATGGAACATGGCGGATATCCTGCGGTTCACCTTCGTCATGGGCTCGATTTCGTCGCTGTTCGACGTTGCGACTTTCGTCATTCTCCTGAAGGTCTTCCATGCTGAGGCGGCCGCATTCCAAACCGGCTGGTTCCTGGAATCGATCGCGACCCAGATCCTCGTGATCTTCCTGATCCGCTCGCGGCGTCCGCCATGGCGCGCCAGCCGACCGCACCGCATCCTGGCATTCGGCTCGCTGGGCGCGCTTGCTTCGGGGATCTTCCTGGCACTGGGACCAGCCCATTCGCTGTTCGGTTTCGCGGCCCTGCCGCCGGTGCTGCTGGGTGCGATAACTTTGATAACGATCAGCTACCTCGCCGTGGCCGAGGCCGGAAAGCGTCTTGCGCTCCCGGCCGCTGCACATGTGCCAAATCGCGCCGCGTTGGAGCGACGCTATCCCGCCAGTGACGCCACGCTGAACGGATGATTCACGAACGCTAGCCATTAGCGGGACCAGCGTTGATCCGCATCAAGGCTGCTTTTCCTCCGAATGCGATCCTGCACCGAGACAATGTGCGGCTTGACGACAAATGGATCGATCACGAAACCAGCAGAAACTTGACGATGTGCGCGACAGCGATGCTCGTGCCATCGCAGCTTCAGCGCCGACGCCAATAGCCGGCCAACCGGTTCGACGCCGGCGTATTCGCAGCGGTCCGACCGTTTCATGGTACGGCCGCCTGCTGATTGTCGGAACATTGCTGGTGGCGGCCGGCTGGGAGATATTCCGGCTGCTTCTGACCGTCATCACGCTCGACTGAAGCTTCGCAGATTGCGGTTCAGCGAGACATTGCGGCCGCGTCCTGAACCAACCCGGCCGAGCCATACGCGTCGGAGTTCAATTTCCGGAAGTACACCGCATCCTCTCCCGGAATGCTCACGCAATGATGCTTGCTGGCAAACTGTGCGGCCTTGGCCGCAGCAACCTCGTTGATCCCAAACAACCGCTCGTAATCATGATCGGAGATTGCCAAGACAGCGCCGCCGCCGAGACGATCGAGTCGCGATCGCAACTCGGCAAGAATCAGGTTTCTATGCATTTCTGTTGCCAGATCTCTAGACCGAGCTGGACCTGCGCCGGGTATTGATTCCCAGCAACGTGTAGAGCGGGCAGTACGAGAAGAACGCTGTCGCGATCAGGATGATTCCGAGAGTACCGGCGACCAACCAGCCTGCTCCAAGCGAGCCGTCTTTCAACGTATATGCAATCAGAGCCAGACCGATGATGATCCGGGCGTACTGATCAATAAGTCCGACGTTGCGCGTCATGGCAATGAACCTCCTTTGATCCAAATCCATATTGAACGCTCTCCAGTCCACAGCCCTTGATCGTGATCAATTCATGCGACGCGGGTCATCAGCCAGCGGGACTTCACTCCGATTGTCGATTTGTCAGACCTCGGATGACCAAGGACGCTCCGACGGCTGCTCCGACCGCGCGCCGGGCGGCGCTCACGGCCATGGCGATCGCAAGACCGACGTCCACGGAGGCCACCGTCACTGCTCCCTCGGGCGACGTCCGATCTAGTGCGACATCAGCAGGCAGATCGGAGCTTGCTGCAGCAAGCTGCGCGTCATGCCGCCGAACATCCATTCTCCGAGCCGGCTGTGCCCATAGCCTCCGGTGACGATGAGGTCGGCGTCTTCGTTCCTTGCCAGTCTGATCAGGTACCCCGCATCTGGCTCGGCGGTGTGGACGCGTACATCGAACTGGCAATTGACGCTGTGCCTTTCGAGATAGCTCGCAACGTCACGCAAGCGGCGGGTCGCCGCGTCCTGCTCGTCCGACGAGCAGATCTCGGCGACGGTGACCCTCGAAGCCCTGATCAGGAAGGGCAAGGCGTCCCGGATCGCCAGACGTGCCTCGCGGGTGTCTTTCCAGCCGACTACGATGCGGTCGGCCGACAGGCCGGTCACGCCTTCCGGCACCGACAGGGTGGGACGCCCCATCCGCAGGATCGCCTCGGCCGAGTCGAGGTAATGGAAATTATCGGACTGGGCTTTCCGGCGCTTGAAGACAACCAGATCTGCCGCCCTGGCCTGTTCCGCCAGGAACGCAGTCGGGGATTCCAGTGCCCATCGCCATTCCACCTGATGGCGGTCCCGTCCGACGATCTTCCTGAACCACTCGCCCTTGGCCGCGAGATCGGCCCGCATCCGCTTGATGTCGTCTTCAGTGGTCTGCTCGATGATCACCCCTTCGGCGACAACGGGCGGATCGATGGCGGACGCTGAAACGCCGATCATCGATGCATGAAACTTGTCCGCAATGCCCTCGGCGATGCGAATCTGTCCCTCGTCCTGCTGCTGAGGGTCGACGTAAACCATGACATTGGCCAAATTCATGTGCCTGCTCCACCGCGCTGAAATATCATTCATTGTTGCGCATGGCGGCTCTGCCGACATTGAGCCAGGTCAAGCGTGCCTCGATCCCCTGAGCTCTCCGTCCGGCGCCTGCCTGATCTGAATCCCGCTTTGACGCTGCGGGCCGAGCGGGCGAGCGCCCCATATCGGCCGCGACCTTCATGAAGTGATCGCGTGTCGCCTGATCCCGCGGCGACGCCGGAGCTATCCAGGGGAAGGGCGGCTCCGCCGCTGGGGATGCAACGGCGAGCGCCGCCCTTCATCCAACGCAGCCCGGAAACACGATCTGGCCTCTGTGAAGGACGTGCGTGTTGGGCCTGCAAGGACCCGCATTTCATACCGCGGCGAGCCCGCGCGACATTGCGCCAGATCAAACCGCGCGCAGTTTACCGCTTGCGTCAGATCAATGTGCCCAATGCATCAGGAACTAGGCTGATTCTACGTTCCAGTATGATGGGAGAAGTTCGGATGTACGCGCACCAGATCATGACCCGTAAGGTGCTTTCGACGACACCCGACAGCACCATCCTCGACGCGGCAAACATCATGCTTCGGCACCGCGTCAGCGGGCTTCCAGTGGTCGATCTCGACGGCACGCTCGTCGGCATCGTCACCGAAGGCGATTTCCTTCATCGCAGCGAGATCGGCACCGAAAGGAAGCGCAACTGGCTGGCGACCTTCATCCTCGGACCGGGACAATGGGCCGAGGATTACGTATTCGAGCATGGACGCAAGGTCTCGGAGATCATGACACGCATGCCGGTCACCGTGACCGAAGATGCACCGCTGTCGACTGTGGTCGAGCAGATGGAGAAGAACAACGTCAAACGGCTGCCGGTGGTGCGCGGCGGCAAGCTTGTCGGTATCATCACCCGCAGCAGCTTGCTGCGAACGGTGGCGAGCCTTGCACGCGAGCTGCCCGCTCCGACCGAGAACGACGACCAGATCCGGCGGCGCATTCTGGACGAGATCGAACCGAAAGCCTGGTGCCCGCTGGGACTCAGCGTCATCGTCCGAGACGGCGTCGTCCATCTGAGCGGCGTGATTACCGAGAGCAGGTTTCGCAAGGCCGCGATCGTCGCGGCCGAGAACGTTCCCGGCGTCGTCGAGGTGCATGATCACCTCTGCTGGGGTGATAGCTTCTCGGGCTTCTACCTCAAATCTTCCGAAGACCAGGAACTGCTGGAGAAGCAGGCTCACTGAAAGTGGCTCGCCACCGGCGCGACAGGTAGGCTTCAGGCCCTATTCCCTTCCGGGCGCAACGTTGCCGATGAGATCGACCGGCAATCTATGCGACAACTCGTATGTCCTTCGACCTCTCCGAGGACAGCGGGGCAAATTGCTCAGCTGTCAACGTTTCTTGCTTGATCAAGAGCTCTACCCCGGCTTCCAGGTCGCTTCGCCGACTGCGCAGGATATCCTGCGCACAGGCTTCACCGACCTCGACCAGCTGTCGAACGGCAAGATCGATCTCGCGGCTCGTCTCCTGAGCGGCACTGACGACGATGTCCTGCATGGCAGGCATGAACGCCTGCGGCTTGGGAGCGTAGGTTCGTTGACCGACGCCCGCATCCATTCCGTGCTTCGTGACCATTTCAATCGCAATCTCGGTGGCGCGCTGGAGGTCGTCCGCAGCTCCGGTCGATACGTCACCATCGAAGATCAGACGTTCGGCCGCTCGACCACCCATCAAAACCGCAATCCGGTTCTTTAGCTCGCTGATTGTGAGAAGAAACCTGTCCTCCGTAGGACGCTGCATCGTGTACCCGAGTGCGCCGACACCCCGCGGAATGATCGACACCTTTTGCACGGGGTCCACGCCCGGAAGGCTGGCGGCGACCAGGGCGTGGCCCATCTCGTGATAGGCGGTCCGCCTGCGCTCGCTCGGGCTGAGCGTCCTGCTCTTCTTCTCGATGCCGGCGACGATCCGCTCGATCGCTGCCGTGAAGTCGACGGAAGCGACCTCGCCGGCGTTCCGTCGCGTCGCTGCGATGGCAGCTTCGTTGATCAGATTGGCAAGATCGGCGCCGGTAAAGCCGGCCGTCATTCCTGCGATCAGGTCGATATCGACATCGGGACCGATCTTGATCTTCTTGATATGGACCTTGAGGATGGCAACGCGTCCAGACCTGTCCGGACGATCCACCAGTACCTGACGATCGAAGCGGCCCGCCCGCAGCAGCGCAGGGTCGAGAATCTCCGGTCGATTGGTCGCAGCCAGGAGAATGACGCCGGCGCTCGGATCAAATCCATCGAGCTCGGCCAGCAGCTGATTGAGCGTCTGCTCCTTCTCGTCATAGCCGCCGAGCGCACTGGGCATCCGGCTACGGCCAAGGGCGTCAAGCTCGTCGATAAAAATGATGCAGGGGGCCGCCTTCCTTGCCTGTTCGAACAAATCCCGCACCCGGGCTGCACCAACGCCGACGAACAGCTCGACGAACTCCGATCCAGAGATCGAGAAGAAGGGCACGCCCGCCTCGCCGGCAACGGCACGCGCAAGCAACGTCTTGCCCGTTCCCGGCGGGCCTACCAGCAATATTCCCTTGGGAACATGCGCGCCCAGCCGACCATAGCTCTCGGGCGCTCTAAGAAACGAGACGACCTCCTGCAGTTCGAACTTCGCCTCGTCGACACCTGCAACGTCCGCGAACGTCACTTTGATGTCCTTCTCGACATAGACTTTGGCGCGAGACTTTCCGATTCCCATGACGCCGCTCACGCCCTGCCGGTCACCGAAACGGCCGGCCATGAAGAACCAGAATCCATAAAGCACGATGAGCGGCACGACCCACGAAACGACATTTCCCAGCCAGCCATCTGACGGTGCTCCCGTGACGGAAATCCCCTTGGAAGCGAGTTTCTCCGCCAGCGGCAAATCCACCCGCGCCGTAACGAAGGCCGACTTTCCATTGGCAAGCTTGTCCTTGAGCTTCCCCTCGATCGTCTCTTTCCCGACCACGACGTCGGTAACAGCGCCCTGTGCGACGAGTTCCTCGAACCTGCTGTAAGGAATGGTTTCGACCGTGCTACCCGTGGTCAGGTACCACTGCATCAGGAACATGCCGAACCAGCCGAATGCCAGTATCGCAAGCCACGAGACCTGCCTCCGCGTCGGTGACTTTTCGCTCATCTCCTATGGCCCTCCGATCGCTGCGCCATGATCAGGGATGATCGCGCAAGCTCAGCATGTAGGCGACGACCTCATCGATCTGATAATCCGCCAGCCGTGGATTCGGCATGCGCCCGGACGGCCCCATATCCGGGTGCTTCGTATCGAGATAAGCACGCAGACCGCCGTCGGTCGTGGATGCGCGCCTGGCGATCTGCACGAAGGCCGGCCCCGGGTCGCGCAGGATCGGGGTTTGCTTTCGTTCGGACACGACGTGACATGCGCTGCATACGAGATCCGCGAAATCGCGGCCGCGGGACACCAGGTCGGACTGTGCGTGCAGGGATCCACCGCAGCACGCGCCGATCACGACCAAGGCCCGACACAACCACTGCCGCATTGCACATCCAATCTCGATTCAATCGCCGCCAGATACGGTGCGAGCTGGATCATCAGCACGGCCGAACGGCGCACTAGCGGCGGGCCTTGGCGTCACGTGCCATCTCCAAGCATATCAGCAGCTCGACATAGCTGCCGCTACCATCGGCGATTGTCGCGCGCGTGCAGGTCAGCCTGTCGGCGGCGGCAAATTGCGTCCACAAGGGCTGCAGCTGCGAGCGTGCCTGCTCTTCGTCCTGCGTGCATCGCTCCAAGGATACGTCCGGCCCGCTTTCCGACTTGCATTCACGCACGATATCGAATTTGGGCATGGCGTTCGCTGCAGCCGTCGGCGGCAACGTAGCCAGCATTACAATCGGCAAGTGCAGGAACATCGCGTTCTTCCAAGCGGTTTCATCGGTTCCCTTTTTGCCACCGCCTCACTTGTCCGGGATTGATCGATATCAAGAAGACGTCCGGCCTCAGCGCTGCAAGGCTCGCGGGCCTTCAACGCATCGATCGTCAGCTTGTTGATCCAGAGCAACAACACGCCGCTGCTATTGCGCTCAACTTCAAACAACGGTGCATCCGGAGGCTCTGCGATGACGAGTGAAACGGTCAAGGCCCTTTTGATGATTATCCTCTTCGGATCAATTGCAATTGCTCTCCACGTTTCAGAGAGCAGTGCGACGAAGCGGCTGAGGGTAGCGGCACTGCGGGCACGACGCCGCGCTCGACATCGATAGGACGGCGCTCGATGCAAACGCATCGACCGTTTGGTGATCCCAGGCGCCGCCTCTCGCGGAGCAATTTGACCGGCCTTGTAATCTCGAATTGTCGAAGCGCGCGGCTGCTGTGGCATCGGCTTTCCCTCCGATAGCCGACGTCACGGGCGCGCCGTTTTCCCCTGTCCACACACCCTATCCAGGCATCATCAGCGGCTTGACGAGGGTCAAGGCGTGGCGAACGGAGCCGGTTGAGCCAGGTCAAGGCAGGGAGCGTGGCAGCTCCTATTCTGACAAAAATAGGCTCATTGGAGGCATCGATGCGCGCGCACCAGATCATGACGAGGAATGTCGTCACCGTTACGTCCCGGACCTCGATCGAAGACGCCGCCAACGTCATGCTGCGAAACCACATCAGCGGCCTGCCGGTCGTCGACGGCGGCAAGTTGGTAGGAATCGTGTCGGAAAGCGACTTCTTGCGCCGCGGCGAGCTCGGAACCGGACGCAAGCGCTCCGCGATCCTCCAGTTCCTGTTCGGACCCGGCCGCGCAGCCGAGGACTTCGTCCACGAGCGCGGTCGCAGGATCGAGGATGTGATGACGCCGGATCCGGTCACGGTCGAAGAACAAACGCCGCTCGAGGAGTTGGTGCACCTGATGGAGAAAAAGGCCATCAAGCGACTACCCGTGATGCGCGGCAAGGACCTTGTCGGCATCGTGACCCGATCAAATCTGCTCCAGGCCGTGGCCAGCCTGGCGCACGAGGTTCCGGATCCGACGGCAGACGACGATCATATCCGTGATCGCATCCTCCGGCAGATCGACGCCGTGAGCTGGCGCCCGATCGGGTTCGAGGTGACCGTCCGCAACGGCGTTGTCCATCTGCACGGCATCGTCACCAGTGACCATGCGCGCGAAGCAACCATCGTGGCCGCGGAGAACACCGCCGGCGTCAGGAAGGTGCATGATCACCTCTGCTTCGTGGATACTTATACCGGCTTCTACGTCGAGTCTCCCGAGGACATGAAGGCTGCGAGCTGAAACGGCAACAGCTCACGATGATTGCCTGGCCGGAATTGGTGCGGCTCGCGATAGCGAACCGCCTATAGATCAAATACGTCCCCCAGACGCGGCAGTTCGACCCGCTGTCCCTCCAGACGCGCCGCGAGTGCGTGCATCGCGGGCTCTTCGCCATGGACCAGGAATGTTGCCTCGCATCCCCCGATCGCACGTCGCCATGCGAGCAGCTCCGGCTGATCGGCGTGGGCTGAGAATCCGTTGATCGTGTAGATGGTGCTGCGAACCGCAATGTCCTCGCCGAACATCCGCACGGACCTGGCCCCATCGATGATCTGCCGCGCAATCGTTCCCGAAGCGGCGTATCCGACGAATACGACCGCCGATTCCTTGCGCCAGATATTGTGCCGGAGATGATGGCGAATTCTCCCACCCGTGCACATCCCGGACCCGGCCATGATGACGGCACCGCCTGTTATCCTGTTGATGGCGACCGAATCGGCACTCTCGCGGACGAGACGCAAATTTGCCGGCTGCAGCGGATCCCGGCCTTCACGAAACATGGAAGCGGCCTCGGAGCTGAGACATTCGGGATGCCGCTTGAATATCTCGGTCGCCGAGATCGCCATCGGCGAGTCCAGGAAGATCTGCATGGCCGGCGGCAGCCGGCTGCACTCCACCCCCTCGCGCAAGGCATAGAGAAGCTCCTGGGCGCGCTCGAGCGCGAAGGTCGGGATGATGACGTTGCCGCCGCGCGCCAGTGTGCTGCCGATCGCGCCGTAGAGCTCTTCGACGGAGTCTTGCAGCGACCGATGGCGCCTGTCACCATACGTCGATTCCATGACGATAATGTCGGCGCGAGCCGGAGGGCTCGGCAGCCGCAGCAGCGGGCGACCCGCGTTGCCGATATCCCCCGAGAACAGCACCGAACGCGTGCGGCCGTGCTCGGCGGCCTCGATCAGGATGCTCGCTGAGCCCAAGATATGGCCCGCATCGAAGAAGGTCGCGCGAAGTCCTTCTGCGAGCTGCAATGGTTTCCCGTATTCAGCCGTCCTTCCAAACCGATCGAAGCAATCGAGCGCATCGACGACGCTAAAGAGCGGCTGCAACGCTTCCTCTTCCCCTCGCCTGCGCCATTGGCGGGATCTCCGCTGTGCATCTTCTTCCTGGAGATGCGCGGCATCGACCAGGACGAGGCGAGCCAGCTCGCGACTGGCCGCAGTCGCGATCACCTCACCCCTGAACCCTCGCTTGGCGAGCAATGGAATCCTGCCGCAGTGATCCAGGTGGGCATGGGTCAGCAGAACATAGTCGATGGTCGCGGGATCGAACCCGAAGGCGGCGCTGTTCTCTTCCACCAGGTCGCGGCTTCCTTGAAAAAGACCGCAGTCGATCAGAATGCGTCGATTCAGGCATTCCACCAGGTGACAGGACCCGGTCACGGCTCGATCGGCGCCATGAAAGGATAACTTCACGATCCGACCTCTTGACTGATCGTCTTGCCTCGTGAGGCGACCTCTCCGACCGGAAGAAGCGGCCGGCCGGACGCCTCGTACCACCGCAGAATGCCTTGCCAAGCTTCCTCGGCGGACTCCGCAAACCAAAACAGGTCCCTGTCTTCCGGATCGATGACACCTTCCTCGACGAGGAAGTCCGGATCAAATGCGCGACGCCAATACGACTCGCCGACCAGCACGACCGGCACCGGCGCAATCTTTCGGGTCTGCGCCAATGACAGCACTTCGAACAGTTCGTCCATCGTGCCAAACCCGCCAGGGAATGCCACCAGCGCCCGCGCGCGCATCAGGAGATGCAGCTTTCGCATCGCGAAGTAGTGAAACCTGAAGCAGAGATCGGGCGTGACGTACGGGTTCGGGTCCTGCTCCTTCGGAAGCGTAATGTTCAGTCCGATTGACTGGGCCCCGACGTCGTGCGCACCCCGGTTGGCTGCTTCCATGATGCCCGGGCCGCCACCGGTCATGATCATCAGGCGGCCGCCGATGGCCTTTTCGCTCGCGGCACCGACGATCCGTCCGAACTCGCGCGCGATTCTGTAATACTTGCTGTTCGCCGCAATATGCCGTGCCGACTTGAGACGGCGCTGTAAGCCGTCATCGTCGGGATTCAATGCCAACGTATCAGCTATCGAGGCGACGGCCCGGCGCGCCGCCTGCGCTTCGCAGATGCGCGTGCTGCCGAAGACGACGATCGTATGAGCGATCTGATGTTCCCGGAGCAGGGTCTCCGCCTTGAGAAAATCGAGTTGGAGGCGAATGCCGCGTGTGGCTTCGCTCTGCAAAAAATTTTCGTCCCGATCCGCCTCTTGATAGCTTGACGATTGCAGGATGCTTCGCAGAGCGCCGGGCGCACGAATGTCCGCTTCGGCGTCCTGGGGCTGCTCTCCCGGGAGTGCCGCGCCCCTGTCAGCACGGAGCGGCTTCGGCACCGAACTCGGGCGGGCCGATCGCAGACCCCCTTCGTCAGTCATGGCGCCGGCCTTCCCTCTGTTTTGGAGACAGCAAGCGCCGGGTCGTGCTTGTGGGCCTCACGAACTTCGTCGTCCTCCAGCAGATCGAGAAGCCGGTGGCGGTCGCCCGGCTTTTCGCAACCGACACCCGTGCCGTACTTCGCGGGCTGTTCGACGGCAGGCGGCTTTACTTGGTCAATCATGGCAGGGCCTCGCCAACATTCGATAGGTGTTAGCTAGCATCCGCGACCGCTTGCGCGCACGCCTTGAGCAAAGTCAATTCAGCCGTGTGACGGGCGATGGTTCTCCTTGACGACCAGACACGGCATTGAGCCAGATCAACGTTCATGCCCAGCGACGGGTCTACTCGTTTCCTTGATTCCGGAGAGGCACAGGCCGGGCATCGGACTACGTCAATCGGTCACCGAAGCCAACATGGCTATCTCTTGCGTGGAAGAGCATGTCACTTCAGCTCGCCGTGCCCAAACATGTCGAAACGTTCAGGCAATCGCTTCGGCTTCTGCGGGCGCCTCGATTCGGCACCTACTTTTCCGCCACGTTGCTGTCCAATATCGGAATGTGGTCGCAGCAGGTTGCTGAGCCATGGCTGCTGCTCAGCCTGGGCGCTTCCTCATTCGTGATCGGATTGGACACCTTCGTGCAGTCGGCGCCAGCTTCCTGCTGATCCTGGCGGGCGGCATGCTCGCAGACAACGCCGATCGTCGCTGGGTCGTCGCGAAGTTTCAGGCCATCCAGATGCTATGTCCAGTCGCCCTGGTGGTCCTGATGCTGACACATCTCATCGAGCCATGGATGGTGATCGTCCTTTCACTCATCGTCGGCATCACCGACGCCTTGTCGATGCCCTCCTTTCAGACCATCGCGCCGTCACTCGTCCGCCAGGACCAGATTGGAAGCGCCATTGCCTTGAACGCGACACAGTTCAACCTTTCGCGGATCCTGGGCCCGGCGCTCGGCGGGTTGTTGATCGCAAGCGTCGGCGCGATCAGCTGTTTCGTTGCAAATGCCGCGTCATATTTGCCCTTCATCGCAGTCGCGATCTGGATTCTGCCGCCCGGTTCGGCCAACCCCGACCCTGACCGCTCACTCGACCGTCACCAGCTCCTTCTCGGCTTGCGCAGAATCGTTGCCTCGGACTACATGCGTGGCGCATTGACCACCGTTCTGGTCACGAGCACCTTGTGCGGGCCACTGATCGTCTTCTGCCCGGTCCTGGTGAAGGAGATCTTGCACGGCGATTCCACCCAGTTCAGCCTCGCCATCGGCGCGTTCGGAATCGGAGGACTGCTCGGAGCGGTCGTGATGCTCGGCGTCGAACCTGGCCGCGACAAACGCCAGTTGAGCACCGCTTTCGCCGCCGCTTACGGCGCGATGACCGCGATCGCGGCAGTGAACCCATGGACTTCGGTGCTTCCGCTTCTGTTGGTCGTGGCCGGCTTTTGCATGTCGATCAGCAATACGGCGGCCAACGCGCTCCTCAACGCCGCAGCGCCGGCCCGCCTGCGTGGCAGGACGATAAGCCTGTACATGCTGGCCATGCGCGGGGGCCTTTCGTTTGGCGGCCTCTTGACCGGACTTTCTGCCGATCTGGTCGGCGTGCGCTATGCGCTATTGGCCAATGGCATCATGGCCGTGACCGTCCAATTGATCCTCGGCAGACGATGGCTCCACGCGGGGTCAGAGGCTGCATCGCATCCGTCGACGCCGCGGCGCTGCTAGATTGCGATGCGATTGTATTGAATTATCGTCACGCATTGGCTCTGGAGCATGGCTTTTGCGGAAAGCCGTTTCACGCTCTTCCGGATCATGCCCCAGCCGGCCCCTGCGCTCCATTCCCGAAAAAGCTGCCAGCTTGGGGGAAGCTGGCAGCTTCATCGTCGGGTGGGGTGCGCAGTAGCGCCTGCGCAAATGCATTAGATCGATTCACGGGGAACGTTTCGTTGATCTCAATCAAATCCGGCCTGGGATGTTTCGCGGGCTTGGCGCATCCCTCGGGTCGGGTGCGGCTCAGGAACGATTCCGGCGGATGGGGGCCGGATCACCCCAAGCGACGAATTCGGGAACGACAAACCCTGTTTGCATCTGCCCGAACTTGATTGGCTCGCCGCTCGAGTCCGTGACCGCACCCCCTGCCGCGGTTACGATGGCATGGCCGGCGGCGACATCCCATTCCCTGGTCGGCGACAGCCTTGGATAGGCATCTATCCTGCCCTCGGCGACCCAGGCAAACTTGAGTGCCGATCCGACCCGACGCCGGACTATATCGCCTCGCGCTCGGATCATCGCGGCCGTTCTCTCGTCGCTGTGTGATCGGCTTACTGCCACCAAGCTGGGCTTGCCGGGCGGATGACGCCGGCTCCGGATTGCTTGCGGGGCTTGCCTGAGGCCGTCGCGCAGCGTCAATCGTTCGGCGCCTCGCCCGACAATTCCACGCCAGAGCATGCCTAGCGCCGGTGCGCCGATGACGCCGAGCAGAGGGACGCCCCCGGTCACCAGCGCGACGTTCACCGTATACTCCTTGCGTCCTGCAATGAACTCCTTGGTTCCATCAAGCGGATCGACAAGAAAGAAACTCTGATGACGGCTGGGATCGACCGTTTGCGGGCACTCCTCGGAGATCACCAACGCATTGGGAACGAGCCGGGACAGGCCGTCGATCAGAATGCTGTTCGCGGCAAGATCCGCCTCGGTGACCGGCGATCGATCCTGCTTGACCTGCACATGCGCGGCCGCCCGATCCACCGCCAGGATACGCGCACCCGCGCGGATCACCAGTTCCGTGAGAGGTTCCATCAACGCGACTGCGGCGCGGGCGTCAAGCCGCGGCTGCTTCTCGTCGTCGCCGCCCTCGGCCGGAAGCCCGCTCTGATCGCTCGCACGCTGCACAATTACCCGCCGCAGCTTCCGCATCAGTCGCCTTCGGATCGCGCGAGTATTCGCTCAAGTGCCGTGATCAGCTGCACGCGGCCAACGATGCCAACGACCCGCGTATCCCGGAGCACGATGACCTGGGATATCTGATGCTTGTCCATTTCGGCAACGATCTCGTCCACAGTCGCGCGTTCGCCGACGCAAACGGGTTTGCGACTCATCACGGCGTCGACGCTCAGGGCCCGGGTCCGCTCGCGGACCAGCCGTCCCTCCTCCCTGCTCAGCAGCCATTCGAACCAGAAGCCCTCCGGCCAATGTACGCCGAGTTCGCGACGGTGAAGGAAGTCGCCCTCGGAGATAACACCGATCAGCGCGCCTGAGCCATCGAGCACAGGCAAGCCGCGCTGGCCAGTTTCCAGCAATAATCGAACGGCGTCGAGCAATGGCGCGCCCGGCTTGATCGTCGCGAACGACGTGCGCATGACTTCCAAAGCCAACATGGCATACTCCGTGAAGCTTCACGTACCCGATCGTAGCAAGTATGCGCTAAAGGCGATGAGGCCGGGCTGACCTGGATCAATCGCGCCATACATCTCCTTGCCTCCGTCCTGCGCTCCGAAGCCATCCGGCAAACTGTCAGCTCCGCAAATGTCCGTAGGGAACAATCCCGAATTTCCAAGCACGCGGTTCTGAGGCACGCTTTGTGTGCAGGAGCGGACCATGAGCCACACCTTTCACGTAGCGAACCGCGCGACCCATCACAGGATTGTCGCGCTCGCTCTAATTGCCGGCATCGCGGTGACGGTTATCGGGTTACACACTCATCGCGCCTCCGGAATCGACGGTTCACGCTCTGGAGCCAGAATCCACCTCCCTGTCGAACACGATGATCTGCGGCCAGTTGCCGTCGCCGAACTGAGGTGACGACGACGCAGGTGGCCCAGAGAAATAGATCGCCGCAGATCTTCCAGAACTCCCCGACTGCCCCGGCTAGCTCCTGCATCCGGGGTACTTTTTTGCCGGCAGTGCTTCTGCGACCAGCAGCGGCGCTCTTGCTTAACGGTCTCCCGGCATTGGCTACGGCACCCACTTCAATATCGTGGGCGGCTTGCGCGTTCCAGCAGATGGCGCCTCTCTCGGCACGCCGAGGATGATCGGGGCAACGGCCGCGCCGCCGTCCGGAATCCTCAGCTCTGCCTTGACCTCAGGGGTGTTCAGGATGCCAATAGCGAAGCCAATGCAGCAGGTGCCGAGACCTTGTGCCGTGGCCGCAAGCATGAGGTTCTCAGCCGCGAGCCAGCAATCGGCTTCGACGAACGGACCTTTCGCCTTGCAGCAGACGACGACAAGCGTGCCCGCATCATAGAAGATGTTGAACTCCGGATCGGACAGCATCGCCAACGCGCGGGGCTCTGATTTCTGGAAATGCAATGTGGCCTCTTGCTGGCCAAGCAACATCGCCTTGGCGCGGCTCGAATATTGTCGCAAGCGCGTCTTGTCCTGGATGACGACGAACGCCCAAGGCTCGGCATGAAGCGCCGTAGGCGCCTGCACCGCAGCATGCAGCAGCTGTTCGATCGTGCCACGCTCGATCTTGTCGGAAATGTAACTTCTCACGGCACGCCGTTGATAGATGGCAGTCAGGGTGTCGAGCTTCGAATAGGTCAGCATGATCCTTCTCCTTTCTGACGACCATGCCATGATGGCTCGACGGAACGGCCACGCGCCTTGACCCACCGCAACCCTGCGGATCAATCGGCCGTGACGCACGAGCCAGGCTGGCACGGATCAAGCGGTCCGTAACGCTCCCCGCACGGCAGGAGGAGATCGCTCATTATTGACGCGATGCTCTTGGTCCCCCTGGCAGTCAGCGAACGACAATCAGATCGTCGACCGACATTACGCCCGGAGCAGACCAAGCTGCGTGTTCGGCTGCGCTCCGGTCGCGCCAGTTGTCCACCTCTCCCTCGAGCACAACGTGATCCCCTCCCGTCACCGAGACGCGAATGGCGCCGGCCTCGACCGTCGCGTGCCGCATCAGCGCGGCCTCAATCTTTGCCTTGATGTCGCCGCTCGTCGCGCGTTGCTTCAACTTGATATGATTGAGAACGCCGATGACGCCGGCCAACTTGCGAACGCACAATTCTGCCGCTCGCCTTTCGAACTGCCAGTTGACGGTACCGCTGAGGGTAACCCAGCCGGCGCTCACGAGCGCGTTGATCTCGTATTGCGACACTGTGGAATCCCAGTGCAGGAGATCCAGCGCACGCCTTGCGATCTGGTCGTCGGCCTTCTTCGGGTTGTTGGGATAGCGAACTTCGATCTCATCCGCGATGCCATGCACACCTTTGACACGCTGAGTGGCGGCAACAGCCGCGAGCTTCTGCCCGTAGCTGCCCACGTGGCCAGTCAGGGTAACGACCCCGTCCTCGGCCGCAATTCCTATGTGCGCACCATCGAAGCTCGGATCGAACTCGAACTCATCGATAACGTCCTGGCGCAATGTCTTGTCTCTCATGTGTCGCTCCTTGCGAGATTGCGGCCGCAGGAGGCCGGTCTCCGGCCAACCCGCCACCGCGGGATTCAGCCGACCGTCAGCTTGTCCTCAACCGATTGAACGCCAGGTGCAGACCAGGCGGCGTTCTCGATCGCCCGACGTTCCTGCCAGTTGTCAACCATGCCCTCGAGGAGAACGCAGTCGTTGTCGCGAATGGAGACCCGGACCGCCTTCGCCTGCGTCTCGGCGCGCCGCTTCAATGCGCCCTCGATCTTGGCCTTGACGTTCTCGGCCTTGATGCGCGGCGCGACCTGGATGTTGTTGCTGATACCGCGAATGCCGGACAGCATTCCCACGTCATGCTCCGCCGCTCGCTTCTGGAAATACCAGTCGACGTTTCCCGACAGCGTGACCCAGCCCTCGCGAACCAGGACCGCGATGCTCGCCGGTACGACCGTGTCCCAGGCGAGGATATCCAGCGCCCGCTTTGCAATTTCATCGTCTGCGGTCTTCTTGTCGCCCGGCGCGCGAACATCGATCTCGTCCGCAATCGCCTTGACGCCCCTGACCCGCCGTGCCGCCGAAATCGCCGAGAGCTTCTGTAGATAGGTCTTGACGTAGCCACTCAGCGTGACGACACCGCTTTCCGCCATTACGCCAATATGGGCAGCGTCCACACTGGGCTCGAACTCCAGCTCGTCCAGCACATCCTGACGCAACTGCAGTGCAGTCATGGCAACCTCCATTGTTTGATCGGGATTAATCAAACGCCGGCGGACTGACATTGCCTTGCGCTGGATCAACTGCGCCGCAGCGCCTAGAGCGCGTCAAGCACGGGCAGGAGCGTTGGCCGCACGTCGCCTCCTCTAGCTGCCGGAAGCGCCAGATCGATTGATCGGGGTCAAATCAGGCATGCGCGTGATGCCGCAGAATGAAACATCTTTCCACCTACAGAGAGCACGATCATGCAAGCACGCGACGTCATGGTGTCACCCGTCATCACGGTAGACTCCAACGCAACGGTCCGGCGGGTTGCTTCCCTGCTGCTCGAGCACCGCATCAGCGCCGTCCCCGTTGTGGGCAAGGACGGCGAACTCGTCGGGATCGTCACGGAAGGCGACTTGATGCATCGGAGTGAATCGGGCACCGAGCGCCCGTATTCGTGGTGGCTGCGGCTTCTGGCCGGAGACGCGCAAATGGCGTCCGACTACGTGAAGTCCCATGCTGTCAAGATCGCAGACATCATGACCCGCAAGGTCGTGACCGCGACGCCGGAGACGCCGCTGTACGAAATAGCGATGCTGCTCGAGAAGCACGACATCAAGCGTATACCCATCGTGAATGCAACCGGCCACCTCGTCGGCATCGTCAGCCGGGCCAACCTGCTCCAGGCTGTCGCGAGCGCCCGGCCGAAGCTGGAGATATCACCCGCCGATTCCGTTATCAGGAAGAAATTGCTCGGCGAGCTTCGCGAGCAACCATGGGCACACACATTCAATCTGACCGCGACCGTACAGAACGGCGTCGTCGACCTGTGGGGATATGCGCCATCCGCTGCCGAACGCACCGCAATCCGGGTTGCCGCGGAGAGCATCCCCGGTGTCGTTGCAGTGAACGATCATCTTCTGGAAACGCCAGTCATGGTCTACTGATATCTCGGTGCACGATCATTGGGCGGCCACCATCAGCCGGCGAAACCAGATGAGTCGCACCTCAAAATGTTTCGCGATCCCGGAACGCCCTAGTTCATTCTGATGTAGAGACGATCAATCGCATCCGAGGGAATAGCGAGGCCAAAGGCGCGCCCGGCTTCAGTCGCATCGGCGCCGGCGGCAACAATGCCGATCACTTCACCCCGCAGATTGAACAGCGCTCCGCCTGAACTGCCGCGATCCAGCAAGGCGTCGGTCTGAATGAGATCCTGGCAGGAGATGCCGGGCCACGAACGATGCAGAGCGCTGACAATGCCGAAGCTAACGCTCGGACCGGATCCCGAGGAGCCGCCGATCGCAAGGACGAAATCTCCGGGCTCGGCATCGATTGATCGACCGATGCGGGCTGCGGTCAGGCCGGGGGCCGAGATCCTCAGCATCGCCAGGTCATACCGCTCGTCGGCCACCACGAACTTGGCGTCAAGCTGGCGCCCATCCGACAATCGGACCGAGAGTGCCTTGGCTCCGCTGACCACATGCCTGCTCGTCACGATCAATCCGGCTTCTGCCTTGATGATGACGCCCGCGCCATACACATCCTTCGTCGCGGGAGGCGGACCATTCGAAGGCTCGGGACCGGACCGGGTGACTGCTGCAGTCTCCGTGCGGGCGGTTATGCCGACCACACTTTGGATGACCTTTCCGACCAATGGCGCAAGTGTTTGCACCTCCCGGATTTCCCCTGCTTGAACCTGTCCGGACCAGAGCAGGAGCATCCACGTGATCGCGATGACGGGTAAAGACAAGGGGGCGGACCACTTCAGCGCCAACCTGCTGCAGGGTCTTTTCGCGTTCATCTCGCCCCGCTCCCGCGCTATTCGGCTGCGGCGATTGGCACTACTCCGGGCCGCTCCGCCGCGATGATTGCCTTCCACATTGCCGCGATACTGCCCTGGGTTGCCGGCAAGATCGAGCAATGCCCTGCGGCATCGAAATCACAGAACCGCGCTGCCGGATCGCCGCATATTTCCGCAAACGCCCGGTTGATGAGGTCGAGACATTCCAGGAGTTTCGTGATGTTCTCCAAGCCGGCGCGACGCTGAAGATCGAGAAGCCGGAACGTCACGACGGGTGGCTCGCCGAACGAGATCTCGGGATGAGCGAGCCCGAAGAACACTTCGACCGCAGACGGCGCCTGTCTGATTCGATTGAGCAGGTTCGCAGCCTGAGCTTCCGTGCACGCAACCAGGCGAGGTAACGATGCTCCGGGTGCCGACCTCGGGCCAAGAACCGCCGATACCTGCTGCTCAAGCCACAGACGGACCGGAGCCGGGGCATTCTGGATTTGCTGGGCATCAAGCAGTATGCTGGTCATCGTTGATCCTCACTTTCCATGTGACCACTAGCGACTTTACTCGCGGCGGGCCTTGATGAGGATCAATGATGCCGCGGCGGCTCTGAAGCGAATAAAGCAGCCGCTCTTCCACGCGGCAGATCGCGTCACCGCGTCGGCGGCAACGCGATCCCGAACGCCTTCGTGGCCGCTTACTTCTGCTGAATGCGGTTCAGATAATCGACAATGGCGAGAATGCGCGTTCGCACGACGACTTCTCGCAAGTCCCGCGAAGGATCGAGCGCGTCGTAGGTCGGATCAACAATGTGAGGCAGGCTCTTGACGGGGTTGAACCGGTCTCCCCAAATCGGCATTTCGTGGGTCCCGTGTGCGGAAATTGCTCTCCGCCCATCTATGGCTTCGTAAACGTCGTTGATGGGAAAGACCCCGTTGTTGTTCTTCGCCAGGCTCGTCAAATCGGAAGGCGGTACCTTCAGCTGCACGCTGACCGGCCCTTTGCCCTTTCCATCCGCACCATGGCAGCTCGCGCAGGAAGCCAGAAACTCCGCCTTCCCGACATCGGCGTCTTCAGCGTGGGCGGCGGCGGCGAAAACAGCGGTCAGACCGGCAATCATTAGCGGCTTAATGCAATGGCTCATCATATCGCGCCCCCGGGCTTCCAGATGAATCAGTCTAAGCGGTGATGAATCTGCTTCGGTTTGAGGTACATCAATCATCACCTTGCGGCGCAGCCGGCTGGCTGACGCCTCGGCAGAGCAGAGATCGACCTAAGCATTGCGTAGTGCGCTTCATGCAGCACGATCTCGGATGTTTCGGCCCGTCACGCCTCGACAGTCCTTTCGGCACGAGCTTGTCACCCGTGGAGATGCGGCCAATTGCCTTGGTGCCCGGACGGCATAGAGGCTAATTGCCGGAGAGGGTTTCAGTCAACGCACAAGCGCTGCCATACAGCGCATGACATCGCGGAAAATCGCAGGTTGGCGCTCCGCCAACGTAGCGACCGAGGCGGCTCGCACGTGCCTTTAGCCTGCGTTCGCTCTCGATCGACGATGGTGTGTGGTGGTGAGCGGACACCGGGTTCGGTTCGCCGGCCTGTTAGCTCGGGGCGTCTTTTACGCGATCCGCGAGTGGCCGGTACCCCCGTCTATCCCCTCGAAGCATGCAGCGATCGGCGAGCAATCAGGGTGCGGCTGGCTCTCTTCACGAACCTGGCGAAGTCAGGATGACTAACCCTTGCTAGGGGTCATCAGCGATACCGACTTGCGCTGCCGACTAAGCGCGTTGCGACGCGGTTGGGTTTCCCGCCCTCGACAGGTCCATCAATTGAACGCGATCCGCGAGGGCCTGCGAAGCCCGACGGCAACCGTCGTCCGAACGGACAAGACCGACAAGCCGCTTTGTTCTTATTTTGTACCATGATAACCGATGGCGCGAGGGGAGCACGCGCCATGCAGCTTCGGTCCGCGGGCTGTGCGTTCAGCACCCTGCCGCCCGCAAGAACACAATTTATCAGAGCATCCCGAGCGCCTGCATATAGGTCTCCAGGATGGTCTCCTGCTCCTGGCGCTCGTTGGCATCTTGCTTGCGCAGGCGCACGATGGTGCGCAACGCCTTGACGTCGAAGCCGTTGCCCTTGGCCTCGGCGTAGACGTCGCGGATGTCGTCCGAGATCGTCTTCTTTTCTTCTTCCAGCCGCTCGATGCGCTCGATGATGGACCTGAGCTGGTCCTTGGCAAATCGCGTTGCGGGCTCGTCCTGAACGGCGGCAGACGTGGTGGCCATCGCGTACTCCTGAAATGGCAATGAAATGTCGCGCGAATACGCGCCACGCGCACCGCTTGTTGCGGGCGACCCTCGATTTTGGAGCACGTTCCGTCAAGGAAACATCGCGCTCATCCACAGCGCGCCCACAGGAGATGCTGAGGGCCGCGGAACTGACGTCACACAGATCGGGAATTAGTGGCCGCTTTGGGCCTTCTTCATCGCCGCGAGCTGCTCCGGCGTGGCGCTGCCCTGGTACTTCGCCTTCCACTCCTCATAGGGCATGCCGTAGACCGCCTCACGGCTCTCGTCCTTGCTCACCGCAAGGCCCTTGGCGTCGGCCTCTTCCTTCATCCAGTTGGACAGGCAGTTGCGGCAGAAGCCGGCAAGGTTCATCAGGTCGATGTTCTGCACATCGGTCCGGCTTCGGAGATGGCTGACGAGGCGCCGAAACACCGCGGCTTCAAGTTCCGTTCTGGTTTTGTCGTCAATGCTCATGATCGTGATCCCGGTGTGAGGCGCTCACCATATTGATATCAGGTGGGAATTGTCACAGATTTTGCCATATCGACGCGCAATACGGAGCTGTCCGGCCACACTTGCCACGGTCCCACAGCGCGGGAAACGGGCGCCCGCCCGTTGACAGTGCCGGCCGGGCACGCGAAATCGTCAATGATTTGATATAGCTTCGCCGCATGAGCCCAACAGATTCTCTCGCCTCAGCTCCTCCCCGCACCATTCGCCTGATCCTGGCCGGCCTCCTGCCGGTGCTGGCGGTTGTCGCGGCCTGCCTATGGACGAGCCCGGCGGCGGCGGATTTCCGGCTCTGCAACAACACCTCGAGCCGCGTCGGGATCGCGCTCGGCTACAAGGACGCCGAGGGCTGGACCACCGAAGGCTGGTGGAATGTGTCGTCGCGGACCTGCGAGACCCTGCTCCGCGGCAATCTTGTGGCGCGCTACTACTACATCTACGCTCTCGACTACGATCGCGGCGGCGAATGGTCCGGCCAGGCCTTCATGTGCTCGCGCGACAAGGAATTCACCATCAAGGGCACCGAGAATTGCCTGGCGCGGGGCTTCGACCGCACCGGCTTCTTCGAGGTCGACACCGGCGAGCAGCGTGCATGGACCGTCCAGCTGACCGAAGCCAACGAACAACAGCCGCAGAAAGTACCGGGAATGCCGGGCGGCGTGGCCCCGGGAAGCCCCGGGGCGATGCCGGGCCTGCCAAATCCGCCGCCGGGCGCAACGCCGCCGGGCGCGCCGGGTCTGCCGCCAGCCGCAACGCCGCCCGGAAACAAACAATGAGACGACTGCGTCGAATCAAGATCCTTGCAACGCTCGGCCCGGCCTCCTCAGACAGCGCGATGATCCGCAAGCTGTTCGAGGCGGGCGCCGACGTCTTCCGCATCAACATGAGCCATACCCCGCATGACAAGATGCGGGAGCTGGTCAAGACGATCCGCAATGTCGAATCGAGCTACGGCCGGCCGATCGGCATCCTGGTCGACCTGCAAGGGCCGAAGCTGCGGCTCGGCTCGTTCGCCGAAGGATCGACCCAGCTCAAGAACGGCCAGAGCTTCATCCTGGATTCCGACAAGACGCCGGGCGACAACAGCCGCGTCCAGCTGCCGCATCCGGAAATCCTCGCCGCGCTCCGGCCCGGCCACGCACTGCTGCTCGACGACGGCAAGGTGCGGCTGATCGCCGAGGAAACCTCGCCCGAGCGTGCGGTCACGCGCGTCGTGATCGGCGGCAAGATGTCGGACCGCAAGGGCGTCAGCCTGCCCGACACCGATCTGCCCGTCTCCGCGATGACGCCGAAGGATCGCGCCGACCTGGAAGCCGCACTGCCGGAAGGCATCGACTGGGTCGCGCTGTCCTTCGTGCAGCGGGCCGAGGACGTGATCGAGGCCAAGAAGATGATCCGCGGCCGCGCCGCCGTGATGGCCAAGATCGAGAAGCCGCAGGCGATCGACCGCCTTGCCGACATCATCGATGCGGCGGACGCGCTGATGGTGGCGCGCGGCGACCTCGGCGTCGAGCTGCCATTGGAACGGGTGCCGAGCCTGCAGAAGCAGATGATCCGGATGGCGCGCCGCGCCGGCAGGCCGGTGGTGGTCGCGACCCAGATGCTGGAATCGATGATCCAGGCACCGGTGCCGACCCGCGCCGAAGTCTCCGACGTCGCCACCGCGGTCTACGAAGGCGCCGACGCCATCATGCTGTCGGCGGAGTCAGCCGCCGGCAAATTCCCGGTCGAGGCGGTCTCGACCATGAACCGGATCGGCGAGGAGGTGGAGCGCGACCCGACCTATCGCAGCGTGATCAACGCGCAGCGCGTCGATCCCGAGGCGACGGTGGGCGATGCCATTGCCGACGCCGCGCGGCAGATCGCCGAGACGCTCGATCTGTCGGCGATCATCTGCTGGACGTCATCAGGCTCGACCGGCATCCGCGTGGCGCGCGAGCGGCCCAAGGTGCCGGTGGTCGCGATCACGCCGAATCTCGCCACCGGCCGCAAGCTGTCGGTGGTGTGGGGCGTGCATTGCGTGGTCGCCGAAGACGCACACGATCTCGACGACATGGTCGACCGCGCCGGCTCGATCGCATTCCGCGACGGTTTTGCCAGGGCTGGCCAGCGCGTCATCATCGTCGCCGGCGTGCCGCTGCGTGCGCCCGGGACCACCAACATGCTGCGCATCGCCTCGGTCGGGCCGAACGGCGACGCGCAGCTGTAACGCGCCGCGCCGGGCCACGCATCAGCGTGGCCCGATACTGCACTCCAGACCATCAGCCCTGCAGCGACGCCTCGAGCGTGATCTTGGTGTTGAGCAGCTTCGACACCGGGCACCCGGCCTTGGCTTTGCCCGCCAATTCCTGGAACGTCGCGTTATCGGTGCCCGGGATCTTCGCCGACAGCGTCAGGTGCACGGCGGTGATGGCAAAGCCGTCGGCGACCTTCTCAAGCGTCACGTCAGCCTTGGTCTCCATGTGCTCGGCGGTGAGCTTGGCTTCGCCGAGGATCAGCGACAATGCCATCGTGAAGCAGGCGGCATGCGCCGCGCCGATCAGCTCTTCAGGGTTAGAACCGGGCTTGCCCTCGAAGCGGCTGGCGAAGCCGTAGGGGTAATCGGCGAGCGCGCCGCTCTTGGTCGAAATCGCGCCCTTGCCGTCCTTGATGCCGCCCTGCCATTTGGCCGAACCATGGGTCGTCGTCATGCGTTGCTCCCTGAGCTTGGTTGAACCCAGCCACAAGCCTACAACGCCAATGCGACGGAAGTGTTCGCCGCGCTCTCGGCGTCAAAGCGTTTTCAAGCGAAGTGGACGCCGGTTCGCGTGAAGAAAACGCGTCAAAAAGCAAACCTCTAAGCGCCGACCAGCGCCTTCGCCGGCGTCGTCGCCTGCACCACAAGACCGCGGGCGCGTGCATCCATCACGCCGACCGCGCGCAGCGCGAGCAGCGTCACGGTCTGCACCGCATCGCGCAGCTTGATCGGATCGTCGAGATTGCTTGGTGCCAGCGGGCCGACCAGCGCCTCGTGCAACGCGCCGAGCAAGGCGGTGGCGGCGAGCGCCGTGTCCTGCGCCGGCAGATGGCCGGCACGCACGGCGGCATCGATTCGCATGGCGAGCTCGCCGGAGATGTCGCGGCGGCTGGCTAGGCGCGAGGCGGTGACGTCGACGTCGACCGGCTCGGCCAGGATGCCCCAGGCCAGCTTGCGCTGCGACAGCACATGGACCGCGATCGTCGTCACCGCGGCGGCCAGCGCCGATGACGGGCCAGGCGCGGCGTCCGCGCGCGCCGGATCGCGGACAGCTCGTCGCGCGAGACTTCAGTGATCAATTCCGAAATCAGCTCGGCTTTGGACGGGAAGTAGCGGTAGACGGTGCCGGCGGCGACATTGGCCCGCACCGCGACGGGTGCGATCTGGACCGCCGCCATGCCGCCCGCGGCCGCAGCATCGCGCGCAGCCGACAGGATGGCGCTGCGCCGGGCAGCCAGCCGCTTCACGACCTGATGTGTTCGCCGATAGACCATGGCGTTCCGTCCCCCAACCGTATGACCTGGCCGGCGCCCACCGGCAGAACACACGCGTCTTCAATGTTTTGCGCGGTTGATCCCGCAACCGCCCGAAGAAGTGAACAACTATTCAGAGGGGATGACAAGCTGGAATTGTAAGGATTTTGCGACGGCCACACGCCACCTCCGATTGAGCTGACGGCCGCTCCGGCCCGCGAATGCGCTTGGGCCGCCCCGATCCAGCGACGGATCGGCGGCTGCGAGCACCACTCAGGGTCGGATCGGGCCTTCGATGGTAAACCGCGAGCTAAGATCATCGCCCGAAATAGAGGCATCTGGTATCGCACTGACCCGCGCGCATCGCGGCCGCATTTACCCGAATTTATCTGAGACCGTGGTCGAGTGCGCCCAACGTCAGGCGTGGCGTTGCCTCGATGTCCTCGGCCGAACCAAGAAAGCGCATGTCACTCTC
Source organism: Bradyrhizobium viridifuturi (assembly GCF_001238275.1). Taxonomy (GTDB): domain Bacteria; phylum Pseudomonadota; class Alphaproteobacteria; order Rhizobiales; family Xanthobacteraceae; genus Bradyrhizobium; species Bradyrhizobium viridifuturi. Next base: position 290,673 of record NZ_LGTB01000002.1, read on the forward strand.
CATCACCAGCAGCGTGAGCAGCCGCAGCTCTGTGCGAGGGCTGGTGCCGCTATGCGCCGCCGTGGGCGCCTATCTGTTTTATCTCTCCGCCGGTGAGATCCTGCTGCGGGATTCCGACACCGAATGGCAGATCAAGGTCGGACAGTGGATCCTCGAACACGGCGCGATGCCGACATCGGACGTGTTCTCCTTCACCCGTTTCGGCGAACCATGGATCTCGAGCTCGTGGCTGTCGCAGGTGGCGTACGCCCTCGTCTATGGCGGCGATTGGGCCGGGCCGGTAATCCTGACGTCGGTCGCGATCGGCGCGACGGTTGGGATCTTCCTGCATCTGCTCAGCCCGTATTTCGATCCGGCGCGTGCGATCCTGATCGCCGCGCTGGCGCTGCTGTTGTCGACGATCCACTTCTTTGCGCGGCCACATGTGCTGGCGCTGCCGGTCCTGCTGGCGTTCATCGGCGGCCTGATGGCGGCCGCCGATCGCCGCACGTATCCATCTTGGTGGCTGCTGCCGCTGATGGCGCTATGGGCCAATCTGCATGGCGGCTTCGTGCTCGGCCTCGCGCTGATCGGGCCGATCGGACTGGAGGCGGTCTGGAGCGCAGAGCCCAGCCGCCGCCATCAACTCGTCGTGCGATGGGGACTGTTCGGTATCGCGGCGCTGGCCGCGAGCTGCGTGACGCCCTACGGCTGGAACAGCCTGCTCGGCGCGACCAAGATCCTCAGCCTCGGCAAGCTGCTGACGCTGATCGGCGAATGGATGCCCGCGGATTTCAGCAAGCCCAGCTTCTTCGAAGCCACGCTGCTCGGCCTGATCGGCCTCATCTGCTATCGTGGGCTGACGCTGTCGGTGCCGCGAATCCTGCTGCTGCTCGGGTTGGTCTGGATGGCGCTGAGCCATATCCGCAACATCGAGGTATTCGCGTTCATCGCGCCGCTGGTGCTCGCCAAGCCGATATCGGAACAATGGGGGATGGCGGTCATCAAAGCCGCCCGCTTCGAGGAACGCCGCTCGTTCCCCGCCGTCACGATCCTGGCTTCGATCGCGATGGTGATCGGCGCGTGGGTGACCACGACGACCTTCATCGCGCAGCACCAGTTCAAGTTCCTGCCGGTGTTCTGGCCCGCCGCCGCGGTCGACGTCCTCCAGCAGCACAAGGTGCAGCGCGTGTTCAACACCGCGCCGTTCGGCGGCTATCTGGTGAGCCGCGACATCAAGGTGTTCATCGACGGCCGCGCCGAGCTGTATGGCGAGCAGTTCGTGCTCAACTATTACGCCGCGCTCGACGCCCGCGATGCCGGACAGCTGCTGGACCTGCTCGACAAATACCGGATCGACGCCACGCTGCTGAGCTCGGACTCTCCTGCCGGAAATGTGCTGGACCACCTCAAGGGCTGGAAGCGGCTGTACAAGGACGACGTCGCCGTCATCCATGTACGGTCGGACGAGACGAAGGCCGGTGCGAGTTCGAACTAAGCGTCAAAGGCTAAACGGCTCAGACTTCTTCCGTCATTGCGAGCGAAGCGAAGCAATCCGTTGGGCCGCGTGCGCGGAGTGATGGATTGCTTCGTCGCTTCGCTTCGCTCGCAATGACGGCGAGGCGCCACCGGCCGCCTTTAATTCCCCGTCTGCAACTCGCCGAAGCGATCCCAGCTCTTGCCGTTGAAGCGCATCAGCTGCATCTGGTCGACCGGCACATGGTCGGCCGGCGAGGTGTTGACCTTGATGCCCGGCAGCAGCATCGGCAATTCCAGGTCCTTGATCGCGAACGCCTGCCGCAGGATGTTCTCGGTCGAGAGATCGTCGCCGCAGGCCTTCAGCACAGCCTCCAGCGCCATCGCGCTGTTGTAGGCGTTGACGTAGTTGGTGTCGTGCTGATCGCCTTCGGGCACGAATCTGGTCATGAAGTCGCGCCAACCCTTCATGCCCGGATCGTCCTTCCAGGCCGGATCGTCCGGATCCTTCACATAGGCCGTCGAGATGATGCCGGTACCGGCCTCGACGCGGCCGGCTGCATCACGGTCGAAATCCACACCGCGGTGTTGGAGAGGAACGTCATCGGCCGCCAGCCGATCTCGAAGGCCTTGCGGATCGACTGCGCCGCGAATTTCGGCGTCGCCGCGATCACGAAGACGTCGGCATTGGTGGCCTTCAGCTTGACGATCTGCGAGTCGATCGTGGGGTCAGATATCTCGTAGGTCGCAACGGTGACGAGGGAATCGTATTTCTCGCCGAGCACATCCTTGAGGCCGGCGAGATAGTCGCGGCCGTAATCGTCGTTCTGCGAGATCACGGCGAACCGCGCATTCGGAATCTTCGCCAGTGCGTAACGCGCATACAGCCGCGCCTCGTAGCGGAACGGCGCCTGCACGCCCATCGTGGCCTGCGGGAATTGCGTGACGTCGCCGAACTTCGAGGCGCCGGAGGCGAGGAACAGCTGCGGGATGTTCTTGCCCTGCAGGTACTTTGCGATCGCCGTGTTGTGCGCGGTGCCGATCGAGGAGAAAATCAGCGCAACCTCGTCGCTTTCGACGAGACGGCGCGTCTGCTCCACCGTCTTCGGCGGTGCATAGGAATCGTCCAGCGAGATGAAGTTGATCTTGCGGCCGTTGATGCCGCCGCGCTCGTTCAGCATCCTGAAATAGCCGGCCTCGCCCTTGCCGAGCGCGCCGAACGCCGACACCGGCCCGCTATAGGGCATGGTCTGACCGATCCTGATTTCAGTTGATGTGACGCCGCGCATCTCGGCTGCAAATGAAACGGCGGGCAGCAGCAGGAATGAAATGGCGCCAAGCGCGCCGACTGCCTTGCGCATCGGCCTCCCCTCCCGATTATTCTTGCCGCGCTCTCAGTCGGCGCGACCGTGCCGTCCAGCGGCTTGGCGCGAGGATGCCACGGCGGCCCGATTGAGGCCAAGCCTATTCGCCGCAGCGGTCTCAGCGCTCGCCGCGCTGCTTGATCGGGATCACGAATTTCAGCCCCGACCATATCGCATCGATGGCGCACACCTTGACGTCGACCAAGCCGGACACGAGCCCGGTGTTGCGAACCACGACATCCGTGAGATCGGTCGCGACGCCCGAGCTCTTCTTCGGCCACGACACCCAGATCATGCCGTCAGGCGCGATCACATCCCGGTAGCGGCGCAGCTTGGCCGAGAGGCCCTTGGCCTCGGCGGCGAACAGATGCACGGCATCGAGTGGTGCTCGCGCGATTTTCGCGAGCTGCACACCGGCGGGCAACTCTCCGACGAGGTCGGCATAGGGAACGGACAACCCGTCGACAAAAATACAAAAGCCCGGCTTGAGGCCGAGCTTTTGCACAATCGGTTTGCCGGTATGGCCGGCCATGGCTTACGCCTGCGGCTGCGGCTCCAGGCCGGTGTCCGGATCGGGACGCGGGCGCGGCTTGCCGGCCGGCGGCACGGCGGAGGCGCGCGGCGTCGACGGCTCCAGCACCGACTCGCGGTTGGGCTTCTTGCCCTTCAGCAGGTCGGTGATCTCGTCGCCGGTCAGCGTCTCGAACTCGAGCAGGCCCTTGGCGAGGGTTTCGAGATCGTCGTGCTTCTCGGTCAGGATGCGGGTCGCTTCCTTGTAGCCTTCCTCGACCAGGCGCTTGATCTCGGAGTCGATCTTCTGGACCGTCGCCTCGGACGCGTTCTGCGTGCGCGAGACCGACATGCCGAGGAACACCTCGTCCTGGTTCTCGCCATAGGAGACGGTGCCGAGCTCTTCCGAGAGACCCCAGCGCGTCACCATCATGCGGGCCAGGCGGGTCGCCTGCTCGATGTCGGAGGCGGCGCCCGAGGTCACCTTCTCGCGGCCGAAGATCAGCTCTTCGGCGACACGGCCACCCATCATGATGGCGAGACGCGAGGTCATCTGCTCCAGCGACATCGACAGCTTGTCGCGCTCCGGCAGCTGCATCACCATGCCCAGCGCACGGCCGCGCGGGATGATGGTCGCCTTGTGGATCGGATCGGTCGCGACGACGTTGAGGCCGACGATGGCGTGGCCGCCCTCGTGATAGGCGGTCAGCAATTTCTCTTCCTCGGTCATGACGAGCGACTTGCGCTCGGCGCCCATCATCACCTTGTCCTTGGCCTCTTCGAACTCGGCCTGCGTCACCATCCGCTTGTTGCGGCGGGCGGCGGTCAGCGCAGCCTCGTTGACGAGGTTCATCAAGTCGGCGCCGGAGAAGCCCGGGGTACCGCGCGCGATGGTCTTGAGGTTGATATCCGGCGCCAGCGGCACCTTGCGGACGTGGACCTTGAGGATCTGCTCGCGGCCGACAACGTCCGGGTTCGGCACCACGACCTGACGGTCGAAGCGGCCCGGACGCAGCAGCGCGGGATCGAGCACGTCGGGACGGTTGGTCGCCGCGATCAGGATCACGCCTTCATTGGCCTCGAAGCCGTCCATCTCGACCAGCAACTGGTTCAGCGTCTGCTCGCGCTCGTCATTGCCGCCGCCGAGGCCGGCGCCGCGATGACGGCCGACCGCGTCGATTTCGTCGATGAAGATGATGCAAGGCGCGTTCTTCTTGGCCTGCTCGAACATGTCGCGGACACGGCTCGCGCCGACGCCGACGAACATCTCGACGAAGTCAGAACCGGAGATGGTGAAGAACGGCACGTTGGCTTCGCCGGCGACCGCGCGCGCGATCAGCGTCTTGCCGGTGCCGGGAGGGCCGACCAGCAGCACGCCGCGCGGAATGCGTCCGCCGAGCCGCTGGAATTTGCCGGGGTCGCGGAGGAATTCGACGATCTCCTGCAGATCCTGCTTGGCCTCGTCGACACCTGCGACGTCCTCGAAGGTGACGCGGCCATGCGCCTCGGTCAGCATCTTGGCGCGCGACTTGCCGAAGCCCATCGCCTTGCCGGCGCCGCCCTGCATCTGCCGCGACAGGAAGATCCAGACGCCGATCAGCGCGATGAACGGCAACCAGGAGACGAGCAGCGAGACGAACCACGGCACGTTGTCGCCGGGCGCCTTCGCGGTGATCTGCACCTTGGCGTCATAGAGCCGCTTCACGAGCGTCGGATCGCTCGGCGCGTAGGTCTGGAAGCTCGTGCCGTTGTTGAAGGTGCCGTGAATCTCGGGCCCCTGGATCACGACATCGCGGACATGGCCCTGATCGACTTCGGTGAGAAGCTGCGAGAACGAGATGTCCGAGGACGACGAGCGCTGGCCAGGATTCTGGAAAAGCGTGAACAACGCCAGCAACAGCAGGACAATGATGACCCAGAGGGCGAAATTCCGCAGATTGGCGTTCATGGTCTTCCTTCGGTGGTCGCGCGGATCGCGGCCTCTCTCTATCCTTGGGCAGGCTCTGTGGGAATCCCCAGGGAATCCATCCCGTGATGGCATACAATCTAGGTGCCGCAGGGGTCGATGCCAAGGGAACTGCGCACGACTATTTACCGCATCCTAGCCCGATTCCCGGTCAAAAAATGACGCAGAATCCGGTGTTTTTCCGGGGTGGTTAAGCCACCTTGCCGGATTATGACAGCGATTGAACCAATCGAACCCGGCCTAGCCGGAACGTGCCCGGCGGGGCGGTGCCGGGCTGATCCTGATACGGCCGGAGGCGACGCTGATGACCGCTCCGGCGAGGGTCTGTTTCAGCTTGGATTCGCGTTGCCCGGCGACCCCATCCAGGGCCTGGTCGACCGCGGCGAGAAGGGTTTCGACCTTGCCGAGCTCGGCCGGCCCCTCATGTCCGGTACGGTCGATGGCGCGCTTGAGCAGACGGAGGCGGATCTCGTCCGGCATCACCGCGAACAGCGCGGCGTCGAAGCCCGCGCCGAGCTTATCCTCGCTTTTCAACGCAAGATAGCGCTCGGCACCATCGACCAGCAGTTCCAGCGCGGAATTGGCCCGCGCGATCCGCGCGGCAAGCCGCGCCAGGATCCGCGCATCACCGCCCTCCTCCGCCAATAGCGGCATCAGCGCGCGCAGCCGTGGCCGCGTGAAGGACAGGTCGCGGTTGGTCGGATCGTCGGCAAAGCCGATGCGCGCCTTCCGCAGCGTTGCGATCAGCTGCGCCTTCGACACATCGAGCAGCGGCCGCATCAGCAGAACGCCGTCGCGCTCGGTCTCGCGCGCCATCGCCGAAAGGCCCGCAACGCCGCTGCCGCGCAGCATCCGCATCAGCAGCGTCTCGGCCTGGTCGTCACGGGTATGCGCGGTCAGGATATGCGTGGCGCCGTGCTTGCGCGCGGCCTGCGTAAGCAGACGGTAGCGCGCCTCGCGCGCGGCGGCCGGCACGCCGGTCCCGGGTTTCGGCCCATTCCATCGCAGCGTTTGATGCGGCAGGTCGAGGCTTCGCGCCAGCCGCTTGACGTCGCGCGCCTCGCGAGCCGCCTCAGGACGCAGACCGTGGTCGACGGTGACCGCCACCAGCATCGGCCCTTGCGCAAGCGCGCGGCGCCAGCGCGCGGCCAGCCACATCAGCGCGACTGAATCCGGACCACCGGACACCGCAAGCACGATCGCCGGCGCGCGCGCCAGATCTGCGAACAGGCGCTTGGCGTCCCTTGCCGGGATGGCAGATTGGTCGTCGGGCATCGCAGAACCAGCAGGCCGTGGAAAGGCCGGAAGCGGCCTCCCCTTGCCGGTTTAGCACTTCACGCGCTTCTGCTCGCGCTCAACCGCCGCCTTGACCCCGCCGGAGCGCGCGGGTACTTCCGCGCGATCTCGCCGAACGCGGCGCAGGCCGCTTCCTTTTCCTTCAGCGCCGCCAGCGACTGGCCGAGCCGCAGCAGCGCGTCGGGTGCCTTCGCTGATTTGTCGAACTTGGTGGTCACGCCGAGGAAGGTCTCCGCGGCGTCGCGATATTGCTGGCGCTGGAAATAGCTTTCGCCGAGCCAGTATTGCGAATCCGCCACCAACGGATCGGTTGGATATTTCGTGGCGAAGTTCTTCATCGTCTCCTCGGCGAGCGCATAGTCCTTGCGCTGCATGTAGCCGATGCCGAGGTCGAACTCGTCCTTCGGCGTGGCCGACGGCGGCAAGGTGGTCAGGGCCGCGCTCGCGCCGGGCGCGCGTTGCGGGCTGGTGTTGCCGAGCTCGAGCGGCTCGCCCGCCCCGCGGCCGCCGGGCGCACCGACTGCTGCCTCGCCGGGCATCGGCATCTGGCCGCCACCGAGCGCACGCGGCGCGCCCGGAGCATTCGGATTCTGGTTCGGATCGAAGGCATCGCCGCGGCCGCGACGGCCCGGTGCGGCAGGCGCCGCCGGCTCCTGCACGATCGGTGCGGGCGCTGCGACCTGCTGCTGGTCATAGCCGCCCTGCGGCTGCCGGCCATAGCCTTGCTGGGGCTGGCCGTATCCCTGCTGCGGCTGGCCATACCCCGGCTGGGCCTGCGGGTAAGCCTGCGGCTGCTGGGCGGGCGGCACCGCAGCGACATTGGATTGGCCCGCCGGAGCCTGTCCAGGCGCGCCGGGCGGCTGGCCGCCAAGCTGGCGCAGACGCTCCTCGAGCTGGCGGTTGCGGTACTGCAGCTCCTCGTTCTGACCGGTCAGCTGCCGCAGCTGGTTTTCGAGCCGCTCGATCCGCATCTCGGCATCGGAATCGTCGGACTGGGCAAACACTGGTGCGGAAACGGCGAATAGCGCCGCGATCGCCGCGGCGGAGGAAAGAAAATGAAGCTGGATGACATTTTGCCCTGACGACGAGATCGACGTGAAAAGCGAGCGACATTGAGGGACGGAGTACGCCGGAATTGTGACTGGCACTTCAAATCCGGGACAGCGCCACGGATACCGGTTTAGTACGGGCGCTGGAACAAGCAAGCGGCCAATTGCACGCAGCTTCGTTCATCTTGATGAAGAGCGCCCGGCCGCGCCATGCGGTCAAACCAAAACCGGCGCCCGAAGGGCGCCGGCTTGGAAACGTATTCAGGATCGCGTCAGGAGCTGGCGTTCAGCACGGTGACGGCGCGCCGGTTCTGCGACCAGCAGGAGATGTCGTTACAGACCGCGACCGGGCGCTCCTTGCCGTAGGAGATGGTGCGCATGCGGCTCGGATCGATGCCGCGCGAGGCCAGGTAGGCGCGCACCGACTGGGCACGGCGGGCACCGAGCGCGATGTTGTATTCGCGCGTGCCGCGCTCGTCCGCATGACCTTCGATGGTGAAGGAATAGCGGTTGTAGGTCTGCAGCCACTGCGCCTGCTTGTCGAGGGTCGCAGTCGCCTGTGGGCTGAGATCGGTCTGATCGCTCTCAAAGAACACGCGGTCGCCGACATTGACCACGAAGTCCTGCTGGCTACCCGGGGTCGCGGCGCCCCCAATCGCGCCATTGGCGTCCAACGGGTTCTTGTTGGCGCAGGCGCCCATCGACAGCGCCACCGCCAGAACAGCAACCAGCTTCATACCCTGGAGATAATTCATTCCCGGAGCCTCCACGCTCACGCTCTTCGTACTACCCAATCGGTCTACAGGGCGATGGTTAAGCGAACGTTCCGTCAACCTTGACGAGACCTTGCTGGACCCCATCAAATGCCAGACAATGCCGGAAAGCGCCCCCGATGGTTAATGGGTGGCAAATGTGGCGCGATGGTGAAGGGAAGGCAAGCTTCGCGGGAACCAAATCGCTCGACGGCAATTTTGGCGCCGTCCGTGGCCAACCGGCGACAGAAAGTTGCAGATTTGGAACGCTGGAACGGCGGCAGCGACGGAACGGCAGCCGGGTAGTTCGCGCTCAGGAATGCGGCACGATCGACGGACGATCGAATCGCTCGATCGTCGGCTGCTGGAGCACATGGTGTTCACGCTCGAACAGCATGCGGCGCTCGAACGCCGACGAACGCATCATCGGGTAGCGCGTGAACACCTTGTCCCGCATGGTGGGGAAATCCGCCGCCATCAGCCCGACCGGCTTGAGCAGGCCCGGGAACAGGCGAGGCTCGGCAATGGTCTCGTGGAAGAAGACGCGGCGGTAGAATGCCTGGTGCTCCGGACGGACGATGGCCAGTCCCAGATCGGCGCTGAAATATTCGCAGGCCATATAGGCGAGACGAACGGTGACATAGGGCAGTTCGGGCGTGCGCCGGGCCCGATCGGGATCCGCAACGAACCGCGCGGGATCGATGATGACTTGATGGCGATCGAGCCTCGGATGCAGGATTTCGCCGAAGGCCTCCGCAGAGCACGACTCGCGCCACTCGTTCGTCAGCACGCTGATGCGAACCGAGCTGCTGAGCTGGCCGTCGAGATAGACGCCGAACGTCCAGGAGTTCTCCAGATCATCGTATTGATCCGTGACCCGCTGCTCCGCGGATTCCTTCACCGCGCCTTCGCGCAGATAGGCGCGATAACGCAGATTGTAGATCTCTTCTTTTTCGGCGGGCGTTTGGGCGAGGCGGTAATCAACTTGGTCGAGCAGCTCCGGGCCTCGCGAAAAAGCGCGGGGCGCAACGACGGGGGACCTCATGAACTACTCCGGACTGTCACGACAACTTTTGCGAGCTGCCTAAAATCTTAACAGCTTCTTAATTTTCGTCAAAGCAATCGAGACAATACAGTTAACCTGTGACCGCAAGGGTGCATTCCCGGTAGTGCACCCGGGGATCATCACAACTATCGATTGAAGGCGTTCGGCGGGCTCACGCGATCGAGCGCGAGGGAACCACATGCAATTGCTCGTCGGCCCGCCGGCCGTGCGAAGCATTGAGCAGCTGGCGGATGCGCACCGCGGGAACTGGCCGGCTGAACAGGTATCCCTGTGCTTCGGTCACCGCGCCATCGGCGCTGATCAGTTCGAGCTGCTCATTGGTCTCGATGCCCTCGACCACGACCGACATGCCGAGATCCGCCGACAGCCGCGCCACGCCGCGCAGCAGGGTCAACGGACGATCGCTGTCGATGCCCTCGAGGAAGGAACGATCGATCTTGACCTTCTGCAGCGGGAAATTGTGCAGGTAGCTGAGCGACGAGTAGCCGGTGCCGAAATCATCGAGCGAGATCCGCACGCCGAGCGAGCGCAGCTGCGACAGCACGTCGTGGGTCAGCTCGGTGTTGTGCAGCAGCGAGGATTCGGTGATCTCGATCTCGAGCCGGTGCGCGGGCAGACCGGAGACCTCGAGCGCGTAGCGGACCTCGCTCAACACGTCGCGCTGATGGAACTGCTGCGGCGAGAAATTGACCGCGACGCTGACCGCTTCGGGCCACTTCATGCACTCCATGCAGGCCTTGCGCAGGATCCAGCGGCCGAGATCGACGATCAGGCCCATGTCCTCGGCGACCGGAATGATGTCGACCGGAGACACCGTGCCGCGCGCGGGGTGGTTCCAGCGCAGCAGCGCCTCGCAGGTCGAAACCTTGCCGGACTTCAGATTGATCAGCGGCTGGTAGAACAGCTCGAACTCCTCGTTGGCCAGCGCCTTGCGCAGATCGAGCTCGAGGATGCGTCGGGCCTCGACCGTTTGCGCCATCTCGTCGCGGAAGAAGCAGAAGGTGCCGCGGCCATCGGCCTTGGCGCGGTAGAGCGCCATGTCGGCGTTCTTCAGCAGCGTGTCGGCGCCGACGCCGGGCGCGGTCATCGCGATGCCGACACTGGCGCCGATCTCGACCAGATGGTTGTCGATCTTGTAGCGCTCGCTGAGCCGGTCGACGATGCGCCGCGCCAGCGCGGCGGCATCTTCATGCGAGTTAATATTCTGCTGGAACACGACGAATTCGTCGCCACCGAACCGCGCGACGAAATCTTCCGGACGCAGCATCTCGCGCAGCCGCTCGGCGACCGCGCAAAGCAGTTGGTCGCCGCAGGGATGGCCGAGCGTATCGTTGACCTGCTTGAACTGGTCGAGGTCGACGAACAGCAATGCGGAACGGTGGTCACCGTGCTGCATGGCGAGCAGGCGGCCGATCTCGTCGCGGAAATTGACCCGGTTGGGCAGCGCGGTCAGCTCGTCGTAGCGCGCGAGGTGGCTGATCCTTGCCTCGGCGTCCTTGCGTTCGGTGATGTCCTCGACCAGCAAGACCGTGCCGCCGCCGGCCATCGGCTGGAACGTCCAGTCCAGCGAACGGTTCTGCGCCGGATCGGGGTCGCTGGTGACGATGTCGCCGCGCTGCGAGCTCTCGATCTCGAACAGGATCTGCTGCGCGGCCGCGACCGAGATCGCGCCGGACAGGACGCAGGCGTTGCAGATATCGGCCGCGCTGGCGCCGCGCTGCACGAAATCGTCCGACAGCTGCATCATCTCGATGAAGCGGTGGTTCATCACCGCGAGGCGCCCGTCGGCGCGGAACATGCACAGGCCATGCGGCATGTTGTTGAGCGCAGTATCGAACTGATGCGCCAGCGCCGCCTCGCGGAAGCTCGCGGTCAGCGCCTTGACGAAGATCGCATGCAGGCTGAGGTTGATGCCCTTGAGGCCGAGGAAGAACAGCACCAGCAGGGTCGCGAGGCCGACATAGTAGAAGTCGCCGTGCAGCGCCAAGGCGAGCGACATCGGGCCGCAGGCGACCAGCACATGGAGCTGAAGCAGCCGCGGCCGCCCGTAGTTGCGCGCCGCGCCGCCCGCGGTATAGCCGACCGTTACCGCGACGCAGAGCATGTGGGCGATCGCATCATCGCTGCCGAGGATGGTGACGAAGCACCAGGCGCCCAGCACCATGGCGTAGACGATCGCACCGATCGAGTAGCGCGGCGCCCAGACCTTGGCTTCCTCATAGGTCAGCCCGCCGCCCTGCCCCTCGTCGTATTTGCGCATCCAGACCGCGCGCGCGGTGCCGATGGCGATGATCAGGAAGGCGAACGGCCACAGCAGCACATTACCGGTCTTGAGCGCGGTCATCACCGCGGCGGAGGCGGTGGCGACGCTGCCGAGGAACATCGCCCAGAAGTTCTGGCGCATCGAATCCACAAGTGCAGCGTAGAGCACTGGCTCCAGCTCGTCCTGGCTGCCTCGTCGTTTCTGATCCACCAACTGCATCTGCAGACGTACGCGTCCTTTTCCGGCAGCGTAGTTTTAGCGGCCGCAGGTGAAGCCTTTCTGAGCGAACATCCTTAGCGAGTCCTTGCCACGGATGATTGATGGCCGAAATTCGGCATCAAATTCAGTGCGCTAGGTAAGAAGTGCCGACCTGCTCCGGGGTTCCCCGGAGCAGCCCCGCGCGAGCTCAGGACAACAGCGGCGACCAGGCGGGATCGGACGCAAAACCGGGGGTCGGAACCCGCAGCTCGTTGCGGCCGGACACGTCGATCGTGAACAGCGACGGGCCGCTGTTGCCGCCGGGATCGCGGAAGAACATCACGACGCGTCCGTTCGGCGCAAAGGTCGGACCTTCATTGTGGAAGCCCGAGGTCAGGATGCGCTCGCCGGAGCCGTCCGGCTTCATGATGCCGATCGCGAACTGCCCGCCGCCCTGCTTGGTGAAGGCGATGTAGTCGCCGCGCGGCGACCACACCGGCGTCGAATAGGTGCCGTCGCCGAACGAGATGCGCTGCGCCTGGCCGCCGGTTGCCGGCATCACATAGATCTGCGGCTTGCCGCCGCGATCGGACTCGAAGCACAGCCGCGTGCCGTCGGGCGCATAAGATGGCGAGGTGTCGATCGCCGGCGTGTCGGTCAGCCGCGTCATCGACTTCGAGCGCAGATCCATCACGAACAGGTTGGAGTTGCCGCCCTGCTGCAGGCTCATGATGACGCGCTGGCCATCCGGCGAGAAGCGCGGCGAGAACGACATGCCCGGGAAGTTGCCGACGATCTCGCGCTGGCCGGTCTCGATGTTGAGCAGGTAGACGCGCGGGTCGCCCTGCCCGAACTCCATGTAGGTGATTTCCTGGGTCGATGGCGAGAACCGCGGCGTCAGCACGAGGTCCGAGCCGCGGGTCAGATAGCGCACATTGGCACCGTCCTGGTCCATCAGCGCGAGCCGCTTGACGCGGCGATCAGCCGAGCCGCTCTCGTCGACGAACACGACGCGGGTATCGAAATAGCCTTTCTCGCCGGTCATCCGCTCATAGATCTGGTCGGAGATGATGTGGGCGATACGGCGCCAGTATTCGGCCGAGGTGTCATACTGCTGGCCGGCGAGCTGCTGGCCGGTGTTGACGTCCCAGAGCCGGAATTCCGCCTTCACGCGGCCGTTGCCCTGGCGCGTCATCCGGCCGGTCACCAGCGCCTGCGCGTTGATGCTCTTCCAGTTGTTGAAGTTCGGCGCCGCGTCGATGTTGATCTGCTTCTCGAGATAGGCGGCCTGATCGATCGGCGCGAACAACCCGCTGCGCTTCAGATTGTTGGTAATCACCTGCGTGACACCGACACCGACCTCGGCGTCGCCGGGCGTTCCGGCGGCGAAGTTCGGGATTGCGATCGGCACCGGGGCAAACTCGCCTTCCGGAATCGGAATTCGTTTCGGGCCGGCCTGCCCGAAAGCGCTCCGGGTTCCAGCAAGCGCGCCGAGGGCCGCAATTCCGGAGATCATCTGTCGACGGTCGAGGCGAAATTTCATGGTCCGCAAATCATTCGTGTTGGTCATTGTCAGTAACTTTGCTTGCCGTTGGCCAGGCGACGCGATTGTCCTCAGGTCTTCCGTTCCGTGAACACCGGCGCGAAATACTTCCATTCCTCGAAGAAGGCGGCCGGCAGTCTATACGGCTGGCATTCGATGATCGCCCGCAGCGCGCTCTCTTGATAGACACGCAAATAGGGCGTTCCCGGCGTGCCTTCCGGCACCGGCGGCGCTTCGAGCTTGCCCTCACGGTTCAGCTTGATCTCGAAAACGGCCTCGGTCTGCTGCGCTTCGATGCCGCCATAGGGCTTCTTCCAACAACGCTCGACCTGCTGCTTGAACATTGCGCCCCAGGTCGCGGAGTTGTCAGCGGCCTTGCCCTTGGCAGTACCGAGCGATGCATTGGCGTTGAGCGTATCGCCAGTTGCCGAGGCGCGCGTCGGGTCGCGCTTGTCGAGCAGTGCCGCAATCTTGCTTTGGTCGAACACGCGATCCTTGGGCTTCTGCTCCGGCGGCGGCTTGGCGGCCTGTGCGACAGGCTTCGGGGGCGGCTTCTTCTCTTCCTTCTTGATCGCTTCCGCGATCGGGTCGGGCTTCACCGGATCCGGCTTCTTCTCAACCGGCTTCGGCTCTTCCTTTGGCTTATTCTCTGGCTTGTTCTCGACCTTCTTCGGCGGATCCGGCTTCTTGTCTTCCGGCTTCTCCACCTTCGGCGTCGGCGCCGGCGCGGTATCGGTCACGACAGGCGGCTTCTTGTCATCGATCTTGCCGACGGCATCATCCATCGGCTTGGCCTCGGCGACCTTCTCGACCAGCGGCTTGGGATTTTCCTTCTTGCCGTCCTTCAGGCCCGCCATGACATGAGAGAGTTGGTCGGGCGAGATCACGTCGACGGCAACAGTATCCTCTTCAGGCATCACGTATGCCCTGGTCGAAAACGACAAGAGGCCCCACCCGATCACGAGGACGTGCAGGACAATCGATGCCGCCAGAGTCTTGTCGACCTTGACCTTCAAATCAGGCTTCCCCGTGCCTCATGCTCTAACCGCCCTCCGGGATGATGACGATATTAGCCTTGAATCCCGCAGCCCGGACTTCCCCGAGCAATTTCATCATATCCGTGTAACAGACGTCCTTGTCGCCACGCAGATAGACCACTTTTTCGGCATCCGACCGGGCATCGCCGATCGCCTTGATCTTGGCTGGAAAATCCGCGGCCGTGACCGGCGCGTCGCCGAGATAGAGTTCGACATTGGAGTTGCAGCCGCCGCCGGTACGCTTGACCGACAATGTCAGCGGCGGCTGGTTCGACGAGATCGACTTGCCGCCGCTCGCGACCGGCAGATCGATGTCGATGTTCGACGTCATCAGCGGCGCCGCGACCATGAAGATGATCAAGAGCACCAGCATCACGTCCACCATCGGCGTGACGTTGATCTCGGCCATGACCGGCTTGCGCCCGCCGCGGCGGCGTCTGCCCCCGCCGGACCCTGCCATGCTCATCGCCATGATCGTGCGCTCACAAGAGTGACCATCGTGACCATCATCAGCCTCAGCCCCGCTCGTCGATCTGACGCGACAGGATGGCCGAGAACTCGTCGGCGAACCCCTCGAGGCGCGCGGCCTGCCGGTTCACCTCCGAGGTGAACTTATTGTAGAAAATAGTCGCCGGAATTGCGGCAATCAGGCCGATTGCGGTCGCAAACAGCGCTTCCGCGATACCGGGGGCCACCACCGCCAATGAGGTGTTTTTCGAGGCCGCGATCGACTGGAAGCTCGACATGATGCCCCAGACGGTCCCGAACAGGCCGACAAACGGGCCGGCCGAGCCCACCGTGGCGAGCACCAGGAGGCGCCGTTCCAGCCGCTCCACTTCCCGGGCGATCGAGACGTTCATGACCTTTTCGATCCGGGCCTGCAGCCCGGCAAACGACCGCGACTGGCTCTCGAAGGAGCGCTTCCACTCCCGCATTGCGGCCACGAAACAGGCCGCCATCGACTGGGTCGGCTTGGCCGAGAGCGCCCGGTAGAGTTCCTCGATCGACTGGCCGGACCAGAACGCCTGCTCGAACTTGTCCATTGCCCGCTTGGTGCGGGCGTAGAGCAGGATTTTGTCGATTGCGATCGCCCAGACCCACACCGAGCAGGACAGAAGTCCCAGCATCACGCATTTGACGACCCAATGGGCCTGCCAAAACAATGCGATCAGCGATACATCGCTCGATGCCAGTGGCAGCGTCGACTGAGCCACATCGGCGGGATTCATCGGCAATATCCTCTCAACGCAAGTGTCCCAATTCGGCGGGCCGCCAATCGGCACCCCTTCCACGGCCGCGCGCCCGGCGCGGCAAAACTGCGCGAGAGCCTCTTACATCTGTCGCATGGGGGGCCCGTCCAAAGCCGGGCCCTGCTTCCCCTGCCAACATGTCAAAACGAGGGCTTTTCACGCGTCATTCAGACCCTAACCAGACGCTAATCATGGTTAAGGCGAGGTTACCAAAGGGAAATTTGGAGGCGGGAAATGCCGCCGGACGAGCCGGTTGGCGGGTTCCCGGGATGAACGGTTTGCGGCCGGGTGGAGAGAGCGCGGGGCCCCCTCCCCGCGTCGTCCTGGCGAAAGCCAGGACCCATAACCACCGAATCCGGTGACGAACGGGATCGTGGCCCCAGCGTCGCGCAACAAATGAACTTAGGGGTAATGGGTCCTGGCTTTCGCCAGGACGACGGCGATGGATGGTTCGCGATCCCACTGACACACCGCCGGCGTCATCACCCGCGCCCAGTATTCCAGAGGCAGCGGTGCTTGACCCGGGCTCTCGCTTCGCGAGCCCTGGAATGACGATGGAGAGTGATCGCCTCGCTAACGTCGCCTCACGTCAAATGCCTGATGAGCGCGAGCCCGGCAAACAATCCCGCGATCGAGAGCGCCACCGATCCCGCGACGTACAGCGCAGCCAGCCCGAGCTCGCCACGCTCATAGAGCAGCGCGGCGTCGAGCGAGAAGGCGGAGAAGGTGGTGTAGCCACCGAGGACGCCGGTCATCAGGAACAGCCGCCAGGGCTGCGAGGCCTCGCCCTTGAAGGCGAGATAGCCTGCGATCAGCCCCATCACGGTCGATCCCGTGATGTTGATGATGAAAGTGCCCCAGGGAAACGCGGTGCCGATGCAGCGCGCGCAGGTGATGTTGATCAGATGCCGCAGCGTGGCGCCAAGACCGCCGCCGAAGAAGACGAGGAGATAGCTTGCCAGTTGCCCCATGCGCGCTTTGTGCCGCATGGCCGCAACCGCTGCAAGGAAACAAAAAGGGCAGCAGTTGATCCTGCCGCCCTCTTCCAAAGCACTCTCGTCATCATTCCCCGGTGCGCAATTGCGCACCTGAGGGCGGTCCGCAGGACCGGGCCCGGAATGACATTGTGCGCGCTTAGCCGGCCTTGCCGAACAGCTCGTCGACGTAGTCCCAGTTGACGAGGCTGTCGACGAACGCCTTCAGATAGTCCGGACGACGGTTGCGGTAGTCGATGTAGTAGGAGTGCTCCCAGACGTCGACGCCGAGGATCGGCACCGCGCCGTGGACCAGCGGGTTCTCGCCGTTCGGGGTCTTGGCGATCTCGAGCTTGCCGCCCTTGACCTGCAGCCAGGCCCAGCCGGAGCCGAACTGGCCGACGCCAGCCGCGGCGAAGTCGGTCTTGAACTTCTCAAAGCCCCCGAGGTCTTCGTTGATCTTCTTCTCGAGCCGGCCGGGCAGCTTGCTGCCGCCGCCATTCGGCTTCATCCACTTCCAGAAATGGATGTGGTTGTAATGCTGGCCGGCATTGTTGAAGACGGCCGCGTTCTTCCCGAACGAGCCCTTCACGATCTCCTCGAGGGACTTGCCTTCGAATTCGGTCCCCTTGATCGCGTTATTGCCGTTGGTGACGTAGGCCTGGTGATGCTTGTCGTGGTGAAACTCCAGCGTTTCCTTGGACATGTAGGGCGCAAGGGCGTCGTGGGCGTAGGGCAGATCGGGTAGCGTGAAGGTCATGGGGTAATGTCCAACAGAGGGTGGGAGACTACACTTAACGGGTCCCCCTTATAGAAGGTTCCACGGCGGAGAAACACCGCATTTTCAGATCGTGTATGACAGATCGGCACAGCCGAAAGCAGACCCAGGACGGCGACGATGAGCATCGAAATCGACATTCTCAACGGAGATGCGTCATGGCAGCGCGCCGAGCCGCTGCTTCGGGCGGTCTGGAGCCCCGAAGTCATGCAGAACAAGAGCTGGGCCGATATCAAATGGGCTCACGCGGATTTGCGCGTGCTGCTCGACGCGCCCGATGACAGCGGGCTGGCCTGCCATGTCGGTATCTATTTCCGGACCATCACCTGGAATGGCCACAAGGTGCATGTCGGCGGCATCGGCGGGGTCTCGACCCGCGAGGACTGCCGGGGGCGCGGCTATGCGTCACTCGCGCTCGACGCCGCCGTGCACACGATGCGTGCCAACGATGCGGTGAAATTTGCAATCTTATTCTGCGAGCCGCACAATTTCGCGTTCTACCAGGCGCGCGGCTGGCATCCCTTCACCGGCGAAGTCATGTGCGAACAGCCCTCCGGGCAGATCCGCTTCGAGGCGATGGCGCCGTTCGTCAACGACATCGTCCGCGCCCCGCGCCAGGGCAAGATCGACCTATGCGGCCTGCCATGGTGACCCCTGCACGGGCGCGGCTGGCTGGTGGAGGCCGCACACCGTAACATGTCGATCATCATTTATTGATTCCGAGATGATCGATTGACGTCGAACAGCGCCCGTATCGGCAGTAGGCCCCCTCTCCGGCGGGCTGCCGTCGCATGACCATCGAAGCCTCGATCGACGACGAGCGCTCCGCTGCAGCCGCGCCCGCGGTACCGGTCGATCACCTGCTCACCGCACCGATCCTGCCGACGCTGCTAAAACTCGCGGTCCCCAACACCATCGCGATGTTCGGCTCGACGCTGGTGGCGGTCGCCGAGACCTCCTATATCGGCCGGCTCGGCACCGAGCCGCTGGCGGGCATCGCGCTGGTGTTTCCGTTCGCGATGCTGAACCAGATGATGTCGGCGGGCGCGATGGGTGGCGGCGTCTCCTCGGCGATCAGCCGCGCGCTCGGCGCCGGCGACCGTGACCGCGCGGCCGACCTGGCACTGCATGCGGCGATCATCGGGGTCGGCCTCGGCCTGTTCTTCACCGTCATGATGCTGGGCTTCGGCCGCAATTTTTATGCGCTGCTCGGCGGCCACGGCGGCGTGCTCGAACAGTCCTTGCACTACTCGCAGGTGTTGTTCTCCGGAGCGATCTCGATCTGGCTGGTCAACACGCTGGCGTCCGTCGTACGCGGCACCGGCGACATGCGGCTTCCCTCGATGACGCTGATCACGGTGTCGTTGATCCAGATCGCGGTCGGCGGTGTGCTGGGTCTTGGCCTGTTCGGGGTGCCGAGCCTCGGCATGCGCGGCGTCGCCGCGGGCCAGCTCACGGCCTTCACGTGCGGCGCGATCTTCCTCGCCTGGTATCTCGCCTCCGGCCGCAGCCGGTTGAAGCTCGACTTCAAAGCCTTCAACTTCCAGCGCGCGATGTTCCTGGACATCCTGAGAGTGGGCGCGATCTCCTGCCTGTCGCCGTTGCAGAGCGTGCTGACCATCCTGATCTTCACCAAAATCCTGGCCGGCTTCGGTACCGAGACGCTGGCCGGATACGGCATGGGCTCGCGGCTGGAATTCTTGCTGATCCCGATCGCATTCGCGGTCGGCGTCGCCTCGGTGCCGATGGTCGGCATGGCGATCGGCGCGGGACTTGTCACGCGGGCCCGCAAGGTGGCGTGGACCGCCGGCACGGTCGCCGGACTTGTTGTCGGATTGGTCGGACTGGTGGTCGCGATCAAGCCGACGCTGTGGATCGCGCTGTTCACCCGCGATCCCGGCGTCACCGCGGCCGCATCCTCCTATTTCGCGCTCGCCGGACCGGGTTTCGGCTTCTTCGGCGTCGGCGTTTGTCTTTATTTCTCCTCGCAAGGCGCGGCCAAGGTCGGCGGGCCCGTGCTGGCCGGCACCATCCGTCTGCTCATGGTCGGCATCGGCGGCTGGTGGCTCGCGACCGCGAGCGCCCCCGCATGGACGCTGTTTGCGTTGGTCGGAGCTGCGATGGTGGCCTTCGGCCTCGCCACCGTCATCTCGATCCGGCTGACCCGCTGGGGATAGCGTCGCCTTGCGTGAGCATGGCGACCCTGGAAATAATCTACAGGATTTTTTGAATCATACGCGCCTGATCGCGCGAATATGACGTTGCAGAAATTTTTCGACTTGTTATGCAGGCCGACCTTTTGGGGAACTGCCAATGACCTGCAAACTCGGACTCGTGATCGCAATCATCGCGACGGCACTCGCCGCGCCGGCTGCGCATACGCAGAGCGCGCCTGAGCCTTTCGGCGTCTGGCAGACCCAGGCGGGCGATGCTCGCGTCAAGATCAGCAAATGCGGCGGCGGCATCTGCGGCGTGGTGGTGAGCCTGCGCGATCCGATCGATCCGATGACCGGCAAGCCGCAGGTCGACAACAAGAATCCCAATCCCTCGCTGGCCAACCGGCCGATCATCGGGCTGCCGCTGTTCTCCGCCATGCAGCCGGTTGCCGCAGGCAAATGGTCCGGCCAGATCTACAATGCCGACGACGGCGGCACCTATGCGAGCAGCGTCTCGGTGACCAGCGAGAGCACACTGCGCGTCGAAGGCTGCGTCGGCGCCCTGTGCGGCGGCGAGACCTGGACGCGGGTGGGGAAGTAAGTAGCCGCAAGGAACTGCGCTTCCT
This sequence comes from Bradyrhizobium viridifuturi, assembly GCF_001238275.1. Lineage (GTDB taxonomy): Bacteria > Pseudomonadota > Alphaproteobacteria > Rhizobiales > Xanthobacteraceae > Bradyrhizobium > Bradyrhizobium viridifuturi. Next base: position 310,956 of record NZ_LGTB01000002.1, read on the forward strand.
CGCCCCGTTCTTGCGGGGCGAGGTCAAGACCAACGCTAAACCGCGCGTGCCTTCAGCACGGTAGCGGCCGAGGCGTAACCGCCGCGGGCGCGTCGATGAAGTGAACATGGTCGGCGCGCATCACCGACGGGGTAAAGCAGGTCATCATCGCCGCATCCTGTTCGTGCAGGCCGTAGCGCACGACGCCCTGCGCAGCTGCGGCGACGAGGCGCTGCTCGATGTCCGCAGCAAGCTCCGCCGTGCAGTCCAGGATCATGCGCAGGCCGTCGTCAAACTTGCGGAAGTCGGAATTCTCGACCAGCTGCCGCACATAGGCCTTCGGCACGAATTTGCCGATCGGGATATTGAACCGCATCAACGTGTAGGCCCACAGCGTAAAAGTGAGCACGACCGCTCGTCGCAGCGCGAGCGAGCCGCCGCGCCGCGCGCGCGCTTCGTATTCCAGCCCCTGCGGCGGCCAGCGCAGCGGCGGGCCATTGGCGGGCACCGGCCGCCCGGCATCGGGACTCTTCTCGACGCGTCCGACGATGTCCTCGATCACCCTGCGGAAGGAAGCCGGATCGGCATCCTTCGCCGGCAGCACCAGCACCGAGAGGATTACGCCGCGCGCTGAGGGCATCACCTCGAAACGGCAGGACAGGCCCGACAGATCGGGCTGCGTACCGGGCGGCGCCGGATCGACCGCGAACTCGCCGCGCTTCATCGCGGCATCGGCGTAAGCCAGACCGCCGCCGGCGAACATCGCGTAGGAGAGATTAGCCGACGGCCCGAAACGCGCGACGCGTACATCGAAGCCCGCGGCGCGGATCGCTGTGATCGGCACCAGCGCCACCCGCAGCACCAGATCGAGGTCGTCACGCACCCAACGCGCGGTCGCAGCGAGCGCCTCGCGCGCTTTATCAAGATCGGCGGGGGAGACCGCGAAGCTTGCGCCGTCGCCACCGAACACGAACGGAAACTCGCGGCCATCCAGCGCATTGGTGACGGAAGCGACCACCGCGGCACCAGCCATGTTGACCGCCTTGTAGCGCTGCGCTGCGATCGCCTTGGTCGACTCGACGATGTCGGCGACCCCGACCGTCCAGTCATCGGGCAGCGGCGCATACAGCGCCGGATCCATCAAGCGCGCGAAGCTGCGAAACACCGGAATGCCGCTGTAGAAGATCTCGCTGCCGCCAGCCATCGCAACGCCGCCGTTTCCGCCCCTGCTGCAGGATTCTCTAGCAGATACGCGGCCGATTGGGACGGGTTTTAGAAGCGTAGGCCGGACGAAGTCCCGTCATCCTGGCAGGATGACGGAGATGGAAGGCTACGGCCGCCGCCTCACGCCGCCTCGCCCGCCCGCCGCCACGGCGGAAACGGATCGCGCAGCTTCTGCCAGGCCTGCGGGTCCATGCCGGGCTTGCCGGTGACGAGGCAGGCATCAAGGCGGCGGCGAATGTCGTCTTCGCTCATCCCGGAGCCGATGAAGACCAGTTCTTGGCGGCGATCGCCGTAGAGGTCGTTCCAGCTCCGCTGCATCATCAAGCGCCAGTCCGGATGGTCCGGCCAGCGCTCGCGCGGGATCGCCGCCCACCAGGAGCCGAGTCCTTCGGTGCGCACGATCGCACCGGCCTGGCTCATCTCGCCGCACCAATCGGGGCGCGTCGCGATCCAGAAATGGCCCTTGGCGCGGATCACGCCCTGCCAGCTCTCGCGCAGGAAGCCGTGGAAGCGCACCGGGTCGAACGGACGCCGCGCGCGGTAGACGAAACTCGTGACGCCATACTCCTCGGTCTCCGGTACGTGTTCGGCAAAGCCGTAGAGCTCCTTGTGCCAGAGACGATGCTGATGCGCGCGCTCATGGTCGAAGCGGCCGGTGTCGAGCACGCGGTCGAACGGAATGTTCGCGAAACTCGCCTCGACGATGTCGGCATCCGGGTTGAGCGCGCGCACGATGGTGGCCGCGGCCTCGCGCTGCGCCGGCGTCGCCGCATCGATCTTGTTCAGCACGATGACGTCGGCAAACTCGATCTGCTCGACCAGGAGATCGACCAGCGTACGCTCATCGCCGTCGAGCGCCTCGCCACGCGCACTGAGGAAATCCGTCGAAGCGTAATCCTTCAACAGATTGGCGGCGTCGACCACGGTGACCATGGTGTCGAGCCGTGCGACGTCGGACAGGCTTTGCCCTTCCTCGTCGCGAAACTCGAAGGTCGCGGCGACCGGCAGCGGCTCGGAAATCCCGGTGGACTCGATCAACAGATAATCGAACCGGCCGCTCTCGGCGAGCGCGCGCACCTCCTTCAGGAGATCGTCGCGCAGAGTGCAGCAGATGCAGCCATTGCTCATCTCGACCAGTTTTTCGTCAGTCCTGGACAGGTTCGCACCGCCATCGCGAACGAGGTCGGCGTCGATGTTCACCTCGCTCATGTCGTTCACAATCACCGCAACCTTCCGGCCGTGGCGGTTGTTCAGAACGTGGTTCAGCAAAGTGGTCTTTCCAGCCCCGAGGAAGCCGGACAAGATGGTGACGGGGAGTTTTTGCATCGAGATCAAACAGTTGCTGGAGGGACGGGCGGCGGCGGGACATCGGCATTCGCTTATATGTAATGTTATAACATAACATCAACAATCGAATGCCTTGTCAAGATGGAGGCTGACTCGAGCCGGGATGGTGGCCTCCACACGCGCGCCGGCGCGGTTACGAAAAGGCGCCACACAATGTGGGCCGCTTCACGCGCGCGTCTCATCTCAGGTTGTAGGTTTCGGATAATGCCCGCCTGAACCGGAAAGGAACGCGCCGTGACCCTCGCCTACGGATTCGTCAAGGCCAAGGTGACCTCCGAGCCCAAGCTGAAGCCGTCGCACCACGGGCACGAGACGCAATATCACCTGCACTGCAACCTCGACGTCGACGGCGAGCAATGGGACGTGGCCATCAATGTCGGCACCAATGACGCGGACGATTTGCTGAAATACAAGCTGGTGTTCGACTTCCGCCATCCGATCATCCAGACGCTTGCGGCCGCGGCGGGTGGTTCGCAGGATCTGACCGGACAAAGGAAATTGCCGGCGCTCGATTTTCTGCGCAGCAATCTGCTCGACAATACCGGCAGATGGCGTGACAGCGACGTGATGGACGGCTCCGACGACACCGAGCCGGCGGCGACGCTGAAGCGGCTGTTGTCGCGCGCGCATCAGGAGAACCGCGACGTCTACATCTTCGGCCGCTTCTATGCGCAGGGCGACGGCCTGCACGACGTCCATCTCAACCAGGGCTCGAGCAAAGGCTTCATCCATCGCCGGCGATGATTCCAACGACCACAACGACATCTGGCAGGACGGCGCGGTCATGGTCGATCTCGGCGAGCCGGAATGGGCAGCCTATGTCTCGGCCTTCACCCAGCAGCTGGTGCCGACCGACGATCTCGGCAATGCGCAGCCGGACGCGACCACGATCGGCTGAGCTGCCGGGCCCGCGTTCGCGCGGCCCGTTGGCTCCATCCGCGCTACCGGTGCGGCTACTTCCCCAACCCGCGCAGCACGAGCTGGTTCATGCGGCTTGCGAAGGCGGCGGGATCAGCGGGCATCTCGCCGTCGAGGATCTGCGCCTGTTCGAACAGCAGCAGCGAGAGATCTTTCGCCTGCGCCTCGTCGGTCGCGAGCGCCGCGACCAGCGGATGGCGCAGATTGATCTCGAGGATCGGCTTGGTGATCTCGCCGCGGTTCTGTTGCGCGAGCAGCCGCTCCAGCGCGCGGTCGCGGGCATCGCCGCCGGCGACCAGACACGATGCGCTCGAGGTCAGCCGCTGCGAGGCGCGCACGTCGGAGACGCGCTCGCCGAGTGCATCCTTGATCAGGGCGATCGTGGTCGCGGCGTCGGCCGCAGGCTCGTCCTTCTTGTCGTCGGCCTTGTCGTCGACCAGCGGGATCAGGCCGAAATCGACATCGCCCTGGCTCAGCGACTTCAGCGGCTTGCCGCCGAAATCGATCGGCGCCGAGGTCCAGAACGCATCAACGGGATCGGTGAGCAGCAGCACCTCGATGCCGCGGGCGCGCGCCGATTCCAGCTTCGGGTTCGACTTCAACCGCTCGACGCTGTCGCCGACCAGATAATAGATCTCGGTCTGGTTCGGCTTGAAGTCGTCGACAATCTGCTTCAGCGAGCGGCTCTCGCCCGACGTCGTGGTGAAGCGCGAAAGCGCCAGGAGTTTCTCGCGGCGCTCGAAATCCTCCCACAGGCCTTCCTTGATGACAGGGCCGAACGCATCCCAGATCTTGGCGAAGGTCTCGGGCTCCTTCTCGCCGAGCGTCTCCAGCTCGCCGACGACGCGGCTGGTGACGGCCTTGCGGATCTGAGCGAGCTGCGGATTGTTCTGCAGCATCTCGCGCGAGATGTTGAGCGGCAGGTCCTCGCTGTCGATCACGCCGCGGATGAAGCGCAGGTAGGCGGGCAACAGCTCGGCATCGTCCGCGATGAAAACGCGGCGGACATAGAGCTTGACCTTGCCCTTGCGCTCGACCTGGAACAGGTCGAACGGCTTTTGCGACGGCGCGAACAGCAGCACGGCGTAGGATTGTCGGCCCTCGGCGCGGTAGTGCAACGTCATCGCCGGCTCGTCGAAGGCGCCCGCGATCTGCTTGTAGGCCTGCGCATAGTCTTCCGGTTTCAGCTCGGATTTCGAGCGCTGCCACAGCGCGCTCGCCGAATTGATCTGGCGCGGCTCGCCCTCCTCCGGCACCAGCAGGATCGGGAACTGGATGTTGTCGGAATATTCGCGGACGATGCGCTCGATCTCGTAAGCCTCGAGATATTTGGCGGCGTCCTTCTTCAGATGCAGCACGATCTCGGTGCCGCGCGCAACGCGGCTAGCGGCCTCCTCGCTTGCGGGGGCGATCTCGAAGCCGCTGCCGCCTTCCGACGTCCACACCCACACCTCGTCGGAGCCGGCGCGGCGGCTGGTGACGACGATCTTCTCGGCGACCATGAAGGCGGCGTAGAAGCCGACGCCGAACTGGCCGATCAAATTGGCGCCGTCCTTGGCCTCGGTCAGCTTCGACAGGAACGATTTGGTGCCGGAGCGCGCGATGGTGCCGAGATTATCGATCAGTTCGGCACGCTCCATGCCGATGCCGGTGTCGACCACGGACAGCGTGTTGGCCGCCTTGTTCGGGATGATCCTGATCTCAGGCGGCGTGCCGTCGGTGATCAGGCCGGGATTGGCAATCGCCTCGTAGCGCAGCTTGTCGCAGGCATCCGACGCGTTCGAGATCAATTCGCGCAGGAAGATATCGGTCTCGGAATAGACCGAATGCACCATCAGGTGCAGCAATTCGGCAACCTCGGCCTGGAACGGCTGGGATTCGGCGGCGGCAGTTGTGGTCATGCGGAAACTCGGACAAACCTGAGGTGGCGGGAAAGCCTGATATAGCGCGATCGCGCCGGCTGGCAAGCCGAACCGGGGAACCGTCAGCCCGAGATCGCCGCGATATAGCGCTCGACCGAACGGTCGAACGCCGCCTTGGCGTCCGAGGCAATGTTCTTGCCCCACCAGGCGCCATAAATGCGCTCAAACGCCAGCGGCGCGACCACTTGCGCGATGCGGCGAACCGCTGATGCATTGAGCGGGATGTAGTTCGGATACGAGTACATGAAGCTGACCGAGCGGCGGTCCATCGCGACCATCGCGATGTCGCCGGTGAGCAGCGCACCATGCCCGTCCGCGCCCCTGCGCCAATGCAGCATGGTGGCGCCGGCAAAATGCCCCCCGCCCCGCAGCAACAGGATGTCGTCGGAGATGCGGTGGCTGTCGCCCTGCCACGGCACGATCGCAGGCCAGGGCCGCGTCACCCATTGCGCGTCGTCGCCATGCAGATAGACCGGCGCGTTGCCGAACGCGGCGCTCCAGTCGACGACCGCCCCATAGTAATGCGGATGCGAGATCGCGATCGCCTTCAGCCCGCCAAGCGATCTGACATGCGCAATCGCCTCCGCGGTCGCCAGCGGCACGCAGTCCCACATCACGCAGCCGCCGCGATCCGGCACCAGCAGCGCACGCTGCCCGATCGCGAACGACGGCTCGAGCGCCAATCCGACGAGGCCGAAATCGTCGCGGCAGACGAGCTTATGCCGCCCTGCGAGTTGCTCGCGGGTCAGCCACGCCTGCCCGTTCCAGTTCACATATTGCCGTTCATCCTCGCAGATCGGGCAGGACGGCGGCGGCGCCGCGGTGTCGGGAAATTGGGCGCCGCATTGTTCGCAGGACCAGAGGGGCATCGAGAGCACACGCGTTGGAGTGAAGCCGGACTCCTGCTCTACGTCGGCAGCGGGAGCCGTTCAATGCCGGCGCCCCAGTTCCACCTGCATCTCCGCGGGCGCGATACCGAACTTTCTGCGGAACGAACGGTGGAAATAGGACAGGTCGTTGAAGCCAACCGTATAGGCGATGTCGCTGACCTTGCGGCCGGCGCCCTGCCCATGGAGCAACAGCCGGCGCGCCAGTAGCAGGCGCTGCTCGAGCACGAATTCCGAGAAGGTGGTCCCTTCCGACGCGAACAGGCGTTGCGCCTGCCGCGTGCTCAGCGCGTTTGCCTTTGCCACGGTCTCGATCGTGAGCTTGCCATTGTCGAGATTCTTCAGGACGTCGGCCTTCATCAGATCGAGCCGCGCCTTCGCGACGCCATCGCCTGCGGCCAATTCCTTCGTCTCGGCACCGCTGCCGAGCACGAGACCGACCAGATCGGCCAGATGCTGCGCCGCCGCCTGTTGGGCCGGCACGTCGAGATCGCCGGCGAGCTCGGTGCAGAGCGCGGAATAACGCTCGATCATCGCGCTCATGGCAGGATCGCGCCCGAGCGCGCGCGCCAGCTGCGTCTCGGCCGACGGCGCGACCTGGAGCAGCAGCCGCCGCGGAAACCGCGTCGTCGTAAAGCTGCCGGATTGGGTGAGATCGGCGGTGCCGACGATGTTCATCTCGGTGAGGCACATCTGGCCGCGCGCAATCTCGATCGACTTGCTTGCTTGTGTGACCTGCACCGTGCCGCGGGTTGCGAAGATCAGCACCAGGTCGTCACAACCATCGTCCAGAAGCGCGCGGGTCCGTGCGAAGCGGGCCGAGCCGCCGCGCGGCGTCGCAATGGCGACCGTGTGCAGCAGCGTGAACTCGTTGTGGCAATCGATGCGGTTGTCGTCGGTCGGACCGACGTCGAGCCGGCAGAAGCCGCGGCAAATGCCCTCGCGCCATGCCTCATAGGCCGGCCCTTTCGCCAGCCCGTGATGGAAGATCGAGAAGCGGTTGGGCACCTGTGTCCCGGACATGATCCGTGCTCCGAACGCCCGATTGATCACGACGCAGACGCGATCGATCGCTTGCTGCCCGGCGTTGGCATGTCGTTCCTGTCCCTACGCTTGGCGCGACGGTCCACGACTCCGGCGGGGAGCCTGATACCACTCCGCCGCTTGACGGTAAAGCTATTCACGAGATGCAACCCTATGATGCGAAGCGCGAAAGCCGGGAATAAAACGGCGCAGCAGTTTCGTGACGCGGCCCTGCCCTGGCTCGACGATGCCTATGCGTTCGCCCAGGTCCTGATGCGGACCGAGGCGGATGCCGAACAGGCCGTGCAGGAGTGCTACCAGCGCGCACTGCGCCTGTTCGACGGCCTTCGCGGTCCTGCCGTCAGGCCGTGGCTGCTCGCGATCCTCAAAACTGTCTGCCAGGAAAGGGTTGGCGAAGCGCTCGGCCGCCCGACGGACGATGTCGGCTGCACGGAACAGTCCGGCCGACGCGCCATCCCGACAATCCGGCAACTCGTCGATGACCTGCCCGCGCCGCTCGGCGAGGTCATCGTACTGCGCGAAGTGATCGATCTCTCCTACAAGGAGATCGCCGAGGTCACCGGCGTTCCCGTCACCACGGTGATGACACGGATCGCGGAGGCCCGCCGCCTGCTGCTCGCGGCGCGGCGAGCAGCACAAGCGCCCCAGGTTCCACCCACTGGCAGCGCGTCAAAACTGTCCGCCCCCCGCGCGAACGCCTGTTGAATCGCAGGCTATTGCGAACGGTTCGAGGTCCAGCCCTTGTACTCGGCGATGTTGTCGCGCGTCACCAGCTTTGACGGCAACAGCTCGACGGTCGAGGCAGGTTTCTGGCCGTTGAGCAGGCCGACGCCGATCTGCACGGCGCGGCGCGCCATGAAGAACGGATCCTGCGAGGAGGAGGCCTGGATCTGCGGCGAGCCTGGATCCTTCAGCGCGGCCTCGATGTCCGGCGCGCCATCGACCGCGGTGATGACGATGCCGCTGCGGTTCTGCTGGCGCGCAGCGAGATCGGTGCCGATCGCCTGCGGGTCGTTGATGGCGAATATCGCGTCGATCTTGGCGAAGCGGGTCAAATAGCCCTGCGCCACGGTGAGGCCGCCTTCGCGCGAGCCCTTGCCGTCCTGGTCGCTGGACAGCACCTTGATGCCGGGGCTCTTGCCGAGCACGTTCTTGCAGCCGACCACGCGGTCGATCACTGCGGAAACCTGCGGCCCGTTCTCGATGATCACATCACCCTTGCCGCCCAATTTGTCGACGATGTACTGGCAGGAGATCTCACCGGCCTGGACGTTGTTGGTGGTGACCGTGGCATCGGCGCCTTCGGCCGCGGTGTCGACCGCGACCACGATGATGCCGGCGGCCTGCGCCTTCTTGATCGCCGGCCCGACCGCCTTGGGATCGCCGGGATTGAGCAGGATCAGATCGACGCCGGCGGCGATGAAATTATCGATCTGGGTTACCTGCTTGCCGAGATCATATTCGAAGCCGACCGTCGTGATCTTGACATTGGGGTTGGTTTTCTTCGCCTCGAACTCGGCGCCCTTCGACAGGGCGACGAAAAACGGGTTGCCGAGCGAGCCCAGCGAGATGCCGATCGACTTTAACTCCTTGGCCGAGGACGGGGCGGAACTCAGAACGAGCGCGATAGCGGCACCGGCAAGCGAGATCGACTTCAACATTGGCTTCCTCCCTGGTCTATCTGAAGCTCCGCCACGTCGACCAGTGATCGCGACGGACTGTTGCTGTGGCTCAGGTGCGCGCCGAGCCTTGTAGCCGGTAGCGGTCGAGCGCCACCGCGCCGATGATCACGAGGCCCTTGATCACGTACTGCCAAACGTCGGATACGCCGGTGAGGATGAGGCCGTTCGACAGCACGGCGATGATCAGCGCGCCGACCAACGTGCCCCAGATCGAGCCGATGCCGCCGACAAAGGAGGTGCCGCCGAGGATCACGGCCGTGATCGCGTCGAGCTCGTAGGACTGGCCGAGTTGCAGGCCGTTGGCAGCATAAAGCCGCGCCGCCTGCATGGCGCCGCCGAGGCCCGCGAGCAGGCCCGACACGCCATAGACGAACAACAGCACGGCCCAGACCTTGATGCCGGCGAGCCGCGCGGCGCTTTCATTGCCGCCGACCGCGTAGATATGCACGCCCAGCACCGTCCGCCGCAGCACCAGCCACGAAGCAAAGATCACCAGCAGCGCGATCACCCACAGCCAGGGAATCGACAGCACGCCGGGAATGAGCGTCAGCGATCCGTTGCCGATGAAGGCGTAGGGAATCTCCGAATTGAAAACCGTGGTGTCGGCGCCCAGCAGGCGCGCGACGCCGCGAACCGCGGTGAGCGAGCCCAGCGTCACGATGAAGGGCGGCAGGCGCAGCAGCGCAATGAAGCCGCCATTGAGGATGCCGAAGGCGGCGCCCGTGAGCACTGCGGCCGGCAGCCACAACGCGCCGAGATCGGGAAGTTTGGAGATGATCAGCCCGGCCATGGCCGAAGCCGCCAATATGGAGCCGACCGAGAGATCGATGCCGCCGGTCAGGATCACGAAGGTCATGCCGGCTGCCAGCACGGTGTTGACCGCGGCCTGCTGCACCACGATGCCGAGATTCTGCGCGGTGAAGAACCGGCCGTCCGAAAGCAGATGAAAGCCGACGCACAACAACACCAGCACCGGCAGCATGCCGGCCGAGCGGATCAACAGCCGGGTGCGCTGGCGCCTCGTCTCCTGCGCGGCCGCGAGGCCGGGCGCGGCGGCGGCCTTGGCGGAAGCGCCATCGTCAGGCATCGAGCTGCTCCATCCCGGTTGCGAGCGCCATGATCTGCTCCTGGTCGAGCGGCGTCGTCGCCGCCCGCCTGATCTCGCCGGCGATCGATCCGGCGCGCATCACGAGGACGCGGTCGCAGATGCCGATGATCTCGGGCAGGTCGGACGAGATCACCAGCACGGCCGTGCCCGACTTCGCGAGGTTGTCGATGATCGAATAGATCTCGGACTTGGCGCCCACATCGACGCCGCGCGTCGGCTCGTCGAGGATCAATATTTTTGGCGTGGTCGCAAGCAGGCGCGACAGCAGCACCTTCTGCTGGTTGCCGCCGGAGAGGCTACCGGCTGCAACGCGGACATCTGCGGCACGGATGCCCAATGCTGCGAATGCCTTCCGTGCCCGGTCGCGTCCCGCGTCGCGGTCGAGGATTCCGCCAAGCCGCGCGTCGCGGCCCAGCACTGCGAGATTGATGTTGTCGAGGCAGGACATGTCGAGGAACAGGCCGAGCGCCTTCCTGTCCTCGGTGAGGTAAGCAATGCCCGCATCGAGTGCTTCGCCGGGGTTGCGGATATCGACGGGGCGTCCTTCGATCTCGACATGGCCGGCGATCTTTGCCGCGGCGCCGATGATCAGATGCGCCAGCTCGGTACGGCCGGCGCCGACCAGCCCGGCGAGGCCAACGACCTCGCCGGCATGCACGGCCAGCGAGCAACCCTTGACGCGCCGTCCGTCGGCGAGGTCGACGGCCGCGAGCACCGGAGCACCAGGCACCGCGTTGGGATCGTGCTCCTTCTTGTAGAAGGACGAGACATCGCGCCCCACCATCAGGCGGACGATGGTGTCGGCGCGGATCTCGGGCTTGTCGAGCGAGCCGACCAGCGTGCCGTCACGCAGCACCGTGACGCGGTCGCCGAGCGCGTAGACCTCATCCATGCGATGCGAGATGTAAATGATGGCAAGGCCCTCGGCGCGGAGCCGGCGGATCAAGCCGAACAACCGCTCGCTTTCACCGGCCGACAACGCGGTGGTCGGTTCGTCCATGATCAGGATCTTGGAGCGGGCGTGCAGCGCACGGGCGATCTCGACCAGTTGGCGCTGGCCCATCGACAGGCTTGCGACCAGCGTCGACGGCGCGAAATCCGCGCCGAGCCGTTCGAGGATCGGACCGACGCCTGCCTCCATCGCTTCGCGCGCCAGCATCCCGAAGCGCGAAACCTCGCGACCGAGATAGATGTTCTGCGAGACGCTGAGATTGGGCGCGAGCGACAATTCCTGATAAATGATCGAGATGCCCGCCGCGCGGCCGGCATGCGGGCCGTTGAAATGCACGGGCTTGCCCTCAATGCGGATTTCGCCGCCTGGATCCGGCCGGTAGGCACCCGACAGGATCTTCATCAGCGTCGATTTGCCGGCGCCGTTCTCGCCCATCAGCGCATGGATTTCGCCGGGATAGACCGTGAGGTCGACGCCGCGCAATGCCTTGATGCTGAAGAAGGACTTCGAGACCCGGCGCATCTCGAGGATCGGGTCGATCATCTTGCCTCCCCACCGCGCCGACGGCGTTGCGTCGCACCCGCAAGTTGCTTTCGGTTTCGCGCGCCCGTGCGCGCATTAAACAAAAGGCCGCGGCGCAGGGCAATAGGTTCAGGCGAGGCACGAGCCGGGAACCGGATCGGCAAGGCAAAGCGAATCTTTTGCGATTGCGTCGCGGCCGAACGTTCGACCATTCTCCTTGCACGGCGCGCCGCTCCCCTGATGCGGCGGCGCCGGAGGCAGGAAAGATGGTGGCATGAAGCTATACTACGCGCCGGGGACGATATCGCTGATGCCCCATGTCGCCCTGCTCGAGAGCGGTCTTTCCTTTGTCGGCGTCAGAGTCGATGAAGCAAGCAAGACGATGGCGGATGGCGGAGACTATCGAACCATAAACCCGCTGGGATACATACCGGCTTTGGTGCTCGATGATGGCAGCGTCCTGCTCGAGGCAGCCGCGATCGTCCAATACATCGCGGACCGCGACCCGACCGGACAGCTCGCGCCATCGCACGGAACCGTCGAGCGGGCCAGGTTGCAGGCCTGGCTGAACTTCCTCTCCAGTGAGCTGCACAAGGGAGGTCTCGGCCCGCTGTTCTACACCGCGCTGGACGAACGGGCGAAAGACGTTTTCCGCCAGCGGCTGAGGGCGCGCTTCGCCTTCCTTGACCAGCACCTCTCTACGCGTGCCTATCTGTTGGGCGAGAGCTACTCGATTGCCGACGTCGGCCTCTATGCGATGACGGGCTGGACGCCTCGCGTCGGCTTCGACATCGGCGCCTACCCGAACCTGGCTGCGCATCACGCCCGGATTGCCAATCGTGACGCCGTGCGTGAAGTTCACAGGATCGAAGGACCTGTTCCGGCATGACCGGCGGTGATTTCAAGGACGCGCTGACTTTCGTCAGCGCCGTGGCCGGTACAGGCTGCGCCATTTCGGCAGCCGCTCGGAATAGGCCTCCGCAAGCCCACGGTCGGGTTCGAACGTCTCGACGCGCTGAGGCGCCGTGCAGACGGCCTCGACGGATTCGCCGCTGACCGCGAGACGCCCGAGCCGTGCGGCACCGAACGCGGCCCCGGTTTCGCCATCGGCAAAGCGATGCACGGGAATGTCGAGGACGCTCGCCAGCACCGCAAGCCAGAACCGCGACCGCGAACCGCCGCCGATGGCATCCACCGCGGAGATCGCGATGCCGCTATCGGCGAGTACGTCGCGGCAATCCGCCAGCGCGAAGGCGACGCCTTCGAGCACCGCCTGCACGATGGCGTCGCGATCGGTGCCGTGACCGAGGCCGTCGAGCATGCCGCGCACATCGGGATCGTCATGCGGCGTTCGCTCGCCGGACAGATAGGGCAGGAAGCTGACAGGCGACGGCGCCTTCGGATGTTCTCCGAGCGGCGCCAGCAATTCGGCCTCGGGAGTCCGCAGCAGCCGCGCGATCCAGGCGAGGCAAGACGCCGCCGAGAGGATCGCGCCGGCCTGGATCCACATCCCGGGAATCGCATGACAGAAGGTGTGCACGGCGCGTTCGGGGTTGGTGGCGATCGTACCAGTCGGCGCCAGCAGTGCACCGGAGGTTCCGAGCGAGACGAAGGCCGAGCCGTGGCCGATGGCGCCGATGCCGATGGCGCCCGCCGGATTGTCGCCGGCGCCGCCCGCGATCATCGGCGGCTTGCGCATGCCCCAGCGCTGCGCCAGTTCGCGCGAGAGCCGCGCGGCCGGCGCGCAGCCCTCGACCAAACGCGGCATCTGGCGGCGCGACAGGCCGGTCGCGTCGAGCGCCGCGTCGGACCAGTCCCGTCGCGCAGCATCAAGCCACAGCGTTCCCGAGGCGTCCGAGATGTCCTCGATCGCTTCGCCGGTCAGCACAAGGCGCAGATAGGCTTTCGGCAGCAACACCAGTTTGGTGGCCGCGAAGATCTCCGGCTCGTGCCTGGCGACCCACAACAGCTTCGGCGCCGTGAAGCCGGGCATCGCCTTGTTGCCGGTCGTCGCGCGCAAGGCCGGCCAGCGCTGCTCCAGCTCGCCGCATTCCGCAGCCGAGCGTCCGTCGTTCCAGAGAATGCACGGCCGCAACGGCTTCCTGTCGGCATCGAGTAGCGTCGCGCCGTGCATCTGGCCGGACAGGCCGATGCCCTCGACAGCAGCCAGTTCGGCTGGATGATCCGCCTTCAGCGCGTCCAGCGTCGCGAAGGTGGCATCGATCCACTGCGCCGGATCCTGCTCGCTGTGGCCCGGACGTGGCGCGACCACCGTCAGCGACCGGCTGCGGCTCGCCACCACGCGCTGCGCTTCGTCGACGAGAACGGTCTTGACCGCCGAGGTGCCGAGATCGATCCCGAGATACATGGTGCCTCGTGTCCAGGAGGGAGTCCGACGAGTGTGCTCACCGGACGCCGCTCGATCAAGGCCGCGCAAACGCCTGCTGCACCGCGCCGGGGTCGGTGATGCCGTTGGCGATCAGGAGCTCGAGCAGGACGCGCGCCTTCTGCGGGTTGAGGTCGAGCGAGACCGCGAAGCCGAGCTTGTCGTCTTCTACCTCGACATTGCGGTTGACATAACCCGAGCCGACCCGGGTCGAGCGCACCACCACGACGCCCTGCTTGGCCGCGGCCGCCAGCGCATCGATCGCGCCCTTCGATGAGTTGCCGTCGCCGACGCCGGCCAGCACGATGCCCTTGGCGCCGCGCTTGACCGCATCCTCGACCTCCGCGGCATCCATGTTGGCGTGCGAATAGATGATGTCGACCCGCGGCAGCGGCGGCGCGTCCGGCAGCTTCAGCTTCGTAGTCTTCGTTGCAACGGCCGGTTGCAGGAAGCGGAGCGAACCGGTGTCGACATAGCCGACCGGTCCGGCATCGGGCGAACGGAAGGTCTGGACGCTGGTGGTATTGGTCTTCTGCACCCAGCGCGCACCGTGGATGGTGTCGTTGAGCACCACCAGCACACCGCGGCCACGGGATTCCGGCGCCGACGCGACCCGCATCGCGTCATAAAGATTGGCCGGGCCGTCGGCGCCGATCGCGGTCGAGGGCCGCATCGAACCGACCAGCACGACCGGCATGTCGGTGTCGAGCACATTTTGCAGGAAGAACGCGGTCTCCTCCATCGTGTCGGTGCCGTGGGTGATGACGACGCCGTCGACCTCCTTGTTGTCGACAGCCGTGCGGATGCGCTTGACGAGGTCGAACCAGACCTTGTCGTTCATGTCCTGCGAGCCGATCGAGGAGATCTGCTCGGCCGAGATCTGGGCGAGCTTGTCGATGCCCGGAATGGCCGCGATCAGATTCGCGGCACTGACCTTGCCCGAATCATAGGCATTGCCGGCGCGCGCATTGGCCTGCCCTGCGATCGTGCCGCCGGTGCCGAGCACCAGCACCCGGGCCAGCGTGGTGCTGGACGCCTGTTGTGCTGATGTCGGCGACGCAAGCAGCCCGATCATGAGGGCTGCGGCAAGGCCGACGATCGTGCGCACGGAATGGCCCGATTGAAGCAAACGCGGCATCATCTCTTGTCCTTCCATTGAGGTCGAAGCGAAACCACCGACGCGAAGCGAAACGCCGGCGGTCACGATGTCACGTGAGCTGTGCCGCCGGCCGTCTTACGCTTTGCCTGCCTTTTTGTAGTCGTCGTAATATTCGGCGGCAAGCTTGCGCAGCGCGGTTCCGATCGCGGCGTATTGATATTCGTTCAGATTGGCGAGCGAGGCGCGGCTGGACGGATGCTGGACACCGAAACCGCTGCCCGGGAGCAGCACGATGCCGGTCTCGTCGGCAACGCGGAACAGGATCTCGGTCGGATTCTGGGTCTTCAGCACCCAGGCGGCGAACTCCTCGCCATGCAGATCCCGCGCGACGTCCTCGAGGCTGACCAGCGTGTAGTAGTCGACGCTGTCGGCGTCGTCCTTCTGTGCAACGCCGAGCTTGTCGTACAGCGCGGCATCGCGGCGGCGGATCAGGGCCTTGACCGCCTGCTTGTAGTCCTGGCGCGCATCCATCAGATTGAACAGCGAGAACAGCACCATCTGCACCTGCTGCGGGGTCGAGAGCCCAGCGGTGTGATTGAGCGCGACGGCGCGGCTGTCGGCGACCAGGCGGTCGATGAACTTGACCTTGCGCGGCTCCGTCGTCAGCGACGCATAGCGCGTGTCGAGCTCCTTCTTGGCCGCCTCCGGCAGGGCTGCGATGGTCCGGTCGATGACATTGTCGCGGGTCATGGCGATGACGCCGAGCCGCCAGCCGGTTGCACCGAAATATTTCGAGAACGAGTAGACCAGGATGGTGTTCTGGGGGCAGATCGCAAACAGCGATTTGAAATCGTCGGCGAAGGTGCCGTAGACGTCGTCGGTCAGGATGATCAGGTCAGGGCGCTTCCTGACGATGTCGGCGATCGTTTTCAGGCCGGAATCGTCGAGCTTGACCGACGGCGGGTTGCTCGGATTGACCAGGAAGAACGCCTTGATCGCCGGATCCTCGAGCTTCCTGAGTTCGGCGGCGGGATATTGCCAGCCGGCCTTCGGGTCGGCCTCGATCAGCACCTGCTTGAGCTGGTAGTCGTTGAGCTCCGGGATTTCGAGATAGGGCGTGAAGATCGGCGACCCGATCGCGATCTTGTCGCCCGGCGCGATCAGCCGGTTCTCGCGCATTGAGTTGAAGATGTAGGCCATCGCCGCGGTGCCGCCCTCGACGGCGAACAGATCGACCTCATCATTGGTCATGCTGCGGGCGCCCATCTCGCGAATGACATATTCGCGGACGATGCGTTCGCTCACCCTCAGCATCCGGTCGGGTTCCGGATAATTGGCGCCCAGCACCCCGGCCACCATTTCGAACAGGAACTCGTCCGGGTTCAGGCCGAGCTGGTCGCGGACATAGGACAGCGCCTTGCCGAGAAACACCACGCCCGGTCTGTCGGTGTTGGCGGCGACGAAGGTGTGGAAGCGCGCGCCCAGTCCCTCCGCCCGCGCCAGACCGCCGATGCCTTCCGACGTGTAGGAGAAGGACAATTCCGCCTCCGACACCGCGAACAGGCCGAGCTGGAAGAAGGCCCGGCGCGGCACCGTCGCCAGGAAGTTGGGATTGCCGCGGCCGGCATTGAGCATCAGACGATCGGCATGGCTCGATGCGAGTGCGATCAGATTGTCCTTGAGCTCGAACGGGCTCAGCTTGGAGTATTGCGAATAGTCCATCTTGGCCATCTTCGGTTCTCCTCTCCAGATGCAACGCGGCGCGCGCCGTCACGCGAACGCGACGATCAACGGGCCGAGCAAGGTCAGGAACACATTCGCCAGCGCATAGGTGATGGCGAAGGGTGCTGTCGGAATCGAATTGCCGGCTTTGTCGAGCACGCCGCCGAACGCCGGATTGGCGCTGCGCGACCCTGACAATGCGCCGGCAAACACCGCGGCGTTGTCGTAACGCAGCACGTAGCGGCCAAACAGCATGGCCAGGATCAGCGGCACCAGCGTCACCACGGCCCCGATCAGGAACAGCGTGAGACCGCTGCTGGCGATGGTGTGGATCGCCTGGAGGCCGGATTGCAGGCCGACCGCGGCGACAAATCCGGCAAGGCCGAGATCCTTGAGGATCTGCGAGGCCGGCGCCGGCATGTTGCCCATGGTCTGGTGCCGGCTGCGCAGCCAGCCGAACAGCAGGCCGGACAGCAGCGCGCCGCCGCCGGCGCCGAGCGTCAGCGGAATCGATCCGGCGCGGATCACGATCAAGCCGATCAGGAGGCCGAACACCAGGCCGGCGCCGTGGAACACGAAGTCGGTCTTGATGTCGACCGAGAGCTGGGATCCGGCCTCGGCGACCATGCGCTTGAGATCCTGGTCGGTGCCGTAGGCGGTGATCACATCCCCTGTCTTCACAACGGTCGAGTCACTCAGTGCAAGCGGCTCGCCGGCGCGGGCGATGCCGATCAGATAGACGCCATGGCGGAGCGCCGCGGTCGCGGAGCGCTTGATCTCGGCCAGCGATTTGCCGTCATAGGCCGGATTGCGCAGGATCACGTCCTGCGTATCCATCACCAGCTCCATGCCCGGCACGCTTTCGAGCTCGGCGCCGAGCCCGCCGGAGACCGCAACGACGCCGGCCCTCCGGCCGACCACCAGCACGATATCGCCCGCTTTCAAGGCGACATCGGGTGTGACCGGGATCAGTTGATCATTGCGCTTGATGCGCTCGACCGTGATGGTCGCATCGCCGGCCGCACTTTCAATGGCGGCCACCGTCTTGCCAGCGCCGCTGCCGACCTCGTACAGACGCCCGACGACTTCCGGCAGCGCGGCCGCTTGACCCGGCCCGAACACAACGGCGCCCTTCAGCCGCTCAGCCTCGGCCTTCAGCGCATCGTCGCGGATGTCGCGGCCCATGAAGCGCGGCAACAGGTTGACGCAGATGATGATCGCGCCGAGCGAGCCGAAGATGTAGGATACCGCGTAGCCGATCGCGACATTGGCTTGCAGTTTCTGCACCTCAGCCGCATCGAGCCCGAGCCGGGACAGTGCATCGCCCGCGGTGCCGATGATTGCCGACTGGGTGAGACCGCCGGCGGCAAGTCCCGCCGCCGTACCCTTGTCGAGCGAGAACAGCTTTGCCATCACGATCACGGTGAGCAGCCCGGCGACGGCCGTGAACACCGCAAGGAAAATCTCGCGCAGCGATTGCCGGCCGAGCGATTTGAAGAACTGCGGACCGCTCTCAAAACCGACCGCATAGATGAACAGCGCGAACAGCAGCGCCTTCTCGCCATTGTCGACAGAGACGCCGAACAGGCTGAGCGCGACCGCCGCCAGCAGCGATCCCGCGACGCCGCCGAGCTGGAACTTGCCGTAGTGGATTTGCCCGATCCAGTAGCCGATCGCCAGCGACAGGAACAGCAGGATCTCCGGCGCCTGCTTCAGGTTCTCTTGTATCCACTCCATCGTCGCCTCCCGGGGTACTCAAATTCGGACATGATCAAAGGTGTCGGTCATGTTTGCGGAGGGGATCGCTCGCCGCGACCATCAGCCCCGTCGCGTGCGACGAGATCGAACGCACGACGGCGATGCCGATAAGGCATCGCGTGCAGTTTCGAGAGATCGGTGAGGTGGCCGGCCGGCACAAACGTCACGGGAGCAGCAGCGGACGGGGCTTCTTGGAACGCGATACAGCGACATCAACCGAATGCCTTGCACATGTCTCGAACGCCCCGATCCGTTGATGACACGGCTCGGGCGCTTCTCGCAGCCCCTATCTCATTGATTGCATATTATTCAGATCGCGACTAGTGCGCGACTATTTCATTTTGATTTCATTTGGAAGCAAGGACCGACACCGGCATACGAAGCGGCGAGTTCCGCAGCACGCCGTTACCGCCGCGACGATATGTCATCCGTCTTGCAGCCGATGGATTTGCACCGCAACACGCCAAGTTGAAGATGTAACGCGGCGATGACGCGGCTGATCGCCCGGCTCTTCCCGGCCCGTCGCCTGCACGATCGCATCGATTTGCCGGTTTTGAACCTTTGACATTTCCGCAACGACGGCGCACCTTTTTCGAAGATTATTCGAATTTTGGTGCACCCCATGCACTTCGAGCTTCCCGCCGATCTCCATGTTCTCCAAAGCCGGATGCGCGAATTCGTGTGCAGCGAACTCAAGCCGCACGATGCCGCGATCGAGGCGGGCGGCATCGTTCCGGAGAGCGCGATGGCCGGCCTGCGCAGGATGGGATTATTCGGCACCAACACGCCGACACAGTTCGGCGGGCTCGGCCTCTCGATGCTCGGCAGCTGCATCGCGATCGAGGAGCTCGCAAAGGCTCACACCGCCTTCTATTATCTCTGCGGGGTGAACGTTCATATCGGATCGAAGGCGATCGAGTTCTTCGCGCAGCCGGCGGTACGCGACCGATGGCTGCCGGAGCTCGCCAGCGGGCGAGTGATCGGCGCCTTCGCGCTGACCGAGCCGGACGCGGGATCGGATGCTGCCCGCATCCAGACCCGGGCGCGGCGGGACGGCGATCACTACGTGCTCGACGGCCGCAAGACCTACATCACCAATGCGCCGGTCGCCGGCGTCTTCACCGTGTTCGCCACGCTCGACCCATCCAAGGGCGCCAAGGGCATCGCGGCGTTTGTCGTCGACGCGAAGACGCCGGGCCTCACCGTCGGCCGCGTGGTCGAGATGGCCGCCGGCCGCGGTTCAGCGCATGCCGAAGTATTCTTCGATGACTGCCGCATTCCCTGCGAGAACCTGCTCGGCGAGGAAGGCGAAGGCTTCGCGATCGCGATGCGGTGCCTTGATGCCGGACGCACGCATTGGGGCGCCTATTGCGTCGGTGCCGCGAGCCAGCTGCTGGATTACGCGCTCGATCACGTCTCGACGCGCGAGACGTTCGGACGCAGGCTGCGCGACCATCAAGGTATCGAATGGCAGATCGCCGACATGGCGAGCGCGCTGCATGCCGCGCGCCTTGTCGCCTATGAGGCGGCCTGGCGTTACGACCAGGGTGATCCCGCCGCCCGCACCGCCGCGGCCGCGCTGTCCAAATATACCGGCGCCGACATGGTGCAGCGCGTGGCCGACATGACCATGCAGCTGTTCGGTGGTGCCGGGTATTCCAGGGACCTGCCAATCGAGCGTATCTGGCGGGAAACCCGGGTAGTCCGGATTCTGGATGGCACATCCGAGATCATGCGCCAGATCATCGCACGCAACGCGTTCCGTAGCCATGAACGGCGGAACACGCCGATCTGATCCGCAATCTTACGCTGTATCCCGTCGCAACAGCGCTTGTGTTCCGATCGCGCTGCCTTACTGTTTTTGCGGGACGCGAGGAGACAACTGTGGCTTCGGGGACGACGCTCAAGCTCAAGCAACAACGAAGCCGCGATCGGCGCGAGCAGATCCTCTCGGCAGCGACCAAGCTGTTTGGCCAGCGCGGCATCGACGGCACCTCGCTCACCGACGTCGCCGCGGTAGCAAAAGTACCGCTGTCCAGCATCTACGACTATTTCGAGGACAAGCGCGCGCTGGTGCTCGACGTGCCCGAGGGCAATTTCGAGGCGCTCTATCAGAAGACCGAACCGCTGCTGGTGAAGGGCGGCGACCCTGTCGAGCAGCTTCGCATCATCTTCCTGACCAACTTCCAGTACATCAAGGACAACCCGAGCTGGGGCCGCGTGTTCTTCCTGGAGATATGGCCGAGCGTGCTTGCCGCCGAACCGCGGGTCAAGAAGGCGGTCGACAAATACGCGCTGCGCTACGTGCAGCTGATCAAGCAGGCGATCCGCGCCGGCACCTATCGCCGCAATCTCGATCCCTACACCGCGATGTCGCTGATGATGGGCGGAATGTGCCACCTCACCGCGGTCTGGCTGCTCTACGGCCGCAAATACGATCTGGTGAAGAAGGGCAGGACGCTGTTCACGACGCTGCACAACGGGTTCGTTCAGCGCTAACCGGAGAGCCCTCGTAGGATGGGTAGCGCGCAGCGGAACCCATCCTTTCTCCGCACGGCCGCAGCTTGATGGGTTTCGCTGCGCGCTACCCATCCTGCGAATCTTGAATCGTCATGCCCGGTTTTAACTTCGACGGACGGAACGATTTGATCCAAATACATCGCGTTGGCCGGCTGTCGAGGCACTCCATTCCGGAAAACCAATACACAGCCGTCGAAATCATGTTCTAGTATCACGCGGTGGGCGACCCGCGACCGGACGCGCGGGCAGTTGGGATGGGAGCGAACCGATGGACGTCAAGGCTGTTCTGCCGCCGCGTGGCCGCGACTATCGGCTCGATCTGCTGCGCGGCTTCGCCAACTGGGCGATCTATCTCGATCACATCCCGAACAACGCGGTGAACTGGATCACGCAGAAGAATTTCGGCTTCAGCGACGCCGCCGATCTGTTCGTCTTCATCTCCGGCTACACCGCATCCTTCGTCTATGCGCGCATGATGCTGGAGCGCGGCACCGTGATCGGCGCCACCCGGCTGATCAAGCGGGCCTGGCAGATCTATGTCGCGCACGTCCTGCTGTTCGTGATCTATATCGCCGAGATCGGCTATCTCGCGCAGCGCTACCACGATCCCAACCTGCAGAACGAATTCAACGTCGCGGGCTTCATGCAGAACCCGGCCGAGACGCTCTATCAGGGCCTGATCCTGGCATTCAAGCCGGTCAACATGGACGTGCTGCCGCTCTACATCGCGCTGATGTTAGTGTATCCGGTGGTGCTGTGGGCGATGCTGCGAAAACTCAATCTGACGCTGGCGGCCTCGTTCCTGCTCTATCTCGCCGCGCGCCATTTCGGCTGGAACCTGCCGGCTTATCCGTCCGGCTCGTGGTACTTCAATCCGTTCTGCTGGCAGTTCCTGTTCGTGTTCGGCGGCTGGTTCGCGCTCGGCGGCGCCAGCGAATCGATCAATTTCATCCGCTCACGCGCCTTCCTGTGGCTCGGCGGCGCCTATCTGTTGTTCGCGCTGGTCATGACGCTGGCGGGTCGCTTCCCCGAGCTCGGACAGGCGATGCCGGCCTGGCTCTATGACGCCTTCAATCCGAACGACAAGACCAACCTCGCCCCGTATCGCGTGCTGCATTTCGTGGTGCTCGCCTTCTTCGTGACGCGCTTCCTGCCGCGCGAATGGCCTGGCTACGAATGGCCGATCTTCGAGCCGATCATCAAATGCGGTCAGCAGTCGCTCGAGGTGTTCTGCACGGGCGTCTTCCTCGCCGTGGTCGCGCATGTGGTGCTGGTCGAGGTCTCCGGCAGCCTCTGGATGCAGATCGTGGTGAGCTTTGTCGGCATCGTGCTGATGACCGTGCTCGCCTATTACCGCTCCTGGTCGAAGAAGGTCGACAAGGCGCCCGCGAAGAAGCCGGTGGCTGCGCAGGCGCCTGCTGCGGAGCCGGCGGAATAGCAGGCGGACCGTCGAGGCCGACGCGGGTGGTCAGCGGCGATGTGCATGCGCTAGATTGAAGGCATGTCCCATGCCTTCACCCATGACCATCCCGACATCCTGCAACTCGAAGCCGACGTGCTCGACGCGCGGCCCGGAGCAGTTCTGCTCGAACGCTCGCCGTTCTTTCCCGGCGGCGGCGGACAGCTCGCCGACCGCGGGCTTCTGCGATGGGCCGGCGGCGAGCTGCCGGTGACCGGGCTCGCGCGCGACGAGCGCGGCCTCTGGCACACGATCCCCGGCGACAGCGTGATCTCCGGCAAGGTCATGCTCGAAGTCGAGCCGGCGTTTCGCGCATTGATGTGCGAGCTGCACACGCTCGCCCACGTCGTCAACGCGCTGGTCTATACGCGACTCGGCGGCGCGCTTCTGACCGGCGCGCAGCTCAATGCCGACGGCACCTTCCGCGTCGATTTCGATCTGCCCGGCGCCGACAACGAGGCGCTGCGGGCGCTCGAGGCGCCGCTGAACGACATCATCCGGCAGGACCTCCCCGTCAGCGCCGTCTTCATGGCGCATACCGAGGCGCAAGCCATCCCCGGATTGTTCCGCAGCAAGGCTGTCGCGCCGCCGGTCGGGGCGGACGGGCTGGTCCGGATCGTCGAGATCCTCGGTCTCGACCGGCAGGCCTGCGGCGGCACCCATCTGGCCTCGACCGGGCAATCGCGCCCAGCGCGTATCGTCAAGATCGACAACAAGGGCCGCCAGAACCGCAGGATCAAAGTCGCGGTTTGAACGGCTCCGGCAAGTCTTGCACCGGGCAATCCTCAAGCCATCCACGTCCCGGCCGTGCCTGGGGATGATGTTGTGCGGCTCGCTCGACGGGGCGCGATCGGCTTGTTAAGCCGCGTCTCCGCAAGGACGATTTGAGTCGGGGACATGACCGTAGCGATCGAGATGGGACAAACGACGGCCGGCGCATCGGCGGCCATCGACCTCGAGGAGCTGTTGGCGACACGTCTCCTGGTGCAGGGCAATTCGGGTTCCGGCAAATCCCATCTGCTGCGCCGGCTGCTGGAACAGAGCGCGCCGTGGGTGCAGCAGACCATCATCGATCCCGAGGGCGACTTCGTTACCCTGGCCGAGCGGTTCGGTCACCTCGTCATCGACGCCGAAGACCACACCGAGCGCAGTTTGCAGGTCGCCGGCGAACGCGTGCGCATTCATCGCGTCTCCACCGTGCTCAATCTCGAAGGGCTCGACGCCGAGAACCAGATGCGGCGCGCTGCCGCCTTCCTGGGCGGAATGTTCGAGGTTCCCCGCGATCACTGGTATCCGATGCTGGTGGTGGTCGACGAGGCGCAACTGTTCGCGCCGGCAGTCGCAGGCGAAGTCTCCGACGAGGCGCGCAAGCTGTCGCTCGGCGCGATGACCAATTTGATGTGCCGCGGCCGCAAGCGCGGCCTTGCGGGGATCATCGCGACCCAGCGGCTGGCGAAGCTCGCCAAGAATGTCGCGGCCGAGGCGTCGAACTTCCTGATGGGTCGCACCTTCCTCGATATCGACATGGCGCGCGCCGCCGACCTGCTCGGCATGGAGCGGCGGCAGGCGGAGGCTTTCCGCGACCTCGAGCGCGGACAATTTATGGCGCTTGGCCCGGCGCTTTCGCGCCGTCCGCTTGGCCTGCGCATCGGTCCAACCGACACGCAGCCGCGCAACGCGGCGCCGCGACTGATGCCGCTACCGGAAGCGGCACTCGAAGACGCGCGCGCCATCATCCTCGCGGCCCCACCGCCCGAGACGGCGGCCAGGCCGCCGCGCCGGGCGCCGGCGCCCGACCTGCTCAGCCAATTGATGGCTGCCAAGTCGACCACACCGGAGATCGATCCCGAGACTGCGGAACCGCCGCCGAGCGCCGAGCAACTGGCCGAGCGGCGTGAGCGGCTGGATCGCATCCTGCGCGCCATTCTCGCCGAGCCCGACGCCGGCTTCCGTGCCATCGGCGTGCTCTATCAGGAGTTCGTGGTGCGCTGCCGGATCGAGGGGCTCGGCGCCGTGGTGCCGGAGCTGACCGACTTCCGCCGCATGCTGACGCGCGCCCGCGCCGGGCTCGGCACCGAGATCGCGGAAGACGACGCCTGGCAGGATGTGCAGCTGCGCGCCGCGATCCTGCCCGAGGACATGCAGGGCGTCTTCATGATGATCGCCCGTGCCGCGAAGGAAGGCTGGCCCTGCCCGAGCGATGCCGCGATCGCCCGCGCCTATGGCACGCATTCGCTGCGCCGCGCCCGGCATCTTCTGACCTACATCGAGGAGCAGGGCCTGATCGTCTGCCAGCTTGATGGTGCCGGACGGCGGATCGTGACACTCGTCGAGCTCGCCTGGGCCACGGCCGCGGCCGACCCGAATGTCGACGAGGTACCGGCGGAAGCAGCCTGCAACAGCTCGGCTCCGTGATCGGAGGGTGAGCGGCGAAGCGCCGGACACGGGCAGGACCCCGAGATGCCGCAGTTACAAAAAGGCCCGCCGAGAGGCGGGCCGTTTCGTTTCTCTGGATGGGCGAAGCCACCTTGTCTCGGCGGCTCCGCACGCCTCATCTACAGGCCTCACGCGTGCTGCGGTTGCGCCAGCTGGCTGACCTGCGTCGCCGGCGGATCGACAACCAGGGTACCGCCATGGCCGTCGCTCGAGGTCGTGAAGGTCGAGGCCATATAGTTGCCCAGCAGCGCAATGCTCGCCGTGACGGTGCCGTCCGTCACCGTGAGCGTTCCGTTCGTGCTGGTTCCGCTGAAGCTCGGCGTTTGAACGTTCGCGAAACTGATATTCGCGAAATCGATCGCGTCCGAACCCGTCATCCCGGCGACGGTGCCGTTGAAGCTCGCCGAATTATCGAGCTTCAGCGTTCCCGTCGAACCCAGGAACGACACGGCGGCGTTCGAAGCCCCCGGCAATTCCAGGGTAGCGCCCGTTGCGATGCTGGCGCTGCTCGGGCTCTCCCCCGTTACGTTGAAGGACTGCCAGGCCCCCCACGCCGTGCCGTCATAGGCCCGGATCCAGAGCTGGTCGGTGCCCGAGCCGGCCTGATAGGTCGCCTGGGAAAGCTGCGCCGCGGTGACGTCGATCTCGGTATTCGCCGGCTCGTTGATGCCGCCGACGTTCCAACGTCCGTTCGTGTTGGTATCCCACAGCGCATACTTCGTGATGGGATCGCCGTCGGCGTCCGTCGCCGTGACGAGGTTCGCGGCAGCAAAGGTCTGCCCCGAGACCGTCACGACGTTGGCGACCGCGACCGTCGGCGCCTGGTTCGTCGCGGTGGCCGTGAAGGCCGTCCAGCTGCTCCACTCGCTGCCATCGTTGGCCCGCACGTAGAGCGTATCCGACGGCGAGCCGCCGGGACCGAACACGTAGCTGACCTGTGACAGGTTCGCCGCCGCGACATCGATCTCGGTGCTGGCGGCCTGGGCGACGCCGTTGACCACGAAGTGGCCGTTGCCGCCGGTGTCCCAGAACGCGTACTGGGTCATCGTATCGCTGTCGGCGTCGGTGACCGAGAACAGGCCGGTCGCTGCGATCGAATGGTCGTGAATTCCGCTGACATTCGCCGCCGTCACGACCGGAGCATGGTCGGGCCCCGGTGTTGCCGTGAATGCAGCCCAGCTGCTCCACTTCGATCCGTCGTTGGCCCGCACGTAGAGCGTGTCCGACGGCGAGCCGCCGGGACCGAACACGTAGCTGACCTGCGACAGGTTTGCCGCCGAGACATCGATCTCGACATTGGCGGCCTGGGCGACGCCATTGACCACCCAATGGCCGTTGCCGCCGGTGTCCCAGAATGCGTATT
>NZ_LGTB01000003.1 GCF_001238275.1 Bradyrhizobium viridifuturi
GCAAGCTGTGGCCCCAGCGTCGCGCAACAATCACCTTCGGTGGTTATGGGTCCCTGCGTTCGCAGGGACGACACGGAGTTTGTTGCGCCATGCGTGAGTCACTATTTCGCATTCTCTGAGCGCTAGCTTCGCCCGCCCCGACAGCCATGTTACAAGCCGCCGCATGATTCCCTGGGAAAAGATCGACACCGCGCGGATTCCCGGCACCGAAGGTGAATTGCGCCTGATGCGGCGCGGCCGCGAATTCTCGATCATGCTCGGCACCAACGAGCTGATGAACAGCCGCCTCTCGGGCTCGGAGGAGGCGCTGGCGACGCTCGCGGCGAGGAAGATCGAGCAGGTCGCAAAGCCGCATTTTCTTATCGGCGGTCTCGGCATGGGCTTCACGCTGCGGGCGGCGCTCAAGGTGCTCGGGGCCGATGCGCAGATCACGGTGGCCGAGCTGGTGCCGGCTGTCGTCGCCTGGGCGCGAGGCCCGATGGCGGAGATCTTCGGCGACAGCCTGAGTGATCCCCGCGTGCGCATTGAGGAGGTGGATGTTGCCGACGTGATCGAGCGCCATCCGCGCACGTTCGATGCCATCCTGCTCGATGTCGATAACGGCCCGGAAGGCTTGACCCGCAAGGCCAATGACGCGCTGTACGACGTCGCCGGCCTCAAGCTCGCACACACCGCGTTGCGGCGCGGCGGCGTGCTCGCCGTCTGGTCGTCCGGTCCCAACGCCAAGTTCCCGAAATCGCTGTCGCGGGCCGGGTTCGCCGTCAACGAAATTGCCGTTCGCGCCACCGGCCGGGGCCGCGGCGTGCGCCATGTCATCTGGATCGCGGTGAAAGAGTAGCGTCGCCCGCTGTTGCGATGCAGCAAGCTCGCAGGCCGTTGCGTCTCTGGTTCTGACTGTATTGAAAATCCAAGGCCGTTGGGTTTCACTCGGCGGCACGTGAAGCCTCGAGCCCTTGGACTGCCGGATGCAGGCGACGTCGAATTTTGGGGTGCAGGAGACGCACGGGATCCTGAACCGCTTCCAGGCCGATTTCCGCGGCTCGAGCGAAGGGCTCGGCTGGTCGTCGGCGTTTGCCTCGGTCCAGCGCGAACGGCCGTTCGACGGGCATTTCCACGCGCTGTCCGACAATCTCATGGTGCTGCATCGGGGCGGTCCGGTCGAGATCACCTATGTGATGGACGGCAAGTCGGTGGCCCGGCAGATCCCGCGTGGCGGCGTGTTCTTCCTGCCGGCGGGGCACACCTGCAACGTGGTGCTGCGCGAGGCGCTGGAATCCACCCACATCTATCTGCGCTCCGATTTGTTTGCGGGCCGGGACGGGGCTCCCAGCCTGATCGGCGGGCTGGCGCCGATGCTCGGCGATCAGGATGCCGTGCTGGAGCATCTCGCCGCGGCGATCGGCGAGACCATCACTGGCGGCCTGCCGGCCTCGTCGCTGTTCGTCGATCCGATCGCGCAGGCGATCGCCAACCGCTTCGTCGCGATCAATTTCCACAAGCCGAGCGTGGAGGCCGGCAAGCATCCCAACCTGCTCAGCAACAGGCAGATGGCGCGCATCCGCGAGTTCGTCGACGCCAATCTCGATACCGATATCCGGCTCGACCAGCTGGCCGAGCTGTGCGGCCGCAGCACCGAATATTTCGTTCGCCTGTTCAAGGCGACCAGCGGCGTCTCGCCCTATCAGTACGTGCTCAACCTGCGTATCGAGCGCGCCAGGGCGCTGCTCGCCGACGAGACGCAGAGCCTCGCCGACATCGCGCTGGCCTGCGGCTTTTCCCATCAGGAGCATTTTACGCGCATGTTCCGCCGTTTCACCGGCGTGACGCCGGGGCGATACCGGCGCAGCCACTAGCGCGCTGCGAGCCGAGACGGCGAGGGCGCTGCCTCGCCGTATCCCGGCTGACGATTTTTCCGGTTTTGTGCAGATTCTGTCCGGTTTCGTGCAGGCCCCCGAACGCCGCCTGCCGCTAGCTTTCTCCCAACAAAGCGAAATGTGCCGGTCCGCCGGCTGGGAGAAATGCCATGAGCGTCGCAGCGTCCGATGCCGTACGCCCGCCGATCGCGGCGGCCGGAAATGCCGGCAGCGGTACATTTGCCTATTGCTCGCAGCAATATCGCGTGGTGTTCGGCGCCGGCACCTCGGCGCGGCTCGGCGAGGAGGCGGAGCGCCTGGGCATCAAGCGGGCGCTGGTGCTGACCACCCCCGAGCAGCAGGACCTCGGACGGCAACTCGGCGCAGGCCTCGGCGACCGGCTTGCGGCACTGTTTGCCGGCGCGCGCATGCATACGCCGGTCGAGGTCACCAACGAAGCGCTTCGCATCGTTGAATCCCGCGACATCGACGGGCTGATCGCGATCGGCGGGGGCTCCACGGTCGGGCTCGGCAAGGCGCTGTCGCTGCGCACCGGGCTGCCGCATCTCGCGGTCCCGACCACCTATGCCGGCTCGGAGATGACGCCGATCCTCGGTGAAACCACCAACGGCATCAAGACCACGCAGCACTCCCAGGATCTGGTGCCGGACGCCGTCATCTACGACGTCGATCTCACCGTCAGCCTGCCGCCGCAGGTCTCCGCCGCCAGCGGTCTCAATGCGATCGCGCACGCGGTCGAGGCGCTCTATGCGCCCGACGCCAATCCATTGACCTCGCTGATGGCGGAAGACGGCATTGCGGCGCTCGCCCGCGCGCTGCCGCGCATCATGACTGGACCTGCCGACGCCGGCGCGCGGCGCAACGCGCTCTACGGCGCCTGGCTATGCGGCGTCTGCCTCGGCGCGGTCGGGATGTCGCTGCACCACAAGCTCTGCCACGTGCTGGGCGGCATGTTCAACCTGCCGCATGCCGAAACCCACGCGATCGTGTTGCCGCATGCAGCCGCCTACAACGCCGCCGCGGCGTCGGAGGCCATGACCCGGATTGCACGTGCGTTGCGCACGGACGATGCGCCGCAAGGTCTGTTCGACCTCGCGCAGCGGCTCGCGCTGCCGCGCCGGCTGGCCGACATCGGAATGCCCGAGGACGGCATCGCGCGCGCCGCCGAAATGGCGGTGCGCAGCCCCTATGCCAATCCAAGACCTGTGGAGCGCGTCGCGATCCAGGACCTGATCGCGGCGGCATGGCGCGGCGATGCGCCCGCACGGCACTGACATCTCAAGATCAAGGGACAATATGATGGTCAATTTCAACGAACATGATCTCACCGACGAAGTCCTTCGCAGCTTCGCCAACACGCCGAACAAGCGGCTCAAGTTCCTGATCGAGGAGACGGTGAAGTCGCTGCACGACCTGGTGCGCCGCACCGAGCTGACCTTCGAGGAATGGAATCAGGCGATTGAATTTCTGACCCGCACCGGCCAGACCTGCACGCCGCTGCGCCAGGAGTTCATCCTGCTCTCCGACGTGCTCGGCGTCTCGATGCTGGTCGATGCGGTCAATCACCGCGAGCGCGAAGGCGCCACCGAGACCACGGTCCTCGGGCCGTTCTATGTCGGCGAGCACCGCGTCACGCCGCACGGCGCCAACATCTCCGAAGGCATCGACGGCGAGGTGATGTTCGTGCAGAGCCGCGTCACGGATCTGGCCGGCAAACCGCTCGCGGGTGCCGAGATCGACGTCTGGCATGCCGACGACGACGGCTTCTACGATTCGCAAAAGGCTGACTATGTCGCACATGGCCCGTCGCTGCGCGCACGCTTCGTCACCGATGCCGACGGCCGCTTCTCGTTCCGCACCATCCTGCCGTGCAGCTATCCGATCCCGACCGACGGTCCGGTCGGCGATCTCATCACCGCGACGAAACGTCATCCGATGCGGCCGGCGCATGTGCACTTCCTGGTCAAGGCCGAGGGCTTCGAGCCTCTGATCACCCACGTCTTCCTCGATGGCGACCAATATCTGCGCAGCGACGTGGTGTTCGGCGTCAAGGACGAGCTCGTCGCCCGCGTCGAGCCGAAGAGCGAACCGGTGCTGCCGAACGGCGAGCGCGTCGCCGGCCCGTGGCACCTGATGACTTACGACTTCCAGATGAAGCCGGGCGCGGGCCTGGTGCCGCAGCCGATGATGGCTGCGGAATGACGATCACTACCAGCAACACGACCAAGGAGAGGACAATGACCAGCAAACCCGTTGAGACCGACGTCCTCGTCGTCGGCAGCGGCCCGGCCGGCGCGACCGCCGCGGCGCTGCTCGGCATGTACGGCGTCAAGCACATCCTGGTGACGAAATACGGCTGGCTGGCCGACACGCCGCGCGCCCACATCACCAACCAGCGTGCGATGGAGGTGCTGCGCGATCTCGGCCTCGAGGAGAAGGCGGTGGCGCAGGCGGTGCCGCAGCATCTGATGGCCAACAACGTGTTTTGCGAGAGCCTCGCCGGCGAGGAGTTCGGCCGGCTCTATTCCTGGGGCAACCATCCCTCGCGCAAGGCGGATTACGATCTCGCCAGTCCGGCGCGGATCTGCGACCTGCCGCAGAATTTCCTCGAGCCGATCCTGATCGAAGCGGCCGGCCAGCGTGGTACCTCGCTGTGCTTCAACACCGAGTTCATCGACCTGGTGCAGGATGCCGACGGCGTCACCGCGACCGTGAAGGACCGCCTGTCCGGCGAGACCTATCAGATCCGCGCCAAATATCTGATCGGCGCCGATGGCGGCCGCAGCCGGGTCGCCGAAGTGATCGGCCTGCCGATGGAGGGCCAGATGGGCCGCGCCGGCAGCATGAACATCATCGTGCAGGCTGACTTGAGCAAGTACGTCGCGCATCGGCCGAGCGTGCTGTACTGGGTGCTGCAGCCG
Organism: Bradyrhizobium viridifuturi; assembly: GCF_001238275.1. Lineage (GTDB taxonomy): Bacteria > Pseudomonadota > Alphaproteobacteria > Rhizobiales > Xanthobacteraceae > Bradyrhizobium > Bradyrhizobium viridifuturi. The sequence goes on from NZ_LGTB01000003.1 coordinate 4,796, forward strand.
GGCGCCGAGATCGGCGGCATCGGCGCCGGCCTGATCCGCATGGTGCGGCCGTGGAACGAGTGGCTGATCATCTGGGGCTACGACATCGAGCAGGGCGAGCGCAAACTCAGCAATGACGAGGCGATCTCGATCGTGCGCAATCTGGTCGGCGACGAGACGCTCGAGGTCAAGGTGCGCTCGACCTCGACCTGGACCGTGAACGAGATGTATGCCGGCCACTATTCGTCGGGCCGCGTGTTCTGCGTCGGCGACGCCGTGCATCGCCATCCGCCGACCAACGGCCTCGGCTCCAACACCTCGATCCAGGATGCCTACAATCTCTGCTGGAAGCTGAAGCTGGTGCTCGAGGGCCACGCCGCGCCGTCGCTGCTCGAAACCTATTCGGCCGAGCGCCAGCCGGTCGGCAAGCAGATCGTGACCCGCGCCAACAAGAGCATCGGCGACTTCCCGCCGATCTTCGAGGCGGTGGGCCTCGTCGCCTCGACCGATCCGGCGGAAGCGCGCAAGGCGATCGCCGCGCGCAAGGCGCCGACCGTCGAGGGCAAGGCGCGCCGCAAGAAGCTCTATGAGGCCATCGCCAACAAGAGCTACGAGTTCAACTGCCACGGCGTCGAGCTGAACCAGCGCTACGGCTCGACCGCCGTGGTCTCCGACGGCACGCCGATGCCGGCCTTCACCAGGGATCACGAGCTCTATTACCAGGCGACCACCTGGCCCGGCGCGCATCTGCCGCATGTCTGGGTCGAGCATCACGGCGAGCGCAAATCGACGCTCGATCTCACCGGCAAGGGCCGCTTCACGCTGCTCACCGGGATCGGCGGCGATGGCTGGAGGACGGCCGCGGCTGCGGTCGAGAGGGCCTACGGGCTGCCGGTCGATGTGGTGACGATCGGCCCGCAGGGCTGCGACGCACTCGACATCTATGCCGACTGGTATCGCCAGAGCGAGGTCGACGAGGACGGCTGCGTGCTGGTGCGTCCCGACATGTATGTCGCTTGGCGCGCCAAGGAGGCGGCGGCTGATGCCAGCGACGTGCTGCTGGATGTGTTCGGCCAGATCCTCGGCCGCAGCGCGCAAGCGAAGTCGGTCGCCGCCGCGTAGCGCGGCGCCGGCGATTGTATTTCAAAACGAAATGAAACGGCAGCCGGCTTGAAAAGCGGCCTGCCTCAAGGGAGGGGAAAATGACCAAGGATCATTTGAACGTCATGTCTTTCGATCGTCGCCGCGTGCTGCAAGGTATCGCCGGTGGTTTCGCCGCCGCGGGCACCACGACATTGTTCTCGCCGGCTGTACGCGCTGCCAACAAGCCGATCAAGATCGGCTATGTCTCGCCGAAGAGCGGCCCGCTCGCCGCATTCGCCGAGGCCGACGATTTCGTGCTCGGCGAATTCCGAAAGTTCATCAAGGACGGCGTCAAGGTTGGATCGCAGACCTATCCGGTCGAAGTGGTGACGAAAGACAGCCAGTCCAATCCGAACCGCGCCGCCGAAGTCGCCAAGGAGCTGATCACCCGCGACAATGTCAGCCTGATCGTGGTCGGCGCCACGCCCGAGACCAACAACCCGGTCGCGACGCAGTGCGAGCTGGAGCAGGTGCCGTGCATCTCCTCCGTGGCGCCATGGCAGACCAATTTCATCGGCCGGCAGGCCAATCCCGGCGATCCCAAGAGCTGGAAGCCGTTCGACTACACCTTCCACTATTTCTGGGGGCTCGAGGACGTGATCGGCGTCTTCACCAGCATGTGGAGCCAGGTCGCGACCAACAAATCGGTCGGCGCGCTATTCCCGAACGACGCCGACGGCAATGCCTGGGGCGACACCACGATCGGTTTCCCTCCGGTGCTTGCCAAGCAGGGCTTCAAGCTCACCGATTCCGGCCGCTTCCAGAACCTCACCGACGATTTCTCTTCGCAGATCGCGGCGTTCCGTGGCGCCGATGCCGAGATCATCACCGGCGTGATCATTCCGCCCGACTTCACCACGTTCTGGAACCAGTCACGGCAGAAGGGACTGAAGCCGAAGGTCGTGTCGGTTGCCAAGGCGCTGCTGTTCCCGGCGTCGGTGCAGGCGCTCGGCAAGGGCGGCAACAACATCTCGACCGAGGTGTGGTGGACGCCGACGCATCCCTACAAGTCGAGCCTCAGCGGAGCCAGCGCGGCCGAGCTGGCCAAGGGCTATGAGCAGGCCTCCGGCAAGCAGTGGACCCAGCCGATCGGCTTCGTGCACTCATTGTTCGAGGTCGCGATCGACGCGATCAAGCGCTCCGGCGACCCGAGCGACAGCGCGGCGCTGGCGAAGGCGATCGGAGCGACGAAACTCGACACCATCGTCGGCCAGGTCGCGTTCGGCTCCAGCGCGGTGCCGCCATTCGCGGCGAAGAACATCGCCAAGACGCCGCTGGTCGGCGGCCAATGGCGGCTCAACGGCGACAAATACGACATGGTGATCACCGACAACAAGCTGGCGCCGCAGATCCCGCTCGGCGGCGATATGCAGGCGCTGAGCTAGCGAGCACATCGCAATTGTCGATCGGAGATGCGCGGCACGCCCGCGCATCTTTTCCAGAGCGAAATCCATGCGGTGAGCTGACATGCTCGAACTCCATTCCATCTCGAAACGGTTCGGCGCCATCGTCGTTGCCGATGCCATCGAGCTGACCCTTTCGTCCGGCGAGGCGCTCGGCGTGATCGGACCGAACGGCGCCGGCAAGTCGACGCTGTTCAACCTGATCACAGGGCTGCTGCGGCCGGATGCCGGACGCATCGTCCTCGATGGCGTCGACATCACACATCTTTCGCCCGAGGCGCGCTGCCGCACCGGCATCGGGCGCTCGTTCCAGATCCCGCAACCGTTCGACCACCTCTCGGTGTTCGAGAACCTTGCGGTCGCCGCCCAGTTCGGTGGTGGGTTGTCGGAGCTGACGCCGTGCAGCACTGCGGCCGGCTGCTTGATCTGACCGGCCTCGAAGCCAAGGCCAACCGGCTCGCCGGCAGCCTGCCGTTGCTCGATCGCAAGCGGCTCGAGCTGGCGCGGGCGTCGCCACCAGGCCGCGTACGCTGCTGCTCGACGAGATCGCAGGCGGGCTCACCGATGCCGAATGCCATGAGCTGGTCGAGACGATCAGGACCATTCATGCCGAAGGCGTCGCCATCATCTGGATCGAGCATGTGGTGCACGCGCTGCTCGCGGTGGTGCAGCGGCTGGTCGTGCTCAATTTCGGCAAGGTCGTCGCCCAAGGCGTGCCCACCGAGGTGATGCGCTCCCGCGAGGTCGAGACCATCTACATGGGCGTGCCGGCATGACCGCGCTGCTCAACGTCTCCGCGCTCGACGCGTTCTATGGCGACTTTCAGGCGCTGTTCGGGATCGATTTCGAACTCGCTCAAGGCGAAGCAGTCGCGGTAATCGGCGCCAATGGCGCCGGCAAGTCGACCATGCTGAAGTCACTCGCAGGTCTCGTGAAGAACCGCTCCGACGCGATCCGTCTCAACGGGCGCGCGATCGGCGAGGCGTCCGCCGCCAGCATCGTGCGGCTCGGGCTCGCGCTGGTCCCCGAGGGACGCCAGCTGTTTCCCTCGCTCAGCGTCGAGGAGAATCTCCTGATCGGCGCCTATGGCGGCGAGCGTAGCACGCCGTGGGATCTCGCCGCGGTCTACCGGATGTTTCCGGTGCTGAAAGAACGCCGGCGCGGCGCAGTCACGGCGCTGTCGGGCGGCCAGCAGCAGATGGTGGCGATCGGCCGGGCGCTGATGTCGAATCCGTCGATCCTGCTGTGCGACGAGATCAGCCTCGGCCTCGCGCCGATCGTGGTCGAGGACATCTACCGCATGCTGCCGCAGATCCGGGCCGGCGGCACCGCGGTGGTGCTGGTCGAGCAGGACATCGCCCGCGCGCTGCGCGCAGCCGATCGTTTCTACTGTTTGCAGGAGGGGCGGGTGACGCTGAGTGGACGGCCAAAGGATGTGGATCAGGACACGATCCGCGCAGCGTATTTCGGAGCATGAGGGAGCGATGAGCGGATTCGACACCATCATCGAAGGCGTGCTGCTCGGCGGCGTCTATGCGCTGTTCGCGCTCGGCCTGTCGCTGATCTTCGGCATCATGCGCCTTGTCAATCTGGCGCATGGCGACCTGATCCTGCTCGCGGCCTATCTGGTGCTCAGCGCCACCACGGCGCTCGGCGTGCCGCTTGCGGTCGCATCCCTGCTGGTCGTTGCTGCGATGTTCGTGCTCGGCTTCGTGCTGCAGCGGCTGGTGCTGGAGCGCGTGCTCGGCGACGACATCCTGCCGCCGCTGCTCGTCACCTTCGGCCTGTCGATCATGATCCAGAACGGGCTGCTGCTCGGCTATGGCGCAGACAGCCGCCGCCTGCAGGCCGGCGCTTTTGAATCCTCGTCGGTGACGCTGGCACCGGGGCTCAGCGTTGGCCTCGCGCCGCTGACGGCGCTGGTGACGGCGATCGCCGCCGTCGCGCTGCTTCAGCTGATTTTCTATCGCACCTCGCTCGGCCGCGCCTTCCGTGCCACCGCCGACAATCCCGCGATCGCGCAGTTGATGGGCGTCAACGAGCGCAACGTCTATGCCATTGCGGTCGGGCTGTCGCTCGCGGTCTCGGTGATCGCCGCGGTCGTGTTCGGCATCCGCGCCAGTTTCGATCCGTCGATCGGGCCGGCGCGGCTGCTCTATGCGTTCGAGGCCGTGATCATCGGCGGCCTCGGCAGCCTGTGGGGCACGCTGGCCGGCGGCATCGTGCTCGGGCTTGCGCAGGCGATCGGGGGCCGGATCAATCCGGAGTGGCAGATCCTCGCCGGTCATCTCACGTTCCTGGCCGTGCTGATGGTGCGGCCGCGCGGTCTCTTCCCGGCGAGGCGGACATGAGCGTCGAGAGCATCGAGATGCCGGCGAGCGGGAAGAGCGCACGACAGATGTGCCGGTGTGGCAGATCCGGGTCGGCACGCGTCTGTCGCGCATCGCGGCCGTGGCCGGCATTGTGCTGGTCGTGGTGCTTGCCGTGCTGCCCGCGATCGCATCGCGCAATCTGATCCAGGACCTGATTTTCGTCCTCACCATGCTGACATTGGCGCAGCTCTGGAACGTGCTGGCCGGATGGGGCGGACTGGTGTCGGTCGGGCAGCAGGCCTTTGTCGGGCTCGGCGCCTATGCGCTGTTCGCCGGCATCGTGATGGCCGGGCTCGATCCCGTGGCCGCGATCCCGCTGGCCGGGCTGTTCGCGGCGCTGATCGCGGCCGTGCTCGGGCCGCTGCTGTTCCGGCTGGAAGGCCCATATTTCGCGATCGGCAGCTGGGTCGCCGCCGAGGCGCTGCGGCTGATCTGCGCCCAGTTCAAATCGCTCGGCGGCGGCACCGGGATGTCGATCTCGCCCAGCGAGCTGTCGCAGATGTTCGGCCTGAAGGCGGTGCAGGCGCTGCTCGGCCTGCGCCCGGCGGCGGCGCGCGACGTGCTGGTCTACTGGCTGGCGCTGTTGCTCGCCGTGCTGGTCACGCTCGGCATCTACGCCTTCATGCGCTCGCGCCATGGCCTGGCGCTGGCGGCCAGCCGCGACAATGCGGCGGCGGCGCGCAGCGTCGGCGTCCGCACCGCGCGGATCCGCCATGTGCTGTGGATCGCGGTTGCGTTCGCCACCGGGACGGTCGGCGCGGTGGTCTATCTGCAGAAAGCGCGCATCTCGCCCGACGCCGCCTTCAGCGTCATCGACTGGACCGCCTATGTGATCTTCATCGTCGTGATCGGCGGCGTGCGCACCATCGAGGGTCCGATGGTCGGCGTGCTGCTGCTGTGGGGGCTCGTCACCTGGCTCGCCCAGTACGGCAGCCTCTACCTCGTCGTGCTCGGCACGCTCGCGATCCTGATCATGCTGTTCATGCCGCGAGGGGTGTGGGGCGCGGCGGCCCGCCGCTGGCAATGGCAGCTGTTCCCGACCCAGCGCTGGCTCGGCCGCAGCCGCTAGCGCATGATGGGCTAGGGGTTGAATGGTGCCGCGAGGGTACTGTGCCCCCTCTCCCGCTTGCGGGGGAGGGTCGGGGTGGCGGCTTTCTCCACGAGTCGCATCGTTGAGAGAGGCCCCACCCGCATCGCGTCTTCGATGCGATGCGACTTCCCCCGCGAGCGGGAGAGGTGAGCTGCTCTGCGGCCCGACCGGTTCAACCCAATCTCATCGCGCCGTTGCGCTCAGAACATCGTGTTGTTGTTCGCCGGATTTTCCGGGATCGGCTGCACCACGTCCCAATGCTCGACGATCTTGCCGTCCTCGAGCTTGAAGATGTCGACGATCGCGTTGCCGCGGGTGCCGGGCTCGCGCACGGCGTGGACGTGCAGGATCACGTAGTCGCCGTCGACGAACGAGCGCTTGATCTCGCTGTGCGAGTTCGGAAACTTCTCGCGCAGAAAGCCGATGAACTTGCGGAAGCCTTCGGGGCCGTCGGCCGCACCGGGATTGTGCTGCACATAACGGTTGCCGACATAGGCGAGCGCAGCATCGGCGTCCTTCAGGTTCAGTCCCTTGTCGTAGAAGGCCAGCACCGCCTTGCGGTTGGCTTCCTGCTGGGCCTCGCTGGTGGCGGCCATCGCGGCGGGAGACGTGAGGGCAAGCAGAAGTGCGGCGGCGACGATCCGCGGCCGGAGAATGACGTTCATCTTGATGCTCCCGATGACTGACGGCGCTGACCCGCGCTGCACCTGGCTCTCTACAGGCTCCGCCTGTTGGCCGAAAGAGAGCACTCCCGGCTCACATGGTTACCGGGAGATACCAGCCCTCACGCCGCCTTCGCCGCGGCGCCATGCGCATGCTTGTCGACGGCGTCGATGATCTGCGGCCACATCGGGATCGGCAGTGCGTGGCCCATGCCCTCGATCATCAGGAGCTTCGCGCCCGGGATCGAGGCTGCGGTGTCCCTGCCGCCTTCGGGATGCACCAGCGGATCGATGGTGCCGTGGATCACCAGCGTCGGCGCCTTGACGCTGCGCAGGCGCTCCTTGCGGCTGCCGGAGGCGAGGATGGCGCGCAGCTGGCGGCCGACGCCCTCCGGATTGAGGCCGCGCTCAAAGGTGCGCCGCGCGCGTTCGGGATCGAGCGCCTCATCCTCCGGGAACGAGCCGTTGCGCAACACCTTCCAGGTTTGGCCGTAACGGACGAAATACTCTTCCTTGCTCTTGGGCGGCGGGGCCGTCAGCACCGCGGTCGCCTCCCGGGTCGGGCTGGGGATCTTTGGATTGCCTGTGGTGGACATGATCGACGTCAGCGAGAGCATGCGCTCGGGAAAGGTGATCGCAACCTCCTGCGCGATCATGCCGCCCATCGAAGCGCCGACCAGATGCGCCTTGCGGATGCCGAGCGTGTCCATCAGGCCGATCGTGTCCCGTGCCATGTCGGCCAGTTTGTAGGGCGCCGCGACCGGGATCTTCAGCAAGCGCAGCTTGATGAGTTCGAGCGCGGTCAGCCGCTTGCCGCCGCTCATCCGGGAGGATTTTCCGATATCCCTGTTGTCGAATCGGATCACACGAAAGCTGCGCGCGGCGAGCTGGCGGCAGAACTCGTCGTCCCAATGGATCATCTGGGCGCCGAGGCCCATGATCAGCAACAGAGGTTCGGCATTCGCGTCGCCAAAAACCTCGTAGCAGATGTCGATGCCGTTGGCGCGGGCGAGCTGCGGTGGCTGATGGGCAAGCGTGGTCACGGGCATCCCCTGCTGGTATCGCGGTCAGGAACCTCTATGCCACGGATTGACGCAGCGCAGAAGAGTGCCGGCGTCGCGGATCACGCCGCACTGTTGACCGATCAGCGGCAACAGTGTCGTATGTCACAAACAAATGGAAGCGCGGCAAGCGCCCGGAATTGGTGTGGAGGAGCGCGCATGGCCGACAAGGGCAACGACCCTGCCGTGATCTGGCAGACGATGATTGGCGAGATGGAGAAAGGGTTCAACTCCTTCGGCAACCAGTTGATGAGCTCGCCTGAATTTTCCAAGGTGATGAACCAGGCCGGCGGCGTCGCGGCCGGCGCGCAGAAGCAGCTCGGCGAGCTGATGGAGAAATATCTGCTCGCGATGAACCTGCCGAGCCGCGCCCAGCTCGTCGGCATGGCCGAACGCCTGCAATCGATGGAGAACCAGCTCAACGAGATCAAGACGCTGCTGCAGCAGGTGCATCACAACTCGCTGGCACCGGACGACGGCCACGGCGCAACGCCGCGGCCGCCGCGCACCAAGCGCCCGCCATCAGAGGGGGACAGCAAATGAATGCTCCCACCGGGTTTGATCTCGCCTCGATCTCCGAGCGGGTGCAGTCCGAGGTGCAGCGCGCGATCCAGCGCAGCATCAAGGGTGTCGAGTACTTCTCGAGCTCGGGACCCACGCTCGGCGAGACACCGAAGGACGTGCTGTATTCGCGCGGCACCATGAACCTCTATCACTACCGGCCGCAGGCCAGCGAAGTCTATCGCGTGCCGGTGCTGATCGTGATGGCGACCACCAACCGCGGCTACATCCTCGATCTGGTGCCCGGGCAGAGCTTCATCGAATTCCTGCTCAAGCGCGGCTTCGACGTCTACATGCTGGACTGGAGCGCGCCGAAGCCCGAGGAGAAGTCGCTGCGCATGGAGGACTACGTCCTCGACTTCATTCCGGAGTCCGTGCGCCGGGTGCAGCAGGATTCCGGCGAGAAGGACGTCTCGGTGATCGGCTATTGCTTCGGCGGCGTGCTGTCGCTGCTCTATGGCTCGATCTTCAACGACGGGCCGATGAAGAATTTGATCTGCTTCACCACGCCGATCGATTTCCGCGAGATGAAGCTGTTCTCGAATTTCGCCGACCGCCGTTATTTCGACGTCGACCGCCTGATCGACAGCACCGGCAATATGCCGCCCGAACTGATCCTGCAATCGTTCGACATGCTGCGGCCGGCCGCGCGCGTCGTCGGCCAGATCCAGCTCTGGGACAACATCTGGAACGACGAGTTCGTCAAATCGTACCGGATGTTCGACCGCTGGGCGACCGACACGCTGCCGCTCGCCGGCGAGTATTTCCGCGCCATCACCAAGGACCTGATGTGGGACAACAAGCTCTACAACGACACCATGACGGTCGGCGGCCGGCCGGCCAGGCTCGCCGACATCAAGGTGCCGATCCTGCATGCGGTCGCCGAGCACGACCACATCGTGCCGTATGATGCGGCCAAGCACCTGATCACCAAGATCGGCTCCGAGGACAAGGAGGAGGTGATGCTGAAAGGCGGTCACGTCTCGCTGGTCGCCGGCGCCAATGCAATCAAGCGGCTTTGGCCGAAACTGGACTCCTGGTTGGGCAAGAGATCGACATGACCGAACAACGTTCCTATCCGCGCCACGTCAAGACCGAGGCCGGCGATATCGAGTTCCGGCTGATGACGCGGGCGGACGAGGCCGCGGTGCTGGCCTTTGCGCAGAAGCTGCCGACGCATGATTTGCTGTTCCTGCCGCGCAACATCAGCCAGCCGAAGGTACTGTCGGCGTGGATCAACGAGATCGAGCGCGGCGACATCACGAGCCTGCTCGCGGTCAAGGACGGCACCGTGGTCGGCTGCGGCACCCTGGTGCGCGATCCGCACTCCTGGTCGCCACATGTCGGCGAGATCCGGATGGTGGTGTCGCTCGACGTGCGCGGGCAGGGCGTCGGCCGGGCGTTGTCGCAGGAGACGTTCGCTATTGCCCTTGGCGCCGGGCTGGAGAAGTTCTCGGTGCAGATGACGGTCGACCAGCGGGCGGCGATCGCGCTGTTCGAAAGCCTCGGCTTCAAGGCGGAGGCGCTGCTGCGCGACCATGTCCGCGATGTCGAGGGCAAGAACCACGACATCGTCGTGCTCGGGCACAATGTGGCGCAGGTTCGGGCCCAAATGGAGGCTTACGGGGTGCCCGATGCTGTGAGTGGTAATTAGAAACCTCTCGCCGCCGACGCGTTAGGCAACCTGCCAAATATTCGTGCCATTCACAGGCTCGTGATATCGCGCTGCAACATTGATGTTGCGGCGCACCATGAGGTGTGTCATAACACCGTTGCCCCGGGCCAATCCGGACGGGGTGAGCCCATAGCTCAAACCTGAGGATGGAGAGACCCCAATGACCACCGAAACCAATTCCGTGCTGAACAGCGTCAAGGAAGCCTTCGCGCCCGTCACCGAGGCGTTCACCAAGCTCCAGAACCTGGAAGTTCCGGAAGCCGCCCGTGAGTTCGTGAAGAAGCAGGCCGAGGCCGCCAAGACCCGCGCCGCCGATGCTTATGCCGGCTCCGAGAAGGTCACCAACGTGATCGAGTCCGCTGTTGCCGGTTCGGTGACCGAAGCCGCCAAGATCAGCCGCAACATCCAGCAGGCGATCTACCAGGACGCCGAGGCGTTCTTCGCCGGCATCGATAAGCTCGCGTCCGCCAAGTCGCTGAGCGAAGCTGCCCAGATCCAGTCGGACCTGGTCCGTGCGCGTGGCGAGCTGCTCGTCTCGCGGGCGAAGGCCAGCACCGAGTATCTCGGCAAGCTCGTCACCGACGGTGCGAAGACCGCGCAGGACAACTTCGCCAAGGTCTACAGCAAGACCGCCTGATCGCGCTTGCACTGACCGACTGCCCTTTTCGAGGCCCGCCATTTTGCGGGCCTTCTTTTTTGCCGGTGCTTCTCATACATCGTTGATGTCGCAGCTGCCGTCATTGCGAGGAGCGACAGCGACGAAGCAATCCATTTCTCCGCAAGCGGTGAAATGGATTGCTTCGCTCCGCCCGCAATGACGGTTAGTGTCCCGCCAGTGCGAGAGCCCCTTCGATCCCCATGACCCTTCCTGCAGCCCTCATCGCAACGCCCGTCGATGCCGAACGCGCCGCCGAACTGCGCCGCGTGAAGTGGCTTGCGACCGGGGTACTGGCGGCAACCCTGATCGTCTTCATTGCAGCGAAGGCGCTGCTGCCGCTGCATCCCGCCTTCGGCTTCATCGCGGCCTTTGCCGAGGCCGCGACCATCGGCGGGCTCGCCGACTGGTATGCGGTCGTCGCGCTGTTCAAGCGGCCGCTGGGGCTGCCGATCCCGCACACCGCGATCATCCAGAGCAACCAGGAGCGCATCGCCGAGAAGCTCGGTGAGTTCATCGAGAACAATTTCCTGGAATCCGGGCCGGTCGAGGCCAAGCTGCGCGAGATCGATTTCGCCACGTTCATCGCCGACTGGCTGCGCGACCGCAAGCGGTCCGAGGATCTCGCCCGCTTCGTGCTGCGGATGCTGCCCGAGGCGTTCGCGGCGACCGAAAGCTCAGGCTTGATGCAGTTCATCAGCCGCCGCGTCACGACGCAGATCCTTTCGGTCGATCTTGCGCCGCTCGCGGCCGGCGCGCTGCGCGGCTTCGTGCAGGAGGGCAAGCATGAGGGGCTGCTCGACGACCTCTTGCGCGCGCTGCACCAGACGCTGACGCAGCAGGAGACCATGGCCGTGATCCGCGACAAGGTCCGCGCGGAGATGCCGACGCTGCTGAGACTCTACCGTGCCGACAAGTTCGTGGTGAACCGGATCATCGCCTCGGCCACGAAATTCTTCGAGGAAGTGCGCAACGATCCGGAGCATCCGTTCCGCGGCGAGTTCGACCGCATGCTGCTGTCGTTCGTCGATCGGCTCGGCAGCGACAAGGCGTTCGCAGATCGCATCGACGGGCTGAAGCGCGACCTGCTGGCGCGGCCGGAGCTTGCCAATCTCGGCCGCACCATCTGGGCCAACGTCAAGGACTTCATCGAGCGCAGCGCCTCGGGCGAGTCGCAGGTGCTGCAGCATCAACTGGCCCGAATGTTCGTCGAGGCCGGCGATGCGCTCGATGGCGACGCCGAGCTGCGCGGCGAGATCAATCAGGGTCTGGTCGCGATCCTGCGCACGGTCGTCGCCGAGCAGAAGAGCGGCGTCTCGAGTTTCATCGCCGACCAGATGAAGAGCTGGGACATGGAGCAATTGATCTCGCTGATCGAGGTCAATGTCGGCAAGGACCTGCAATACATCCGCTTCAACGGTTCGCTGATCGGCGGACTTGCCGGGCTCGCGCTTTACACCCTGGAATACGTGCTGCGACTGCTGTGACCGATTGGGCACGGACGTCACAATAGTTGTGGCAAGTGTGACTTGGCCCGCTTGCACGAAAGTGATCGGTTCCCTAGCTTTTCAAGGTTGATTGTTGCGTTGCGGAACGATTCCGCCGGGTTTGCGTCAATCCTGTTGACCCATTCCTGATATTCTCATTGCCGGCCGCCAAGACGGTGCCGGAAGAGGAGTTGAAATGTCCGTTGCTGCGCAGACGCTACGCCCGCCGTCCAGGACGCTGATGTTTCTGGAAGGCCGCGCCATTCATGAGCTTGGTGCCTTCCTTGGTGCATTGCCGCTGCTGAGCCTCGCGCCGCGCGGCGATGGGCATCCGGTGCTGGTGCTGCCCGGACTGATTGCCTCCGACATGTCGACCCGGCCGCTGCGCGATTTCCTCAAGAGCAAGGGCTACGCCGTCAGCGGCTGGCGTCAGGGCCGCAATCTCGGGCTGCGTTCCGGCGTGCAGGACGGCATGGTCGATCTGCTGCAGGAGATGAACGAGACCAGCGGCCGCAAGGTCTCGCTGATCGGCTGGAGCCTCGGCGGCCTCTATGCGCGTCAGCTTGCCAAGATGATGCCGGATCGCGTGCGCCAGGTGATCACGCTCGGCAGCCCGTTCGCCGCCGGCCCGAAGTCGACCAACGCTTGGCGCGTCTACGAGATGGCCAGCGGCCGCCGCGCCGACGAAGAGGACCAGCGCTTCGGTGGCTCGCTCGCCAGCGCGCCGCCGGTGCCGACCACCGCGGTCTTCAGCCGCACCGACGGCGTCTGCGCCTGGCAGGGCTGCCGCGAGCAGAACTCGTCGATGACCGACAGCATTGAAGTCGAGAGCAGCCATTGCGGCATGGGTCATCACCCGGCCGTCGTCTACGCCGTCGCCGATCGCCTCGCGCAGAAGGACGGCGAGTGGGCGCCGTTCGATCGCAGCGGCTGGCGAAGCTTCGTCTATCCGGATCCCAATCGATAGCACTGCAAAGGTCTCTTCACCTCGCCCCGCTTGCGGCGAGAGGTCGGATTGCGAAGCAATCCGGGTGAGGGGGAGTCTCCGCGCGAACAACTCTCACCGTGAACGCGGAGAGCCCCCTCATCCCGACCTTCTCGGAGCGAGCTTCGCTCGTCTCGGCCCCGCACGCGGGGAGAAGGAGAAGACCCCCGCATTGTCGTGAATCGACAAAACGCGCTATGCGTTGCGGCATGCCACAGCCGCTTGCCCGCATCGTCGACCAGCTGAAGCGCGAACCGTCGCGCACCGGCTCGATCATCATCACCGTGTTCGGTGATTCCATCGTGCCGCGCGGCGGCTCGGTGTGGCTCGGCACGCTGCTCGAATTCTTCAAGTCGCTCGACATCGACGGCAATGTGGTGCGCACCGCGATGTCGCGGCTCGCCGCCGACGGCTGGCTCGAGCGCAGCAAGGTCGGCCGCAACAGTTTTTATCGGCTCAACGCCCGGGGCCGGCAGACCTTCGACACCGCGACCAGGCACATCTACGATCCGCCGCCATCGGACTGGACGGGCCGCTTCGAGCTGCTGTTGATCGGCAATGCCGAGGACCGCGACGCCGCGCGCGAGGCGCTGAAGAATGCCGGCTTCGGCAGCCCGCTGCCCGGCGTGTGGGTCGCGCCGTCAGGCGTGCCGATCCCGGATGAAGCATCGCGCGCGATCCGCCTCGAAGTCTCCGCGGAGGACGACAGCGGGCGCCGGCTGCTGAGCGAGAGCTGGCCGCTCGATCGCACCGCGGACGCCTATCTGAAGTTCATGAAGACGTTCGAGCCGCTGCATGGCTGGATCATGAGAGGCGAGAGGCTGAGCGGCGCCGATGCCTTCACCGCGCGCATCCTGTTGATCCACCATTACCGCCGGGTCGTGCTGCGCGATCCGCTGCTGCCGGCACCATTGCTGCCGAAAGACTGGCCGGGCAGGGCGGCGCGCAAGCTCTGCGGCGAGATTTATCGCGGGCTGCTTCCTGCGTCGGAACAATGGCTTGACGACCACGCAATCAACGAGGACGGGCCGTTGCCGAAGCCCAACGGGGCCGTGGCGCGCCGGTTTGAGGGCGTCTGAACATATTACAGAAATATCTTGCATTCTGAAATTTATGTTATATATTTCCGCGCAACAACACACCGGGAGGTCGGCCATGTATACGCAGGCGCTCAATTCATCCGACGGCGACGATCGCGGCGTCGAGGATGTTGCCCGTGCCAGTCAGTTCCAGGCCCGCATCGATGCCGACGAGCGCATCGAGCCGAACGACTGGATGCCCGCCGCCTACCGCAAGACGCTGACCCGGCAGATTTCCCAGCACGCCCATTCCGAAATCGTCGGCATGCTGCCCGAAGGCAACTGGATCACCCGCGCGCCGTCGCTGCGCCGCAAGGCCGCGCTGCTCGCCAAGGTGCAGGACGAATGCGGCCACGGGCTCTATCTCTATGCCGCCGCCGAGACGCTCGGCACCTCGCGCGAAGAGCTGGTCGACGCGATGCTCTCGGGCAAGGCGAAATACTCATCGATCTTCAATTATCCGACGCTGACCTGGGCCGATATCGGCACCATCGGCTGGCTGGTCGATGGCGCGGCGATCATGAACCAGATCCCGCTGTGCCGCTGCTCCTACGGCCCCTATGCGCGCGCGATGATCCGCGTCTGCAAGGAAGAGTCGTTCCATCAGCGCCAGGGTTTCGAGATCATGGTGACGCTGTGTCGCGGCACCGCCGAGCAGAAGGCGATGGCGCAGAACGCGCTCGATCGCTGGTGGTGGCCGGTGCTGATGATGTTCGGCCCCCCCGATCAGGTGAGCCAGCACAGCGACACCTCGACCAAGTGGAAGATCAAGCGCTTCTCCAACGACGAGCTGCGCCAGAAATTCATCGACGCCACCGTGCCGCAGGCCGAGTTCCTCGGGCTCACGATTCCCGATCCCGGCATGAAGCAGAACGAGAACGGCAATTGGGTGCACAGCCCGATCGACTGGGATGAGTTCAAGCAGGTGCTGGCCGGCAACGGCCCCTGCAACCGCGATCGCCTCGCCGCGCGCCGCAAGGCGCATGAGGAGGGTGCCTGGGTACGCGAGGCCGCGATGGCCTATGCTGAGAAGCGCAAGAGCCGCCAGCTCGCGCAAGCCGCAGAATAAGGGAGCCCGAGATGGCCACGCCGAACGTTCCGCTCTGGGAAGTCTTCATCCGCAGCCGCAACGGCCTCGCGCACAAGCATGTCGGCTCGCTGCACGCGGCGGACTCGACGCTGGCGCTGCAGGCTGCGCGCGACATCTACACCCGCCGCGGCGAGGGCCTGTCGATCTGGGTGGTGCCCTCGAATGCGATCACCGCGTCCGATCCATCGGAGAAGGGCATGATGTTCGAGCCGGCGGAATCCAAGATCTACCGCCACCCGACGTTCTACGACGTCCCCGACGAAGTCGGGCATATGTGACTGCGCCTCTGCTCGTCGTTGCGAGCACAGCGAAGCAATCCATCGGGCCGCGAAGCAAGTTTGGATTGCTTCGTCGCTCCGCTCCTCGCAATGACGCCTCAACAGCGAGTTGATTAGATGGCAACCGCCAACATCGAAGTCTCCGAAACGCCGCTGGTGCTCTACGCGCTGCGCCGCGCCGACGATGCGCTGATTCTCGGCCATCGGCTGTCCGAATGGTGCGGCCATGCGCCCGCGATGGAAGAGGACATGGCGCTCGCCAATATGGGGCTCGACCTGCTCGGCCAGGCCCGCGAGCTCTATACTTATGCCGCCAAGGTCGAAGGCAAGGGCAACGACGAGGACAAGTTCGCCTATCTGCGCGACGTCCGGCAGTATCGCAACCTGTTGCTGGTCGAGCAGCCGAACGGCGACTTCGCCCGCACCATGATGCGGCAGTTCTGCTACGCGGCGTTCGCCGATCTCTACTGGCGCGCGATGATGTCATCCTCCGATCCGACGCTCGCTGCGATCGCGGCCAAGTCAGAGAAGGAGAGCGCCTATCATGTCAGGCATTCGTCGGAATGGATCGTCCGCCTCGGCGACGGCACCGAGGAAAGCCATCGCCGCGCGCAGAATGCGATCGACGACCTCTGGGCCTATACCGGCGAGATGTTCGCGGTCGACGGCGGCGAGCGCGGCCTGATCGATGCTGGCATCGCGATCGATCCGGCGACGCTGAAGTCGCGCTGGCTGAAGACCGTCACCGGTATCGTCAACGAGGCGACGCTGTCACTGCCGAAGAGCGACTGGATGCAGCAGGGCGGCCGCGTCGGCAGCCATAGCGAGCACCTCGGCCATCTGCTCAGCGAATTGCAGTCCCTGCAGCGGACCTTCCCGGGGGCAACATGGTGACCGCAGCGCTCAGCGATGCCGATCTGCGCCGGCGCGCCTGGAGCGCGGCCGCGCAGGTGGTCGATCCCGAAATCCCGGTGCTGACCATCGCCGATCTCGGCGTGCTGCGCGACGTCGCTGTCCATGACGGCCATGTCGAGGTCGCGATCACGCCGACCTATTCCGGCTGTCCCGCGATGAACATGATCGCGCTCGAGATCGAGCTCGCGCTGGAGCGCGAAGGCATTCATGCGCCGATGGTCCGCACCGTGCTGTCGCCGGCCTGGACCACCGACTGGATGAGCGAGGACGGCCGCCGCAAGTTGAAAGAATACGGCATCGCGCCGCCGCTGCCGGGTTCCTCGCGTCGCGCGCTGTTCGGCGAGCAGCAGGTCGCGTGCCCGCAATGCGGGTCTGGCGATACCGAGTTGCTGTCCGAATTCGGCTCGACCTCCTGCAAGGCGCTGTGGCGTTGCAAGAGCTGCCGTGAACCCTTCGATTACTTCAAGTGTCATTGACCATGTCGACACCGCGATTCCACCGTCTGTCCGTCAGCGATCTGCGCCGTGAGGCCTCGGACGCCATCTCGATGACCTTTGCGATCCCCGCCGATCTGCAGGGCGACTACCGTTTCACGCCCGGCCAGTATCTGACGCTGCGCACCACGATGGACGGCGAGGAGGTTCGCCGCTCCTATTCGATCTGCTCGGGCCCCGACGATGGCGAGCTGCGCATCGCGGTGAAGAAGGTCGACGGTGGCGCGTTCTCGAACTGGGCCGCCGACGAGCTGAAGGCCGGTGACGAGCTCGACGTGATGACGCCGACCGGCCGTTTCGGCGTCGCGCACGCACCTGGCGAGGCGCGGACCTATGTCGGCTTCGCCGCCGGCAGTGGCATCACGCCGATCCTCTCGATCATCAAGGGCGTGCTGGCGCGCGAGCCGGACAGCCGCTTCTTCCTGTTCTACGGCAACCGCTCGACCGAAGGCGTCATGTTCCGCGAGGCGCTGGAGGAGCTGAAGGACCGCTTCATGCAGCGGCTGTCGGTGTTCCACGTCATCTCCGGCGAGGAGCAGGACATCCCGATCCTGCACGGCCGGCTCGACGGCGACAAGGTGCGGGTGCTGCTGCGCTCGCTGGTGCCGGCTGCGACCGTCGATCACGTCTTCGTTTGCGGCCCGGCGGCGATGAGCGAGACCATCGAGGCCACCTGCCGCGAGATCGGCATTGCCGACGAGCGCATCCATGTCGAACGCTTCGTCTCGGAGTTCGGCGGCAAGCCACGGGCGAAGGTCGTCGTCCCAGCCGGCGCGCCGCCGAAGGCGATCGCCGGACTGATCATCGACGGCAAGCGCCGCGAGGTCCCGGTCGCCGACGGCGAGTCGATCCTCGACGCCGCGCTGCGCGCCGGCATGGACCTGCCCTTCGCCTGCAAGGGCGGCATGTGCTCGACCTGCCGCGCCAAGCTGGTCGAAGGCGAGGCGCCGATGGATCTGAACTATTCGCTGGAGCCGTGGGAGCTAAAGGCGGGGTTCATCCTCACCTGCCAGGCCAAGCCGTGCTCGGACAAGGTCGTGGTCGATTACGACCACGTCTAGTTCTACGCGCGCGTTGACACCCGAGGTGTCGCGCCCAACACTGACACCAAGAGGCCCGTCGCAACGGGCCCGCGCACAGGGAGTTCGATGTGAACGTGAAGGCCACGCTATCGCCGGAGGATGTCGCCCGCGCCTGCGCGGACGCGATGTGGAAGGAAGACGACGCCAGCAAGGGTCTCGGCATGGAGCTGGTCGAGATCAAGCCGGGCCACGCTACGATGGCGATGACCGTGCAGCCGCACATGGTCAACGGCCAGCGCATCTGCCATGGCGGCTACATCTTCACGCTCGCCGATTCAGCCTTCGCTTTTGCCTGCAACAGCCGCAACGATCGCGCGGTGGCGGCGCAGGGCAACGTCACTTTCATCCGGCCGGGCAAGCTCGGCGATCGGCTGGTGGCGACCGCGCGCGAGGTCTCGCGCAGTGGCCGCTCTGGAATCTACGACGTGCGCGTCACCGCCGGCGACAGCGTGATCGCCGAGTTTCGCGGACATTCGCGCGTGATCCAGGGCACCTGGTTGCCGGACACGGACATCAAGGCATAAGGTTTCGGGGGAAACGTCGATGGCAACGGCAAAGCTCAGGGTTAGGGATAGCGGTTATCACGCCGAGCTCGATGCGGCTGAACGCGCCTCGCGCGACGAGATCATGGCGTTGCAGACCAAGCGGCTCGCCTGGTCGCTCAAGCATGCCTATGACAATGTCGCGCACTACAAGAAAAGCTTCGACGCCGCGGGCGTGCACCCATCGGATTTCAAGCAGCTTTCCGATCTCGCCAGGTTTCCCTTCACGGTGAAGACCGACCTGCGCGACAATTATCCGTTCAACATGTTCGCGGTGCCGCGCGAGCAGCTGGTGCGGGTCCATGCCTCCTCGGGCACGACCGGCAAGCCGATCGTGGTCGGCTACACCAAGGGAGACATCGACACCTGGGCGGATGTCATGGCGCGCTCGATCCGCGCTGCCGGCGGCCGCAAGGGCATGCTGATGCACAATGCCTATGGCTACGGCCTGTTCACCGGCGGCCTCGGCGCGCATTACGGCGCCGAGCGGCTCGGCTGCACCGTGATCCCGATCTCCGGCGGCATGACCGAGCGGCAGGTGCAGATCATCAACGACTTCCGGCCCGACATCATCACGGTGACGCCGAGCTACATGCTGGCGATCCTCGACGAGTTCAAGCGCCAGGGGCTGGACCCGCGCAAGTCGTCGCTCAAGTTCGGCATCTTCGGCGCCGAGCCATGGACCAACGCGATGCGCGTCGAGATCGAGCAGGCCTTCGACATGGACGCCACCGACATCTACGGCTTGTCGGAAGTGATCGGCCCCGGCGTCGCGCAGGAATGCGTGGAGACCAAGGACGGCCTGCACATCTGGGAGGATCACTTCTATCCGGAGGTGATCGATCCCTTGACCGGCAAGGTGCTGCCTGACGGCGAGAAGGGCGAACTGGTGTTCACATCGCTCACCAAGGAAGCCTTCCCGATCATCCGCTACCGCACCCGCGACCTGACGCGGCTGTTGCAGGGCACGGCGCGGCCCGGCATGCGGCGGATGGAGAAGGTGACCGGCCGCTCCGACGACATGATCATCCTGCGCGGGGTCAACGTATTTCCGACCCAGATTGAAGAAGTCCTGCTGGCGACCGATTGGTGCGGCGGGCACTTTGTCATCGAGCTGACCCGCGAAGGCCGCATGGACGAGATGACGGTGCTCGCCGAAGCCCGGCCCGAAAGCTGGGATGGCGAAGGGCTGACCGCGCATGCCGAGAAGGTCTCGGCCTTCATCAAGAACACGATCGGGATCTCCACCCGCGTCCGCGTCGTCGCGCCCGAGACACTGGAACGTTCGCTCGGCAAGGCGAAACGGGTTTACGACAAGCGGCCGAAAGAATAGCCTCTCGCCCGCAATCCAAGAGGGCGCGGGGTTTCCATGGCCGATACCAACGAAGCAACCGCCGCGGCGATCGTGGCCGACATCCGCGACGGCAAGGTGACCGCGGTCAGCGTCGTCGAGGCGGCGCTCGATCGTGCCGAGCGGCTCAAGCACCTCAATGCTTTCATTTTGCTGAACCGCGACGGCGCACTGGCTGCGGCGCGCGAGGTCGATGCGGGGAAACGCACCGGCGTGCTGGCCGGGCTTCCGATCGTCGTCAAGGACAACATCAACACGTCGGATCTGCCGACATCGGGCGGCACGCCGGCGCTGCAACACGCGCGGCCTGCGCGCAACGCACCGTCGCTGCAGAAGCTGCTCGACGCCGGCGCCGTGGTCATCGGCAAGACCAATCTGCACGAGCTCGCCTTCGGCATCACCAGCACCAATCTCGCGCCGTTCGCGGGACCGGTGCGCAATCCCTACGACACGCGCCGGATTCCCGGCGGATCGTCGGGCGGAACGTCGGCGGCGATCGCCGCGCGGATCGCGACCTGCGGCCTCGGATCGGACACCGGCGGCTCGACCCGCGTGCCGGCGGCGCTGACCGGCACCGTCGGCCTCAGGCCTTCGGTCGGCAATGGCGGTGCCGAGCGGCGCTATCACGACGACAACCAGGTGGTTCCGATCAGCCATACCCGCGACACCGTCGGCCCGATGGGTCGCACCGTCGCCGACGTCGCGCTGCTCGATGCCGTGATATCAGGCACGCCGCAGGCCACGGCCATTCCGCTGCGCGGCGTGCGTCTCGGCGTTCCCGCCTGTTTCTGGAGCGGCCTCGATCGCGATGTCGAAGCTGTCGCCCGCGCGGCTTGTGCCCGGCTCACGGCTGATGGCGCCGAGCTGGTCGACGTCGATATGCCCGGCCTGTTCGCGCAGAACGACAAGGTGTCCTTCGTGGTCGCGCTGCACGAACCGATCGCCGATATTCCGGCCTGGCTTGCCGCCTCCGGGATCGAAGGGATCACGCTGTCCGACATCGCGGCCGCCGTCGCCAGCCCCGACGTCGTCGGCGCCTTCGGCGCGATCACTGCGGACGCCTTCGGTGCCGCCTATGACGATGCGATCAAGGTGCAGCGGCCGGCGCTGCAGGCGATCTATGCCGCGTATCTCGGGAACAACAAACTGGACGCCATCCTGTTTCCGACCACGATCGCGCCTGCGCCGCTCATCGACGAAAAGACCGGGTCCGGCGAGATGTCGGTCAATGGCGGCGAGCCGGTGCCGACCTTCGGCACCATGATCCGCAACACCGATCCCGGCAGCAATGCCGGTCTTCCCGGCCTGTCGCTTTACGCCGGCATGACGCCCGGCGGGCTGCCGGTCGGGCTCGAGCTCGATGGTCCGGTCGGCAGCGATACAAGGCTGCTCGGGCTCGGTCTGTCGATCGAGGCGATCCTGGGCACCGCCCCACCGCCGAAGCTCTGATTTCGTCGGCCTCAACAAGCCCCTTGAATTGATCGGTCAGTCCATTAGTCATGGCCTGAGGCCGTCAGGCCGCCATTTCATGATCAACACTGGACTGCTCATGCCGCCGGCCCTGCAAGCAAACCGTCATCCCATCGATGCCCGTTGCGTCCGCCTGCTGGCGAAGGCGGAGAACGCGGCGGCGGTGGCGCCGGTGGTGGAGACCCATGCACTGTCGCGCGGCGACGACGACGTCCTGATCGAGGTGAAGGCCGCGGCGGTCAATCCGTCCGACGTCAAGGCCGCGACCGGACTGATGCCCTATGCCGTGTTCCCGCGCACCTCCGGTCGCGACTACGCCGGCGTCGTGATCGACGGTCCGTCCGGCCTGATCGGACGCGAGGTGTTCGGCTCGTCCGGCGACCTCGGCATCCGCCGCGACGGCACCCACGCCACGCATCTGGTGGTCGAGGCCGATGCCGTGGTGGAGAAGCCCGCCGGCATTTCCTGGGACGAAGCCGCCGGAATCGGCGTGCCCTTCGTCACCGCGATGGAAGGCCTGCGCCGCGCCGGTCTGCCGAAGGCCGGCGAGACCGTGCTGGTCATGGGCGTCAACGGCAAGGTCGGTCAGGCCGCGGTGCAGATCGCGAGCTGGCGCGGCGCGCGCGTGATCGGCGTGGTGCGCAAGAGCGAGCCCTATGAGGGCCACAGCAATTCGCCGGTCGAGGTGATCGATGCCTCGGCCACCGATGTTGCTGCGCGGGTGCGCGAGCTGACCGGCGGCAAGGGCGCCGACATCGTCTACAACACGGTCGGCGATCCCTATTTCCAGGCCGCGCACAAGTCGCTGGCGCTGCGCGGCCGGCAGATCCTGATCGCGGCGGTCGACCGCATCGTCCAGTTCAACATCCTCGAATTCTACCGCGGCCAGCACACCTATGTCGGCATCGACACGCTTGCGTTCTCGTCGGTGGCGACCGGCGAGGTGCTGCGCGAGCTCGCGCCCGGATTTGCCAGCGGACATCTGAGGCCGTTTCCGATCAAGCAGAGTGCGATCTATCCGCTGGAACAGGCCAGGGCGGCGTTCGTTGCCGTCGCCGGCTCGTCGCGCGACCGCGTGATCTTGCGGCCGTGATGCTACCGCCATTGCGAGCGAAGCGAAGCAATCCATCGTTCGCGCGCGGATGCAATGGATTGCATCGTCGCGGAGTTTATCATCGGGCCGGCCGACGGCCGGACCCGTTGGCTCCTCGCAATGACGAGAACTCTTGAGGAACTAGCATGGACTCGGCCACGATCGTTATCCTCGCCGCCCTGATTATCGGCCTGATCTATGGCTCGGTCGGGCTGCTCAGCGGCTTCTGCATGATGAGCGGGCTGCGCGGCTGGTGGGCCGAGGGCGACGGCCGGCTGGCACGCACCTACGCGCTGGCGATGGGGATTGCGATCGCGGCCTCGCAGCTGCTGGCAGCAGCAGGCCTCGTCGATCTCGGCAAGTCGATCTATCTGCAACCGTCGTTCTCGGCGCCGGTCATGTTCCTCGGCGGGCTGCTGTTCGGCTACGGCATGGTGCTGTCGAACGGCTGCGGCTCGCGGGCGCTGGTGCTGCTCGGGCGCGGAAACCTGCGTTCCTTCGTGGTCGTGATCGTGCTCGGCATCTTCGCCGAGATGACGCTGAAGGGTCTGACCGCGCCCGCACGGATCGCGATGGTGCAGGCCTCGCAGGCCACGGTATCAGCCAATTCGGTGCCGGCGCTGCTGTCGGGCAGCGGCCTCGGCGCGGTGCCGGCGCGGATGGTCGCGGCCGCGGTGCTGTCGGCCATCCTGATCATCTTCGCCTTTGCCCATGCGCCATTCCGCAAGTCGCCGGGCCAGATCGCGGCCGGCCTGATCGTCGGTCTGCTGGTGGCGGGAGGCTGGTACGCGACCGGCTATCTCGGCGCCGATGATTTCAATCCGATACCGGTGACGTCGCTGACCTTCATCGCGCCGATCGCCGATGCCCTGCAATACGTCATGCTGTCGACCGGCTCGACGCTGAATTTCGGCATCGTCACCGTGTTCGGCGTGTTCGCCGGCAGCCTGATCACGGCGCTCGCCACCGGGCGCTTCCAGCTCGAAGGCTATCGCTCGCCGCAGCACATGCTGCGCTCGGCAAGCGGCGCTGCGCTGATGGGCGCGGGCGGCGTGATGGCGTTCGGCTGCTCGGTCGGGCAGGGGCTGACCGGATTGTCGACGCTGTCGCTGTCGTCGTTCGTCGCCATCGCGGGAATCGTGCTCGGCACCGGCGCCGGCTTGCGCGGCGCGCTGCGGGTCAGGCCACTCGCAACAGCGTGAAGCCAAAAGAGCGATGATCTCCGCGCAACCGCGTTCCGCGTTTGTCGCGAGGGAAAACCGCTTCGCTTTCTGGATCATGCTTTGGAACATGATGGGATTAGGGCGTGCAATTCTGAATCGGGTGCCCGCGTGCGGGGATGGCGAGTTTCCGGATTGCCGTCAATAGCAGACATTGAAGATGCCTAAGTGAATGTCCGCTGAGGGCCAGCGGCGGACATCGGCAATTTCAGCACGCAGGCATGTCCGATCTTGAGACTCCCCCGTCCTTGCTGAACTAGGCTGATGGGGTTCGCGCCAAGTGCATCGCGGCTTCAACGCCGCCATCCAGGATCTGCTGCGCCTCTCTCGCGTCGGGCACGGCCCGCGCGAACTGCAGGGTGCCGACCATGAGCCCGAAGATCGCCGTCGCACGGCGGTGGTTCGCCTTGGAATCTGCACCCGGAAGCAGCGTGGCAAAAGTCGCAACGTACCTTCGCAACCCTTTCTCGTAATCTTGCCTGGTAGACAGGGGCTGGCGGGCGATTTCCGGTAGTAAGGCCGCGGAGGGACACCCGTCGGCCCGGTCTTTGAGATGAGCGCGGTTGAGGTATCTACGGATCGCGCCTTCAAGGTCGAGGCCCTTGAGCTGATCTTCAAGGCAATGCTGCTGGCCCCCCAGCGCGCTCGCCAGCGCCTCGCGAACAAGCTCGTCCTTGGACTCGAAGTGCGGAGAAAAGGCCCCTTTGGTCAGGCCGGCCTCGCCCATAATCCCCGCAATGCCGGCCGCAGAGATGCCGTCTCGGCGCATGCACTTCGATGCCACATCGACGATGTGCCGTCGTGTCGCCGCCTTGTGACCCTTCTCGAATCGCATCTTCGCTCAACTCCACAAACTGCCCGCAGCCTGGTCGCGTTAGATCGCAGTCGACTTGTAGCCCAGGATACCTTCGACTGCGGGCAAGGACCAAGAGCGTCCGGTCGCTCCCGAGCGGGGCATCAAGCTCAAGGCCAATCGGCAGGCCAGCGCGGGACGAGCCGACAGGAAGATTGATTCCCGGCATCCCCACGCTGCTCGCCGACACGGTGTGGTTCGCCAAAGCGAGGTAGCTGACGTCCTGCCCCGCGATGTGGACGGTCGCCTGCTCTTCGATCAAAGGCGCCGTGCACGGCGTGGTCGGTTGCAGAATGGCCTGTGCCCCACGAGCGACGAAGGCCGTGTCGAGGCGGCGTTGGATTTCAGGCCGGCTCACGTTGAGCGCCGACTGATAGGCCTCTACGGAGGGGGCGCCTGCGCCGCCCGGCAGCACGATGTGTCCCCACGCCTGCCGAAGTTGGGGCTTGAGCCCATCGTAAATGGCCTCGAACGTAGTAGGAATGTCGTGGCGGCGAAGGAACTCCGAAATCGCGCCCATCGTTTCATGGGCGAAGATACCCCATGTCGCGGTTTGGACGAGGACGTTGAAATCATTGCCAAGGTCGACCTCGACGATTTCGGCGCCAGCATCCTGCAGCCGTCGAACCACTTCGAGGAAGCGGGTTTCGACTTCCGAATCCACAAGTTCCAGGAACTGCCGAGGCGCGAAGGCGAGTCGGACGCCCTTTAGATCACGGCCGTCGGAAAATTCCGCAGCCTGTTCGCCAGTCACAACGTGATCCAGCAACACGCAGTCCTCGACGCTTCGAGCGAATGCGCCTGTGGTGTCGAGCGTGTGAGAGATCGGAGCAACGCCGTTGCGCGGCCACCGTCCAGTGGTCGGCTTGAACCCCACGACGCCACAGAACGATGCGGGGACCCGGATCGAGCCAACGGTGTCGCCGCCCAGGGAGGCGGGAACGAGGCCGGCAGCTACCGACGCGGCGGAGCCGCTCGAGGAGCCGCCCGACACACGGCCTCGTGCGTGCGGGTTCTTGACCTGGCCGTAACGTGCGTTGTGACCGGTCAAGCCATAGGACATCTCGACTAGGTTATTCTTGCCGAAAACGAACGCGCCCGCATCCTTGATGGCACGGACAGCGTCGGCATCCTCGTGCGGCACAAAGTGAGCGAGGCAACCCAGTCCGAGGCTCGTCGGTAATCCTTTTGTCAGATAACTATCTTTCACCCCGAGCGGCACGCCCAGTAGCGGAACTGCCGATCCGGCCGCACGTGCTTTGTCTGCGTCTCTCGCAGCCGTCAACACGACGGCCTCATCGATTTTGATGAAGGCCTTAAGTTCGGCAAGCGTTCGGGCGCGAAGCAGAAGTGCCGAGGTGTAGGCCTCCGACGTGATCTCGCCCTTACGAATGGCGGCTGCAGCGGCTGCGAGCCCCAGCGAGGGGAGATCCATGACCTCTTGCGGCGCGCGATGGCTTGGAGTGGCGGTGGTGTCGTTCATGAAGTCCTCGCAAAGAGCTGTTTGCAGCATTCGATGCCGTCAAACATCGACCAGCATGTAATTACGATCGTAATATAGCATTACGAATGTAATTCAATTGGGATGCAGGGCTTGTCTGGACACATCAGCGTGATTGTTGACTGGGGGCGATGGGTAACCACCGCATGTCGGTTTGGGTCACAGTCCGACATCCGAGCCTCGGGACCGG
This sequence comes from Bradyrhizobium viridifuturi, assembly GCF_001238275.1. GTDB lineage: Bacteria > Pseudomonadota > Alphaproteobacteria > Rhizobiales > Xanthobacteraceae > Bradyrhizobium > Bradyrhizobium viridifuturi. Next base: position 31,027 of record NZ_LGTB01000003.1, read on the forward strand.
GTGTCCGCTGCACTCTCGGACTCGGATATTTCGGCGATGGCCCCGGAGGTCAGCAAGGGCCAGAACCGGACTCTTAACAGCCCGCTAAGCTCGTCGGCGACTAATTTCGCGATAAAGCGCCTCGGGGCTGACGGCCAGCTCGGCGGCGAGGCTGACCCACTCTCCTTTTGGCGGCAGCCCCCCGTTCCATTCGATCCATGCGTCGAGGCGGGCCGCGACTGTTTTCATGGAAAGGACTTCTACCTGGAAACGCGAATGTTGCAGTTCGTGAGCAAGGGCTTTCACGAATGTCAGTCCGATGTTCGGATCTCCTGAGATATGGCTAAGCAGTTCGGACTTCGCGACGCTCCAAACAGCGGTGGGGAGCATTGCTACCGCATGACAGTGGTACTTGGTCGCGAAAAGCGATGCCTCGGCAATGATCTGGCCAGCGCCTGCTCGCTGAATGACCAAAGAGGTTCCAGACGCTTGGTGGCGAACGAGATGGATTGCCCCCCTGATCACAAAGTAGACTCGGCGAACCGTGTCGCCCCGATGGAAAAGGGCCTCGCCGGGTTCAAGTTCACGCTTGCGTCCAGGGAGGTCACGGAAGGTGAGGTAAAGTTCGTCGGACATGATAGCGATCATGTCCCAAGTCGGTCTCCCGTGGCAAGACAACCGCTAAAGGAGACCATTACATGCGCCAATTCCTCATCCCGCTGATGCTACTCATTCCAATCAGCGTCAATGCCCAATCGGGCGGGCAACACCCACAGCACGGGTCAATGCCAATGGATCATCAGCACCACATGATGATGCAGCAGGGCGGCCATGCGTCTCAGCACCAGATGACCCAAGAACCGACGCAGCCGGGACAGGATGCCTTTGCGGCCGTTCAGGAGATTGTGCAGATACTTGAAGCGGACCCGCGCACCGATTGGTCCAAGGTGAATATCGATGCTCTACGCGAGCATCTGGTCGACATGAGCAATGTCACGTTGGCCGCGCAAGTTAAGGCCGAGCCCTTCGAAGGTGGTATCCGATACGTCGTTACAGGAGCCGGCCCCGTTGTCGGCTCGGTTCAGCGAATGATCACGGCACATGCTGCCACGATGAACGGCTACACAGGATGGCAATTCAAAGCCACCAACGTCGAAGGAGGCGCGGTGCTCGAAGTTCGCGTCCCGGAGAGTGATGCCGCTAAGCTCAAGGCCCTCGGGTTCATTGGCGTTATGACTCGGGGGATGCATCACCAAGAGCATCACCTGATGATCGCCAGAGGCGAGCATCCGCACGGCTAGTTTGCTCCGGCCGATACCGAGGACCGCTTCGCGTCACGAGCCGGCCTCCCCAAGGGTGAGGTCGCGTGTCGGTTTTACCCTCGAAAGCGGCATCCCGGATTCATGAGAACCGCCCTAGATTGGGCTGAGCTAAAGTCGCGACGGATGTTCACCTCTTCCCGTCAGGAGAGGTAGACCGAATCCGTGGTCAAACCGTTTCAACTCAACTTCATCCTGCTTTAGGCCCGCGCCGGCGCATCCGCGAGCGAGCTCAGCGCGATCCCGCCGACGATCAGGGTTGCGGCAATCGCCAGCGAGAGGTCGATCGGTTCGCCGAGCAGCAGCGCCGCGGTCACGATGCCGACGATCGGTGTTGCGGTGGTGCCGAGCGAGGTCGTCAGCGCCGGCAGGCTCTTGTTCACCATCGACATCGCCCAATAGGCCAGCGCCGTGCCGATGAAGCCGGAATAGAGGAACAGCAACACGAGGTGCGGCGACCACTTCACGGTGGGCAGGCCCTCGGTGATCAGCGCCGCCATGGTCAGCACCACCGTTGCGACCAGCACCTGCCACAGCAGCAATTGCAGCGGCGTCGCGATCCAGCGGTGCGAGCGGATATAGATGATGTTCGCGGCCCAGCAGATCGCCGCGACGATGATCATGGCAGCGCCGGCGATGACATGCAGATTGCTCCAGTCCAAAGATGCCGGGTTGAGGATCACGCAGAGGCCGGCGAGCCCCGACGCGACGCGACGAGTTTCAGCGCGCCGAGCCGCTCGGTTCGCGCGGCGCCGGCCGCAAGCGCGACCCAGAGCGGCGTGGTGTAACCGAGCACGACGCCCTTGCTCGCCGGCAGATAGCGCAGGCCGGCGGCGACCAGGGTCGAGAAGAACGTCATGTGCAGCAGCGCGACGCTGAGCACGACAGGCACATCGGCGATCCGCGGAATGATCAAATTGCCGCTGGCGCGCAGGATCACCAGCAGGGCGATCAGGGCGACCCAGCTGCGGATCGACGCGGTCCACAGCGGCGGCACCACCTCGACCAGCGATTTCGTCACCGACCAGTTGATGCCCCAGGCCAGCACCACGACGATGAACAGCGCGGCGGCTCTGGCGGGGGAGAGTGACTGGTTCACGACAGAATCCTTGCAGGTGACACTTCCCGTGAATAGGATCAGACTGGCTCCATCAAAAGAGCCAGATTTGATAGAATGAAGGAGCCAGTTTGATTCTTGCCGAATTGCTCGCGCTGAAGCGGACTGATGATGCCGGGTTGACTGCGCAACTGACCCAGCAGCTGCGTGCGCTGATGGCGAGCGGCCGGATCAGGAGCGGGGCCGTGCTGCCGTCGAGCCGCACACTGTCGGCCGAGCTCGACGTGTCGCGCAACACGGTGACGCATGCCTTTGAGCAGCTTGCAGCCGAGGGGTATTTGCGCGTCGCCGCGCGGCGGCGGCCGGTGGTGTCAGACGATATCGAGGCGCGCTTCGCCAAGCCTGTGGCTGCGCCGAGGCGCGAGACGGCCCGCAAACCGCTGTTGTCGCCCTGGGCCTCACAGCTCTCCGACACGGATTGGCCGCTGTCATACCAAGCGAAGTTCCGGCCGCTGCGTTCGGGGCTGGCGGATGCGCGAGAATTTCCGCACGAGATCTGGGCGCGCTGCCTGCGGCGCAGCGCATTGCGCCGCCGCTTCAACGACCAGACCGGGATCAACCGGCCCGGCCTGCGCGAAGCCTTGCGCGACTACCTCGAGGTCAACAGAGGCGTGCGCGCCGAGGCCGAGCAGATCCTGATCCTGCCGACGGCGCAGGCGGCGCTGACACTGATCGCCGCGACCGTCATCACGCCTGGCGATGCGGTGTGGACCGAGGATCCCGGCTACCCCGGCGCCGCGGCGGCGTTTCGCGCCGCGGGTGCGACGTCGTCGGCGTCAGGCTCGATCAATGGGGCATGATGCGGATGCGCGAGGCGCGCGCGCCGAAGCTCATCTTCACCACGCCGTCGCATCAACACCCGACCGGGCGGGTGATGCCGGTTGCACGCCGCACCGAATTGTTGGCGGCGGCCGAGCCCGGCAAGACCTGGATCGTCGAAGAGACTACGACGGCGAGTTTCATTATGACAGCCGTCCGATGCCGGCGCTGCAGGGCCTCGATCGCGAGGGCCGCGTGCTCTATCTCGGCACGTTCGCGAAGGCGACGACTGCCGACATCCGGATCGGCTATCTGGTGGTGCCGCCGCAACTGGCGCGGACGATGGAGATCGCGCAGCGCCACCTCGGGCTGATCGCTTCGGTGCACGTCCAGGAGGCGCTGGCGGGCTTCATGGCCGACGGGCATTTCCTGGCGCATGTCAGGCGAATGCGGCGGATCTACCGCGCGCGCCGCGACCATCTTGCCGCGGCGCTGGCGCGGCAGCTCGGTGGCGTTCTCGTCGCTGAGGTCCCGCCGGGCGGGATGCAACTGATTGCTCGTTTCAAGGATGGCGCTGCAGACCAAAATGCAGTCTCGCGGTTGGTGGCGACCGGCGTCGAGGTGCGCGCGCTGTCGAGCCTCGCGCTGCAACGGCCACGCGACCACGGCCTGCTGCTCGGCTTCGCCGCCTGGCGCGAAAACGAGATCGCGGCCGCGGTGCGGATCATGGCGAACTGCTTGAGCGGCAAGCGCGCGGGTAGACGGCGAGGGGGCTCGCATGATTTCGGAATATTAGAAGTATATTGCTGAGTTGCCCGACGTGTCAAGCGGCCTTGTCGAACGCCGGCGGCCGCCAGCTCCTTTGCATGGGGTTGTTTTCGATATTTTGTCCGCGCAGGCTCACTCCGCCGCCTTGGTGACGATCCGGACCTCCGACGTCAGCGTTTTGTGCACCGGACATTTGTCGGCGATCTCCATCAGCCGCTTGCGCTGATCGGCATCCAGATTGCCCTCGATCCTGATGACACGGTCGATCTGGTCGAGCATGCCCTCGCGCGTCTCGCACTCCTCGCAATCCTTGGCATAGATCTTGTTGTGCTGGAGCGTCACGGTGATGCGATCGACCGGCAGCGACTTCCGGTCGGCATACATCCGCATCGTCATCGAGGTGCAGGCGCCTAGCCCGGTGAGCAGGAAATCGTACGGCCCGGGGCCGCTGTCATCGCCGCCGACGCGACCGGTTCGTCGGCGATCAACCGGTGCGGACCGGTGGTGACGATCTGCTGGAACTTGCCGTTGCGGGTCTCCTGCACCACGACGTTGCGCGGCGCGCTGCCGGTGTCGGCCGCGGGCTGTTCCACGAGATCGACGTAGCGCTCGGCCCAGGCCCCGATCACGTCGGCGACATAGGCGGCATCCTGCTTGCCGCTCAGGAGGTGATCTGCGCCCGCAAGCGAGACGAAGCTCTTGGGGTGCTTGGCCGCGATGAAGATGTTGGTGGCGTTGTCGATGCCGACGGTGTCGTCGGTCGGCGAATGCATGACCAGCAGCGCCTTGTGCAGCGTCTTGACCTGCGCCATCAAATTCTGCTCGGCGACATCGTCGAGGAATTCGCGCTTGATGCGGAATGGGCGGCCGGCGAGCGACACTTCGCCTTCGCCCTTCGCGCGGATGTCCTCGATCCCATCCTTGAACAGATGCGTGACATGGATCGGATCGGACGGCGCCGCGATCGTGGCGACCGCTTTCGCCTCGGGGATCTGGCCGGCTGCCGCAAGGATCGCGGCGCCGCCGAGGCTGTGGCCGATCAGGATCGCGGGCGCCTTGCGCGTCTCGCGCAGATGGTCGGCGGCGCGGACCAGGTCGGCGACGTTCGACGAGAAGGTCGAGTTGGCGAAGTCGCCCTCGCTGGAGCCGAGGCCGGTGAAGTCGAAGCGCAGCGTGGCGATGCCCTTGGCCGCAAGAGCGACCGCGATGCGTTTGGCCGCCAGCACATCCTTGCCGCAGGTGAAGCAGTGCGCGAACAGCGCGTAGGCCTTGATCGGGCCATCAGGCGTATCGAGTGCAGCGGCCAGCTGATGGCCGCCCACACCGGTGAATTGAAAGCGTTCATGCGGCACGGCCAGGCTCCATCATTATGGTGGTTGTCAGTCGCCAGAATAGCGCTGTTCGGCCCAGGGATCACCGCGATTGTGATAGCCGCGCACCTCCCAGAAGCCCGGCGCATCTTCGGTCAGAAATTCGATGCGCTGCAGCCATTTGGCGCTCTTCCAGAAATAGAGGTGCGGCACCACCAGCCGCACCGGGCCGCCATGCTCCTGCTCCAGCGGCTTGCCCGACCAGCTATGCGCCAGCAGCGCGTCCTCGGCGGCGAAATCCTCGATCGGCAGGTTCGTCGCATAGCCGTCATACGAATGCAGCACGACGAACCGCGCATCCTCGCGCGGCTGGCACGCCGCGAGCAGGTCGCGGGTCGCGAGCCCCTCCCACTGGTTGTCGTAGCGCGACCAGGTGGTGACGCAGTGAATATCGGAGACGAACTGTGTCTGCGGCTGCGCCGTGAATTGCGGCCAGTCCCAGTAGAGCGTCTGCTCGACCGCGCCGTAGACGTCGAGCCGCCAGCGCTCCCGCGTGATGTTCGGCAGCATCCCGAGATCGAGCACCGGCCAGTCCTTGGTCAGATGCTGGCCCGGCGGCAGGCGCTGCTCCTCCGGCCGGGTGATCCTGCCGGTGAGGAACTTGCCTTCGCGCGCCCAGCGCTGCTTGCTGCGGGTCAGCTTGCTTTCAGGCGGTTCGTTATCGTCGGTCATGGCGTCGGTCGTCACTCGTGGCGATGCATCGCGGAGTCGTGCTTGGTGTCGCGCATGGTCGAGTAGATCAGCAGCGACAGGAAGATCATGCCGCTGAGGTAATAGTAGAACCAGTCCTCATGCCCGATGCTCTTGAAATAGAGCGCGACCGCGGGCGCGGTGCCGCCGAAGATCGACACCGTGATGGCGTAGGGCAGGCCGACGCCGAGTGCCCGGACGTTGGTCGGAAACAGCTCGGCCTTCACGATCGCATTGATCGAGGTGTAGCCGGCGACGAAGATCCACGCGCCGCAGATCAGCAGGAAGGCGATGAAGGGCGACTTGGTCTCCTTCAGCATGGTCAGGATCGGGATCGTGGCAATGGTGCCGACGACGCCGAAGAAGATCAAGAGCGGCTTGCGGCCGATGCGGTCGGACAGCGCGCCATAGATCGGTTGCAGGAAGGTCGCGAAGATCAGCGAGCCGAAGATCACGAAGGTGGTCTGATCCTCGGTGAGGCCGACCGACAGCTTCACGAAGGTCTGCATGTAGGTGGTGAAGGTGTAGAACGCCGCAGTGCCGCCCGCGGTGAGGCCGACCACCAACAGCAATTCGCGCGGGTAGTTCAAGAGGCCGACGATCGAGCCGGTCGGCTTGGAGACCTTCTTGGCTTCCTCGAACGCCTCGGTCTCGTGCAGGCCGCGCCGCATCACCGCGGCGAAGATCGCGAGCAGGGCGCCGATCACGAACGGAATCCGCCAGCCCCAGGCTTTCAGCTCGTCGGGCGTCAGGAACACCTTCTGCAGCAGCAAGAGCACGATGATCGCGGTGAGCTGGCCGCCGATCAGCGTGACGTACTGGAAGCTGGAATAGAAGCCGCGGTGCTTGGGGTCGGCGACCTCGCTGAGATAGGTGGCGCTGGCGCCGTATTCGCCGCCGAGGCTCAACCCCTCGATAACGCGGGCGAGCGCCAGGATCGCCGGGGCCGCAAAGCCGATCGTGGCATAGGTCGGCGTCACCGCGATGATCAGCGAGCCGAAGCACATGCAGACCACCGATAGCGTCAACGACAGCCGCCGGCCATAGCGGTCGGCGATGAAGCCGAACAGCCAGCCGCCGAGCGGGCGCATCAGGAACGTCGCAGCAAACAGCACGGCGGCGTTGAGCTGCTGTACCACCGGATCGCTGTGTGGGAAGAACGCCGGCGCGAAATACAGCGCGAACGCGGTGTAGGCGTAGAAATCGTACCATTCGACGAGATTGCCAACCGAGCCGATGAAGATCGCCTTCACCCGCCGCTCGACGTCATGGATGTCGAGGTGATCGCTCGCGGGTTGAGCGGTTTGTTCGGACATTGGCAGGCCTCCCCGGATTCTCTGGCACGATTCCGGGGCAACCTAACTCATTTGCGTGGTGCGATGTAACTGCTGTCCTGTTCTTCAGGCGTTCTTGCCGAACAGGACCGGCAGTTGACGCGGGCCGCGCACCGTGCCTTCGGACCATGTCACCTTGCCGGCCGGGTCGAGGCGGAAGTCCGGGATCCGCTTCAGCCATTCCTCGATCGCCACCTGCATCTCCATCCGCGCCAGATTGGAACCGACGCAGCGGTGAATGCCGAGGCCGAAGGCGGCGTGGCGGTTCTCCTTGCGGTCGATCACCACCTTGTCCGCATCCGGGAACATGGCGGGGTCGCGGTTGGCCGCCGGGAAGGACAACAGCACCATATTGCCGGCCTTGACCGGGCAGCCGGAGATCGTGGTCTCCTTCATCACCTCGCGCGCCATCGTGACCGGCGAATAGGCGCGCAGGAATTCCTCGATCGCGGTCGGGATCAGCGCCGGCTCCGCAATCAGGCGTTCGCGATCGGCCGGTGTCCTGGCGAGGTGCCAGAGCGAGGAGCCGATCGCGCTCCAGGTGGTGTCGATGCCGGCGATCAGCAGCAGCCGCAGCGAGCCGAGCACGTGCTCGTCGGTAAGCGGCTGGCCGCCGGGGCCCTTGGATCGCAGCAGCTCCGAGATCAGATCTTCGCCCGGCGCGAGCTTGCGTTGCTCGAGATGGGCCTTGAAGTAGCCGGTCATCTCGCGCACGCCGTTCATCATCTCCTCTTCGCTCTTGATGCCGAGCTCGAGGATCTGGTGGATCCATTTGATGAAGAGGTCGCCGTCCTTCTCGGGGATTCCCAGCATGTGAGCGATGGCGCGCACCGGGATGTGCTTGGTGTAGCGCGCGGCGGCGTCGCAATGGCCGTCGGCGATGAACTCGTCGATCAGCTCGTTGCAGATCGCGCGTACCCGCGGCTCCAGCCGCTTCATTGCATCCGGCGTGAACGGCGGCAGCAGCACCTGCTTGGCGGGCTTGTGCTCCGGCGGATCGGAGGTGATCGGCGGCGCGCGGGCGGAGATCTCGGGGCGGACGTCGCGCACGATGACGCGGCGCGAGGAGAAATGCTCGGTGTCGTAGGCGATCTCCTTCACCGCCTGATAGGTGGTCGGCATGTAGCAGCCGAGGAAGCGCTCGGTGTGCACGACCGGCGAGGCCGCGCGCAGCGTCTCCCAGATCGGGAACGGGTCGTCGGTCCAGACCGGATCGGTATGGTCGAAATCATGGACCCAATCGGTCACCGGGGGATGCTCGGGCAGATAGCTTGCGGACGGGGAATCGGACATCGGCTCGTTTCCTTCTCGTTCGATCAGACGCGGGTCGGCGCAACGGGAGGCGCGCGGCCGTCCCTGCCGGCTGCTATTCCTCGGTGACTTCGATCGCGATTTCCGGGCAGTTGGACTGCGCGAGCCAGGCCTTGTCCTCGAGCCCGGCCGGGACGGTCCCGTCGCCGACCTCATGGGCGTTGCCGTACTCGTCGAGCTCGAACAGTTCGGGGGCGAGCGATTTGCAGCGGGCGTGACCCTGGCATTTGTCCTGGTCGACGCGAATCTTGAGCTTGGACATGCAAGCGCTCTCCCTCGGTTCTGGCGCGCTGCGGAGCGCGCCGGGTTCCTCGTTTTTCATATTATGCAAGTTCTAGCTTGCTTGGGCGGCCGGTCTGAATACTGGCTCACTAAGTTATACTATATTACATTATCGTCCCGCTTTGCCGTCAAGCGAAAACTCGGGGTAGGCCACGGGGATCCGGCGACGGCCACGCGACAGGATGGCCGATGCCCCGCGAAGCGGCAGTTCCCCTAATGCGCCGTAGGCGTTGGCGCTGTGAGCGGGGCCCAGGCGGCGAGGGCGGCGGCGGCGATCTGCTCAAGCTGCTTCCTTGTGGCGCCGTCACGCGCCTGGATCGACATGCCCTGCTGCACCGTGATGTAGTACTTGGCGATCGCGTCGAGATCGGCCGTGGGCGAGATCTCGCCGCGCGCAACGCCCTGGCGCAGCCGTTCGCGCAGCTCCGCCACCGCCTGCGCGCGCCGCTGCACGAGTTCGCGCCGCACGGTCTCGGAATGTTCGTTCGGATGCAGCGCCGACAATACCACGAGGCAGCCCGGCGGGCGTGAGCGGCGGGTAAAGACGCGCGCGGTCTGCATGAGGAAGGTTTCGACGGCCTGGTAGGCGGTGTGCGTCTCGGTCACGGCACCCCAGATCAAGCCACCTTCGCTCGCCACGTAATAATCGAGCGCCTTGCGGAACAGGTCCTCCTTGCTGCCGAAGGCGGCGTACAGGCTGGGCGACGCAATCCCCATTGCCGAGGTGAGGTCGGCCATCGAGGCGCCCTCGTAACCCTTCAGCCAGAACAGCTCCATCGCGCGCGCCAGCGCGGCGTCCTTGTCGAAATTCCGGGGGCGGCCACGCCCAGCCATCGGTTCGTCCATTTCTGTGTCGATCACTAAATAATTGACTTGACGCGTCGGCGCAAGCTTCCTAATTCTGTGTCGATCGTTACATATATGAGATGAGCTGAACATGACCCAATCCCTGCAAGGAAAACGCGCCCTCGTCACCGGCGGCAGCCGCGGCATCGGTGCCGCCATCGCCAGGCGTCTTGCCGCCGAAGGCGCCGACGTCGCCATCACCTATGAACGTTCGGCCGACCGCGCCGAAGCCGTCGGAGCGGAGATCAGGAAACAGGGCCGCCGCGCGCTGGCGCTGCGGGCGGATAGCGCGGACGCGAGTGCCGTGCGCGGCGCGGTGAACGCGGCCGCCAGGGAATTCGGCGGTCTGGACATCCTCGTCAACAATGCCGGCATCTTCCGTGGCGGCGGTCCGATCGACGCCGTCACGCTGGAGGATATCGACGCCACGCTGGCCGTAAACGTCCGGGCGGTGGTGGTCGCATCGCAGGCCGCGGTCACGCATATGGGCGAGGGCGGGCGCATCATCAATATCGGCAGCAACCTTGCCAGCCGGGTGCCCGATGCCGGCATGAGCCTCTACTCAATGAGCAAGTCGGCGTTGATTGCCTGGACTCAGGGTCTCGCCCGTGACCTCGGCGGCCGCGGCATCACGGTCAATATCGTCCATCCCGGCTCCACCAATACCGACATGAACCCGGCTGATGGCGAGCAGGCCGAGGCGCAACGCGCGCGCATGGCCATCAAGCGCTACGGCAAGGCCGATGACGTCGCTGCCCTGGTCGCGTTTGTTGCCGGTCCCGAAGCGGGCTCGATCAATGGTGCCGGTCTCACCGTCGACGGCGGCGCCAACGCCTGACGACGTTGCCCGCCACGGCGACGCGTGCACTCGTTGCGGCGGCGTTACGCACCTGGATGCCAAGGTGTCGGCTGGCTGCTTACGCCGCAAGGCGCGCACGCCGGGTCCGTTGATCTGCGTCAAGCTGGAGGAAACCCAACACAGCTAGACAGAGTCATCCGAAGCCGGGGGGCGCGATATGATGACCCGTTGCCTTAAGTCGCTGATGATTGCCGGCCTGACCGCTGCTTTCGCTGCGCCCGTTCACGCCGAAGGCGCCGATGTCGGAAAGGCGGAATTTCGGGCGTCGTGCGCAACCTGCCATGGTATGGATGGAAAGGGTAAGGGACCGGTCAGTGAACTGCTGAAGGTGCCGCCGTCCGATCTGACGGCCTTGGCCAAGAACAACAACGGCGTCTTTCCGACGAGTGCCGTCTATCAAATCATCGATGGGCGCAACAAAGTTCCCGCTCACGGCACGCATGAAATGCCAATTTGGGGGGAACGATTCAACCCCATCATGAATGTGCCTCACACTGTTGATCCGGCTTACGATGCGCTCGATCCGTCGCGGGAATTGCGGGAGGTCGTTGTGCGAACGCGGATCCTCGCCGTGATCGACTATCTGAACGGCATCCAGCAGAAGTAGCGGCCAAGGGCGACTTGGATGACCGTCTCGCCGCGCTCGCCCGTGGCAGCCGATCGCTCGCGGTCGCATACGCATCAAGGCGGACGCGTCCCTGATTGATTCTCATCAAGGCCGTCGCAAGCAATGGCGCTAGTGGTCTTGCGGAAAGCGGAGGATCGACGATGACTGGCATAGTGCTTGATGCCCAGCAAATTCAGAACGCCCCGGCGCCCGTTCGTCTCTGGCTTGAGCAGCAGATATCGGCGCTTCTCGCTGCAAGCTCGGTAACCGGAGCGCCGTTGCCGCGGCTGGTTGCCTGCACAGAAGCCCAGGCTGCGAACCTTCTCAATCGAATTAGACAGGTGCCATCCGCTGTCGAGGTGCTCTTCGGGCTTGCCCATCCCGAGATCTCCTACGGCGACCCGCCAGTCGTGACGTTTCGCCTGCTTGATCTTCAGCGTCGTGCCGGTCTCGAAAACATCACCCGACTGCTGGAATGTCTCGACCTCATCAATCAGGCGTTTGCGGAGATATGTGAGGATCCGGCGGCGAGGTTCTGCGATTTTGACGCCGCGGGGCATTGCTCGGTTCTGCCAACCACCCAGGGCAGTATTGCTGCATTATGGAAGGCAATCATCGCGGCGGAGCGGCGGTCTGGCGCGCTGCCGATCGCCGCAGCCGAATAGTGCGGGCGAGTGCGAGATGATCCCGCAAAGGGCCTGCCGCGCGTTGGCGAGGCCCTGGGCTGATCTGTTGTCATCATTGATCGTCGTTGTGACGTCGGGTCTCCTGCTGCTCTGGGCCGGACAGGTGCAAGCGGGAGAAATCCGGGACGTGCAGACGCTTGCGCCTCTGGTTGGGAAGATCATCCGAACTGTCGTCAGCATAAGGGTCGGTACCGGAATGGCGGCAGCCTCCGGGTCGGTGAACACTGGTCTTCCCATGACGAAGGAGGTGTCTGGTGCGGGCGTCATCATCAAGTCGGAGTCCGGATCGATCGTGACGAGCAATCATCTGATCGACGGCGCCAAGTCACTCTCGGTCGAATTGTCGGACGGACGCCGGTTTGAGGCGAAGTTCGTGGTGGCCGACGAGCGCCATGACCTGGCCATGCTGAGGGTTTCGGCCTCCGGACTCACCGCAGCCACCGTCGGTCGATCGATCGATGCCGAACCGGGCGATTTCGTGCTTGCAGTCGGGGGGACGGCGGGACTCGCTCAAGGCGTCAGTTTCGGCATTGTCAGCGCTCTGCATCGTTCGCGCGCCGGCATTCCCTGCCAGGATCTCATCCAGACCGACGCCTTGCTTGATCGTGGCAGCTCGGGCGGACCGCTGTTCAATCTGCGGGGCGAGGTGATCGGCATTGTTGTCGCCACCACCGGCGAGACCGAGCGGGGCTTTTGGCCTGGCAATCCCTTCGGATGCGATTGATCGCCTCTTCGTCAGATTGAACTAGGCCCCAGCATGATCGCGGGTCGATCTTGAGGTGTTCGGTCAAGCTGTTGGCGGGCGACGAGGGCGAAGCATATTGCGTCTCGTGACGTGGCAGAGGGTCGCACGCCGGATTTGATGCAGGTCAAATCCGCCTCCCGGCAATCCGCTTTACTCGGGCTGCGCAGATCCCCCAATCGCGCACAGTAAGCCCATTGAAGCTGTCGGCTGCCGCCCAGCTGGCGGCTTCTTTGGGCCGCGGTCGCAGATCTTGACGAGAAGTCCATCGGAGTCATGTTCGCGAACACTGCCGCAATCCATCCCGCCGGCAAATGAACGCCGGATCCGACGGCGCGAACCAGCGCAATCGGCTCTACAAGGCTGATCATCCTCTGTCGAAGGCTCTTCCTGCACGGAGACGAAGTCGCCGCCGCCATAATCCTCCTCCGGCGGTGGGTAAGTGATCTTCGCCAGCTGGTCTTCGACCCGCTTGACACCCGCAACGTTCTCCGCCGCGACGGTCGTAGCTTTGCGCGCGTTGTCGCTCCGGATGTTGCCGCGCAAGCTGACGATCCCGTCATGCACGCTGACGTTCAGCGCCGCGGGGCGCCAGGACGCATGCGCGAGTGCGGCAATCACCGCCGCGCGAATCTGATCGTCGTTGGCGGAAGTGGAGACTCGTTCGAAGCCGAGGTTTCCGATCGCGGTCATGAAGTCCGCGCGCGTCACCATCCCGACCAGGCTCCCGTCGCGCATGACCGGAAACCGCGTGACGCCGTGCGATTCCATGAGTTGAACGACTTGCTCGAGCGGCATGTTCTCGTCGACGGTGATCGGATCGGGCGACATGATCTCGTTGACCTTGCGGCCATGCTGGCGGGCGAAATCGAGTGCGACTTGGCTCGTGCCCGCAAGCATGGCGAGCCAGCGGCCGCGACGCTTCTCGGTTCCAAGCTCGACGCGCCGAATGAAGTCTCCGTCGGACAGTATGCCGATGAGCGCGCCATTCTGATCGACCACAGGAAGGCCACTGATGTGGTGAGACAGCATCGTCTTGATGGCATCGCTCACCGATGCATCCGCATCGATTGTGATGACGTTCCGTGACATGATCTCCCTTACCCGCACGGCGTGGATCCTCCGACTTGAGCTGATGGTTCAGCTAACTCCCGGAAAGGACGAGCGTTGTTGATATTTATCAACCGGACGATCGTGCATTGCGCTGATATGCCAGCGATGTGAGAGGCAATTGGGGCCTGGGTGGCCGACGACGGTTGGTAATAGTCCAATGCTTTCCGACTGTGTGACTGGTCGCTCGAACAGCGGGAATTCCCGCCAGCATTCCGCATCGCCGACCTTTCATCAGGGGAGGCAGGACAGCGCGGCGCTGGACCGCGATCTCCGGCTGGATCTGTGCCGAGGTCTTGCACTCTGGTGCATCTTCCTCGATCACATTCCCAACAACGTCTTCAGCTGGTTGACCCTGCACCACTATGGCTTCAGCGATGCGACCGAAGTCTTCATGTTCGTGTCCGGCGTGACCTGTGCACTGAGCTACGGCGATGTCCGCCGTCGCGACGGATGGACTTCAGTCGTCGCGCATACGCTGCTGCGAAGCTGGGAGATCTATGTCGCTTTTCTCATCCTGACCGTGGCTCTTGCCATGGTCGTGTACGGCTGGGGAAGCGACAGCCTGGCGGACCAAGCCAACGTGAAGGTCCTGCTGCAAGATCCGGGCGCAGCCCTGAGCTACGCCGCCATCCTGATGTACCGCCCAGTGAACACGGATGCCCTGCCAACCTTCGTGCTCTTTCATCTATCGTTTGCACCTGTCCTGTGGGGAATGTTGAAGTTTCCCAACGCGTCTCTGCTGCTCTCCGCGCTCGTCTACGTGCTGGTCCGATTGTACGGCTGGAACTTGCCGGAGTGGCCGACCAATCAATGGTACTTCAATCCGCTTGCCTGGCAGTTCCTGGTCGTTATCGGGGCGTGGTGGGCCACGCGAGGCCATCGGATACTTTCGCAGGTAATCGTTGCGAGGCCCGTCGTTCTGCTCGCGATCGCGTACATCGGTTTCAGTCTGGTGGTCGCATTGAGTTGGGAGATCGCGCCACTGGCGGCCGCGATTCCCGACTACATCCAGCGGTTGATCTATCCGATCAACAAGCCCGATCTGGACCCGCTGCGGCTGCTGCATTTCCTGGCGATCGCCATCGTCGTGGCGAGGTTCGTGCCGACGAATTGGCGCGGATTTGGCACGGTCGTTCTGAAAGGAGCAATTCGTTGCGGCGAGCGTTCGCTCGAAACCTACTGTGTGGCCGTCGTGCTTTCCCTGCTGGCGGATTTGTATCTCATCAAGGTGTCCGACAGCATCGCGGCACAGTTCGTGGTGAGTGCCGTAGGGGTCGTGGCGCTGGTTCTGTTTGCGACATCCATCACCTGGATCGGCAAACGAAGCCGGCAACATCCGAAACTGCTATAGAGGGGCCGGGGTCGATCGCACCGTCGCCAAAGTTCTGGCGCAGATCCATTCAAAACACCGCAATTTCTGCTGGAGATCAGCCCGGGCAGCTTCGCGGCCACGGTAAATCGGCTTCGCGTTTTCAAAATAAGTGAGTGACGTAAGTCTTTGATTTCGCTACTCTGTCCTTCTCAAGACTCACTTCGTAGCCCACCAACCTGCCGCAATGGGACAAATCGTTCGCAAGCCGTTCAAGACCTACCACCATGGCGACCTCCGCGAAGCCCTGATCCAGGCCGCGTTGCGCGAGGTCGAACTCGGTGGTCCCGAGGCGATCAGCATCAAGGCGCTGGCCAAGCAACTCGGCGTCTCGCAGCCAGCGCCGTACCGGCATTTTGCCGACCGCGAGGCGCTGCTGGAGGCGGTGACCGCGGAGGCGTTCCGGCAGTTCAACGTCATCATGCGCGAGGCGATCGAGCAGCCCGGCAAGGGCTCGAAACTGTCGCGCTTTGCCCAGGCTGCGCTGGCCTTCGGGCTCGAGCGCCACGGCATCTATCGCTTGATGTTCGCGTCCCGAACCATGGCCTGCGCGCCGGTCGGCAGCGAGCTGCACGTTGCGGCGATGGAAACGCTGGCGCTGTTGATCGAGTCGTTCGAGGCACCGGCGGTGGGGCTGCTGCGCGAGCGGCAGGCGCTGAAGATCTGGGCCGGGCTGCACGGCATCGTGATGCTCGCAGAGCAGGGCCTGCTCACCGGCGAGGTCGCCCAGATCAGCCGCGAGGAGCTGATGGACGAGATCGTCGAGCAGACCAAGCTCGCGCTGTCGGTCGCGCTGCAGGCGACGGAAGAGAAGGCGTAAGGCGCCTTATCGCGGCGGCCGCGGATCGATCGGGGTGGAGCCGCGCACGCCGAGAATATCCTCCAGCACTTTCGCGCCGGCCAGAAGCTGCGCCTCGGCGCGCGGCTTGGCGACCATCTGCAGGCCGACCGGCAGGCCCGACGCGGTGAAGCCGCAGGGCAGCGACAGCGCCGGGCAGCAGGCCAGCGTGATCGCATAGACGATACCGAGCCATTCGACGTAATTGTCGAACTTCTTGCCGTCGCATTCGGCGACATAGCGGTGCTCGACCGGGAACGGCGGCACGATGGTCGCGGGTGCCAGCAACAGGTCATACTTGTCGAAGAACTCGAGCGCACGCGCAGTGATCGCGACGCGCTGCGCCTCGGCGCGCGCGAGCTTTTCGACCGTGAGCTTCAGCCCTTCCTCGATGTTCCAGATTACCTCGGGCTTGAGCAGGTCGCGCTTGGTGCGCAGCAAGTCGGCCTTGGTGATCGCGAAATCGAACGCGCGCAGCACGTGGAAGCATTCATGGGCTTCGCTGAAGTCGGGAGACGCCTCCTCGACGATCGCGCCGGCTTCCGCGAAACGCTCGGCCGCCTTGCGCGTCACCGCCTTGACCTCTGGATCAACGGGCGTGATGCCGAAATCGGGCGAATAGGCGATGCGCTTCGGCTTCTGGTTGGAGCGCGCCGCAGAGAGGAACGATGTCGGCAGCGTGGGCAGCGACAGCGGATCGGCGGCGTGCTCGCCGCTCATCGCGTCGAGCAGCAGCGCGAGGTCCTCGACATTGCGCGCCATCGGTCCCTGCTGGCCGAGCGTGCGGTCGACGCCGAATTTCGGTGTCTGCGCGACGCGGCCGATCGACGGCCGCAGCCCGACGATGCCGCAGAAGCTCGCCGGATTGCGCAGGCTGCCGCCCATGTCGGAGCCGTGCGCGAGCCATGCGGTGCCGCTTGCCAATGCCGCGGCTGCGCCGCCGGAGGAGCCGGCCGCCGAGCGTGACGTGTCCCAGGGATTGCGGGTCGGGCCGAACACCTCGTTGAAGGTGTTGGCGCCGGCGCCGAATTCAGGCGTGTTCGACTTGGCGTAGATCACGCCGCCATTCTGTTCGAGGCGCTCGACCAGGATGTCGGATTTCGCCGGGACGTTGTCCTTGTAGATCGGCGAGCCCAGCGTGGTCAGCACGCCGGAGACGGCGGTGAGGTCCTTGATCGGCACGGGAAGGCCCGCGAGCAGGCCGCGCTCGCCGGCCGGCTTCTGCATCAGCGCCTTGGCATGGGCGCGGGCGCGATCGAAGCAGAGCGTTGGCAGCGCGTTGACCTTGCCGTCGACCTCGGCGATGCGCTGCTCCAGCACGTCAAGCATATCGAGCGGCGTGACGTCACCGGCTTTCAGTTTGTCGACGACGGCACACGCCGTTTCCTTCACCAAACCCTGATCAGCCATGCGCCGTTGCTCCTATGTGTTCTGTTTCCTTGTGCTGTAGAACATTTCCTGCCGTCGTGGCAATGCGACGAGAACCGAAGGGGCAGGGATGGCAGCGTTGTTTTCCGCGCTGGACTGGCGCGCGATGAGCCAGCAGGAGCGCGACCTCGGCTTGAACAATGGCGTGGCCGTCAAGGGCAGCGCCGAGATCTCCGCCGGCTGGGAGCAGCGCTCCGCGGTGTTGCGGCAAAGGCATCCGCAGCATCTCGACCTCAGATACGGCCCGCGTGAACGCAACCGGATCGATTTCCTCAAAGCCGGCGACGGCGCGCCGACGCTGTTGTTCATCCACGGCGGCTATTGGCAGACCCGCGCCAAGGAGGTGTTCACGATCTTTGCAGAGGGGCCGATGGCGCATGGCATCAATGTCGCGCTGATCGGCTACACGCTGGCGCCGGATGCGACGCTCGACGACATCGTCGCCGAGATTCACGCCGGCATCGATTTTCTTGCCGGGCAGTTGCCCAGGCTCGGCGCCGCTACTAACGGCATCGTCGTGTCGGGCTGGTCGGCCGGCGGCCATCTGACATCGATGGCGTTGTCGAACGCTCATGTCCGGGCCGGCATGGCGATCTCGGGCATCTATGACCTCGAGCCGATCAGGCATTCCTACCTCAACGAGAAGCTCAGGCTCGACGAAGCCTCCTCGCGACGCAATTCACCGATGACGCAGGAGGGCGGCACCGCAAAGCCGCTGTCGCTGGTGGTCGGCAGTGCCGAGCTGCCGCTACTGCGCAAGCAGACCGCCGATTTCGCCGGCCATCGCGCCCGCTACGGCTTGCCGGTGACCTATGAGGAGATCGAAGGCGCCGATCATTTCTCGATCATGAACCAGATGCTGGCGCCGCAGGGCCGGATCACGACGCTGATCAGGCAATTGTTCGAGCGAACGGCGACCTAAGCCGTCATTGCGAGGAGCGAAGCGACGAAGCAATCCATCGCTCCGCAAGCGGCGAGATGGATTGCTTCGCGTCGCTCGCAATGACGTGGAGAAGACCTAGCCCCACCCCGACGTCAGCCCGCCGTCCACCGTGTAGATCACGCCCGACGTATAACCCGCGCGATCGGAGGCGAGGAACGCCATCAGGTCGCCGATCTCGCGCGCATGCGCGGGGCGGCCGAGCGGCAGGCCTTTCTGGAATTCCTTGTAGCGGTTCTCGTCGCCGAACTGGTTCTTGGCGCGGGTCTTGAGCAGGGTGACGTGGCGGTCGGTGCCGACGGGGCCGGGGTTGATGCCGACGACGCGGATGTTGTCGGCGAGGCTCTTGCCGCCGAGCGCGCGGGTGAACGACATCAGCGCCGCGTTGCCGGCGCTGCCGCAGATGTAGTTGGCGTCGAACTTCTCGCCGGCCGCGCCGATGTCGTTGACGATCACGCCGCCGCCGCGCGCCTTCATCTGGGCATAGATCGCGCGCGTCAGATTGACATAGCCGAACACTTTGAGCTCCCAGGCGTGCCGCCAGGTCGCCTCGTCGATCTTGTCGATCGAGCCGCCCGGGATGTCGCCGGCATTGTTGACCAGGATGTCGATGTCGGCAGCCTCCTTTGCCAACCGCGCCAGGTCTTCGGATTTGCGCAGGTCGACCACGCTGATCGCGGCATCGATCTGGTGCGCGGAACGCAGCCGTTCGGCCAGCGCCTTGAGTTGGTCGCCGTTGCGGGCGGCGAGCAGCAGATTGGCGCCTTCCTCGGCGAAGGCTTCGGCGGCGGCCGCGCCAATGCCCTTGGAGGCGCCGGTGATCAGGACACGCTTGCCGCGCAGATGCAGATCCATGGGATGTCTCGCTTTGGTATGAGGAGTGGGTGTCGGCGAAATTGGTGGGGCAGGGTCGCGCCGCGGTCAACACTGCACTGCAGCGTTGCGCTCGCGCGAAGTTTGGTCCATTGCAGGACCATCAGGATAGGCGGCATTGCCGGCCGGGCAAATCACAAGGGTGTTCTCGATGAGCAGCAAAAAGCAGTATCGGATTGCGGTCATTCCCGGCGACGGCATCGGCAAGGAAGTGATGCCGGAGGGCCTGCGCGTCATCGAGGCGGCGGCGAAGAAGCATAGCGTCGACGTCAAGTTCGACCATTTCGACTTCGCCTCCTACGACTATTACGAGAAGCACGGCGAGATGATGCCGGCCGACTGGAAGGACAAGATCGGCAAGCATGACGCGATCTATTTCGGCGCGGTCGGCTGGCCGGCCAAGATCCCGGACCACATCTCGCTGTGGGGCTCGCTGATCAAGTTCCGGCGCGAGTTCGACCAGTACGTCAATCTGCGTCCGGTGCGGCTGATGCCCGGCGTGCCGTCGCCGCTGGCGAACCGCAAGCCCGGCGACATCGACTTCTGGGTGGTGCGCGAGAACACCGAAGGTGAATATTCCTCGGTCGGCGGCCGCATGTTCCCGGACACCGACCGCGAATTCGTCACCCAGCAGACCGTGATGACCCGCACCGGCGTCGATCGCATCCTGAAATTCGCCTTTGATCTCGCGCAGTCGCGGCCGAAGAAGCATCTGACCTCGGCGACCAAGTCGAACGGCATCTCCATCACCATGCCCTATTGGGACGAGCGTGTGGAGGCGATGGCCAAGAAGTATCCCGGCGTGAAGTGGGACAAGTACCACATCGACATCCTCACCGCGAACTTCGTGCTGCATCCGGACTGGTTCGACGTCGTGGTCGGCTCCAACCTGTTCGGGGACATCCTCTCCGACCTCGGCCCGGCCTGCACCGGCACCATCGGCATCGCGCCGTCGGGCAACATCAATCCGGAGGGCAATTTCCCCTCGGTGTTCGAGCCGGTGCACGGCTCGGCGCCTGATATCGCAGGCCAGGGCATCGCCAACCCGATCGGCATGATCTGGTCGGGCGCGATGATGCTGGAGCATCTCGGCGAGAAGCAGGCTGCTAGCGCCATCGTCGGCGCGATCGAGCGCACGCTCGGCGAACGCACGCTGCGCACCAGGGATCTCGGCGGCAACGCCGACACCACGGCGTGCGGCAAGGCGGTCGCGGAGATGGTAGATTAAGCCACGCTGCCAATCACGGGGTCGTCCTGGCGAAAGCCAGGACCCATTACCCCGTGTGCGTGTTGGCTTGCTAGGTCTGACCCTCTTCCCCTTGTGGGAGAGGGTAGCTCGTGGCCCAACCCCGTGCCGTTGTCCCTGCGAAAGCAGGGACCCATAACGACAGGGCCGTGTTGTTAGGGCTCGCTGTGGCCCCAGCGTTCGCAACAAAGTGAAGCGGTGATTATGGGTCCCGGCTCGCGCTTCGCTTGGCCGGGACGACGGTGGAGATGATTACCCCTTCACGATCCGCCGGCAATGCTCCCACGCCGCGTGGATCAAATTCTCGCTCGCCTCTGGCGTGCGGAAGGCGGAGTGCGCCGACAACGTCACGTTGGGGATCTTGGTCAGCGGATGATCCTTCGGCAGCGGCTCGATGTTGTAGACGTCGAGGCCGGCGTGGCGGATGTGGCCGGAGTTGAGCGCATCGATCATCGCCTGCTCGTCGACGATGGCGCCGCGCGCGGTGTTGATCAGCACCACGCCCTTCTTCATCTTCGCGATCTTGTCGCGCGTGATCATGCCGCGGGTCTCGTCGTTGAGCAGCAGATGGAGCGAAACCACGTCGCTCGTTGCCAGCACGGTGTCGAGATCGACAAATTCCACGCCCGGATGGCTCTTCGGCGACCGGTTCCAGGCGATCACCTTCATGCCGCTGCCGAGCGCAATGCGGGCGACCTCGGCGGCGATGCCGCCGAAGCCGACGAGGCCAAGCGTCTTGCCGGTGAGCTGCATGCCGTCTTCGCGCAGCCAGTTGCCGGCGCGCATCTCGCGGTCCATCTGCGCGATCACCCGCGCCGACGACCACATCAGCGCGATCGCGGACTCCGCGACCGCGGTGTCGCCATAGCCCTTGATCAGGTGCACGGCGATGCCGAGCTCGGCGAGCTCCTCCGGATTCATGTAGCTGCGCGCGCCGGTGCCGAGGAACACGACATGCTTCAGGCCGGCGCACTTCTTCGCGATGTCGGTCGGCAGCGCGGTGTGGTCGACCACCGCGATCTCGGCGCCGTCGAGCACCGCCGGATAGTCCTCGGGCTTGATATCCGGGTTGCGGTTGATCCGCATCGCGGGATCGCCAGGTTTTTCCAGGCGCTCGGTGATGACAGCGAGCGATTCATTGGCGTCGACGAACACTGCGCGCACGAAAGCCTCCATCGAAGGGGAGATATGAAGATCAGGATGCGACGCCGGCGAGCGCCAGCACCGTGTGCATCAGGACGTTGGCGCCGGCGGCGCAATCGGCCTGCTTGGCGTCTTCCAGCTCATTGTGGCTGATGCCGTCCTTGCAGGGCACAAACACCATCGCCGCCGGCATCACCGTGTTGAGATTGCAGGCGTCGTGTCCGGCGCCGGAGGTGATACGGCGATGCGAATAGCCGAGCTGGGTTGCCGCATTCTCGACCGCGTCGACCAGCTTCGGATCGAAATGCGTCGGCGCCTTGCGCCAGACCAGGTCGAGCTGGACCTCGACCTTGCGCTTTGCTGCGATCTCGACGATGGCGGCACGCAGGTCACGGTCCAGCGCATCCATGATCCCTGCATCGGCGCTGCGGCAATCCACCGTGAAGGCGATCTCGCCGGGGATGACATTGCGCGAGGGGCTTGCGATGACCGCCTCGCCGATGGTGCCGACCGCCTTCGGTCCGTGCTTCTTCGCGATACTCTCCATCGCCAGCACGATCTCCGACAGCGTCGCCAGCGCATCGCGGCGCAGCGGCATCGGGGTCGAGCCGGCGTGGCTCTCGAAGCCCGTGATCTTGCCGTCGTACCACAACACGCCCTGGCCGGAATCGACCACGCCGATGGTCTTGCCCTCGGCCTCCAGGATCGGGCCCTGCTCGATATGCAGCTCGACGAAGCCTGAGAATTTCTGCCGGCCGACCGGGGTATCGCCGCGATAGCCGATCGAATCCAGCGCCTGCGCCACGGTGACGCCTTCGGCGTCCTTGCGCGACAGGATGTCGTCGGTGGTGAAGTCGCCGACATAGGCGGCCGAAGCCATCATCGCCGGCGCAAAGCGCGAGCCTTCCTCGTTGGTCCAGTTGCAGATGCAGATCGGCAGCTCGGTCTCGATCCCGGCATCGTTCAAGGTGCGGACCAGTTCGAGCCCGGCGAGCGTGCCGAGGATGCCGTCATATTTGCCGCCGGTCGGCTGGGTGTCGAGGTGCGAGCCGACGCCGATCGGGGGCTTCGACATGTCCCGGCCCTTGCGCAGGCCGAACATCGAACCGAGCGCGTCGACATGCACGTCCAGGCCGGCGTCCTCGCAAGCCTTGCGGAACCAGTCGCGCACCTGCTTGTCCTCGGCGCCGAGGGTCAGCCGCCGCACGCCGCCCTTTGGCGTTGCACCGAACTGTGCGGTTTCGTGGATGGTGCCCCAGAGGCGGGCGGAATCGATCTGCAGGTTGGTGGCGGCTCGGCTCATTGCGGCTCTTCCCTTTACGCGACCGTTTTTTCATGACGCGCCACTCTCGCGCCGTCAACCGCCACGCTGGTCTGTGCGATCTGCCGGGCGAGATTGGCGACGCGCTCGATGGCGACCGCATCGGGGGAGGCGAGCCAGCTCGCGGTGAAGGTGAGGGGCGGCAGCTTGAGGTCGGTGTCGAGCAGTTGCAAGCGCCCGTCGGCAAGCTCGTTCTCGACGATCGCCGACGGAATCACCGCGATGCCAAGCCCTTCATTGGCCATGTGGATCACAGTCGCGAGCGAAGTCGAGGCGTGCAGCCGGATCGGCGACAGATCGGGTGCATTGAACAAGGCGCGTACGGTCTCGTAGGGCTGGGTCTTGCGCGGAAAGGTGATGATCGGAAACCGCGCCAGATCCTGCCGCGCAACCGGGCCGGAGCCGAGGCCGAGCGAGGGGCTTGCCAGGAAACCGATCGGATAATCGCACAGCACATGGTTGTGCGCGCCGGATGCGGAGACCGGTCCGAGCACGAAGGCGAGTTCGATCTCCTGCGCCAGCAGCCGCGGCGTCAGATTGGGCGTGATGTCGACCTCGATCTCGAGCGACAGGTTCGGGTAGATCTCGTTGACGCTCTTGACTAGCCGCGGCAGCCAGGTGTGCACGATGGTCTCCGCGACACCGAGCCGCAGCGCGCCGCGCATCGCCGAACGGTCACCGACCTCGGCCATCATTTCCGAACGCAGGCCGATCAGTTTCTCGGCATAGATCAGCATCAGCCGCCCGCTCGGCGTCGGCGAGGCCACCCTGTGGTCGCGGTTGAGCAGCTTGACGCCCATCTCGCGCTCGAGCTGGGCAATGCGCTGTGAGATCGCCGGCTGGGTGGTGTTGAGCCGCTGGGCGGCGCCGCGGAAGCTGCCGAGCTTGACGACCCAGAGAAATGTTTCGATCGAGCGGAAGTCCGTCATGGAAGCATTTTCCCAGATCGATAAATCTGTTTTATCGATTTTGATTAGAAAGGACGATTAGACATTATATCACGCTTGGTGTTGGTTTGTCCTTGTCGAGATTATGGGCAGGAGAACCCCATGACTGTTTTTGCGGCAGTGCAGCGATCTCAAGGGGAACCGGGGCTGGCGAGCGTCGAAGCGCGGCGCGCCTGCCGTGATGGCATGGCCTCGGCGACGACGGCCGGTCTCGCCAACGGCTTCGTCCAGGGCAATCTCGCGATCTTGCCGGAGAAGCTCGCCGGCGCCTTCCACCGGTTCTGTCAGCTCAATCCGAAACCGTGCCCGATCATCGGCATGTCCGACGTCGGCGATCCCCGCATCCCGGCGCTCGGCCTCGACCTCGACATCCGCACCGACGTGCCGCGCTACCGGGTCTGGCGCGACGGCGAGGTGGCGGACGAGCCGACCGACATCACCAAATACTGGCGCGACGATCTCGTCACCTTCGTGCTCGGCTGCTCCTACTCGTTCGAGGAGGCGCTGCTCGATGAGGGGCTGCCGATCCGTCACATTGAGCGCAACCTGCGTGTGCCAATGTACCGAACCAATATTGCCTGCAAGCCGTCGGGGCCGTTCGAAGGACCCATGGTGGTATCGATGCGCCCGTTCAAGCCGGCGGATGCGATCCGCGCGGTGCAGATCACCTCGCGCTTTCCGTCGGTGCACGGCGCGCCGGTGCATCTCGGCCATCCGCATGCGATCGGCATCAAGGATATCGCCAAGCCCGATTACGGCGACGCGGTGCCGGTGGCCGATGACGAGATCCCGGTGTTCTGGGCCTGTGGCGTGACGCCGCAATCGGTGATCGCGGCTGCGAAGCTGCCGTTCGCGATCACGCATGCGCCGGGGCTGATGCTGGTGACCGACCTCAGGAACAAGCAGCTCGCTGTGCTCTGAATAGGCAATTCGTGCAATTCATTGAGGCTTTACTGCGCGCTACAAGCGTCACATCGATAAGAACAAAGCTGAAGGGGATATTTCGATGACGATCTCTCGCCGTAACGTATTGCTGGGAGCCACTGCCGCCGCTGCGCTCGGTCCGATCGCCGCGCGCGCGCAGACAAGCGAAGTGGCTATCGGCGTGATCTATCCGCTGTCCGGCTCCAGTGCCGCGATCGGCGTCGACGCGCAGCATGCCTTCAACACCGCTGCCGACATCATCAACAAGAACTACGATTTCGCGCTGCCGCTCGCCAAGGGCGAAGGCCTGTCCGGCCTCGGCGGCGCCAAGGTCAAGCTGGTGTTCGCCGACCACCAGGCCGATCCGCAGAAGGGCCGCGCCGAGACCGAGCGCCTGATCATACAGGAGAAGGTCTGCGCCGTCGTCGGCACCTATCAGAGCGCGGTCGCCGTCACCGTCAGCCAGACCTGCGAGCGCTACGGCGTTCCGTTCATCTCGGCCGACAATTCCTCGCCGAGCCTGCACCGCCGCGGCCTGAAATACTATTTCCGGGCCTCGCCGCATGACGAGATGTTCTCGGCCGCGATGTTCGACTTCTTCGATGCGATGAAGAAGAAGGGCCAGAAGATCGAGACGCTCGCGCTGTTCCACGAGGACACCATCTTCGGCACCGATTCGGCGAACGCCCAGACCAAGCTCGCGGCCGAGCGCGGATACAAGATCGTGGCCGACATCAAGTATCGCGCCAACTCGCCGTCGCTGACCGCCGAGGTGCAACAGCTCAAGGCGGCCAATGCCGACGTGCTGATGCCGTCGAGCTACACCACCGACTCGATCCTGCTGGTCAAGACCATGGCCGAGCTCGGCTACAAGCCGAAGAACATCATGGCGCAGGATGCCGGCTTCTCGGAGAAGGCGACTTATGACGCGGTGGGCGACAAGCTAGAGGGCGTGATCTCGCGCGGCAGCTTCTCGCTCGACCTGGCGCAGAAGCGGCCGATGGTCGGTTTGATCAACGAGATGTACCGCGCCAAGTCGGGCAAGGACTTCAACGACTACACGTCGCGTCAGTTCATGGGCCTCATCATCATGGCCGATGCCGTCAACCGCGCCAAGTCGACCGACGGCGAAAAGATCCGCGAGGCGCTGGTCGCGACCGACATGCCCGGCGACGTCACCATCATGCCGTGGCGGCGGGTCAAGTTCGACGAGATGGGGCAGAACAACTTCGCCGATCCGGTGCTGTTGCAATATTCCGCGAAGAACTTCGTGACGATCTTCCCGGAACAGGCCGCCGTCTCCGAGGCGATCTGGCCGATGAACAGCTGATCGGTCGGACGCGTTCTCGTCGTCCCGGGCAAGCGAAGCGCGACCCGGGACCATTACCCCAGGCAGGCGTTTTTGCGATGATTGGTTGTTATCTCTCCTACCGATGCATTTGTGGTAATGGGTCCTGGCTTTCGCCAGGACGACGTTGGGGCCATACGTTGATCGGGGCGCAGCGGTGACAGCCGAGACCATTATCCAGAGTTTGGCGAGCGGCCTCCTGATGGGGCTGCTCTACGGACTGATCGCCGCCGGCCTCGCATTGATCTTCGGATTGATGGACGTCGTGAATTTCGCGCACGGCGAGTTCCTGATGATCGCGATGTACGCGACCTTCTTCCTGTTCGCGTTCTTCGCGATCGATCCCTTGCTGGCGGCGCCGCTGGTCGCCGCGGCATTGTTCGTGTTCGGCGCGGTGGTCTATCTGTTGGTGGTCCGCTTCGCGATGCGCGCCAAGGCCAATGCCGGCATGGTGCAGATCTTCTCCACCTTCGGCCTCGCGATCGTGATGCGGGGCCTCGCGCAGTTCTTCTTCACGCCGGACTACCGCAGCGTCACCAACTCCTGGCTCGGCGGCAAGACGGTGTCGATCGCCGGTATCTATCTGCCGGAGCCGCAGCTGATCGGCGCGATGCTGTCGATCGCGGCCTTCGTCGCGCTCTACTTCTTCATCAATCGCACCGATTTCGGCCGCGCGCTCGAAGCGACGCGTGAAGACGCCGGTGCGGTGGCCCTCGTCGGCATCGACAAGAACCGGGTGTTCGCGCTCGGCTGGGGGCTCGGCGCGGCCTTGGTCGGCCTCGCCGGTGCCATCATGGCGATCTTCTTCTACATCTACCCCGACGTCGCGCCTCTTTTGCCCTGATCGCCTACGTCACCGTCGCGCTCGGCGGCTTCGGCAGCGTGTTCGGCGCCTTTGCCGGCGGCATCATCGTCGGCCTGGTCGAGGCGACCACCGCGCTGATCCTGCCGCCGTCGCTGAAATCGGTCGGCATCTACGCCGTCTATCTGCTGGTCGTCTTCATTCGCCCGCGTGGCCTGTTCGGATCGATGTGATGGACACCCAGTTCGCCCAACGCCGCAGGCGTGACCTGATCATGGCGGCTTGCCTCGCGGTGGTCGCCGCGCTGGTGCCGCTGTTCGTCAAGGACGTCTACGTCCAGAACATCATGGTCTTGACCCTGATGTATGCCGCGCTGTCGCAGAGCTGGAACATCCTGTCCGGCTATTGCGGACAGATCTCGCTCGGCCATGCGCTGTATTTCGGGCTCGGGGCCTACACCACGGCGCTGCTGTTCACCAAATTCGGCGTGCTGCCGTGGTTCGGCATGGTGGCGGGCGGGGCGATCTCGGCCGTGATCGCGATGGCGCTGGGCTATCCCTGCTTCCGCCTGCGCGGGCACTACTTCGTGATCGCGACCATCGTGATCGCCGAGATTGCGCTGCTGCTGATCCAGAACTGGGATTGGGCGGGCGCGGCGCTCGGCATCGACATCCCGGTGCGCGGCGACAGCTGGCTTAAATTCCAGTTCACACGCTCGAAGCTGCCGTACTTCTATTTCGCGCTGGCGCTGGCCTGCATCGCCTGGCTCGTCACCTGGTGGCTGGAAGATTCCAAATGGGGCTATTGGTGGCGCGCGGTGAAGGACAATCCGGACGCGGCCGAAAGCCTCGGCGTGGTCGTGTTCAATTCCAAGATGGGCGCGGCCGCGGTCTCGGCCTTCCTGGTTGCGGTCGGCGGCAGCTTCTACGCCCAATTCGTCTCCTACATCGATCCTGAAAGCGTGATGGGCTTCCAGTTCTCGCTGCTGATGGCGCTGCCCGCGGTGCTCGGGGGCATCGGCACGCTGTGGGGCCCGGTGCTCGGCGCCGTCATCCTGATCCCGCTTACCGAGCTGACACGCTCTTTCGTCGGCGGCTCCGGTCGCGGCGTCGACCTGATCGTCTATGGCGCGCTGATCGTTGCGATCTCGCTGGCATTACCGAAGGGACTGGTCAGCGTGTTCAGCATGCTCACCGGGTGCAAGGAGGCGGCGCGATGACCGCACTCCTCGAAACCCGCGGCGTCTGGCAGCGCTTCGGCGGCCTCGTTGCCAACAGCGACGTCTCGATCTCGGTCGGGCGCGGCGAGATCGTCGGCCTGATCGGCCCCAACGGTGCCGGCAAGTCGACGCTGTTCAACCTGATCGCAGGCGTTCTGCCGCCGACCCAGGGCTCGATCATCTTCGACGGCGAGGACGTCACAAGGCTGCCGGCGGCGGAACGCTGCCAGCGCGGCGTCGGGCGCACCTTCCAGGTGGTCAAGAGTTTCGAGACCATGACCGTGATCGACAACGTCATCGTCGGCGCGCTGATCCGCAACACCAAGATGCGCATCGCGCGGCAGAAAGCCTATGAGGTGCTGGAGTTCTGCGGCCTTGCGGCGCGCGCCGACAAGCTTGCCGCCGATCTCGTGCCGTCGGAGAAGCGCCGACTCGAGGTCGCCCGGGCGCTGGCCACCGAGCCGAAGCTGCTGCTGCTCGACGAAGTCCTCACTGGCCTCATGCCGGTCGAGGCCCAGACCGGCGTCGAACTGGTGCGCAAGGTGCGCGCCACCGGCGTCACCGTGCTGATGGTCGAGCACGTGATGGAGATCGTGATGCCGCTGGTCGACCGCGCCATCGTGCTCAATCTCGGCAAGGTGCTGGTCGAGGGCAAGCCCGCGGAAGTCGTCCGCAATCCGGAAGTCATTTCCGCCTATCTCGGGGATCGTCATGCTGTCGGTGCGTGAAGTCACCACCGCCTATCAGGGCCTGGTCGCGATCTCCTCGGTGTCGATCGACGTCACCAAGGGCGAGATCGTCTGCGTCGCCGGCGCCAACGGCGCGGGCAAGTCGACGCTGTTGAAATCGATCGCCGGGGCCGAGCGTCCGCGCGCCGGCACCGTCACCTTCGACGGCAAGCGCATCGACGGCCAGCCGCAGCATGTCATCACGGCCGGCGGCATCGCCTTCGTGCCGGAGAACCGCCGGCTGTTTCCGCGGCTTTCGGTAAGCGACAATCTGCGGCTCGGCAGCTATCTCTATCGCAGCCAGTCCGACCGCGATGCGCCGCTCGACCTGGTCTTCAATCTGTTCCCGCGGCTTGGCGAACGGCTCGAGCAGCGTGCCGAGACCTTGTCCGGCGGCGAGCAGCAGATGCTCGCGATCGGCCGCGCGCTGATGACGCGGCCGCGCCTCCTGATGCTCGACGAGCCGTCGCAGGGCATCATGCCGAAGCTGGTGGACGAGATCTTCCAGGCCGTGAAGCGCATCCGCGACGCCGGCATGACGGTCCTGATCGTCGAGCAGCGCATGGCCGAATGTTTGGAGATCGCCGACCGCGCCTACATCCTGCAGACCGGCCGCGTGCTGATGCAAGGCACCGCAGCCGAGATCAGCGGCAATCCCGACGTGCGCAAGGCCTATCTGGGACTGTAACGTCTGCAACGCGTCCGCGCGTTCCGCCGTCATCCTGAGGTGCGCGCCCACTTTGGCGCCTCGAAGGATGGCCGCACACACCGCCGTAGACTCATCTTCGAGGCCCGCTCCGCTCGCACCTCCAGCGACAAAGGCTCCGCCTTTGCGCGGGCATGACGCCGGAGTTTATGGCGGACTGCGGTCTTGAGATCCTGCGTCGGCTGCGGCGATCAGCATCTGTTCGACGATCCCGTCGAACTCGCTCTTTCCGATGGGATCGTTTGCGGCAAGCTCATCGTGTGACTTTGTCGTAGTCGGCCACCAGCGGTAGTGCCGTCCAAACTTGTCAAGCACGCGTGCAGCCGCCTCGATTTCAACCAGTGTCGGTCGGGTCTGTCGGACCATCCCAAATTCCCATGCTTAGGCATGCGCATCGCTGCGCTCATGCAGGCTACGAAGTCAGCCCACGCAGCCTACTTGCCCTGTTCCTTGCTCTCTTCGACCTTCTCGACCTTGGCGGCGAGGTCGGGCACGCGGCTGACGCGGTAGGTCGCGTTGCTGCAGGTCAGCGTCCAGGCTTCATTGTCGGGCTTCGAGAGCTTGTCGTCCCGTTCGGCCTTGAGCGGCTTGTCGCAGGCATAACCCTGCGCGCGCAGCTGCACCGCCAGCAGGTCCTGCAAGCTCTGCTCGGCCCGTGCGGTTGAGCCCGCAAAGTGGCCGGCGAACAGGACGGCGAGTGCCAAGTTCGTGAACCTCATCATGACTGTCCTCCGCATGTCTCACCTTTGCTTGATCTAGTGAGGGTGATCCGGCAGCACGAGCCCGAACGTCCTGGTTAAATCCGCTACCTGTTCGGGCGAGAGATAGCGCGGGTTCAGCCCACGCAGCAGCAGATAGAGTTTTGCGGTCTCTTCCAGCTCCTCGGTCGCGAACACGGCCGCCTCCAGCGTGTCGCCGGAGACGACGGGGCCGTGATTGGCGAGCAGCACCGATGAATATTGCCCGGCGAGCCCCCTGATCGCGTCGGCTACGGCGGGATCGCCGGGGCGATAATAGGGCACCAGCGCGGTCTGGCCGCACTTCATGACGTAATAGGCCGTCATCACCGGCAGCACCGCGCGCGGATCGATCTCGGGCAGCATCGACAGTGCGACCGAATGTGTCGAGTGCAGGTGCACCACGGCGCCGGCGCTCGTGCGCGTCTGGTAGAGCGCGGTGTGCAACGGCACTTCCTTGGTCGGGGCATCGCCAGAGACGAGGCGGCCGTCACTGTCGAGCCGCGACATTTTCGCCGGATCGAGGAAGCCGAGTGAGGCATTGGTCGGCGTCACCAGCCAGCCGCCGTCGTCGAGCCGGACGCTGATATTGCCCGATGAGCCCGGCGTCAGCCCGCGCTCGAACAGCGAGCGGCCGAAGCGGCAGATGTCTTCACGAAGCTTTGTTTCGCACATCCGGGTTTCGCTCTTCCGGTCTCGCTCTTGGCGCCATCCTTGCCGCCATCCGTTTTCAGCTTTGTCTCATGCTTTGGCAGCGCGGCCAAGCCGTGATAGGCAAGCAGCAACGCGCATGATCGGGGAAGGTGAAAGCCGGTTTTCCGAAAATGCTCAAACAACCAAAAATGTTCAGGGATCGCCTTATGTCCAGTTCCGCAACACCGCACGTCGCCGTCATCGGGCTGGGCTCGATGGGATACGGCATGGCGACCTCGCTGAGGCGCGCCGGCTTCGTCGTGACCGGCTGCGACGTCTCGGCCGATGCCGTCGCGCGCTTCGTGGCCGATGGCGGCAAGGGTGCGAAAACGCCGGCCGAGGCGGCCAGGGATGCCGACATCGTCGTCAGCGTCGTCGTCAACGCGGCACAGACCGAGGCTATCCTGTTCGGCAAGGACGGCGCTTCCGAGACGCTGGCCAAGGACGCGGTCTTCATCTCCTCGGCGACGATGGATCCCGATATCGCGCGGCGCCTCGCAAAACAGCTTGAGGCGACCGGCCGGCACTATCTCGACGCACCGATCTCGGGCGGCGCGCAGCGCGCGGCGCAGGGCGAGCTGACCATTCTCGCCTCCGGCAGCGCGGCAGCGTTCGCGAAGGCGCGGCCGGCGCTGGATGCGATGGCGGCAAAGCTCTACGAGCTCGGCGATGCGGCCGGGCAGGGCGCCGCATTCAAGATGATCAACCAGCTGCTGGCCGGCGTGCACATCGCGGCCGCTTCCGAGGCGATTGCCTTTGCCGCCAAGCAGGGCCTGGATATCCGGAAGGTCTACGAGGTGATCACGGCCTCCGCCGGCAATTCCTGGATGTTCGAGAACCGCATGCCGCATGTGCTCGACGGCGACTATGCGCCGCGCAGCGCGGTCGAGATTTTCGTGAAAGACCTCGGCATCATCCAGGATATGGCGCGCAATGCGCGCTTCCCGGTGCCGGTCTCGGCCGCAGCGTTGCAGATGTTCCTGATGACGCGGCCGCCGGTATGGGCCGCGACGACGATGCGTCGGTGGCGCGGATGTATGCGCAGGTCACCGGCACCAAGCTTCCCGGCGCGAAATAAGAGGATCCTGCGATGCCCCGCTTTGCCGCCAATCTCACCATGATGTTCAACGAGGTCCCGTTCCTCGACCGCTTCGACGCCGCGGCAAAAGCGGGCTTCACCGCGGTCGAGTTCCTGTTTCCATACGACCATCCGGCCGAGGAGGTCGGCAAGCGGCTGAAAGGCGCAGGGCTGACGCAGGCGCTGTTCAATTTGCCGCCGGGCGACTGGAATGCCGGCGAGAAGGGATTTGCCGCGCTGCCGGATCGCTTCGCCGATTTGCAGGCGAGCCTGAAGACCGCACTGCCTTATGCAGAAGCGACCGGCGTCAAGCGGCTGCATCTGATGGCCGGGATCGCCGATCGCAATGATCGGCACGCCGTCGAAGCCTTCTACAAATCGGTCGCTTACGCTGCGGAATTCTTCGCGCCGCACGGCCTAGACGTCGTGATCGAGCCGATCAATCCGCGCAACGTGCCGGGCTATTTCCTCAACGACTTCAACTTTGCTTACGAGTTGATCCGTGAACTCAAGATCCCGAACCTGAAGCTGCAGTTCGACATCTATCACTGCCAGATCATCCATGGCGACGTCACGATGCGGCTGCGCGAGATGATGCCGATCATCGGCCACATCCAGATCGCCTCGATCCCCTCGCGCAACGAGCCCGATGGCGAGGAGCTGAATTATCCGTTCCTGTTCGGCGAGCTGGATCGGCTCGGCTATGGCGGCTTCGTCGGCTGCGAGTACAATCCGCGCGGCAAGACCACGGACGGCCTTGACTGGTTCAAGCCCTATGCCGGAGCAAAATCGTGACGCTGGCTCTTGGCTGCATCGCCGACGACTATACCGGCGCCTCCGACCTCGCCAACACGCTGACCCGCGCCGGCCTGCGCACGGTGCAGACCATCGGCGTGCCGGCGGACGATCTCGCGCTGCCCGAGGTCGACGCTGTCGTGGTGTCGCTGAAGAGCCGCTCGATCGAGGCCGGCCTGGCTGTGACGCGCTCTCGTGCGGCGGAGGCCTGGCTGCGCGGCCGCGGTG
This sequence comes from Bradyrhizobium viridifuturi, assembly GCF_001238275.1. Classification (GTDB taxonomy): domain Bacteria; phylum Pseudomonadota; class Alphaproteobacteria; order Rhizobiales; family Xanthobacteraceae; genus Bradyrhizobium; species Bradyrhizobium viridifuturi. The sequence continues at coordinate 64,172 of NZ_LGTB01000003.1, forward strand.
CCGGGCATGTCCTGTTCAAGATCTGCTCGACCTTCGATTCCACCGACGCGGGCAATATCGGCCCGGTGATGGATGCGCTGCGCGCCGACGCGAAGGACAGCATCGTGCTGGTGACGCCGGCGTTTCCGGAAACCGGCCGCACCGTCTACCAGGGCAATCTGTTCGTAGGCTCCGTGCCGCTGAACGAGAGCCCGCTCAAGGACCATCCGCTCAACCCGATGCATGATTCCAACCTGGTCCGTGTGCTGGCGCGCCAGAGCAAGACCAGGGTCGGCCTGGTCGATCTCGCGACGCTCGCCCGCGGCGCGGAGGCGATGCGCGCCAGGCTGGGCGAACTCGCGCAGGGCGGCATCGGCGCTGCGATCGTCGACGCGGTGTTCGACCGCGACCTCGAGACGATCGGGCAGGTGGCGCTGGATCACCGTCTGTCGGTCGGCGCCTCCGGCATCGGGCTTGGACTGGCGCGAGCGCTGGTCGCCGTCGGCAAGTCCGGATCGGCTGCCGGAAATGCGATCTCCACGGCCGCGATCGGCGGGCCGGCGGCCTGCCTCGCCGGCAGCTGCTCGCAGGCGACCCTGCGCCAGATCGCCAGCGCCGAGAAGGCGATGCCGGTGCTGCACCTCGACCCCGAGCGGGTGATCGCGGGCAAGGACGAGGCGCAGCGCGCGCTCGCCTGGGCCAAGGAGCGGCTTGCGGCGGGGCCGGTCCTGATCGCAAGCAGCTCGACTCCGGATCAGGTCGCAGCCCTGCAATCACGTCATGGCCGCGATGCAGCCGGACATGCCATCGAGCAGGCCATGGCCGACCTCGCGGAGGGGTTGGTGCAGTCCGGCGTTCACAGGCTGGTGGTCGCCGGTGGTGAAACGTCGGGCGCCGTGGTCGATCGCCTGCGCATTCCGGGATTCCTGGTCGGGGCGGAAATCGCGGCGGGCGTGCCGGTTCTGCGCGCGGTCGGTGCCGACGCAGGCGAGATGGTGCTTGCCCTGAAATCGGGCAATTTCGGCGGGCCGGAGTTCTTCTCGGATGCGCTGGCGTTAATGCCGTGACGCGCCGCTTGCGCATCCTGATGGGGTTCTCGCGCATCATGTCGCGGGAATGGCGGGTATCTCCGTAGTTCAACGGGTATGCAAATTAACCCTACTTAAGGAGGGGGGCTGGCTTTGATGCCTTTGGCGCACCGCAGCGCCCCCAGCCATTCGATTGGGCTTCGCGAGCCCGATATCCAAGAGACCCCAAGATGTTCGCCAAATTCTCGATCCGCGCCAAGATCATTGCCGCGGTTGCGTTCCTGCTTGTCGCCCTGACGGGTATGGGTCTGCTTGCGGTTTGGAATATGCGGGCGATCAATGCCAACACGGTCGACATCACGACCAACTGGTTGCCGAGCGTGCGCGTGCTCGGCGAGCTGCGCGCCGGGGTCATCACCTATCGCAACGTGATCCGCGAGCACATGCTGTCCGAGACGGCCGAAACCAAGCTGGCCCAGGAAAAGACGCTGGCCACCGTGATCGAGATGATCGCCAAGGCGCGCACGACCTACGAGCCGATGATTACCTCTCCGGGGGAGCGGGCGCTTTACAATCAATGGGTCGAGACCTGGGACAAGTACCGCAAGGGGACTGAACAGGTGATGGAGCTGTCGCGCAAGGACGTCGGCAAGATTCCCCACGACGCGCATGAGCTCAACGCCCAGGTCGTGAACAAGATCGGCCTTGAGGCGGACGAAATCCTCAACAAGGACATCGCCTACAACAACACCGGTGCCGACAAGGCCGCGGCGGATGCCACCGACAGCTACAATTCGGCCCTCATGCTGCTCGCGGTGATCCTCGGCGGCGCCGTCCTGATCGGCGTTGCTGTCAGCTTCTACCTGGTTCGCGACGTCACCACCGGCATTGCCTCGATCGTCAGCCCGATGCAGGCGCTGGGCCGCGGCGATCTCACCGCCGTCGTGCCGCACCAGGGCGAGAAGACCGAGATCGGCGCCATGGCCGATACGTTGCAGGTGTTCAAGGAAGCCCTGGTCGCCAAGAAGGCGGCCGACGAAGCCGCGGCTGCCGATGCCGAAGCCAAGATCGAGCGCGGCCGCCGGGTCGACACCATCACCCGCAATTTCGAACAGATGATCGGCGAGATCGTGCAGACCGTGTCGTCGGCCTCGACTCAGCTCGAAGCTTCCGCCTCGACGCTGTCGTCGACCGCGCGGCGTTCGCAGGAACTGACCACCTCGGTTGCCGCGGCGTCCGAGGAGGCTTCGACCAACGTGCAGTCGGTGGCGTCGGCGACCGAAGAGCTATCGTCGTCGGTCACCGAGATCAGCCGCCAGGTGCAGGAATCGGCGCGGATGGCGGGCGACGCCGTCGGCCAGGCGCGCACCACCAACGATCGCGTCAGCGAGCTGTCGAAGGCCGCCGCGCGGATCGGCGACGTCGTCGAGCTGATCAACACCATCGCCGGGCAGACCAACCTGCTGGCGCTGAACGCCACCATCGAGGCGGCGCGCGCCGGCGAGGCCGGCCGCGGCTTCGCGGTCGTGGCGTCCGAGGTGAAGGCGCTGGCCGAGCAGACCGCCAAGGCGACCGGCGAGATCGGCCAGCAGATCGCCGGCATCCAGACCGCGACCCAGGAGTCGGTCGGCGCGATCAAGGAGATCTCCTCGACCATCGAGAAGCTGTCGGAGATCTCGTCCACCATCGCTGCTGCTGTCGAAGAGCAGGGCGCGGCGACGCAGGAAATATCCCGCAACGTGCAGCAGGCGGCGCAGGGCACCCAGCAGGTCTCGGCCAACATCACCGACGTCCAGCACGGCGCCAACGAGACCGGCTCGGCCTCGAGCCAGGTGCTGTCGGCGGCACAGTCGCTTTCGGGTGACAGCAACCGCCTCAAGCTCGAGGTCGGCAAGTTCCTCGACGCCGTCCGCGCGGCCTGACGCCAGTCAACATCTGACATCGAACAATGCCCGGTCGACAGACCGGGCATTTTTCTTTGTGTGGCGCTCAGTAGTTCAACGGAAGCCATGATTAACGAACCGTAGTTTCACGCGAGGTAACTTGTCGCAGAGCGATGCGGCTCCCCGCACAGAATCGCGAAATCCAATCCAAACGAGGCACCCGGATGATGTTCCTGGCGAGATTCCGCATTCTCACGAAGATACTGGCGATTGTGGGCGGTCTCTCGATCATCGCCGGTGCGCTCGCCTATCTCGGGATTTCCTCGCTAAAGTCGCTCAGCGAGCGCGGCGTCGTCACGGCGCGGGCCGCGGAACGTGCCTTGCTGTCGGCGCGCGCCAACCAGAACGTGCTCGCGATCAATCGCGCCGAGTTTCGCAGCGCGCTCGACCCTCGCGACGAGAACCGGCTCGCGGCGCGCAGTGTGATCGACGAACAGCTCAAATTGCTCGACGAGCGCCTCGTCGAGATCGGCAAGACGCAGGATCCGCAGACCATCGCGCTGCTGGCCGGCGTACGCTCCGCGCAGTCCGCCTACCAGGCGCAGCTGAAGCAGACGCTCGATGCGGTCGATGGCGCCCGGACCGCCGATCTCACTCACTCGGCCGCGACGTTGCGGGATGCCGCGATGAAGAGCCGCGCGGCAGCGGAAGAGCTGCAGGCCAAGGTTCGGGCCGTCGCGGATCGCCAGGATCAGCGGGTCAGGGACAACGTGAAGGCCAACGAGCAGGAGTACGTGTCGACCTCGGAGCTGCTGATCCTGCTCGCCGCTTCCGGCGTCCTGCTCGGGCTGCTGTTTGGCTTCGTGGTCGGACAATACGGCGTCGCGAAGCCGATCCGTGCCGTCGTCGAGCTGTTGCAGCAGCTTGCCAACGGCAATTACGACATCGCGGTGCACGGCACCGATCGCCGCGACGAGGTTGGCGACGTCGCCAGGACCGCGCTCGTCTTCAAGGACAATGGCCTTGCCAAGGTCAGGATGGAGCGCGAGCAGAAGGAAATGGAGGCGCGCGCCGCAGCCCAGCGCCGCACCGACATGCTTCAGCTTGCCGATGGTTTCGAGCGCGCGGTCGGCGAGATCGTCGAAACCGTCGCCTCGGCCTCGCACGAGCTCGAAGCGTCCGCGACCACGCTGACCTCGACCGCCGAGCGCTCGCAGAATCTTGCGACGACAGTCGCTGCCGCGTCGGAGGAAGCCACCACCAACGTCCAGTCGGTGGCGTCCGCAACCGAGGAACTGTCATCTTCGGTCAACGAGATCAGCCGCCAGGTCCAGGAGTCGGCGCGGATGGCGGGCGATGCCGTCAGCCAGGCCCGTGCCACCAATGACCGGGTCGGGGAGCTGTCGAAGGCCGCCGCCCGGATCGGCGACGTGGTCGAGCTGATCAACACCATCGCCGGCCAGACCAATCTGCTGGCGCTGAATGCGACCATCGAGGCGGCGCGTGCCGGTGACGCCGGCCGCGGCTTCGCGGTCGTCGCATCCGAGGTGAAGGCGCTCGCGGAGCAGACCGCAAAGGCGACCGGCGAGATCGGCCAGCAGATTTCCGGCATCCAGGCCGCGACCGAGGACTCCGTGAGCGCGATCCGCGCCATCGGCTCGACCATCGAGCGGCTGTCGGAGATCTCGTCGGCGATCGCTGCCGCGATCGAGGAGCAGGGCGCGGCGACGCAGGAAATATCCCGCAACGTGCAGCAGGCCGCGCAGGGCACCCAGCAGGTCTCGGCCAACATCACCGACGTGCAGCACGGCGCCAACGAAACCGGCTCGGCATCGACCCAGGTGCTGTCGGCGGCACAGTCGCTCTCCGGCGACAGCAGCCGCCTCAAGCTCGAGGTCGGCAAGTTCCTCAACGCCGTCCGAGCGGCCTGACCGGCCGCCGGGGACCTCCGGTCCGCACGGGCTGACCGATCCAAGCGTGGTGGGCCGACCGGCTCGCCACGTTTTGCATTTTTGCAGGGCAGCGATGCGTTAGCCGTGCGGCGGCCGAAACCGCATCCTCAGCCCGCTCGCTTTTGAAGCAGGGCTGTCTCTTTTTGATGACGATGCGATCGCGATTGGCCGCACAGCATCCCGGCGCGCCCGGACCGGGCACAGAGCCTCACAAAGGATGCCAAGGAAGTGAAGGCCGCCGCGGCTCCGCAGGTTGGCGTTTTGCCCGGCATCGGGTAAATCGGCCGCTGCGGAATGGCTTTTGCAATGTCGATTCCTCTGCCTGGGCGGGCTTCATTTCGGGAATGCTGCTTTTATGATCGCACTGGTCCGTATCGCGCTGAGCCGGCCGTATACTTTCGTCGTGCTCGCGATCCTGCTGTTGATTATCGGACCGCTGGCGGCGCTGCGCACGCCGACCGACATCTTTCCCGAGATCCGTATTCCCGTGATCGGGGTGGCCTGGCAGTACACCGGCCTGCCGCCGGACCAGATGTCGGGACGTATCACAAGTCCGTTCGAGCGTGTGTTGACCACGACGGTCAACGACATCGAGCACATCGTTGCGAACTCCTATAACGGCATCGGCATCGTCAAGATCTTCTTCCAGCCGACCGTCGACATCCGCACCGCCAACGCGCAGGTCACGGCGATCGCCCAGACCCTGCTCAAGCAGCTGCCGCCGGGCGCGACGCCGCCGCTGATCCTCAACTACAGCGCCTCGACGGTTCCGATCATCCAGGTCGCGCTGTCGGGCGACGGCCTGACCGAGCAGAACCTCGCCGACATCGGCATCAACCAATTGCGCACGCCGCTGGTCACGGTGCCCGGCGCCGCGATCCCCTATCCGTATGGCGGCAAGCAGCGCCAGATCCAGATCGACCTCAATTCGACCGCGCTGCAGGCGCGCGGCCTGTCGGGCCAGGACGTCGCCAATGCGCTCGCTGCGCAGAACCTGATCACGCCGGTCGGCACCCAGAAGATCGGCAATTTCGAATACACCATCAACCTGAACAACTCGCCGCTCAAGATCGAGGAGCTCGGCGACCTGCCGATCAAGACCGTCAACGGCGCCATGGTCTATATACGCGACGTCGCCACGGTCCGCGACGGCAACCCGCCGCAGACCAACATCGTCCACGTCGACGGCAATCGCTCGGTGCTGATGATGGTGCTGAAGGCCGGCGCGGTTTCGACGCTCGATATCATCGCCGGCATCAAGCAGAAGGTGATCGACGTCAAGGACCAGATGCCGGACGCGCTCAAGATCGGCTTCGTCGGCGACCAGTCGGTGTTCGTCCGTGGCGCCATCACCGGCGTCGCCTTCGAGGGCGTGATTGCGGCGCTCCTGACCAGCGTGATGATCCTCCTGTTCCTCGGCAGCTGGCGCTCGACCGTGATCATCGCGGTGTCGATCCCGCTGTCGGTGCTGGGCGCCATCATCATGCTGTCGCTGATCGGCGAGACGCTCAACATCATGACGCTCGGCGGCCTTGCGCTCGCGGTCGGCATCCTGGTCGACGACGCCACGGTGACGATCGAGAACATCAACTACCATCTCGAGCAGGGCAAGCCGGTCGAGCAGTCGATCCTCGACGGCGCCAACCAGATCGTGACGCCGGCCTTCGTCTCGCTGCTCTGTATCTGCATCGTGTTCGTGCCGATGTTCTTCCTCACCGGCGTCGCGCGCTTCCTGTTCGTGCCGATGGCCGAAGCGGTCATGTTCGCGATGATCTGGTCGTTCATCCTGTCGCGCACTTTGGTGCCGACGATGGCGAACTATCTGTTGCAGCCGCATGTGCATCACGAAGGTGCGCCGCCAAAGTCGCGCAATCCCTTCGTCTGGTTCCAGCGCGGCTTCGAAGCGCGGTTCGAGCGCATCCGCGGCGGCTACCATGGCCTGCTCGCGATGGCGCTCGGCCACCGCAAGGTGTTCGTCGGCGGATTTCTCGCCGTGGTCGCCGTGTCGTTCCTGCTGGTGCCGTTCCTCGGCCGCAACTTCTTCCCGGCTGTCGACGCCGGCAACATCCTGATGCATGTCCGCACCCAGGTCGCACCCGCGTCGAGGAGACCGCCAACCAGATGGCGGATGTGCAGAAGGCGATCCGCAAGCTGATCCCGGGCGAGATCGAGACCATGACCGACAATATCGGCATGCCGATCTCCAGCATCAACCTGACCTACAACAACACCGGCGTGATCGGGCCGCAGGATGCCGACATCCAGATCAAGCTCAGGGAAGGTCACAAGCCGACCGAGCAGCACGTCCGCACGCTGCGTGAGCAGTTGCCGCGGCTGTTCCCGGGCACCAGCTTCTCCTTCCTGCCGGCCGACATCGTCAGCCAGATCCTGAACTTCGGCGCGCCGGCGCCGATCGATCTGCAGATCCGCGGCGCCAATCTCGAGGCCAACTACGCCTATGCCAACAAGCTGCTGGCGAAGATCAAGCGCATTCCCGGCATCGCCGACGCGCGGATCCAGCAGTCGCCGAACAACCCGACCTTCAACATCGATGTCGACCGCACCCGTGCGCAATATGTCGGCCTGACCGAGCGCGACGTCACCAATTCGCTGGTGGTCAACCTCGCCGGCTCGTCGCAGGTGGCGCCGACCTATTTTCTCAACCCCGACAACGGCGTGTCGTACTCGATCGTGATGCAGACGCCGCAATACCAGATCGACTCGCTGAGCGCGCTGCAGACGCTGCCGATCACCGCGACCGGCAACACCCAGGCGCCGATCCTCGGCGGCATCGCCGACATCAAGCGCGCGACCTCGAGCGCGGTGGTCTCGCAGTATGACATCCAGTCGCTGGTGCAGATCTACGCCACGACGCAGGGCCGCGATCTCGGCGGCGTCGCCACCAACGTGCGCCAGCTGATCGCGGATACCGCCAAGGAGGTGCCGAAGGGCTCGTCCGTGGTGCTGCTCGGCCAGGTCCAGACCATGAACTCGGCCTTCACCGGCCTGTTGTTCGGCCTGCTCGGCGCCGTCGTCTTGATCTACTTCCTGATCGTGGTGAACTTCCAGTCCTGGTCGGACCCGTTCGTGATCATCACGGCGCTGCCCGCCGCGCTCGCCGGCATCGTCTGGATGCTGTTCACGACGGAGACCACGCTGTCGGTTCCGGCGCTCACCGGCGCGATCATGTGCATGGGCGTCGCGACGGCCAACAGCGTGCTGGTGATCAGCTTCGCCCGCGAGCGCTACGAGGAGCTCGGCGACCCCATCGCGGCGGCGCTGGAAGCCGGTTTCGTCCGGTTCCGCCCGGTGCTGATGACCGCGCTCGCCATGATCATCGGCATGGCGCCGATGGCGCTGGGGCTCGGCGAGGGCGGCGAGCAGAACGCCCCGCTGGGCCGCGCCGTGATCGGCGGCCTGATCTTCGCCACCTTCGCGACCCTGATGTTTGTTCCCGTGGTATTCAGTATGGTACACAAGAAGCAAGGCGCCAAAGCCGCCGCCTCATCGGAGATTCCGCATGCAGCCCACTGAACAGCGCCCACCGGTGTCCGGCCGGAGATTGGGCATATTCGGCGTGGTTGCATTGGTCGGCGCGGGGCTGATCGTCGGCACCGGGATTCGCGCCCGCGAGGAGCAGGACAATCGGCTGAAGGAATGGACCGACGACCAGGCCATTCCGACCGTCGCGGTGGCGCTGCCCAACGCCAAGGCGCTGAGCCCCACGATCGACCTGCCGGGCCGGCTCGAGGCCTATTCCCGCGCGCCGATCTATGCCCGGGTGTCCGGCTATCTGAAGAACTGGGACGCCGACATCGGCGCCCGGGTCAAGGCCGGCCAGGTGATCGCCGAGATCGAGGCGCCCGACCTCGACCAGCAATTGCTGCAGGCGCGCGCCGATCTGGCCAGCGCCCAGGCCTCGGCAAAGCTCTCCGAGGCGACGCTCGCCCGGCGCAAGACGCTGGTGGCCTCGAACTTCGTCTCGGCGCAGGAGATCGACGAGCGTACCGCCGACCTCTCCAACAAGAACGGCGCGGTCAAGGCCGGCCAGGCCAATGTCGAACGGCTGGAAGCGCTCGCCGGCTACAAGAAGATCACGGCGCCGTTCGACGGCGTGGTGACCTCGCGCGACACCGATGTCGGCGCGCTGATCAATGCCGGCGGCAACTCCGGTCCGGCGATGTTCACGGTCTCCGACATCACCAAGCTGCGCGTCTATGTCAACGTGCCGCAGAACTACGTTCCGGCGATCAAGATCGGCGCCAAGGCCACGCTGAGCTTGCCGGATTACCCGAACCGCGCCTTCCAGGCGACGGTGGAAGCCTCCTCGCAGGCGGTCGATGTCGCCTCCGGAACGACGCGGATGCAGCTCGGGCTCGACAATTCCTCCGGCGAGCTGATGCCGGGGAGCTATGCCAGCGTGAAGCTGAACCTGCAGCGGGAGTCCACGCCGCTCAGCATTCCCGCCAGCGCGCTGATCTTCAACAGCAGCGGCCTGCGGGTCGCGACCGTCAGCCCTGACGACAAGGTGCTGTTCAAGACCGTGAAGATCGGCCGCGACCTCGGCAAGGAGATCGAGATCGCCTCGGGCCTCGCGCCCGACGACCGCATCATCACCGCCCCGCCGGACGGTCTTGCCGACGGCGATCATGTCCGCGTCACCGGCGCCGGCGCCGGCGCCAAGGGCAAGCCGACGACGGCATCCGAAAAGCAGGACGTGAAGGGGTAAGGCGCGCAGCTTCCTCTTACCTCGCCCCGCAAGAGCGGGCGAGTGAGCTCAGAGCCTCAGCCCACCCGCCATTCCAGCATGCCGTCAGCGGCGGTGACGATGTTGCCGGTGCTGCCGACCGGCGTGCGATCCAGATTCTGCAAATACGCCAGCGTCGCCGTGTCGCTTGCCGGGATGCGGCCGAGCGTGCGGCGGCCGTCTTCGGTGCGCAGCATGGTGACGCCGTGCTCGACCTCGCCATTGGCGCGATAGATCACGGTGAAGGCCTCGACCTTGCCCTTGCCACCGGCCTTGTCGGTGAACTCGGGCACATCGCGCCTGTTGCGATCGGCCTCCGCCTGCACGGAGTCTCCTGCTTCAGTGCCGCCGTCGACGCCGCGCGCGACAGCACGAGGCCATGGTGCTTGGTGACGAAGCCGCCCTGGCCGTAGAGCAGGCCGAGCGTGCCGCCATTGCGCAGTTTGCGCACCATCGCGCAGGCCGAATGCGTCATGTAGGTGTTGAGCGGTGCACCGAAGAACGTCAGGCCACCGGTCACCGTGGGCTGCACGTCGCACCGAGGCCGAGCGTCCGGCGCGCCATCTTCGGCACGCAAGGGAAGCAGCTATAGAGCTCGATGGCGTCGAACTTTTTGCCGTCGCCGCCGACGAGATCCATCACCGCCCTCAGCACCGCATTCTGCGCGTGGCTTTCGACGAACTGGTCGCGGGTCAGGTAGTCGCGCGGCTCTTCCGCCGAGGCGCCGCCGAGCGGATAGATCAGTTTCTCCTCCGGCACGCCCGCCGCGCGCGCTTTCGCCAGGCTGGTCAGGATCAGCGCGCCGCCCATGTTCACCGTCGGGTTCGCCACCATCAGTTTCGTATAGGGCCAGGCGATCATCCGGTTGTCCGGCGTCGCGGTCGTGATCTCGTCGCCGGTGAACTTCTTCTTCAGCCAGGAGCTCGGATTGTCGGCGGCAACCCGCGCGTAGGTCGACCACAGCTCGCCGGATTCCTTCAGCGCCTCGCGCGGCGTCTGGCCCCAATGCGCCGAGGTCGCGCTCTCATAGAGCGGATAGACGGTGATCGGCCGGAACACGCCGAGCGTCACGGCCATCGGTTTCTGGAATGCGGCGCCGCGCTTTGGCTCCTCGACGTCATGCGCGAACGGCGTCCATGGCAACTCGACGCCGGCGCGCTGCGCCTTGGTCGCGGTCGACTGGGCCTCCGCGCCGCACACCGCGGCAACGCTGCATTCGCCGCGCGCGATGCGCTGCGCCGCCTCGTGCAGATAGCGGATCGGGCTCTCGCCGCCGACCGGGCCGTAATAGAGGTGCGCAGGTGCAATGCCGAGCCGTGCGGCGAGCTGCTTCTCGGGATCGCGGTAGCGCCAGCTCAGGAAGTTGACGACGTCGAGCGACTGCACGTCGGCGAGCAGTTTTGCGCCGCTGTCTGTCTCGGCGCGCTTCAGCGCCTCTTCCAGCAAGGTAAGCGGTTCAAGGCCGGCGGCGATGTCCTTCGGACGATCGACGATCTCGCCGACGCCGACGATGACGGGAATGCGATCTTCGGGGATGCTGTTCGACATTCTTGTTGGTTCACTCTGCGATATTGGACTCGATGGTTGTTCTGGGCGTCATTGCGAGCGAAGCGAAGCAATCCATATCTCGACCCGGCGATGGATGGATTGCTTCGTCGCTTCGCTCCTCGCAATGACGGAAGAGCACGTCACTCCGCCACCAGCGCGTTCATGTGCTCGACGGCCTCGACGAAATCTTCCTTGAACTCCTGCACCACGGCGCCGGCGGACTTCACGCTGTCGACCAGGCCGACGCCCTGGCCGACGAAATAGCTGACGAGGTCGCGCGCCTTCTCGTTGCCGGCCGCAGCGGCGCGGTCGATGGCGTTGAAGGCGTCGCGGCTGATGATGCTCTGCAGCGGCATCGGCAGCGCGCCGGGGCTGTCCGGCGAGCGGTCCCAGGCATCGGTCCAGACCGAACGGAGTTGCCGCGCCGGCTTGCCGGTCCGGCCCTTGGAGCGGATCGCGTCGCGCGAGGAGGCCGCGATCATCTTCTCGCGAAAGATCTCCGAGGTCTCCGACTCCACCGTCGCAAGCCACACCGAGCCGGTCCAGGCACCGGCCGCGCCCATCGCCATGCACGCCGCCATCTGGCTGCCGGTCATGATGCCGCCGGCGGCGAGCACCGGCACGTCGCGGATCTTTCTGACCGCCTTGATCACCTCCGGCACCAGCACCATGGTCGAGACCTCGCCGCAATGGCCGCCGGCCTCGGTGCCCTGCGCGACCAGGATGTCGACGCCGGCCGCGACCTGGCGCAGTGCGTGCTCCTTGGAGCCGACCAGCGCTGCCACCGGCACGCCGTGCTGACGGCCCATCTCGATCATCGCCTTCGGCGGCACGCCGAGCGCGTTTGCGATCAGGCGGATCGGGTGGCGAAACGAGACCTCGAGCAATTGCAGCGCGGTCTCGGCATCGAACGGCTGGGGCTGGTTGTCGGCGACATTCCGGCCGGTCAGCTCGATGTCGTATTTCTTCAAGAGATTGCGGGTGAAGTCGCGATGCTCCTGCGAAACGCGCGCCTCGAGGCTCTTCCAGGTGACGTTCTTCTCGCCGGCAGTCGAGATGTTTTCCGGGATGAGCACGTCGATGCCGTAGGGCTTGCCATCAACATGCGCGTCGATCCATTTCAGCTCCTGCTCCAGCGTCTCCGGCGAATGCGCGGTCGCGCCGAGCACGCCGAAGCCGCCGGCGCGGCTGACTGCCGCCACCACGTCGCGGCAATGGCTGAAAGCGAGCAGGGGAAATTCGATCCCCAGCATGTCGCAGATCGGTGATTTCATGGGTTGGTTTTCTCCCGGCGGCCGCTTCTTGTGCTTGTTGGCATCAGCCCTGCAACGCTAGCGCATCACGGTCAGCGAAGCCAAGCGGGTTTCGGCCGCGGCGACTTGCGTGCAGGCGCCGCTTGGCTGCATCGCTCGCAGCGCATTCCGCTGGATAGAAAATGCGATCTGCCGGGGTGGGCAAAGCGAAGTTTGCCCACCATCTAGTGCGGATATGCGGATGGGCACGGCGGTCGCCGTGCCATGGAAAAACGTAAACCGGGAGCCAACGACGTGACTGACGACACCTCTGCCTACGAGCCGCCGAAAGTCTGGACCTGGAACAAGGAGAGCGGCGGGCGCTTCGCCGGCATCAACCGGCCGATCGCGGGTCCCACCCATGACAAGGAATTACCGGTCGGCCGTCATCCACTGCAGCTCTATTCATTGGCGACGCCGAACGGCGTCAAGGTCACCGTGATGCTGGAAGAGCTGCTCGCCGCGGGTCACAAGGGCGCCGAATACGACGCCTGGCTGATCAAAATCGACGGCAACCAGTTCGGCAGCGGCTTCGTCGCGGTCAACCCGAACTCCAAGATCCCGGCGCTGATGGACCGTAGCGGGCCTGAGCCGATCAGGGTGTTCGAGTCGGGCTCGATCCTGGTCTACCTGGCGGAAAAATTCGGCGCGTTCCTGCCGACCGACGTCAAGACCCGCGCCGAAACCTTCTCGTGGCTGTTCTGGCAGATGGGCTCGGCGCCCTATCTCGGCGGCGGCTTCGGGCATTTCTACGCCTATGCGCCGACCAAGATCGAATACGCCATCGACCGCTTTGCGATGGAGGTGAAGCGCCAGCTCGACGTGCTCGACCGCCGGCTTGCCGACAACGAATATCTCGCGGGCGACGTCTACACTATCGCCGACATGGCGGTGTGGCCCTGGTACGGCAGCCTGGCCAAGGGCCTGCTCTACGGCGGCGGCGAATTCCTCTCGGTGCAGGACTACAAGAACGTGCAGCGCTGGACCGACGCGATCGCGGCCCGGCCCGCCGTGAAGCGCGGCCGTATGGTCAACCGCACCTGGGGCGAGCCGTCGAGCCAGCTCCACGAGCGCCATGATGCCAGCGATTTCGAGACCAGGACGCAGGACAAGATCGGCGAGCCGGCGGCGTCGTAGTCTGCGCGATCAATTTGACCCGCGTCATCCCGAGAGGTTTCTGAACCGTCGTCATTGCGAGAAGCGAAGCGACCAAGCAATCCATGCTTCCGCCTATGCGGCGCGATGGATTGCTTCGCTTCGCTCGCAATGCCGATGATAGATCCGTCATGAGGAACGCGTTCCGCGCTCCTCGCCAGCATCATGCCAGCAGATCGTCATACTCCGGGTTCTTCTTCATGAAGCCCTGGATGAACTCGCATTTCACGACGAGCTTGATCTTCTGTGCGCGCACCGCGTCGAGCGTGGCGCGGGCGAGCTTGGAGCCGATGCCGCGGCCGCCGAGCTCCGGCGGCACTTCGGTGTGAACCAGCGTGATCGTATCCGGCGTCTTGCGGTAGACCACGAAGGCGGTGTGGCCGTCGACGGTGAGCTCGAACCGGCTCTGTGCCGCGTTGTCGCGGAATGCTTCAGTCATCGTGAGCTCTCCTATTTCGTCTTTGCGCCCTCTGCCGCGGGAAACACCACGCGGTCGTCGGTGCGGCAGTAGCGGTCGGCGAACATGCGGCCGATCGGGTGGTAGCGATCCATGTGGACACGCATCGCCTCGCGGTCCCACAATTCGTCGCGGATGTGGAAGTGAATGCCTTCGCCCATGATGAGCTGGCGGTCGCCGTTGACGTCGATCAGCTTCCAGGTCTTGCACTCCATCGCGAACGGCGCGTCCGCGAGCCTGGGCACTGCGATCTTGCGGGATGGCGCGAGTTTTAAGCGAGATAGTCAGGCTCGCCTATCTCGGGCGGGAAGTCGCCCGAACTCTCGTGCATGGCGCGCGCCAGCGGCTCGTCGGTCAGGTGGACCACGAACTCGCCCGTACGCTGGATGTTGGCCAGCGTGTCTTTTTCGCGGCCGTCTGGCCTTCGGTTCACCGCGAACATGCAGAGCGGCGGGTCCTCGCAGAACGCGTTGAAGAACGAGAACGGCGCGGCATTGACCACGCCCTCGGGCCCGATGCTGGTCACCCAGGCGATCGGCCGCGGCAACACGAACGAGGTCAGCACCTTGTAGCGTTCGCGCTGTGTGAGGTCGCTTGGTGTATATTCCATGGGATGATCCGAAATCGCGGGGCGGGTTGGCGGAGCGTAACCCGCCGTCGCCCGGCCGCAAAGCAAAAGGCGGGCTAGCTTGCGCTAACCCGCCTTGCGGTTCTGCTGTTCGCCCCTCTGCGTGATGAGCGGGAGAGGGAGGAGCGATGCCTACGGCATGCTCAGTTCATGCCGGCCGACCACCATCCAGTGCACCTCGTCCGGACCGTCGGCGAAGCGGAGGTGGCGGACGTCCTGGTACATCTCGCCGAGCGGCGACCACTGCGAGATGCCGGTGGCGCCGTGCATCTGGATCGCCTGGTCGATCACCTTGCAGGCGCGCTCGGGCACCATGGCCTTGACCATCGAGACCCAGACGCGGGCTTCCTTGTTGCCGAGCACGTCCATCGCCTTGGCCGCCTTCAGCACCATCAGCCGCATCGCCTCGATCTCGCAGCGCGCCTGGGCGATGATCTGCATGTTGCCGCCGAGATGGGCGATCTTCTTGCCGAACGCCTCGCGGGTCAGGCCACGCTGCACCATCATGTCGAGCGCCTTCTCGGCCTTGCCGATGGTGCGCATGCAGTGATGGATGCGGCCCGGTCCGAGGCGGACCTGCGAGATCTCGAAGCCGCGGCCTTCGCCGAGCAGCATGTTCTCCTTCGGCACCTTGCAATTGTTGAAGCGCAGATGCATGTGGCCGCGCGGCGCATGGTCATGGCCGAACACGTGCATGGGCCCGAGGATCTCGACGCCGGGGGTGTCGATCGGCACCAGGATCTGCGACTGCTGCTTGCTCGGCGCCGCGTCCGGATTGGTCTTCACCATCACGATCATGATCTTGCAGCGCGGATCGCCGGCGCCGGAGATGTAGTACTTCTCGCCGTTGATCACCCATTCGTCGCCGACCAGCTTGGCAGTGGTCGAGATGTTCTTTGCGTCGGAGGAGGCGACGTTCGGCTCGGTCATCGCATAGGCCGAACGGATCTCGCCGTTGAGCAGCGGCTTCAGCCACTTCTCCTTCTGCGCCTTGGTGCCGACGCGTTCCAGCACTTCCATGTTGCCGGTGTCGGGCGCCGAGCAGTTCATGGTCTCCGAGGCCAGCGGGCTCTTGCCGAGCTCGGCGGCGATATAGGCGTAGTCGAGGTTGTTGAGGCCGTCGCCGGTTTCGGCGTCGGGCAGGAAGAAGTTCCAGAGACCGACTTCCTTGGCCTTGTCCTTGGCCTTCTGCAGGATCGCGAGCTGCTCGTCGGTGAAGCTCCAGCGGTTGGTCTTCTTCTCGCCGGCGCGATAGAACTCGACCGACATCGGGTCGACGGTGTCGCGGATGAACTGCTTCACATGGTCGTAGAGCGGGCGGACCTTGTCCGACATCCTGAGGTCGTTGAGCTCGTCGCCCGGATTGAGCGTGTAGTTCGTGGTGCGCGGCACATAGGCATGTTTCATTGTCTTTTCTCCCTCGCGAAGGCGCGTTTCGCGGCGGACAATAGACGCGTGCGGCGCGAAGCGCGAGCACCGATTTTTGCTACGTTGCTACCGCATCGCGGAATATCGCGACGGCGTTTCAAACGTTGTTTGAACGCCGCCGCGCGCGACGCTTCGTGGATTGCTTGGCCGGATCGTCAGGGCAACCGGTGCATCGCGCAGATCTTGTTGCCGTCGAGATCGCGCAGATAGGCAAGATAGAGCTTGATGCCGTTGCCTTCGCGCACGCCCGGTGGGTCCTCGCAGGGCTTGCCGCCATTGGCGACGCCTGCCGCGTGCCAGGCCTCGACCTGCTCCGGCGAAGAGCAGGCAAAGCCGATCGTGCCGCCATTGGCGTGCGTCGCCGGCTCGCCGTTGATCGGCTTGGAAACCATGAAGATGCCGGCCTTGGTGAGGTACATGATGCGGTGACCGTCGACCCGGGCCGGCCGGACGTCGAGCGTGCCAAGCAGCGCATCATAGAATGCCTTGGCCTTGTCCAGATCGTTGGTGCCAACCATCACGTGTGAAAACATCTGAAATATCCTCCCTCTTGGTTATGAAAGCCGCCGTGCGCGTCCTTACAGCCCGACGCTTAGCAGCAGTTTCGGCGCGACGGAAGCGACGCTGCGTCGCGCGGCTACTCTCCCTTCGTCATTCCGGGGCTCGCGAAGCGAGAGCCCGGAATCCATTCCAACGCTGGTGTTGCGGCCCAATGGATTCCGGGCTCAGCCCTTCGGGCTGCCCCGGAATGACAAGAGGACTGACCTGCGCCTTCTTTTCAATCAGAGGAGCAGGTCAACGCAAGACTCGGGCGCAGCGTCGCGAGAATGCGGATGTATGACTCAATCTCGCGCAGCAAGCTCGGTGTCGTCCCGGCCTTCGCCGGGACGACAGTTGAAGATGCAGCCGCGACAATCAGAACGCGGTGTAGCCGCCGTCGATCACAAAGCAGTCCGCCGTATGATAGGACGACGCCTTGCTCATCAGATACACGGCGATGCCGCCGAAATCGCTCGGTTCGCCGAAGCGGCGCACCGGGATGCGCGGCATCACGTTGGCGACGAACTTGTCGTTGGCCATGATGCCGGCGGTCATGTCGCTCTTGATCCAGCCGGGCAGGATCGCGTTCGCGGTGACGCCGTGGCGGGCGAGCTCGACGGCGAGCGCGCGGCACAGCGCGTTCAGCGCGGCCTTGGTGCCGGCATAGTGCTCGTTGCGCGCGGTGCCGAACAGCGAGGCGAGGCTTGAGGTCGCGACCAGCCGGCCGAACTTGTCACCGGCTTCGGAGCGCTCGGTCATGTGGCGTGCCGCAGCCTGGAATACGTGGAACACACCGTCGAGATTGGTCGCGAACATCCGTCGCCATTCCTCCTCGGTGCGGTCGATGAAGGAGCGGCGTCCGCCGCCGCCGATGCCGGCATTGGCGAAGCAGCCGTCGACGCGGCCGAAGGTGTCGAGCGTCGCCTTCATCGCGGTCTTGACCGAGCCGGGATCGCTGACGTCGCAGAATTGGGTGGCGACCTTGCCGGGGCCGGCCTTCATCGAGGCGGCGGCGTTGGCGTTTTTTTCCGCGTTGCGGCCCCAGATCGCGACGTTGCAGCCGGCAGCGTTGAGCGCCTGCGCGATGCCGAGGCCGATGCCGCCATTGCCGCCGGTGATGACAGCGACGCGGCCGGTGAGATCGAAGATGCCACTCATTGGGGTTTCCATTTGGTTTGGTGCGCGCTAATCACGCGTTCACGGATGGGCTTGCCGTCGACCATGGACAAGCCCGGCACAAAAATCAAATATGGGTCCAAATACAGGTCGACCCATCGGCCTACCGCGGTACCAACCGCCAAGACAACGTAAGCAAGACAACGTAAAGGGGAAACCATGCAGTTCAAGCACGTCACGCTCGACTTCGACGGATCGGTCGCGATCCTTAAACTCGACCATCAGGAAGTCATGAACGCGGTCTCGATCGACATGCTCGGCGGCCTTGCCGAGGCGCTCGATGCGATCGACGACAAGCTCGACGAGGTGCGCTGCCTGGTGATCACGGGCGCGGGCCGCGCCTTCTGCACCGGCGCCAATCTGCAGGGCCGCAACCAGCAGGCTAAGCCCGGCAGGAGCAACGCCGGCGCGGCGCTGGAGACCGCGTTCCATCCGTTCCTGCGCCGATTGCGTAAGCTGCACTGTCCGATCGTCACGGCGGTGAACGGTCCGGCCGCCGGCGCCGGGATGAGTTTTGCATTGATGGGCGACCTGATCCTGTGCGCGCGTTCGTCCTATTTCCTGCAGGCGTTCCGCCGCATCGGCCTGGTGCCGGATTGCGGTTCGACCTGGCTGTTGCCGCGGCTGATCGGCAAGGCGCGCTCGGTCGAGCTGTCGCTGCTCGGCGAGCGGCTGCCGGCCGAGAAGGCGCTGGAATGGGGCCTCGTCAACCGCGTCTATGACGACGCCGCGCTGATGGAGGAAACCATGAAGCTTGCGCACGACCTCGCCAACGGACCGACGATCGCGCTGTCGCTGATCCGCAAGCTCTATTGGGACAGCCCGGAAAACACCCTCGAAGATCAGCTCAACCTGGAATGC
This sequence comes from Bradyrhizobium viridifuturi, assembly GCF_001238275.1. GTDB lineage: Bacteria > Pseudomonadota > Alphaproteobacteria > Rhizobiales > Xanthobacteraceae > Bradyrhizobium > Bradyrhizobium viridifuturi. The sequence continues at coordinate 82,846 of NZ_LGTB01000003.1, forward strand.
GAGTCGCAGCGGATCGCGGGCCGCGCCGAGGATTTCAAGGAAGGCGTCACCGCATTCCTCGAGAAGCGGCCGGCGAAGTTCAAGGGCAAATGATCGAGACCGAACTCAGGCGCTGCGTCGCCGCGTTTCATCCGGGCGCGACCGGCGTCACCGGTGCGGCAAAGCTCTCCGGCGGCGCCAGCCAGGAGACCTGGACGTTCGACATCATGCATCCGGACGGCAATGTCGGCGCGATCCTGCGCCGCGCGCCGCCCGGCTACGGTGCCGCGCCCGGCCGCGCCGCCGGCCTCGATGCCGAGGCCACGCTGATGCAGCTCGCGCATGACGCGGGTCTACCGTCGCCGAAGGTGATGCGTGTGCTGGTGCCGGAAGACGGCCTTGGCCGCGGCTTCATCATGGCGCGGGTCGAAGGCGAGACCATCGCGCGGAAAATTTTGCGCGACGAGGAATATGCGACCGCGCGTCCGATGCTGGCCCGCCAGCTCGGCCGCGTCATCGCCGGCATCCATGGCCTGCCGCAGGCCAAGCTGCCGAGCTGCGCAGCCTGACGGCGACCAAGGAGATCGAGGATCTCTCCCGCGAGTATCACAGCTTCAACTGGCCGCGGCCGGTGTTCGAGCTGGCGCTGCGCTGGCTGCGCGATCACGATCCCGGGCCGTCGTCCGAGGTGACGCTGGTGCATGGCGATTTCCGCCACGGCAACCTGATCATCGGTCCCGACGGTGTGCGCGCGGTGCTCGACTGGGAGCTCGCGCATTTCGGCGATCCCATGGAGGACCTCGGCTGGATCTGCGTCAACTCCTGGCGCTTCGGCGAGATCGACAAGCCGGTCGGCGGTTTCGGTACCCGCGAAGATCTGTTCGCGGGTTATGAGGAAGCCGGCCGCAAGGCCGACCCCGACCGCGTGATGTTCTGGGAAGTGATGGGCACGCTGCGCTGGGGCGTGATGTGCTGCGGCATGATGCAGCGCTTCCGCGCCGGCCCCGATCATTCGATGGAGCGGGCGATGATCGGCCGCCGCGCATCGGAGACCGAGATCGATCTGTTGCGGTTGCTGGCTCCGCGCGCATGATCCCGAAAAGCGGCATCCGGTTTTCGGAATCGATCATGCGCAAAAAAGAGAGCAAATGACATGCAGGACGAACCGACACCCACCGAACTGATCAAGGCCGTCGCCGATTTCCTGCGCAACGAGATCGCGCCTGTGATCAAGGGTCACAACGGCTTCAAGCTGCGCGTCGGCATCAACGCGCTCGACCTGGTGACCCGGCAGCTCGCGCTCGCGGAAGCAGGCGATGCCACGGAGGCCGCGCGGCTGAAGGCGCTGCTCGGCGCCGACGGCTCGCTGATGGAGCTGAACCGCGCGCTGTCGGAGAAGATCGCAAGCGGCGAGGTCGATCTGAACACTCCGGGCCTGCCGGAGCATCTCTGGCAGACCACGATGGACAAGCTCGCTGTCGATCAGCCGAACTACGCGTCCTACAAGAGGGAGTCGGGAAAGTAGGATAGGCATAGCGCAAGCATACCCATCACGACGCACGGATGACGCTGATGGGTATCGCTGCGCTCAATTGGCCGCAATGCATCCAACGCCGTCCCGGCCGAGTGTGCAATTGCGCACTCGGCCGGGACGAGGAGTGGAGAGAGCAGCTACCGCCCCAGCCACTTCGGCGGGCGCTTCTCTGAAAACGCCTTCGGGCCCTCGATGTAATCCTGCGAGGCAGCCATCGCCTTCACCGCGGGATATTCGCGCTGCTCGGTCATCGCCTGCTCGAGCGAGACTTCGAGGCCCTTCTGGATCGCCTGCTTGGAGGCGCGGATCGACATCGGCGAGTTCTTGGTGATGGTCTCGGCCCAGCGCTCGGCGGCAGCCAGCGCCTCGCCCTGCGGCACCACCTCGTTGACGAAGCCGAGCTCGAGGCCTTCCTTGGCGCTGACGTGGCGCGCGGTCAGGATCATGCCCATGGCGCGCTTCAGCCCGATCTGGCGCGGCAGCCGCTGCAGGCCGCCGGCGAGCGCGGCGAGGCCGACGCGCGGCTCGGGCAAGGCAAAGGTCGCATTCTCCGCGGCGATGATCAGGTCGCAGGCCAGCGCGACCTCGAACCCGCCGCCCATCGCGACGCCGTTGACGGCGGCGATGATCGGCTTGTCGCAGTCGAAGCGGGTGGTGAGGCCGGCAAAGCCGCCCTTGTCCCAGCCGCGCTTGCCGCCGGCGGCCTGCCATTTCAGGTCGTTGCCGGCGCAGAACGCCTTGTCGCCGGCGCCGGTGACGATCGCGACCCACTGCTCGGGATCGGCGGAGAAGTCGTCGAACACCTTGTTGAGCTCGAAATGCGCGTCGATGTGCAGCGCGTTGTAGACCTCGGGCCGCGACAGCGTCACGATGGTGATGGGACCCTTGCGCGTCACCTTGGAGAATTTCAGATCCATGTTTGCTCCCGTCGATTTTCTGCGGCGAAGAATATTGTCGATATCCTAGCGCCTGCGCGCCGTTCCGTGCCATCCAATTACGCAACGCGACCGCGCGTGCAAGCCTCACCGGCCTGCTTGACTTGGCCGCGTGCTTCTCACCTTAATCGGTCCGAATGCGGATGCGCGATAGCGTCTAGACGCAAATCCAGAATCAACAAGATCATCGGGAGAGACCGCCTTGGATTTCAACCTGCCGGCTGACCTGACAGCCTATCTCGCCGAGCTCGACCAATTCATCGAACGCGAGATCAAGCCGCTGGAAGCGGCTGACGACAACATCCGCTTCTTCGATCATCGCCGCGAATGGGCGCGCACCGATTTCGACAAGGGCGGCCTGCCGCGCCATGAATGGGAGCTCCTGCTGCGCAAGGCCAAGAACCTGGCTGATGCTGCCGGCCATCTGCGCTTTGCGATCCCGAAGCGCTATGGCGGCAAGGACGGCTCCAATCTCTGGATGGCCGTGATCCGCGAGCATTTCGCCTCGAAGGGGCTCGGCCTGCACAACGATCTGCAGAACGAGCATTCGATTGTCGGCAATCTGCCGATCGTGACGATGCTCGACCGCTACGGAACCGACGAGCAGAAGGCGATGATCGACGGCTCGATCACCGGCAAGTACCGCATCACGTTCGGCCTGACCGAGCCGGAGCACGGCTCCGACGCCACGCATATGGAGACCAAAGCGGTGCAGGCGACCCGCGACAACGTCAAGGGCTGGATCATCAACGGCGAGAAGATGTGGACGACAGGCATGCACGTCGCGACGCACTGCGCGCTGTTTGCCCGCACCTCGGGCAATGACGGCGACGCGCGTGGCATCAGCTGCTTCCTGGTGCCGGCGAAATCGCCGGGCGTGAAGGTCGAGGAGTACATGTGGACCTTCAACATGCCGACCGATCATCCGCGGGTCAGCTTCACTGACGTGTTCGTGCCCGAAGACGCGCAGTTCGGCGAGGTCGGCCGCGGCCTGTCGCTGGCGCAATGCTTCGTGCACGAGAACCGCATCCGCCAGGCGGCCAGCTCGCTCGGCGCCGCCGTCTACTGCATCAACGAGAGCGTGAAGTATGCGCGCGAGCGCAAGCCGTTCGGCAAGGCCCTGGCCGAGAACCAGGCGATCCAGTGGCCGCTGGTCGAACTCGCGACCCAGGCCGAGATGCTGCGGCTGTTGATCCGCAAGACCGCCTGGGAGATGGATCAACTGACCCAGGCCCAGGTCGAGCACACGCTGTCGGACCGGGTCTCGATGTGCAATTTCTGGGCAAACCGGCTGTGCTGCGAAGCCGCCGACCGCGCGATGCAGGTGCACGGCGGCATGGGCTATTCGCGCCACAAGCCGTTCGAGCACATCTATCGCCATCACCGCCGCTATCGCATCACCGAGGGCAGCGAGGAGATCCAGAAGCGCAAGGTGGCGGGCTTCCTGTTCGGCTACATGGGAGCCGGCAAGCACTAGCACTTCGGCACGAGGAGGCCGAGCATGGAAGGCGGATGCACCTGCAGAAACGTCCGCTACCGCCTCGACGGCAGGCCGATGATCGTGCACGCCTGCCACTGCACCTGGTGCCAGCGCGAGACCGGCACCGTGCACGCGCTCAACGCGATGTACGAGGCCGAGCGGGTCGCGCACATCGCAGCCGAGCCGGAGATCGTCGACACGCCGTCGGCGAGCGGCAAGGGGCAGAAGATCGCCCGCTGCCCGGTCTGCAAGGTCGCGGTGTGGAGCAATTATCCGGGCTCGGGACCTGCCGTGCGCTTCGTCCGCGTCGGCACGCAGGATGATCCGAGCCAATGCCCGCCCGATGTCCACATCTTCACCTCGTCGAAGCAGCCCTGGGTGACGTTCCCGCCGGGCGCAAAGGTGTTCGCCGAATATTACGATCGAAGGGAAGTCTGGCCGCAGGAGGCGCAAGAGCGCTGGCGGGTGTTGCGGGAGAGGATGAAGAAGGCTTGATGCAGGCCACTCTCTCTGTGATCGTCCCTGCGAAAGCAGGGACCCATAACCACAAGAGGTCGTTGATGCGGTAGGCTGCGGCCCCAGCGTGTTGCCACCTCGAACGACGGTGGTTATGGTCCCGGCTCGCGCTTTGCTTGGCCGGGACGACGGAGGGAGCTAATTCACCTGCCGGTCCTTGCCCGCCCAATACGGCTCGCGCAGGCTGCGCCGCAGGATCTTGCCCGACGGGTTGCGCGGCAGCGCCGGGATGAAGTCGACCGATTTCGGCGTCTTGTAGCCGGCGATGCGCTCGCGGGTGAAGTTGATGATGTCGGTCGCGGTCGCGTTCTTGCCCGGCTTCATCACCACCACGGCCTTCACGGCCTCGCCCCATTTGTCGTCGGGAATGCCGATCACGGCGGCTTCCGCCACATCAGGGTGATCGCACAGCGCGCTCTCGACCTCGGCCGGATAGATGTTCTCGCCGCCGGAGATGATCATGTCCTTGATGCGGTCGTGGATGTAGAGATAGCCATTCTCGTCCATGTAGCCGGCATCGCCGGTGCGCAGCCAGCCGTCGCCGTCGATCGTCTTTGCGGTGGCTTCGGGCAGATTCCAGTAGCCGGTCATGTTGGAGCCGGAGCGGGTGGCGATCTCACCGACTTCGCGCGGCGGCAGCGGCTTGCCGTTCTCGTCGAGAATCGCGAGCTCGACGCCGGCCAGCGCCTTGCCGGCTGAACGCATCCGCTCGAGCCCTTCGACGTGATCTTCCGGCGGCAGTGCGACGATGGTGCCGGTGGTCTCGGTCATGCCGTACATCTGCACGAAGCCGCATTTGAAGACCTCGATGCATTCCTTCAGCAGCGCCGCCGGGATCGGCGAAGCGCCGTAGAGCATGTATTTCAGGCGGGAGAAGTCGACCTGCCGCGCGCGCGGCTGCCGCACGACGAACTGCATCGCCGCCGGCACCATGAACAGCTTGGTGATGCCGGACTGCTCGAAGAAGTCGAGCACCTTGGTCGGGTCGAACTCGCGCGCGATCACGCCGCGGGCGCCGTGATAGAGCCCCATCACGCCCCAGCCGGAGCCGCCGATGTGGAAGATCGGCATCGCGACCAGCGAGACGTCGTCGGTGGTCCACCGGTTCCATTCCGGCTTGTCGGCCTCGTTGCCACTCTGCACGAGGTTGAGGAAGTTGGCGTGCGACAGCATCGCGCCCTTCGGCTTGCCGGTCGTGCCGGAGGTGTAGAGCTGGATCGCGATGTCCTTCGGTTCGATCGCAACGCGCGGGTCGTCGCCGCTCTGCGCGTCGCGCCAGGCGACGAAGTCGGGCCACTCCGGCGCGCCGCCCTCGGTCGTGATGATGCTGCGGACGCTGGGCAGCTTGTCCTTGATATTGCGCGCCTGGGTGATGAATTCGGGGCCGACGAACAGCACGGGCGCCTTGCAGTCGTCGACGATGAAGGCGACCTCGGGGCCGGCGAGACGCCAGTTCACCGGCGCCATCACCACGCCGGCCTTCATCGCGCCCATCAGCAATTCGAAGTAGAAATCGCTGTTCTTGCCGAGATAGGCGATGCGCTCGCCCTTCCTGACGCCCATCGCGATCAGCGCGTTGGCGACGCGGTTGGTCTTGACGTCGAATTCCGCGAAAGAGGTTTGCCGGCCCTCGAACTCATAGGCCAGCGCATCGCCGCGGCTCGTGGCGCGCTCGCGCACCATGTCGGCAAGATTGCTCAGTTTCGGCGCGTCGGACATGTTTCCCCCGTGACGTCTTGTTTTGTTTGCGCGGAGTGTGGCTGCATCGCGCGGGAAAAACAATACGGGGGATGGTGCAGGACGCGTCCACGCCGTCGTCCCGGGCAAGCGAAGCGCGACCCGAGACCCATAACCACAGGATTGAGTCGTGGGGCGCGCTGTGGCCCCAGCGTGCTCGACGTTTTCGAGGCGGTGGTTATGGGTCCCTGCTTTCGCAGGGACGACAGCTGAGGGTGAGGCGCAGGCGCGGGCTTTAGCCCCGCGCCGCGCGATCCTTCTCGTTCTGGGCCTTGATCGACTCGCGCGCCTTGGTCCAGTCGTCGTCGCTCCAGTCGCGCAGCTGGTAGAAATTGCCGCCCATGGCGAGCGCCTGCGCGCCGTCCATGGCGATGGTCTCGCCGTTGATCCAGTCGCAGCCGCCGGAGATCAGGAACACCGCGAGGTTCTGCAGTTCCTCCATGGTGCCGACGCGGCCCATCGGGTTCATTGCCTTGGTGCGTGCACCGGCCTCGTCGCCGGGCTTGATGCGCTTGCTCATGCCTTCGGTCGGAATCTCGCCAGGCGCGATGGTGTTGAGGCGGATGCCGTGACGACCCCATTCGACCGCGAGCGACATGGTCATGGCGTGGATCGCCGACTTGCTCATCGCCGACGGCACCACATAGGGCGAGCCGTTGCGCACCCAGGTCACCGTGATCGACACCACGTTGCCGCGATGGCCGCCGGCGATCCAGCGCCGACCCACCGCGTGCGTCACGTAGAAGGTGCCGTGCATCACGATGTTGGCCACGGCATCAAAACCTCGCGCGGACAGCTCTTCCGAGCGCGAGATGAAATTGCCGGCGGCGTTGTTGATCAGATCGGTGAGGGGACCGCTAGTGGTCCAGATCGCGTCGATCATCTCGTCGACCGCCATGGCATTGCGGATATCGACGCCGTGGCTGACCACGCGTCCGCCATACTCGGCCATCAGCTCGGTGGCGGTCTCGTCGCACACGCTCTTGCGCCGGCCGCAGATATGCACCTCGGCGCCGAGCTGGAGGAACCGCGAGGCCATAGCCTTGCCAAGGCCGGTGCCGCCACCGGTTACCAGGATGCGCCGCCCGGCAAGAAGCTGATCGCTAAACATCGTTTCCTCCACGGGGGTTGTCAGTTAATTGGTCGATTGACTAAAAGCGGACAACGGCCTTTCTGTAAAGCGCCAACTCAAGGAACAAAGCGGAGGGAATGATGGAAGATCGCGTTTCGATATCGATTTCAGACGGTATCGCCGATGTCCGCCTGGTGCGGGCCGACAAGATGAACGCGCTCGATGCCGCGATGTTCGAGGCATTGGTCGCCGCAACCGACCGGCTTTCCAAGGAAAAAGGCGTTCGGGTCGTTGTGCTGTCCGGCGAGGGCCGAGCCTTTTGCGCCGGCCTCGACATGGGCCGGTTCGCCGCCATGAAGGATGGTGGTAACGGAGTGCCGGGTGGCGAGAAGCGCGATCTCACGATCCGCACCCACGGCAAGGCCAATTTTCCGCAGCAGGCAGTCTGGGGCTGGCGCCAGCTCCCGGTGCCCGTGATCGCTGCGGTCCATGGCGTCGCGTTCGGCGGCGGCTTCCAGCTCGCGCTCGGTGCCGACATGCGCTTCCTCTCAACCGATGCGCGGATGTCGATCATGGAGATCAAGTGGGGCCTCGTCCCCGACATGGCGGGTACGCCGATCCTCGCGAGCCTGGTGCGCGACGATATCCTGCGCGAACTCACCTATACCGGCCGCATCTTCTCGGCGCAGGAAGCCCAGAGCTATGGCCTCGCCACCCGCGTCTGCGACGATCCGCGTGCCGCCGCGCTCGAGGTCGCGCGCGAGATCGCCGGCAAGAGCCCGGATGCGATCCGCGCCGCGAAGCGCATGCTGAACAATCTGTCGGTCGATCCGGCGGCTGCGCTGCTTGCCGAATCCGTCGAGCAGCAGAAGCTGCTCGGCAGCCCGAACCAGACCGAATCCGTGCGCGCCAATCTGGAGAAGCGCGCGCCGAAATTCGCGGATGCTGGGTAGTGGCTCCAGCGTCATTCCGGGGCGATGCGCAGCATCGAACCACAGATGCGCGATTGCGCATCGGGGAATCTCGAGATTCCGGGTCTGGTCCTTCGGACCATCCCGGAATGACGACCTAACTCCGAACCGACGAAAGATCGGAAAACGACAATGGAAACGTCCAAACCCTTCCTCGGCGTCATCAGCGGCGAGCGCCGGCGCGATCACGCTGCGGTCGCCGAGCGCACCGAGCGCATCGCCAGCGGCCTGAACAAGCTCGGCGTCAAGCCGGGCGACAGCGTCTGCATGCTGATGCGCAACGACATCGCGTTCATCGAGGCGGCCTATGCCGCGATGCGGCTCGGCGCCTACGGCGTGCCGGTCAACTGGCACTTCAAGCCGGAGGAGATAAATTACGTGCTGACGGATTCCGGCACGCGCGTCCTGATCGGCCATGCCGATATGCTGCATCCGCTGCGCGGCGCGATCCCCGATGACGTCACCGTGTTCAGCGTGCCGACGCCGCCGGAAATCCTTAGCCATTACAAGATCAATCCCGATCATCTCGCGACGCCCGACTTCGCGATCGATTTCGAATCCTGGCTGGCGCAATTCCCGCGCTATGATGGCCCTGTCGTGCCGCAGCCGCAGAACATGATCTACACCTCGGGCACGACGGGCCACCCGAAGGGCGTGCGCCGCTTCGCGCCGACGCCGGAGCAGACCGCGAACGCGGAAGCGATGCGGGCGATGATCTACGGCCTGAAGCCCGGCGCGCGCGCGATCCTGCCCGGACCGCTCTATCATTCGGCACCGAATTCCTTCGGACTTCGCTCCGGCAAGCTCGGCGGCGCGCTGGTGCTGATGCCGCGCTTCGACGCGGAGGAATTTCTGGCGCTGATCGAGCGCGAGAGGATCGACACCATCTTCATGGTGCCGACGATGTTCATCCGCCTGATGAAGCTGCCGGAAGAGGTGCGGAAGAAGTATGATGTGTCGTCGCTGCGCCACATCATCCACGCCGCCGCGCCGTGCCCGGCCGACGTCAAGCGCGCCATGATCGATTGGTGGGGGCCGGTGATCTACGAATTCTACGGCTCGACCGAGTCGGGCGCGGTGACGTTTGCGACATCGGAGGACGCGCTGAAGAAGCCGGGAACGGTCGGAAAGATCTCGCCCGGCGCCGAGCTTCGCTTCATCGGCGATGACGGCAAGGAGGTGGCGCAGGGCGAGATCGGCGAGATCTATTCGCGGATCGCCGGCAATCCCGATTTCACCTATCACAACAAGTCCGAGAAGCGCGCCGAGATCGACCGGCAGGGATTCATCACGTCGGGCGACGTCGGCTATATCGACGCGGATGGCTACGTCTTCATCTGCGACCGCAAGCGCGACATGGTGATCTCGGGCGGTGTCAACATCTATCCGGCCGAGATCGAGGCCGTGCTGCATGCGGTGCCGGGCGTGCACGACTGCGCGGTATTCGGCATCCCCGACGCCGAGTTCGGCGAGGCGCTGATGGCGGTGGTCGAGCCGCAGCCGGGCGTCACGCTCGACATCGCCTCGGTCCGCGCCCAGCTCAAGACCGCGCTTGCCGACTACAAGGTGCCCAAGCACATCGAGATCCAGACCAACCTGCCGCGCGAGGACTCCGGAAAGATCTTCAAGCGCCGGCTGCGCGACCCGTATTGGGAGCGGGCAGGGCGCAGGATCTAGCGCCGCACGGGCCCGTCGTCCCGGGCAAGCGAAGCGCGACCCGGGACCCATAACCACAGGACGTGGGGGTGAAGCGAGCTGGGGCCACCGCCTTGTTCAATAACAGGGCCCTGTGGTTATGGGTCCCTGCTTCCGCAGGGACGACAGCGGTGGTGCACCGCCACCAAGTTCATCTTGCGCTGCGGCAAAAAAAGCGCACACTCGGGAGGAGCCGGGCAGCCTCTGGAGTAGCCACGCCATGTCTCCCCAGACCTTGCCTCCCCAAACCATGCCTTCCGAGACCGAAATCCGTGCCAGGCGCGCCGCAGAGGCCAGCCTTCTCGAAGCAACTGCACAGGAGGAGGACGCACGGCTCCGGAACGACATCCGCCTGCTGGGGCGCGTGCTGGGCGACACCGTGCGTGACCAGGAAGGGGCCGATGTGTTCGACCTAGTCGAGCGCATCCGCCAGACCTCGGTCCGGTTCCATCGCGATGAGGACAAGCTGGCGCGGCGCGAGCTCGAGGGCATCCTCGACAGCATGTCGATCGCCGAGACGCTCCGGATCGTCCGCGCCTTCAGCTATTTCTCCCACCTCGCCAACATTGCCGAGGACCAGAACAACATCCGCCAGATGCGCAGCCGCGGCCCGAGCGGGGCGCCGCGGCCGAGCACGCTGGAGCAGACGCTGGTGCATGCCCGCCAGGCCGGCATCGGCCCGGCCGATTTGCGCAGCTTCTTCAAGAGCGCGCTGGTCAGCCCGGTCTTGACCGCGCATCCGACCGAGGTCCGACGCAAGAGCACGATGGACCGCGAGATGGAGATCGCGGACCTGCTCGACCGCCGCGAGCGGCTGCAGATGACGCCGGACGAGAGCGAAGCCAGCGACGAGCAGCTTCGCCGCGCCGTCGTGACGCTATGGCAGACCAATCTCTTGCGCCGGACCAAGCTAACCGTGCTCGACGAGGTCGCCAACGGCCTGTCGTTCTATGACTACACCTTCCTGCAGGAGGTGCCGCGGCTGCACTGCGCGCTGGAGGACCGGCTGAACAAGGAGGGCGGTGAGGCCGGCGATCTCGCCTCGTTCCTGACGATGGGAAGCTGGATCGGCGGGGATCGCGACGGCAATCCGTTCGTCACCGCAGAGGTGATGCGCGGCACGCTTCGGCTGCAATCGAGCCGGGTGCTCAGCTTCTATCTCGAGGAGCTGCATGCGCTCGGCGCCGAGCTGTCGCTCGCGGCGCATCTCGCCGACGTCTCGGACGAGCTGCGGATCCTTGCCGAGCGTTCGCCCGACACGTCGCCGCATCGCAGCGGCGAGCCGTATCGCCTGGCGGTCTCCGGCATCTATGCGCGGCTCGCCGCCACCGCGATGCGGCTCGAGGTCGAGACCACCCGGCCGCCGGTCGGCAAGGCCGAGCCCTATGCGACCGTCAGGGAGTTCCAGGCCGACCTCGATGTGCTCAACCGCTCGCTGATCGCGAACAATTCCGGCGTGATCGCGCGCGGCCGGCTGCGGCAGTTGCGGCGCGCGGTGGATTGCTTCGGCTTCCATCTGGCGCGGCTCGACATCCGCCAGAACTCGGCGGTGCACGAGCGCACCATCGCCGAGCTGTTCGATACCGCCAATCCCGGCATGTCGTATCTGGCACTCGGCGAGGACGCGCGCGTCAGTTTGCTGCTCGGGGAGCTGCGCAACGCGCGGCCGCTGGCCTCGCCCTTCGTCAAATATTCCGAGGAGACCCAAAGCGAGCTCGCGGTGTTCCACGCCGCGGCCGAAGCGCATGCCAAATTCGGCCCCGAGGTGATCTCCCAGTGCATCATCTCGATGTGCAAGGGCATGTCCGACATGCTCGAGGTCGCGGTGCTCTTGAAGGAAGTCGGGCTGGTCAATCCGTCCGGCCGCAGCGCCGTCAACATCGTGCCGCTGTTCGAGACCATCGAGGACCTGCAGGCCTCGAGCGGGATCATGGACCGCATGCTGGTGCTGCACGACTATCGCAAGCTGGTCGACAGTCTCGGCAGCGTGCAGGAAGTGATGCTCGGCTATTCCGACAGCAACAAGGATGGCGGCTTCGTCACCTCGGGCTGGGAGCTCTACAAGGCCGAGATCGGCCTCGTCGAGGTGTTCGAGCGCCACGGCGTGCGGCTGCGCCTGTTCCACGGTCGCGGCGGCTCGGTCGGCCGCGGCGGCGGCCCGAGCTATGATGCGATCATCGCGCAGCCCGGCGGCGCGGTGAACGGCCAGATCCGCATCACCGAGCAGGGCGAGATCATCTCCTCGAAATACTCCAATGCGGAGGTCGGCCGCAGCAATCTGGAGATCCTCGCCGCGGCGACGCTGGAAACCAGCCTGTTGCAGCCGCGGCGGAGCGCGCCGCGCCCCGAATATCTCAAGGCGATGGAGGAGATTTCCGCGCTCGCCTTCAAGGCCTATCGCGGCCTTGTCTACGAGACACCCGGTTTTGCCGACTACTTCTGGGGCTCGACCGTGATCAACGAGATCGCGACCTTGAACATCGGCAGCCGTCCGGCCTCGCGCAAGAAGACCCGCGAGATCGAAGACCTGCGCGCCATTCCCTGGGTGTTCTCGTGGGCGCAATGCCGGCTGATGCTGCCCGGCTGGTACGGCTTCGGCGCTGCGGTCGAGACCTGGATCGCTGAGCATCCGGAGCAGGGCATGCCGCTGCTGCAGGAGCTCTACCGGGAATGGCCGTTCTTCCGCACGCTATTGTCCAACATGGACATGGTGCTGGCGAAGAGCTCGATCGCGATCGCCTCGCGTTATGCCGAGCTGGTGCCCGACGTCGCGCTGCGCGAGAAAATCTTCGGCGAGATCCGCCGCGAGTGGCATCTGTCGATCGAAACGCTGCTCGACATCATGGGCCATGACCGGCTGCTGCAGGGCAACCCGCTGCTGGAGCGCGGCATCCGCAACCGCTTCCCCTACATGGATCCGCTCAACCACGTGCAGGTCGAGCTGCTGAAGGAGCATCGCGCGCAGAACCCGGACGAGCAGGTGCTGCGCGGGATCCAGATCACGATCAACGGCATCTCGGCGGGGCTGAGGAATAGCGGTTAGTTATCGGGGAATAGCGGCCAGCCACAGTGTCGTCCCGGCCTAGTGCGCAATTGCGCACTAGGCCGGGACGACGGTGATCTCAGCAGTTGTGCGCGCCTCGCGTCTCCACATAGACCGCGTAGAGCGACTGGCTCGCGGTCATGAACAGACGGTTGCGCTTCTTGCCGCCGAAGGTGAGGTTGGCGCAAGTCTCCGGCAGCAGGATCTGGCCGATGCGCGCGCCGTCGGGTGCGAACACCTGGACGCCGTCATAGCCCGGTCCGACCCAGCCGGCGCCGACCCAGATGTTGCCGTCGATGTCGACGCGCATGCCGTCCGGGAAGCCCGACTTGCCGTCCAGCGTCATGTCGATCAGCGTGCGCGGGTTGGAGAGCTTGTCGCCGTTGAGATCGTACTGCCAGACGATGTTCTTCGCGTTCGGATAATGCGTGATGCCGGTGTCGCAGACATAGACCTTCTTGTAGTCGTGGCTGAAGGCGATGCCGTTCGGTTTGAACGGTTCGTCGCAGACCTTGGTGATCTGGCCGGTGGACGCATCGATGCGGTAGACGGCCTCCTTCTGGTAGGGCTGGTTCGAGCCGGTGTTGGCACGTTGGCCCTCATAGATCGAGATCGCGCCGTAGCCGGGATCGGTGAACCAGATCGACTTGTCGTTGGGGTGCACGACCATGTCGTTCGGGCCGTTGAGCTGCTTGCCGTTGGCCTGCTCCGCCAATGACGTGACGGTTCCGTCGTGCTCGTAGCGCACCAGCCGCGTGCGTTCCGCCGTGATCTGCCGGCCCTCGAAATCGAAGGTCGAGCCGTTGGCCTCGTTCGACGGTTTGTGGAACTGCTCGGAGATGTGGCCGTCATCGTCGAGATAGCGCAACTGCCGGTTGGCCGGAATGTCGCTCCACACCAGATACTGGCCCTGTGCGTTCCAGGCCGGGCCTTCCGCCCACAGGCAGCCGGTGTAGAGCCGCTTGATCGCGGTGTTGCCGACCTTGGCCTTGAAGCGCTTGTCGTCGATCACGACGATGTCGGGATCGGGATAACGCTGCGGCTCCGCATTGCGGCCGTAGTCGCGAGCGGATGCATCTGACGCCGCCATCGCGGTTGCAGCAAGCGCGGTTGCGCCGCGCAAAATGGTTCGACGGTCGAACGCCTTCGTTCCGTCGGCCTCGTGTTGCTCTGTGTTGTTTGGATTTGTCACGAAGTCCTCCCAGGCTTTTTTGTTATGGGGAGGACGATCATGCGCCCGCAATTCTGGCACAATGCGGGCGCGCCATGAAGAAACAACCAAAGAGTGTGTCGCCCCCGTGGCTTCGCGGAGGCGACTTTTTCATAAAACTGTCAGATCGGATCAGATCGCAGGATCAGATCGGATCCCAGGTGAAGACGTCGGCCGAGCGGTCGAGCTTGGCGAACGATCCCTTCAGCGCCGGCATGCCGTGCTCGGCAATGGTCTCCGGCGTCCAGCCTTCGCCGCGATGTACCGAGCGCACCGGACGATGCTGGCCGAACAGGAAGATCTCGTTCATGCGCACGCCGAAGATCTGCCCGGTGACGTCCTTGGCGGCGTCCGAGAGCAGATAGGCGCAGACCGGCGCGATCTTCTCCGGGCCCATCTGCTTGATCTTCTCGACGCGCGCCTTCTCGGCATCGGTCTCGGTCGGGATGGTGCCGATCATGCGGGTCCAGGCGAATGGCGACACGCAGTTCGAGCGCACGTTGAAGCGGCCCATGTCGAGCGCGATCGACTTCGACAGGCCGACGATGCCGAGCTTGGCGGCGGCGTAGTTGGCCTGGCCGTAATTGCCGATCAGGCCGGAGGTCGAGGTGAAGTGCACGAACGAGCCCGACTCCTGCTCGCGATAGATGCGCGCCGCGGCGTGGCTGACATAGAACGAGCCCATCAGATGCACCTTGATGACGGCCTCGAAGGCTTCCACGCTCATCTTGTGGAAGATCATGTCGCGCAGGATGCCGGCATTGTTGACGACGCCGTCGAGCCGGCCGAAATGATCGGTCGCGGTCTTGACGATCTTGCTGGCCGGAATGGCTTCCGCCACCGACTCGAAATTGGCAACGGCCGTGCCGCCGCGCTTCTTGATCTCCTCGACCACCTCCTCGGCGGGCGCCGCGCTCGAGCCGCCGCCGTCGGCCGCGCCGCCGGGATCGTTGACCACGACCTTGGCGCCTTCCGCAGCGCAAAGCAGCGCGATCTCGCGGCCGATGCCGCGGCCCGCACCGGTGACGATGATGACTTTATCCTGCAGTGATTTTGCCATGTGGGTTCTCCTGTCTATTCCGTCATTCCGGGGCGCATGAGGTGCGAACTATGGTGCGCAATTGCGCACCTGAGAATCTCGCGATTCCGGGTCTGGTCCTTCGGACCATCCCGGAATCACGGAGGTTGTTACCTCTCGTTCGTAAAGATGATCGTGCCACTTGCGGCGAACATGCCGCCGACGCCGTGGCAGACCGAGATCTTCGCATTCGGCACCTGCGCCGGCGCGATGCCGCGCATCTGCCGCACGCTCTCCTGCAACGCATACATGCCGTACATGCCGGAGTGCATGTAGCTCAGGCCGCCGCCATTGGTGTTGAGCGGCAGCTTGCCGCCGGGGCGGGTGTTGCCGTCGGCGATGAACTTGCCGGTCTCCTCATGTGGCATGAAGCCGAGGTCGCCGAGGCCGTAGAGCGGCAGATGCGCGAAGGCGTCGTAGATCATCAGATGATCGACGTCCTTGTGGGTGATGCCGGCTTCCTTGAAGGCCAGCGGGCCCGCCACCTTGAAGGCGCGCGACGAGTCGAACGTCTTCATCTGGCTGACCATCGGGGTTTCGACGCTCTCGCCGGTGCCGAGGATGTAGACCGGCTTCTGCGGAAAATCCTTGGCGCGGTCGGCCGAGGTGAGGATCAGCGCGCCGCCGCCGTCGGTGACGAGGCAGCATTGCAGCAGCCGGAACGGATAGGCGATCATCCGCGAATTCAGCACGTCGGCGACCGTGATCGGATCCTTCATGGTGGCGCGCGGGTTCTTCGCCGCCCATTCGCGCTGCACCACGGCGACCATCGCCAGCTGCTCATGCGTGATGCCGTGGGTCTTCATGAAACGCAGCACCGGAATCGGGAACATGCTCGGCGGGCCGTAGACGCCGAACGGCGATTCGAACTGGCCGTTCAAGCTGTCGGGCGCGGTGAAGCGCGGCTGCTTGCCGATCATCGACTTGCCGCTCTCGGCATGGGTGATCAGCACGGTCTTGCACAGGCCGGCCTCGATCGCCGCGGCGGCGTGGCGGACATGCAGCATGAAGGAGCAGCCGCCGACCGAGGTGCCGTCGACCCAGGTCGGCGTGATGCCGAGATAATGCGCCATCTGCTGCGGGGTCTCGACCGCGGTGGCGAAGCCGTCGATGTCGGACAGCTTCAGACCGGCGTCCGCGATCGCATTCAGCGCCGCGTCCGCGTGCAGCTGGATCTGCGACATGTTCGGGATGACGCCGAGCTCGGTGGTTTCGGCCGCACCGACGACGGCAACCTGGTTCCTGCGCATCGTGTTAGCCCTTTGCCGGACGGAACAAGGGAAGGGTGATCTTGTCGTCGAGCGCCTCGAAGGCGACCTCGAGCGGCATGTCGAGCTCGAGCGCTTCCGGCGTCTGCGGGCAATCGATGATGTTGCTCATCATGCGCGGGCCCTCGTCGAGTTCGACGATGGCGATCGCGTAAGGCGGCGTGAAGCCGGGTGCGGCGGGGCGATGGTTGATGACGTAGCTGTACAGCTTGCCCTTGCCGCTGGCCTTGAACACCGAGACCTTGCGCGAGGCGCAGGAGGGGCAGAACGGCCGCGGCGGAAAGTAGACATTGGCGCAGGCGTCGCAGCGCTGCAGGCGCAGCTCGCCGGCCTTGGTGCCATCCCAGAAATGCTGGGTTTCCGGTGTCGGTTTTGGTTTCGCGCGCGCGGGCTCGGCCATGTCTGATGTCTCCTCCCGAAATCGTTACAGTCTTGATGCGCCATCGGACCAAGGCCCGTCAACGGTCCATCCATGCCGCGCGCAGCGGCCTGTGTCCGGCGCATGCCGCATATTCCGCCCCTCGCACAATTGCTAAGGCCGCGATGCTTGTGTCGCTTCGATCCGGCGCGTAGAAGGGCCGCGTCCAAGACAGGCTCAGGACACGTCCAAGACACGTCCAAGATACCGGGAGGAATAACATCATGCTGAGGATCATCGGCGCGGCACTCGCTGCCAGCCTCGCATTTGCCACGCAGGTGATGGCCGCCGACGCACCGTCGGAGATCAAGATCGGCACGCTGTACGCGTCCTCGGGGCGCTACGCCTCGATCTCGATGCCGGTCTACAGCTCGCTGAAATTGTGGGTCGAGCAGAAGAACGCCGAGGGCGGCGTCTTCGTGAAGGCGTTCGACAAGAAGATCCCGATCAAGCTCGTGTCCTATGACGACCAGAGCAACACCGCGACCGCCTCGACGCTTTATAACCAGCTCATCACCCAGGATAAGGTCGATCTCCTGGTCGCCGACTCCGGATCGGTGCTGACGGCGCCTGCGGTCGCGATCGCGCGCGACCACAAGATGTTCCTGTTCGACCAGACCGGCACCGGCGCGAGCTTCTTCTCCAAGGACAATCCCTATATCGCGCTGATGGCCGACCCGGTGTCGACGATCTGGCCGAAGCCGGTCGCCGACTTCATCAGCCATGACGGACCTGGCCTCGGCATCAAGAAGGTCGCGATCCTCTATGCCACCAACGAGTTCACCGGCACCCAGGCCAACGCGTTCCGCAAGTTCGTCAAGGAGTCCGGCGCGCCGATCGAGATCGTCTACGACCAGGGCGTTCCGACCGAGACCACCAACTACAACGTCATCATCAACAACATCAGCAACGCCAATCCCGACGCGGTGATTCATTTCGGCTATGCGCCGAACGACATCGCCTTCCTGCGCAACGTCCAGGACGTCGGCACCAAGTTCAAGATGCTGTTCGCGATCTATGCCGGTCTCGAGACCGAGCTGCTGGAGAAGAATGTCGGCGCCAAGGGCCTCGAACACGTCTGGACCTATGTGCCGCCGTCCGAGCTGGATTATCCCGTCAATTTCGGGATGAACATGAAGGATTTCCGCGCCGCCTGGACCAAGAAGTACAACGACGGCAAGATGGAGTTCGGCTTCAACGCGGTCGCCGGCTACACCACGGCGCTGGTGATCGAGAAGACGCTGTCGGTCGCGACCAGCCTCGAGCAGATGGAGCTGCGCCGTGCCGTGTTCTCGCTCAGCGGCCAGCTCAAGACGCTGGACGGCACCTTCGCGCTGGATGAGACCGGCGGCCAGATCGGCGAGCTGACGCCGCTCGGCCAGCTCACGGTCGACGAGCACGATCACATCAAGTTCGTCTCGATCTACCCGCACGAGACCGCCACCGGCAAGCCGGTCTATCCGGCGCCGTGATGCAGGTGAGGGCGGCAGGCGCAACCTTCGGCGGCGAGCGATAGCATGACCTATGCGCTCGTTGCCGGCGTGCTGTTCGGGCTGTATTTCAGCCTGGTCGGCATCGGCCTCAATCTCGTGTTCGGCGTCATGCGCATCGTCAATCTTGCGCATGGCGACATCCTGATGCTCGGCGCCTTCATCGCGCTCGGCGTGGTCGGCATTGCCGGCATCGATCCGCTGTTCGCGGTGCCGCTGGCCTTCATGGTCTTCGTGCTGGCAGGCGTGCTGCTGTACTGGGTGCTGGTACCGCGGCTGCAGGGCTCGGCCAATCCGGAAATGCTGTCGATCATCCTGTTTTTCGGCCTGTCGCAGGTGATCGAAGCCGTCACCACGATCTTCGCCGGCACCAGCGAGCGCTCGATCCAGAGCCGACTGCTCGGCACCGTGTTCTCGACCATCAAGGTCAAGCTGTTCGGCGGCAAGCCCGGTGGGGCAGGGCCGATCCAGATCTTCGGCCAGGGCTTTCCCGCGCCCTGGGTGATCGCGGCCATCACCAGCCTGATCGCGATCGGGCTGGTCTACCTCTATCTCTACCACACGCGGCTCGGCACCCTGACGCGTGCGGTGATGTCACGCCGTGACGAGGCCCTGGCGACCGGCATCGATGTCGACCGCGTCTCGGCGGCGGCGTTCGGCATCGGGCTCGGAATCGCGGCGGTTGCCGGTGTGTTCGCCCCCTTCATGTTCGGCTCCGTGACGCCCGCCTTCGGCGCCGATGCGACCGTGACGTCGTTTGCGATCGTCGTGCTGGGTTCGCTCGGCAATCCTTTGGGCACCGCGCTCGGCGGTGTCGTCTACGGCCTGTGCTACATGCTGGTGCAGACCTATCTCAGTTCCTGGGCCGACTTGCTGCCCTATGTGTTGTTGATCGTGATCCTGTTGTTGCGCCCGAGCGGTCTGCTCGGAAGGCGGGTGCGCGTTGCATAACGCCTCGAAACACCTGCTGTTCATCCTGGCGCCGCTGGTGGTGGTGTTCGCACTGCTGCCCGGCGTCTATCAAAACCATCTGCTGCTGTTCAACTTCGTGATCTTCCTGATCCTCGCGCAGGGCGTGAACATCATCTACGGCTTCACCGGCTATCTGCCGTTCGGCTATGTCGGCTTCTTCGGTGCCGGCGCCTACGGCTTCGCGATCATGGTGATGCATTTGCAGACGCCGGCGCCGCTCGCGGTGCTGGTCGGCGGCGCCGTCGCGGTCGTGCTCGGCCTGCTGCTGACGCCGCTGTTGCGGTTGTCGGGCGCGTATTTCGCGATCGCGAACCTCGCGGCTTCGCTCGCGGTGCTGCATTTCGTCGCCAACCCGGCGCTGGAGGGGATCACCAAGGGTCCCTACGGCGTGTCGCTCACCGGCACGTTCAACCCGACCCATGCCTATTACGCGGCTGTCGTCGTGATGGCGCTGACGGTCGGGGCGGTGGTGTATCTGAAGAACTCGCCGTTCGGCCTTGCGTTGCAGGCCGTGCGCGAGGATGCGGTGTCGGCCTCGATGGCCGGTGTCAACATCATCAAGATGCGGGTGATCGCCTGGCTCGCCTCGGCGCTGGTCGCGGGCCTCGCCGGCGGTATCTACGCCTGGTACGTCTCGGTGTTCTATCCGGACAACGTGTTCTCCGGCGAGTTCTCGATCTTCGCGATCGTGTTCGCGCTGTTCGGCGGCGTCGCCACCATTACCGGACCGATCGTCGGCGTGCTGATCCTCTATGGCATCTACAATCTGATCGGCTTCACCACGCCGCAATATTTCCAGCTGATCTACGGGCTGTTGATCATGGGCCTGGTGTTGTTCCTGCCCGCAGGGCTGGTGTCGCTGGCAACGCGCAGGGGTTGGCATGTCCCCTGAGAAAGCCCCCATCCTCGAGGTCTCGAAGCTGGTCAAGCGCTTCGGCGGTTTCCATGCGCTCGACGGCCTGAGCTTCCACGTCGTGCCGGGCGAAATCCTCGGCCTTGTCGGCCCGAACGGTTCCGGCAAGACCACTGCGATCAACGTCATCTCCGGCCTCTATGCCCCCGATGGCGGCGAGGTCGTGTTCGACAATGTATCGTCCGGCGGCATCGCCTCGCACAAGCTGGTCCATCGCGGCATCAACCGCACCTTCCAGGTGCCGAAGCCGTTCCTGTCGCTCAGCGTGCGCGAGAACATCCAGGTGGCGTTGGCCTATGGCGGCGCGACCGATGCGCCGTCGATTGCTGAACTGCTTGAAGAGTACCGGCTGAAGGAGGTCGCCGACCGTCCGGCCGCCGATCTCAACAGCGCGCAGCAGAAGATGCTCGACCTCACCCGTGCGCTCGCGACGCGGCCGCGGCTATTGCTGCTCGACGAACTCGCCGCGGGTCTCAACCCGGCGGAGCTCGACTGGATTGCGGGCCGCATCAAGGCGCTGGCTGCGACCGGCATGGCGATCATCGTGGTCGAGCATCTGATGGGCTTCATCGAACAGATCACCGACCGCGTGATCGTGCTCAACGCGGGCAAGGAGATCTTTGAAGGCACGCTCGCCACCGCGGTGCGCGAGCCGCAGGTGATCGAAGTGTTCCTGGGAGGCGAGCATGCCCACTGATGCAGCCCCGCTTCTCGACGCCAGCGGCGTCGATGCCGGCTACGGCACCATGCAGGTGTTGTGGGGCGTTGATCTCGACGTCCGTCCCGGCGAGACCGTGCTGTTGCTCGGCGCCAATGGGGCGGGCAAGACCACCTTCCTGAAATCGCTGGTCGGCCTGATCGAAGCCCGCAGCGGCCACATCAAGCTCGGCGGCGAGGATATCACCAGGATGCGATCCTCGGATCGCATGAAGCGCGGCATGACCTACATGTCGGAGCTTGCGGTGTTCCCCGATCTGTCGATCGAGGAGAACATCCGCGTCGGCGCGCAGGCGCTGGGCCATGCCAATCCCGGCGCCCGGGTCGACGAGCTCTACGGCCTGTTTCCGGTGTTGCGCGACAAGCGCCGCGACCCGGCCTCCAGCCTGTCCGGCGGCCAGCGCAAGATGCTCGGCATCGCCAAGGCGCTGTCGGCCGAGCCGAAGCTGCTGGTCATGGACGAGCCCTCGGCCGGGCTGTCGCCGTTGTTCGTCAAGGAAGTGCTGCGCGCCCTGTCGAGCCTGCAGGGCCGCGGATTGGCGCTCTTGATCGCCGAGCAAAATATCGGTTTTCTTGAGATCGCCACCCGCGTCTTCGTGCTGGAAGGTGGGCGCATCCGCTTCTCCGGCACGGTTGCCGAGATGAGCGGCAATGAAGAGCTGCACCGGGCTTATTTCGGGCTGAAGTGATAGTGATGCGAGGCTGGGGGCCGACGCACTGGAAATCAGCCCCGGTTCGCGCGACAATCAGCTGAAGCCATCAAGTGCCAGCCGTGAAGTGAAAGCCATGCCGAACAATCCGACACTCGCCTCCCTTGCCGCCGATCTCGCCAGCGGCGCGACCTCTGCCCGCAAGCTCGTCGAGCAATGCATCGCCAGGATCGCCGATCCGGCGGGCGAGGGTCAGCGCACCTTCATCCATGTCGATCGCGACGCGGCGCTGGAAGCCGCCGATGCGATGGATCGGCTGCGCAAGGCCAACGCTGCGCCGTCGCCGTTTGCCGGCATTCCGGTGTCGATCAAGGACCTGTTCGACATCAAGGGGCAGGTGACGCGCGCCGGCTCGCGGGCGCTGGAGGATTCCGCGCCGGCGGATGCCGATGCGCCCGCCGTAGCGCGGCTCAAGCGCGCCGGCTTCATTGTGATCGGCCGCACCAACATGACCGAGTTCGCCTATTCGGGCATCGGCATCAATCCGCATTACGGCACGCCGAAGAGTGCCTGGAACCGGAGTGTGGGCCATGTGCCCGGCGGCTCGTCCTCGGGGGCTGCGGTCTCGATCGCCGACGGCATGGCGTTCGGCGCGCTCGGCACCGACACCGGCGGCTCCTGCCGGATCCCGGCCGCCTTCAACGGCATCGTCGGCTACAAGCCGACGCAGCGCCGGATTCCGCTTGCCGGCGGCGTTCCGCTGTCGTTTACCCTGGACAGCTACGGCCCGCTCGCCAATTCAGTGGCCTGCTGCGCGGTGCTCGACGCCGTGCTGGCCGACGAGCCGGTGACGCCGATCGCGCCGCGCCCGGTCAAGGGCATGCGGCTCGCGGTGCCGACCACGGTCGCGCTCGATGATCTCGACGATGCCGTTGCAAAGACCTTCGAGCGCGCGCTGGCGTCGTTGTCGCGCGCCGGCGCCTTGATCGAGCGGATCGAGGTGCCTGAGTTTCTTGATGTCGGCGTGATGAACACCAAGGGCGGGTTCTCCGCGGCCGAGAGCTATGCCTGGCACCGCTTCCTGCTCGCGAGCAAGGGCGACATCTACGATCCGCGCGTCGCCGTGCGCATCCAGCGCGGCGAAGGGTTCCTGGCGGCCGACTATATCGACATCGTCAATGCGCGCCGCTCCTTCATCGCGCGCACCGAGGCACGGATCGCGCCCTATGACGCGCTGGTGCTGCCGACCACCGCAAACCTGCCGCCGAGCATCGCAAGCCTCGCCGACGACAAGGCATTCGCCACCGAGAATTTGCGTGCGCTGCGCAATCCTTCGCTGATTAACGTGCTCGATGGCTGCGCCATCTCGTTGCCCGCGCATCGCGAGGGCGAGGCGCCGGTCGGCCTGATGCTCGCCGCCGCGGGCGGTTCGGATCGCCGCATCTTCGAGCTTGCGGCCGGAATGGAGACCGTCATCCGTGTTTGATCTCACCTTCAAGGTCGACGACAAGGGCGCCGCGACGCCGCTGACGCTCGAAATCCGGCAGGCGGTGATCGCCGGCTGGACCGGGCGCGACCCGGTGGCCCGCGACAAGCACATCGCCGAGCTCGAAGCACTCGGCATCGCGCGGCCCGCGACGACGCCGATCTATTATCGCTGCTCGGCGCGCCGGATCACCTTCGCCGATACCATCGAGGTCTGCGGCGAGGACTCCAGCGGCGAAGTGGAGTTCGTCCTGATCGGCTGGCAGGGCCGCATCTTCGTCGGCTGCGGCTCGGACCATACCGACCGCAAGGTCGAGAGCTACAGCGTCACCGTCTCGAAGCAGATGTGCGACAAGCCGATGGCTTCCGAGCTCTGGGAGCTCGAAGATGTCATTGGCCACTGGGACCAGCTCGTCCTGCGCTCCTGGGCCACAATCGGCGGCCAGCGCGTGCTCTACCAGGAGGGCACGCTCGATCACATGCTGCCGGTCAGGGACCTGATCGCGCGCGGTTTCGATGGCGGCAAGCTGCCCGACGGCTGCGCCATGTTCGGCGGCACCTTCGCCGCCAAGGGCGGCATCCGCCCGGCCAGCCGGTTCGAGTTCGAGCTGGAAGACCCGGTGCTGAAGCGCAAGATCAGCCACGGCTACGACGTGGTGACGCTGCCGGTGCGGGGCTAAGATCTTTCCGTGCGTCGTTCCTTCGACGGGCGACCGACACTCTCCACAGGTCGTCCCTGCGAAAGCAGGGACCCATAACCACAGGATTTTGTGGTCGGCACGCTGTGGCCCCAGCCCTCTCGTACAACTGATGACAGTGGCTATGGGTCCCTGCTTTCGCAGGGACGACAGCGTGACTGGGGTGGCGTTCTCGACATATCCGGATCGGAAATCGGGTGGCGCCGACCGCCATCATGGGCCAGATTCCGCCTCATGACAGCGACAGCCAAAACTCTCCCCCGCCCATCCACTAGCAGCCTCGCCCGCGTCGACGCACTCCCTTGGGACCAGATCACGGCCGACCTCGACGGGCAGGGATGCGCCGTCCTTAGCGGCCTGCTGACACCAGAGGAATGCGACACTATCGCCGCGCTCTATCCCGACGACAGCCGGTTCCGCAGCCGGGTCGTGATGGGCCGCCACGGCTTCGGCCGCGGCGAGTACAAGTATTTCTCCTATCCGCTGCCGGACCTGATCGCGGAACTGCGGCCGGCGTTGTATGCGAGGCTGACCGCGACCGCCAATCGCTGGAACCAGACGATGGGAATCGAGATCAGCTATCCCTCGTCGCACGCGGCATTCCTGAAGCGCTGCCATGACGCCGGGCAGACCCGGCCGACGCCGCTGCTGCTGCAATATGGCGAGGGCGACTACAACTGCCTGCATCAGGATCTCTATGGCGAGCACGTGTTTCCGATCCAGGTTGCGATCCTGCTGTCGCAGCCGGGGCGCGATTTCACCGGCGGCGAGTTCGTGCTGACCGAGCAGCGGCCGCGGATGCAGTCGCGGCCCGAGGTGGTGCCGCTCGCCAAGGGCGATGCTGTGGCCTTTGCCGTGCATCATCGTCCAGTGCAGGGGACACGCGGGCCGTATCGTGTCAATCTGCGCCACGGCGTCAGCCGGATCAGGTCCGGCCATCGCCACACCGTTGGTGTGATCTTCCACGACGCGAAGTGAGTGTGCAGAGGCGTGGCCGCTGATCTGTTCGAGGCAATTGGCGACGCTCGGCCACCGCGCGAGACGATCGCAGACGGTGCGGTGCTGCTGCGCGGCTTTGTCCGGCCGTTCGAGGCCGAGCTGATCCCGGCCTTGCGCGTGATCGTCAAGCAGGCGCCGTTCCGGCATCTGATCACGCCGGGCGGACACCGGATGTCGGTCGCGATGACCAATTGCGGCAGTGTCGGCTGGGTCTCCGATCCCAACGGCTATCGCTATGATCCGATCGACCCTGATACCGGACTGAATTGGCCTGTTATGCCGGAGGTGCTGCGCGGGCTGGCCGCCGATGCCGCGGCCGCAGCCGGCTTCAACGACTTCGCCCCGCAGGCCTGCCTGATCAATCGCTATGTCCCCGGTGCAAGACTGTCGCTGCATCAGGACAAGGACGAGCTCGATTACGGCGCGCCGATCGTCTCGATCTCGCTCGGGCTGCCGGCGGTCTTCCTGTTCGGCGGCCTGAAGCGCAGCGACACGCCGCGCCGCTACCGGCTCGAACATGGCGATGTTGCGGTGTGGGGTGGGCCGTCACGGTTATTTTATCACGGTGTGGCGCCGCTAGCCGATGGCGAGCACGGCGTGCTCGGCCGCCAGCGCGTCAATCTGACCTTCCGCAAGGTGCGCTAGCTATTGCGCGGCGGCGGGTGGCCGTATTTCGGAATAATGGAAGTATGCGACTGAGTTGCCCGACGGGTCAAGCGCTTTTCCGAGTGCCGGCGGAACGCCTGCTCCTTTGCATGGGGTTGTTTTCGATATTTTGGGCTGCTCGTACCTCTGCTTCGTCGCTTCAGTCAGGCCAAAGGACCTCCCGCAAATGGGAGAGCTGGTCTAAACTGAGCTGATGACCATCAAGGCCGACCGCGCCGTCAATCGCACCGGCGTCTATCTCGCCGTGCTGCAGCTTGTCTTCACGCTGGGCTGGACCACTTACTTGATCTACCTGCCCAAGCTGTGCGCCGAAGTCGGCATCGCGCCATCAACTGTCATCCTGATCCTGATGATGGACCAGGCCATCTTCACCATCACGGATACGGCGATGGGCATGGCGGCCGACAGGATCTCGATCCTGGTCGGCCGTCTCGGCGTGTTCGTCGGCATCCTTGCCGCGATCTCCTGCGCCGCCTTCGTCGCGCTGCCCTACGTGGCGGGCACTGGGCCAGGTGCAAAGATGTGGCTGATCGCCCTGATCGTGATCTGGGCCGTCACGTCGTCGGCGTTGCGCGCGCCGCCGTTGACGCTGCTCGGCAAGTATCGCGCACAACCGTCGGTCCCGTTCCTCGCCGCGCTGGCGATGCTCGGCTACGGCATCGCGGGCGCGGTCTCGCCCTATCTCGCCGTCGTACTGCGCGACCAGGACGCGCGGCTGCCGTTCGTGCTGTCCGGCGCGGTGCTGCTGCTGACCGCGCTGGCCCTCTCGGGGATCGAGCGCCGCGTCGCCGAGGAGGTGCAGCCCGAGCGGCTTGCACCGCCGGCAAAGCGGCTCGGCGCGGTGCCGATGTTCCTGATCGGGTCGATGGTGCTGCTCTCGCTCGGCTACCAACTGCACTTCAACATCAACAGCGCCCCGTTCTATTTGCGCTTTGCGAGGCCGGACAATCTGCAATGGCTGATGCCGGTGTTCTGGATCGGCTTCAACATCGCGATGTTTCCGGCCAGCATCGTCGTCAAGCATCGCGGCGGGCTGATCGTGATGGGCGCGGCGGGGCTGCTCGGCGCCTTCGCCATCATTGCCGCGGAGATCGCCGGCAGCCTCAATGTCCTGGTCGCAGCGCAGTTCATGGCAGGCGCTGCCTGGGGCTGCATGCTGATGAGCGCGGTGTCCGCAGCGCTTGCGATCGGGGAGACCGGTGCCGAGGGCAAGGTCACCGGCCTCGTGTTCTCGGCGCTCGCGCTTGCGACCTTCGCGCGGATGGCCGCGGTCGCAGGCGGCTTGCAGAAGATGCCGGACTACGCGCCGCTGGTGCACTGGGCGCCGGTCGCCTGCTGGTCGGTCGCCGGCGCCGGCCTGCTCGTGATCGCCGCGTCGCGGCTGCAACGTGGCGCGAAGGCAGCCTAGGGCTTCTTATTTTGACGCGTTTTCTTCACGCGAACCGGTACCCAGTTCGCTTGAAAACGCTCTAGTTGTTTCTCGCCGGATGGATGAATGCCCAGGGGCTGACTTCCGAATCCGTCGGCACTTCCACCGAGATCACATAGGGCCCGCCGTCGGCCAGCGCCTTCTCCAGCACCGGGCGGAAGTGATCGGGCGAGGTGACGCGCGCGGCGCCGGCGCCGAAGGACTCCGCGAGCTTGACGAAATCAGGATTGACCAGGTCGGAGGCGACGACACGGCCGTCGAAGCGCTCGCGCTGGTCGCGGCGGACATTGCCATAGGCGTTGTTGTTGAACACCAGCGTCACCACGCCGATCTTGAACTGCACCGCGGTGGCGAGCTCCTGCACGCCGAACATGAAGCCGCCGTCGCCTGTGATCGCGACCACCGGCTTGTTCGGGTTGGCGACCTTGGCGCCGAGCGCGGTCGGGAAGCCTGAGCCGAGCGTACCTTGATAGCCCGAGGTGACGAAGGTCCGCGGCTCGTAGATCGGAAAGCCGTACCAGGAGGCGAAGCCGACCTGCGACAGCTCGTCGGTGACGATGGCGTTGGCCGGCAGCACCTCGCGCAGGATCTTAAGGTACGCCATCTGCGGCTGGACGCGCTGGATCTCCTGCTCGGTGGCCGCGGTCGCCTCGCGGATCGCGGCGCGGCGGCCGGATGTCTTGCTGTAACCCACCTTGCGGACGGCGGCGACGAGGTCGAAGGTCGCGGCCTTGGCGTCGGCGATCACGCCGGCGTC
The DNA here is from genome assembly GCF_001238275.1 of Bradyrhizobium viridifuturi. Lineage (GTDB taxonomy): Bacteria > Pseudomonadota > Alphaproteobacteria > Rhizobiales > Xanthobacteraceae > Bradyrhizobium > Bradyrhizobium viridifuturi. Next base: position 110,558 of record NZ_LGTB01000003.1, read on the forward strand.
GGCCGGCCAGCGCCGCAGCTCGACCGGATCGATGTCGATGCGCACGCATTTCAGGCCGGCCGGCTGATAGGGCCAGCGCGACATCGTCGGCAGCTCCATGCGGGTGCCGATGCCGATCATCAAATCGGTCTTCGGCCAGAGCTTGTAGGCGGAGGCCATGGTGAGCCCGAGCTCATGCGCGTTGGAGACGATGCCCCGGCCGCTGCGGAAGGCGACGACAGGCGCGTCGATCATCTCGGCCAACTCGAGGATTTCCTCGCGCGCCTCGATCGCGCCGCTGCCGACGAAGATCATCGGCGCCTTGCTGCCGGCGATCAGGTCGGCGGCAGCCTTGATGCGGTCGGGATCTGGCTGCGGCGCGGGCAGCGGATCGAACGGCTTGACGGCTGCGACCTGGGTGCGCTGGGTGAACACGTCCCACGGCATTTCCAGCGAGGCGGGGCCACGCCGGCCCGACAACATCTCCTGGAACGCGCGCGACACCATCGCGGGCGCGTTGTCGGGGTATTCGATCCGCTCGGCCCATTTGACGAAGGTGCGCAGCGTCGCGAGCTGATCCGGCATCTCGTGCAGGTGGCCGCGGCCCTTGCCGAGGAATTGCGTCGGCACCTGGCCGGTCAGGCACAGCACCGGCTCGTTGCAGCCGAAGGCGGTGAGCAGCGCCGCCGAGGCGTTCAACACGCCGGGGCCGGGCACCACGCTGAACACGCCGGGCCTGCCCGAGGAGCGGGCATAGCCGAACGCCATGTAGCCGCAGGCCTGCTCGTGGCGAGCGCCGATCACCTTGAGCTGCGCCTGGTGGAAAGCATCGAACAGGCCGTAGATCTGCGCGCCGGGCAAGCCGAACACGGTGTCGACGCCGTGGGCGACGAGGCCGTTGACGATCGCTTCGCCGCCGGATGTTGAGGTCATGGCACTGTCCACTTGCTTGTTGAGTCTAGTTGGCTTCGTCGATGACGCTGTTGCGCAGGATGCCGACGCCTTCGGCCTCGACTTCAACGACATCGCCAGGCTTCAGATAGCGCGGCGGATCGAACCGCGCACCCGCGCCGGTCGGCGTCCCCGTGACGATGATGTCGCCGGGAACCAGCGTCGTGAAGGTCGAGATGTAGTTGATGAGGTAGCGGAAGCCGAAGATCAAGCGCGAGGTGCGGTCGTCCTGCCTGACTTCGCCGTTGACCCGCGTGGTCAGCCTGACATCGGCGATCTGCGCTTCGCTGGTGTAGGGCACGATCCACGGGCCGAGACTGCCGGTGGAATCGAAGTTTTTGCCCTGGGTGACGTTGAACTTGGCGTGGCGCACCCAGTCGCGGATGGTGCCCTCGTTGCACAGCGTGATCGCGGCGATGTGATCGAGCGCGGTGCTTTCCGGGATGTGCCGTCCGGCCTTGCCGATCACCAGCACCAGCTCGCCTTCATAGTCGAGCTGCGGCGAGACCCGCGGTCGCACCACCGGCGTGTTGTGGCCGACGAAGGAGCGCGGCACCCGCAGGAACATGCTGGGGTACTTCGGCGCATCCGAGCCGTCCTTGTACTCGGCGTTGCGGTCCGGGTAGTTGACGCCGATGCAGATGATCTTGTCCGGCGTTGGGATCGGCGGCTGCCAGGTGACCGCGTCGAGCGCGTGGTCGGGCGATCGCTTGGCGGCGTCCTCCACGAGCCCGCTCAGCGCGCCGGCGGCGATCGCCTCGCGCAGGGTCGGATAATCCTTCGCGAAACGCGACGAGAGGTCGACGATACCGGTGTCGGTGACGGCGCCATAGTGCGTGACGCCGTTGACGGAATAAGTGGCGAGGCGAGGGGTGGGCATGAGCAATCCAATTGGTGGTGTCGTCCCGGCCAAGCGAAGCGCGAGCCGGGACCATAACCACAGGCTTCACATTATGGCACGCGGGGTGACGATCTTCGCAACAGCGCGGCCGGTGGTTATGGGTCCCTGCTTTCGCAGGGACGACAGGTGAACAGTATCTCGTATCAGTCCGCAACCAGCACGTCGGCGACGAAGCGCGGCTCGCGGACCGCCTGGCCTGCGAAGGTTGAGCCCTCCTCGAACCAGGAGCGCGGCGCCGGCGCGCCCCACAAGGTCTGACGGCGCGGATCGCGCAGCGACCAGCGCAGCGGCTCATGGTCGTGGTCGCCGGTGAAATAATCGCTGGTGTAGAGCTCGATGCGGTGGCCGTCGGGATCGCGGATGTAGAGGAAGAAGGCGTTGGAGATGCCGTGCCGGCCGGGGCCGCGCTCGATGTTCTTCAGGAAGCCGGAGGAGGCCATCACGTCGCAGAGATGCACGATGTTCATCGCAGTCGGCACCCAATAGGCGATGTGGTGCAGGCGCGGACCACGGCCGTTGGTGATGGCGAAGTCGTGGACATTGCCCTTGCGGTGCATCCAGGCGGCGGCGATGCGGCCGTTGTCGCCGTCCTCCTCGGCATATTCGGTGAGGCGGAAGCCGAGCCGGGCGTAGAAATCGACGGTGTCCTGCACTTCGGCGGCGAACACGTTGAAATGGTCGAGCCGCTGTGGGTGGCAACCCTTGTAGAGATCATAGCGTCGCAGCAGGTGCGGACGCTTCTCCATCGTGGCGTAGAGCTCGATCTGGAAGCCGAACGGATCGGTGAACTGCAGCGTGCGGCCCTGGAACGGCTGGTCGACGAAGGCGTAGCTGATGCCGTTCTCGGAGCAGAAGGCTGCGGCCTTGTCGAGATCGCCGTCATTGCCGACCTTGAAGCCGAGCCGGTTGCAGGCGGCCTTCGCCGCCTTGCGCAGCACGACCGAGTGATGCTGGTGCTCTTCGCTGGCGCGCAGATACACCGACTTGTCGTCGCGGTCCTCGATGTGGAGGCCGACCGTCTTCTCGTAGAAGGCGGCGCTCTTGTCGAGGTCCGTGACGTCGAGCACCGCGTGGCTGCAGCGGATGATGTTGAACGGCGGATCGAAGACGTGGGTCGGAGCGGGCATCGGTGTTTCCTCTCAAATCTTGGTGCGTCATTCCGGGCTCGCGGCTAAGCGTCGCCCCGCAATGACAGTGCTGGTTAAGTTCCCAGTTTCTGGATCTTGTGCGTCCCGCGCGCGAGCGAGACGTGCTTGGTTTCCATGTAGAAGTCGAACGAGTAGTCGCCGCCGTCGCGGCCGATGCCGGACGACTTCATGCCGCCGAACGGGGTCGGCAGATGGCGGACGTTTTCCGAGTTGAGCCAGATCATGCCGGCTTCCAGCGCATCGGCGACGCGCAGCGCGCGGCCCATCTCGCCGGTCCAGACATAGCCGGTCAGGCCGTATTGCACGCCGTTGGCGATCTCGATGGCCTCTTGCTCGTCCTTGAACGGGATCACGGTCAGGAACGGGCCGAACACCTCTTCCTGCGCGACGCGCATCTTGGCATTCGCGCCGGTGACCAGCGTCGGCTGCACATAGTGGCCGCCGCCCGGGCCGTCATGCGGCTTGCCGCCGACCGCGATCGTGGCGCCGTCCTTTTTGGCGACGTCGAAATAGCTGCATACCTTGGCGAGGTGCCGCTCATGGATCAGCGGCCCGATCTCGGTCGCGGGATCGAGGGGATGGCCGACCTTCAGCGCCTTGACGCGCGCCGTCAGCTTCTCGATGAACGTGCCGGCAACGCTCTCCTGCACCAGCAGCCGGCTCGACGACGTGCAGCGCTCGCCATTGAGCGAGTAGATCATGAACACGACGGCATCGAGCGCGCGATCGAGATCGGCGTCGTCGAACACGATCACCGGGTTCTTGCCGCCGAGCTCGAAATGCACACGCTTCAAGGTCGATGCGCCCTGCGCCATGATGGCCGAGCCGGTCGAGCTCTCGCCGACGAAACCGATCGCCTTGATGGCGGGGTGCTCGGTCAACGCCTTGCCGGCTTCCTCGCCGAATCCGTGCACGGTGTTCAGCACGCCGTCGGGAAGCCCGGCCTGCTTGGCGAGCTTGACCAGCATATCGGCCGTCACCGGCGACCATTCCGCCGGCTTGTGCACCACCGTGCAGCCGGCGGCCAGCGCAGGCGCGATCTTCCAGGTCGAGAGCATGAAGGGCGTGTTCCACGGCGTGATCACGCGACCGGACCGATCGGCACGCGGGTCGAGATGTTCCAGTGCTCGTCCGAAGGCGTGTTGAGACCGTCGCGGGCTTCGCCGCATTTATCGGCGAAGAAGCGGAAATTCTCCGCCGCGCGGATCGCCGCCTTGGCCATGAAACGGTGCGCCTGGCCGGTATCGATGCATTCGAGCACGGCGATGTCGTCGGCGCGCTCCTCGATCGCGTCCGCCACGCGATGCAGCAGCTTGCGGCGCTGCGCCGCCGGCATGTCGCGCCAGGCCTTGAAGGCTTTGGCCGCCGCGGTTGCCGCGCGGTCGATATCCTCCGCATTGCCGCGTGCAACCGTCGCCAGCACCGTGCCGTCAACGGGCGATTTCGTCTCGAAAGTCTGGCCGGAGGCCGCCGGCACGGCCTTGCCGTCGATCAAATTGCCGATGCCTTCGGTCTTCAGCTTCGCCAGCAGAGGGCCGGCGCGATCGCGATTGGCCTGGAATACGTCGGCTGATGATTTCGCTGTCGCTTTATCCATTGACCGTCTCCACCTTCAGTGCGTCGTGGATGTTGTTGCGTTTCCAGCTGGTTTCCTTGTCGTTGATTTGCATGTCGAACGACAGAGCGAACTTGCTGTTGGCGAATACCGGATCGAGATGGGCCGATAGCGCCTTGAAGATGTGCTCGCCGGCCTGCTTGCGGGTGGCGAGGTCGCGGCCTTCGCCGAGCCGCAGCACCATGTCGAGGAAGCCGTAATTCTTGCGGCCGTCGGCGATCGCGTAATGCTCGCACCTGACGGCGCGAACACGGATGCCGCCGAGCGGGAAGATGCCGGTCTCGACCGCGACCTTGCGGACCAGTTCGACGGTCGCGCCCATGTCGACGAGGCCGTCGAGATTGGCGGAGTATTCAATCGTGAAATGCGGCATGCAGCGCTCCTGCTGATGGCGTCAGGCGAAGTAGCAGCTCACGGAACCGTAGGGTCCGTAATCGGCCTGGATGGTGTCGCCCTTGCGGGTCTCGATCGGGCGGATGAAGGAGCCCGCCAGCACGACCTGTCCGGCTTCCAGCGCCAGCCCGTTCGGCTCGATCTTGTTGGCAAGCCACGCCACCGCGGTCGCCGGATGATTCAACACGCCTGCGGCAAGCCCGGTTTCCTCGAGCTGGCCGTTGCGGAAGCACAGCGCGCCGATCCAGCGCAGATCGGCCTCCAGCGGGCGGATCGGCCGGCCGCCGAGCACGATACCGGCATTGGCGGCGTTGTCGGCGATGGTATCGAAGATCTTGCGCGTCGCCTTGGTCTCGGGGTCGACGCGCTCGACCCTGGTATCCAGGATCTCCAGCGCCGGCACCACGAAGTCGGTGGCGTTGAGCACGTCGAACAGCGTGCAGTTCGGGCCCGCCAGGCGATGCTTCATCACGAAGGCGAGCTCGGCCTCGACGCGGGTTGCGATGAAGCGGTCGGTCGGCACCAGGCCGCCGTCGGCAAAGAACATGTCGTCGAGCAGGATGCCGGAATCCGGCTCGTCGATATTGAGCGCGCTCTGCATCGCCTTCGAGGTCAGGCCGATCTTGTGGCCCTTGACGAGGCGGCCCTGCGCCACCTTCATCTCGACCCAGGCCTTCTGAATCGCGTAGGCGTCTTCGAGGGTGATGCTTGGGTATTCCAGCGAGAGCTGGCGGATCTGCTTGCGGGTCTTTTCCGCAGTGTCGAGCCGTTCGGCGGCAGCGCGGATATCGTCCTTGGAGAGGGCCATGCGTGATACACAAAAAGTGGATGTCGGGAGATGATTAACATGTTAAGTTATTTCCCGCAAACTGAATCAGTGCATGTTGCAGCGCAAAAGTTTGCGGCGGCGGATTAGGTCATGGCGCGCAAGAAATCGTCGGATGAGACAGGGGCGGGGCAGGCTGACGATGCGGCGTCGTCGCGGCGTGGCCCGATGCGCGAATTCTCGCGCTCGCTGCCGATGTCGCTGCTCCGTGCCCGCGAAGCGGTGATGCGGCAATTCCGTCCGTCGCTGCGCAATCACGGGCTGACCGAGCAGCAGTGGCGGATCCTGCGTGCGCTGACCGCGGTCGACGAGATCGAGGTCACCGAACTCGCCCGCGTGGCGTTCCTGCTCGGCCCGAGTCTGTCGCGCATCCTGCGCGATCTCGAGGGGCGTGCGTTGATCGAGCGCAAGGCGGCGGAGAACGACGCGCGGCGTGCGGTGGTCTCGATCTCCGCCAAGGGGTTGAAGCTGATCGAGGCGGTAGCGCCGACGTCGGAGGCGATCTACGCCGAAATCACACGACGATATGGTGCGCGCAAGCTCGCCGAGTTGCACGAAATGCTGGGTGTGCTGGAGGCAAGTCTCGCCGGAATGGGCTCGGCCGATGACGCCGAGGTCGAAGCCGACGACTAGGCGCGACGCCGCGATGCCGTCAGGCCATGTAGGGCACGCGTGAGATCACGTTGATCGCGCGGAATTCGGCGATCCAGCCCGCGACCTTCGAGTGGGACCACTCGATATGGCGGCGCAAGATCTCGGCCGCCGCGTCGCCGTCGCGCGCGCGCAAGGCTTCGATGATCACCAGATGTTCGTCCATGAAGGAATCGATCTGCGGCGCGGTCAGGGCCACCTGAATGTGCTTGCCGATCACGAAGGCGCAGTGGGTGCGCTTGAGTGCTTCGATCATCTCGCGATTGACGCCATATCCCAGGCAGCGGATATGAAGGTCGCCCTCGATCTCGTCGAGCTCGCCGACGCCGACGCGGCTGCGGAATTGAATTCCCTCGCGCAGCCGTTCCGCCATCCGGTCAAGCAGCGCGGTCGGAATCTTCGCCGTCGCGGATTTGAGCAGCAGCGGCTCGAGGGTTGCGCGCACCTCGAAGATGTCGCGCAGGCGATCCTCGTCCAGCGGCACCACGTACCAATGCGCCTTGGCGCCTTTCTCCAGGATTCCGATCGCCTGCGCGCGGAGCAGCAGATTGCGCGCCACGGTGCGTCCGACCCGGAAATGCCGCGCCAGTGCCAGCTCGCTGACGCGGAAGCGTCCGAACAGCGACCGGTAGATGATCTCGCGTTCGAGCTTGTAATAGAGCGCGTCCCAGGCATCGCTGCGCACCGCGTCGACAGGGCCATCGGTCAGTCCAAACATCTCCGGCGTGATCGGGACGCGCCGTGGCTCGACCTTGCGCTTGCCGGCGATGACGCCGCGGCCGTCGAACCGGCGCACCAGCCGACGTGCTCCAGCTGTTCGAAGGCCTGCCGCACCGGGGAGCGGCTCGAGCCGAACAAAGTCGCGATCGCCGACTCGGAGAGCACCGTGCCGGGAGGCACGTCACCGGCCCGGATGTGCTTTGCCAACGCGCTCTTGATCAGCGCGTAGGCCGGTTGCTTCCGTCTGGTCTGCGATTTCGCTCTTGGAATCGACATCGATGGCTGCCCGCCGTCACATTACCATGTGATCGCGTCATGTTGCAGGTAGCAGGCATTTACGCACCGTTACCAGCGAATTTTTGGCTATTGCGTGCAATGTGCAATCATGTTTAGCTGCGGCAAACGCCAGATTGATGGCCGCTGTTGCGCGTCTTTTGCACCGCAGTGGTGCCAATGTTTGTTCGCCGCGCCGCTCGATGGCTGCGGATTGGGCAGCAGATCGACGCGTCAGCTCGTCTCAACGCAGCCGACATGCAAGTTCGGCGCATGACAGGGAGGATTGAATGAAACTGACGAGGCGTGAGTTTTCCGCCGGCTTGGCGGCAGGTCTCGCTGCTCCTGCGCTGATGCGCAGCGCCTGGGCGCAGGGAGCAACCATCAAGATCGGGATGTGCGTGCCGGTGACCGGACCGGCAGCCGAGCAGGGGCTGTGGGCCCAGAATGGCGCCAAGTTGGCGCTTGCCGCGGTCAACAAGGCCGGCGGCGTGCTCGGCAGGCAGGTCGAACTCGTCATCGAGGACGACCAGACCACCAATCCCGGCATCGTGCTGGCCTTCTCCAAGCTTGCCGCGCAATCCGACATCGTTGCCTTCCTCGGCTCGATCCGCTCGACCCAGGTGCAGGCGATGGCGCCCGACGTCATCAAGGTCGGCAAGCCCGTGATGATCGGCGGCACCAACCCCGATCTCACCCATTCCGGCAATCCCTGGCTGTTCCGTTTCCGCCCGAACGACAATTACTCCGGCCGCGTGATCGCCGACTTCGGCGTCACCACGCTTGGCAAGAAGAAGTGGGCGATCGTCCATTCCACCGACGCGTTCGGCACCGCGGGTGGCAAAGCGCTCACCGAGGCGCTGACCAAGCTCGGCGCGCCGCCGGTGCTTGACCAGGGTTACGCCAACCAGAGCCAGGACTTCACTCCGGTCGTGCTGGCCGTGAAGCAGTCCGGCGCCGACGTGCTCGGCACTTACTTCACCTTCGAGAATGATCTCGGCATCTTTGCCCGCCAGCTGCGCCAGCTCGGCGTCAACATCCCCTGGGTCGGGTCGCCCTCGGTGGTGGCGGTGTCCTCGACCAAGCTCGCCGGCCCTGCGCTGTTCGGCACCTATGGTGTCGCAGATTTTGCCGAGGACTCCAGCGACACCGCGAAGGCGTTCGGCAAGGCCTATCGCGATGCCTACAAGACCGCGCCCGACAACCAGAGCGCCTGGCCGTACGACGCGATCACCATCCTGTCGGCGGCGATCAACAAGGCCGGCTCGACCGATCCGAACAAGATCCGCGATGCCATCCTGGCAACGCAGAAATTCGCCGGCGCCGAAGGCGAATATAATTTCGACAAGAACGGTGACGGTCTGCACGGCTATAACGTCGTGAAGAACGACAAGGGCAAGATCGTCTACGACAAGCACATCGACTTCAACGATTGATCGCGGATCGGCCTCGCCGTCGTGCACGGCGAGGCCGATCTTCTGCGTCCACTGTCCTGATCGAGCGCTGTCATGGATCTGGTTCTCCAGCTACTCTTCACCGGAATCGGCATCGGCGCGGTCTACGCGCTGGTCGCGCTCGGTTTCGTGCTGATCTTCCGCGCCACCAATGTGGTGAACTTCGCGCAAGGCGAGTTCTCGATGGTGGCCGCCTATCTGATGGTGGTCTGCGTCGAGCTCGGCCTGCCTTACTGGCTGTCCTTTGTGATCGCGCTTGCCGGCATGGCGCTGCTCGGCGTCATCTTCAATCTCGGCGTCTACTATCCGCTGCGCCACCGCACCTATCTGCCTGTCATCATCGCCACCATCGGCGCCTCGATCCTGCTGTCGAACTCGGTGCTTGCGATCTACGGTCCGCAGCCGCAGGTGCTGCAGGGCTGGTTCGATACGCCCGGCATCCAGCTCGGCCCGGTCTATCTCGACAGCCAGTATCTGCTGATCATCGGCGTCACGATCCTCCTGGTGCTGTTCAATTTCTGGTTCTTCGAGAAGACGCTGCTCGGCAAGAAGCTGCAGGCGACCTCGCAGGACAAGGAGATGGCCTCGCTGCTCGGCATTTCCGTCTCCACCATGATCATGATCACCTTCATCTATTCGGCCGTGCTCGGCGGCCTCGCCGGCATCCTGGTGGCGCCGGTGCTGTTCGTCTCGATCCAGATGGGCTCGACGATCGCGCTGAAGGCGTTTGCCGCGACCATCATCGGCGGCTTCGGCGATGTCGCCGGCGCGATCGTCGGCGGTCTCGCGCTCGGTGTGATCGAAACCTTCGGTGCTGCCTACATCTCGGTGCCGTACAAGGACGGCTTTGCCTTCCTGGTGCTGATCGCCTTCCTGGTGTTCCGGCCGCAGGGCATCTTCGGCGAACGTGTCGCGGAGAAAGCATGAGCGCCAGCGACAACATGATTCCGGCGCCGGCCGTGCGCTCGAAACCGCTGATCATTCGCCATCTGCCGTATTTCATCGGCGCGGCCGTGCTGGTGGCGCTCGCCGCCGGCATGCAGTTCGACGGCTACATCCTCAACATCCTGCTGCAGGCCACGACCTTCTCGATCGCGGTGTTCGGGCTGTCGGTCGTGCTCGGCCTGTGCGGTCAGATCAATCTGGCGCAGGCCGCGTTCTTCGGCTTCGGGGCCTATGCCGTCGGCCTCGGGACCGCCGACCTGCATCTGAACTTCTGGCTCTGCCTGGTTGGCGGCTGCGCGATCACGCTGGTCGCCGGTGCGGTCCTGGGCATGTCGACGCTGCGGCTCGGCGGACACTACCTTGCCATGGTGACGATCTCGTTCCAGCAGATCGTGACGCTGGTGATGATCAACGCGATCTGGCTGACCCACGGGCCGGACGGCGTCGCCAACATCCGCCGGCCCGAGCTGTTCCAGTCCTCGCAAAGCTACCTGGCCTTCTGCGTCGCGATGCTCGCGATCGTCGGCTATCTGGTCTGGCATCTGCCTGACACCAAGCTCGGCCGCGCCATGCGCGCGGTGCGCGACAATGAGCTCGCGGCCGGCGTCAACGGCATCGACGTGTTCCGCACCAAGGTCTCCGCGTTCGGGCTGTGCGCGTTGCTCGGCGGCCTCGCCGGCGGCCTGTTCGCCGGCGGCTTCGCCTATGTCAGCCCCGACCAGTTCTCGTTTGCGGAGTCGATCCAGTTCCTGACCATGTCGCTGCTCGGCGGTGTGGCTTCGCCTATCGGCTCGGTGATCGGCACCGGCCTCCTGATCCTGATCCCGGAATGGCTGCGCTTCCTCAAGAGCGTGCCTGGTCTCTACCTTGCGATCTACGGCCTGTCGGTGATCCTGATCATCCGCTTCATGCCTGACGGCATCTGGGGCTTCGTGTCCGACGCGTTCACGCGGATGCGCGCGCACAGCAAGGCGCCGCCCGTTGCCGGAGCGCTGCAGCTCAAGCCCGCGACGTCAGGCGGCGACGTCGTGCTCGAGGTCACCGGACTCTCGAAGCATTTCGGCGGCCTCAAGGCGGTCGACGGCGTAGACATCGCGGTAAAGCGCGGCAGCGTGCACGCGCTGATCGGCCCTAACGGCTCCGGCAAGACCACGACGCTGAACGTGCTGTCCGGTCTCTACAAGGCGACGTCGGGCAAGATCGTGCTCGACGGCACCGACATCACCAACATGGCGCCACATCAGCGCACGGCCGCGGGTCTCGGACGAACCTTCCAGAACATCCGCCTGTTCCGCTCGATGACGGCGCTCGAAAACGTCGAGATCGGCGCTGAGCGGCCGGGCAACACCATGATCGGGAAGGGCGACGACGCGCTGACCGAACGGGCGATGGAGGCGTTGACCTTCGTCGGCCTCGGCAGCCGCGCCAATGAGCTGATCTCGAGCTTCTCCTACGGCCACCAGCGGCTGATCGAGATCGCGCGGGCGCTGGCGTCGAACCCGACCTTGCTGCTGCTCGACGAGCCGGCCGCCGGCCTCAATTCGACCGAGAAGCTCGAGCTGCATGAATTGCTCAAGCGCATCGCGGCGCAAGGCCTCACCATCCTGATCATCGATCACGACATGACGCTGGTCTCTGAAGCCGCCCAGCACATCACCGTGCTGAACTTCGGACGCCGCATCGCGGACGGCGAGTCGATGGCGGTGCTGCGCCATCCCGACGTCGTCTCCGCCTATCTCGGGAGCGAATGATGCCGCTGCTCGAAATCCGCAATCTCGTGGTCCGCTACGGCGAGATCGAGGCGCTGCGCGGCGTTACCATCGCCGTGGAGCAGGGGCAGGTGGTCACGCTGCTCGGTGCCAACGGTGCCGGCAAGTCAACCACGCTGCGCGCGATCTCCGGCCTTGCCAAGCCCGCCTCCGGCGACATCCTGTTTGACGGTCACTCGATCGCCGGCCTCGGGCCGGAAGCGATCGTGCGGCTCGGCATCTCGCATGTGCCGGAAGGCCGCCGCGTGTTCCCGGGCCTCACCGTGAAAGAGAACATCATGCTCGGCGCCTCGAACCGGAAGGTTTCGGCGTCGCAGATCTCGCGCGAGGCCGACGCGATGTTCGATCTGTTCCCGGACATCCGTGCCTTTTCCAATGCGCTGGGCTGGACGCTTTCCGGCGGCCAGCTGCAGATGGTCGCGGTGGCGCGCGGCCTGATGGCCAAGCCGCGGCTGCTGCTGCTCGACGAGCCGTCGCTCGGTCTCGCACCCGTGATCGTGCAGGCGGTGTTCCGCATCATTTCGCAGATCAGGAAGGACACCACGGTCTTGCTCGTCGAGCAAAATGCGCGCATGGGACTCTCGGTCGCCGATCACGGTTTTGTCCTGGAAACCGGGCGGATCGTGCTCGGCGGCAAGCCCGACGAATTGTGGGGCAACGAAGCCATCGCCGCGGCCTATCTCGGCAGCCACGCCAAGAGCCACGCCTGACAACGCACTGTGTTTTATCGAGCGAGCTAGTTTTTCATGGTCACCATCAAGGTCGATAACCTCATCAACTTCGTGTCCGAGGTGTTTTCCCATTCGGAGTCCTCTCCGGAAGAGGCGAAGCGCATCGCGACCTACTTGACGACGGCGAACCTCACCGGGCATGACAGCCACGGCGTGATCCGCGTGCCTGTCTATGTCAGGTGGAAGAAGATGGGCTCGATCGTGCCGAACCAGACCCCCGAAGTGGTGGTCGACACGCCGTCGCTCGCTGTTGTCGACGGCAAGTTCGGCTATGGCCAGACCGTCACGCCGGTTGCGGTCAGGCTCGGCATCGAGAAGTGCAAGAAGGCGGGGCTTGCCGCGGTCGCGCTGCGCAACTCCGGCCACCTCGGCCGCGTCGGCGACTGGGCCGAGATGGCTGCCGCCGAGGGACTTGTTTCAATTCATTTCGTCACCGCGGCGGGCTCGCTGCTGGTCGCGCCCTATGGCGGCGTCGAGAAGCGGCTGTCGACCGCGCCCTATTGCGTCGGCATTCCGCGCCAGGGCCAGGACCCGATCGTGCTGGATTTCGCGACCTCGGTCGTCGCCGAGGGCAAGTGTCTGGTCGCAAGTCGCGGCGGCAAGAAGCTGCCGATCGGCGCGCTGGTCGATGCCGACGGCACGCTGAGCGAGGATCCGCACGTTCTGTATGGTCCGTATACGCCGGATGGGCCGCGCGACCACACCAAGGGAACCGGCGCGATCCGCGCCTTCGGCGACCACAAGGGCTCGGGCCTCGCCTTCATCTGCGAGCTGCTCGGCGGTGCGCTGACCGGCACCGGCGCGACGTCGTCGGACCGCCGTTTCGCCAACGGCATGATGGCGTTCTACATCGATCCCAAGGTGATCGACACCAGCAACTTCTTCGACGGCGAAATCACCCGCTACACCGACTTCATCCGCGCCACCAAGCCGATCGCGGGCACGGATTCCGTGCTGGTTCCGGGCGATCCGGAGCGCAAGACCCGCGCCGATCGCACCAAGAACGGCATCCCCTTGCCTGACGACACCTGGGCGGCGATAGTGAATACCGCGCGCGAAGTCGGCGTCAGCGAAGTCTCGATCCAGCGGGCGACCAGCTGAGGTCCGCTTCCCCAAGAAAACCTCCGAGAACCACAAAAGGAAACGCAATCAATGGCAAACAAGGTCAAGCAGGTCTGGGCATCGGGCAAGGCGGTGGTCAACGCGTGGCTCGCGATCCCCTCCGGGTTTTCGGCCGAAGTGATCGCGCAATGCGGCTTCGACAGCGTCACCGTCGACATGCAGCACGGCGTGCAGGATTATCAGTCCATGGTGCAATGCTTCCAGGCGATGCATGCCCATCCGGTGACGCCGATGGTCCGCGTGCCCTGGAATGAGCCCGGCATCATCGGCAAGGTGCTGGACGGCGGCGCCTATGGCGTGATCTGCCCGATGGTCAACACGCCGCAGGAAGCCAAGAACCTCGTCTCCTATGCGAAGTATCCGCCGAAGGGCGTGCGCTCCAACGGTCCGATCCGCGCCGGCATGTACGGCTCGGCCGGCACCTATCAGCAGACCGCCAACGACGAGATCGTGCTGCTGCCGATGATGGAGACCAAGACCGCGGTCGAGAACATGGAAGCGATCCTCGATGTCGAAGGCATCGACGGCGTCTATATCGGTCCGTCCGACCTCGGCTTCTCCTACGGTCTGGTGCCGAAGCTCGATCGCGACGAGCCGGAGATCCTCAAGATCTACGAGAAGATCATCAAGGAGTGCGGCAAGCGCGGCCTCAACCCGGGCATCCACTGCTCCGGCGCCGAGGGCGCGGTGCGCGCGATCAACATGGGCTTCAAGCTCGTGACGCTGTCGAACGAAGTCGGCCTGATGCAGGTCTACGCCAAGATGCAGGTCAACGCGACCCGCGAGAAGTCCGGCGGCAAGGCGTAGTCATCTTCGCGAATGGCGAACAGGGAGTAGCGAATGACGCTACTCCCAATTCCATTCGCTACTCGCCATTCGCTCCAAAGGAGAACTCCCATGGCCTCGGCACAAGTGATCCGCCTGCACGCCGACGACAGCGTTTTGATCGCGCGCGCGAGCCTGCCGCCGGGGCTTGAGGTGACCGAGGGCGTCACCACGGTCGACCGCATTCCGGCCGGCCACAAGGTCGCGATCAAGCCGATCGCGATGGGCGAACCGATCCGGCGTTACGGCCAGATCATCGGCTTTGCGACCCAGCCGATCGCACCGGGCCAGCATGTGCACACCCAGAACTGCGGCATGGGCGATTTCGCCAAGGACTACGCCTATGGCGTCGACGTCAAGCCGGTGCCGAATTTCGATCTGCCGGCGACCTTCGAGGGCATCCGCCGCGCCGACGGCCGCGTCGCGACGCGCAACTATATCGGCATCCTCACCTCGGTGAATTGCAGCGCCCACGTCGCCGGCATCGTCGCCGACATGTTCAAGAAGAATCCGTTCACCGGCGACAATCCGCTCGCCGACTACCCGAATGTCGACGGCGTCGTCGCGCTGACCCACAAGACCGGCTGCGGCATGACCCAGGACGAGCCGCTGGCGCTGCTTCGCCGCACGCTCGGCGGCTATGCGCGCCACGTCAATTTCTCCAACGTCATCGTGCTCGGCCTCGGCTGCGAGGTGAACCAGATCGGCGGCCTGATGCAGGAGCAGAAGCTCGCCGGCCGCCTGCGCGCGATGGACATTCAGGAGGTCGGCGGCACCCGCAAGACCGTGGAAGCCGGCGTTGCCTTCGTGAAGGAAGCGCTCGCCGACGCCAACAAGGTCAAGCGCGAGGCAGTGCCGGCGAGCGAGCTTACCGTGGCGCTGCAATGCGGCGGCTCGGACGGTTACTCCGGCGTGTCGGCCAACCCTGCACTCGGCGCGGCGAGCGATTTGTTGGTCCGTCACGGCGGCACGGTGATCCTGTCGGAGACGCCCGAAACCTATGGCGCCGAACATCTGCTGACCCGCCGCGCCGTCAGCCGCGAGGTCGGCGAGAAGCTGGTCGGCCTGATGCGCTGGTGGGAGGAATACACCCAGCGTGAGGGCGCCGAGATGAACGCCAACCCGAGCCCCGGCAACAAGGCCGGCGGCCTCACGACGATCCTTGAGAAGTCGCTCGGTGCGATGGCCAAGGCCGGCAGCACCAACCTGGTCGACGTGCTGCATTACGCCGAGCCCGTCACCAAGAAGGGCTTCGTGTTCATGGACACGCCCGGCTACGATCCGGTCGCTGCGACCGGGCAGGTCGCCGGCGGCGCCAACCTGGTCTGCTTCACCACCGGCCGCGGCAGTGTGTTCGGCTGCAAGCCCGCGCCGTCGATCAAGCTCGCCACCAACACGCCGATGTACAAGCGGATGCAGGACGACATGGACGTCAATTGCGGCACCATCCTCGACGGCGAGGAGAGCGTGCAGGAATGCGGCCAGCGCATCTTTGACCTCATCCTCAAGACCGCCTCGGGCCAGCCGACCAAGAGCGAGAGCTTTGATTTCGGCGGCGCCGAGTTCGCGCCGTGGGTGCTTGGCGCGACGATGTAGCGCTTGGGAGCTGCAATACAGGCCGCATTCTCGCTGTCGTCCCGGCGAAGGCCGGGACCTATACCGCGTGATCTATCGTTTTCAGGGCGGTGGCAGACACCTTCCGCATCGCCACGGTCGGTGGTTATGGGTCCCGGCCTTCGCCGGGACGACGAGTTTGCTGTCCCCACGGATTACGCTACGCTCCATCCAGGCTACGACTGAACGGAGGAAGCATGCGCGCGCTTCGGTTCGGACTTATTGGATGCCTCGCATTTCTGGCCGCATTCATCCTCGGCGCCGCCTCGGCTGACGCCGCAACCGTCGTCGCGCTTGGCGCGAGCAACACCTACGGCAAGGGCGTGGCGCGCAACCAGGCCTATCCCGCGCAGCTCGAATCGATCCTGCGGGCGAAGGGGCTGAACGTCCGTATCGTGAACGCCGGCATCAATGGCGACACCACCGAAGGGATGCTGCAACGCCTCGACCGGGCAGTCCCGAACGGCACCCGCGCGGTGATCCTGCAGCCCGGCGGCAACGATCGGCGCAAGGGCAGCCCGGACCGGACAGCGGATATTCAAAGCCGCCTCAGCGCCCGCGGCATCACCGTGATCATGCTTGCCAACGGGATGTTGGGCGGACTGCCGCATCAGCCCGACGGTGTGCATTTGACCCCCGAAGGCTATCACATGCTCGCCGAGCAGCTTGCGTCGCAGGTGTCAGGTGCGATCGGCCGCTAGCCGGTGGGGCCAATGAGCCGCGTCAGTCACTCCCATTGGGACAACCGCACGGACAATTCCTGGGCAACCGCTGCCCGTTGTTAGTGCTTGATCCATACCGGAACCAGTGTTCTGCTTAAAAAAGCTGCTGGAGTCCTCGGTCCGTGTCGATCTTCGTCGCACTGCATCACGTCACGCACTATAAATACGACCGGCCGATCGATCTCGGGCCCCAGACCATTCGGCTCCGGCCGGCGCCGCATACCCGCACGCCGATCCTCAGCTATTCGCTCAAGGTCACGCCATCGAATCATTTCGTGAACTGGCAGCAGGACCCGCAGGGCAACTGGCTGGCGCGCTACGTCTTCCCGGAGAAGGCAACCGAGCTCAAGGTCGAGGTCGATTTCACCGCTGAGATGACGGTGGTCAATCCGTTCGACTTCTTCGTCGAGCCCTACGCCAACAGTTTTCCATTCGAATATCCCGGCGATCTCAAGACCGAGCTCGCGCCCTATCTGGAGACCGAGGAGCCCGGGCCGTTGCTCGCGGCGTACCTGAAGGACATTCCGCGGCAGGCCGATAGCACCGTCAATTTCCTGGTCGAGCTGAACGCGCAGCTGCAGAAGAAGATCAGCTACGTGATCCGGATGGAGGCCGGCATCCAGACGCCGGAGGAGACGCTGGCCGCTTGCTCCGGCTCGTGCCGCGACTCGGCTTGGCTTTTGATCCAGACGATGCGGCATCTCGGCCTCGCCGCGCGCTTCGTCTCCGGATATCTCATCCAGCTGCGGCCCGATATCGATCCGCTCGAGGGGCCGCGCGAGGTCGAGAACGATTTCACCGATCTGCACGCCTGGGCCGAAGTCTATCTGCCCGGCGCGGGCTGGATCGGGTTCGACGTCACTTCCGGCATGCTGACCGGCGAGGGCCACATTCCGGTCTGCGCCACGCCGCACTACCGCTCGGCCTCGCCGGTGACCGGCACCGCAGGCGCCGCCAATGTCGAGTTCGGCTTCGAGATGAGCGTCAAGCGCATCCGCGAAGCGCCGCGGATCACCAGGCCGTTTTCGGATGCATCCTGGGCGCGGCTCGACCAACTCGGCGAGCAGGTCGATGCCGACCTGACGAAGCACGATGTGCGGCTGACCATGGGCGGCGAGCCGACCTTCGTTTCGGTCGACGATCTGGAATCACCGGAGTGGAACGTCGCCGCGGTCGGCCCGACCAAGCGCGCGCTGGCCGACGAGTTGATCCGTAAGTTGCGCACGCGGTTCGCGCCGGGCGGCCTGCTGCATTACGGCCAGGGCAAATGGTATCCCGGCGAGAGCCTGCCGCGCTGGGCGTTCGGCCTCTATTGGCGCAAGGACGGCAAGCCGATCTGGAAGAACGCCGACCTGATCGCGTCGATCGAGAATCTGCGCAAGGCAAGGGTTGCCGATGCTGAGCGCTTTGCCGTCGGCACTGCGAAGAAGCTCGGACTCCGCGCCGACCATGTCATGCCGGCCTATGAGGACCCGGCGTTCTGGCTGCAGCGTGAAGCCGGGCTGCCGGCCAACGTCACGCCCGATAACTCCAAGCTGACGGATGCCGAAGAGCGCGCGCGGCTGGCGCGGGTGTTCGACGCGGGACTGACGACGCCGAAAGGCTTTGTGCTGCCGATCCAGCGTTGGACGCCGCTTGCCGACAAGATCCCTGCGCGCTGGCGCAGCGAGCATTGGAAGATCCGCCGCAGCCATCTGTTCGCATCACCCGGCGATTCGCCGCTCGGCCTGCGGCTGCCGATCGGCTCGCTCGAACATGTCCCGCCGGAGGACTATCCCTACATCGTCGAGCAGGATCCGATGGCGCCGCGCGAGGCGCTCGCCGACGCGGAGCTGAAGCAGGCGCTGAAGGACATCCCCGAGCCGCTGCCGGTGCGTACCGCAATGGCGATCGAAGTCCGCGACGGCGTGATCTGTGTCTTCATGCCGCCGGTCGAGAAGGTCGAGGATTATCTTGAACTGATCACGGCAATCGAGGCGACCGCGGAGGAAACGCAGCTCGCAGTCCACGTCGAAGGCTACGCGCCACCGTTCGATCCGCGCATCGAGGTGATCAAGGTGACGCCGGACCCGGGCGTGATCGAGATCAACGTGCAGCCGGCGCAGAGCTGGCGCGAAGCCGTCGACATCACCCTCGGCCTCTACGAGGATTCCGCGAAGACGCGGCTGGGGGCCAACCGCTTCCTGATCGATGGCCGCCACACCGGCACCGGCGGCGGCAACCACATCGTGGTCGGCGGCAGCAAGCCGGAGGATTCACCGTTCCTGCGCCGGCCAGACCTGCTGAAGAGCCTCGTGCTGTATTGGCAGCGGCATCCGTCGCTGTCCTATCTGTTCTCCGGCATGTTCATCGGCCCGACCAGCCAGGCGCCGCGGATCGACGAGGCGCGGCATGACGGGCTCTATGAATTGGAGATCGCGCTCGCGCACGTTCCGCCGCCGTGCATGGACGCGCCGCTATGGCTGGTCGACCGGCTGTTTCGGCACATCCTGGTCGACATCACCGGCAACACCCATCGCGCCGAGATCTGCATCGACAAGCTCTATTCGCCCGACGGCCCGACCGGCCGCCTCGGCCTGGTCGAATTCCGCGCGCTCGAAATGCCGCCCGATCCGCGCATGTCGCTGGCGCAGCAGTTGTTGATCCGTGCACTGATCGCGAAGCTGTGGCGCGAGCCGCAGGACGGGAAGTTCGTGCGCTGGGGCACCGCGCTGCATGACCGCTTCATGCTGCCGCATTTCCTCTGGGAGGATTTTCTGGGCGTGCTCGCCGAGCTCAAGCAGTTCGGCTACGACGTCGAACCGGAATGGTATCAGGCGCAGCTCGAATTCCGCTTCCCCGCCTTCGGCCGGGTCCATCACGGTGGCGTCGGTCTCGAGCTGCGGCAGGCGCTCGAGCCCTGGCATGTGCTGGGCGAGGAGGGCACCTCGGGCGGCACCGTGCGCTATGTCGATTCGTCGGTCGAACGGTTGCAGGTGAAGGCCACCGGTTTCGTGGAGGGCCGCCATGTCGTCACCTGCAATGGCAGGCGGATGCCGATGACCGAGACCGGCCGCTCGGGCGAGGCGGTTGCAGGCGTCCGCTTCAAGGCCTGGCAGCCGGCCTCCGGCCTGCATCCCACGATTCCCGTGCACGCGCCCTTGACGTTCGACCTGATCGACACCTGGAACGGCCGCTCGCTCGGCGGCTGCGTCTATCATGTCGCCCATCCCGGCGGCCGCAACTACGAGACCAAGCCGGTCAATTCCTACGAGGCCGAGGCTCGGCGGCTGGCACGCTTCCAGGAACACGGCCACACCCCCGGCAAGATCGAAACGCCGCCGGAGGAACGCACAATTGAGTTTCCCTTGACCCTCGACTTGCGGACGCCGCTCCTGCACTAATTGGAGCGTTCTCCAGCGAACTGGGGTGCAGGGGAAGTGCAATGACGGTGTCGGGTGGCCGGGGCAACAGCCAAGGCAGCAGTCAGGAGAGCAGGGCCCGGCCCGGCCAGCGCCGGATGGCGCAGTGGACCCGCGACTATGTCCGGCTTCCGGGCATTCCCGATGAATATATCGCCGAGAATGGCGCGCCGCGGCCGGTCTGGGCCCGTTTCTTCGATGCCTTTGCCGGGCTGTCGCCGGCCGATATCGAGCGCCGCTTCGCCAACGCCGACCGTCATCTGCGCGAGGCCGGCGTCACCTATCGGGCGCCGGGCGATACCTCCGACCGGATCTGGCCGCTCAGCCACCTGCCACTGATCATCGACGCGGCCGACTGGCGGCAACTCGCCGCCGGCGTCGCGCAGCGGGCGCAGCTCCTGGAAATGGTGTTGGCCGATCTCTACGGCGAGGGCCGTCTCGTCGCCGACGGTGCCATCCCTGCAGCGGCGATCGCCGGCAGCAGCGAATATCTGCGCTCGGTCAGCGGCATCAGGCCGCCGGGCGGCCGCTATCTGCATCTCTATGCCGCCGATATCGGCCGCGGGCCTGACGGCCGCTGGTGGGTGCTCGGCGATCGCACGCAGGCGCCGTCGGGCGCCGGCTATGCCCTGGAAAATCGCCTGGTGCTGTCGCGCGCGTTTTCCAATCTCTACAAATCGATGAATGTCGAGCGCGTCGCGCCGTTCTTCGAAGCGTTCCGCGATTCGCTGCGCGCCAGCGCCGATCGCGACGAGCCGCGGATCGGCCTGCTGACGCCGGGCGCGTTCAGCGAGACCTATTTCGAACACGCGACGCTCGCGCGCTATCTCGGATTCCTGCTGGTCGAGGGTGATGATCTCGCGGTCTCCGGCGACCGCATCCACATCCGTACCGTCGCCGGATTGAAGCGGCTCGACGTGCTGCTGCGCCGGGTCGATTCCAACATGCTCGATCCGCTCGAGCTCGACGCGTCCTCCTATCTCGGCGTGCCCGGCCTCGTCGAGGTGCTGCGCAAGGGCGGCGTCGTGGTCGCCAACATGCCGGGCTCCGGCGTGATGGAGGCGAGGGCGCTGCTCGGCTTCCTTCCCAATCTCTGCCGCCGCCTGCTCTCGGAAGACCTGATGATGCCGCACATCGCGACTTGGTGGTGCGGCCAGAAGTCTGCTCGCGAGCAGGTGCTGTCGCGGCTCGATGAATTCGCGATCGAAGGCGCCTATGGCCGCGGCGTCGCGGATTTTCCCGGCCATGGGCCGGTGCTGCCCGGCGAATTATCGGGGGCGGAGCGCGACCGCCTGAAGGATGCGATCAGCCACCGCGGCATCGACTATGTCGGCCAGGAGTTGGTGCGCCTTTCCACGACGCCGGTGTGGGAAGACGGCCGCATCGCGCCGCGTCCGTTCGTACTGCGGGTGTTCGCGGCGGCGACGCCGAACGGCTGGACTGTGTTGCCCGGCGGCTTCTGCCGGATTGCCGACCGGGCCGATGCGCGCGCGGTGTCGATGGGCGATGGCGCAGTGTCCGCCGACGTCTGGGTGGTCTCGGATAAGGCGGTCGCGACCTCGACCCTGCTGCCGGCGGTCGACACCGTCCGCATCCGACGCATCGCCGGCGTGCTGCCGAGCCGCGCCGCCGACAACCTGTTCTGGCTCGGCCGCTATCTCGAGCGCGCCGAGGCCACCATTCGCCTGATCCGCGCGCTGTGCACGCCGCTGCGCGATCCGGCGCGCGGCAATTCGAATGGCAACGCACCGGCGATGCATTCGGCCGAGCGCATCCAGCGCCTGCTGGTGACCTGGGGCGCGGCCTCGCAGACGGCGCGCGCCAATCCCGCCAAGGTCGCGCTCGAGGCGCTGCAGAACGAGGAGAAGTTCGGTTCGGCGCTGTCGCTGGTGCGATCGGCGCAGCGCACCGCGACGTCGCTTCGCGAGCGGCTGTCGCCGGACGCTTGGCAGGTCATCACCGAAATGGCCGACCGTCTCGCGATCGAGGTTCATGATGATGACGGCGTCGTCAGCGCCGCCGAGCTGACCTTGCAGGAGCTCGCAAGTTTCGCCGGCCTCGCGCAGGAGAACATGAACCGCGCCGCCGGCTGGCGCTTCCTCGAGATGGGCCGCCGCGCCGAGCGCGCCATCAACACCACGCGCTTTGCCCGCCAGTTCGCCTATGACGAAGCCGGTGACGAGGATCTCGATGTCCTGCTCACGCTGGTCGACTGCCAGATCACCTATCGCTCGCGCTATCTGGTGCAGCCGCTGCTGACGCCGGTGCGCGATCTCGCGGTGCTGGATCCCTACAATCCGCGCTCGGTCGCATTCCAGGTCGCGGCGCTGAACGAGCATATCGCCGCGTTGCCGAGCCTGAAGGAGCACGGCCTGATCGAGCGGCCGCAACGGCTCGCGGTCGCGGTCGAGGCGATGTTGACGACGGCCGAGGCTTCGAGCCTCGACGTCAAGACGCTGTTCGCGCTGGAGCAGGACCTGCTCAACCTCGCCGACGCGGTCGGGCTGCATTATTTCCCGCACGGACCGAATGCCAGCCGGCCGGAGAAGCTCACGGGGCTGGCGTGATCTACGACATCCGTCACGTCACGACCTACAGCTACGAGACTCAGGTCAGCTTCGCCCGCTGCTCGCTGCGGCTGGAGCCGATCAGCGGCGACGGGCAGGAGCTGATCTCCCATTCGGTCGAGATTCGTCCGAGGCCCGCCGAACGCACCGCGCGGCGCGATTTCTTCGGCACGTCGACCGAGAGCGTCCTGATCGAGACCGCGCATCGCAGCCTTCGCATCGATTCCCGCTCGCGGGTCTCGGTGGCGCGGCAGCCGCCGGCGCGTGATGCGGCCAGCCCGCCCTGGGAAAGCGTCCGCGATAGCGCATTCGAGGCGCTGAGCCTCGATGCGGCCTCGCCGGTCGGCTATGTCTTTGCAAGTGCCTTGGTGCCGGTGCTGCGGCCGGTGACGGCCTACGCTTCCGCGAGCTTCTCGCCTGACGGTGGTATCCTAGCCGGTGCGGCCGACCTGATGCGCCGCATCCGCAGCGACTTCAAATACGATCCCAAGGCGACCGTGATCTCGACGCCGCTGCGCGACGTGTTCGAGAAGCGTCACGGCGTCTGCCAGGATTTTGCCCATGTGATGATCGCCGGGCTGCGTGGTCTCGGCCTGTCCGCGGCCTATGTCAGCGGTTATCTGCGCACCATTCCGCCGCCGGGGCAGCCGCGGCTGCAGGGCGCCGACGCGACCCATGCCTGGGTCTCGGTCTGGTGCGGCAGCGAGCTTGGCTGGGTCGGATTCGATCCGACCAACGATCTGATGGTCGCCAACGACCACATCATCCTCGCCATCGGCCGCGACTTCGCCGACGTCTCTCCGGTCGACGGCGTGATTGTCGGTGCGCGCAAGCAAAAGCTCAGCGTCGCGGTCGACGTACTGCCGGTGGAGTGAGCGGAGCGCGGCGGGAAACCCGATCAGGCGACGTGCCGCTTGCCCGACTTGTCCCATCCGATCGGGCTGACGATGACGCGGTCGCGGCCTTCAGCCTTGGCTTGATAGAGCGCAAGGTCGGCGGCCTTGAGCAGATCGCGCGACGTGCGCTCGTGGTCGGGCACGAGGCAAGACACCCCGATGCTGACGGTCGGCAACTCGTGTTGGGATTCGCGTGCAGCCGCCAGCTTCGCGCGAATCTGTTCGGCGACCTCCAACGCGCCGGCCTTGCCGATGCCGGGCAGCAGCACCGAGAACTCCTCGCCGCCATAGCGCGCACCGAGATCGGTGACGCGCTTGGCGCTGGCTGCGATGCATCGGCCCACGGTGGCGAGCACGGCGTCGCCAGCCTGATGCCCGTAGGTGTCGTTGAAGGCTTTGAAATGATCGACGTCGATCATCAGAAGCGAAACCGACGACTTCGCGCGCATGC
Source organism: Bradyrhizobium viridifuturi (assembly GCF_001238275.1). Taxonomy (GTDB): domain Bacteria; phylum Pseudomonadota; class Alphaproteobacteria; order Rhizobiales; family Xanthobacteraceae; genus Bradyrhizobium; species Bradyrhizobium viridifuturi. The sequence continues at coordinate 134,512 of NZ_LGTB01000003.1, forward strand.
CGCGCCGCCATTCGATGTCGAGCGTATCGTCGAGGCGGCGGCGGTTGGCGAGGCCGGTCAGCGCATCGGTGCTCGCAAGGTGCGCGAGCCGGCGTTCGGCGGCGGCCCGCCGCTTGAGAGCGGCGAGCAGATAGAACATCAGGACGATCGAGAAGCCGCACAGCGCGGCCACCACGCTGCCGATCAGCCAGACCTGCTGCCACCAATCGGCATAGATGGCGTCGAGCGAGAGACCTTCGGCGATGATCAGGTGATGGTTGCCAACCGCCTGGAAGACATAGAGCCGCCTGACATGATCGACGAGTGATTTCGTCATGTAGGAGCCGGATTGCCGCGCCGGATACTGCTTGAAGACCTGGGAGTCCTTGATGCTCTGCCCGATCTTGCCGATCTCGAACGGCGCTCGCATCAGCATGACGCCATCGGTGTTGAACAGAGCCATGCTGTCGCCGAGGCCGAAATTCAGCTTGCGAAACAGGTTGTGGAAATAGCTGAGCCGCATGCTGCCCGCGACCACGCCTGCAAAGGATCCGTCCTCAGTGCTGATGCGGCGGCTCAGGCTGATCAGATATTCGCCCTCCGGCGTGACCCAGGGAGCGCTGATGAACAGGCCGCGGTCGGCTCGCGTCCGATGCACCTGGAAGAAATCCCGATCGGCGAAATTTGCGGTTCGTGGCGTCAATGTCCGGGAATCCAGCGTGACGTCTCCAGCGACATTCAGCACGAGGATCGAGCCGAGATCCTTGGCCGTGGCCGCGCGGTCGAACAGCACGACCTGGCGAAGCTCCGGGCTGACCTTGCCGAGCTCCGGCAGCTTGACGCCGTCGGCGACCGCCTGCAGCGAGAGGTCATAGAGCTCGATGTTGCGGTCGATCTCGCTGGCAATGGAGGCGACGAGGTTGGTCGCGCCTTCCTTGGCATGCCGATAGTCCTTGTCCGCCATCTCCCAGAGGATCGATGCGCAGATCGCCGAAAAGCCCAAAACGAGGCCGATCCCGAGCGCGAGCAGCCGTTTGGTCGGCACCGCCTTCGGCTTTGGCAGAGGCCCGTTCATTGCTCGCTTCCACTTCCCCCCGCGCCCCCGCGCTTTGACGTTTTCTATGGGGGCATCAAATTGAGAAAGGCGACCTGAAGCGCTGGCAATTTATGCGCATGCGTTGGGGGAGTTTTAACCATCCGGCTCGGCCGGGACCCGTCGCGGGTCCTCGACAGATCGAGCGATCCGTTCAGGTTCCAGTCCGGCGCATGCCGTCTGCCGCGTCGACGCGCAGGTTGCGGAAGAACTGCTCGACCTCGCGCGACAGCGTATCGGCCGTTGCGGTCAGATCGTTCGACGCCGCGAGCACGGATTCTGCCGCCTTGCTGGTCTGGTCCATGTCGTCGCGGAGCGAGCCGACGTTTGTGACCAGCGTTTCGTTGCCCTGCGCGGCCATCTGCGCGTTCGCGGAGATTTCGCGCGTGGCGGCGTCCTGCTGGCCGATCGCACTTGCGATGTTGGCGGTGACGTTGCTGATCTCGCGCACGGCCTGGCCGATCTCGCGGACGGCGGCCACCGAGTTGCGGGTCGAAGCCTGGATCACGCCGACATTCTCGCTGATCTCGGCGGTTGCCTTCGCGGTCTGCCCGGCCAGCGCCTTGACCTCGTGCGCGACCACCGCGAAGCCGCGGCCGGCGTCCCCGGCGCGGGCGGCTTCGATGGTGGCGTTGAGCGCGAGCAGATTGGTCTGCTCGGCGATCGCCTGGATCAGGCTCAAGACGCCGTCGATGCGCTGGGTGGTGGCGGCGAGGCTCTCGATCTCGGTGATCGACCGGTCGGTGCGCGCGCCGGCCTGATCGACCGCGCCGGACGACTGCTTGACCTGACGGCCGATCTCCTCGACCGAGGCGGAGAGCTCTTCGGCTGCACCTGCGACCGCGGAGACGTTGCTCGAGGCCTGTTCGGTCGCGCCTGCCGCCGCAACCGCCCGGCCGTTGGCATCCGATGCGACGGTCGCGATGGTCTGCGCGGTTTGACGCATCGTCGCAGCGTTGTCGTGCACCGCGCGGAGCACCTCACTGATGGTGCCGCGGAACGTCTCGACGAAGCTCTCGATATGCCGGCCGCGGGCGTCGCGGGCCTCGGAGTCCTGCACGACCTGGGCATTGAGGCTGCGATTGCGATCCATCGCCTCCTGGAAGACCTTGATGGCGCGCGCCAGCGCGCCGATCTCGTCGCCGCGCCCGACATGGGGCACCTCGACATGGTCGTCGCCCTCGGCGACGCGCTTGATGGTGGTGGTGATCTGCGACAGCGGCCGGGCCACCGAGCGAGCGATGATCAAGACGCCGAGCACCACCACGATCAGGGCGGCGGCGCCGAGCCCGGTCAGCAACAGCGCCAGCTCGCGGTTGGTGTCGGTCTGCTGCGCCAGCTTCTTGCTGCGCTCGGCATAGACCTTGGAGAGCGCCTCGAGATCCTTGTTCAGCGCGGTGCGCACGTCGCGGTTGGCGTCGTTGTCACCCCACTCACGGCCCGCCGCCGCACCGATCTCGATGCCGCGCCGAACCAGTTCCTTGCGGAACTCGATGAACTGCTCAATGCGCTGCTTGAACACGGTGAACTGAGCGGCGTCGTCGGCCTGCACCAGGGTTTCCCAGTTCTTGACCACGCCGCGGATGCGCTCGTTGAACGCCAGCAGTCCGTCGCCGTACTTCTTCACCGCCGCCGGGTCGGTCGACATGTAGATGCCGCGGGATTCCATCACCACGGCATAGACCAGCGAGTTGACCCGCTCGACATTGAGCGCGGCGCGGCTTGCGAGGTCGACGGCCGCGGTCAGCTCGGCGTTGCGCCGCGCGTTGTAGTCGGACAGGACGGTGATGGCCGCGGTCAGCACCGCAATCAGCGCAAAGGTCGAGTACAGCCTGGCAGCGAGCGAGAATCGGGACGCCATTGGAGGCCGGGACATGGAGATGGGGGATGTGGCGGGGGCAAGCATTGAGGGCACTCCAAGAGGCCGGGGAGCACCATCGGCCGATTAAAGCTTATGCAAAATGTTCATGGATAATTTCTTAACGGGCGAGCCTGGCGCGACTGCGGCCGCTAAAATCCCCAAATAATCACAATGTCTTATGAGCGCCCCTGCGTCCGCCGGGTTCCAGCGGCCGGCGGCTGTGTTGAATGATGCGCCGCCATCATCATCATTCATCAACATCCCCGGCACGCAGCGCGAAAGCTGATGGCACGACTTTCGCAAAGAGGTGCTAGGTTACATTGCCCCAGCCCCGCGACTTCCCCCATGCTCTATCGTCACACCATCGACGCCACCAACTACGCATTCGACGATTTGCGCATCCTGCTTGCCAAGGCCTCGCCGCCACGGTCGGGCGACCGGCTGGCCGGCATCGCGGCCGATAGTGCCGCGGAGATGATCGCCGCGCGCTCGCGCTCGCCAACGTTCCGCTCAAGCAATTCCTCGACGAGCCGGTCATCCCCTATGAGGACGACGAAGTCACCCGCCTGATCCTCGACAGCCACGACGTCGCCGGCTTCCTGCCGGTGTCGTCGCTCACCGTCGGCGGCTTTCGCGACTGGCTGCTGTCGGATGCCGCCACCGGTGACGCGATCAGCCGGATCTCGCGCGGCATCACGCCGGAGATGGTGGCCGCGGTGTCGAAGCTGATGCGCAATCAGGATTTGATTCTGGTCGCCAGGAAATGCGAGGTCACGACCCGCTTCCGCAACACTATAGGCCTGCGCGGGCGCATGAGCACGCGGCTGCAGCCGAACCATCCTTTCGACGATGCCAAGGGCATCACCGCCTCGATTCTCGACGGGCTGCTGCTCGGATCCGGCGATGCCTGCATCGGCATCAATCCGGCGAGCGACGATCCTAACGTCATCGGCAGCCTGCTGCGGCTGTTGGACGATGTCATCACCCGGCTCGGGATTCCGACGCAGGGCTGCGTGCTCACTCACGTCACGACCACGCTCGGACTGATCGGGCAGGGCGTGCCGGTCGATCTCGTGTTCCAGTCGATCGCCGGCACCGAGGCCGCCAATCGCAGTTTCGGCGTCGACCTCTCGCTGTTGCGGGAGGCGCGGGAAGCCGGGCTGTCGCTCCGGCGCGGCACCGTCGGCGACAATGTGATGTATTTCGAGACCGGGCAGGGCTCGGCGCTGTCGGCCAACGCCCATCACCAGGTCGACCAGCAGACCTGCGAGGCGCGGGCCTATGCGGTGGCGCGTGCGTTTGATCCGTTGCTCGTCAACAGCGTGGTCGGCTTCATCGGTCCCGAATACCTCTATGACGGCAAGGAAATCATCCGCGCCGGGCTGGAGGATCATTTCTGCGGCAAGCTGCTCGGCCTGCCGCTCGGGATCGACGTCTGCTACACCAATCACGCCGAGGCCGATCAGGACGACATGGACAATCTCCTGACGCTGCTTGCCGCCGCCGGCGTGAACTTCATCATGGGTGTGCCGGGCGCCGATGACGTGATGCTGAACTATCAGTCGACATCGTTTCACGATGCGCTCTACATCCGCGACGTGTTCGGCCTGAAGCGGGCGCCGGAATTCGACGACTGGCTGGTGCGCGCAGGCCTTGCCGGGCAGGACTACCGCCTCGCCGGCGATACGGGGCAGCTGCCCGACCTCGCTGCCCGGCTCCTGACCTGACGGGATAGCAAAATTCTGCAGAGCAACTATCTCGGCGTTGTGACGTTGGTAAGTGCCACAATGTTGAAGAATTTCTGGCCCAGCGTTCCACGCCATGGTTAGATTTGCGGGTGCTTCGGGGTCGATTGATGAGAGCTGAGGGCATAGAGACAGTACGACGTATCCTCTGCGTCTTTCCGCGCTATACGTCGTCGTTTGGCACCTTCGAGCACGCCTACCCCCTGACCGACGGCGTCAAGGCGTTCATGCCGCCGCAGGGTCTGCTGCTGATTGCCGCATACCTCCCCGAGAATTGGCCGGTCCGTTTCGTCGACGAGAACCTGCGTCCGGCCACGACGGAAGATTTCGAGTGGGCGGACGCGGTGTTCGTCAGCGGTATGCACATCCAGCGCCAGCAGATGAACGACATCTGCCACCGCGCGCATGACCATGATCTCGTGGTCGCGATCGGCGGGCCGTCCGTCAGCGCGTGCCCGGACTATTATCCCTCATTCGACTACCTTCATGTCGGCGAGCTCGGCGATGCGACCAACGAGCTGATCAGGCGCCTCGCGGAAGACACAAGGCGTCCCGACCAGCAGGTGGTGCTGACGACCCTCGACCGGCTGCCGATGACGGATTTCCCGCTGCCGGCCTATGAGCTTGCCGAAACCAAGAAGTACTTCCTCGGCAGCATCCAGTTCTCCTCTGGTTGCCCCTATCAGTGCGAGTTCTGCGACATTCCCGGGCTCTATGGCCGCAATCCGCGGCTGAAGTCGCCGCAGCAGATCATCGCCGAGCTCGACAAGCTGCGCGCATGTGGTGCGACCGACACCGTCTATTTCGTCGATGACAATTTCATCGGCAACCGCAAGGCGGCGAGCGAGCTGCTGCCGCATCTGATCGAATGGCAGAAGCGGACCGGTTATGTCACGCGCCTCGCCTGCGAGGCGACGCTCAACATCGCCAAGCGGCCCGAGATCCTGGAGAAGATGCGCGAAGCGTTCTTCGTGACGATCTTCGTTGGCATCGAGACGCCTGATCCCGACGCGCTGAAAGCCATGCACAAGGATCAGAACATGATGGTTCCGATCCTGGAGGGTGTGCGCACCATCAACTCCTTCGGCATGGAGGTCGTCTCCGGCATCATCATGGGGCTCGACACCGACAAGCCCCAGACCGGTGACGCGCTGATCTCCTTCGTCGAAGAGTCGCGGATTCCGCTGCTCACGATCAATCTGCTGCAGGCATTGCCGAAGACGCCGCTGTGGGATCGGCTCGAAAAGGCAGGGCGGCTGGTCCATGACGATGGCCGCGACTCCAATGTCGAGTTCCTGCTGCCCTATGAGGACGTGGTGAGTTCCTGGCGCAAATGCATGGAGATCGCCTACGAGCCGAAGAAGCTGTTCGAGCGCTATCTGCATCAATGCAACTTTACCTATGCCAACCGCATCAAAGTGCCGGTCAGCCCGGAGATGAAGAGCTGGGCCAACATCCGCCGCGGCCTCATCATGCTGCGCAACATCTTCTGGAAGGTCGGCGTGCTCGGCGACTACAGGCGCGTGTTCTGGAAGTTTGCGCTCGGCAGGCTCAAGCGCGGCGATATCGAGGGGCTGATCTCGGCGACGCTGGTTGCGCACCATCTGATCACGTTTGCGCGCGCAGCCTCCAGCGGCCGGCAGAATGCTTCGAACTACTCGATCCGGCTGCGCGAGGCTTCCGTTCCCGCCGAATGACAGCATGACGACACCGCCGGCGCCATCGTCCCCTTCGCTACCCGATTTGCGTGACCTCACGCCGGCGCGCGTCGGCCTCGGCCGCTCCGGAGCAAGCCTGCCGACCGACGCGCTGCTCTCGTTCACGCTCGACCACGCCCGCGCGCGCGACGCCGTTCACGCGGCGTTCGAGATCAGCAGCATTGCGGCCGGTCTTGCCGGCCTCGGCATCACGGCCCGCGAGGTCTCGAGCCAGGCGCACGACCGGCGTGACTATCTGCGCCGGCCGGATCGCGGGCGCATGCTGGACTCCGCGTCGCGGCGATCGCTGGAGAGCAGCGGCATCACCGCCTGCTCCTGCGCCATCGTGATCGGAGACGGCCTGTCGCCGACCGCGGTCAATGTGCACGCCGTCGAATTGATCCGGCATCTCCTGCCGCGGCTTGCGGCCGACAAGATCGATGCCGGTGCTGCGATCGTGGCGTCCGGTGCGCGCGTTGCGCTCGGCGACGAGATCGGCGCAATCCTCGGCGCGCGCATGTTGGTGATGCTGATCGGCGAACGGCCCGGTCTTTCCGCGCCGGACAGTCTGGGCGCTATCTCACCTTTGCACCGCGGATCGGCCTCACCGATGCCGATCGCAACTGCGTCTCCAACATCCACCGTGCCGGACTGAGCTATGCGGAAGCCGCATTCAGGATCGCTTGGCTTGTGCGCGAGGGGCTGGCCCGCCAGATCACCGGGGTCGCGTTGAAGGATGAAAGCGGCGGTGGATCGTCACAGAATGCGCTCACAGGGTGTGGCAAATCGGATACTTAGTGGTGGCGATCGCCGGTTCCCCGTCGATTTGTCTCGACGCTCGCGCTTGCGACCAAGAGGGCAGACGGGTAAAACCGGCGCCGGTCAATATTCGCGTGTTTTCAAGGACTAGCGCCGATCAGTTGCGCTCACCCGCCTCATTCGCGCCCCTAGACCCAAGCTAGACAGATTGAGCCGTTTCAGAACTGGACAGGGCATGCTCGAGAAGAATTCCGAAAGTCAGGTCCACGTCGAGAAGGTCGAAGAGCCGCGGTCGGGTCCCAGCATCGCGTTCGGGATCGAGCGTCTCGGCCTGATCCCGATGCGGGCGCCGATCCTGTCCTGCATCGTGCTCGTTCTGCTGCTGGTCGGCGCCGTGTTCGGCGTGCATCGGATCAAGATCGACGATTCGTTGTCGCAGCTGTTCCGGTCCAACTCCAAGGACTACAAGCAATACGAGGCGGTGACCAAGCGTTTCCCGGCGACCGAGTTCGACGTCCTCGTCGTGGTCGAAGGCAAGACGCTGCTTGAGCGCGACAACCTCGGCAAGCTGCGCGACATGGTCACCGATCTGCAGCTCGTCGACGGCGTGCGCGGCCTGGTCTCGCTGTTCTCGGCGCGCCAGGCGCCGGAGCGCGGCAAGCTGCCGGCGGCGCTGTTCCCGAACGAGCTTCCGGAGGGCGCGGCCTACGACAAGTTCGTCGAGACCGTCAAAAGCAACGAGATCATCCGCGGCAAGTTGTTGTCGGAGGACGGCACGCTTGCGCTGATCGTGCTGTCGCTCGAGCCCGAGGTGGTCGGCAGCAACAAGCTCGGCAAGGTGATCGGTGACATCAGGAAGATCATGGCCGACGATCTCGGCGGCAGCGGGCTCAATGCCCAGCTGTCCGGCGTGCCGGTCATGCAGCTCGAGATCCGCAACGCGGTCGAGCGCGACGGCCTGACCTATAATATTCTCGGCATCCTCGCCGGCTGTATCATCGCCATCATCTTCTTCCGGAAGATCTCCTTCATGGTGGCGGCGGCGTTCCCGCCGATGATCGCGATCCTGCTCGCGCTCGGTGGCCTCGGCTGGGCCAATTTCAATCTCAACATGTTCCTCAACGTGATGACGCCGCTCATCATGGTGATCAGCTTCTCCGACTCGATGCAGCTGACATTCGCGGCGCGCGACCGGCTGATTGCGGGGCAAGACAAGTTCACCGCCTTCAAGAACGCCGTGCTGGTGGTCGGGCCGGCCTGCGTGCTGACGCACGGAACGGCCGGCATTTCCTTCATCGCGCTGCAGTTCTCGGATTCCGACCTGATCCGCAAATTCGGCGAGGCCGGGCTTGCTGCCACCATCATCGCGCTGGTTGCGGTGCTGTCACTGGTGCCGGTGTTCGGCATCCTGCTGGTGCGCAACGAGAAGCTGTTTGCGGTCAAGTTCCAGAGCGCCGATGCCGGCGTGCAGGCGCTGCGCAATTTCTGCTACTGGATCGCGGTGCGCATGGTCGGCCGTCCCGGGCTGTTCAGCCTGCTTGCGCTGATCGTCGTCGGCGCCTCGGCATAATCTATGCCAACCTCGAGCCGCGTTACCGGCTCGCCGACCAGGTGCCGGACAAGCGGCAGGCGGTCGCGGCGTCGAATCGGCTCGACGCCAAGCTGACCGGCGCCAATCCGGTCGATGTGCTGATCGAATTCCCCAAGGGGCAATCGCTCTACTCGCCGGAGACGTTGAAAACGATCGCCGACGTGCATGCGATGGTCGAGGAGTCTGCCGGCGTCGGCAACGTCTGGTCGCTGGAAACCCTGCGGCGCTGGCTTGCCGAAAAGGCCGGCAGCAACGACGTCGCGACGCTGAAGGAATATGTCGACCTGATCCCCGAGCATCTGGTGCGGCGGTTCATCGACAAGAATCAGGACGCGGTCGTGGTGTCGGGCCGCGTTCCGGATCTGGACTCGAGCCAGTTGCTTCCGGTCGTGAACAAGCTCGATCACTCGCTCGACAAGGTGCGTGCCGAGCATCCCGGTTACGAGATCGCGGTGACCGGCCTGTCGGTGATCGCCGCGCGCAACAGCGCCAACATGATCGAGAAACTCAACCACGGCCTCACCATCGAGTTCTTGCTGGTCGCGATCTTCATCGGGCTCGCGTTCCGCTCCGTGGTGGTGATGTTCTCCTGCATCCTGCCGGGCATTTTCCCGGTGGTGCTGTCAGGCACCGTGCTGTGGCTGCTCGGGGAGGGGCTACAATTCGCAAGCGTCGTGGCATTGACCGTGTCGTTCGGCCTTGGCCTCTCCGCCACCATCCACTTCCTCAACCGGCTGCGGCTCGAAACCAAGCCGGGTGTCACGCCGGAGCTCGCGGTGGAGCGCGCCACCGTCCTGGTCGGTCCCGCACTGATCCTGACCACGGTGGTGCTGGCCTGCGGTCTCGTGGTCACGGTGTTCTCCGACCTGCCGTCACTGCGCCTGTTCGGCTGGCTCAGCGCATTCTCGATGGTGGCGGCCCTGGTCGCGGACCTCTTTATCCTGCGGCCGACCTCGATGTTCCTGATCAACCTGTCGCAAAAGCTCCGCGGCAAGGCCGGGCAGCCGGCGCGATCGAAAAGGCCTGATCGACCGACAGCAAAACGTAAAAAGGCCCGGTTCGAAGCGCTCGGAACCGGGCCTTTCTGTTTGTCAGCGAAATCGATCGGGAGCGTCAGGTCTTGGTCATGGTGATCGTGACGCCGCGGATCTCGCCCTTGGAGTCGATCTGCACGACCTGCTTGGAGCCGTTGGTCTGCAGGTTCAGGTTCGCGGCAAAGCCGGATGCCTCGACGAACACGTCGATCCGCCCGCCGCCCGCGGTACCCTGCAGATTGCCGAAGATGTTGCGGCTCGCCTCGCTCCAGTTGCCGGAGATCCGGTCGCCCTGGCTGGTGACGTCGCTGGAGAGGTCGAACTTGTAGCTGTCGCTGGCGCAATGCAGCGATTGCTTCAGGCTCATGCCGGATGGCGCGACCTTGTAGTCCGCCTTGCAACGAATGCGTTCGGTCGTGCCGTTGGACAACGCCACCGTGCCCGTTCCGGTCCAGGAGCCGGCAAAACCGGCAAACGGACCGCTGGCCTGGGCATGGACCGCGGAGGCAGACAGCATCAGAGCGGCGCCGACGCCGATAGCGCGGAGGGCCTGGCCATAAAGGCTGGAACCAAACAGTTTCATTGTGAATTTCCCATCAAAATCAACGCCTCCTTTGCAAGAAAGCGTCTCGCCGCATCGAAGGTTTAGTGTCACCCAAGAATGTTAGGTTCAAACGACAGAGGCGACGCGCGCGACGCCTTTTCGTCATCGAACAGAATCAGAAACCGTTGGCCTCATCATGGCATCTAGCTTTGCGCGAGTATCATCCGCAATAGCCAAACGCGACAAAGTGATAGTACGAATTTAACTTGTCTATCAATGACTTAAGTGGGGGTTTACAGCGCCGTAAATTTAGCCGCATTTAGCAGTGCTTGTCGTCAATCCGTTGCCGCGTTACGTGGCGTCTGCAATCCCCAAAATCCGTCCCGGCCATGCCGAAACGCTTTCGGGAACAGATTTTCTGCTGTCGGAAATGAAGGAATACGATGCGTAAATTTCTCTTGGCACTTGCCCTGTTGTCGATCCCGCTCGCGTCCAGCGCCGTCGCCCAGCAGCAGCAGGGACGCGGTACACCCGATGAGCAGAAGGCCTGCACGCGCGACGTGCAGCGTCACTGCCGCTCCGTCATCGATCAAGGCGACTTCACCATTCTCGCCTGCCTGCAGCAGAACCGCAGCAAGATCAGCGCCGCCTGCGACCAGGTGCTGAAGACCCACGGCCAATAAGACCGAATTCAGGTCTCAAGGGACCGCTATCGACACCGCGGCTGGCAGCCATGCCGGCCGCGGCCACATATGCTGGCGGTCACAGATGGCATTGGTTTTGGTGGCGTATTCCCCTATATGGGGCTCGCAAATCCCCCGCATGCGCCCAGACGGTTCGCGCCTGCGTCGTGCCATGACCAGTGTAGCCCAAATTTCCCATGACCACCGCGAGCGACCTGCGATCCGGAAAGACCCACCGCGACGAGAATTTTCCCGTCGCGTCGTGGATCATTCATCCGCGGCATCGCGCCCTGATCCTGGCCTTCTATAATTTCGTCCGCACTGCTGACGATATCGCCGATCACGCCACGCTGCCACCTGAGGAGAAGCTGCGCTATCTCGACCTCATGGAGGCCGAGCTGCTCGGCAATGGCGACAGCCAGAAGGAAGCCGTCAGCCTGCGCCGGGCCCTCGCCGAGCGCGGTATGCCGCCGCGGCATGCGCTCGACGTGCTGGTGGCGTTCCGCCTCGACGTCACCAAGCTGCGCTATGAAGATTGGGACGACGTGATCGACTATTGCCGCTACTCGGCGATGCCGGTCGGGCGGTTCATGCTCGACGTGCATGGCGAAGATACCTCGACCTGGGCCGCATCGGATGCGCTCTGCGCCGCCTTGCAGATCAACAATCATCTGCAGGACTGCGGCAAGGACTACCGCAACCTGAACCGCGTCTACCTGCCGCGCGATGCGCTTGCCGCCGCGGGCGCAACGGTCGAGATGCTCGACGAGGCGAAGTCACAGCCGGCCCTGCTCAAATGCCTGCAGGCGCTCGCGGTGCGCACCGAGACGCTGCTTGTGCAAAGCAAGTCACTTGCCGCCGAGGTGAAGGACTTCAGGCTGGGGCTGGAAATTTCCGTGATCCAGGCGTTCGCCGACAAGATCGTCAACATGCTGAAGGTGCGCGATCCGCTCAGCGAGCGCGTGCATTTGAGCAAGGTTGAACTGTTGCTGCAGAGCATTGGCGGCGTTGCCGGCGAGACCGCGCAGCGCGCGACCGGACGGCGTGCGGTCTCCAAGACGGCGGCAGGCGCATGAGTGCTGAGGCGGCGGCCAACGCGAACTACGGAAGCACTGCGTCGGGCAGCTCGTTCTATGCCGCGATGCGCATCCTGCCGCACGCGCAGCGCGAGGCGATGTTCCAGATCTACAGCTTCTGCCGGCAGGTCGACGACATCGCCGATTCCGACGGCCCGCGGCCGGAGCGCCTGGCCGCGTTGCAGCAGTGGCGCGACGATATTGACGCGCTCTATGCCGGCCGTCCGCCGGAACGCCTCAAGGACTATGTCGCGTCGGTGAAGACCTTCGGCCTGAAGCGCGAGGATTTCGTCGCGATCGTCGACGGCATGGAGATGGACGTGCCGCAGGACATCCGCGCGCCGGATCTCGCAACGCTCGACCTGTATTGCGATCGCGTCGCGAGCGCGGTCGGCCGGCTGTCGGTGCGCGTGTTCGGCCTGCCCGAGGAGGACGGCATCCAGCTCGCCTATCACCTCGGCCGCGCGTTGCAGCTCACCAACATCCTGCGCGACATCGACGAGGATGCCGGTCTCGGCCGGCTCTATTTGCCGCGCGAATGGCTCTGGCATGCCGGCATCACCAACAACGACCCGGCCCGCGTCACCGCCGACCGCGCGCTGCCGAAGGTGTGTGCGCCGCTCGCCGAGCGAGCCAAGATGCATTTCCAGAAGTCCGACGAGATCATGAAGCGCAATTCGCGCCGCGCCGTGCGCGCGCCGCGGATCATGTCGAAATACTACCGCGCGATCCTCGATCTGTTGATTGCGCGCGGCTTCGCCGCCCCGCGTGCGCCGGTGCGTGTGTCCAAGGCGGCCAAGATCGGCATTCTTCTTCGTTACGCGATCATCTGATGCAAAAGACCGTTCATATCATCGGTGCCGGTATTTCCGGCCTCTCCGCCGCCGTGCGGCTCGCCAATGCCGGCTACAAGGTCGCCGTCCACGAGGCGACGCAGCAAGCCGGCGGCCGTTGCCGCTCCTATTTCGACGCCGCCACCAATCTCACCATCGACAATGGCAACCACCTGCTGCTGTCGGGCAATCGCCACGCGCTGAGCTATGCGCGTTCGATCGGCACCGAGGCCGGCCTCGTGGGGCCTGCGCGCGCGCAGTTTCCGTTCGTCGATCTGGCCTCGGGCCAGCGCTGGCAGCTCGATCTCGGCGACTCCCGCCTGCCGCTGTGGGTATTCGACGAGGCGCGCCGCGTCCCCGACACGACCTTGCGCGACTACCTCGCATTGGCGCCGCTGGCCTGGGCCGGCACCGAGGCGCTGGTCGGCAACACCATTCCCTGCAAGGGCACGCTGTACGACCGCCTGGTGCAGCCGCTGCTGCTTGCCGCGCTGAACGTCGATCCGCCGGAGGGCTCGGCCGGGCTTGCCGGCGCCATCGTGCGCGAGACGCTGCTCGCGGGCGGCCAGGCCTGCCGTCCGCTGATCGCACGCGACGGCCTGAGCTCGGTCCTGATCGAGCCGGCCGTGAAGCTGCTGCAGGACCGTGGCCACAGCGTCCAGTTCAGTCACGAATTGCGTACGCTCGGCATCTCCGGTGATCGTGTCACGGAGCTCGATTTTGGCGGCGGCGACAAGATCGCGCTGGCGGCCGGCGATGCTGTCGTGCTGGCGGTGCCGCCGCGCGCTGCGGCCTCGCTGCTGCCCGGTTTGAAGACGCCGACCAAATTCCGCGCCATCGTGAACGCGCATTTCCGCGTCGATCCGCCGCGCGACGCCGCGGCCATTCTCGGCGTCGTCGGCGGCCTCGTGGAGTGGCTGTTCGCATTCCCGCAACGGCTGTCGGTGACGATTTCGAACGGCGACCGCCTGGTCGACATGCCGCGAGAGGAGCTCGCGCAGGCAATCTGGCGGGATATCTGCAAGGCTTCGGGCGTGTCCGGCGACCTGCCGCCCTGGCAGATCGTGCGCGAGCGCCGTGCCACATTTGAGGCGACGCCGGAGCAGAACGCACTGCGTCCGGGGGCCGTAACGGCGCAAAAAAACCTGTTCCTTGCCGGCGATTGGACTGCTACCGGGTTGCCAGCAACCATCGAGGGATCGGTGCGATCCGGTGATCGCGCCGCAGATCTGGTTCTGGCCAGGCGATAGATTCGACCCGTTGGAGCATTTTCGGGCGCCGCGGTTACTGGTGCGCATCAGGAAAATGCGACCAAGCAAATGGATGAGAGCCTGATCCGATTCAATCGGATCATGCTCGGAAGCGGATGCGGCTTTCGATCAGCCGGTCCGCGATGAAGAGGATATCGAGCGAAATGCTTTCGAGAGATCACGGCGTTGCAGTCGACCCGGTCGCGCTGGAGAAGAGCATCTCCAAGGCAACCGAAGCGCTGCTCGGCTATCGCCAGTCCGACGGGCACTGGGTGTTCGAGCTCGAGGCCGACAGCACAATTCCGGCCGAGTACGTCCTGCTGCGTCACTATCTCGCCGAACCCGTCGATGCCGCCCTCGAGGCCAAGATCGGCAACTATCTGCGCCGCGTCCAGGGTGCGCATGGCGGCTGGCCGCTGGTGCATGACGGCCCGTTCGACATGAGCGCCAGCGTGAAGTCGTACTTCGCACTGAAGATGATCGGCGATTCCGTCGACGCGCCGCACATGGTGCGGGCGCGCGAGGCGATCCGCTCCCGCGGCGGCGCTTCGGGCAGCAACGTGTTCACGCGCTTCCTGCTCGCGCTCTATGGCGTCGTCACCTGGCGCGCGACGCCGGTGCTGCCGATCGAGATCATGCTGCTGCCGATGTGGTCGCCGTTCCACATCAACAAGATCTCCTACTGGGCGCGCACCACGATGGTGCCGCTGATGGTGCTCGCCGCGCTGAAGCCGCGCGCGAAGAATCCGAAGGGCGTCGGCATCGACGAACTCTTCCTGGAAGATCCGGAATCGGTCCGCATGGCGCCGAAGGCGCCGCATCAGAGCGCGAGCTGGTTCTATCTGTTCCGCTCGCTCGACGCCGTGCTGCGCGTGATCGAGCCGATGTTTCCGAAGAGTCTGCGCCAGCGCGCGATCGACGCCGCGCTCGCCTTCACCGAAGAGCGGCTTAACGGCGAAGACGGCATGGGCGCGATCTATCCGCCGATGGCCAACATCGTCATGATGTACGAGGCGCTCGGCAAGGACGAGAGTTTCCCGCCGCGCGCGATCACCCGCCGCGGCATCGACAAGCTGCTCGTGATCGGCGACGACGAGGCCTACTGCCAGCCCTGCGTCTCGCCGGTGTGGGACACCGCGCTGACCTGCCACGCGCTGCAGGAAGCGGGCGGCGACGACACCTTCGCCAAGGCCAAGCAAGGTCTCGACTGGCTGAAGCCGCGCCAGGTGTTGGAGCTGAAGGGCGACTGGGCGGTCAAGGCGCCGGGCGTCCGTCCCGGCGGCTGGGCGTTCCAGTACAACAACGACCACTATCCCGATCTCGACGATACCGCCGTGGTGGTGATGGCGATGGATCGCGTGCGGCGTCACACCGGTACCCGCGAATATGACGAGGCGATCGCGCGCGGCCGCGAATGGATCGAGGGCCTGCAGAGCCGCGACGGCGGCTGGGCGGCGTTCGACGCCAACAACCTCGAATATTACCTCAACAACATCCCGTTCTCGGATCACGGCGCATTGCTCGATCCGCCGACCGAGGACGTCACCGCGCGCTGTATCTCGATGCTGGGCCAGCTCGGCGAGACCGCCGAGAGCAGCAAGGCGATGGCCGACGGCATTGCCTATCTGCGCCGCACCCAGCTGGCCGAGGGCTCCTGGTACGGCCGCTGGGGCCTGAACTACGTCTACGGCACCTGGTCGGTGCTCTCGGCGCTAAATGTCGCAGGGATCGACCGCAACGACCCGATGGTCCGGAGGGCGGTCGATTGGCTGGCGTCGGTCCAGAATCAGGACGGTGGCTGGGGCGAGGACGCCGTCAGCTACCGGCTGGACTACAAGGGCTACGAAGTTGCGCCATCGACCTCCTCGCAAACGGCATGGGCCTTGCTTGGATTGATGGCGGCCGGAGAGGTCGAAAACCCCGCCGTTGCGCGGGGGGTGGAGTACCTAAAGGCAACACAGACGGAAAAAGGGCTGTGGGACGAGCAGCGATACACCGCTACGGGGTTTCCGCGGGTATTTTACTTGCGATATCATGGCTACTCGAAGTTCTTTCCGCTCTGGGCGCTGGCGCGGTATCGGAATCTGAGAAGCACCAATAGCAGGGTGGTAGGGGTCGGGATGTGATTGTTGAGGCGGGGGCCGCCGAGTCCGTGGGCAGAATTGATCCTCGGCCGGTACTGATTGTGACTGGATTGGTGCAGGAGGCCCGGATCGCGGCAGGCCCCGGCATGATTGTGATTTGCAGCTCGAGCGACTCGCAGCAACTGCGTGAACTGCTGGCAACGCTGGATCCGAAGACTTTCCGTGGCGTGATTTCGTTCGGCGTGGCCGGCGGACTCGACCCGTCGCTCAAGTCGGGCGACGTCGTGGTCGCGACTGAGGTGATGTCGGGCGATACGCGCTTCCTGGCCGCATCGGCCCTGAATGAGGAGATGATCGCCAGCGCCGCGCTGAAGCGGCGCAGGATCGTCCGTGGCGGCCTCGCCGGCGTGGAAGA
Organism: Bradyrhizobium viridifuturi; assembly: GCF_001238275.1. Taxonomy (GTDB): domain Bacteria; phylum Pseudomonadota; class Alphaproteobacteria; order Rhizobiales; family Xanthobacteraceae; genus Bradyrhizobium; species Bradyrhizobium viridifuturi. The sequence continues at coordinate 151,156 of NZ_LGTB01000003.1, forward strand.
GGTGATCGCGGCAAAGGCCTGCAAGGCCGCGCTGCGCTCGATGACGGGCGCCGCTGCAGTCGATATGGAGAGCCATATCGCGGCAGCCTATGCCGCCAAAGCGGGCATTCCGTTCGCCGCGCTGCGCGTGATCAGCGATCCCGCGCACCGGGCGCTGCCGGAACTGGCGAAATCCGCGGTGAAGCCGAACGGCGACATCGACCTGCGCAAGGTGCTGCGCGGCATCGCGCGCAATCCGCGCACGTTGCGGGCGCTGGTGTCGACCGGGATCGACTTCAACCGCGCGCTGCGCTCGCTGCGCAGCTGCCGCGGCTTCCTGCTCGGCAACGAGGTGCTGATGCCGGTGGACGACGTGCTGATCACGGCGAAGGCAGCCTAAGCCGCTGTCCCGGGTCGGGAGCTCGTCCTGCCAGGCTCCAAAGCAAGCTCAAAAACAAAGGCTCGATCGCATCGCGATCGGGCCTTTTGCTTTGGTGTGCCGGGCGGCGCGCTTTACGCGGCCGTGGAAGCCTTCTGCTGCTGCTTGGCGGCTGCAGCCGCAGCCTCGTCGCGGCGGATCTCAGAGAGCTTCTTCTCGACCTGCTCGGCGAAGATGTACTGCGCTGGGCGCTGCTTCGACATGTCGATCTCCGGCGCCATCGGACCCGAGGTCTTGATGCCGCGCAGCGCGACCCACATCGCCTTCAGCGGATTGTTGATCGCAGCGGTTGCCGCAGTCGGCTCGTAGCCGCAATGGGCCATACAGTCGGCGCACTTCTCGTACTTGCCGGTGCCGTAGGTGTCCCAATCGGTGGTGTCCATCAGCTCCTTGAAGGTCTTGGCGTAGCCTTCACCGAGCAGATAGCAGGGCTTCTGCCAGCCGAAGATGTTGCGCGCCGGCATGCCCCAGGGCGTGCACTCGTATTCCTGGTTGCCGGCGAGGAAGTCCAAAAAGAGCCCGGAATGCATGAAGTTCCACTTCTTGCCCTTGCCGAGCGCAAAGACGTCGCGGAACAGCTTCTTGGTCTTGGTGCGGTTGAGGAAGTGCTCCTGGTCGGGCGCGCGCTCATAAGCGTAACCCGGCGACATCGAGACGCCGACGCGAGCTCGGTCGTGAAGTCGAGGAACTTGGCGATCTCCTCGGCCGGGTGGCCGTCGAAGATGGTGGCGTTGACGTTGACCGTGAAGCCGCGCGCCTTCGCCGCCTTGATCGCGGAGACGGCGCGATCGAACACGCCCTTCTGCGACACCGCCTTGTCGTGATGGTCTTTCAGGCCGTCGAGATGCACCGAGAAGAACAGGTAGGGCGACGGCTCGAACAGGTCGAGCTTCTTCTCGAGCAGCAGCGCATTGGTGCACAGCGAGACGAACTTCTTGCGCGCCACGAGGCCGCGCACGATCTCGCCGATCTCCTTGTGGATCAGCGGCTCGCCGCCGGGGATCGCCACCATCGGCGCGCCGCATTCATCGGCCGCGTCCCAGCATTCCTGCGCGGTCATGCGGCGATTGAGGATCGCATCGGGATAGTCGATCTTGCCGCAGCCGACGCAGGCGAGGTTGCAGCGGAACAAGGGTTCGAGCATCAGCACGAGCGGATAGCGTTTGCGGCCAAGCAGCTTCTGCTTGATCAGATAACCGCCGATACGCATTTCCTTGAAGAACGGTATAGCCATTAGACGATTTTCTTTCTGCACTTATCAAAGGGAAGTGGGTTCAGATCAGCCCGCAGTCAGTTCGGCTGGCAGCCGGAATTCGATATTCTCTTCGCGGCCCGGAACAACCGAGACCGAGACCGGTCCGATGCGCCGCAGGGCCTCGATCACATCGTCGACCAGAACTTCGGGTGCCGACGCACCCGCCGTAATGCCGACGGCCTTGGCATCCTTCAGCCAGTCCGGGTTGAGCTCGCTCCCATCGGCAATGAGATAACTCGCGACGCCGACCTCGGTGCCGATTTCACGAAGCCTGTTCGAGTTGGAACTATTGGCGGCCCCCACCACCAAAATGACGTCCACCAGCTTGCTCAGGTCCCTTACCGCAGATTGGCGGTTCTGTGTCGCATAGCAGATATCCCTGATGTCCGGGCCTTGAATATCTGTAAATTTTGCCTGAAGGGCCGCGATGATGTCCCTGGTGTCGTCCACGGACAGGGTGGTCTGGGTGATGTAGGCGACCGGAGTATCGGTCGGCAGCCGCAATTCCGCCACATCCTGGACGCTCTGGACCAGCAGGACCGGTCCCGGAACCTGGCCCATCGTGCCCTCGACCTCGGGGTGACCGGCATGCCCGATCAGGATCAGGGCGCGGCCCTTCGAGATATACCGTTTGCCCTGGTTGTGGACCTTCGTGACGAGCGGGCAGGTGGCATTGAGCACGGGCAGGTCGCGGGCTTCCGCCTCCTCCTCGACGCTCCTGGCGACGCCATGGGCACTGAAGACGGTTACCGCCTTGGCCGGCACCTCCGACAGGTCCTCGACGAAGATCGCGCCCTTCTTCTTCAGGCTTTCCACCACGTGCTTGTTGTGAACGATCTCGTGGCGGACGTAGACCGGCGGGCCATACTTCGCGAGCGCGCGTTCGACGATTTCGATCGCGCGCACGACGCCCGCGCAGAAGCCGCGCGGCTGAGCAAGAAACACTTCCATCGGTCGTCCGTTACGCAAATTGCACCAGCCTCATTCCAAGCCTTGCTTCCAAGTCCTGCTTCCAAGCCCTGCGGCCTTTTCGGCAACGCACTCCGCCACGTCGGACCTCGCAACGTCAGTTGCAATGTCCGCACCATCTCAGGTCCTGCACGTGATCCGCGCCCTCAAGGGCATGGAAATACAGGGATTTGTGGCAAAAAGGTAGCGCTTCGAGCGGGTGGGCGGCCGGCAAGGAGGGGAATTTGAGGTAATATAGTGTGGATTTCAGGTCCTGCGACCGTCCGTCTCCCTCACTTGTTCGTCACTTTATCGCCCACTGATGCGGTTTATACCGGCACTCATGGCCGTTCCTGTGCTTTGGAACCTCCTCGCCATCTCGTCGAGGAAGATAACCAAAACAACATTAGATCGGTCCCGGGAACTCCGCTACAGAGCGGGCGTTTTCGGCCATGCTTCCCCGAGATTAGAAAGAAACGAAGTGCTGACAAATATTGTCGTCTCCGTTGTTAGGACCTGTACGCGTTTTGCCCTTCCGGTTGTCATTATCTCTGTGCTGCTGTCGATCGGTGCCGGCTTCTACACGGCCCGCAATTTCTCGATCAACACCGACATCAACAAGCTGATCTCGCCGGATCTCGATTGGCGCAAGCGCGACAACCAGTTCGAGGAAGCCTTTGATCGCGAGCGGCTGATCCTGGCGGTCGTCGAGGCTGCGACGCCCGAGCTGACCAGCTCGGCCGCCAAAGCGCTCACCGCGAAGCTGCAAGCCGACAAGAAGAACTTCGAGGCGATCACCGCGCTCGGCTCCGGTGAGTTCTTCGAGAAGAACGGCCTTTTGTTCCTGCCGACCGAGGAAGTCGGCAAGGTCACCGGCCAGCTCGAATCGGCCGCGCCGTTGATCGAGATCATGGCAGGCGACCCTTCGATTCGCGGCCTGACCGGTGCGCTCGAGACCGGCCTTGCCGGCGTCAAGCGCGGACAGGTCAAGCTCGACAATGCCGCGCCGCCCTTCAACCTGATCTCCGAGACCGTCGAGACCGTCCTCGCCAAGGGCAACGCGACCTTCTCCTGGCGGGAGCTCACCAGCGACAAGCCACTGACCGATTCGGACAAGCGCGCCTTCATCGAGATCAAGCCGATCATCGACTACTCGGCGCTGGAGCCCGGCAAGGCCGCGACCGACGCGATCCGGCAGGCTGCGGCCGACCTGAAATTCCCCACCGAATACCACGCGCGCGTGCGCCTGACCGGACCGGTGCCGATCGCCAACGAGGAATATGCCACCGTGCAGGACGGTGCGATCACCAACGGCATCGGCACCGTGGTGATCGTGCTGATCATCCTCTGGCTGGCGCTGCATTCCGGCAAGATCATCTTCGCCGTATTCGTCAACCTGTTCATCGGCCTTGCCATCACCACGGCAGTCGGCCTGATGATGGTCGGATCGCTGAACCTGCTCTCGATCGCCTTTGCGGTCTTGTTCGTCGGTCTCGGCGTCGACTTCGGCATCCAGTTCAGCGTGCGCTACCGTTCCGAGCGTTACAAGAACGACAATCTGACGTTGGCGCTGGAAAACGCCGCGCGCCGCTCGGCGGTGCCGCTGTCGCTCGCGGCGATGGCGACCGCGGCCGGCTTCCTGTGCTTCCTGCCGACCGACTACAAGGGCATTTCCGAGCTCGGCAAGATCGCCGGCGCCGGCATGTTGGTGGCCTTCGTCACCAGCATCACGGTGCTGCCGGCGCTGCTCGACCTGCTCAATCCGCCCGGCGAGAAGGAGCCGGTCGGCTACGCCTTCCTGGCGCCGCTCGACCACTTCCTGGAGAAGCACCGCGTTCCGATCATCGTCGGCACGCTGCTGGTCACGGTCGCGGGCTTGCCGCTGCTGCACTACATGAAGTTCGACTTCAACCCGATCAATCTGCGCAACAAGCAGGCGGAATCGATCGCCACCTTCCTGGACCTGAGGAAGGACCCGAACACCGGCGCCAACGCCATCAATGTGATGACGCGCTCGGATGCCGACGCCAAGAAGATCGAGGCCAAGCTCGAGAAGCTGCCGGAAGTTTCGCGCGTGATGTCGCTCGACAGCTTCGTGCCGGAGGACCAGCCGGCCAAGCTGAAGCTGATCGCACAGGCGGCCAAGACGCTCGGCCCGGCGCTCAACCCCGACTCGGTCGATCCGGCGCCGTCGGATCAGGAGAATGTCGAGTCGCTGAAGAGCTCGGTCGACAGCCTGCGCAGGACCGCAGGCGACAGCAAGGGGCCGGGTGCGGTTGCCGCGCGTCGGCTTGCCGACGCCCTGCAGAAGCTCGCCGATTCGAACCAGGCAACCCGCGACAAGGCGCAGGACGTCTTCGTCGCGCCGATGAAGATCGTCTTCGACCAGCTTCGCAATACGCTGCAGGCCCAGACCGTCACGCTGCAGAACCTGCCGCCGGAATTGGTCGAGAGCTGGAAGACCAAGGACGGCCTGATGCGTGTCGAGGTCGAGCCGAAGGGCGATCCGAACGACAACGACAATCTGCGCCGCTTCGCCGACGCCGTGCTCGCCGCCGAGCCGACCGCGATCGGCGGACCGGTGTCGATCCTGAAGTCGGGCGATGTCATCGTGAATGCGTTCATCCACGCCGGCATCCTGGCGCTGGTCACGATCAGCCTGCTGCTGTGGCTGGCACTGCGCCGGGTCGTCGACGTGCTGATGACGCTGGTTCCGCTGTTGGTCGCCGGCATCGTCACGCTGGAGATCTGCGTGCTGATCGGGCTGCCGCTCAACTTCGCCAATATCGTCGCATTGCCGCTGCTGCTCGGCGTCGGCGTGGCGTTCAAGATCTACTATGTCACGGCATGGCGGCAGGGCAGGACGAATCTGCTGCAATCGAGCCTGACGCGCGCGATCTTTTTCAGCGCGCTGACCACCGCGACCGCGTTCGGCAGCCTGTGGCTATCCAGTCATCCCGGCACCGCGAGCATGGGCAAGCTGCTTGCGCTCTCGCTCGTCACCACGCTCGCGGCGGTGCTGCTGTTCCAGCCGGCGCTGATGGGCAAACCACGCGAAACCCTCAAGGAAGAGGATATCGCCAACGACGTCACCTGACGCGTTGGCGATCCGCTGTCGATCCGGCTTGGCGGCAGGCGCCGCCGAGCCGCGATTCGTCGCCGAGCGGGACTCGCGCGACGGTATCAGTGCGTCGGGCGCGCGATGTCCGGGAGCAGGCAGATATCGCCGACGGTGTCAGCGGACGCATTGGCGGCGCCCGGAGTACCTGCCGCCTGCTTCTGACCGGGCTTGGTGGCAGGCGCCACGGCGCCGGTGGTCTTCTGCGGCGCAGCCGATTTGGGAGCGGCGCCCTTCGCGGTCGGGGCAGCGGCCGGGTTGCCTGCGGCACTCACCGGGATCGGCGGACCGACGCGGGTCCAGGTCTCGCCGCCGCACAGGAAGCCGAGCACGCAGCCCTGGATCTCGAGCTGATCAGTCCCGACCGGCTTGATGGTCGAGCTGTAGAGCTGGCCGTCCTTCGCGTTGTAGACTTGGCCTTCCCACGCGTCGGCGCCGGCCTTCTTCTTCATGTCGATCAGGATCGGCATGCCGAGTGTAGGCCTGCTCTGCTTCGCCGGATCAGGATTGTTCTTATCCTTGCCGCCGGGGGTTTTTTCCCATGACACCGCACCCCACATGTTGCCATTACACTGGGCGACGCGGATGGTGGCGACACCATCTGCGACCTTCCAGTCGCCGGTCGGGTCCGCTGCAAGTGCCGGTGATAATACGGTGGCCAAAAATAAACCTGAAAAGGCTATTGTACGCGCGAAAGTTCTTGGGCAGTGCAACATGGTCCAAACCTGTGCTTAACTAGACGATCCGAGCAGGGGTCAAAACGCCGCTAGCGAGCGTTTTAAGTTGACGAGATGGCCATCAACCGACGTATGTAACGAATGGTAAGTTCCAATTTAGACGTTTCCGAGATTTTTGTGGAGCGGGAGGGGCAGCGCGGTGCCATGCACACGCGTCACCTCAATGAGCAGCTCGTTCGCGTCCTCAAGACCATCGGCTATGACGTCGGCTTCCAGAAGGGGCAAGGCCAATACCTCTTCGATCGTCAGGGGGCTCGTTACCTCGATCTATTGAGCGGATTTGGCGTTTTTGCGATTGGCCGCAATCATCCTGACCTGCGCAAGGCGCTGAAGAGCGTGCTCGACGCCGATCTGCCCAATCTCGTGCAGCTAGACGTCTCGACCCTCGCCGGTGTGCTCGCGGAACGGCTTCTGGAGCATGTTCCATATCTGGACAAGGTGTTTTTCGCCAATTCCGGCGCCGAAACCGTCGAAGCGGCGATCAAGTTCGCGCGTGGCGCGACCGGCCGGCCGGGCATCGTCTATTGCGGGCATTCATTCCACGGCCTGTCCTACGGCGCCCTGTCGCTGACCGATGATACGAATTTCCGCAGCGGCTTCGAGCCGCTGCTGCCGGGTTGCACCCCGATCCCCTACAACGATCTCGAGGCGCTGGAGAAGGCGCTGTCGTCGCGGCAGGTCGGTGCGTTCATCGTAGAGCCGATCCAGGGCAAGGGCGTCAATATGCCCACCGACGAGTTCCTGCCCGGCGCGCTGGCGCTGTGCCGCAAATACGGCACGCTGTTCATCGCCGACGAGATCCAGACCGGCATCGGCCGCACCGGAAAATTCCTCGCGATCGAGCATTGGGGCATCGAACCCGACATGGTGCTGCTCGCGAAGGCGCTGTCCGGTGGCCACGTGCCGATCGGCGCGCTGCTGACGCGCAAGCACATCTTCGACAAGATCTTCAACCAGATGGACCGTGCGGTCGTGCACGGTTCGACCTTCGCCAAGAACGATCTGGCGATGGCCGCCGGCATTGCGACGCTCGATGTCATCAAGGCCGAGAAGCTCGTCGAGAACGCTGCCAAGCGCGGCGCCGAGCTTCGCCTTGCGCTGACGCGCATGGTGCCGGGTTATGAGTTGATGAAGGAAGTCCGCGGCAAGGGCCTGATGATCGGCGTCGAGTTCGGTCCGCCGAAATCGCTGCGGCTAAAGGCATCGTGGAATCTGCTCGAGACCGCCAACAAGGGCCTGTTCTGCCAGCTCATCACGGTGCCGCTGTTCAAGGATCACAAGATCCTCACGCAAGTCGCCGGCCACGGTCTCCACACCATCAAGCTGCTGCCGCCGCTGATGATCACCGAGGAAGATTGCAGCTGGATCGAGAAGTCGTTCGACGACGTGATTGCCGGCAGCCACAAGGTGCCCGGCGCGATCTGGTCACTCGGCAAGACGCTGGTCGACAACGCGGTGCGCAAGTCGGCGTAGTCGAACCTGTAGCCGGGATGGAGCGAAGCGAAATCCGAGGTTCTCGAAACCGGTGAGTCCGTTCCCGGATTGCGTTGCGCCGCATCCGGGCTACGAAGCTATCTAAGCTTCATCCGCGCAGGTAGCCTTCGACCACATCTTATCGAATTCGTCTTTCTCAATCTCCGCGGCCTCGAATTCTGGATTCGCCCGAATCTCAGCGAGCGGCGAAATGTCTCTGGGCTCAAAAAGGTGCGACCCTCAGACTTCGAGCGACTGGCGTAGTCTAATGAGCCGTCGGAGAACGCCTCCACTCTCCGGACCTCCCACCGCGCGTCATCCAGTTCGCTGTAGATTTCGACGGGGTCGTAGCTGTTCGAATGTCGCCACGTCACTTTCGTGTAGCGCAACGTCATGGCTGAGCGGTTCCAAAGCCTTTATCGCCGCCTGACGTCAGGGGCGCGGCATTAGAACAAGATACACGTTTCTGCTCAGCGACGACACTCAACCCGCAAACATCGGGGGCCAGATATCACCCCTCCTTGTTCGCGCGCATAGCGCTCTCGAACTTGTCGCCGAACTCGGTCAGTTCGTCGGCGCCGAGATCGCTGACCGCCCAGTAATTCAGGCCGCGGTCGCTCCAGCGCCGGATATTGAAGCCCTGCAAGGTCGAGACCTTCGCGGGCTTGCGTTCGGTATTTGCCGTCTGCGCCACGAACAAATTGATCACGTGCTGGCGCCGCTTGTAGACCACGGCGCCGATCTCGCGTGCGTTGACGTAGTCGAGCCGGCCGCCGATCAGCGTAAAGCCCTGCGCGGTCAAGTCGATCACCGGCGGCGAGACGTCGAGCTTGCCGTTGAACCAGGGCTTGACCGTATGCTGATCGGTCGAGACCACGTCGATCAGATGACCGGCCTGCAGCGAGCGCAGATGCGCCGACACCACCTCGTTCTCGATGCGCTGCTCGTCGTCGTTGCGCAGCACGATCGCGATGAGGCCCGTCGCCGCCATCGCCGATACCGCCGAGCCCATCGCGAAGCCGCGCAGCACCGAGCGCCGGCTCGGCGCGGCCTGCTGCTGCGGCAATGCCTTCTCGATCTTGCGGCGCAGCTCGAGCGGCGCCTTGTAGCTGACGTCGCTCTCGGCGATCGCCTGGCGGATCTCCTGATATTCCTTCATCAGGGCGGCGCAATGTGCGCACCCCTCGATATGGGCTTCCACTTCGCGTGCATGGCCGGCGTCGAGTTCGCCGTCGATCAGCGCGTGGACCAGCACTTCGGCTTCCTCGCAGGTCATTTCGCTTGCTCCTGTTCCGCGAGCCAGGCTGATCGCAGCATGGCGCGGGCGCGCGCGAGGCGGGACATCACGGTGCCGACCGGCACGGCGGCGACATCGGCGATCTCGCGGTATGAAAGATTCTGGATTTCCCTGAGCACAAAGGTCTCGCGGAACGGCTCGGCGAGCGCCGCGACCAGCTTGCGCACGGTGTCGCCGTCGAAGCGGCGCAGCATTTGCTTTTCCGGTGTCTCCGGGGCTTCATTCCACATCGGGGTCTGGTCGCCGCCCTCGGGCAGCTCCTCGACCGCCGTGGGGGCGGTCTTGCGGCGGGCATATTCGGCGCGGCAGACATTGCGCAGGATCGCGAACAGCCACGGCTTCATCGCAGGTCCCCGGTAGCTGTCGAAATGCTTATAGGCGCGCAGGTAGCATTCCTGCACTGCGTCCTCGGCATCGGCGGCATCGCGCAGCAAATAGCGCGCCAGCGTATAGGCGTCGTCAAGGTAGGGCAGCGCGGCTTCGCGGAAGCGCCGTGCCTTTTCGGGATCGTCTTGCGACGCTTTGACAACCATCGTGTCCTGCCCGGCATGTCGAGAGACGGCTTGTGCCCGGCCAGGGGCTGAGGGCCACCGGCCGGGCATGGCTGTGATTATATGGCTGGTCACGTTACCCAACCTTGATACTGCCTGTCATGTGCGGATGCAGCGAGCAGAAATACTTGTACTCGCCGGGCTCCGTGAAGGTGAACGAGAAGGTGCCGTCGGTATCCATCGTCTTGGAACGGAATTTTCCCGCGCACACCACGGTGTGCGGAATGTCGTCGCGGTTGGTCCAGGTCACGGTGGTGCCGACCTTCACGTCGAGCGGGTTCGGCGCGAACGAGAAGTTGTCGATGTGGACCGCGACGTCTTCGGCGCGGGCCGCGGTGACAGGCAGCAGCATGGCCGCGACCACGGCGATCCCGAAGTCGCGTCGATTGATCGAACTCATCGGTGTCTTCCCTTAACCCTGCAGCGGCGTGTCGATGATCGCCAGCGGCTGGCTGTTCTGCTTGAAGTTGATGCTGGCGACGCCGAGCATGCTGCGCAGCTTGGCATCCTCGACCTTCATCGGGCCGGGCGAGGGCGCAGCACCCGGCGCCGGCTGCGGGAAGGCGGTCGAACGCGCGGTGTGGAAGGTGACGTTGCCCTCGACCTTCTGCATCACCTGGTGGATGTGGCCGTTGAGCACCGTGACCGAGCCGAAGCCCTTGACGTATTCCAGCGCGCGGGCGCCGTCCTCGGTGCCCCAGCCCCATTGCGGGTAGACGGTCCATAGCGGGATGTGGGCGAACAGCACGATCGGGGTCGACTTGGAACGGCCCTTGAGGTCGTTCTCGAGCCATTCCAGCTGCTCGTTGCCGAGATTGCCGAGGCCGCCGCCCTTGAGGTCGACGACGTTGACGAGGCCGACGAAGTGGACGCCGCCGGCGTCGAAGGAGTAGTAGCCAGGACCCTTGGTGCCCTTGCCATAGCGCTCCTTGTAGAGCTTGACCTCTTCGTCGATGAAGTCGTGCTCGCCCGGCACGTAGTGCACGTCGAGCTTGGCCTGCGAGATGATGCGATCGGCGTCGTCGAATTCGGACGCCTTCGACAGATGCGTGATGTCGCCGGTGTGGATCATGAAGGACGGCTTGGCCTGCATCGCCTTGACCTTGTTGATCGCCTCCTCCAGCGTACCGATGGCGTTCGGGTTGGCCGGCTTGTCGAAGCCGACATGGCTGTCGCTGATCTGCATGAAGGTCATGCCGGTGGTGGCTTCGGCAGCGGCGGCCGAGCCGACGATGCCGAGCGAATGCGGCACGCCGCCGGTGACGGTCCACAGCACGCCGGTACCGGCCCAGGTCATGCATTCCAGCACCTTGCGTCGGCTGACGCCTTTTTCCTCATCGTGGTGATTGTGATCGTGTCCGCTCATGACAAGTCTCCCGTGGTCCCAGGGATTGGGTTTCCGGGAAGGTGATCGGCAGGCCCTGGGGTTTATTCCCGGGGCTTTGGAGGGGCTTGAGGGCAGGGATGACGATTTCGTGAGAGCCCGGCGGCCCGCCGTACCAGGCCAGCCAAGAGGCCCGCGCGCGACAGCTGGCCGCAAGGGCAAGATGCGCCATTGAAGGCGCCGCGCATGCGACGCTATCCACCCGGCAAACCCCTGATCGGTTGGAGGAAACCATGGGCAACGTGACCGGAGGCTGTCATTGCGGCGAGATTCGCTATGAGGTGACCGGGGAACCGGTCGTCCATGCGCTGTGTCACTGCACCGATTGCCGGCGCCATGCCGGCGCGCCGATGGTCGGCTGGGTGATGGTCGCTGAGGACGCCCTCAAGGTGACCAAGGGCGAGCCCAGGATCTACCGATCCTCGGAACACGGCCGGCGGCACTTCTGTGCGAATTGCGGCAGCGGGCTTTTCTACACCAACGGCAACATGTTGCCCGGCTTCATCGACATCCAGAGCGGCACCTATGACGATCCCGGCGCGATACCGGCCACCATGCACATCCAGGTGGCGGAGCGGCTGCGCTGGATGGAAACCGCGCATGAACTGCCGGCCTTCGATCGCTTTCCGCCGACGGAATGACAGATGGCCGATGAACGCGCCGGACACCATGCGCCCCGCAACACGGAAACGCGCTGCAACATCGATGCGCTACTATGGTGCAAACGCCACAAGGGCCTAACGATCTTTCTTGGCTCCGGGCAACCACATTCCCGTTTTGGTTTTGTTGTACGCCGCAGTAACCGTGAGCAATGCAGCAATCGCAAGGATTGCAATTGGGCCTAACACCAATTTGCTCAGGCTAGGTATGAGCGCGAGAACAAAAATGGGCGCGAGGACAATCACCCAAAGGGTCTGAATCCAAGCTGGGAGGCGATATTTCGGCTCTGCCAAATCAATCTCCTCCAAAACCACCAGCCACACACCGAAGTAAGAATTTAGAATTCGGCCACAACGCAAAAAAGATGATATGTAGCGGCCCGGCCGCGCCGCGGATCGATTTCCGGCCGTTATGGCGTTGGCGCCACAATACTGCGGCGATGAACAGCCGCAACAAACCTGTCTTGCAGCCGTCAGCATAATGTCAGCGCTCCTGCTTAGGATGGCGGACTTCACTCGCCAGACCGAGAGATCATCGTGAGCGACCACGCAGGCGTTGAGCATCACGAGCACGCGGCGCGTTATCACCGCGAAGCTGCCGAGCACCGCGGCAAGCACTAATATCAGTTCCAGTACTGCGTGAGTGGCTTCCGCCGTCCCCGCGAGGGGGCGGCGATTTCTTTTTGCGGCGCCGTACGTGACGACTGCGTTAGTCCGCACCCGCCGCGAACGTCATGAGCGCAGCAATCATCAGTTCCGGCGCTTCCTGCGCGACGCAATGGCCGACACCATCGAAGGTCCAGCGGCTGGCGTGCGGGATCAGTGCCGCGGCGCGGTCGGCCATCTCCTTGTAGATCGGCCATGACTGTTCGGCGGTGGCGATGCGGACCGGGCAGGCGATCTCGGCGAACCACGGGAACGGATTGCCGCGGGAATCGCCGGCATAGATCTGCTCCATGGCCTGGAAGATCGGACCCAGCAGGGCTGACTCGATCTCGGGCGAGCAGCGCAGCCGCATGCGGCCGTCGTCGAGCCGCGCAAAGCCGTGATTGACGTAGGCCCATAGCGACGGTTCGGTCCATGGTGCGAAGGCCGGCGCGGCACGCAGTCGCTGGAACAGATCATCGGCATTGTCGAATTCGGCGCGGCGGCGCAGCACGCCTTGCACCGACGCGGTCGCGATGTTGCTGAGACCGCCGGTCCGCGGCATGCGCGGATCCATCGCGGTCGGCTCTGTCACGAACAGCCGCGTGAAGCGGTCCGGCAGCAGCTTGGTGGCCAGCAGCATGTCGGTCGCGCCGGCGCTGTGGCCGATGCCGTAGATGTCGTAGAGGTCGAGGCGCTCGACCACCATGCGGATATCGTCGGCGAAATCCCGGAAGTGATAACGATCGGCCGCTGGCTTGTGGCTGAGCCCATGGCCGCGGCGGTCGATTGCATAGACGGTGTAGTCGGAGGCCAGCGCCTCCGCGACCTCGGTCCAGACTTCGGCGACGAAGCCGGTGCCGTGTAGAAGCAGCGCCACAGGCTTGCCGGAGCCCGGCTCGCCCCACCGTGCCAGCGCGATCTGCGATCCGGCATCGCCAACGAAGATCCGCTGCGGCTGCGTCATGGGCTGCTATCGCGCATCCCTGAGGATCATTTCGGCGGCCTTCTCGGCGATCATCGCGGTCGGCGTGTTGGTGTTGCCGGAGGTGATGGTCGGCATCACGGAAGCATCCGCGATGCGCAGGCCGTGCAGGCCGTAGAAGCGCAGCCGCTCGTCGACCACGGCCATCGGGTCGTTCGCCGTTCCCATCTTGGCGGTGCCGACGGGATGGAAGATCGTGGTGCCGATGTCGCCGGCGGCCTTGGCGAGCGAGGCGTCGTCATCGCCGACCGAAGGACCGGGCAGGAACTCTTCCGGATGATATTTCTCCAGCGCCTTCTGCTTCATCAGTCTGCGCGTGGTGCGGATCGCGTCGGCCGCGACTTGCCGGTCGTCGTCGGTCGAGAGGTAATTCGGCGCGATTGACGGCTTGTCATCGGGCGCGGTCGATTTGATCCGCACCGTGCCGCGCGAGGTCGGCTGCAGATTGCAGGCGCTCACCGTGATCGCGGGGAAACGATGCAGGGGATCGCCGAACTTGTCGAGCGACAGCGGCTGCACATGGAACTGGATGTTGGCGCGCGAGCGCGTCGCATCCGACCGGGTGAAGATGCCGAGCTGCGACGGCGCCATGGTCAGCGGCCCGCGGCGGCGGAACGCGTAGTCGAGCCCCATCAAGCCGCGGCGCACGAGATTGTAATAGGTCTCGTTCAGCGTGCGCACGCCCGACACCTTGTAGATCGCGCGCTGCTGCAGATGGTCCTGCAAATTGTGGCCGATGCCCTGCACGTCGGCCACGATGTCGACGCCGAGCGGCGACAGCCATTCGGCCGGGCCGATGCCGGAGCGGTGCAGCACCTGCGTGGTGCCGATCGAGCCGGCACAGAGAATCACCTCGCCCTTGGCGCGTGCCTCGACCGCCTCACTGTCTTGCCCGTTGCCCTGGCGGAACAGCACGCCGGCGGCGCGGCCGCTCTCGATGATCAGGCGGTCGACCAACACCTCGGTCTCGAGCCTGAGGTTGCTGCGGTTCAGCACCGGCTTGAGGAAGCCGCGCGCCGACGACCAGCGCCGGCCGCGCTTCTGGTTGACGTGGAAATAGCTGGTGCCTTCGTTGTCGCCGGTGTTGAAATCCGGGATCCGCTTGATGCCCATCTCCTCGGCGGCATCGCCGACCGCATCGAGGATCTGCCACGACAGCCGCGGCGCCTCGATACGCCAGCCGCCGCCGACACCGTGATGCTCGCTTGCACCGAGGAAATGATCCTCCAGCTTCTTGAATGCCGGCAGCACGTCGTCGTAGCTCCAGCCGGTGAGGCCGAGTTGCCGCCAATGATCATAGTCCGCGGCCTGGCCGCGCATCGAGATCATGGCGTTGATCGCCGACGAGCCACCGATCACCTTGCCGCGCGGATAGGCCAGCGCGCGGCCGTTGAGGCCGGGTTCGGCCTCGGTCTTGAACATCCAGTCCGAGCGCGGATTGCCGATCGCGAAGAGATAGCCGACCGGGATGTGAAACCAGATCCAGTTGTCCTTGCCGCCGGCTTCCAGCAGCAGTACGCGCTTCGTCGGATCGGCCGACAGGCGGTTGGCCATGATGCAGCCCGCCGTGCCCGCGCCGACGATAATGTAGTCGAAATCACCCTCGAGCCTTCGCGGCATGTCCTCGTTCCCGGCAAGCGTCTTTTGTTGCTGACTATTAGTCAGACGCAGCCGGTCGAGACAAGCCCGGCGGTGGATACCGGGCGTGCGCCGGATGATCAGGAACGGCTCGGTTCGGCCAATGTGACCTGATGTCCCGCTCGGGGAACGCAGACGATCAGCGTCAGCATACCGATCGCGAGCAGCGCGCCGACGAGGGCGAGCGGTGCGTAGATGCTCCCGGTCGCGACATTCATCCAGCCGATCAGGGCAGGGCAGACGGCGCCGCCGAACGAGCCGATCGCGCTGATCAGCGCTATACCACCGGCGGCGGCGCTGCCCTCGAGCATCGCATTCGGAATGGTCCAGAACAGCGACAGGATCGCGAAGATGCCGACCGAGGCAATGGCGAGCAGCGTCACGGTGATGAGTACGCTGCTCTGCGCGGCTTGCAGGGCGATGAAGCACGCTGCCGCGACGAGGCCGCAAGCGACCACGTGCCACCGCCGCTCACGGGTGCGGTCGGAACTGTAGCCGATCGCGACCACGCCGATCGCCGAGGCGACCGAGATCGCGCCGCTCAGCCAGCCGATCTCGGTGGTGGTCGCGACGCCGACGCGCTTCAGCAGCGTCGGCGTCCACAGCAGGATGGTGTTGAGCGAGCAGAAGAACGCGAAGTAGATGAATGACAGCAGATAGACGCGCGGCTCGCGCAGCGCGGCCGCAAAGCTGCGCGTGGTGCCAGGCGTGGCGGCACGATCGCGGGCGAGATCGCCGGCCACCTGTCGTCGCTCGTCGGGGCTGAGCCAGCTCGCGGCCTGGGGTCCGTCGGCAAGCGTGAGATAGGCGGCAATGCCGAGCAGCACGGCGGGAACGCCTTCGAGGACGAACAGCCACTGCCAGCCATGCAGGCCGTGGACGCCCTGCATGTGGTCCATGATCAGGCCCGACAACGGACCTGCGATGACGCCGCCGAGCGGCACCGCCATCACGAACAGGCTCGTCATGCGGCCGCGCACGCGGTCCGGAAACCACAGCATCAGGTAATACAGGATGCCGGGGAAGAATCCGCCCTCGGCGGCGCCGAGCAGGAAGCGCAGCAGATAGAGATGATACTGGTTCTGCACCAGCGCCAGCAGCACGGTGACGGTGCCCCACAGCACCATGATCCGCAGCAGCGTCTTGCGGACGCCGATCCTGACCAGCAGCAGATTGCTCGGCACTTCGAGCGCGACATAACCGACCGAGAAGATGCCGGCGGCAAGCCCGAACACCGCGTCGTCGATGTTCAGATCATGCAGGAATTGCAGCTTGGCAAAGCCGATATTGAAGCGATCGATGATCGCAACCGTGTAGCACGCGAGCAGGAACGGGATCAGGCGCCAGGCGATCCGTCCATAGAGCCGCGATTGGGCCGCATCCTGCATCGAAACCTCCAAGTATTTCTTTTTGATTTGTTGAGTCGAATCGTGCCGCGACGGCACTGCGCTCCCTCGCCCCGCTCTTGCGGGGAGAGGGGTGGGGTGAGGGGCTGCGTCCGCATAGACGGAGAGAGTTGAGCCTGCGGAGGCTCCCCTTCACCGGAATGCATCTGACGATGCATTCCGGCCTCTCCCCGCAGACGGGGCGAGGCGAAGCGGGAGCCTTGTGCTGGTCGTACGCGCGGTTAGCCCGCCTTGGCGCTCGCAGGAAATTCCAGCATCGCTTCACCGGCCGCGACCGTCTCGCCACGCTGGTTCTGCACGGCGACGTCGACCAGCACCCAGCGCGATTTCGCGGTGGTCTGCTTGGCCTTGATGGTGCCGGCGGGGCGGATGGTGTCGCCGGGCTTCACCGGCTTCAGCCAGCGCGTCTCGAGCCTGCGATGGATTGCGCCGGCGGGAAGCGCCCAGTCGGTCAGCATGCGCGAGATCAGGCCGAAATTGTTCATGCCATGCATGATGATGCCGCCGAAATTGGTCTTGCCGAAATCGCCCTTCATGTAGTTGTCGTCGAGATGCAGCGGGTTGTAGTCGAGCGATGCATCGCAGAACAGGCGGATCGATTCGCGCGAGACCGCGAAGGCGGGACCGTCGATGGTGTCGCCGGCCTTGAGAGCATCGAAATTCACGGATGTCATGCTGATCCTCCTTACATCGGACGGATGGTCTGGCCGCGACCCGAGCAGATCACGTCGCCATGCTGGTTGAAGAAGACGTTGTCGTGCACCACGAACAGCCGCTCGCGCTTGATGAACTTGTCGAGCGCGCGGGCCTGCAGGGTGATGGTGTCGCCGGGACGGGCAGGGATGTTGTAGCTCCACGATTGTCCGGCATTGACGGTGCCCGGCGAGCGCATCCAGTCATCGGCGGGCGTGCACGCGAACATCAAGAGAATGTGGATCGCGGGCGGCGCGATCAGCCCGCCATAGGGCCCGGCCTTCGCCGCCGCTTCGTCCAGATAGAGCGGGTTGGTCTCGCCGACCGCACGGCAGTACAGCGCGATCGCTTCCTGCGTCAGCTTGTAGGGCAGCGTCTTGCGCGGCTCGCCGGGGACGATGTCGTCCCACATCTTGCGCAGCTTCGCGTCCTTCCAGAAATCGGTCTCGAACGGGGTGGCCGCAGAACTTTCTGCTTGCGCCATCGGGCATCCTCCTGTTATTCAGTTCGCTAGGCGAACATTTAATTCGCTATATGAATTGACGCTAGCGCGGTCGGGAGCCCCTGACAAGCGTGCAGCGCCGCGTCATGTGCAGGCGGCCATGCGGGCTGCGATGTCGTGAGTAGAACCAACGTCCCTCGCAAAGCGGCGCCATGAGCAAAACGCGATGAGCAAAGAGAGTGACGGCTTCGTGCGCGCGATTGCGCGCGGCTTCTCGATCATCGAGGCGCTCGGCAAGCCGCCCGGGCGGCACACGCTGGCCGAGGCCGCCGACATTGCGGGGCTCAACCGCGCCACCGCGCGCCGCATTCTCGCGACCCTGGTGGCGCTGAAATACTGCGCTTCCGACGGACGCTATTTCAGCCTGCGGCCGCGCGCGCTCGGGCTCGGCCTGTCCTACCTCAATGCGCTGCCATATTGGGGCCATGCGCAGCGTGCGCTGGAAAATCTCCGCAACGAGATCGGCGAGTCCTGCGCCATGGCAGTGCTCGACGAGGACGAGATCGTCTATGCGCTACGCCTGCCGGCACGGCGGATTCTTTCTGCCAATCTCGGCGTCGGCAGCCGCTTGCCCGCGCATCTGGTGTCGCTCGGCCGCGTCATGCTCGCGGCGCTGCCGCGCGGCACCCGCGAGGCCTATCTTGCAACCGGCGGCTTCAAGCAGGTCACGCCGCGCACGGTGACCGATCCGGAGCGGCTCGGTGAACTGCTGCTGCGGGTCGAGAGCGACGGCTATGCCTGGGTCGACGGCGAGCTCGATCCCGCGATCTGCGGCATCGCGGTGCCGCTGCGTGATCCCGCAGGCTCCGTGGTCGCGGCGCTCAGCGTCAACACGATCTCGGGCACGGTCAGTGAGGCCGCTGCCCGCAAGAAATTCCTGCTGCCGCTGCGCCGCACCGCGCAGGAGATCCGCAGCCAGATGCTGACGTCGGGCTAGCTCGCCAGGCCGTTGTTTCCGATCGCGTTGCCTGCTTAGATCAGGCCGCCGAGCCCGGCTTGGTGATGTAATGGGCATTCGGCACGCCGTGTCCGAATTTCAGCTGGAGCGATTGCCATGACCAAAGTGGTTCTCACGCTGCTCGCGTCCGCTGCGCTCTGCGCGTCACTGCCGTGCCGGGCGGATGCCGAACTTGATGTCGCAAGGCTGAAGGGCGCGATCGAGAAGTCGGTCGAGGCCGACTATCCGAAACTCGACGCGCTCTACAAGGATATTCACGCCCATCCCGAAATCGCCTTTCAGGAGGAGAAGACCGCGGCCAAGCTGGCTGCCGAAATGCGGGCGCTTGGCTTCGAGGTGACGGAGCATGTCGGCAAGACCGGGCTGGTCGCGCTCTACAGGAATGGCGAGGGCCCCACCGTCATGGTGCGCACCGAGCTCGATGCGCTGCCAATGGAGGAAAAGACCGGACTTCCCTATGCGAGCCACGACAAGACGACGTGGCAGGGACGGGAAACCTTCGTGGCGCACAGCTGCGGCCACGACGTCCACATGGCGAGCTGGGTGGGGACGGCGAAGACGCTGGTCGGCCTGAAAGACCAGTGGCACGGCACGCTGATGTTCATCGCCCAGCCGGCCGAGGAAATCGTCTCGGGCGCCAAGGCGATGCTGGCGGACGGCCTGTTCACGCGATTTCCAAAGCCGAATGTCGGCTTCGCCTTGCACGATGGCCCGTTCGCCTACGGAACGCTACGCTATCGCGTCGGCATCGGCTCATCCGCCGCCGATGGCCTCTACATCAAATTCCGTGGCCGCGGCGGGCACGGTGCGGTGCCGCAGGCGACGATTGACCCCGTGATGATGGCTGCGCGCTTTGTCGTCGATGTCCAGAGCGTGATCAGCCGCGAAAAGGACCCGACCGAATTTGGCGTCGTCAGCATTGGCTCAATTCACGGTGGCACCGCGTCGAACATCATTCCTGACGACGTGGTGCTGTTCGGCACCATTCGCACCTTCAAGCCTGAGGTGCGCGCCAAGATGCTGGCAGGCATCGAGCGGACGGCAAAGGCGGTCGCCGCGATGTCGAATGCGCCGGAGCCTGAGATCAACATCGGCGAAGGGACCAAGGCCGTGATCAACGACCCCGACGTGGTCGGCACCGCGGAAAAGGTGCTGAAGGCGGCGTTTGGCGACAAGTTCGCACCGTCACCGCCGGGCACACCCAGCGAGGACTATTCGGAATTCGTCAACGCCGGGGTGCCCTCGATGTTCTTCAATATCGGTGTCTACGAGCCGGAACGCGTCGCCGCCGCCCGCGAAGGCAACGGTCCGCCATTGCCGTCCAACCACTCGCCGCTGTTCGCGCCGGTGCCGGGGCCGACGATCAAGACCGGTGTCGCGGCCATGACGCTTGCCGTGCTGAGCGCGTTCGACCGGCAGGCGCCGGAAAAATAGCCGTCTGCGTCGGTCGCGCGCGCAAGACACCGCGCCGGAACTCGCAGACCAATTGCTTACCTTGCTGGAGGAGCCCCGTGGCAGATCCCGTCCGTGCCCCTTTCTATCATGACGGAATGCGAGAGTTGCAGGACCGCTTCGACGGCCGTCGCGTCGCCGACGGCCTCGAGAAGCATCGTCTCCATTTCGAATTCTGGGAACAGGATCGCAAGCTCATCGAGGAGACGCGGTTCTTTTTCATTGCGACGAGCTATCAGGATAACGTCGATTGTTCGATGCGGTCCGGTGATCCCGGCTTCGTGAGGATCACCGGACCGGACACGCTCGAGTACCCCGAATACGACGGCAACAACATGTACCGCACGCTCGGCAATATTCATCGCAACCCGAATGTCGGCTTGCTGTTCGTGCGCCTCGACGGCAAGACGTTTCGCACGCGGATCCGAGGCAAGGCGACAATCCACGACGATGCCGACACGCTTGCGCGGCATCACGGCGCGAAGGTTGTCGTGCGCGTGAAATGCGAAATCTTTCCGAATTGCCCGCGCTACATTCCAGACCTGATGGGCGCTTCAACAGATGTTCCGGCGAATCCCTTCGTCCCTCGGCCCGGATACGAGCCGCCTGCACCTGAATGGAAGAGCCGGGATTACCTCAAGGACGTGCTTTCGAAATACGATCCGCATCGGTAAGGCGAGGTCTAGGGCAGCGGTGCCATGTAGGGAATGCTGGCGACCAGTGCGAACACCTGAACCGCATTGCACAGCATGCCGCCCCAATGCAGCCGGCGCAGCCGCCGCACCGCGGTGGGGTCACCCAGATCCCTCGCATCTGCCTCGGCATCGAGCCGGCGCAGGAACCAGCGGCGCGCCAGCACGGCGAATGCCGCGATCAACGCGATGCCGAGCGCTGTGGCCGGCCGGCCCGCGGCGGCAAAGGCGAGCGTTCCGATCACGCCGGCTGTCGCCAGCACCAGGAAGTAGGCGTTGAACATGCCGCGCAGCAGGCGGGTGACGGGCGGGACGTCGAGCTTCACAAGCAGGAACGCGGGCGCCGCCAGCAGGAAATAGCCCATCGGCACCAGCAGGATGATGGTGGAGAACAGGACCGCTTGATCCGGCGTCATTGCAGCCGCCCCTTTTTCTGAAGACGAGAGGATTTCGGTGCGGAAACCTCAAGTAGTATCCGCGCGAGCGTTTTCCGGCACCATTGGGCTTTGGTCGGACGCGATTGTATCAGCCTTGGCCATGGCCTGCTGGTGCAAAGTCACGCGTGTCCGGGGACCGTGTCGTATCCCGTTTGCGAATGCGGGCCCCAGCGGGCGGCATGCCACATCTGTTGGGTGGACCGGCTCTTGCATGCTAGAGAGGCACTGAAGCTCAACCTCCGAGGCCAGAATTCTCATGCCCATCGTCAACCGCGTCGCCGATCTGCAACCCGATATCCAGGCCTGGCGCCGCAACATCCACGAACACCCCGAGCTGCTTTATGATGTGCACCGCACTGCATCATTCGTGGCGGACCGGCTGCGGGAATTCGGCTGCGACGAGGTCGTGACCGGGCTCGGCAAGACCGGCGTGGTCGGGGTCATCAAGGGCAAGAAGGGCGCAGCCAAGGGCGACGTCAAGGTGATCGGCCTGCGCGCCGACATGGATGCGCTGCCGATCCACGAGGAAACCAACCTGCCTTATGCCTCGAAGACGCCGGGCAAGATGCACGCCTGCGGCCATGACGGCCACACCGCGATGCTGCTCGGCGCGGCACGCTATCTCGCCGAGACGCGCAATTTCGCCGGCGATGCGGTCGTGATCTTCCAGCCGGCCGAGGAGGGTGGGGCTGGCGCTGCCGCCATGATCAAGGACGGCTTGATGGACCGCTTCGGCGTCCAGCAGGTCTATGGCATGCACAACGGTCCGGGGATTCCGATCGGCTCGTTCGCGATCCGCTCCGGCCCGATCATGGCGTCCACCGACGAGGTCAATATCAACATCGAGGGGCTCGGCGGCCACGCCGCACGGCCGCACAAATGCATCGATTCGGTGATGGTCGGCGCGCAACTTATCACAGCGCTGCAGTCGATCGTGTCGCGCAGCGTCGATCCGCTCGATTCCGCCGTGATCTCGATCTGCGAATTCCACGCCGGCAATGCCCGTAACGTGATTCCGCAGACGGCGGTGTTGCGTGGCACCGTCCGCACGCTGACCCCGGAGGTCCGGCAACTGATCGAGAAGCGCATCGGCGAAGTGGTCAAGGGCGTTGCCCAGCTGACCGGCGCCCGGATCGATCTCGACTACAAGCGCGGCTATCCGGTCACCGTCAACCACGCCTCGCAGACCGAATTCGCGACCCGCATCGCCAAGGAAGTGGCCGGCGACGGCAACGTGCACACGATGCCGCCGCTGATGGGCGGCGAGGATTTCTCGTATATGCTCGAAGCGCGGCCTGGCGCCTTCATCTTCTGCGGCAACGGCGACAGCGCGGGCCTGCACCACCCCGCCTACAATTTCAACGATGAGGCGATCGTCTTCGGAACGTCGTACTTCGTGAAGATCGTGGAGGACGCGCTGGCGGCGTGAGTCTCACGCGTCCCATCGGACCGGCAGCGATACCGGCCCGCGGAACACCCAGCCGCGAACAACGGGCGGCGCCTCCTCGCGGAGGCGCAGATTGCGCAGGCGATCGAACAGCATCGGCACCACGATCTTGCCGACGGTGAGCCGCGACACCCAGGTGCCGGCGCAGAAATGCGGCCCGGCGCCGAATGCCAGATGCGATTTCTTCGGCCGCGTCACGTCGAAGCGATCCGACTCGGCGAAGCGGTTGGCGTCGCGGTTCGCCGCGCCGACGCAGAGGCCGATCTGAAGGCCCTCCGGCAGCGTCGTGCCGGAAAGATCGACGTCGCGGGTGACGCGGCGCGGATACATGCCGATCGGCGAGATCCAGCGCACGGCTTCCTCGAGCGCAGCCGGCCAGAGCTCGGGCTTCGCCAGCACGCTGTCCTTTTGCGCCGGGTCTTGCAGCAGACCAAGCACAAGGGTCAGGATCGCATCGCGCGGCTCGTTCAGCCCGCCACCGATGATCACCTTGATGTTGGCGCGGATGCCCTCGATCGGCATCGGCGGGTCGGCATTGATCATCGACGACAGGATCGAGGGATTCGGGTTGCTGCGGTGATCGTCGAGCACCGCGTCGATCGCGGCATCGACATCGGCGCTCGCCTGCATCGCCTTGCGCTCGACCTCGGCATCGGCGGCGTAATTGCCGGCACCGTCGATCAGCGCCTGCGACCAGTCGGCCAATGTCTGCCACGGCATGTCCCGGAATCCGATCATCGCCATCAGGCTGAGCGAGGCCATCGGCGCGGCAAGCGCGCCGAACAGATCGGCCTCGTCGGCCGCCGACAGGTCATCGATCAGCGCTTGCGCGATCGCGGTGAATTTCGGCGCCCAATGCTCCTTGATCGTGGCCGGGCGGAACGAGGGCTCGATCGCCTTGCGACCGATCGCATGCTCGGCGCCGTCCTTGCGCATGAAGGTCGGCCCCATCACCTTGTTGACCAGCGAAGAGGGATTGTCGGCCGAGTAGGTCGCGGGATCGCGCTCGATCCGCACGATGTCGTCGAAGCGCGTCACCAGCGTCAGCTTCGCGGGTTCGACATAAACCGCCGACGCCATCTCGCGCAGGCGACGGAAGACCGGATAGGGGTCATCGAGCAGATCCTGATACGCGATGTTGGTGACGACGGGCACGGCGCTGGTCATTGGTCCTCCCGGAGCGCTTTTTGGGGAGGCTAGCGCCTGCGGGGATGATCGCTCAATTCGATGGGATCGATATAGGCCATCGAAATATTACATGGCCTTGTGCTAGGCTGGTTGCCGGCAATGCGGGAGGTGCAGCGTGGCGGCCAATTCCTCGATCGATCCGATCGACATCGGGACCTTGCGGACGCTCGTGCTGGTCTACGACCTGCAGTCGTTCTCCACGGCCGCCAAGCGCCTCGATGTCAACCAGTCCACCATCAGCTATGCGATCGAGCGGCTGCGCGGCGCGCTCAATGATCCGCTGTTCGTTCGGAGCGGCAATGGCGTGACCGCCACCGAGCGCTGCGCGGCGCTGGTCGGTTGGGCGCGGGACATGATCGGCGAGATCGACGGGCTCGCCTCGCCGGTCGAGTTCGATCCGGCGACGGCGCAGGGGACCATCACGATCTCCTGCAACTACCACGAACGCCAGACCTTGATGCCGCAGTTCAGCACACGGCTGCGTGCCGGCGCCCCAAAGGTCCGGCTTGTCCTGCTTGATGCCGCGGGTCATGGCGACGTCCATCTCAAGCAGAACCAATGCGACATCGTGCTTGGTCCAGTCGGGGTTGTCGGCGATAACGTCTTTCGGCGTCATGTCCTCACGGATCATTATGTCTGCGTGATGGATCGGGCCAATCCGTTGGCGCGCGGCCGGATCGCACTGTCGGCCTATGCGAAGGCCGAGCACGTCTTCATCACCCACAGCGGCGAGTGGCAGCCGCTCTACCTCGAGGCGCTGAAGGCGAGGAACGTCGAGATCGAGCCCGTCGTCAGCCTGCCGAACCACGACAGTCTGGCGCGCATCATCGTGGGCACCGGCCTGGTCGCGACATCCCGTATCATCTGGCGCGGGCAATGCGCGGCGCCCTGCATGTCGCTGCGCTGCCGTTCCGCGTTCCGATCTCGATCGACATGTACTGGAGCGCAAGGACGGCCAAGTCAGGCCTGCACAAATGGGCGCGCGGCCTGCTGGCCGAGATCGCCAAGGCTTACGCCGCGAAAGGCTGATGCCGTCTGAACAATCCTCGTCACACGCTTCCAGCTCGTTCGTCATTGCGAGCGAAGCAATCCCTCTCACCCTTGCGGAGGCGTGGATTGCTTCGTCGCTTCGCTCCTCGCAATGACGGAAAATCTCAAAGCAAAAGGCCCGCACCAATGGTGCGGGCCTTTTGTCCGGCGGCAGGTCGCGCCGAAGCCGTGTCGGCATCAGAACACGTGGTAGAACACGTAGTACAGGATGCCCGAGAGGATCATCGCGGCCGGCAGGGTCAGCACCCAGGCCATCGCGATGTTGCGGATGGTCGACCATTGCAGGCCGGAGCCGTTGGCGGCCATTGTGCCCGCGATGCCTGATGACAGCACATGCGTGGTCGAGACCGGCAGGCCGTAACCATCGGCCGCCGCGATCGTCGCGGCCGCCGTGATCTCGGCGCAGGCGCCCTGCGCGTAGGTCAGATGGGTCTTGCCGATCTTCTCGCCGACGGTGACGACGATGCGCTTCCAGCCGACCATGGTGCCGAGGCCGAGCGCGATGGCGACGGCGAACTTCACCCAGCTCGGGATGAACTTGGTCGCGGCATCGAGCGAGCCCTTGTACTCGTTCAGCGTGGCGACGTCGGCGGCGGTCAGTTCAGCTTCCTTGTCCTTCATCAGGAAGCGGATCGCCTCGGACGCCAGGTACATGTCGTTACGGGTGTTGCCGACCGCGTCAGCCGGGAATTTGGCCAGCGATCCGTACTCGGCAACCTGCTTGCCGATGTCGCGCACTAGCACCGCCAGCGATGGATAGGTGCCCTCGTTGATCTGGTGCTCCGCGACATAGTTGGTCACGGCCGGCCGCGGATTGCCGATCACGTTGTAGCCGGCGGCCTTGCCTTCGATGACCTTGCTGGCCGCGGTCGAGTGCGCGGCGAAGTGCTCGATCTGGCTCGCCGGCAGCGCGCGGTTCAGCGCATAGGCGGTAGGCACGGTGCCGATCAGGATCAGCATGATCAGGCCCATGCCCTTCTGGCCGTCGTTGGAGCCGTGGAAGAAGCTGACCAGCGTGCAGGTCAGGATCAGGATGCCACGGATCCACCACGGCGGCGGCTGGTTGCCGACCGGCTCGCCGAACAGTGCCGGCGTCGCGCGCGCCAGTACGGCCTTGAGGATGTAGAGGAGGCCGGCCGCGAGCACGAAGCCGAACAGCGGCGACAGCAGCAGCGCCTTGGCAATGCCGGCGGCCTGCGTCCAGTCGACGCCCGAGGTGCCGTCACGGCCGCGGAGCAGCGCGTTGGTGATGCCGACGCCCATGATCGATCCGATCAGGGTGTGCGAGCTCGAGGCCGGCAGGCCGAGCCACCAGGTGCCCAGATTCCAGAGGATGGCGGCGATCAGCAGCGCGAACACCATCGCAAAGCCGGCGCTCGATCCGACCTGCAGGATCAGCTCGACCGGGAGCAGCGATACGATGCCGAACGCGACGGCGCCGCTCGAGAGCAGCACGCCGAACAGGTTGAACATGCCCGACCACACCACGGCGACATGCGCCGGCAGCGAGCGGGTGTAGATCACGGTGGCGACCGCGTTCGCGGTGTCATGGAAGCCGTTGACGAATTCGAAGCCGAGCGCGATCAGCAGCGCCACGAACAGCATGATGTAGGGCAGGAACGACGTGACGCGCGTGCCGGTGGCGTCGACGTCGGAATAGATGCTGTAGGCAACGAATAGCAGCGCGGCCGCAACCACGCCCATATAGATAATTCCGGTCATAGGGTGGAAGCCCTTGTCGAGATCCGGGCCCTTCTTCAGGGCGGGCTCGATCGAGCCGGGTAACGCCATATCGCTCATGGTAAACTCCTGTCCCAATGCCGCCGATTTTGATCGATGCATGTGACAGGCAATTGAAATCCGGCCGTGAATTGCGCCGGTGATCCGTGGCCGGCGGAGATCGAGCCGAATATTTGTGCAACACATTGAAGGCTCACGCGCCTTCGCGACGTCGTGGCAATCTTCAGCAACAGAAGGTCAGTGATGACCGCGAAGAGGCCCGCACTTGTTTCGCAAGGCAAGACTGTGTGCAGGTGAGGTCACACTGACAGCGCAATCCGCCGGCGGGTATTTCACGGCAAGATTTCTGTCGACCGGAAATCCGGCAACGTCGCCGGTATGGTCGCGGATGGTGGGAAGTGCAGGAAGGGACGCGGAGTGGGAAGGAGCGAGGGAGCAGGATGGGTGGAAGGATGAGGTGGCGCGCCGCACGATTGGGGCTAGCAAACCGCGCAGCGCGCCCGCCTCAAGGTACGTCATGGCGTGAACATGACGCCCGATACCTGCGGAACACGTCACAGTACCACGGATCAATTAAAGGTTGTAGGTATTTGTCAGCGTTTAGAAGCAATTTCACGTTGAAGTGTGATTACTCCGGTTCCACTGATTTTGTGGAACTCAGGCTGCGCGGACCGCATTGCGCAGCTGATCTGCGGCGATTTTCAGGTCATCGATAAAGCGCTGATATTCCAGCGCCTTGGCTTTCACGTCGGGCAGCCGCAACAGATAGGACGGATGCACGGTGACGAGCACCTTGGTTCCGTCGTGGTCGATCAGGTGGCCGCGGTTCTTGTTGATCGGGGTGATCTTGCCAAGCACGCTGAGCGCTGCGGTGGCGCCGAGCGCCACCACGAGCTCCGGCTTGATGGCGGCGAGTTCGCGCGCGTACCACTGCCGGCAGGCGCGGATCTCCGCTGTGTTCGGCTTCTGGTGCAGCCGGACCTTGCCGCGCTGCACGAATTTGAAGTGCTTCACCGCATTGGTGATGTAGACGCTGGCGCGATCGATGCCGGCGTCCTCAAGCGCGCGATCGAGCATCTGTCCGGCCGGTCCGACGAAGGGGTGGCCGGCGAGATCCTCCTTGTCGCCGGGCTGCTCGCCGACCAGCATCAGCGTCGCGCCTTGCGGCCCTTCGCCGAACACGGTTTGCGTCGCGTCCTGCCACAGCGGGCAGGCGCGGCAATCGGCGGCCTCGTCGCGCAGGGCGGCGATCGTGTCGCGAGCCTGTGCATCCTGAGCTTGCTTGAGGGCCATCGGCTCATCCGGCCGCTTCTGCGGCTTGTGCGGTTCAGTTGCCTCGTTCGCGATCATCGCGACGGCGGTTCGTTCCGCGCTCGCGATCAATGGCTTAATCAGCGAGGCCTCCGGCAGGTTCCTCCAGTATTTCTGCGGCATCTCGGTCTGCATCGCTTTCACCTTCAGCCGCGCCGGATTGAAGATCGCCGCGTAATAGCTTCGCCAGGTTTCCTCCAGCCGGTCCTCGCCGGGCGCCTCGGATTTGGCGACGCCCGGTGTGATCGAGATCGCGTGGCCGTCCCAATGCGCGCAGACGTCGGGCGTCAGGATCGACCAGGGCATGTCGGCAAAGCGCTTGGCGAAGAATGGTGCAGCAAGCTCGACAATATGATGCTCCGGTTCGAACCAGGCGACGAAATGCGTATTCACGCGGCCGACCTCACGGAAGCGGACGAAGGCATGCATTTTATGTTCGTCGCGATGCACCTCACGCGCCATCGCGTTGATTTCGGCGACATCGGGATCGGTGGCGACGTTGAGGAGGTCATGAAGGTTGCGCAGCCGCCACAGCAGGCGATAGAGCCGGGCGAAGCGTTCGGAGTTGCGATGCAGGATCGCCGCTTTCGCCAGCTCGACGAATTTGGCCGGTACATTGAAGGTGCCTTCCGGCACATCGGGCAAATGGTCAGCTTCCGTCGCCGCAAACAATTCCGGCTCGGCATTGCGCACGGTCCATGTCACTTCCTGCGGCTTCACCTCGTTCAGCGCCAGCCGCCGTGCGGCTTGTCGCCAACCGTTGAAGTCGGTTTCGCTGTCGAGGATGATGGTGTGCATCAAAACCCAAATCCGAGTTGCGTCGCCTTCGGCTTGAACCGCTCTACCAATCCGCCCGCATCGAGCAGGCGCGCCGACGGGCGATGGTCGCTGAGAACGATGAACGGCAGCGCCTTGTTCCTGGGGATGTGCAGCCGCGCCAGATCGGCCACGCGGATCGAGGTGACGCGGCGTGTCGCGATGATGCGGTCGACCGCCTTGCGGCCGAAGCCCGGTACGCGCAGCAATTCCTCGCGGCTGGCGCTGGCGACGTCGAGCGGAAAGCGCTCGCGGTGGCGTAGCGCCCAAGCGAGCTTCGGATCGATGTCGAGCGGAAGCATGCCGCTTTCGTGTCCATCGACGATCTCGCCGACATCGAAACCGTAGAACCGCATCAGCCAGTCGGCTTGGTAGAGCCTGTGCTCGCGCACCAGCGGCGGCGCGATCAGTGGCAGGGCGCGGCTGGCATCGGGGATCGGGCTGAATGCCGAGTAATAGACACGCTTGAGCCGGTAGGCGCCATAGAGGTTGGCGCTGGTCTTGAGGATGGTCCGGTCGCTTGCGCTATCTGCGCCCACGATCATCTGTGTGCTCTGGCCGGCCGGTGCAAAGCGGGCAGGCCTTGTTTTTGTCGCAGGCTTTTCCGCGGCTTCGTCGAGCTTCAGCCGTAGTCGTCCCATCGTGCGGCGGATCGCGCGGACGTCCTTCTCCGGCGCGAGCTTGGCGAGACTGGTCTCCTCCGGCATCTCGATGTTGATGGAGAGGCGATCGGCATATCTGCCGGCTTCCGCAATCAGCGCGTCGTCGGCTTCCGGAATGGTCTTCAGATGGATGTAGCCGCGGAAGCGATGCTCCTCGCGCAGCTTGCGCGCGACGGCGACTACCTGCTCCATGGTGTAGTCGGCGCTGCGGATGATGCCGGAAGAGAGGAACAGTCCCTCGATGTAGTTGCGGCGGTAGAAGTCGAGCGTCAGTTTCACCACCTCGTCGACAGTGAAGCGGGCACGCGGCACGTTAGAGGAGGCGCGGTTGACGCAATACAGGCAGTCGTAGTTGCAGGCGTTGGTGAGCAGCACCTTCAGCAGTGAAATGCAGCGGCCGTCCGGGGCGTAGGAATGGCAGATGCCCATGCCTGGCGCGGTCGAGCCGAGGCCCTTGCCGTCGCTGGAATCCCGCTGCTCGGTACCCGAGGACGCGCAGGAGGCGTCGTATTTCGCGGCATCCGCCAGGATCTCCAGCTTGCGTTGCACGTCCATCGTGAATCCTTTTGATTTTGCTAATGAATCAGAAAAGTCCGCAATCCGATTGACTCATCAGGGTCTGTTAGCTTTATATTAGAACATACCATGAACAATTGAGCCAGTCGCTGGTTCTCTGTTCAGGCAGTGACGGCCTCAAATTTTCAAGTTGAAGGAGCGGCGCATATGAATGGCGCACGCACGGGTACGCTTGCGTCTCTGCGCGGCAGCATCGCGCGCATCGAGGCGCCATCGGAGGCGGCGATGCCGAACCGCATCGCGCTCGGCCACGCGAGCGCGGACGCGATGCTGCGCGGCGGACTTGCGCCGGCCGCGCTGCATGAGGTGTTCGCCGCTGGCCATCAAAGTGGTGCTGCGACCGGCTTCATCGCAGGGCTCGCCGGCCTCATATCGGCGCGCAAGCCGCTGGTGTGGGTGCGGCAGGATTTTTCCGATCGCGAGAACGGCGCGCTGTCGATGCACGGGCTTGCCGAGCTCGGCCTCGATCCGCGCCTCTTGGTCACGGTGCGCGCCGCCGATGTCGACGGCGCTCTGCGCACCGCGGCCGATGCGCTGGCCTGCGATGCGCTCGGCGCCGTGGTGCTCGAGGTCTGGGGCCAGGCGCGCCAGCTCGATCTCGTCGCCAGCCGCAAGCTGACATTGGCTGCGCAAGCCTCCGGCGTCACTGCGCTGGTGCTGCGGATCGCGGCAACTCCGATCCCCTCGACCGCGGAGACGCGCTGGATCGTGCGCGCGGCGCATTCGCCACCCGGCAATGCCGCGAGCCCTTGGGGCGCGCCGCGCGTCGAGGCCGAACTCGTGCGCAATCGTCATGGCCCGGTCGGGCGATGGATCATGGAATGGAAATGTGATGAGTGCCAATTCAGTGAACCGTCGGCGTATCCTCAGCCTGTGGCTGCCACGCCTGCCCATCGACCGCATCAAGCGCAAGCTCGCGCAGGACATCGCCTCGCAAGCTGATGCGCACAACGTTGTGCCAACTGACACACGGGAGGTGGCAGGGCTCCCTCTCCTGCTTGCGGGGGAGGGTTGGGGTGGGGGTCTCTCCACAAACAATGTTCTTCGTAAGGAGAGAGCCCCCACCCGGATCGCATCTGGCGATGCGATCCGGCCTCCCCCGCAAGCGGGAGAGGCGAAGAAAGAACTCCCCAGCGTCGTCGTCGCAAAAGACCACAACGCGATCCTGCTGCATGCCGTCGACGAGGCCGCGGTACGGACCGGGCTGTCGATCGGGTTGCCGCTCGCCAATGCGCGGGCGATCTGCCCGGAGCTCACGGTCTACGACGCCGACCCCGCCGCCGACCTGAAGACGCTGAACGACATCGCCGACTGGTGCGACCGCTTCACGCCGCTGGTCGCGCTCGACGCACCTTACGGCCTGTTCCTCGACATCACCGGCTGCGCGCATCTGTTCGGCGGCGAGCGCGCGCTGCTGCAGATCGTGACCCATGCGCTGAGCCGGCGCGGCTTTGCGGTCAGCGCGGCGATTGCCGGCACCTCGATCGCGGCGCGAACGCTGACGCGCCACGTCTCGGGCAAGATCGTTGCTGATGGCGCAGAGGCGCAAGCGGTCGGCCCGCTGCCGGTGTCGGCGCTCGGCGCCGATAGCGCTGTGACCACCGGCCTGCGCCGCGCCGGGTTGAAGACCATCGGCGATGTCGCCGCGCGCGCGCCGCACGAGATTTCGGCGCGGTTCGGCTCGGCCTTCACCACCTTGCTCGGCCACGCGCTCGGGCAGGGCGATGCCCCGATCAGCCCGCGCAAGCCGCTGCCCGACTATATCGTCGAGAAGCGTTTTCCTGAGCCGATTGCGACCGACACCGTGATCGCGCTGACGCTCTCGAGCCTCGCCAAAATGCTGGTCGCGGCGATGGACAAACAGGGCAAGGGCGCGCGGCAACTGGAGGCGAGCTTTTTCCGCACCGACGGTGCGGTGCGCGCGATCATGGTCGAGACCGGGCGTCCGGTGACGCGGCCGGAGATGATCGACCGCCTGTTCCGCGAGCGGCTCGATGCGCTGAGCGATCCGCTCGATCCTGGCTTCGGCTTCGATCTCATTCGTCTTGCCGCAGGGCGTACCGAGATCGTGGTGCAGCAGCAGCGCGATCTCGACGCCACTGTGCATGACAATGACGAGATCTCGGCGCTGATCGACCGCATCGCCGCTCGCATCGGCGGCAAGCGCGTCGTCGTGCATCTGCCGCTCGAGAGCCACATCCCCGAACGATCAGCGCTCGCGCTGCCGGCGCAGCATCATCTGGCCGCCGCCAGCGCCGCCGCATGGCCGGAGCGCGTCGTGGGCGAGCCGCCGCTGCGACCCTTGCGGCTGTTCGAGCGGCCGGAGCCGATCAAGGTGCCGTTCGCGAGCGTACCGGATGGTCCGCCGCATCAATTCACCTGGCGGCGCGCCTTGCATGCGGTGGTGCGGGTCGAGGGTCCCGAGCGGATCGCGATGGAATGGTGGAAGCAGGACGGTGCGGCGCTGACGCGCGACTATTTCCGCGTCGAGGATGCCGAGGGCCAGCGCTTCTGGATCTTTCGCGACGGCCTCTATGAGAACGAGCTGCGGGACGAGGCGGGCGCGCCGGTCGCCGCGAACTGGTATGTGCACGGGCTGTTCGCATGAGCGCGCCCTTGCCCGATTATGCCGAGATCGGCATCACCAGCAATTTCTCCTTCCTGCGCGGCGGCTCCGATCCGCGCGCCTATGTGCATCAGGCGAGCGAACTCGGAATCCCCGTGATCGGGCTCGCCGATCACAACACGCTGGCCGGCGTGGTGCGCGCCTGGAAGGAGCTCGACAGCGAGAAGGTCGCCCATCCGCCCAAGTTCCTGGTCGGTGCCCGCATCGTCTTCATCGACGGCACCCCCGACATCCTGGTCTATCCACGCGACCGCGCCGCCTATGGCCGGCTGTGCCAATTGCTCACCCGTGGCAAGCGCGGTGCTGGCAGCGAGCGCATCGAGAAGGGCGACTGCCGGCTCAGCCTGTCCGATCTTCTCGATTTCGCCGAAGGCCAGCTCTTGGTGCTGGCGCTCCCGCATCGCTTCGAGGCGGATGAGGCGCTCGACGTGCTCGCGCAACTGAAGGCCAGCGCCGCCGATGGCGTCTGGCTCGCCGCAAGCCTGCTCTACCGCGGCGACGACAAGCGCCGTCTCGCGCGGCTGCATGGCCTCGCCACCGATGCCGGTGTGCCGCTGCTCGCCACCAACGAGGTGCTCTATCACCATCCTGCGCGCCGTCCGCTGCAGGACGTGCTGACCTGTATCCGCGAAAAGACCACGATCGAGGCGGTCGGCCGCAGGCTCGAAGCCAACGCCGAACGGCATCTCAAGCCGGCGCATGAGATGATCAGGCTGTTTCGCGACCTGCCGGATGCGATCGCGGAGACCATGCGCTTTGCCGCGCGCATCTCGTTCTCGCTCGACCAGCTCAAATACCAGTATCCCGATGAGCCGGTGCCGCCGGGCAAGACCGCGCAGCAGCATCTGGAGGATCTGACCTGGGCCGGCGTCGACAAATATTTCGGCGGCGAGATCGACGACAAGCTCCGCGCCACCCTGAACAAGGAGCTCGCGCTGATCGCCGAGCTGAAATACGCGCATTACTTCCTCACCGTGCACGACATCGTGCGCTATGCGCGCAGCCAGAACATCCTGTGCCAGGGGCGCGGCTCGGCGGCGAATTCCGCAGTCTGCTACGTGCTTGGTGTCACTTCGGTCGATCCGACCAAGGTCGATCTCCTGTTCGAGCGTTTCATCTCCAAGGAGCGGCTGGAGCCGCCCGACATCGACGTCGATTTCGAGCATTCGCGGCGCGAGGAGGTGATGCAATATGTCTATCGCCGTTACGGCCGCCATCGCGCGGCAATCATCGCCACCATCATCCATTATCGCCCGCGTAGCGCGATCCGCGATGTCGGCAAGGCGCTCGGGCTGACCGAGGACGTCACCGCGGCGCTCGCGGACACCGTGTGGGGCAGCTGGGGCAAGGGCCTCAACGACATGCAGGTGCGGCAGGCCGGGCTGGACCCTGCGAATGCGATGATCAATCTTGCCATCGAGCTTGCCACCGAGCTGATCGAGTTTCCGCGCCATCTCTCGCAGCATGTCGGCGGCTATGTGCTGACCCAGGACCGGCTCGACACCTATGTGCCGATCGGCAACGCCGCGATGGACGACCGTACCTTCATCGAATGGGACAAGGATGACGTCGACGCGCTGCACATGATGAAGGTCGACGTGCTGGCATTGGGCATGCTGACCTGCATCCGCAAATGCTTCGACCTGATCGATGACCACAAGGGCAAGCGCTGGGAGCTCGCCAGCGTCCCGCAGGACGACAAGAACGTCTACGACATGCTGTGCCGCGGCGAGTCGCTCGGCGTGTTCCAGGTCGAGAGCCGAGCGCAGATGAACATGCTGCCGCGGCTGAAACCGCGGACGTTCTATGACCTCGTCATCGAGGTCGCGATCGTACGCCCCGGTCCGATCCAGGGCGACATGGTGCATCCTTATTTGCGGCGGCGGAACAAGCAGGAGCAGGTGAGCTATCCTTCGCCTTCGCCGGATCATGGCGACAAGGACGAGCTCTACAACGTACTGCACAAGACGCTCGGCGTGCCGCTGTTCCAGGAGCAGGCGATGCGGATCGCGATCGAGGCGGCGCATTTCACCTCGGAGGAGGCCAACGGCCTGCGCCGCTCGATGGCGACCTTCCGCAATCTCGGCACCATAGGCACCTACGAGGAGAAGCTGGTCGGCAACATGGTGGCGCGCGGCTACGATCCGGATTTCGCTCGAAGCTGCTTCGACCAGATCAAGGGTTTTGGCAGCTACGGCTTCCCGGAAAGCCACGCCGCGAGTTTCGCCCAGCTCGTCTACATCTCCTCATGGCTGAAGCATTATCACCCCGATGCGTTCTGTTGCGGCCTGCTCAACTCGCAGCCGATGGGCTTTTATGCCCCGGCGCAGATCGTCGGCGACGCCCGCAAGAACGGCGTCACGGTGCGCGAGGTCGATGTCTCCCATAGCTTTGCGCAGAACACGCTGGAGGAGCAGGTCGGCGATTATTGCGCAGTGCGGCTCGGCTTCCGCCAGATCGACGGGTTTCACTGGCTCGATGAGGACGAGGAGCGGTTGAAATCCCTCCAGTCGTCATTCCGGGGCGCGCAAAGCGCGAGCCCGGAATCCATTTCTCAGCGTAACAGTGGCCTGATGGATTCCGGGCTCGCGCCAAGAGGCGCGCCCCGGAATGACGGGGAGCAAGACTGGGCCGACCGCATCGTCGCGGCGCGCAGCCGCCGGCCATTCACCTCGCTGGAAGAGTTTGCCCGCGACACCGGTCTGCCGAAGCGCGCGCTGATCCTGCTCGCCGATGCCGATGCGTTCCGCTCGCTCGGGCTCGACCGCCGCGAGGCGCTGTGGGCGGTGCGGCGGCTGCCCGACGACGTGCCGCTGCCGCTGTTCGAGGCCGCGACCGCGCGCGAGCAGCCGGATGAGGGCGCAAAACCGCTGCCGGAAATGCCGCGCCCCGAGCAGGTGGTCGCCGACTATCAGACCATCCGCCTGTCGCTGAAGGGCCATCCGATGGAATTCCTGCGCGAGATGTTCACCAGGGAGCGCGTCGTCGCCTGCCACACCATCAACCGCAGCAACGATCGCCGCCGCGTTCGTTGCGCCGGCGTGGTGCTGGTGCGGCAGCGGCCGGGCAGCGCCAAGGGCGTCGTGTTCATGACACTGGAGGACGAGACCGGCATCGCCAACATCGTGGTCTGGCCGAAAGTGATGGAGCAGTACCGCAAGGAAGTGATGGGCTCTCGCCTGATCCTGGTCGAGGGCTATATCCAGAGCAGTCCGGAGGGCGTCACGCATCTGGTGGCGCAGCGCATGACCGACCGCTCCCACGATCTGATCGGCCTCGCCAACGAATCGCTGTCTCGCAAGCATCCCGTGCCGGCCGGCCCAGCGCTGATCGAGCCGCTCAACGACGACCGCCGGGATCACGGCGACAACTCGCCGCAAAGGATCCGCCATCCCCGCAACGTCCGCATCCTGCCGCCGTCGCGGGACTTTCATTGAAGTTGATGCAGATCAAAGCCATCGCCGAGCTCGCGTAAGACAAGGCACAAGAAGGAGACCGGGATGTCCACAACCGAGATCGCGAAGCGTCATTTCTCAGCGGCACTTGCAGATGCAAAGTCCACCGGACTGGATCACGACGCTCTCTGCCGTTCGCTGCTCGGCCTCGTCGTTTCGAAATACCTTGAAAACCGGAGCGTCGCCGACGTCCAGTCGGAGCTTCGCTTCATTGCCGACAATTGCGACCCCGACACAGACTTCGCATTCATGCGTCCCTAGATCTGGACTACGCACGGACTGTCGCGCCATCGCAGCGTTTCCGAGCACAAGGCGCACACCACGACGCGCTATCGGCGTCCCACGCTGACGTTCGAAAACCTGATGGGAAAGGGAGCATCCTTCTCCTATCTCGCGACGCTCGACGACGTGATCGCCTCGCGCGGCCGCAACCTGCTGATCGTCGACGGCAAAGGTCGTCGGCGCCATCGGCGGTTCGGGCTCGCAGGACAATGTGATCTTGCTCGCCGGCCAGGCCGCGCTGAAGTAAGGCGTGACGTGATGCGTGCCCCGGAATGACGAGAGATGGAGTATGTCTCTCAATTTAGTTCGGCTTTTCAGAATTTGACTTGACGCCGCCCCCAACTCAGATGTTCAATATGCCCGTCTCACCCGATACGAGGGGCGGATCGCGATCGTCACGAACGCGGGTCGAGATGCGGTGGACGCCGAATGCGCGACTGACGAGTGCGCATGACGCGGACGGCGAAGTCGTGTGGTCCTGACGCCCTCATGGCAGGTGTCTCTTCACATTGCGCGGTGCGCGTGGCGAAGACGGTGACAAGCAAGCCTGGTCTCGCCGGGGAGAGCACGAAGTAAGCCGTAGCCCATCGCGCAGGGAAAGCCGGGTTGTTTCCGGTTACACCTGTGGTCCTACCCCCGAGCTTCCTACCCATTGCTCGGGGCCCATGGGTGCGATCGGCACCCGGCTTTCCCTGCGCCCTCTGTTCAAGGAGAGGGTGAAACGAACAGCAAACCTCGGGCGGATCACGCCGCGAGAACGCTGATCCGCGGCTTACGTGCGAATGCTTACACCAAGCTTACAACTCGCCACCGTCGGCTTGGTCCTGCATTCGCAAATGGATGAACTCTTCGGCAGCTGCATACTATTCCACCGCGGCCCCCACCGGCGGTCCGCCCGGCGGGCGGTGCAGAAAGGTGATCGACGCATAGGCGCCGACCCAGGAGCCGGCTGCCGCGAAGGCGACGTAGAGCCAGTTTTCGGTGTAGCTGATCACCGCATAGGAGGAGAGCACGTACCAGACGCTGCTCCAGGTCGCCGCCGGCACGCGCTTGCGCGCGACGACCGCAGAGGTGAACATGACGTAGACCGCGTCGGTCGCCGCGGTCGCGAGGAAGACACCGCCGGCGGTGAGGGGATCGATGGCAGCCATTGCAACTCCTGTTCGGCTCGGGCAGAGCTAAGGCATGATGCGGAAAAGTGCGAAGCGGTTTTCCGAAAACATCATGCCCAAACAAGGCATGATCCGGAACAGCGTGAAATGGTTCTCCGAAAGATGGTTGGGATCGGGCACCGCCTTTTTGTCATCATGCTGAGGCATAGAATAATCACAAACAGGAACGCGCATGCAGGGCATCCGTGAAATCCTCGCCGATATCTGGACCGGCGCCGGCGGTACGTCGTCTGCGCTCGATGCGGTCAAGCTGACCGGCAGCGAGCCGCAACTGCCTTCGTCGTTTCGGGTCGCAGCCGCTGCGCAGGCGCCGATCGCAGCCGCGGGCCTTGCCGCGGCCGAAATCTGGAAGGCCCGCAGCGGGGACGGGCAGGAGGTCGCGGTCGATATCCGCCATGCCGTCGTCGAATGCCGCAGCGAGCGCTATTTGCGCGTCGACGACAAGCCGCCGCCGCCAGCCTGGGACAAGATCGCCGGCGTCTACCGTGTCAAGGACGACCGCTTCGTCCGCCTTCATACCAATTTTCCGCATCACCGCGACGCCGTCTGCAGGGTGCTTGGCTGCAATGCCGAGCGTGACGAGGTCCAGGCCGCGCTCTTGCAGTGGGACGGCGAGGCGTTCGAGACCGCGGCCTATGAAGCCGGCGGCGTCGTCGCCTTGATGCGCTCGCATGACGAATGGTCGGCGACGCCGCATGCCAAGGAGCTGGCAAAACTGCCGCTGATCTCGATCGAGAAGATCGGCGAGGCCGCGCCAAAGCCTTGGCCCGCCGGGAAGCGGCCGCTGGCCGGCATCCGTGTGCTCGACCTGTCGCGCGTGATCGCCGGTCCCGTCGCCGGCCGCACGCTCGCCGCGCACGGCGCCGACGTGCTGCTGATCTCCGGTCCCGATCTGCCTGCTATCCCCTGGCTGACCATCGACACCGGCCGCGGCAAGCTGACGACGTTCCTCGAACTGCGCAGCGAGGAGGGGCGGGGCGTGATGCGCAATCTCGTGGCGCAGGCCGATATTCTCTCGCAGGGCTATCGTCCGCAGGCGATTGCGCGGCTCGGCTTCTCGGCCGAGGAGGCGGCCCGCATCAATCCCGGGATCGTCTATGTGACGCTCTCGGCCTATGGCCATGCCGGTCCGTGGGCGGAGCGGCGCGGCTTCGATTCGCTGGTGCAGACCACGACCGGCTTCAATCATGCCGAGGGACAGGCGGCCGGCGTCGGTGGACCGAAGGAATTGCCGGCCCAGATGCTCGACCACGCCACCGGATATTTCATGGCGTTCGGCGCCATGATGGCCAAGGCACGCCAGGCGCGCGAGGGCGGCAGCTGGCATGTTCGGGTATCGCTGGCGCAAACCGGGCGCTGGCTGCGGAATCTCGGCCGCCTCGAGGCGGGCCTCGCGACCGAGGACCTGAAGGCGGATGCGGTGCAGCCCTACATCGAGCGGCTTCAGTCCGGTTTTGGCGCGCTGAGCTCGGTCCGGCACGCCGCCATCCTGTCGCGCACCCCGGCCCATTGGTCCCGTCCGGCGATGCCGCTCGGCAGCCATCGTGCGGAGTTTCCTGCCCCGGAGTTTCCCGGATGAGACATTCAGCCGCCGTTCAGGCTATCCGAACTTTAACGACGCGCACCGCCGAAATACGATTTTTAGGTTGTTTGCAACGCCAATTCGGCACTATTAGCGCACCGCTGGGGCTGTCCCGCCGGAAGCTGCAACGATCGACCCCGCGGACCGCATGCTGAAAGAGTTTACCAAGAGAATGCAGAGCTTTAGCCGCCCGCGTTTGCTCGTGGCCGCGGCGGTGCTGGTGGTCGCCTGCGCGGGCGCCTATGGCTACACCCGTTTCGGCTCTGAAAAGCAGGCGCCATCGGAAGTCTCCAGCCAGTCCCGCAAGGGCGGCACGCAGTATGCGCCGTCGGCCGCCGAGTGGGCCAGCCTGACCTTCCAGACCGTGTCCGAGCACACGTTCCGCTCCGAGCTGGTGACCGAAGGCAAGATCGGGATCGATGAGGACCGTTCCACCCCGGTCTACTCGCCTTACACCGGGCGGGTGACGCGCCTCCTGGTGCGGCCGGGCGATGCCGTGGCGAAGGGGCAGCCGCTGTTCGTGATCGAGGCGGCCGACACCGTGCAGGCGCAGAACGATTACGTCGCCGCGATGACCGGTCTCAACAAAGCTCAGTCGGCACTCGACCTGGCGCAGATCCAGGAAAAGCGCGCCAAGGACCTGTCCGAAGGCAAGGCGATCCCGCTGAAGGATTACCAGACTGCGCAGGCGGCGCTGGTGCAGGCGCAGAACGATGCGCGCTCGGCGCAGACGCTGCTGGAAGCCGCGCAGAACAAGCTGCACATCCTCGGCTTCGGCGACGACGCCATCACGACCTTGCAGCAGAAGGGCCGTCTCAATCCGGAGACGACGGTGTACGCGCCGATCGGCGGCACCGTGGTCCAGCGCAAG
This sequence comes from Bradyrhizobium viridifuturi, assembly GCF_001238275.1. Taxonomy (GTDB): domain Bacteria; phylum Pseudomonadota; class Alphaproteobacteria; order Rhizobiales; family Xanthobacteraceae; genus Bradyrhizobium; species Bradyrhizobium viridifuturi. Next base: position 191,182 of record NZ_LGTB01000003.1, read on the forward strand.
GCCGGCCCCGGCCAGTATGTCTCGACCGGCGCCAGCGATCCGGTCTACGTGATCGGCGATCTCTCGACGGTCTGGCTGATCGCCTTCGTCCGCGAATCCGATGCCGATAATGTCGCGATCGGGCAGGACCTCAGCTTCAGCGTGATGGCGCTGCCCGGCAAGCTGCTGAACGCCCGGGTCAACTATGTCGCCGCCGCGATCGATGCGACCTCGCGCCGGCTGCTGGTCCGCGCCACCATCGACAATGCCGATAATCGGCTGAAGCCCGAGATGTTCGCCAATGTGACGCTGTATTCGAAAGGCGATCACCCGGCGGTCGGCGTGCCGAAGCAGGCGCTGATCTACGAGGGCGATCAGGTTCGGGTCTGGGTCGCGAAAGCCGACGACAAGACCATCGAGCTGCGCCAGATCAAGCCCGGCCTCATCAATGGAGACCTCGTCGAGGTCGCCGGCAATCTCAAGCCTGGCGAGCAGATCGTGACGAAGGGAAGCCTCTTCATCGACCGCGCCGCCTCCGGCACCTAAGGCATGATCCGGGAAAGGGGAAACCGGCTTTCCGGATCGACCATGCTCAACAAGAAAAATCCTTCCAGCTGAAAGCGCCGATCTGAATGGATCGCCTCGTCGCCCTTGCCGTCAATCGCCGCTACTTGATGGTGGCCATGTTCGTCGCCGTCTTCGTCGGCGGCCTGCTTGCGTTCAAGCAGCTCAACATCGAGGCCTATCCCGATCCGACCCCGCCGATGGTCGACATCGTGACGCAGAGCCCGGGCCTGTCGGCCGAGGAGATTGAGCGCTACATCACGATCCCGATCGAGACCCAGGTCGCGGGCATCAAGAACCTCAAGACCATCCGCACCATCTCGCTGTACGGTCTGTCCGACGTCAAGCTGCAGTTCTCCTTCGACTACACCTATGACGAGGCGCTGCAGCAGGTGCTCAATCGCCTGTCGCAGCTCGCGCCGTTGCCGGGCAACGTGCAGCCGGGCATCTCGCCGACCAGCCCGATCGGTGAAATCTTCCGCTATCGCCTCAAGGGGCCGCCGAACTACAGCGTGCTCGACCTCAAGACGCTGCAGGACTGGGTGTTGCAACGCCGCTTCCGCGCGGTGCCCGGCGTGATCGACGTCACCGGCTGGGGCGGCAAGACCAAGACCTATGAGATCCAGGTCGACTTCAACAAGCTGGTCGCCAACGGCCTGACCTTGCCGCAGGTGCTTCAGGCGGTCTCCAACGCCAACATCAATGTCGGCGGCAACACCGTGAACATCGGCTCGCAATCGGCCGTGGTGCGCGGCGTCGGCCTGATCCGCTCGATCGACGATCTCGCCAACACCATGATCTCGCAGTCCGGCGGCAATCCCGTGCTGGTCAGGGACGTCGGCGCCGTCACGATCGGCGAGAAGCCGCGGCTCGGCATCGCCGGCATCGACGGCGACGACGACATCGTGCAGGGCATCGTGCTGATGCGGCGCGGTGAGCAGAGCTCGCCGACGATTGCCCGCGTCGAGCAACTGGTCAATCAGATCAACAATTCCTCGATCCTGCCGCCGGGCGTCAAGATCGAGCGCATCTACGACCGCAAGGACCTGATCGAACTCACCACCCACACCGTGCTGCACAACATGGTGGTCGGCATCCTCTTGATCGTGCTGTTGCAGTGGATCTTCCTCGGCGATCTCCGCAGCGCGCTGATCGTCGGCGCGACGATCCCGTTCGCGCTGTTCTTCGCCGTGATCATCCTGGTGCTGCGCGGTGAATCCGCCAATCTGCTCTCGGTCGGCGCGATCGATTTCGGCCTGATCGTCGACGCCACCGTGATCATGGTGGAGGCGATCTTCCGGCGGCTGTCGCAGACCACCGCGCTATCGGAAGCCGAGCGTGCCCACATCTCCGACGACACGGTGATGGGGATGAAGAGCCACGCGATCCTGTCGGCGGCCGCGACGTGTCGCGCTCGATCTTCTTCGCCGCGACCATCATCGTCGCTGCCTTCCTGCCGTTGTTCACGCTGGGCGGCGTCGAGGGCAACATCTTCGGGCCGATGGCGCGGACCTATGCCTACGCGCTCGCAGGCGGATTGCTGGCGACGTTCACCATCACGCCGGCGCTGAGCGCGATCATCCTGCCGGCGCATATCCACGAAACCGAGACCTGGATCGTCAAGAAGCTCGACGCGATCTACCTGCCGGTGCTCAACTGGGCGATCGCCAACCGCAAGGTCGTGATGGCCGGCGCCGCCGGCCTCGTGGTCATGACCATCATCTTCGTCCGGTTCCTGGGCCTCGAATTCCTGCCCAAGCTGGAAGAGGGCAATCTGTGGATTCGCGCCACGCTTCCGCCGACGATCTCGCTGCAGGAAGGCAACGCCTACGTCAACGAGATGCGCAAGCTGATCCGCAGCCGTCCCGAGGTGGTGTCGGTGGTGTCGCAGCACGGCCGTCCCGACGACGGCACCGACGCCGCGGGATTCTTCAATGCCGAATTCTTCGCGCCCCTGAAGCCGGCCGGCGAATGGCCCGATACACACGACAAGGACGTGCTCACCGCGCAATTGCTGGGGCAGTTGCAGGAGAAATTCCCGGGCGTCGAATTCAACTTCTCGCAATACCTGCAGGACAACGTCTCGGAGGCGGTGTCCGGCGTGAAGGGCGAGAACTCGATCAAGCTCTATGGCAATGATTTGCAGGCGCTGACCGACACCGCCAACAAGATCAAGTCCGTGCTGTCGACCGTGCAGGGCGTCACCGACCTCGCGGTGTTCACCTCGCTCGGTCAGCCGACCGTCCAGATCGACGTCGACCGTGCGCGCGCGGCGCGCTACGGCCTGTCCCCGGGCGACATCAATGCGACGATCAAGGTCGCGGTCGGCGGCGACACCGCAGGCGATCTCTATGAACCCGGCAGCGACCGGCACTTCCCGATCATCGTTCGCCTTGCGCCCGAGTATCGCAAGAGCGCGGAGGCGATCCAGAACCTGCGGATCGGAGTCGCGAACACCAATGGCGGCATCACGCAGATCCCGCTCTCCGAAGTTGCCTCGATCAAGCTGATCTCCGGCGCGGCCTACATCTATCGCGAGCAGCAGGAGCGTTATCTGCCGATCAAGTTCTCGGTGCGCGACCGCGACCTCGGCAGCGCGATCCTGGAGGCCCAGCAAAAGGTCAATGAGCAGGTTCAGTTGCCGCCCGGCTCGCATCTCGAATGGGTCGGCGAGTTCGGCAATCTGCAGGACGCGATCAAGCGGCTGTCGATCGTGGTGCCGATCAGCCTCGTGCTGATCGCGGTGCTGCTGTTCTTCAATTTCGGCTCGATGGTCGACACCATGCTGGCGATGAGCGTGATCCCGATGGCGATCTTCGGCGGCGTGCTCGGGCTCTTGATCTCCGGCATCCCGTTCAGCGTATCGGCGGCGATCGGCTTCATCGCGCTGTTCGGCATCGCCGTGATGGACGGCATCATCATCCTGTCGCAATTCAATCAGCTGATCGACGAAGGCTATGACCGGTTGCGCGCGGTGATCCGCACCGGCGAATTGCAGCTTCGTCCGGTGCTGATGACCTGCGTCGTGGCGGGCGTCGGCCTGCTGCCGGCGGCGGTGTCGGAGGGCATCGGCTCGCAGGTGCAGAAGCCGCTCGCGATCGTCGTCGTCACCGGCATGATGCTGGCGCCGCTGGTGATCCTAATCACGCTGCCGGTGCTGATCTCCTACTTCTCGCGTCGGCCGAAAGACAACGTCAGGTGAAGCCGTAGAGCCGTGCGGGATTGTCGACCAGGATGGTCTTGCGGGTCGCGGCATCGGGCGCCCAGACCGGAAGCTGGTTGAGGAGGCGGCCATCGTCGATCTGGTACAGCGGCGTCACGTCGGTGACCTTCTTGCCCGCCGGTGTCACCGAATCCGGATGCGGCCAGTCGGTGCCCCAGACGATGCGCTCGGCATTGGCAGCGATCAGCGCCTGCGCCAGCGGCGTGGCGTCGGCATAGTCGGGCGCAAGCTTGGAGGCGCGGTAGGCGCCGGAGATCTTGACGTAGGCCTTGCCTGATTTGACCAGCGCGAGCAGGTCATCAAACCCCGGCTGGCCCGTGCCGAGCGCGGCCTCGGCGCCGCCGAAATGGTCGAACACCACGGGCACCGGCGCTGCCGCGACCAGATCCTTGATCGCGGAGATCATGGCGAGGCTGGTGAAAAGCTGGACATGCCAGCCGCGCGCCTTCATCCGCTCGATCGCGGCCGAGAAGCGCTGCCGGCCGACATTGGGATCGTTGACGCCGCCGGTCGCAAGGTTGAGGCGGATGCCGCGGAAGCCGGCGTTCTGCATGGCGGCGAGATCGCTTTCGCTGGTCTTGTCGTCGATCACGGCGACGCCGCGCGCCGTGGGGCCGCGCGCCGTCATGCCGAACAGGGTCGAGGAATTGTCGGGGCCGTAGACGCTCGGCGTCACGATCACCACGCGCTCGACATGCAGCGCCTTGTGCAGCGCGCTCATCTCCTCCGGAGAGGCCGGTTCCGGCGTATAGACGCGGCCGGCGAAGAACGGGAATTTCTCGGGGTCGCCATGGATGTGGGTGTGGCAGTCGCATGCACCGGCAGGCACGTCGAAGTTCACCGGGGTCGATGGTTGCGCTGCCTTGGACAATGCGTTGCTGCTGGTCATGGTCACTCCCGCTGCGATGGAAGCCAGCATCATATCGCGTCGCGTCAGCATTGGACGTCTCCCTGCATGCTCGGCTGTTATGCGCGCACTCCGCGCACCGGCATTATCGGTTGCCTGCGGGGGCGGAGGTTATCGGCGGAGAGAGCGGGCGGAAAGGGCCGGTTCGCGCTGCGACCGGTTCCATCAGGCCTATTGCCCCGACGGCGTGCGCAGGCCGTGCCAGGCGTCGCGCACCTGATGGTAGTGCACTTCGGGCAGATAGTCGGGCGTCTTGAGATTGAGCGTCTTGACGTCGAGCCGTCCGACCGCGCTGAGCAGGGTGTAGGAGGCGATCACGCGGTCGCGCTGCGCGCCGATCAGACGGGCTCGTGCCGTGATCAAGTCCTGCTGGGCGTTGAGCACGTCGACGGTGGTGCGCTGGCCACCGGCGCCTCCTTCTGCACACCTGCGAGCGCGACCTCGGCGGCCTTCACCTCGGACTCGGAGGCCGACACCGCAATCTTGGCGCCCTCATTGGCGACCCATGCGCTGACCGCGGCGGTCTTGGCCTGATTGCGGACCTGATCCAGCACGAGGCGGCTCTGCGCGGCCACTTCCTTGGCCTGCCGGGTCTGCGAGGCCGCGGTGCCGCCGTCATAGATCGGCTGCGTGACCTGGCCGATCACCGAGGCCTGGTCCGTTCCGAACGTACCGAGCGTCTGGTCGTTGTCGCGGCTGCGGCTGACGCTACCCTGCAGGGTAACGTTCGGCATCAGGCTGCTCTCGGCGACGCGGATCGAGGTCGAGGCGACATCGACGTCGAAGCCGGCCGCGGTCACGGCGGGATGCTCGCGCAGCGCAAGCGCGATCGCATCCTCGCGGCTGCGCGGCAGCAGCCGGTCGGTGGTTTCCGCCGGCCGCAATTGCGACGGCGGGTTGCCGACCACCTGCGCATAGGTGGCCTGGCTGACCGCATAGTTGACCTCGGCGGCGTTGAGATCGGCGAGGCCGCGGTTGAGGCGCGCCTCGGCCTGGGCCGTATCGGTCGGCGTAACATCGCCGGCATTGAGGCGGCGCTGCGTGATCGCCTGGGTCTCCTTCAGGAAGGCGACGTTGGACCGCTGCGCCTCGACCAGGGTCTGGTTGGCCAGCACGTTGGTATAGGCGGTGACAGCATCGAGCAGCACGCCCTGGCCGACATTGCGCAGCGCCTCGCGGCCGGATTGCACCTGCAATTCGGCGACGCGGACGCTGTTGGCGGTCTTGAAGCCGTTAAACAGGGTCTGGGTCACCGTGACCCCGATCTGCCACGGCTTCAGCGTCGCGGTCTGGATGACGTTGCCGGGTAGCTGGTCGCGGACCGCCTGCAGGCCGAGCGAAAGGCCGGCCACGATCTGGGGACGATAGCCGGCCAGCGCCTGCGGAACGTTCTCGTCGGTGGCGCGCTGGCGTGCCCGCTCGGCATTAAGCTGCGGATTGGTCTGGTACGCCTTGACCAGGGCCTCCGGCAGGCTCTCGGCGCGGGCCGCGGTGTCAGTCAGCAGGGCGCATGCCAATGCGCCAAGGCCGATGCCCGACAAAAGCACGCGCCTCGCTACGTCGCCAATATCAGCGGCACGCCCAACCATGTGATCCCGCACACCAAAACCCCGGCAATCCGCTCCCGCGGACGCCGTCGACACATCTACCTGTTTACGGGGCGGCACCGCCACAGGCAAACCGCCCCGCGACATCTGCACATCATTTCGGTTCTTGTCTGTTGCCGGTTCGTCACAGGCGAACGCGACTGTCATATGAAGTATAAGTTCGAACCGCCGCCCGTCGATTCAGCAACGCCGGTTATCCACCGCCTGCCTGGGTTCATTGCAGATGCCTAAGTATTTCTCCGACCCCGAGGCGATCGCGGAGCACATCATTCGTGACGTCGGAACCAAGCTGGTGGTGGGGCTGCCGCTCGGCCTCGGCAAGGCCAACCATATCGTCAACGCGCTGTATGCGCGGGCTGTCGCCGATCGCTCGATCAATCTGACGCTGTTCTCCGCGTTGACGCTGGAAAAGCCGAAGCCGATGAACCTGCTAGAGCAGCGCTTCATCGGCCCGGTGATCGATCGCCTGTTCGGCTCCTATCCGGATCTCGCTTATGCGGACGCGCTGCATCGCGGAGCGCTCCCGCCCAACATCAAGGTGATCGAATTCTTCTTCCTCGCTGGGCAGTGGCTCTATCGACCGTTCGCCCAGCAGCACTACATTTCCGCCAATTACACCCACGCGGCGTCATATCTGCTGTCGCGCGGATTGAACGTCGTCCCGCAGCTCGTCGCCAAGCGCGTAGTCGACGGCGTGCCGCGATACAGTTTGAGCTGCAACACCGACACGACGCTCGATGTGTTGCGCGCCCGCGCGCAGGGGCGGGCGTCATTCAAGCTGATCGGCCAGGTCAATTCCGAGCTGCCGTTCATGCCCGGACCCGGCGATCTTCCGGCGGATGAATTCGCCGCGGTGCTCGACAGTCCCGACGCCGATTTCCCGTTGTTCGCGCCGCCGTCGGAGCCGATCAGCGATACCAAATATGCCCTCGGACTGCACGCCGCCGGTCTGGTCCGCGACGGCGGCACGTTGCAGATCGGCATCGGGCAGGTTGGCGATGCGCTGGCGCAAGGGCTCGTGGTCCGCCACCGCGACAACGCCCAATTCCACGGCATCATGCAGCGGCTTGCGCCCGGTACCGCACAGCTCGCGGTGGCCGAGACCGGGCCGTTCGAGAAGGGCCTCTACGGCGTCAGCGAGATGCTGTTCGAGGCGTTCCTCGCACTGATCGATATAGGCATCCTCAAGCGCGACGTCGACGGCGTAATCCTGCACGGCGCATTCTTCCTCGGACCGCAATCGTTCTATCGCGCCCTGCGCGAGATGCCACCGGAGCAATTGGCGCGCATTCAGATGATGCCGGTGTCCTTCACCAACGAGGTCTTCGGCGACGAGGACGGCAAGCGCCGTGCCCGGGTCGATGCGCGTTTCGTCAACAACGCGATGATGGCGACGCTGTTGGGCGCTGCGATTTCCGACGGGCTCGAGAATGGCCAGGTCGTCAGCGGAGTCGGCGGCCAGTACAATTTCGTAGCCCAGGCGTTTGCGCTCGAGGGCGCGCGCTCGGTGCTGGCGCTGGAGGCAACCCATCAATCCGGCCAGCAAACGCAGTCGAACATCCGCTGGTCGTATGGCCATGAGACCATTCCGCGGCACTTGCGCGATATCTTCGTCACCGAATATGGCGTTGCCGATGTCAGGGGGAAAACCGATGCGGACGTGATCGCGGCAATGCTGCAGATCTCGGACTCCCGCTTCCAGGGTGAACTGCTGCGGCAGGCCAAGGACGCCGGCAAGCTGCCGCGGAGCCATGAGATATCAGCGGCTCATCGCGAGAACTATCCCGAGCGGATCCGCGATGCGCTGAAGCCCGCGCGCGACGCCGGGTTGCTGCCGTCATTCCCGTTCGGCAGCGACTTCACCGACGTCGAGCAGCGGCTGATTCCGGCGCTGCAGATATTGCAGCAGGCGCAGCGTACGCCGCTGCAGCTCGCCGGCATGCTGTGGCAGGGGATGCGGCATCCGCCCGATGCGGCTGACCGCGAATGCCTGGCGCGGCTCGGCCTCGACAAGCCGACGCACGTCGACGAGCGCGCCTATCGTGCGCTCGTCACCGCGGCATTGCAACGGAGCCGCAACGCGTGATCCGGAAAAGTGCGAAGCGGTTTTCCGACGAGATCATGCGAAAACAAAAACTAAGCGCGATCACGCCCCAACCTGATCGCATCGCGCTTTAGCGGTTCTTGTTGACCGGCTTGCGCTTCTCGATGAAGGCCGCCATGCCCTCGGAGCGATCCTCGAGCGCGAAGGTCGAGTGGAACAGGTTGCGCTCGACATTCATGCCTTCCGAAAGCGGCGTCTCGAACGCGCGGTTGATGGCTTCCTTGGCCATCGCGGCGGCCGGACGCGACATCGAGGCGATCTTCTCGGCCGCAGCGAGCGCCTCTTCCTGCAGCTTGTCGGCCGCAACGATCCGCGACACCAGGCCCGAGCGCTCGGCTTCGGCCGCATCCATCATCCGTCCGGTGAGGCAGAGGTCCATCGCCTTCGACTTGCCGATCGCGCGGGTCAGGCGCTGGGTGCCACCGATGCCCGGGATGGTGCCGAGAGTGATTTCCGGCTGGCCGAACTTGGCGGTGTCGGCCGCGATGATGATGTCGCACATCATCGCGAGCTCGCAGCCGCCGCCGAGCGCATAGCCTGCGACCGCCGCAATGGTCGGCTTGCGGCACCGGGCGACGCGGTCGCCGCCGATCGCGGTGAAGTCGCTGTTGAACATGTCGATGAAGCCCTTTGGCTGCATCTCCTTGATGTCGGCGCCGGCCGCGAAGGCCTTCTCGCTGCCGGTGATCAGGATGCAGCCGATCTTGTCGTCGGCCTCGAGATCGTCGACCGCCGCGGCGATCTCGCGGAACACGCCGAACGACAGCGCATTCAGCATTTTCGGCCGGTTCAGCGTGATGACGCCAACCGGTCCCTTGCTTTCGACGATGATGAATTCGAACGTAGCCATGACGCAAACCCCGTGCCTGATTTGGCGGGCAATGTGCCCGCTGGCGGGATGCGCTTCAAGTGGCTGAAGCGAGGCTTTGGGCCGCGGTGCGGCGCTATCCCGCGCCGCAAGCCGCAAGTGCCTCGGCTAGGCCATGAACATGCGTGCGGCGGAGGCCACCGTGAGCAGGGCGCCGAAGCCGATGAAGATCTTCCCGATCAGCGAGGTCTGGTCCCAGCTCGCGCTGTCGCTGCTCGCCAGCACCGGGGCCGGCTTGGGTGCCGCTGCGGCAGCAGGCGGCGGCTGCACAGCCGGCGTCTCCTGCTGGGCGGTCTGCGGCTGAGCCGGTTGCGGTTGCTCCGCCGGCTGCGCCTGTTGCAGGGCCCGGTCGAGGTCGTTGAGCTGGTCGGATGCGACCACGCCGCCGTCGGGTTGCGCGTCGGCGGGCTTGTCGGAGGCGGCCATGATGGGATTGACGCTGGCGGGCGGGGGGCTCGCACTGCCGTCGCCGGAGGTCAGCTCCGCATTGGCATTGGCGACCGTGGCCGGCATGCCGGCCGACGTCACACTGCCGGCATCCTTGCCGGCCGTCTTCTTGGTCTCGGATTTGTCGGCCGACTTGTCGGCGGTCTTGGATGAGCTGTGGCGCGCATGGCGCCGGACATGCCGCGAACTCTGCGCGGACTTGTCGGTCGTTGCGCTGTCAGATTTCGATGCCGCTGCGTCCGAACCGGCCGCATGCGCCGGCAACGGAACAGCGAGGCACATCGTAAGCCCGGTCAGCCCTGTCGCAACCATCAAGGCCAAGCGCCCATTGGCTTTGATCTTCATTCTGATGATCTCCCCATTTCGCCCGTCCCAAAGCCGAAATGAGACCCCGCTGCGTGTCCACACCGGGGCAAAAAAAGGGAATCTTCGGGCATCAGGGGGCAAAAGCTGGGCAATTTCGTCCCAGCAGGTGTTCGGCGGCCGCAGCCCCGATGCTTGTCGGACCGATCGGTGTTATGAGCCGTGACGTCTGCAAACCCGCCGGAGCGATTCTCAGAGCCCGATCTCCGGCGCGGCCTGGCCGGAGGACCGCGATCACGAATTCGTGATGTTCTGGGTTGGCCGCGTAACGAACTGAAAGATCGGCCGAATTGCAATTCAGGAGCCTGCGTGCGCGAACGTGAGGATGAATGGACCGACCTGATGCGGTCGGCCATTTCTGGCGATGACGCGGCGTATCATCGCTTGCTCAAGGCCATCACGCCGGTACTCCGTGCCGCGGCGCGACGCGGCCTGGCGCGCGCGGGACAACCGGTCGATCAGTCCGAGGACATCGTGCAGGACATCTTGTTGGCGGTGCATTTGAAGCGACAGACCTGGGACACGAACGCGCCGTTCGCGCCGTGGCTGTTCGCGATCGCGCGCAACAAGCTGATCGACGCGCTGCGCCGCCGCGGCAAGCGCATCTTCGTCAACATCGATGACTTCGCTGAAACGCTACCGGGGGAAACGCCGGAGCCGACGGCATCGCCCGGTGAGGTCACCGCCCAGCTCCAGGCGCTACCGCCGCGTCAGCGCGACGTGCTGCAATCGATCGCGGTCGACAGCACCTCGATCAAGGACACCGCGGCGAAATTCTCGATGACCGAGGGCGCGGTGCGGGTCGCGCTGCATCGCGGGCTTGCGAGCCTCACCGAGAAATTACGGGATCGTTGAGCATGGATACGGATCAACTCATTCGAACCCTTGCCGCCGACAATGCCTATCGCGCACGCCCGATCGGTCTGGCGCTGATGCTGGCGCTGCTGGCGGCGGCGCCGGTCTCGCTGCTGATCTTCTTCGCCGAGCTCGGCGTGCGGCCCGACGTGATGACCGCGATGCATAATCCGTTCTTCGATCTGAAATTCGCGGTGACCCTGGCGCTCGCCGCCTCGGCGATCGCGGTCAGCCTGCATCTGTCGCGGCCGGAAGCCTCGCTGCGCAGTTTCGGCTGGTGGCTGCTGATTCCCGCCGGCATCCTCGTTGCCGCGATCAGCGGCGAGATGATGATGCCGCAGCGTACGCCGATGATGACGCGCCTGATCGGCAAGAACTCGATGGCGTGCATGACCGCGATCCCGGCGATGTCGTTGCCGCTGCTGGTCGGCGCGCTGTACGGGCTCAGGCAGGGTGCGCCGGCGCGGCCGGCGGTGGCCGGCGCGGTGGCCGGCCTGCTCTCGGCCGGGCTCGCCGCAACCGTCTATGCGTCGCATTGCACCGATGACTCGCCGCTGTTCGTCGCCACCTGGTATACGCTGGCGACCGCGATCGTCGCGAGCGTCGGCGCGCTGATGGGGAAGCGGGCGTTGCGGTACTAGAGCGTTTTCGAGCGAAGTGGGTACCGGTTCGCGTGAAGAAAACGCCTCAAACAGCAATCTAGGCCGCGGGCGCCGACTGCTGCATGCGATGGAAGCGCAGCACCTGCTGCGCGGTGGAAGGCCGCAGCCGCTCATAGGTGTCCTTGCAAGCCTGCAAGTCGGTCGGCTCGCCGCCTGAGATGTCGTCGCGCAGATTGATGATCGATCGCACCGTCGACCATGACAGGCCCGACACCTTGGCCAGGATCATCACGCCCTCGGCGCGGGTTTCGATCATCATGTTCTCGGCGACGCTGACCGAGACATTGGCGAGCGCGGCAAGCGAGGCATTGGTCTCGTCGAACTTGCCGGCCTCGGCGAAGGCCGCAAGCTGGAATTCGTCGAGCCGGCCGTCCTGGTAGAGCGACTTGACCAGCGCATGCGCGATCGTGGTGTCCGGCGTCACGGCGGCGGGCGCCGAACGCGCGCGTCGCGTGGCTTCCTTCACCGCGATCGGGATCTCCTTGGCCTGCTGCGGATTGGCGGCCTCGAGCCGCTGCCTGACGGTGTCGGAGCCTTGGCGACCAGCTTGAGATAGAGATGCCGTGGGATGTTCGGGCGCAGGCCGACGCAGGTCGACAGATTGTCGTCGCCCTCGGCGCGGCTGACCAGGCGGGTGAAGCCGCGCTCGGTGAACTCCGCGCCGGGATTGTTGACCGCGCTCTGGATCACCTCGTCATTGCCGCGCAGCACCAGCACGTCGGTGACGGCGCCGCTCAGCGTCTTCCGGTTCGAGATCGCGAGCAGATGCGCCTGGCTCTTGCTGCGTGCCGTCTCGATCAGGGTGTCGTCGTCGAGCCGCGGCGACAGCGTCAGCACCGGGCCTGCGACCTCGATCAGATCGTCGAATGCAAGGGTGCGGATGGTCTGCGGCGGCGCGGTGTCGATCGGGGCAAGGCGGTTGGCGAGCAGCGCCTTGGCCGAGTTTTCGATGTGCTCGAGCAGGCACTGGAAAACGTCGTCGAACAGCACGATCTGCTCGTCCGAATAGTTCACCGAGCCGTTGATGAAGAGGTCGGTCACGCGGCGCAGCGTCTCGACGCGGCGGGCGACGGTGCCGTGCGCGAGCGTCGTCTGCAGCTCGTCGAGCAGACTTTCGGGGGCGGTCTCGGGCTTCAAACTCATGACTCTGTCCTGGAGCGGTGGCGACGGCTTCTCCGGCGCCAAATTGGGAAATGAAACGATGTCAGGCGCTGGCGATGCGGTTGCGTCCTCTCGCCTTGGCTGCGTAAAGCGCGCCGTCGGCGCGGGCGAGTAGCGTGTCGGAGTTTTCGTTCGGCTTGAGCGTCGTGACGCCTGCGGAGATCGTCACCCGCATGCCCGGCGAGAATGCGCTCCAGTCGAGATCGGCGATGATCGCACGCAGCCGCTCGAGCGCGCGCATCGCCTGATCCTGCGACAGGTCGGGCAACACCAGCAGGAACTCCTCGCCGCCGTAGCGGCCGAAGCGGTCGATGCTGCGGAGATTGGCGAACATGCCGATGGCGAAGGTGCGCAGCGCCTCGTCGCCGATCGGGTGACCGTACACGTCGTTGATGCGCTTGAAATGGTCGAGGTCGATCAGCGCCACCGCGCAGGAGCTGCCGTTGCGGGTGCAGCGCGCGATCTCGTCATCGAGCGTGCGCATAATGCTGCGGCGGTTGGAGGTGCCGGTCAGCTCGTCGAGCTCGGCGAGCTCCTCGATGCGCCGGTAGGCCTCCTTCAGCTTCACGCCGCTCTGATACAGCGATTGCTGCATCGAGCTCGAGAAGATGCCGAGATACATGCAGCGCCCGATCGTCAGTGCGAACACCAGCATGGTGCCGAGGCGGTCGATCCGGGTGCCGGTCGGCATCCCGATCGCCTTGTCGGTGCCGAGGAACAGGGCGGCGAGGCCCAGCACCATGATGGTCCAGACAACAGCAGTCTGCCGCGCCGAGGTACGCAGCGCACCGAAGCCGAACACCACGAACAGGTTGCAGAGGAACAGCACGCCGACTTCAGGCGCGATGTAGGTGAACACCAGCAGGTTCACCATGTTGACGGCCGATTGCGGGGCGACCAGGTAGTGGTCGCGGAAGCGCTCGTGAAAGCCGCGCTCGGAGAGCAGTACATAGACCGCGACAAGGGCAAGGCCGGTCAGGGCATAGCCCGCCGCGACCAGGACCGACGTGGTACCGGAATGCGCGTAGATCAGCAGCACGGCGGCGTCGAGCACGAAGCAGGCAGCGATCATCGACTGGATCTGGCGCCGCTGCCTGGTCCGGCGCGCGAGCCGCTCGACCGTCAGCCTGGGACGGCCGCTTTCCGATGCGCCCGCGATCGGACTGGGAAGTGACGACGCAGCGCTGCCCATGGTCTCGCCATTGGTGAAATCCGGCGAAAATCTAAGTGGGAAAGCCTTTAGGTTTGGTATCTTTTGGAACCGAATTTGCTCCGGTGGAACCCGGTCATCGCCCTTGTTTCATAAGGGGAATCCGTTCACCGAGGGGGACCGGGAGCGGGCCCGCCGCGAGCTTGCGCCAACGCCGGCTTCGCAACGGCGCTGGCTTGCCGGCTAAGGCTTGATATGGTCCGGCCGGACGGTGGGCGTCCGCGAGAGTTTTTGGTGTTATGATACCGATTGTTGAGTCTCCGGCGATTTTTCCTCATTCGGATCGCCGACTGTGTCATAGATCACACATGCGGTCTGGACATTGCCGTAATGTGAAGAATCTTGGCTCTCGCGTCGAACCACCCACCACCCCCCTCAGACCAACTTTGCGAGACGGCCATTGAGCGCGACACAGGCGGCTTCAGACGAGGTTCTGATCGCTCGGATCGCTCAAGGCGACCGGCTCGCCATGCAGGTGCTGTACGGACGGCATCATGTCAGGGTGTACCGCTTCGGGCTTCGGCTCGTGCGGGACGAACAGGTGGCGGAGGATCTCATCAGCGAGGTCTTTCTGGACGTGTGGCGTCAGGCGGGCAAGTTTGAGGGACGATCCGCCGTTTCAACCTGGCTTCTGGCGATTACCCGGTTCAAGGCGTTGTCCTCGCTGCGGCGAAGGAAAGACGCCGAACTGGACGATGAGGCCGCGAACGCGATCGAGGATACGTCCGACGATCCGGAAACGGTGGTGCAGAAGAAGGACACCGGCGCGACGCTGCGTAAGTGCCTGACGGGACTATCAGCGGAACACCGGGAGATCGTCGATCTTGTCTACTATCACGAGAAATCCGTGGAAGACGTCGCTGAGATCGTCGGGATTCCGGAGAACACCGTGAAGACGCGCCTGTTCTATGCGCGCAAGAAACTTGCCGAGTTGCTGAAGGCAGCCGGTGTCGAGCGAGGTTGGCCATGATGGCTGCGAGCAACAAGAAGGTGCAGGGTCAGGAACCTGACGATGTCGAGATGCTGCTGCCCTGGCACGCGGCCGGCACGCTGAACGCGCGCGACGCGCGCCGCGTCGAGGACGCGCTCGCGTCCGATCCGGAGCTGGCCCGGCAGTATGCCGTCATCCGCGAGGAATATGCCGAGACCATCGGCCTCAACGAGAGCCTCGGTGCGCCCTCGGCGCGCGCCATGCAGAAGCTGTTTGCTGCGATCGATGCCGAACCGGAACGCAAGCCATCGGCAGGTGCACGCATGTCGGCCGGGATCTCGGAGTTCTTTTCCAAATTGTCGCCGCGGACGCTGGCCTGGTCGTCCAGCCTCGGCGCGCTCGTGGTGCTGTTGCAGGCCGGCGTGATCGGCGCGGTGCTGATGCGCAGCCAGCCGGCTTCGTTCCAGACCGCCTCGCTCGACGTCGCTGAACAGCGCAGCGCGCCAAGCGCGGCCGTTGCACCTTCCAGCCCTGCGCCCAGTGCGCCGATCACCCGCGACCTCGGTGCCAGCGTGGCTGCAACGCCGACACGGCTCTTGGTGCGCTTCACGCCGGACGCCAGGATCGCCGACATCACGTCGCTGCTGGAGAATTACCAGGGCTCGATCGTCGACGGGAAGGGCGGCATGTTCCGGTTGCAGTTCCGCGCGATGGACAAGGACGGCGTCGCGTCGCTGATTGCCCGCTTGCAGAAGGAGAAGATCGTCAGCCTCGCGGTGGAGACACCGTAGACTGCGGCTGACGGTGCTGCGCCGACTTGAGGTCACCATGACCGCCAACGGCCGGACCAGATCGACGAACAGAGCGGCCGTCGCGGCCGCGGCGTTGCTGCTGGTTTGCCTGTCCGGTTCGGCCTACGCCCAGAATTTCATGCGATCGCCGATCAGCGGTGGGCCACAAATGTCGCCCGGGCCGCAGGTCAATCTCGGAATCGGCAGGGCCGGTGGAGGGTTCGGCGGCACCACTGGCCGCACGCCGCTCTCGGCGGACCGCGGCCCGGCTGCGTCTTGGACCGGCGAGGGGCCGCGATCGGGAATGCGGCCGCCCAATGCACGCGACGCGCCTCGTTTCTCCGCTGGCTGCGACGACGGCGACCGCGGCCAATGCTCCGACCGGCCGGTCGCCGGCAACGGTGGCGGCAAGGGCGCAGCGAGGAAGGGCAGGGCCGGCGGTGGCGGCACGCGCGCGCAGGACGTGGCGGGCACGCGAACCGTGCCGAACGAACTCGTGGCGGAGATCGACGGCGCCTTGACCGAGGCCGAGACCGATGCGCTCGCGCGCCGCCATGGCCTGAGGCGGATTGCCTCGCAGAATATCCCGTTGCTCGGGGCGACCGTCGGCCTGTTCCGCATGGCCGGCAATCGCTCGGCCGATGCCGTGAGCCGCGAATTCGCAAACGACAGCAGCGTCCGCTCCGTGCAGCCGAACTACCGTTACGCGCTGCAGGACCAGAACACGCCATCTGGCGGCAATGATCCGGCGCTATATGCGCAGACGCAGCTGCATCTGCCCGAGGCGCACCGGCTGGCGCGCGGGATGAATGTCACTCTTGCCGTCATCGATTCCGGCATCGACGCCGCGCATCCGGAACTGGCGAACACGGTCGCGGATACGTTCGATGCGCTCGGCAGCAAGGATGGCCCGCACGCCCACGGCACCGCCATCGCCGGCGCGATCGCAGCGCGCGTCCGGCTGACGGGGAGCGCGCCGGAAGTGCGGATCCTGGCGATCCGCGCCTTCGGTGCGGTTGCCGGCGGCGCCGAGAGCACGTCCTATGTGATCCTCAGGAGTCTCGACCACGCGGTGGCGCACGGCGCGCAGATCGTGAACATGAGCTTTGCCGGACCGAAGGATGCACTTGTCGAGCGCGCCGTGGCGGCCGCTGCTGCGAGCGATGTCGTGCTGGTCGCCGCGGCCGGCAATGCCGGCCCGAAATCACCGCCGCTGTATCCGGCCGCTATCCCGACGTAATCGCCGTGAGCGGGATCGATGCCGGCGGACGGCTCATGGCGGCATCGAACCGCGGCAGCCATATCGCGCTGGCGGCGCCGGGCGCGACATTCTCGTGCCGGTGCCGGACGGCAAGTACCAGCTGATGTCGGGCACCTCGTTTTCGGCCGCGTTCGTCAGCGGCATCGCGGCGCTGGTGCTGGAGCGCAGTCCGGCTTTGAAGCCTGCCCAGGTGAGAAGCATCCTGACCAGCACGGCCCGCGATCTCGGGACACCTGGGCGCGACGATCTGTTCGGGGCCGGGGAGGCGGATGCGCTTGCCGCGGTGATGGCGGCGACCAGCGCGCCCGTCGCGTCGGCCGTGGACAATCCGCCGCAGCCCGCGCCGGCGCCGGACGGCAATAACACTTCCGTGAGCCGCGCGTTGAACGAAGGCGCGCCGTCGGTCGCATCTGATGATTCCGCTGCAAATCATCGGGCTGCACAGTGATTTTCGGCGCCGGACGCCGGCAACGGTGCGATGGAACCGGGCGACGAAAGGTTAAAAAAATCGCCGACGATTTGAACGTCGGCCTTCCTCTCACGACTTATGTGTGTGGGAGCGGTTTATCCCTCCCCGGCTATATCAGGCGCGAGCGCCCATCCACCCCAAGCGCCCATATGGCTTTGACCCGTCCGGTTGTCCCCCCGGACGGGTCTTTCATTTTGGGGATGCCTCACGGATGACGGACAGGCCGAACGGAGCCGCGCATGCTGCGCTGGACTGTGTGATCGTGACGGTATGACAGCGTGCGATGGCCGCGCCGATTTGCTGTGGATCATTCGGCTGCGCAGTAAATCGAAGCGGCGCGCATCGCCATCATGCAAGTCGATGACTTGACGAAGGTTCGAGCAAGAAACTCCGTAGTAGAGCGGAATTCTTTGATCGCCCGCCGTCGATTAAGAATTTAGTTAGACTTTATTTACCTTTTCCACAGAATATCAGTGTCACGTCCAGTTGATTCGGTTCGGTTGCGTCTGCGTCCGTTTCTTTCCCTGCGGGCAAATTCAATGACACATCGGACCGACGTGGCCAGAGGCCAGGAGATTGTTGCGCGCTGGTGCAACCTCGCCGAGCAAAGGCTGGAGCACCTCAACGAGCTGTTCGAGACCGGACGCTGGCGCCGCTATCACAGCGAGCAGGCCTTTCTCGAGAACATCAGGGAAGCCCGCGCCGCTGTCGACATCTGGCGGGAATTGCTGACCCGCGAAGCCTCACTCGACAATTCGCCGATCGACCTGTCCTGGCTCGGCCGTGGCAAGTCGAAGCTGCCACCGCCCGATCTCTCGCCGCTGCCGCAGCGCCGCGCGGAGGCTGCGGCCCTGGCGGAGGCCGCGATGACCGCGGTTGCCGCCGCGCTGGAAACGGCGGCCGAAGTGCTCGACCAGCCGCCCGTCGTCGCCGACGCACCGCCGCTGGAGATGCCCCCTCCGGTGATGCCGCCGCCGGTGCTCGATCTCGACACCATCCAGCGACGCTATCCGCTGCTGCGCAACGCGCTCTAGGCCGAAGGGGTCCGCGACCCTTGGTCGCGGCTGCCGGCATTTCCGAGAGAGCGAGGTTTTCTCTAAGGCGGATTGTTAAGCGCTGCTGCGAATAGTCCGGCTGATCGTGAACTCGACCAGCGCGGCCGTTGCCATGCCCTACATCATTGTCATAGCAGCCTTCGGTGGCTTCGGCTCGGCTACGTTGGCGTTCCTTGCCACACATTCGTTCGCCCTGATGATCCCGGCGGCGATCCCCGGCATTGTTTTCGGTCTGGCGCTGGCAGCCGTGGCACTCCGGCAGCTCGGCCTGCCACTCGGCGCGAATTTTGCGGATTACCGCAGCGCCGCGGGGATGCGCGCGATCAATCAAGTCACGAGGCGCTTCCTGAATATCGCGCTGACAACGGCTGTCGTCGTGTCGATCGTAGAGTTCACTGGTCAGCTGGCTGGATTGATTTCCATCTTCGTCACCTTGCCGGCCGGCATTGCCGTCATCGTGGTCTACACGCTCTACCGGTGCTGGCAGGTCTCCGATCCCGGCCTGCTCGGCAGGCTTGACGTCGTTCTCATCGCCAGCTGCATCGGTGCCGTCTTGTTGACCGGCTTCCTGCTGTATTCGTTCATGACGAGGACGCCTGACTGGGACATGTCGGCGTCGGACGTCTTCAGATTGCTGTCCGTTGTGAATTGCGCGGCGGCGCTGGCCGCGGCGATGCTCGCCGTTCTCTGCATCGGCTTCGTCCACCGCTGGATGGGGCCGACCGGGGCCTCGCGCTAGCGCCGCACCGCGTTGGCGCCGACCACGAGCTGTGCATATTGCTGGGCGCCGGATGTTGACAGATCTGACGTGACGGGACGCGCGTGGTCGAGACCGATCACCGCGCCGCCAGGGGTTTCCGCGATCATGTTGTTGTTGATCAGTGCGGAGCCTGCGCCCGGCACCACCGAGACGCCGATGCCGACCAATGCCTTGCGGATCACATTGCCGGTAATGGCGACGTCGCGCAGATACTTGCCCCAGCCGGCGACGATGCCGAAGGTCGGCGCGCTCTCGATCACGTTGCCGGTGACGGTGCTGTCCGCCTCGACATAGATGCCGATGCCGGCGCCGTCGTTCGGGTCGGTGCCGACAGGGCGCTTCGGCAGCAGGTTGCGGATGATGTTGCCCTGGACCACCGCGATCCGGCCACCTTCGTTGAAATTGCACACGGAGACGCCGATCGAGGCGCCGTCGACGGTGTTGTTGGCGATCACGGCGGCCTCGAACGAGAACTCCGAATAGAGCGCGACCTCGCGGACATTGCTGACGCTGTTGTCCGTGATGTGGATGTTGGAGGCCGAATTGCCGCGCACCGCCGAGAAGTCGCAGTTGCTGATGCGGTTGCCGCGCACGATCACGTTGCCGGCGCGGAACGCGTTGATGGCGTTGCCGTACTGCCCGGAGCCGCCGGGGCCGGCCTTGATGTCCTCGATGCGGTTGTCGGCGACGATCGAGCCGTCGTCGCCGATCGCACTTCGCAGGATCTCGATGCCGTTGTCGTTGGTACCTTTGATGGTGTTGCGCGCGACCATCAGGCCCAGCGCGTCGAACGAAACCAGCGCGGTCGATGCGATACCCGCGAAGATGTTGTTGCTGACGTCGCCCGACATCTGTTCGAACCAGATGCCGGCGCCGCCGCTGCCGATAAACTGGCAATCGGTGATGCGGATGTCGCGCCCGGACAGGCAATGCACGAGGCCGCGCCGTGCCGGCAGCGGGATGCTGCCGCCATCGAAAGAAAGGCCCATCAGGACGATGCCGCCGGCGCCTTCGGCTTCCAGCAGCGAGGCGCCGCCGTTGAACACCAGCCGGCTGGCGCCGCGCACGCCGATCAGCTGGCTGCCGGGTGCAAGCCGCAACGGGCTGCTGCGGTAGACGCCGGGCGGGAATGCCAGCGGCACCTGCGCGCGCGCGGCGTCATCGATCGCGCGTTGCAGGTTGCGGGTCTGGTCGTCGGGGCTGCCGGGGCGCACGCCATATTGCGTGACGTCGCGGCCGAGCGAGCCGGCAGATTGCGCCGCGCGCGCCGCGTCCGGCGACATCGCCAGCGCGCCGGCGACTCCGGCGGCGGATGCTCCGATCAGGTGGCGGCGGTTGACGTCCATGGGCATGGCCCTCGCAAACATTGGCGAGCGATGACGTTCGCGGGTCGAGTGTTAGCGCGAAACGCGGCGCGGCATGGTGAACACGCGGCCGCAGCTAGGCGATTGTTGGCGGTAGGGTTAATCGCGGGTGGAGCGGATGGCTCTCCGCCGTCATTGCGAGAAGCGATAGCGTCGAAGCAATCCATTTCTCCGCATGTGTCGAAATGGATTGCTTCGCTTCGCTCGCAATAACGGGGTGAGAACCGGGATTCAGATGTCAAACAGCTTATTCGGTGGTATCACCCGCGAAGGCGGGTGATCCAGCATTCCAGAGACGCCAGTAAATGAACTGAGAGGCCGCGGCGTACTGGATGCCCGCAAGTGCGGGCATGGCCTGTGTGCGTTTCCGTCTTCAAGTCATTCCCAGAACAGGTCCCGGTCAATGAACGAGCATGCATGGTATGAAGTCTGGGTTGATGACACCGCCCGTCCCCCTTACGTCCTGATTTTGCTTTCGGATAAATCTGGATCGTCATTCGATATTTATGACCCCGGCGAGAAGTCAATCTGCCACACAACGAGCTCTTACCAAGACGCCATGTTCTGGCTCACAGAAGATGAATACACAAAGGTTGATGGAAGGATGGACCTTGCTTAGATCGCAGAACGGCTGACCTCACGCGAAGCCGCGATCCGCGGCGTTCCGGTTCGTGAGAACACTGTCGGCACGCGCGGCCTGCCGGGTCAGTTTCACCAGCTCCAGCAGCATGGCCTCGCCGGCATCGACGAGTGCGTCCAGCGTGATCGATGGTTTGCCGGTCGCGGCCGTTCCGTCATGCGCGAGCGGCGGGATGTGGACGAATTGCGCGAGGTGCAGGCAGTTGTCGCCGTTCACGGCCTCGATCGCGCGCCAGCTCAGATAGTTGCAGAGATAGCTGCCGGCGTCGCGCGATGCGCGTGCGTCGATGCCGGTGGCGAGCGCCGCGCGCAGCAGTTTTTCGCTGTGCGGTCCGAACAGCTGGGCGTCGGCGCCATCAGTGATCGAGCCCTTGCGCGCGTGCTGGCGGCCGGCATCGGGGAAACGCGTCGTCACCGCGTTGCGGGCGCGACTTTCGATCCGCAGATAGGACGTGCGGCCGGCGAGGCCGAACATCAACAGCGCATGCGGGCGATGGCTTGCGATCAGCTCCGGCAGTTCGCGGTCGACGGCCGCGTAAGTGACGTCGAAGATGTGGCTCGTCAGTGCAATGTCGTCGAAGGCCGGGCGGCGCAGCGCGGTCAAGCGCTTCACCAATGGCATGGTGGGGTTGAACGGCGCACCCGGGAACGGTCCGAAGCCGGTGAGCAGGATGCGCAGTCGGCCGCTCAATGCAGCATCTCCGCGATCTGCTCGGCGGCGACCGCGGGCGAGATGCGGCCGGCGGCGACCTCGGCCTCCATCTTCTTCACCTTGGCGCGGATCGCGGCGTCCGAGCGCAGCCGCGCCATCATCCGGCTTTCCAGCATCGACCACATCCACTTCACCTGCTGCTCGCGGCGGCGTTCTGCGAACTCGCCCGAGGCGTTCATCGCGGTGCGGTGGTCGAGGATCGTCTGCCAGAGCTTGTCGAGCCCGGCGCCGGTCAGCGCGGAATAGGTCTCGACCGGCGGATGCCAGTGCTCGGAGCGTGGCGCGAGGATGTGCAGCGCGCTGCGATAGTCGGCGGCGGCAAGGTTGGCGCGCTTGAGGTTGTCGCCGTCGGCCTTGTTGATCGCGATCATGTCGGCGAGCTCGACGAGGCCCTTTTTGATGCCCTGCAACTCGTCGCCGGCACCCGGCAGCATCAGCGCCAGGAAGAAATCGGTCATGTCGCAGACTGCGGTCTCGGACTGGCCGATGCCGACGGTCTCGATCAGCACGACGTCGAAGCCGGCCGCCTCGCAGAGCAGCATCGCCTCACGGGTTTTCGCCGCGACGCCGCCGAGCGTGCCGGAAGAGGGCGAGGGCCGGATGAAGGCCTGATCGGACACCGCAAGCCGCGCCATCCGCGTCTTGTCGCCGAGGATCGAGCCGCCGGTGCGCGCCGAAGAGGGATCGACCGCCAGCACCGCGACCTTGTGGCCGCGCTCGATCAGGAACATGCCGAGCGCATCGATGGTGGTCGACTTGCCGACGCCGGGCGAACCGGTGATGCCGACCCGCACCGCCTTGCCGGTGTCGGGCAGCAGCATCTGCACCAGCTCGCGCGCGAGGCCTGGTGATCGCCGCGCCGGCTCTCCACCAGCGTGATCGCCCGCGCCAGCGCCGCGCGGTGGCCGGCGCGGAGGTCACGGGCGAGGGCACGGATGTCGGAAGAGGCAGGTTTCGATGCGATCATGGTCCTGCTTTACAACGGCCGGCCATTGCAGGCGAGGGGAACGCGGATCGGCATCGGCAGGCCTTGTTGATGAAAAGGCTTGATTGATGAGCCTATTGCGGCTCGTCCGCGTCGCCCTTCGGCCGCGCGCCGGCGAAGATCTTTGCGCCTTCCGGTGTCAGATACGGCTTCAGCGTCTCCCACGGCACGAAGATCACGTACTGGCCTTCGGCGTAGGGGCCGACGGCGTAAGGCGGGTAGTGGAAAGTGAGGCCGGAGCTCTTGCCCGACACGGTCGACGGCGCCAGCGTCACGGCGCCGATCTTGAGCAGGGTCGGCTTCAGCTCCTTGTACCACTCGGCGGTTGCCGTCTCGCCGGTGCCGCGCCGCTTCTTCTCGGTGTTCAGGGCGCTGACGACGGCCTTGCGCATCGCTGTCAGGGTCGGGCCGTTGTCGGCAGTCTCGGTGAAGAACGGGCGGATGCTGATGCGCTTCTTCTCCGTTGTGTCCCACAGGATGGTGTTGACGTCGGAGTTCGGATGCGCGCCCAGCGTGTTCATGTAGTCGTCGCGCAGCACGCTGACATAGCGGCCGTCCACGACCGAGCGTACCGAATATTTGCGCTCGAACGAATAGCCGCCGCGTTCCTTGAACAGGTCGGGCTCCTGTTTGCGATCGGTCGCCGCCTCAGCAGCGTTCTTGTCGATCCACTTCTTGCCTTCGGCGAGGCAATCGGCCGCCAGTGCGCCATCTGACTTGATCTTGTCGTCGAGATAGACGCTGGCCTCGATGCTCGCGTTCTTGATGGTGGCGTCGGGCTTTGGATCGGCGGCAAGCGCCGGCAGGCAGAGGCCTGCCAGCAGGGCGGCAAGGCCCATGATGCGGGCAGGCGTCATCAAGCGAGCGGCGCGCATGGAAAACTCCAGATGGGAGGGGACGAATGCGGCGGCGCTACTCCGCCGCCGCCTCGCTATGGCCGAGCCGCGCGTTGAGCTTGTGGATCAGCTCCTCGGCGGCATCCGAAATCACGGTGCCCGGCGGGAAGATCGCCTCGGCGCCTGCGGCATAGAGCGCGTCGTAATCCTGCGGCGGCACCACGCCGCCGATGATTATCATGATGTCCTCGCGGCCGTGCTTCTTCAGCGCGGCCTTCAGTTCCGGCACCGCGGTGAGATGGGCCGCGGCGAGCGAAGAGACGCCGAGGATGTGGACGTCGTTCTCGACCGCCTGCCGCGCGGCTTCGTCGGCGGTTGCGAACAGCGGTCCGATATCGACGTCGAAGCCGACATCGGCGAAGGCGGACGCGATCACCTTCTGGCCGCGGTCATGGCCGTCCTGGCCGATTTTTGCCACCAGGATGCGCGGGCGGCGGCCTTCGGCCTCCTCGAACGCATCGATCAGGGCCTGCACCTTTTCGACCTTATTGGACATGGCCGCTGCCTCTCGCTTGTAGACGCCGGTGATGGACTTGATCTCGGCGCGGTGGCGGCCGAACACTTTCTCCATCGCATCTGAAATCTCGCCGACGGTCGCCTTGGCACGCGCGGCGTCGATCGCCAGCGCCAGCAGATTGCCGTTGCCTTCGCCGGCCGAACGGGTCAGCGCGGCCAGCGCCGCATCGACGTCCTTCTGGTTGCGCTCCTTCTTCAGCCGACCGAGCTTGTCGATCTGCAGCCGCCGTACGGTGGAGTTCTCCACCTTGAGGACGTCGATCGGCTTCTCATTCTCCGGCTTGAACTTGTTGACGCCGATCACCGCCTGGCGGCCGGCATCGATCCGCGCCTGGGTCTTGGCGGACGCCTCCTCGATCCTGAGCTTCGGCACGCCGGCCTCGATCGCCTTGGCCATGCCGCCGAGTTCCTCGACCTCCTGGATGTGGCCCCAGGCCTTCTTCGCGAGATCCTGAGTCAGCCGCTCGACATAATAGGAGCCGCCCCAGGGATCGATGATCCGGTTGGTGCCGCTCTCCTGCTGCAGGAACAGCTGCGTGTTGCGGGCGATGCGCGCCGAGAAGTCGGTCGGCAGCGCCAAGGCCTCGTCGAGCGCGTTGGTGTGCAGCGACTGGGTGTGGCCTTGCGTTGCCGCCATCGCCTCGATCGTGGTGCGCATCACATTGTTGAACACGTCCTGCGCGGTCAGCGACCAGCCCGAGGTCTGGCAGTGCGTGCGCAGGCTGAGCGAGCGCGGATCCCTCGGGTTGAACTGCTTGAGCAGCTTGGCCCACAGCAGCCGCGCGGCGCGCATCTTGGCGACTTCCATGAAGAAGTTCATGCCGATCGCCCAGAAGAACGACAGCCGGGGGGCAAAACGATCGACGTCGAGGCCGGCGGCCAGGCCGGCGCGCAGATATTCGACGCCGTCGGCGAGCGTATAGGCGAGCTCGAGGTCCTGCGTCGCGCCGGCTTCCTGCATGTGATAGCCGGAGATCGAAATCGAATTGTATTTCGGCATCCGCTGCGAGGTGTAGGCGAAGATGTCGGAGATGATCCGCATCGAGGGCGCCGGCGGATAGATGTAGGTGTTGCGCACCATGAACTCTTTGAGAATGTCGTTCTGAATGGTGCCCGACAGTTTCTCCGGCGGTACGCCCTGTTCCTCGGCAGCCGCGACGAACAGCGCGAGGATCGGTAGCACCGCGCCGTTCATGGTCATCGACACGCTCATCTGGTCGAGCGGGATGCCGGCGAACAGCGTGCGCATGTCGTAGATGGAATCGATCGCGACACCGGCCATGCCGACGTCGCCGGAGACGCGCGGATGATCGGAATCATAGCCGCGATGGGTGGCGAGGTCGAACGCGACCGACAGGCCCTTCTGTCCGGCCGCGAGGTTGCGGCGATAGAACGCGTTGGAATCCTCCGCCGTGGAGAACCCGGCATATTGCCGGATGGTCCAGGGCTGGTTGACATACATGGTCGGGTAGGGCCCGCGCAGATAGGGCGCGATCCCCGGCCAGGTCTCGAGGAAGTCGATGCCTTCAAGATCGGCCTCGCTGTACGCGGACTTCACCGGAATGCCCTCGGGCGTCAGCCATGGCTCGGTGCTCGCGGCCGGCATCGACGCGGCAACGGGCTGGAAGGCGACATCGGCGAAATTGGGAATGCGGGTCATTCCTTGGCTTCCTTAGTCATGATCCGGATGCTGATGGCTGACGATCGTCGCCATCTTCTCCGGTCCGTAATTCTGCATCGTGGTCTGGCTCGGCAGATTGGCGATGCCGACCACCCAGCCGTGGCGGGACTCGGTTCCGAACTGCTGCGTCGGGATCACCCGGTCCGGCCGGTCGAAGGCGCCGGTCATGATCTCGATGCGGGGGCCGTCAATCCGCCGGAAGCTGAGCGGCGTGCCGCAGGCGGCGCAGAAGTCGCGCTCGGCGATCGAGGAGGATTTGAACGCCGCCGGCTTGCCGCGGGTCCAGGCGAAATCCTCCTTGTTGATGTCGGCGAAGGAGGCGAACGGTGCACCGGAGGCCTTCTGGCACATCCGGCAGTGGCAGATGCTGACCCGGTTCGGTGCCGCGGATACCGCAAAGCGCACGGCGCCGCACTGGCAGCCGCCGGTCAGAACGGGTTTTGCTAGTGCCTCTGCCGTCATGCCTGCTCCATCCGCCGATAGGCGTCGCGCAATGTCGCCAGCGCATCACCGCCGGCGAAGACGAACTCACCGATGCCGGCTGCCCGCAGCGCCGCTTCCTGGTCACCGGGCCGCCCTGCCAGATACATATGCCTTGCTCCGGCGCCGTGAAGGGCCCTGGCGGCCTCGGTGGCGCTGGCGGCATAGACCTTGTCCGAGGAACAAATGCACGCCGTCGCGGCGCCCGAGGCCTTGAAGGCCGCGACGAGTGCCGCCGGGTCGGCAAAGCCCTCGGTGTCGATGACCTCGATCCCGCCGGTCTCGAAGAAGCTCTTTGCGAATGTGGCGCGGGCCGTGAAATCGGCCGGCGTGCCGAGATTGGCCAAGAAAATCTTCGGCCGCGCGCCACGGGCCTTCAATGCGGCGTCGGATTTGTCGCGCAGCGCCTCGAACGGCTCGGCGAGCCGCATCGGCGCGAGGGCATCGAACCTGACCTTGGCATCAGGCGTCGCCATCGGCGCCGACGGCTTCACGTCCAACACTGCGAGGACTTCTTCGTGCAGGTTGGGGAATTCGCTGGCGCCGGTGAGGATGTCGCGCCGCTTCGCCACGTTGGTCTCGCGCTGCGCCCGCGTTGCGGCGACCTTCTGCTGGATGAGCCCGTGTTCGAGCGCGGGGAAGATGCCGCCGGCCTTCTCGATTTCCTGGAACAACGTCCACGCCGCCTCGCAGAGCTGCGAGGTCAGCGTCTCTATGCCGCCGGCGCCGGCCGCGGGATCGGAGACCTTGGCGAGGTTGGACTCATCGAGCAGCACGAGCTGCGTGTTGCGGGCCACGCGCCGCGCGAAATCATCCGGCAGGCCGAGTGCCAGCGTGTGCGGCAGCACGGTGATCGCGTTGGCGCCGCCGAGCCCGGCCGCGAAGGTCGCGATCGTCGCGCGCAGCATGTTCACATTGGGGTCGCGCTGGGTCAGCATCCGCCAGGCGGTCTGCGCGTTGACGAAGATCGGTTTCGGCGTGAGGCCGCAGGCCTGTTCGATCCTTGCCCACAGGCGGCGCAGCGCGCGGAATTTCGCCATGGTCAGGAACTGGTCGGCATCGGCGCTGAGGCGGAACGAGATCGCCGCACGCGCCGCATCGAGGTCGATGCCGGCAGCTTCCAGCATCCGCAGATAGGCGACGCCCAGCGCCAGCGTGAAGGCGAGCTCCTGCACCTCGGAGCCGCCGGCATCATGCACCGGCCGGCCATCGGCCAGCACGAACGGCCCCTTGAAGCCGCGCTTGATCAGGCCGTTGACCACCTGGCCGAACGACTTTTCGTAATTCGGCCAGGCGATGGCCGCTGCGCCGCGCACCGCCATGGTGCTGAGCGCCTGATAGTTGAAGTGCAGGTCGAGCTTGGCCGGGTCGAGCTTGCGGGCCTCGACCATGTCGGCGAACGTCTCGCCGGCGTTCTCGCGTCCGATCACCGGGTTGAGCGCAATCATGATGCCGGCATCGAGATGGACGCCGCCGCAGGCGCGCGCCAGCGTCTTCTTGCTGGCGTCGGCCAGACCAAAGCCGCGCGTGCCGGGACCGCCGGCGAACTCGAATTCGAGGCCGGTCGCGCCGTTCTCGAGATCCTGCAAGGCCTGTGCATTGGCCTGCGCGGCATCGGGATGATCGACCCGTTGCAGGATCTGCCAGGGCATCGCGGCGGCGCGGCCCGGAAGCGGACTGGCGTTGGTGGCGCGGCGGTAGATCGGATCGATCTTCAGGCCGTCATAAGTCTTGCCGACCAGCTTCTCGAACGGCGCGCCCTTCAGCACGCCGTCGACCAGCTTGCGCCAGTCGTCATAGGTCGCAGCTGGAAAATCCGAAGCCAGAGGCAAATCGTCAGTCGAGGTCGTCATCCGCCCAAATCGTCCTTCACCGGCCCCGCGAGGGGACCCCTTGATTTGGCCGGAAATTGCCACGGGCGGGCGGCCAAGCCAAACTTTTGTTTGCGGCGGATCGGCTTTTAATCGAGGTCCGCAAGGCGGAAAATACCGTCGGTCGAGACGTTTGCCAGCGCATCCGCGACGCGGTGGCCGGCAATGACGCGGTCGGGGGCGATCTCGGCCAGCGGCACCAGCACGAAGGCGCGCTCGAACAGACGCGGGTGCGGCAGCGTCAGTTCCGGCTTGTCGAGTGTGACGTCGTCATAGGCGATCAGGTCGAGGTCGAGGGTGCGCGGCCCCCAGCGCTGCTCGTTCTTGCGGTCGCGGCCGAATTTGGTTTCGATCTTGTGCAGCGTGAACAGCAGCGCATGCGGATCGAGGCTGGTGTCGATCTCGATGCAGGCATTGATGAAGCTATCCTGCTGCTGATCGCCCCAGGGCGGCGTCGAGTAATCCGACGAGCGCGCCACGAGCGCGGCCTGCGTCATGCCGCAGATATTGGCGATCGCCTTGCGGAACGTCGTGCGGACATCGCCGACATTGCCGCCGAGTGCGATCAGGACATCGGCCATCAGGTCAACCGTGAGGCAGCGGGTGGCGCGAGCGGGTCAGCACCACGCCGACATCGTCGAAGATCGCCGCGATCGGTGCATGCGGCTTGTGCACCGTGACCTTGACCGCCCTGACGCGCGGGAAGGTCGCCAGGATGTCCTCGGCCACCGCGCCGGCGGCGCGCTCGAGCAGCTTGTAATTGGTGTTCTTGAAGGCCGACGTCGCGGTCGCCACCACGTTGGAATAGGAGACCGTGTCGGAGAGGCGGTCGGTGCGCGAGGATTCCGAGAGGTCGGTGTAGAGCTCGAGGTCGATGACGAAGCGCTGTCCGACCTCGGTCTCGTGTTCCATCACGCCATGGCGGGCATGGATGACGATCCCGGAGATGAAGATCGTGTCGGTCATTGCTGTCCCTCGATTGCCGCGGCGACCCGCAGCGCCTGAACGGTTTCGGCGACGTCATGCGCGCGGATGATGCGGGCGCCGTTCTGCGCCGCGATCAGGTGCGCGGCGAGCGAGCCGCCGATCCGCTGTTGCGGCTCCGATGGCACCACCGTGCTGATGAAGCGCTTGCGCGAGGCGCCGACCAGCACCGGCAGGTGGAATGCATCGAGCTCGGAGAGGCGCGCCAGCGCGATCATGCTCTGCTCCGGCGTCTTGCCGAAGCCGATGCCGGGATCGAGCACGATCCGGTCGGATGCGATGCCGGTGCGCGCCGCGATATCAA
The DNA here is from genome assembly GCF_001238275.1 of Bradyrhizobium viridifuturi. Lineage (GTDB taxonomy): Bacteria > Pseudomonadota > Alphaproteobacteria > Rhizobiales > Xanthobacteraceae > Bradyrhizobium > Bradyrhizobium viridifuturi. Next base: position 220,831 of record NZ_LGTB01000003.1, read on the forward strand.
GCGAGCGTTCGAAGAATCCCGTGATGTCCCGCATGATGTCGATCGAAGGATCGGCGCTCTCGCGATTGTGCATGACGATCACCGGCACGCCGCGTGCAGCGACGACGCCCGCCATGCCGGCGTCGCGTTGCAGGCCCCAGACGTCGTTGGCGATCACGGCGCCCTGGTCGAGCGCCCAGGCCACCACCTCGGATTTCATGCTGTCGATCGAGACCGGTACGCCGAGCGCGATCACCTCGGCCAGCACCGGCTTCAGCCGCGCCATTTCTGCCTCGGCGGTGACCGGCTGCGAGCCGTAGGGGCGGGTCGATTCCGCGCCGATATCGATGATGTCGGCGCCCTCGGCGACGAGCCTGCGGGCCTGCGCCAGCGCCTGCTCCGGTGCGATGAACTGTCCGCCGTCGGAGAACGAATCCGGCGTCACGTTCAGGATACCCATGACCGCCGGATAGGGCCGCGACAGCAGCGCCGGCAGCACAGCTGATACGGCCGGGCCGGTCATCGCCGACGCTATGGGCTTGATCGCCGTCATGCGGTGGCTTTGCGCTGACCGCAGCGGCAAGTCAAGGTGTCGCGATGATGGCCGGCGCCGGCGGTGCCGAATGCCGTTAAGGCAGGCTAATAGGGGATGCTAATAGGTGATTTTGGGAGGCAGCTTGCGTGCCTCTTCAATCAGCAGCTCGACTGACTTCTCCGACGGCATCACGCGGACGAGCTTCCGCCGCACGTTGGCGTCCTTCATGCTCTGTGCCAGCCGTGACGGGTTGCGATGGGCGAGCTCGCGCACCGTGGTAACGCCGGCGGCGCGGACCAGGCCGACCTTCGCCTTACCCATTCCGGGAATCCGCATATAGTCGGAGATGTTGGCCCATTCGAGCAGTTGTTGTTCGCTGATCCCGGTCTTGGAGGCGAGCGCCTTGCGTCCCTTGACGGTGCGGGCGGCTTCAAGCAGCGCGTCGGTCGTGCGGATACCCTGTGATTTCAGTTTGGTGGCGCAATAGGCGGACAGGCCTTCGATCTCGGAGAGGGGGTATGTCATGATACTCGTATGCAGGTAGAAGGGAGCGCGCGTGCAAGGGCGTGGGGAGAGTGCTTCAGGCAAACTGGCTGAGGCCCGGCGTCCCCGAGATGATCTCGCCCATTTGATCCGCTCCGATTTTGTCGCGACCGAACCTGAAAAGTTCACGCGCGACGTTCTGAATTTCACTCATGCTCAGGCCAAGCGCCATCAGCCGGGTGCCGACAGCCATCAGCCCGCCGCCCATCAACCGCGATAGACCACCGCTGTTGTTGGAGGCGGCGATTGCCGCTTCGGCGCCGGGGATTTGGTCGATCAGAGCCTGAACTTTGTCGGAAGGTCCCTCGTTACGGAGGAAACCCAGAACGATGCCGATGGTTTTTTCAGCGACAGCGCCATCGATGCCGGCCTTCGCGGCCAGCTGTCCAACCAGTTCGTCCATCTTGCCCCGCCTCAACCGGACTTTGCCGTATCGTTCTTGAGGATTTATCTTGAGCGCCTGTGTCACGAAATACAAGCGATCCGCGCATTTCAGTTCGTATTCTTTTTCGATCGCGCCGTGACTGTGGCCTCGCTGCAAGAGTGAGCGGCGGATTCACACCATCTTGTCGCAATGCGCAATGCCTTTCGTCACTTTGCCGGGAATAAAATATGAGGAACTGCTGGCGCGACAATATACGCCGGCATCCGCCGACGGTTTCAATCGAACGGCAAGATGCAATATGATGCCCTCGGTTCGAATGGATCGATCCGATTTAAATCTGCGTTAAGAGGCGAAGCGATGGCGACCTCCGACAACAAATTGGCCGATACCGACGAGAAGATTTTTGTCGGCAAGGGCGAGGAGACAGCCTGGTTGACGCTGGCGCTGGCCAATCGGCATGGCCTCGTCACCGGCGCGACCGGAACCGGCAAGACCGTCTCGCTTCAAGTCATGGCCGAAGGGTTTGCGCGCGCCGGTGTTCCGGTTTTCGCAGCCGACATCAAAGGCGATCTCTCCGGTATCTCTGAAGTCGGCGAGGCCAAGGACTTTATAGTGAAGCGGGCCCAGCAAATGGGCTTGACCTTCCAGGCGGATCAATTCTCGACCGTATTCTGGGATGTGTTCGGCGAGCAGGGCCATCCGGTGCGTGCGACCGTCACAGAGATGGGACCGTTGCTGCTGTCGCGGATGCTCGATCTGAACGACGTGCAGGAGGGCGTGCTCAATGTTGCCTTCCGCGTCGCCGACGAGAACGGCCTCACGCTGATCGACATGAAGGATCTGCGCGCGCTGCTGGATGCGATCGCGCCCGACGGCAGCAAGAAGGGCGCCGACGACGGCGAGGACCCGTTGGCGTCGATCCGCAAGGCCGCGCAGAGCTACGGCAACGTGTCCAAGGCCACCGTCGGAACGATCCAGCGTCAGCTGCTGGTGCTCGAGAACCAGGGCGGCGCAAAATTCTTCGGCGAACCGGCGCTGACCTTGAAGGATTTCATGCGGACCGACCGCGACGGGCGCGGCATGGTTAATATCCTCGTCGCCGACAAGCTGATGCAGAGCCCGCGGCTTTACGCCACGTTCCTGCTCTGGATGCTGTCGGAACTGTTCGAGGAATTGCCGGAGGCCGGCGACTTGCCGAAGCCGAAGCTGGTGTTCTTCTTCGACGAGGCGCATCTCCTGTTTACCGATGCGCCCAAGGCGTTGATGGACAAGATCGAGCAGGTGGTGCGACTGATCCGCTCCAAGGGCGTCGGTGTCTATTTCGTCACGCAGAATCCGATCGACGTGCCGGACAAGGTGCTGGCGCAGCTCGGCAACCGCGTGCAGCACGCGCTGCGCGCCTTCACGCCGCGCGACCAGAAGGCGGTCGCCGCGGCCGCGCAGACCTTCCGGCCCAATCCGAAGCTCGACACCGCGCGGGTGATCATGGAGCTCGGCAAGGGCGAGGCGCTGGTCTCGTTCCTCGAGGGCGGCGGCACGCCGTCGATGGTCGAGCGGATCATGGTGCGGCCGCCGTCGGCGCGGATCGGACCGATCACGCCGGAGGAGCGCAAGGCGATCATGGATGCGAGCCCGGTGAAGGGCAAATACGACACCGCGATCGACGCCGAATCCGCCTACGAGATCATCCAGAAGCGTTTGTCGGGTGCTGCGGCGCCGGCCGAGGGTGGCGCCGGCGGTGGGGGTGGCGGCATCCTCGGCGAGATCGGCGCGATCGCCGCCACGATCTTCGGCACCAATGTCAAGCGCGGCCGGCTCTCGACCGGGCAGGTGATTGCGCGCAACGTCACGCGCTCGGTGACCGACAAGGTGGTCGGCGGCGTGGTCGCAGATCTCGGCAAGTCGGTCGGCGGTTCGGTTGGCGGCTCGATCGGCCGCGCGCTGGTGCGCGGCGCGCTCGGCGGAATCCTGCGCAGGTAGCATCGCGACGACCTGACCGGAGGCAACCAGCTTTGCCTTCGCCGGTTGCCGCGCTACAACGTCGGCAATGTCCAAACAAAAAGGATATCCGCGATGTCCAACGCCAAGCTGCAGCCCGTTCTCGACCGCATCGATGCCGATTTCGACAACAGTCTCGAGCGGCTGTTCACGCTGCTGCGGATCAAATCGATCTCTGCCGATCCGGCCTTTGCCAACGACTGCAAGGCGGCCGCCGATCATCTCGCCAAGGATATCGCAACCCTCGGCTTCAAGACCGAGGTGCGCCCGACCGCCGGCCATCCGGCCGTGGTCGGCAAGCTGAATGGCTCGACCGACGGGCGCCCGCACGTGCTGTTCTACGGTCACTATGACGTGCAGCCGGTCGATCCCTTGAATCTCTGGCATCGTCCGCCGTTCGAGCCCGTCGTGACCGACCATGCCGATGGACGCAAGATCATCGTCGCGCGCGGCGCCGAGGACGACAAGGGACAGTTGATGACCTTCGTCGAGGCCTGCCGCGCCTGGAAGAATGTGACGGGATCGCTGCCGGTCGACATCACCATCGTCATCGAGGGCGAGGAGGAGATCGGCTCGAAGAATTTCGTGCCGTTCCTCGAGGCGAACAAGGCCGAGCTCAAGGCCGACTTCGCGCTGGTCTGCGACACCGGCATGTGGGACCCCAACACGCCGGCGATCACCACCTCGCTGCGTGGCCTGGTCTATGACGAGGTCAAGATCAAGGCCGCCAATCGCGACCTGCATTCCGGCGTGTTCGGCGGCGGTGCGCAGAACCCGATCCGGGTGCTGACGCGGATCCTCGGCGGCCTGCATGACGACAACGGCCACATCACCATCCCCGGTTTCTACGACGGCGTGAAGGATTTGCCGCCGGACATCCTGGCGCAGTGGAAGCAGCTCAACCTGACGCCGGAAAGCTTCCTCAAGCCGATCGGCCTTTCGGTGCCCGCCGGCGAAAAGGATCGGCTCCTGATCGAACAAGTCTCATCGCGGCCGACTTGCGACATCAACGGCATCATCGGCGGCTATACCGGCGAGGGCTCGAAGACGGTAATCGCGGCCGAGGCGTCGGCGAAGGTCTCGTTCCGCCTGGTCGAGGGACAGGATCCCGAGAAGATCCGGCAGGCGTTCCGCGATTATGTGAAGTCGCGCGTGCCGGCCGACTGCAAGGCCGAGTTCATCGATCATTCCTCGGCGCCGGCGATCGCGCTCGACTGGAACATGAAGCCGCTGGCGGCAGCCCGCCGCGCGCTGACCGACGAGTGGGGCAAGGAGGCGCTGCTGATCGGCTCCGGCGCCTCGATTCCGATCGTCGCCGACTTCAAGCGCACGCTCGGCCTCGACAGCGTGCTGGTCGGCTTCGGGCTCGACGACGACAACATCCATTCGCCGAACGAGAAGTACGATCTGAAGAGCTACCACAAGGGCATCCGCTCCTGGGCGCGGATCCTGGCCGCCTTCGCCGACACCAAATAGGCGAGAGGCCCCGAACGTGAAAACGCCGCCCGGAATTGGGCGGCGTTTTGATTCCGATAGTGCAGAGGGTGTTGGCGGATAGCCTACCCGAAGATTGTGAAATTTCAATCACGGTAACCGGGGTTGACCCGGTCGAGCTTGCGCAGCAGCGGCGGCCAGACCAGCTGGGTCGAGCGCAGCTCAGCGCGGTCCGGGTTGGAGAGCAGCTCGGTGTTCTTGTCGATCGCGAGCTGGTCGACCGGGTAGGCGATCGGGCCGAGCGCACGGGTCGCCACCTGCATCGAGCAGGCGCGCTCCAGATGGTACATCCGCTCGAAGGCGGAGGCGACCGAGCGGCCGACCGTCAGCGTGCCGTGATTGCGCAGCAGCATGTGGTTCTTTGTGCCGAGATCGCGCTGCAGGCGCGGGCGCTCGTCATGATCGAGCGCGATGCCTTCATAGTCGTGATAGGCGAGATCGTGGGTGACGAGCTGCGCGGTCTGGTTCAGCGGCAGCAGCCCGTCGGGGCCGCTCGACACTGCTGTACCGTCGATGGTGTGCAGATGGAGCACACAGCCGGCGTCCTCGCGCACCTCGTGGATCGCCGAATGGATGGTGAAGCCGGCCGGGTTGATGCTGTAGTCGCTCTTCGAGAGCTGGTTGCCGTCGAGGTCGACCTTGACCAGGCTCGACGCGGTGATCTCGTCGAACATCAGCCCGTAGGGGTTGATCAGGAAGTGATGCTCGGGTCCGGGCACGCGGGCCGAGATGTGGGTGTCGACCAGATCGTCCCAGCCATAGAGTGCGACAAGCCGGTAGCAGGCGGCGAGATTGATCCGCTGCTCCCATTCCGCCGCGCTCATATCCGACGGCACTTCCTTCAGGCGCGCTTCCGCTGGCGACATGTCGATTGCTCCCTTGATGGCTGTTTCCTGCGTCGAACCTAGCGTCGGCGCCGGATCGCGACAAGGCAGCGTAAGGGCGTGACAGTCATGTCAGCATGCGGCGGCTGGCCCACGATCCGGGAGATCATGCTCCGGAAATGGGCAGGAGCGTAACGAACGTGCTTTGCGCTACGGCGCCGGGATCGCCAGCAGGCTCGAGATGCTGCGGCCGCGGATGTCGTAGACGCGGGCGAACACGACGTCGTCGCGCTTGATCTCGACCATCACGGGCGCGGCAAGACCCTTGCAGTAGAACTCGCCGAGCGTCATCGCGAAGTCGGCGGCATTGCTGTCCCAGCCGATCGTGAAGTCGGGCCCGAGCGCGACCTGCGCGGGGCGCTGCGGTCCGCACACGGCGACCTTCCACTTGCGGTTCTGCGGCGGCACTTCCTGCCGCTCCGCCAGCTGCTCGCGCAGCCCGTCGGAGGCCTGCTTCAGCGCCAGGCCCCAATAGTCCAGCATGAAGAAATTGTCGGCGGTCCGTACCGTGCCGGCGATGTGGTTGAAGTGGGTGTACTGGTACGGATGCAGGCGGATCATCTCGCTGAGCGGCAGCAGCAGGCCGAACGCGAACACCGCGAGCGCCGCCGGCTGCCAGGCGCGGCGGTTCTCGCCGAGCCAGTCCATGCCGCGGGCGAACGCGACGCCGCCGAGCACCGCCATCGGCGGAATCACGAAGATGAAATGGCGGATGCCGTTGTAGAGCGCCGGCCGCTTCACCATCGCGATCACCAGCGGCAGCGTCGCCGCCAGCGTCAGCATCAGCATGATCGACTTGCGCTTCGCGGTCACATCGTTGCGCGACAGCGACATGAAGGTCGCGATGACCGCCGCGGTCAGCAGCACCAGCAGCACTTCGGGAAGCTGCAACGCGAACAGCGTGGGCAGATAGGACCACGGCATGTCCGGCACCGACACCAGCGCGCCGTCGAACATCTCCTTCCACGGCTTCTCGAAGAAGTGCGAGAAATAGGTCACCGCTTCCAGCGGATGGCCGGGCTCCATGATCGACCACGGCCAGATCAGGCCCATGACGAGATAGCCCAGCACAAGCCCCGGCAGCAGCACATAGACGACATGGGCGAAGCGGTGGGTCGCCTCGCGCGTGCCCTGCTTGCGGACTTCCTCGATGAAGAGCGGGATGAAGCCGATCACTGCGTAGATCAAAGCGAGGCCGCCGAGCACGCGGCAGCCGATCGACAGGCCGGCACCCAGGCCCACGATCAGGATCGTGCGCGGCGACGGTGCCGGATATTCCTCGAACAGGCGGACGAGACCCAGGATCAGGACGATCATCGCCACGGCGAACGGCGCGTCCTTCGGGTTCATGAACATGTGGCCGTAGAAGGTCGGGCACAGCGCCAGCAGCAGCAGCGCCGCCAGTCCCGCCAGCGGGCCGCCGACACGCCGCGCCAGGCGCCAGGTTACGGCAAGCCCGATAACGCCGACGACGGCGCCGAGCAGGCGGCGCGTCTCGAACAATTCGAGCGGAATGATCTTGTGCAGCAGGGCGGCCGCCATGTCGAAGCCGCCGCCGTACATATAGAGGTTGGCAAACGACAGCGCGCCGGTGTCCTTAAAGCCGGACCCGTACATGCGGAGCAGGAGGTCGGCATATTCAGCGTGGGTGTAATCGTCCCAGCCAAGACCGTAATCGCGGAAAGTGAGGCCGGCGACCACCGCGACCACGCCGAGGACGAGGAATGCGAGATCGTCGCAGGTCTTCTCCACGGAGCGCCGCGCAGGCGCCTCGATGGCAGACGTCGTGATCGATGACATAGCTAGTGGTACCGGCGTGCCTGTGGCCCAGTTTGGCGCTTTAGGGCCTCATTCCCCGGCATCCATAGCGCAGTTCCGTTTCCGAGTAATTGGTAATTGTGGCGTAATTTCCCAGATGCGTTGCAATAAATTGGCAGCAATTCGTAGCCAGTAAATCTACGGAAGCGGGTGCCGGGGCGGCGCGATGTGACCCGCGAGGACGACGCGCGTTCGCGCGGTTAAGCGGGATTTTAGGGAACTCTGCCTACAATTGGCGGTTGGCGGTGTGGGCAATATGACGGTATCGTGGCGTTGGTGGCCCACACCGATTTTCGGTCGGGTCTTCCGGGGGTTAGTTCAATGAAGGTTGGTCTGTTGGTCGTCGGCGCGGGCCTGGTTGTGGTGGGCTTGGCGGCGGTCGGCTTGGGAATCCCCAACAAGGAATTCAGCGTCGGCGGTACGTTGATCACGACGGGCGTGACCGGCGTGTGCACGGGCGCAATCGTGCTGGCGCTTGCCGCCGTGCTCGGGGAACTTCAGGTCATCGCGGCGCGGCTCGAGCCGGGTGCCGCCGGCGCCAGGATTGAGCTTCCGCCTGCAACTTCCCCGCGCAATGCCCCTGACGATGCGGTGTTCCCGCCGCCGCGTGAGCCGAAGGTCGCCGCACCCCCGCCGGTCCCGCCGGCCGCGGGCGCGACGCCGCCACCCTGGCACGACGAACTCGCCACGCGCAGTGCGCCAGCCGAGGCATCGCCGCCCGCGCCGGGCACAGCGCCTGCGGATGGCAGCGCGCCGCCGAAGCGGCGCAACCTGCTGTTCTCCTCCTCGCGGAAGGAGCGTGAGCGGACCGAGGCACGGGCTGCCGAGCCGCTGACGCCGGATTTGCTGTCGGCGGAACTGCGTCCGGGTCCCGCCGCGGCGGCCGACCCCGCGCCGGCAACGTTCGACGACGCATGGCCCAAGGCCGATCGGCCGAGGTCGGTCGACGTCGCGCCGCGGCGCGGCCCACGGGCGCCATCGACCTTCGGCGAGGCGCAGTCGGCGGCCGCGTCGCCGTCATCAGGCCATCCGCCGCCGCCGCAGGAGCAGCCCCCGGTGACCGTGCTCAAGTCGGGCGTCGTCGACGGCATGGCCTATTCGCTCTATTCGGACGGATCGATCGAAGCGCAGATGCCCGAGGGTATGATGCGGTTTGCCTCGATCGACGAGCTCCGCTCGCATCTGGAGCAAAGGCCGTAGATCTACGGCAATACTTGCGAACAGCCGGCGCGAAGTCTAAGACACGGCTGTTGTTGTCAGATTTTCTGTAATCCGCTCATATTCGCGAAGTAGTACGCGATTCTGTTGATGTATTGTTGCGCGCGGATACTGCCCGAACGGCGTGCGGCGCCGCGCCGTCGAGAGCACGGGGAAGGTTGAGCCATGTCCGATACATCAGGCAAAACGCCGGTCGAGCTGACCGCCAACATCGTTTCGGCCTATCTCAGCAATAATCCGACGCCGGCCTCGGACATCCCGAACCTGATCGGTCAGGTCCATGCCGCGCTGCTGCGGGTGTCGAGCGGCCGCAGCGATATGCCGAGCGAGCCGGCCAAGCCTGCGGTGTCGATGAAGAAGTCGATCACGCCGGAATATCTGGTGTGTCTCGAGGACGGCAAGCGATTCAAGTCGCTCAAGCGCCATCTGCGCACCCAGTACAACATGACCCCCGAGCAGTATCGCGACAAATGGGGGCTGCCGGCCGACTATCCGATGGTGGCGCCGAACTACGCGGTGGCGCGATCGCAGCTGGCCAAGAAGATGGGCCTCGGCCAGCAGGCGCGGAAGCGGAAGTAACACCTACGCGGCGGACGCCAGCGCCTCGCGGGCATCGTTGCGGATGCGATCGACCATCGAGCGCAGGCCGTTGGAGCGCTGCGGCGTCAGATGGTCGCGGAAGCCGAATTCGTCGAACAGCGCGAGCGCATCGGTGTCGAGGATCTGCTGCGGCGTGTGCCCGGAAAACAGCGTCAGCACGATTGCGACCAGGCCGCGCACGATGTGGGCGTCGCTGTCGCCGATATAGATGAGGCGCGGTTCGCCATTGGCATCGCGCTCGATCCGCTTCGACAGCCAAACCTGGCTGACGCAGCCCTGCACCTTGTTCTCGGCCGAATGCTCCGCCTCCGACAACGGCTCAAGCGTGCGGCCGAGCTCGATGACGTAGCGGTAACGGTCGTCCCACTCGTCGAGCAGCGCAAAATTGTCCCTGATTTCGTCGATCGTCGTCATCGTGGCCCGCGTCCTGTCCTCAGGGGCTTATATAGGAAGGCGGGCCGCGAAAGCGATGAAAATGGAACCGGTTCCCTGCGGTTTTGACGTGTTTTCCTGGCGCGAACCGGTACCCGTGCTCACGGCATCGGCGGCGGGTGGAATTCGATCGCCTGGTCGTCGGCAGTCAGCGTGTCGCGGGATGCCAAGGCTTGATCGGTATCGTCGTTGCCGATGGATCCGGTGTGATCGGGCTTCTTGTCGGTGATCATCTGGTAAAGCTTGCGCGCCCCGTCGGTCGCGCGCTGGCCGATCGCGGTCGCAGCCTGGCCACCGACTTCGCAGGCCGACGGCTGACGCTTGCAGAACTGACCCATGTCGTTGATCGTCGCGGTCGCGGCCGACACCGCGTCCGACGCGCTGATCTGCGGCGTCTTGTCGGCTTCTGGTGTTTTGTCTCTCGGCAGCAGCACGAGCACAAGCCCGAGCCAGAATGCCAAACGCAGCAGGAAGAACATGGCGCGATCCCGGTCGTCTATCTTGTCTTTTGCTTCTTCGCGGTCGATGCCGCTGTTTGCCTCAGAGTTAGCATCGGTCGATAAATCGGAAGTATCTGCATTGAAGTAAATCCGCCGAAAAATCGCGGAAAATTCGCCTGAATTGATTCGCCGTAAATTTTCGATTGATGGCGGCTTTTGGCTGCCGGAGACCGCGGCTGCGCCGCGTCCACCATTTCGAAACCATAGCTGGTCGCGCCCGGAAACCAGCCGTTCACCATCCCTGACAAATGAGCGGTGAATGGCAGCCTCGAAGCCTCGCCAATGCACGGTGTTTGGCGGCAGGCCACCCCGCCTTAGCGTTCGCTTAAGTTCGCTCTGACACGTTGACCTGCAATCACGAAGGAGGCGTTCCGGCGCGTCTGTCTTGACGATTGAGCCGAAGCGCGAGTGCTGTGAGTAGTTTGAGTCTGATCCGCGATTGCCTGGATGCGTTGCTGCATCCGTCGGCGCAATATGATGCGCTGACGCGTGCGCGCCATCGTGCCTTCATGGCGCCGCGACTGCTCGGCAGCCTGGCGGCGCTGGCTTCGTTCCCTGCCTTTCTGGCGATGCGCGGCGCACCGACGGCGATCGAGGTCGCGGCGTTCGCCTGGCTGATCGCACCGATCCTGCTGTCCTGGTTCCTGTCGCGCACCGGCCGCTATGAGGGCGCCCATGTGCTGTCGTCGCTGGCGCTGGCTGGTCTCGTGATGATGGTCGCGGCGTCGACCGGCGGCATCGCGTCGTTCGCCGCGGTGTGGCTCGTCGTGATTCCGATCGAGGCGGCGCTGTCGGCGTCGCGGCGCGTGGTCGCCTTTGCGTTTGCGCTGGCGATGATCTGTGCCGCGCTGCTCAGCGTGCTTGCACATTATCACGTGCTGCCGGCCGTCGATCCCGCGGTGGCGTCAAACGGCACGCTGGCCGGTTTCGGCGTGGTGTCGGCGATCTTCTATGCCGCCGGGCTCGCCTTCGGCGCCGAATCGCTGGCGCGCACCAGTGTGGCTCTGCTTTATGTCGAGGAAGAGCGCTACCGCCTGCTCGCGCATAACATGAGCGACGTGCTGTCGCGGCATAGCCGCAACGGCGCGGTCCGCTTCATTTCGCCCGCGGCCGAGCTCATGCTCGGCGTGCCGGCATCGCGGCTGGCGGGCCACGGCCTGTTCGACCGCGTGCATGTCGCCGATCGCCCGGCCTATCTCACCGCGCTGTCGGACGCCGCGCGCGGCGAGTCCCGCAGCGTCGAGTTCCGGGTGCGCCGAGAGAGTGCGCGGGGCGAGGCTGCCGCCGAATTCATCTGGGTCGAGATGCGCTGCCGCGCGCTCGACCAGAGCTCGGCCGACGCGGAAGTCGTCGCCGTGATGCGTGACGTGACCGATCGCAAGGTGCAGGAGCAGGCGCTCGAACAGGCGCGCAACGCGGCCGAGCAGGCCGACGCGTCGAAGACGCGCTTCCTCGCCACCATGAGCCACGAGCTGCGCACCCCGCTCAACGCCATCATCGGCTTCTCCGAGATGATCGCGCAGGAAGACGTGCTCGGGCTCGACGCGGCGCGCCGCAAGGAATACGCCCAGCTCATCAACGACTCCGGCCAGCATCTGCTCTCGGTCGTCAACGGCATCCTCGACATGTCGAAGATGGAGTCCGGCAATTTCGAGATCTCGCCTGAGCCGTTCGCGCCGCGGCCGGCGCTGCTCAATTGCTGCAATCTGGTGGCGTTGAAGGCGCGCGAGAGCGGCGTCGACCTCGTCACCCGCGTGCCCGACGACCTGCCAATCGTGAACGGCGATCCGCGCGCCTTCAAGCAGATCGTGCTCAACCTGGTTTCCAACGCCATCAAGTTCACCGAGCGCGGCGGCAAGGTGACGGTGTCGGCCGGCGTCGAGGGATCGCGACTATTGCTGCGGGTCTCGGACACCGGCGTCGGCATCGCCGCCGACGATCTCAAGCGGCTCGGCGATCCGTTCTTCCAGGCCGGCAAGACCTATCAGCGCCGCCACGAAGGGACCGGCCTCGGCCTGTCGATCGTCAAGGGTTTGGTCGGTCTGCACAATGGCGAGATGAATGTGGAGAGCAAGGTGGGCGAGGGCACCATCGTGTCGGTTGCGCTGCCGCTGGCGTTCACTGCGCCGGCCGCCGTCGAGCCGGCCAGCAATGTCTCGACGCTGAAGCCCGCGCTGCGATCCGGTCTCCAAGAGCAAACCCATCAGGTGAAGAAGAGTGCCTAGACAGACTTTGGACGATGATGAAAAGCCGCGCCGTCGGCGCGGCGCCAAGGCAGTGGCCATCGCGGCCGAGGAAGAGCGCGGCCTCGTGCTGCGCTTGCTGCTGCACAGTCCGAAGGACCTGATCGCCGGCGTGCTGGCCCTGTCTGCCATCGTTGCGATCCTGATCAATGCGCTGTTCCTGCAGGCCGGCCGGCATCCGTCACCGATGTTCGGCGGCTCGGTGGTGACGCTGCCGCCGCCGCCTCCGGCTGTCGCGGCCGCCAGCCCGATGCCGCGCCCGCGTCCCGCCGAGGCTGCCGCCCGATCCGTCGAGCCGGCTGCCATGGAGCCGTCCAGGCCGGTCGACGTGAAGCCGGTGGAGACCAAGCCGGCCGAGACCAGGTCCGTTGAAGCCAAGCCGGAGCCGAAGCCGGTTGAAGCCAAGCAGGTCGATCCGATGGCCAACCTGGTGCTGAAGTCGACCGCCGCGCCGCCGGCGGCCGCACCGACCCCGGCCGCCGCGCCATCCAGCGTCATGCGTCCGCCGGCGCCGATCCCGACCGCACATCTGAGCCCGGCCGGCAAACGCATCGCCGCGGTCCAGCGGACGCTGACGGAGTATGGCTACGGCCAGCTCAAGCCGACCGGCACGATCGGTGTGGACACCCAGCACGCGATCGCGAAGTTCGAGCGCGCCCGCAAGCTGCCGGTGACCGGCCAGATGTCCGATCGTCTGGTGCGCGAACTCGGCACGATGATCGGGCACCCGATCGACTAGTGCTTTTCTCTCGTCATGGCCGGGTGTCATCCGGCCACGACGGCTCTTCTTCGCGTTGAACTGGCCTCAGACTGCTTCGCCCAGCAGAACGTCCCTGACCTCGTCCGAGAACAGCTTCTTGCGGCCGGCAAGCAGCACCCATTCCGGATCGTCGCGATCCGGTGTGGCGTGCGGCATGCCGTGATCGAGCAGCGCCTGCGCGCAGCCAGCCCAATCGCCGCCGCCGATCGGTTCATTGCAGGAGGCCCACGACAGCGAGCCGGACGCGTTGTCGCCGAAGCCGTGCTGCTCGGTCCACTCGGCACCGTGCTCGAGCAGGAAGCGTGTCAGCCCGGCGTTGCCGCGGAACACCGCGTGATTGAGCGCCGACGCATCCCAGTCGCCGGCGCGCACCGCAATAGGCCAGCCGAGCTCGACCATCAGCCGCACCGCTTCGTCGCCGCCCGCCGCGGCGAGTTCGGGGAGCAGCCGCAACTGCTGTGGTGAAAGCGAAGCCGGGAGATCGGGCCGGCCGGCCTGGATCCGCCGCGCCTCGATCGCGTTGCCGCTGCTGCACGCCGCGACGAACCGCTCGTCATCGGCGAGCATCTCCTCACCAGTGCGCTCGCGCAGCAATTCCGCGACTTCGGTCAGGCCGAATTGCAGGGCGTAGCGATAGGCGCTGAGGTCATCCGGCGTCGTGACGTGCGGGTCAGCGCCGGCGTCGAGCAGGGTCGCAATGCACTTCCGCGACCGCCGTCGCCGGATCGCCCACATCAACGGTGAGCCGCAATCAGTCAGCGGCGCATTGCGGGCAGGTTCGTTCGGATTGCCGCCGTGCCGGAGCAGCAATTCGAGCGCCGGCACGTTCTCGTCGTCGAGCACCTTGTACATCGCGTTGGTGCCGGCGATCCGCGCGCCATGTTCGAGCAGCACGCCTGTCGTCAGGGAGCCCTCGAGCGAGTGGTACAGCGATTCATTGTCGTTCGGATCGGCGCCGGCTTCGAGCAACAGCCTGGTCAACTCGAGATCGTGGTTTTGCCCGGCGGCGCCATATAGAGCCGACAGCGGATTGCTGTCGTCGGGCGCGTCGAGCGATCCTGGCGGCCAGCGGCTGCTGATGCGCTGGTCGGGATCGGCGCCGGCTTCCAGCAGCAGGCGCGCGCAGCGATGCAGCTGCGCCCGAAACTCCGGAGTCTGCAGAAGGCTCGAATGCGTCACCGCGACCAGTGGCGGTAGTTTTAGAGGTCCGCCGGGACGATTGACCCATGTGGGATCATGGGCAGCGGTGCGCCGCAGTGTCTCCTCGTCGCCAATAGCGCAAGCGAGATAGGGATCGTCGGCTGCGAGACCTGGATCCTCGGTGAGCACCCGTATCGCAACACGCGGGTGCGCGCGATCGCTGGTGCCGGCGACATCAGCGGCATAGACCAGTTGCAGCCATCGCCGCACGCGGTCGGCCTTGCTTTTGCCGGGCGGCAATTGGGCTTCGACATAGCGCCGCAGGTCGGGCCATGAGGCGAAGCCGAGATCGCGCGCCACGCAGGACTGCGCGTCATGGAGCCGCAGATCGAGTGCGTCGAGTTGAGCGTCGCTGCGTCCGGCCGCCGCCGGAAGCGCCTGCCGAAAACGGGCGTAAGCCTCCGGCGCCTGCCGCCGGTAAAGGCGGATCAGCTCCTTGGCCTGCTTCTTCAGATGTTCGAGATTCAATCGCGCGGGCGATCGGTTCATGGCAACCTCCGTGCATCATCGCCGATGGTCCACAAAACCGGCTGCACAAAGGCTTGGTTGGCCGCGTATTTGGTGCAAGTGGGTTCAACCCTTCCCGTGGACCCGGGTGCGGCTTGCACCGCAGATGCAAGGATATGGGCGAGCATTGTATCGGTCAACCCGCCGCTCCGTGACATCATCTGTGACAATTGGACGTGGCCGCGCCGCTGGCCTATAGGTCGGCGCATGCGATTGAAAACCAGCATATGGGTGGCGGCGTATCTGCGCCGCTGCCAGACCGAAGGCGTGTTCGGAGCGGTCCGCAAGAAGGGCGCCGAGGAAGCCGGCGCCGTGTTCGTCAAGGTGGCGCTGATGGACGGCAACGCGATGCTGTATGCGCCGGCGCCGCAGACGGTCTATGACGACAGCCGTCCGGTCGAGCGCTTGTTCGTAGCGACCGCGCCGCAGCCGGTGTCCGAGCCGTCGGTCGAGGAGCGGTTGACCAAGGAGCTCCGCTTCGATCCCGACGCTGGATCGTCGAGACTGAAGACCGCGCCGGGCGGCATTTTCTCGATCTGGCGAAGGCCTAGGCGCAGCCTCGGCTGCCGGGGAAGCAAGGCGCATTTGATGGCCGCTTGCTCCACGGCGGCGGCGCAAATCCCGACATCCAACGACCTCATGATCGGACCAGATCTCGTCGAGTCCTTTGGGATCGCGCGACGTGGCCAAACGAAGCTGCGGTCGATCGGTGTGGTGCACCGATGCACAGCCGTTGTCGAGCAAAGCGTAGTCCCGTTCAGCAATCTGTGACCCTAGGTACGCTGCCAAGGGCCGAGCCGGTGAGCGCATCCGCGTGAGTCGGCCGGCGTATCTCAGACGATCAGGCGAGCGAACGCCTGATGACGGCTTGCATCAGTGCACTCTGGTCGATTGTCTCTCGCGCCCCGGAAACATCCCATGTCCAGCCTTGACGTCCTGTTCAGATCCTACCGCCTGAACGCTCTCAATCTGCCGAACCGTGTCGTGATGGCTCCGATGACGCGGTCCAGGTCTCCGGGCGGCGTACCCACCGCCGAGGTCGCCGGCTATTATCGGCGCCGCGCAGAGAACGGTGTCGGTCTCATCATCACGGAGGCAACAGGGGTTGGTCGTCCGGCTGCACTCAACGAGCCCGATATGCCCCGCTTCTACGGCGAGGCGGCACTGGCTGGCTGGAAGAAAGTGGTGGACGAGGTTCACGCGGCAGGTGGGCGCATCGTGCCGCAGCTGGTTCATGTGGGGCATAAGGTCTCGAGCGCGGTGCCCGACTGGACACCCCCTGCGCCCTATGAAAGTCCCCCGGGGCTTTCAGTGACAGGCGAGCGCGTCAATCGACCGATGAGCGAGGCCGACGTGGCCGACATCATCGACGCGTTCGCGAAGGCGGCAATGGATGCCGAGCGGCTCGGCTTCGACGGCATAGAGCTGATGGGGGCGCACGGCTATCTCATCAATCAGTTCTTTTACGACCATCTCAACTTGCGCGACGACGAATACGGTGGCTCGACGCTCATCGAGCGTTCTCGCTTCGTGGTCGAGATTCTGAACGCAATCCGGTCGGTGGTGGCCTCGGGCTTCCCGGTGATTCTCCGCCTCTCGCAATGGAAGCCGAAAGACTTCAGTTCACAGTTGGCCGCGACGCCGAAGGCGCTGGAACAGTGGCTTTCCGTCCTTGTCGACGCTGGAGCGGATGCCTTCCACCTCTCGCAGCCGAAGTTCTGGCTGCCCGCTTTCCCCGAAATCGATCGGGAACTGAACCTTGCGGGCTGGGCGAAGAAGCTTACGGGAGTCACCGCGATAACCGTTGGCGCCGTTGGCCTGTCCGGTGACGTGTACGCGTCTCTTGCGGGCGAGAGCGCCCAATCCACGCCGCTGGACGGGCTGCTGAGGCGGCTGGAACGCGGCGAGTTCGACCTGGTCGCGGTCGGACGCGCGTTGCTGCAGGATGCCGCCTGGCTTGAGAAAGTACGGCAAGGTCGCGAGATCGCCGAGTTCACGCCGGCTGCGTTCGCCAGCCTGAGTTAATCAACGGGTGGCGGCGGCACCGCGACAAGCTTGCCGCGTGAACAAGTCCATGCTCCGAACAAAGCTAAGTTGGCCGAGCCTTAGCTTCCAGACTTCTGATTGCGTATAGCGGGCGCGCTGCCGGGCTGCACCGCCGGTCGCGTCGGCGACGATGCCGTGCGCACGCGATGTCGCTCGTCATCATAGAGCGCCGAGCGATACTTGTTGCGAGCCACCGCCATGGTCGAGCCGCGCCAGGCCGCCAGCATCACCAGCGCCGAGCGCTCGCCGAGGCGATCGTAGAGCCGCGACAGCCGGTAGACATAGTTGACCGACGAGCCGGCTTCCGGATTGAGGAACATCAGGATCCGCTGGAACGCTGCGCTCGATACGTCGAGCGCCCGCATCGCGCAGGCGAGCGGCTCGCCGCCGGGATCGTTGACGACGTCGGCGGCGATCCGCGATGGCAGGATCAGCGCTTCACCGAGTTCGAGCGTGAAGTTGTCGAGGTCCTCGGCAAACGCCGCCATCTCCAGGATATGGATCGCGCGTGCGGCGCGTGCCGCCGGAATTCGTGCCGCGGCCTTCAGCGGCGTCGCCTGCAGATTGTGCAGGATCTGCGCGCGCTCCCTTACGCCGGCGGCAAAGAACATGTCGGAGAGTTCGGCGGCATCGTTCGGCCGCATCGCAAGGCTCGCGGCCATCCGTTGCTCGGCCTCGGTCGGAATCCTGGCCGGCGGCGTTGACGCTGCGGGCGCGGCAATCGGCGCGGCCGCCGGCACCGGCTGGTCCGGTCCGGTGCGTCGCAGCCCGAGCTTGTCCATGATCCCGGCGGGCGTTGCCGGATAGATCGCAAGCCGCGCGCGGACGGCGGCGCGGGTCGCGTCGTCGACCTCGTCGATCAGCCGCGACGTCAGCTCGACGAACTGGCGCTCTTCATCGGCGGAGTGTGCGCTGGCCTGCACATAGAGGTCGGTCAGGACACGCAGCAAAGTGGGACGGATGTCGACACCCTCGCGGCGGGAGAGCGTCATCAGCCCATCGAAACCAGGAAATAGCGGAGCTGCGCTCATCTCGGCGTACGCGACTTGCCAGTAAGATTCGGTTTGAAAACCCTGTGGCAGCGAGCCTACGCAGGCAGTTTTAAGACGCAGTTAAGGAAAACAAGCCGTGAAGCCGAACGCTCGAATTTGCGCGTGTCTATTGAGGCACAGCGCCATATCCGTAACCGTCCGTATCGGCAGTTTAAGATGTCATTAACCTCGCGAAGAGGGGAAACCGGCATAAAGCGCTCGGTTGGGTCAGCGCGATTGCGCTGGTGCTTGCGGCTGCGACTCTACCAGTGCGCTGGAGATCAACGATGATCCGCCCGCTAGAGCGTCGGGGGAAGATGATCTGATCCAGATCAATACCAACAGAAGCAAGACGATTTCTGGGCTTAACGGAACACCACAGTACATGCCCGCGAGCCTGGCGATCGCGGGCAGGCCCCAAGCCGCAGCGAGTGCGGATTTTTCAAAGGGGCGGAAGCCGGTTTTCAATCCCTCATTTGTCAGTGCTGCGATGGGCAACGCCAAAAGTACGAAGTCGTAGTCCAAAACAAAAGGAGTGCTCAACAGCATCGCGGTCGCTGCAGCTCCAGCTCGCAACGATAGCGAAGCTTTACCGCGCCAGATGAGCCACAGTAGCGCCGCCGCGAAGATCGCCACCGCTGCTTGCGCAGCGTATGCCAGGTTGACCCCTGCACCAAGGAGTCGTGCAGCGGCAAACACGCTCTGCATCTTTCCGAGGCCGATCATCTGTTCTTCCAGAATGGCCTTGGTCATAGGAAGAATTGATTGGAAGTTGGACCAAATCTCCGGTCCGAACAGCAACGTGGCTGCTGCAATCTGCGCTGCGAGGCTGAGGGCCGCGCCTAAGGCCATTTTCCAGTTGTTGCGTGCCAGCATTACAACAGCCAGCATGGGCGCGAATTGCGGCTTATAAAGCATGCACCCCAGAATGACTCCCGCCAGAACGGGTCGTCGCTCGGATAGAAGCAGACCAGATCCAATGATCGCGACTGAAAGAAAGCCGTTTTGACCGTGGCTTGCGTTGAGAAGAGCGGCTGGAAATCCCAAAATCGGGACGAGCGCCTCCGATGACGCGGGAATGAATTTCCTGACTGTCACAACGTAGGCCGTTCCTGTTGCGGCGAGCCAACAGAAAAGGGATGGCAAATAGGGCACGAGACCCAGTGGCGCCACCATCAAAAGCGCCGTTGGTGGGTACAGCCATGCGAAGTATTCGACTTCTTTGCCAAAGAGCTTTGTCTGGGCAGCATGATGCTGAAGCGGATGATACGCGTCTGCAGCATTACCCGTCAGGACGAAGTTTGAAGCGGTCCAAAAACTCGCGAAGTCCGTGCCTATTGGCTTGTCGTAGAAGCCAAGGTTGCCACGCGCGACCAAAACATTCGCCACGAAGACGAATGCGCCAACTATCAGGAACACGGCTGGATATAGTTTCGCGCGCTTTGCTGTTAGCCACGAGCCCGAAATTAGCCAAGCCATTTTGGGAAGTGTCGCCTGTTGAACTTGATAACTTGGCCTTACCGATCCGACGTTGGTTGTCTGGACTGGCGAAAAACGCGTCAGCCGTCACCTGACCTTGGGCCGTTAAGTCTGGGCGGGCCCAAGAGAAAGAATTAAGGCGAGCGCACCTGAAAAAGCTTCATGAGGTAGTACCTGGCAGCAAACGACTAACGCTATCATTGCAATCAAGGGGCGAGCAACGGGGATAGCGGCCGTTGATTAACGGTTGCCCCGCTCGAGCTGGAAGACTGTTCGCCGTCCGGGCTTTCGATCATCGTGTCGATACCGGTGATTGGCGCGCGGCGCGCCGCATCGCCGAGGTGTTGATGCCGTTGGAATGCAGCCGTGTCTTCAGCTCGGCGCGCCGGGGCGGCAAGTGAGATGATCTCCGATCCGGTGATCATAGTCTCCTCTCCTCCGTCCGTAGTCTTGCGGATGCGCCAGGACCAAAAGACAGCCTGATCAATGCCTTAGCGTTAAGATGTCATTAACCATGCCCGTTCTTAACTCGGTGAGCGCGGGGCAAATCATGTCCGTGCGGGGCCAGAGAGAACGGAACATGGGCACCATCGTTGAGTTTCCGGCGGATGCGGCTGCGCGGCGGCCGAGCACGGCCGGTGCTGCCGGCGAAGGCATGGGGACCGTGCTGATCCTTCCCGTCGTGCGGATCGAACGAACGACGGAGGAGACCGGCGGTGGTCGCGGACCGGAGCAGGGCACTGCGCAGGGCCGCCGTCGCCGACGGCGCTCCTGATCGCGGATAGCGTGCAATGCCCGCGCCTGCGCAGCGGACCGCCGCTTGGCGGTCATTCCCGACGCTGATCCTGCTGGTCGCGGGCTCGGCGCTCGCGGGCTGCAGCGGCGGCGATTTCGGCCGCACCCGGGCCGATTTCCGCAACGACGACATGCATCGCTGGATGGGCGCCGAGGCGACCGGCAGCATCGGCAAAAACGCCTCGCAGTTTCAGCTTACCGAACACGAACGCCAGCTGCGCGATCTCGCCTATCAATTCGTCGAGCCGCCGCTGTCGCGTCCGGCGTGGAAGAGCGTGTTCGGCGACTACCAGCCGCTGCCTTCGCCGTGGCGGCAGAAGGCGGTGTTCGATCGCACCGCGTACGGCCGCAACCTGATCGACGAGCCGCATCGCTCGTTCGCCTCGCGCTATTCGCTGCTGATCGACCAGGTCCGCGACGATATCACCCGGTTCGAGCCGTTCTTCGCGACGGCGATCCAGGTGATCGAGCTCGACCGCAAGCGCAGTGCCAGCCTCAACATGATCGCGGACGTGTCGCCGCGCGAGCGGGCCGATGCGGTGGCGCGGATGGAAGAGAACACGCTGATCGTGCAGTGGGTCCAGCAGGCCCTCGAGCGGCGGATCTCGTCCTATCGCTGGGCGCTGGAGCGGCTGGTGATCCAGGCGCCTGACGGCATGGCTGCTGATGCCGAACGCCAGATCAACGAACTCGCCCGGCTCACCGCCAATGCGCCGCTGGTCTCGGGACCGGTCACGGGCCAGGCCGTGGTGACGAAGGGCTAGCCCGCTTCATCTTCCTGGAACTGGTGCGGCGACTGCTC
Organism: Bradyrhizobium viridifuturi; assembly: GCF_001238275.1. Taxonomy (GTDB): domain Bacteria; phylum Pseudomonadota; class Alphaproteobacteria; order Rhizobiales; family Xanthobacteraceae; genus Bradyrhizobium; species Bradyrhizobium viridifuturi. Next base: position 242,080 of record NZ_LGTB01000003.1, read on the forward strand.
GCCTGCCGTGGCAGGCTCGCAATGAACGCCTTCAGCGCATCAGAGGGCGGATGGGCCGAGGGGTAGGCGAGGCCGACCTGGCGCGTGACGTCGACATCGATCGCGCGCACCGCGACGTCCGGATTGCCGCGTGCCACGCCTTCGGGGACGATCGCGACGCCGACCCCGGCCGCGACCAGCGCCATCGCCCACTCCTCCGATTCCGCGATCGCCACCGGCTTGCGCGGCGGTGCGGTGCGCTTGAAGAACTCCTGCTGCTCGCAGTGGCAACGATCGATCATCGGAACGCCGGCGAAGTCGCTGGTCCGCAGCGTCTCCTTGAGGGTCAGGGGATGCGACGGCGGCAGTGCCGCGACATAGCGCTCGCTCCACAGCGGGATGAAGTGCTCACCGGGCGCGATCATGGTTCTCGCGACGATCCGCGCGTCGGCCTTTTGGCCGGCGCCGACCAGCCGAAGCGCGAGATCGGCGTTGCCGGTCAGCGGCTTGAGCAGGGCGATGGTCCGAGCCTGATCGAGCGTCCGCAACAGACCGAGCGTCAGCGCCTGCTTCGTCGCCGGCTTGCGAAACAGGTTTCGCGCCGCGTCCGCCTCATCGATGATCTTGCGGGCGATGCCGTGGAACTGCGCGGCTGATTCCGTCGGCGCCATGCCCTTCTTGTGCCGGATGAACAGCGTGGTGCCGAGCTCCGCCTCGAGATTGGTGATCGCCGCGGAGATCGATGGCTGCGAGATGAAGCAGCGCTTTGCCGCAGCGGTCAGATTGCGCTCGCGGTAGACCGCGGCGAAATAGCGGAGTTCGCGGATATCCATAGGAATGTCCTATCGTATCGATAGAAAGACAATATTTTACCTATGGAAATGCGAGTGGCAAGTCTGCGCCTGGCACAGCGGAGGATTTGTCATGCGCATTCATCATCTCAACACCGGCACGATGTGCCCGATCGGAAGGCGGCTCGTGAACGGCAGCGGCAGCATCTTCCAGCGGGCGCGGATGGTCTGTCACTGCCTGCTGGTCGAGAGCAATGACGGCCTGGTGCTGGTCGATACCGGCATCGGGCTTGGCGACATCGCAGACCCGCCGCGGCTCGGGCGCAAATGGGTGCGGCAGACCACGCCGCGGCTCGATCCGGCCGAGACCGCGGTCCGCCAGGTGACGGCACTCGGCTTCTCGCCCGACGACGTGCGTCACGTGCTGCTGACGCATCTCGATCGCGACCATGCCGGCGGCGTGCCGGACTTTCCGAAGGCCAAGGTGCACGTCCATCGCAGGGAGTACGACATGGCGGTGACGCATCAGGTGACGCCGCCGGAAGGACGCTACATCACGGCGCAGTGGAAGCACGGGCCGGACTGGGCGTTCTATGGTGCCGGCGGCGAGGACTGGTTCGGCTTCAGGGGTGTGCGGGCGCTCGGCGACCGCGAGCCGGACATCCTGATGATCCCGCTACCGGGCCACACGCTCGGCCATTGCGGCATCGTGGTGCGCGACAAGGATAGATGGCTGCTGCACGCCGGCGATGCCTATTTCCACCATGCACAGCTCGACGCCAGGCCGCGGATCCCGCTGGTGCTCGGTCTGTTCCAGCGCCGGGCCGACATGGATCGCGCGACGCGCATCCAGAACCAGGAGCGGCTGCGCCAGCTGAAGGCCGCGCATGGCTCCGATGTCAAGATCGTCAACAGCCACGACCCCGTCGACTACGAGACCTGCCGTTGCGGCCGGCACGCGCTCGCTCTCTGATTTGACCGCGCGGTCCGCATTCGACCTTCGTCGTAGAGTTTGCTGCGATCCTGGCGCGATCGTTGCGTCCACCTTGCCAATTGAAATTCGAGCGATGGAGATGCCAGTATTTGGGCGGAGTTGCGCCGGCTCCTTGTTTGACGTCGATTGTCTTGGGGCAGGTAGGGGTGGCAATGACGGACATTGACTTCGAGCGCATCGTGGACCGGATCCATGAGGCTGCTGTCGTTCCAGACCTGTGGCCGGACGTTCTCGAAGACATCGCGCATGCCGGCGGCGCCCATGGCATGGTGATGATCAGCTCGGGCACCGATCGGTGGAGCGGTGTCTGGAATGGCGTGGTGACGTCACCATCGATCGAAGAGGCATTCTCGGCCTTCATCAGCGAGGGCATTGCCAGTCGTACTGAGACGACTCCGAGACTGCTGGCACGGGATCACCCTGGTTTCGTCAGCGAACAAGACGTCTTCACGCTGGAGGAATGGGAACGCGATCCGTATCGGACGGAGTGGAACAAGAAGTGGGGTTTCGAGCACGCCTGCGCGACGGCCGTCCATAGTCCGTCCGGCGAGCTCGTCGTGTTTCATATGGAAAGACTCGCAGGCCAGCCGGCTTTTTCGCGGCAGGATCTCGATTTTCTCGACCGGTTTCGTCCCCATCTCGCGCGGGCGAGCCTGCTGGCGACGCGCTGGCGTCTGGCGCGGATGCAGGCGGCGACCGAGGCTCTGGCGCTCGTCGATTTGCCGGCGTTGGCGATTGAACGATCCGGACGTGTTCTGGTGGCGAACGCCTTGATCGAAGGGATGACGGACGTCTTGCGCTGGCTCCCCGGCGACCGTATCGCGATGAGGGACGCCGCGGCTGACACCCTCCTGCGTGCCGGTTTGTCCCAGCTGGGGTCGCCGCTTGAGAAGGCCGTGCATTCCTTTGCAGCGTGCCGCGCAGACAATCAGGACCGCGTGGTTGTTCATCTGGTGTCGATGCCCGGCGAAGCGCGCGATGTTTTCGATGGGGCGGTGGGCATCCTGATCGTGACCCCGGTCACGGCACCTGAAGCCCCGAGCCTTGCGCTCATTCGCGGACTCTTCGATCTCTCTCCCAGCGAAGCGCGTGTTGCCCGCGGCATCGTGCAGGGACAGACGATCGGTGATATCGCGGCACTTCACGGGCTAAGCCGCGAAACGATCCGCAACCAGGTCAAAGCGGTGTTTGCCAAGACGGGAACACATAGCCAGCGGGATGTCGTCGCGCTGCTCGGCGCCATCCCGAAACTGACGGTTACCGGCTAGCGCTTGCGTGCCGCGGGCGGCGGAGCCGGCGCGGGGAGCGGCGGCGGGGCTTCCTGCTTGGCCGCGACCGGCTCGGCCTGCACCTTGCAGGATGACGCCGCGAGCGAGGCCTGCGCCTGCGGCATCAGGCCGGGCTCGGGCGCCAGTGCCTTCAGCAGGATCAGGCCGGTCGAGGTCGGCGAGTCGATGATCAGCCGGTCGGCGGCGGTGATTTCCTCGTCCTCCGGCAGCTCGTTGTGCTGCGCTTCCGTCATCAGGTCGAGCTCGATCACCTTCTTGCCGGCGGAGCGGTCGTTGATCGCGTAATAGGCGACCTCGTTGCGGGTGTAGAACGACACCGACGTGTAGGCCTGGCTGACCGGCACGGTGAGCTTGAGCGGCCCGGTCGAGAGATCGTAGCGGCAGATCGCCACCGCGAAGGCCGGATCCATCAGCGGCATCGGCGAGTGGCTCGGGTCGGCCAGCGGCAGCTGCGTCACCTCGTTGAGCTTGGTCATCGGCGTCAGGCGCGAATAGGCGTCCTGCGAGGCGATGCGTGGCAGCGCCAGCACGCTGACGAGATGCACCACGCCGCCGAGCAGCACGCCTGCGAGGATGGTGAACAGCACGCGGATCATGGGCAGCCCGTCGTTGCGATCGAGGGCATCGGCGCGTCGCGCTGGGTGCGGGTCGCGACCCCGACCGGCGTGTCGTAGAGCCGCAGCATCAGTGCGTAGCGCTCGATGCCGCCGGTCGGCAGCCAGTTGCCGGCGCGTGAACGCGAGGCGATGTGGATCTCGAACGTGCCGTCGGAGGCGCGCATGATCTCCTGGCTGGTGAAGCCGTAGCGCTGCAGCGAATTCGCGACCAGGTGGCCCTTGCGGTCGAACAGCGTCAGTGTCCAGAACCGCGCCGCCGGCGTCACGCCGCTGACGACGATGTCGCAGCGGCCGTCGAGCGGCTTGTTCTTGTCGTCTGATGTTGCCGAGAACGCGATGCCATCGCCGGTGCCGATCGGCAGCTCGCCGCTGCGCGCGATGGTGGCGCGCGAATAGGGGTCGACGTCGGAGGTGCCGTTCTTCGGCCGCGCCGTCCAGGCGCGATCTTCAGCGTGCCGAGATCGGTGCCGCGCGTCGCCGTCGCGTAGGTCAGCCCGAGGCCGACGGCGGTGGCGATGACGAGTGCCAGCAGGGTGGTGAGGAGCAGCCGCACGTCAGTTCTTGCGTGGCACGGAAGGGGGCGCGCCGTCCGGTCCGGCCGCGGCAACGTAGTTTCGGGGAACGCCAGCGCGCTCGAGGACTCCGGCTTGCCGGTCTTCGCGGGCTCGTTCAGCGTGGTCTTGCCGGTCGTCTTGGCGGCGTCGTCGAGCAGCTTCTCGACGCGGACCAGGATATCGGCGCCGCGCTTGGTCAGCACCGGCGGCGGACCCGGCTTGGTTTCCAGCACGCGCGGCGCCGCGTTGGCCTGGGCATTGGCCTGCGCCGGCTGCGGCGGCAGCTTCTGGCCCATGCCGACGCCGTTGAGCTCGCGCACTTCCACGCCCTGATGCGCGGCGACCATGATGTCGTGCCAGGTCTGCGCCGGCAGCGAGCCGCCGGTCATGCGGTTGGTCGGCGAATAGTCGTCATTGCCGTACCACACCGCGCAGGTGAAATTGCCGGTGTAGCCGACGAACCAGGCGTCGCGATAGGCATTGGTGGTGCCGGTCTTGCCCGCGGTCGGAATGCCGTCGAGCGCGGCGCGGCGCGCGGTGCCTTCGCTGACCACGTGGCTCATCATGCCGGCCATGTCGGCGGCGATATTCGGCGGGATGGCCTGCCGCGGCTTCGGCCCGTCGCGGTCCCAGCGCCAGACGAGGTCGCCGGCGCCGGTGCGCACCTCGAGCACCGAATGCGGCGTCACCGCCTTGCCGCGGTTCGGGAAGGTCGCATAGGCCACCGCGTGTTCCAGCACCGTGACTTCGTCGGAGCCGATCGGCAGCGACGGCGTATCCGGCAGCGGCGCCTTGAGGCCGAAGCGGCGCGCCACCTCGACGATCTTGGCGCGGCCGGCCTTCGGGCCTTCCTTCCCGCCGAGCATGATCGAGAGCTTGACCGGCACCACGTTGATCGAACGGGTGATGGCCTGGGTCAGCGTCACCTGACCCGAATAGGAGTGGCCATAGTTCTGCGGACACCAATTGCCGATACAGACCGGGCCGTCGACGATCTTCGAGTTCGGCGTGAAGCCGTTCAGCAGCGCCGTGGTGTAGACGTAAGGCTTGAACGACGAGCCCGGCTGCCGGTAGGCGTCGGTGGCGCGGTTGAATTGGCTTGCGCCATAGTCGCGGCCGCCGACCATGGCCCGGATGCCGCCGTCGAGATCGGACACCACGGTCGCGGCCTGCGTCGCGTGATAGTCGCGGCCGAACTGGCGGAGCTGGTTCTCGATCGCTTCCTCGGCCGCCTTTTGCACATTCATGTCGATCGCGGTGCGGACCACGAAGACGCGCTCGGTGTAGGATTTCGGGAAAGTGTCGACCAGCTTGCGCATCTCGTCGAAGGCGTAGTCGAGATAGTAGTTCGGCGAGTTCTCGTCGCGCCGGTCGACCGCGACCGCCGGATTGCGGCGGGCGCCGAACACCTGACCCTCGGTCATGAAGCCGGCATCGACGAGGTTGTCGAGCACGACGTTGGCGCGGGCGCGCGCCGCGGGCAGGTTGATGTGCGGGGCGTATTTGGTCGGCGCCTTGAACAGGCCGGCCAGCATCGCGGCTTCCGCGAGGTTCACGTCGCGCACCGACTTGTTGAAGTAGAAATGCGCCGCGCCGTCGACGCCGAACGTGCCGCCGCCCATATAGGCGCGGTCGAGATAAAGCTTGAGGATCTCGTTCTTGGTGAGCCGCGTCTCGAGCCAGATCGCGAGGAAGGCTTCCTTCACCTTGCGCTCGATGGTGCGCTCGTTGTTCAGGAACAGGTTCTTGGCGAGCTGCTGGGTGATCGACGAACCGCCCTGGCGCACGCCGCCGGCCTGCGCATTGGTGACGAGCGCGCGGGCGAGGCCGGGCACGTCGATGCCGAAATGGTCGTAGAAGCGGCGGTCTTCGGTCGCGAGCGTCGCCTTGATCAGATTGTCCGGAAAGTCTTCCAGCGGGATCGAGTCATTATGCTTGATGCCGCGGCTGCCGATCGGGTTGCCGTAGCGGTCGAGGAAGGTGACAGCGAGGTCGGATTTCTTCAGCCAATCCTCGTCGGCGGTCTCGCGGAAGGCCGGGATCGCGAGCGTCAGCATCAGGATCATGCCGCCGAGCCCGATGGTCGCGGCCTCCGACAGCGGCTCGATGAACACCCAGCGCTTCCAGCGGCCGACGTAGAAGCGGTCCATGAACGTGGAATAGCGCTCGTAGAGCTCGCGCAGGCCCTTGCCCGACGAGAACAGCGTCGAGTCGATACGCGCATCGAGGTCCAGGAAGAAGTTCCGGACCTTCTGTTTCCAATGCGACGGCATGATCTGAAAGGACCGGACCCTTGATCAGTTTGACAGCACTGCGGGCGCCCAAACGGGCACAGGCCAGCGTCTTGCTTCGATGTTGCGGCAATCCCAAGGCGCTTTTGCGTCGTTGGGGACTCGTTCCACGTTCTATCCGAGCGGCTGCCATAAACCAATGGCGCGGCTGGTGAATTTAATGAAAGCCCTAACGCTGCCCACCGGCTTTTTCGACCCCGCAGTACCACCCACTTGCGCCGGCCGCGCCGGCGTCCCAAGAAGAGCTTTATTGCCATATCAGGGACAGCATGACCGCACCGCCCAAGCGCACGTCGGGCCAGGAGGGATTCTTCTGGAAAACCAAGGCGTTGGAGGAAATGTCCAACGCCGAATGGGAGAGCCTGTGTGACGGCTGCGCACGCTGCTGCCTGGAAAAGCTCGAGGACGAGGACACCGGGAAGATTTACTTCACCCATATCTCCTGCAAGCTGCTCGATGCCGGCCTGTGCGCCTGCAAGGACTATTCGAACCGCTCCGAGCAGGTTCCGGATTGCGTCCGCCTCACGCCCGAAAATGTCCGCACCCTGAACTGGCTGCCGCCGAGCTGCGGCTACCGCCTCGTGGCCGAGGGGCGCGACCTCTATTGGTGGCATCCCCTGATTTCGGGCGATCCCAACACCGTTCACGAAGCCGGGGTCTCGGTGCGCGGCCGGGTGGAGGGCACCGAGATCGATGTCAACGACGCTGATCTCGAGGATCATATCGTGCGCTGGCCGGCGTTGCTGCCGAAACGGGCCCAATTGAAGAAGCGCCCGAAGGCCTCCAAGTAGAATTCCGAGCCGTAACGGGGACGTGCCGGAGCTGATGCCGGCGCTTTCGCGATCACGTCGTCGCGAGAACATTGCTGCGGGATGCACCCATGCGCTGGGGTGCCTGCCTCAGCAGCGAATTGCTGCATAAATTGCAAAGCAGAGAATGATTCCATCGCGGGACGCGCCCGCGCAGCAGCATTACGCCCCAAATGAACAAGTATGAACGGCAGAGCCCGTTTCCTGCCGACCAATCGACATTGCCTGACGACATTGCCGAAGAGCTGTCTCATCTCCCAAGCGAGGTGATCGAACTCAGCGACGCGCCGCCGCTGGCGCCGCCGGCACCGCTCAATCCGGACGAAGTCCGCACCATCGTGATCAGCCTGATGCTGACGATGTTCCTGGCCGCGCTCGACCAGACCATCGTCGCGACCGCGCTGCCGACGATCGGGCGCCAGTTTCACGACGTCACCAACCTGTCCTGGGTGATCACGGCCTATCTGCTCGCCTCGACGGCGGTTGCGCCGGTGTTCGGCACGCTGAGCGACATCTATGGCCGCCGCGTCATGATCGTCACCTCGCTCAGCCTGTTTGTGGTAGGCTCGGTGCTGTGCGCGATCGCGCCCAGCATGACGATGCTGATCATTGCTCGCGGCCTGCAGGGGCTCGGCGGCGGCGGCATCATGCCCGTGGTCCAGACCGTGATCTCCGACGTGGTCACCCCGCGCGAGCGCGGCCGCTACCAGGCCTATTTCTCCAGCGTCTGGATGGCCGGCGGCATTCTCGGCCCGGTGGTCGGCGGCGTGTTCGCCGAGCATCTGCACTGGTCGATGATCTTCTGGATCAACCTGCCGCTCGCGGCCGCCGCGCTGGCGCTGCTGCTGCCGAAGATGGGCAAGATCCCGGTGTTCCACCGCAAGCGCAAGGTCGACTGGCTCGGCGGCGTGCTGCTGATGGCCTCGGCCGTGGTGCTGATGCTGGTGCTGACCTGGGGCGGCACCCGTTTGTCCTGGCTGTCGCCGACCATCACCGCGATGATCGGCGCCTCGATCGCGCTCGCCGGAGCCTTCGTCTGGCATGCGCGCCGTGCCGACGAGCCGTTCCTGCCGCTGTCGCTGCTCGGCGGCTCGGTGGTACCGTTCGCGATGGGCGCGGGCGGCTGTGCGCTCGGCGCCATGGTCGGCCTGACCGTGCACCTGCCGCTGTACTACGAGGTGGTCTATCACCTCACCGCCAGCGAGGCCGGCCTTGCGCTGATCCCGCTCGCGGCTATCTCGACCTTCGGTGCGGCGATCGCCGGCCGCACCATGGCAAAGGCCAAGCACTACAAGCGCGTTGCGATCGTCGGCACCTCGGTTGCCGCCATCTGTGCCGTCGGCATGGCCGTGACGACGCTGCCGCTGTGGGGATTGCTGCTGCTGATGAGCGTGTTCGCACTCGGGCTCGGCACCACGTTCCCGATCAGTGTGGTGTCGCTGCAGAACGCGGTGGCGCGGCCTCAGGTCGGCACCGTGACCGGCGCGATGAACTTCTTCCGCGCCATGATGGCCTCCTTCACGGTTGCCGCCTTCACGACGATCCTGCTGATGACGCTCGGCACCGACATCTCGCTCGCCGGTGAGCATCATGCCGCGGCGGCCAGCACGGTGAGCGCGATCCCGATGGCCGACATGATCCATGCGTTCCGCTACGTGTTCGGTGCCGCCGCCGTGCTGCTGACCACCGCCTCGATCTGCATGATCACGATGGAAGAGCGCCCGCTCGCCGGTCCCGCCGCGCGACCGCCGGCCGAGATGGCGGAGTAGGGGCGGGGTCGCCACGCTCATCGCCGTCGTCCCGGCGAAGGCCGGGATCCATACGCCGCGGCGGATGTTGTCGCTGGGACTCGTCGTTCCAATAGAGCTTGGCAATTCGCATCGGTGGTTATGGGTCCCGGGCTTCGCCGGGACGACGATGAGGACGGTTCTCGATTCATCGTCTTACACCACGCGACGTCAGCGCCCGCGAGAGACGCTGGTGCCTGAGCCGAGAAGCGGCGGCGTACTGGATCGCCCGGTCGAGCCGGGCGATGACAGCTGAGGATGAGGGCAGCTTCGGAAGTGCGCACCCAGGCATGACGAGAGGAGAGATCGTCACCCACGACTCTCATTTATTCCCGCGCTGCCTCATCTTTGTTCAGCTGCAGAGTCCCCACCCACTACTTTAGTTGTCGTCCGTGCATGGCGATCTGCGCGCAGTTTCACTTGCTGCGCATTTTGTCGCGGCTATAGTCCCGCCCCAAGAGCTCGAAGTAGCCGAAAAACAACAAGAGGAGAGAAACAGAGTGACAAGAACATCGCGACTGCCATTTCATGCGATGCAGCAATTCGCCGGCGCAGCCGCTTTGGGCCTTGTCGCGCTCGCGCCCGGTGGAGCGCAGGCCGCCGACACCCTCAAGATCGGCGTGATTGCCGAAGCGCAGGCGATTGCCGGTGCCTCGATCCCGCAGGCGGCGCAGCTCGCTGCCGACGAGATCAACGCCAAGGGCGGCATCGACGGCCGCAAGATCGAAATCGTCTCTTACGACAATCACTCGTCCTCGGCGGACTCGGTGCGCGCATTCCAGCGCGCGGTCAACGAGGACAAGGTCAACGTCGTCATCTCGAGCTACATCAGCGAGGTGGTGCTGGCGCTCGAGCCTGGGCCTCGCGCCTGAAGACGCCGTTCGTCACACCCGGCGCCGCCTCCAACGAGATCAGCAAGAGCGTCCACGCCGACTACGAGAAGAACAAGTACACCTTCCACGGCTACCTGACCTCGGCGGCGCTGGCGCTGTCGGTCTGCGACGCCGCCAAGGAGCTGCTGGTCGATCAGAAGCACATGAAGACCGCGGTCATCATGAGCGAGGACGCGGCCTGGACCAAGCCGCTCGACGTCGGCTACGAGGAATGCCTGCCGAAGATCGGGCTCAAGGTCGTCGACCATATCCGCTTCTCGCCCGATACCACCGACTTCACGCCGATCTTCAACAAGGTCGAAGCCGCCAAGCCCGACGTGATCATCACCGGCATCTCGCATGTCGGCGTGCAGCCGACGGTGCAGTGGAAGAACCAGCAGGTGCCGATCCCGATGTTCGGCATTTCCTCGCAGGCGACCAACGAGACCTTCGGCAAGGACACCAACGATGCGGCGGAAGGCGTGCTGTATCAGGGCGTGTCGGGCCCGAACGTCGCGGTGACGCCGAAGTCGGTGCCGTTCGCGGAAGGCTTCAAGAAGCGCTACGGCAACTATCCGTCGTATGCGGGCTACACCGCCTATGACGAGGTCTACTACATCGCCGATGCGGTGAAGCGCGCCGGCTCGGTTGAGGCCGACAAGGTGGTCGATGCGCTGGAGAAGACCGATTGGGAAGGCACCATCGGACGCGTCCAGTTCTATGGCAAGGATGACCCCTTCACCCATTCGATCAAGTACGGCAAGGGCCTGATCACCGGACTGATGCTGCAGTGGCAGGGCGGCAAGCAGGTCGCGGTCTGGCCGAAGGAGATCGCCAAGAGCGATCTCAAGTTCCCGAGCTTCATCAAGCTCACCACGAACTGACTGATGATCATGCTCCCGGGCCAGTCCCGGGAGCATCGCTATTCAGTCCCGCGTCCTCCACAACGGGCAGCGCTGCTGCCGCGGTCGATATGAGATGCTTGCCTTACAAATCCTGATCGATGGCTTCGCCATCAGTGCGCTCTATGCGCTCGGCGCGACCGGCTTCACCCTGATCTTCGGTGTCTCCGGCGTTCTCAACCTCTCCCACGGTGCCATCATGGTGGCGGCAGCGGTCGCGGCCTGGGCCGCGGCCAGCGTGCTGCACCTCGACATCTACACCGGCGCGCTGTTCGGGGTCGGCGTGGCGCTGATCGTGTCGTTCGCGACCTATTTCGCGGTCGTGAAACCGATCCAGAACTCGACGCGGATCCCCAATGAGGAGAAGGAAATCTTCGTCCTCACCGGCACGCTGCTGTGGGGAATCATGATCCAGGAGCTGATCGCCTATTTCTTCACCAACAACGCCAAGACGGTGCTGCCGATCGTCGAGGGCGTCGTCGACATCTTCGGCAACCGCACCCCGCGCAACAACATCTTCACCGCGCTGGTGTGCTGCCTCGTGATCGGTCTGCTGTGGCTGCTGGTGAACCGCACCCGCACCGGCAAGGCGGTGCTGGCGGCCTCGATGAACCCGCGCGGCGTCACCTTGCTCGGGCTCGAGCTCACCCAGATCTACATCGTGGTGTGGGGCATCTACGGCATCCTCGCCGGCATCGCCGGCGTGCTGCTCGGCATGTTCCTAGGCGTCAGCTCCTACAGCGTCGGGCCGCTGACCGCGAGCGCGTTCTCGATCGTGGTGCTTGGCGGGCTCGGCAGCGTCTCGGGCTCGCTGATCGCGGCCTTCGTCGTCGGCTATCTCGAGACCATCACCGCCTACATGATCTCGCCGGCCTACCGCACCATTCCGGCGCTCCTGCTCTTGGTGTTCGTGATGTATATCCGGCCCCAGGGCCTCTTGGGGAGGCGCTGAGATGGCCAACTTCTTCACGTCGCGCCTGTTCTTCATTTCGCTCGCCTGCGTGGCGGTTGCCGCGACGCTGCCGCTCTATGTCTCCGGCTACATCCTCGGGCTGCTCACGGTCGCGTTCTATTTCGGCGTGTTCGCGATGGCCTGGGACCTGCTGTTCGGCTTCGCCGGCGAGGTCAATTTCGGGCCGACCTTCCTGATCGGCACCGGCGCCTATACCGCCGGTATCCTCAACAACCAGTTCGGCTGGTCGGTCTATCTCTGCATCCTGCTCGGCGCGCTGGCCTCTGTCGTCGCGGGCTTCGTGCTGGCGCTGCCGGCGCTGCGGGTGAGGGGACCGTATTTCGGCCTCACCACGCTGGTCGCGGTGTTGATGCTGCAGAACTTCGTCGTGGTGTTCGCTGACCTGACCGGCGGCGAGATCGGGCTGACGATCCCCGACGTCATCACCATCAATGCCGGCGCCAATTACTGGATCGCGCTCGGCTTCATGACCATCAGCGCGGCGATCCTGTATGGCCTGTCGCAATCGCCGGTCGGACTCGTGCTGCAGGCGAGCGGGCAGGACCCGGTGCAGGCCGGCGCGCTCGGCTTCAACATCGTCAAGCACAAGCTCGCGGCATTCATCGTCAGCGCCTTCTTCTCGGGCCTGTCGGGCGCGCTTTTGGTGTTCTACTTCGGCACCGCCTCGGTCGGCACCGTGGTCGACGTCGCGGTCGGCGTGAACGTGATCGTGTCCGCCGTGCTCGGCGGCCGGCGCACCGTGCTGGGGGCGGCGCTCGGCGCCATCTTCCTGATCGTCGCCGGCGAATTCCTGCGCCCGACCGGCGAGCTTGCGACCTTCATCGTCTCGGCGGTGGCGCTGCTCGTCGTGCTGTTCTTCCCCGGCGGTTTCCTCGGAGCGGCCCTGTCACGCGAGGCGCGCTCTTAAATGGATCAGACCGTGACCACTGCAACGCTCACCGTCCGCGGATTGACCAAGAGATTCGGCGGCCTCACCGCGGTGAAGAATCTGAGCTTCGAGCTGCGCCCCGGCGAGATCCTCGGCCTGATCGGGCCGAACGGCTCTGGCAAGTCGACCGCGATGAAGAGCGTGATGGGCATCGAGCGCCCGAGTGCGGGCGAGGTGCTGTTCGAGGGCGAGAATGTCGCCGGCCTGCCGGCGCACAAGATCGCGCGCAAGGGCTTTGGCATGGTGTTCCAGCACTCGCGGCCGCTGAACCGGCAGACCGTGCTGGAAAACATCATGGTCGCGCTGCTGCCCGACAGCCTGTTCATGCTGTTTCCCGACAAGGCGCTGACCGAGCGCGCCAAATGGATCGCCGAGCGCGTTGGCCTCGGCGCAGTGATGGACCGCCGCCCGCCGACGCTGCCATTCGCAGATCTGCGTCGGCTCGAGCTCGCCAAGGCGATCGCGCGCGACCCGAAGGTGGTGCTGGTCGATGAGCCCTTTGCCGGCCTGACCAGCGCCGAGGTCGGCATGTTCTCGCAACTGATCCGCAGCTTCCGCGACGAGGGGCGCGCGGTGATGCTGGTCGACCACAACGTCAAGAGCGTCGCGGCGCTGGTTGACCGCGTGCTCGCGATGTATCTTGGCGAGGAGATCACGACCGGCCGCGCCGAGGACGTGATGAAGAACGAGACCGTGCGGCGGGTCTATCTCGGCGGCGCGATCGAGACCCATGCGCGGCCCGAGACCTCGTTCAAGGACAAGGTGCCGTTGCTGCAGGTCGAGAATGTCAGCGTGCATTATGGCAAGGCGCAGGCGCTGGAGAACGTCTCGATCCACGTCCATGAGGGCGAGTTCGTCTCCGTCGTCGGCTTGAATGGCGCCGGCAAGACCACGCTGTTCAACACCATCTCGGGATTTTTGCCCTACACCGGCGAGATCCTGCGCGGCGGCGAGAAATTGCGCGGCACCGGGCCTGCGAAGATCGCCCGCTCCGGCCTCGTGCAATGCCCGGAATCGCGCGAATTGTTCGGCGAGATGACGGTGCGGGAAAATCTCGACCTCGGCGGCCAGCATCTCGACGATGCGGCGCGGGCCAAGCAACTCGCCTGGCTGTTCGAACTGTTCCCGATCCTGAAGGAGCGACAGGGCCAGATGGCGCAGACGCTGTCCGGCGGCGAGCAGCAGATGCTGGCGATTGGGCGTGCGCTGATGATGCAGCCGCAGATCCTGATCCTGGACGAGCCGACGCTCGGATTGGCGCCTGTGATCCTCGAACTGTTGTCGAAGGCGCTCGAGAAGCTGCGCCAGACCACCAAGATCACGGTGCTGCTCGGCGAGCAGAACGTGACCTTCGCGCTTCCGCATGCCGACCGCGTCTATGTGCTGGAGCACGCGCGGATCGTCTGGGAGGGCGATCCGGGCCGGTTCGCCGCGGAGGCCGGCAAGGACTTTCTCTGACGTTCGACGATTGAAAAATAACAAAGCAAAGGGAGATGATCATGTCAGGATATTCAACCGCCGCCCGCGGGAGCCTGCTGGCGACTGCGCTCGCGCTCTGCCTCGCGGCGCCGGCCTATGCGCAGTCCAAGGATCCGATCAAGATCGGCGTGATCGCCGAGGTGCAGTCGATCGCCGGTGCGGCAACTCCGGGCGGCGCGCAGATCGCGGCCGACGAGATCAACGCCAAGGGCGGCGTGATGGGCCGCAAGATCGAGATCGTCACCTACGACAACAAGAGCTCGTCGGCGGACTCGGTACGAGCATTCCAGCGCGCGGTGAGCGAGGACAAGGTCTCCGCCGTGATCGCAAGCTACATCAGCGAGGTCGTGCTGGCGCTCGAGCCGTGGGCTTCGCGGCTGAAGATGCCGCTGATCACGCCCGGCGCCGCCTCGAACGAGATCACCAAGGCTGTTCATAACGACTATGAGAAGAACAAGTACACCTTCCACGGCTACCTGACTTCGGCCGCGCAGGCGCAGCTCTCTGCGACGCCGCCAAGGAGCTTCTGGTCGACCAGCTCAAGTTCAAGTCGGTGGCGATTATGAGCGAGGACGCGGCGTGGACCAAGCCGCTCGACATCGGCTACGAGGCCTGCCTGCCGAAGGCCGGCCTGAAGGTGGTCGAGCACATCCGCTTCTCGCCCGACACCACCGACTTCACGCCGATCTTCAACAAGATGGAAGCCGCCAAGCCCGACGTGATCGTCACCGGCATTTCCCATGTCGGAGTGCAGCCGACGGTGCAGTGGAAGAACCAGCAGGTGCCGATCCCGATGTTCGGCATCAGCGCGCAGGCGCTGAGCCCGTCGTTCTGGGGCGACACCAATGGCGCCGCCGAAGGCGTGCCGTCGCTCGCGGTCGCGACCCCCGACGTTGCGGTGACGCCGAAGACAAAGCCGTTCGCGACGGCCTTCAAAGCTAAGTTCGGCACCCCACCGGCCTATACCGGCTACACCGCCTACGACGAGGTCTACATCATCGCCGAAGCGATCCAGCGCGCCGGCTCGACCGATCCGGACAAGATGGTGGCCGAGCTGGAGAAGACCGACTTCGAGGGCACGATCGGCAAGATCCAGTTCTACGGCAAGAACGACGAGTTTACCCACGGCATCAAATCCGGCCCAGGCGCCGTCACCGGCCTCGTGTTCCAGTGGCAGAACGGCAAGCAGATCACGGTCTGGCCGAAGGCGATCGCGGAAGGGAAGCTGAAGTTCCCGGACTTCGTGAAGCTGTCGCAGTAAGCGCGGAAACCAAGCAGCGCCGTCATTGCGACGAGCAGAGCGACGAAGCAATCCATCTATCCGCGCAAGCGGTGCGATGGATTGCTTCGCTTAGCTCGCCATGACGGTGGTGAGGAGAAGCTATTTGCGCGTCGGCGGCGCCGCCTGGATCGTCGGCGCGGCGGCAGCGAGCAGCGCGGCGCGATCGCCGTTGCGCGGCGGATAGATGCGCTGCCGGTTGATGGTCTGCTTGGTGAGCTTGGCGGCGGCACCTGTGGTGTGCACATCGCGGTCCCAGCCGGTGGTGTAGAGCGCGCCCCAGGCGCCGAGATCGAGCACCGTCACGTACCAGTCGATATTGAGCGGTAGCAACTCTTCGCCGAACAGATCGGCGACCACATTGTGTCCGGCAAACCGGCCCATCGGCCGCGCGAACTGGCACGACATCACGGTCGGATGTTCGCCGTCGATCAGGCAGGCGGCGACGTCGCCGGCGGCGAACACGCCGGGCAGGCCTTCGACCTGCATGAAATGATCCACCGCGAGGCGGCCGAGCGCGTCGCGCCTGGCAGGCAGCATCGCGGCGAGGGGGCTCGCATGCATGCCGGCGCACCACACCACGGTCGCGGCCGGAATGACTTCGCCCGAGCCTAATGTGATGCTGTCGGCGCCGACCGCGCTAACCCTGACGTTGAGCCGTGTCTCGACGCCGAGCGCGGACAGCGCCTCGTTGATGACCGGACGGCCATGCGCGCCGAACGTGGCGCCGACCTCCGGATTGGGATCGATCAGGACGACGCGATGATCGCCGGCGATGCCGGCATGGGCGAACTTGGCCGGCATCTCGGCCGCGACCTCGATCCCGGTGAACCCGGCGCCGACGACCGCAACCGTCGAACGTGCCGGCGACGCCGGCTGCTTGCCGAGCGCGGCAAGATGCGCGTCGAGCCGCGTCGCCGCTTGATACGTGTCGACGTCGAAGCCATGGGCGGCAAGGCCTGATATGGCGGGGCGGACCAATTCGCTGCCGGTCGTCAGCACCAGCCGGTCATAGGTCAAGGTCTCCGCGCCGGAGTTCGTCTTGACCACGACCTCGCGCTTCGCCGGATCGATCGCCGCGACCTCGGCGACCCGATGCCTGACGCCGACCGGATCGAGCAGTTGGTCGAGCGGTAGCGCGACATCGGCGAGATCGACCTCGTAATTGCGCACCCGGATGTTGTGATAGGCGTTGCGATCGACGACGAGGATCTCGGTATCTGCCGCCCGCGCACCGATCTCGTCGCGCTTGCGGGCGGCGCCGAGCGCGGCCCACAGACCGGCAAAGCCGGCCCCCAGCACCAGGATGCGCGCCATCTCTCCCTCCGATCGTTGGTCGGAGGGAGCTTGCCTGCGCAGGCGCGGTCAAATCAAGTGGGTGAGGGCGTGTGAGGTGCCGTCACGTCCCCGGGCGCGACACCTCGGTCTCCTTGCTGGTGATGAATTCCAGCAGCACCGGCACGCCCTCCTTGGTCTTCTGGATGCCGCGCTTGATCGCGGGGATGATGTCCTCGGGCCTGGTCACCCGCTCGCCATGGCCGCCGAAGGCGCGGGCCATCGCGGCGTAATCGCCGGAGATGTCGGTGGAGCGGTACTTCTCGGTCGAGATCGGCATCACCTTCAGCTCGATCGCCATCGAGAAGTTGTTGAGCAGGATCGACATGATCGGAATCCGCTCGCGCACCGCGGTCTCGAAATCCATCCCGGTGAAGCCGATCGCGGCGTCGCCCCAGACATTGATGCAGAGCTTGTCGGGCCTTGCCAGTTTGGCGCCCATCGCAAGGCCGAGACCATAGCCGAGCTGCGTGGTCTTGCCCCAGCCGATATAGGACAGCGGCTCGACCGACTTCCAGAATGGCGACAGCTGGTCGCGCGGGCTGCCGGCGTCATGGGTGATGATGGTGTTGTGGATGTCGACGGTGTGCTGCAGGTCCCACAGCACGCGGTAGGGATTGAGCGGCGCGTCGTTGTGCGTCAGCTTCGGCATCCACTTGGCGAGCCATTCCTTGTGCGACGCGGCGATCTCCTCCGCGACGGCGCTCGCGTTGCGGTCCGCGGTGACTGTCTTGCCGATCTCCTCCAGCAGCGCGTCGAGCACGAGGCCGGCGTCGCCGACCAGCCCGATCTTGGCCTCGACATCCTTGTTGATGTGGTTCGGATCGAGCGTCGAATGGATGATGGTCTTGCCCTTTGGCATCGCGATGCCGAACGAGGTTTCGGTGAAGGAGCAGCCGATGCCGAAGATCACGTCGGCTTCAGCGAGAAATTTCGGCACCGCGCGCGGCACCGCAAGGCCGCCGGAGCCGAGCGACAGCGGATGCGTCTCAGGGAATGACGACTTGCCGCCGAGGCTCGTGGTGACCGGGATCGCGAGCCGCTCGGCGAGCCGCTTCAACTGCGGCCAGGCCTTTGCGTAGTGCACGCCTTGGCCGGCATAGATCACCGGACGCTTGGCATTGACGAGCAGGGCGGCGGCTTCCTTGATGTGAACGGGATCGGCGCCATAACGGGTGCGCAGCACCGGCGTGTAGTTCAAGGGCTCCGGCACCTCCTCGTTCCACATGTCGGCGGGGATCTCGACAATCACAGGCCCGCCGCGGCCGTTCTTCAGCTTGGTAAACGCGCGGCGGAAAATGTTACAGACCTCCGGGGCGAGATTGATCGGCTCCGAGGACTTGGAGAACGCCTTCATCGCCTGGCTGGAATTGAAGTTCGGGTCGATGTTGGCGAGTCGCCGCTCATAGCCCATCGGCAGCACCAGCACGGGCACGGATTCGCCGTAGCACTGCGCGACGCCGCCCATCGCATTCTCGGCGCCCGGGCCGTGCTGCATGCAGAACGCGCCGATCTTCTCGCCCGAGGTGACGCGGGAGATCGCGTCCGCCATGTGCACGCCGATGCGCTCCTGGCGCACCATCACGGGGCGGATATCGGCGGCGGCGGCGTATTCGATCAAATGGTTGACGGGTACCCGTGAGGATCTCGATCCCCTCGCGCTTCATCGATTTCCGCGATCGCGGTGCCGAGCTTCATGACGGTCACTCCCATTGGATGCGGCCGGTTCGCTCCGGCCTCGTTGTCGCCCTGTCCGATAAAGGAACAGGATTTCGCTGGCTGGTAAAGCCGAGCGGCGGGCCGGATCAGGTAGTCCTGATGCGTTTACGCCCAATCGCGGCTGGCCGCCTCGCGGGGCGAGGTCGCGATGCAGGCAAAACTAGTGGGGAGTTTCTCTGCAACCCTTAAGCGATCGTTCATCCTGTCCCTCAATGGGCCGTCAACCAATGTGGCCTAGTTTTGCTGGAATATTACTACGGCGCGGGAGAAAAAAGCCGCGAGCGTCGGACAGGAGCTTTTCATGCGCGCGTTGCTTGCAAGATTTCTGCGTGACGATGTCGGCGCTACGGCGATCGAATACGCCATCATTGCCGGCGGCATCAGCATCGTGATCGTCGCCGGCGTCAAAGGCATCGGCACCAGCGTGAGCGGCCAATTCAGCGCCGTCGGTGCGGCGTTCAAGTAAGCACCGCTGGACACGCTTTCGATTCAGCCGTTCTCGCTTTCTCCATTCAACGCGCGCAGCATCGCGATGCGCGCGAACATCAGCCCGCCGCCCCTTGTTTTAACGCGTTGACGAGATGCTCGGCCGCGACCTGCCCGCGCGCATCCTGATGGGCGTCTTCGGATAGCTTCATGATGTAGTCGGCGGCGCAACGTCACCAGCGTGCCGCCGCGATGCTGCTCCGCCGCGTAAGCGCCTCTCAGCCGGCCTTCTTTCGCGCGGCGGTGCCCTGCGCCCGCGTTGCCTTCTCGGCCTTCTTCGGCTCCGGCTTGACGGCTTCCTTGGGCTCGCGCTTGCCGCTGCCCGAGATCGGCAGCAGCATCTCGCGCTGGCCTTCGATGCGCTTCTTCGGCTTCTTGCCCTTCGCGGCCTTTGCTTCGGCCCTGGCGGGAGCAGCCTGCTTCTCGTTGGCGAGGCTCTTCTTCAGCGCGTCCATCAGGTTGATGACGTTGCCGCTGCCTTCGCCGCGGGCTTGGCGATCTTGATGCCGTTGCGCTTCTGGTTGATCAGGTCGATCAGCGCCTGCTCGTAGCGATCCTCGAACTCCTCCGGATCGAACTCGGCGGACTTCTGCTCGACGATATGCTTGGCGAGATCCAGCATGTCCTTGGTGATCTTCACGTCCTGGATGTCGTCGAAATATTCCTTCTCGCTGCGCACCTCGTAGGGGTAGCGCAACAGCGTGCCCATCAGCCCATTGTCGAGCGGCTCGAGCGCAATGATGTGCTCGCGGTTGGTCAGCACGACGCGGCCGATCGCGACCTTGTCCATGCTGCGGATGGTTTCGCGGATCACCGCGAAGGCGTCGTGGCCGACCTTGCCGTCGGGAACGAGATAATAGGGGCGGATCAGATAGCGGCTGTCGATCTCGCTGCGCGGCACGAATTCGTCGATCTCGATGGTGCGGGTCGAATCCAGCGCGATGTCGTCGAGCTCTTCCTTGGTGACCTCGATGTAGGTGTCGGTGTCGACCTTGTAGCCCTTCATGATGTCGTCAGTGGCGACTTCCTCGCCGGTCTCCGCATCGACCTTGGCGTATTTGATCCGGTGGCCGGTCTTGCGGTTGATCTGGTTGAAGGAGACCTTCTCGGTATCCGACGTCGCCGGGTACAGGGCAACCGGGCAAGTCACGAGCGAAAGGCGCAAAAAGCCCTTCCAGTTGGCGCGGGGGGCCATGGGGAAAACTCCGATTACGCAACCGACGGAACGGTCAAGGATAACACCGGGAACCCCAGTTTGAAACAACACCGCCCGGTGAATCTGGTAACGGCGTTAACCGTGGCTTCGGCCTGCGCCGGTTTGACGCGGTGGCCGCAGCGGGCGCCGGGCCGTCGCCAGACAGCTCGGAACATCACTCCATATGCCGCGTTGGCTTTTCGAAGGGGAGCGGCAATCGCCGGAATTACAGGCACTTAAGCAAAGAGGTCGCCATGGCTAGGGAACAACACGGTCAGATCATCGAAACCCCGACCGAGGCGCGCCAGGCCGAACCCGGACCTTCGGTTCTCGCACTGCTCACAGCCTCGACCGGGCTCGCCGTGTTGATCCTTGGCATCGTCTGGTTTGCCTTCTTCCGGGTGTAGGCGCTGCTGACGATCGTCTCCCGTGTGCGAGGTGTCCATTGTCGAAGTGAGATGCCGTTGAAGCAGGGTGCCATGCGCGTGAGGGTGCGTACGCTCGCTTCCGGCGTCGGCCGCTTGAGCATGCGGATGCATGCCGTCTGTCAAGCTGCGCGGCGACTCGACGCGTGACGCGCATCCGCGCCGCGGATCGCCAACATGCGCGTGGAAATTCCGGCGCAGGCTGCTGCGATGGGCGGCGAAATCATCCCTGACCATCTGGCGAAGAAACTTGAGCCGGATTTTGAGCGAAGGCTCGCGGCTTCACGAGATTTTGCGCTGAGACCCGTGATGCGCGCTGCGGTGGCGCGTCACGAGATCATCGAAATTGGCTGCTAGCTGATTTGAATCAGATACGCCTTGAGCTTGAGATGTTCTTTCCGCAAGAAGAAAAAAACTCGTTGTTGGCGCGCTTCAAGGAGAAAAGCGTCTCAGGTGTCTTCGTCGGACTGACGGTGCTGGCGATGGCGGGGTGGATCTATCTCCTCAGTTCGATGTTCCTGAAATTCATGCTGTGGTGGTTCTCCTGAAGCGCTTTGCGCGAGAACAACCGGTGTTGGCGCCTGAGCATTGTCGCGCCGTTTGATTGCACAAAAATTCCAGCGGCTGAACATTCTTTCGGCGCGCCCAATCATGATGTCGTCACAACTTCGAATGTTAATAACATCGGGGCTAACGTGGACGACTGTGATGCTTTCTCCTGTTCTCATTCTTGCCGCGGCGTTCGTCGCCGGCTTCCTCTCCGGCTTCGCCGCGCGCTCGTGGCGGTCGCACAAGCGCCGCGCGCAATATCGGATCTATGCGCCCTATGTGGCACCGTCGGCCGCTCGATCGTCGAGGCGGGAACAGCAACCGGTTTCCGCGTTCGGCCACATGCGCCGCGCGTTCTAGCGGGGGCTAGCTCCACAGAGGTAGCGCGACAGTGTGGTGAGTTGGGGTTGGCGGGCGACATGCAATCGGTCATCTTGTCTTCGTTGCGGCAGCCGGGCCGGGTCCGCGTGCCGGTCTGGTCCCGCCGTCGGCCTGCGCGGATCGCGAGGGAACTTGCACAGCATGAGTGATCTCAGGGGACATTCGCCGAGGCGGTATGTCGTCGACGTCAGTGGCCGGCGCGTGCTGGTCGGTCTCACGCTCGAAGAGACGTCGGAATTCGAAGGATTGGACACTTCCCTGCCGGTGGACGGGGAAGCTCGGAACCAGGAGGCCTTGAGCGCCGAGCCGATACCGTCGGCCGTCGAGGGGCGGTGGCTCGAACTCTACGACAAGCATGACAAGGCCTGGATCAAGTGGAAGGCCGACCTGAGGGCCGGGCAAGAGGGCGATTCACCCTTTTTTAACTAAGACCGGGCGATTTTTGAGCGATACTGCCTGAATGGCCCGAACCGGATACTGACAGATGTTTCAGCTGTTTTTGCGGGCTCGCGCCCACGACCTGATCCGGTCGCGGCGTAGCGAGGAAGGTTTCAAGGCACGCTCGGCTGAGCGCGATGCCGAGACCGATCGCGCCCGGATCGGATCGATCATGGCCGCCATCGAGGCCGCGTTGCAGGCGGCCGAAAGCGAGCAATCCGGCCTTGGCCGCCGCGTCGACGATGTTCTGGCCCGCGCCGCGGTGACACTGGGCAACGGCACCGACGAATATCTGGAACGCGAGGCGCTTGACAATTATCATCAAGACCTGTTTGACGCCGAGATCTCCAACGGCCAGCGTCGGCTGAAGGAACTGGCGACCGAGATTGCGCACTTCAAGTTCATGAAGGCCGCGGTACTGAGCCGCTTTCCGGACTACAAACCTGCGGCCGCCAGCAACTGACGCACCCCGCAGCCGGAACTCGACGGTAGTCGCTGCGGCCCGCGCCTGACTGCGCGTGCGGCCTGCTCCGGCGCAAGGCGAAAGGAACAGGCGGAACGTGGTGATCGCAGGCAATCTACTCGTCACGGGCTGCGCCGGCTTCATCGGCTTCCATCTGGCGGAGCATTTGCTGCGGGCAGGGCAGCCGGTCATCGGCATCGACAATCTGAACGAGTATTACGACCCGGCGCTCAAGCGCGCGCGGCTCGATCTGCTCAAGCAGCACCGGGGGTTCACCTTCCTGGAGCTCGATCTCGCCGACCGCGCCGGGATGAAGGCGCTGTTCGAGCGTTATCGCTTCGAGGTCGTGGTGCATCTCGCGGCCCAGGCCGGCGTGCGCTACTCCCTGCAGAACCCGCATGCCTATGTGGATTCCAACCTGGAGGGCTTTCTCAACATTCTCGAGGGTTGCCGGCACACGGCGTGCAAGCATCTGCTGTTTGCGTCGTCATCGTCGGTCTACGGGGCGAACACCAAGCTGCCGTTCTCGATCCACGACAATGTCGATCACCCGGTCAGCCTGTATGCCGCGACGAAAAAGGCCAACGAGCTGCTCGCCCATTCCTATAGCCACCTCTATCGCATCCCGACGACCGGGCTGCGGTTCTTCACCGTCTACGGGACCTGGTACCGGCCGGACATGGCGCTTTACGCGTTCGCGGACGCGATCACCAAGGGGAAACCGATCCAGCTGTTCAACAACGGCAACATGCGGCGCGACTTCACCTATGTCGACGACGTGGTCGAGGCGATGGTGCGGCTGATCGACCGCCCGCCCGCGGGCGACGTCAATTGGTCGGGAGCGCATCCCGATCCGGGGTCGAGCAAGGCGCCGTGGCGCGTCTACAATATCGGCAACAGCAGGCCCGAAGAATTGATGCATGTGGTGGCGTTGCTCGAGCAGGGCTTCGGCCGGCGGGCCGAAAAGCAGTTGCTGCCGATGCAGCCTGGGGATGTGCCGGAGACGGCAGCTGACGTTTCCGACCTGGAGCGAGACATCGGCTTCCGGCCGCAGACCCGGATCGAGGACGGCGTTGCCAAATTTGTCGACTGGTATCGGGCTTATCACGACATCGATCGGAAATAGTGCGCTCTTCGCAGATCCAGCCTCGAGAAAAACTTGCGCGGCGTGGAACGGAGTGTGGCAATGCGAGTTATCACGGGTTTTGCCGTAGCTTCAGTTATGATCATGTCAGGAGCAATCGCTCCGGCGATCGCGATCGACGTCCAGGTCGCACGCGCCTGCGATGCTCTGGTGGCGCGCGCATTTCCGCCGCGGCAACCCGGCAATCCCGCTTCCGGCAGCGCGAGGGGTGGCGCTAAGGATCAGCGCGACTATTTCAACAAGTGCGTCGCCAACGGTGGCAAGATGGACGACGACACGCCTGCCAAATCGAAATAGCGCGGCGGTCGCGACGCGCACCGCCAATTAGCGATGCTTATGGCGATTGATGGTGCGGACGGCTGTTAGCTGCGGTGAACGTGCAAAGCGCATGTGCGATGAAGCGCGAAGTGGCTTGCTTCTTCCGCTGAAGCCGAAACGCTTCAACGTCGCTCATTTTGAATTAGAATAGCATTGTCGGATTTGGTCCGGATTCGAGACGAATCTCTTTGCACGATCGAACGTGAAGCGCTGAATCTTTCCGTCTTATCGCCAGGGCGCCGATCGGAACGCCCGACGTTCGCGGCGCCCCAATGTCTGCGGTCGGCGCGGATGGCTGCGCGCATCCATGCCGCTTAGTTTAACCTGTTATGCGCTGCGCAAATCCGATTGATCGAGTGCAGCAGATTTAGTGTGTGCATGTCGTCGTTGGTGGAATATCTGGTTCGCGGCTGGAACATCGCCTGAAGCCGCCGGCCTTTGACGCGGCGACATTGTGATCTCGCGCAGGCGTTCCGCCGGTTTCCCCCGCGATTGCGGCGATCGATGATCGTCAAATGATTTCATGCTCTTGGTCGCGCCGTGCGGCCAGCACCTGTTGCGTTCTTCGGCCGCGCGTCGCATCGCTGCCGTCGACATCCCATCGCAGCGACACAATACGGCCATCGATTAAACCTTTCGCGATCAGGTTGTGGAACCAAATTGGAAAAATTTCTGTCAGCGTAACGTTGGTCGCAAACCTGCCCCATTAACCGCTTTCCATGTGCGTGATCTAACCCTGTCATCGAAACTTCAATCACATCGCTCATACCCTTAACCGCAGAGCGAGGGCGCGCCATGAAGCAGCACAAGATTCAACACTTGCATCAGCCGATCGAAGAGGCGTTGCTCGCGACCAACCAATCGCTGCGCAACGAGGTCGTTGCGCTGATGCTGGATATCGCTGAGCTGCGTGAAATCCACGAGCGCCCGGTTGCGTCCCGCTCGTTCGGTGTATCGCGTGAGCAGACCACCCCGCGCGCCGCGCTGCGCCGGGTTCATCGCTGACGTCCGTCCGCGAATTTCTCACCACGCAATTGCCGCCACTTCCGCGCCGTCCGGCGCGGGTGGTGGCTTGTCCATGATCGCGGACAACTCAATTTAAGATTGAGGCGTCGATCGCCTGCCGATTATGCTGCGCGGGCCGCCCGACGGATTCCGCGACGCGTCTGCATCGAGGGGCGCGGGGGCGTATCAGTGCTCTTGCCGCACCGGTTTGTGCGCCACGACGTCGGACAAGCGCTCGCGCAGGATCCAGGTCTGCAGGACCAACTCGACGGCGGTATGCCGGAGCTCGGAATTCTCCGCGACGAGCCGTTCCAGGGCGTCGGTCGCCTCGCTGGACGCGGACTGCTTCCCCTCGAAGACCTTGAGACGCGCCATGGTGTCGATCCTCGTAAAATCTGTTGATCAGAGGCGGGCTCTGACAAGCGTCAGCACAGAATAGTTCGCAGACTATCCGGCGGTCGTGGCTCCGCCTGATGGTCTCGGGTGGGAAAGCGCTTAATTGATAATTCGCGGATCGAGCTATGAGAGTTAGGTGTCGTGAAAATAATCCTCAAATATGTTGAAACTCTCATGACACCTAACGTCTTAGTAACTACCGCCGCGCGTGCGCGGCTGCAAGCTACCGGACGCGAAGGTCGCGGGATTAATTTGTTAGAATTTTGTGAAACTTCTGCTTGAACGGCGGCGTAACTATCACGGAGAGGCATGGTGCACTCACAATCTGTCGAGGGACCGATTGGATGTTCTCATTTGCTTCTCATTCAGGAATGCAAACGGTGCGCCAGTTATCCAGATCAAATTCTCATACGCAGAAAGTCGTATAACTTTTCCTGTGAGGCCGGTTCGGCGCGGGAATATTGCTCATATATTTCGGTAAATACCTTGCAGCTTCGGCGTTTCTTCGCAAAATGCAGCGTTACCGACGGCAAGTTTGAGGCTCCCGAAAGACCCCCGGGAAATCCTCAATTTGAATTTCCTGTTGCATTTACATAGCTTATAGGCCATGCGATGATTGCTAATCTAGGGGGCAATGAGATGACCAATGAGGCGTCATTCTACTGAGGAGATCACTTCCAAGGTCAAACAGGCCGAGGAACTCATGGCGCGGGGGCAGTCACAAGCCCAAGCGTGCAAGGTGCTGGGCGTTAGCGTGATGACATTTCACCGCTGGCGCAAGCAGGAGGCCGCGCGCGGCCATCCGGCGAATGGTACTGTGACCGAACTCGCCGCTCGCACCGATGATCGAGATGGGATCCCCCACGTCCACAACCGTATTGACGAATTGCGGCTGGAAAATGAACGGCTGCGCCGGATCGTGACCGATCTGCTGCTCGAGAAAATGAAGATCGAGGAGAAGCTTGCGGTCAGGTCCAACGGCGGGAACGGCTTGCCCCGCCGGGGTGAAGTCCAGAGCTGACGATAAGCTGATCCGTTAATGGATACGCGAGGGCCTGGGCGCCAGCAGCAGCTGGTCGCTCAGATGCGCTTTCTCTGATCGTGCGCGAAGCTCTTCGAGGATTGGACGTAGCCTCTCCTGAGCGAGGTCCAGACCTTTGACAATGTCCTGATTCGGCATTTCGGCCGGAAAGCGGGCCGATCGCAGCTTGGTTTCGACCGCCTTGACCAGTACCTCGACGTCGTCGCGGTGCTGGCCGGCGACCAGCTCCGCGCCCATCAGGCGGATCAAGTGGAGGAGGGCCACCAGCGCGGCCTCGGTTTCGCCAGCCGAAGAACTCATGGATGCTCTCTGCCTGATATTGCCGGCAGGTCTTGCGAGCTCACGGCCTGCCTGATACTGATAATGCACATATGAATTGTTAACACGAATGTTAATTCCCGATGACCGACCTGTCGGACGCTCGATTAGCGAAGGATCCGGTTAACGTCGGCGCGTTCGCTTTTGCTTCGCTCGAGGCGTTTGCCGTCGCTTTCGAGATGATCATCGTCGTGCTGTCCAGCATCATTGGCGGTGCGGCCTATCACCTGTTCTACTACCACACGGTTTATAGCAACAGCTTCGAGGGTTTTCTAGGCATCGGGGTCCTCGCCGCCATCCTTCACATGTTCGTGGCGAAGTCGCAGGGCCTCTACAATGCACAGGTGATGGCCGGGCTCGACCGGCGCTGGAGCAGCCTGCTCGGCGGGTGGCTGCTGGTCGTCCTGTTGATGACACTGATCATCTTCCTCCTGAAGGTTGGCTCCGGCGTCTCGCGCGGGTCGGTGATGTCATTCGGCCTGATCGGCGGCCTCGGGCTGGTGGCTGGACGGATGCTGCTGCAGGCGCCGCTGCAACGTGCGATCGACCGCGGCATGCTGGCGACCCGCCGCGCCGTCGTGGTCGGGTTGGCGGACGAATTGTCACGGGTGCGGCAATCGAGCCTGCTGCGCGATTTCGGCCTCAGCGAGGTGCGACGGGTTCAGCTGTCGGGCCAGTCCGACGACGCGGGCGACCGCGCGGGTGTTGCGTCAGCCATTCGTGCCGCGCGTGAGTGCGGCGCCGACGAGATCATCCTGGCGATGCCCTGGCAGCAGGAGCCGCGCATCCAGTTCGTCTGCGATCAATTGCGGGCGTCGCCGCTGCCGGTGCGGCTGCTGCCGGATCGAACTGCGGAGAGATTCCTCGCGCTGCGGATGGTGGCGAGCGGCCCGATACCGACGCTGGAAATGCAGCGCTCGCCGCTCACCGCGGTTGAGCGTGCGGGCAAGCGGCTGTTCGACATCGTGGCGTCGAGCGGCCTGCTGGTGCTGTTCGCGCCGCTCCTGATCGGGACCGCGATTGCGATCAAGCTCGACTCCAAAGGCCCGATCCTATTCCGGCAACGCCGCAACGGGTTCGACGGCAAGCAGTTTACCATCCTGAAATTCCGCTCGATGCATGTGCTCGAGGATGGCGACGTCATCGTGCAGGCGCGTCCGAACGATTCACGGCTGACCGGGATCGGCGCGACGCTGCGCCGCCGCAGCATCGACGAGCTGCCGCAGCTGGTGAACGTGCTGCGCGGCGACATGTCGCTGGTCGGCCCGCGGCCGCACGCGCTGGCCCATGACGACAAGTACTCGAAGCTGATCGCGAGCTATGCGCAGCGCCAGCACGTCAAGCCGGGCATCACCGGCCTCGCCCAGGTGCAGGGATTGCGCGGCGCGACGCCCGCGATCGAGGACATGCAGCTGCGCGTAGCGCACGACCTGATCTACATCAAGAGCTGGAGCTTCGTGCTCGACCTGCGGATCCTGCTGCGCACGGTCGGCGCGGTGCTGCGGCACAAGGGTGTCTGACAGGCCAGGCATCCGACGGCAGCCCGGGTGCCGACGCGCCTTATTCCGGAAGGCTCTGGTTGGCGTCCTTGAATTCCGCCTCGATGATGCGCCGGTTGGCGTCGGTCGCCACGCGATAGGCCTGGCCGACCGCGCCTTTGAGCTCCGGCGCGCGGGTGAGGATCAGGCGAATCTGCCGCTGCAGCAGGTCGACCAGCTCCACATCGCGCGTGGTGTCGACCTGCGCCAGCAGGATCAGGCGCGGCGCGATCAGATCGCTGCGGTTGAAGCCGGTGTAGTAGGACATCTTCAGCGCCTTCGATGCGGTCGGGTTCAGCCAATCGAACCGCCCGGTCGCCGAGGCGAGGCCGAACCAGGCGCCGGCATCCATCGGCGAGAGCCGAAGCGCGCGCGTGAAGGCGGCTTCGGCCGCCTCGGGCGAAGTCTGCAAATCGCTCCAGCCGTCACGCAGCCACAGCTCGCTTCTGATCACGCCGATGCCGGCCGCGAGCGACGGCTTGCCGCGCGATGTATCGGCGGCGAGCCACCAGGCCGACAACGCCAGCGTCACGGCGCCGATCGCGGCCGCGGCCGGCGCGAAGGCCGGCGACAGCTGCCGTGGGAATCGCCGGAACGCGTCGGATATCGTGTCAGCCATCGTGCTATCCATGGCGCGCGGCCCGGTTGCCGGTCATCAGCAGCGTTCGCCGTGCGCCCTCGAGCTTGACGCAGGTCAGGCGGCCGGTCGCATAGGCTCCGGTGTCGACATTGATGCGGTTGTGCAGCAGCTCGGCCTCATGCACCGGCGTGTGGCCGTGGACCACGACCTTGCCGAAATCATCTTCCGACATCAGGAAGTCGTCGCGGATCCAGAGCAGGTCTTCCCTGCGCTGCTGGTTCAGCGCGACGCCGGGCCGGACGCCGGCATGCACGAAGAAGTAGCGGCTGTGCACATAACAGATCGGCAGCGAGCGCAGGAAGGCAAGATGCGCCGGCGGCATCTGGCGAACCAGCGCCCGCGCGAGCGCCCGGCGTTCCTCCGCGTCGGGATTCGACGAGGGCGTCAATCCATAGGACATCAGCGTTTGCAGGCCGCCGAACTGCCGCCACTGCGCCAGCATGTCGGGATTGACGAGAAACTCCAGCAGGCACGCCTCGTGATTGCCGAGCAAACAGACCATGCTTCGGGTGCGGCGGCGTTGATCGAGCATCGCGATCACCTCGCGCGAATCCGGTCCGCGATCGATGTAGTCGCCAAGGAACACCTGGATCGGCCGCACCGGCCGTGACTTGCGGATATCGGCATCGATGCGCGCGCAGATCTCGTGCAGCAGGTCGGCGTGGCCGTGGATATCGCCGACCGCGTAGATGCAGGTCTCGTCTCCCGCGTGCTCGAGGTCGCCGGTCTGGCCGACAATACGTTGGAGGAGGCTGCGCATGTACCGCCTAGCCCGCCTGCAACCGTGAACGGCCGATCCGCTGCGCCAGTCCTGTTCCGATCACGGCTCCCAACACGATCACTCCGGGCAGCGCCGGCAATTCCGGCAAGGTGAAGGCAGCGAGCAGCAGCGTCAGCAGCACGGCCGCGGCCGCCGCAGGATAAGACCAGTTGCGGCCGCGATTGCGCGCACCGGCCGTGAACGCCGCGATGCCCACGATCGTAACCGCGAGTAGAGTCCAGAACATGGCGGAACCGAACTGGACGATCAAGGCGGCGGCACTGGTCGCCACCACGGGCTGCGTGGCTGCGCCTTGCCAGTCCATGTAGGTCGACGCCAGCATTGCGGTGGTCCCGGCGCCGCTGCCGAGCGCGGGCAGGTCGGCGAGCAGATTGTGGGTCGATTGCACGAACTCCGCCGGTGCATCGGCGAAGGCTATGGCAAACGCCACATCGGGGTGGCGATTGGCAATCGCCGTCGCCAGGGCGATCAGCGCGATCGCGGCGGCAGCAGCAGCGCTGCTCCAGCGGTGCAGATGAAGTTTTCGCGCGGCGAAGGTCATCAGGACGAGGGCGATGCCCGCTGCGATTGCGATTGCGGCACCGCGACGGCCGTACCAGCAGGCGCTGGCGGCGCCGAACAGTGCGCCGGCGGCGAACAGCCAGCGCAGTCGCGCGAGCGGCGCCGCCGTGCGGCCATCGGCATGGCCACCGGTGTCGAGCGTGCGCGCCAGGCCAAGCGGAATGCCGACGAGAACGACGACCAGGAAGCCATTTGCGGTCCGATCGCGCGCCACGTCGCCGGCACCAAGCCAAGTTTTGATCGGATCGCTGTACAGCAGCAGGATCAGAGCCGCGACGGTTGCCGTTGCCGCGATGCTGCGGGCCACCATGTCGGCGCGGCGGGCATCGATCGCGATCGCCGAGGCTGATATCATGACCGATAGCAGTGACAGCCAGACCAGCAGCGCGCCGAGGCTTGCGCCGGTATCGATCGTGATGCTGCCGCTGAGCGGCATCCCCAGCGTTTCACCGGCGAATTTCCACACCGGATGCGCCAGGAACGGCAGTGGCAACATCTGCATGATGATCCAGAGCATCGGTATCAGCGCCACTGCAACGGCTGGCCCCGCGACCGATTTCAGGAATGACAGTTCACCTGGACGGATCACCATCAGGCTCGCCAGCAACCCAAGCGACGTTGTGGTGCCGGCGAGGCCAATGGCGAGCGAGGCGTCGAGCAGACCCAGCGGAATCGACGTACCGATCAGGATGCAGATGAATGCCGTGACGTTCCACACGAGAGGGGCAAGTCCTGAGGTGGGGTTCTGCGGAAGATGCGAACGCAAGGCAGCGGGATGCCCCGGGCCCGCGGCGAGGTCAATGGAAATCGGGCACGCCGAATTGGAAGCGTGGTGCCGCGTCAATGCGGACGGCGCAAGGCCAGCAGCGGCGTCGAGGAGCGGGACCAGAACAACGGCGCGAGCGCGCTCGCGAGATATCCGCCTTGCAGCGATACGATCGCGGTGATCATGAGCAGCATCGTCTCCGACCACACAAGGCGCGTGCCTGCGATGATGGCCAGCAGCGTGAGTTCCGCAAGCATGACGGGCACCAGCACCAGGCAGTGCTGGCGCAGCCCGAGAACGACACCGCCGATCAAATTGCCAAGGAAAACAAATAACATAACCAAACCCTGTAACCGCATGATAGCGGGCCGGGTCCTAAGCCTGGGTTAAGCCGACCGTCGCAAATCGGCCGGCACGCGAATGGCTGGGTGGTTATGTTAGTCGATTAACAATCAGAATGGGCGCAGATCGCCGTAGCTGTAGGCCGCCCAATAGTCACGGCCGCCATAGGGGCCATAGGCGCCGTAGAGCGGCGCGCAGGAGTAACGATCGGGACAGCCGTGCCAGCACACCCGCTTCCACTGGCAGACATCGCCATGACAATATTGCAGTCGCTGGCAGTTACCGCCGACGCGCTGCACCGCGCGCGGGGTCGGAGAAATGCTCAATTCCGCGGCAAAAGCGCCCGAATTGCCAATGCCGAGCAGCAAGGCGACGGTTCTCAACGCGATCGCCAGTGGCTTCATGCGAGCCATCGAACCCTCAATCGTTAAACTCAAACCATCTCATTCACCGATAACTGGGACATCACGCGAAATCAAAGCCGGAGTGATGCCGCACGGGCCGTTTGCATCACGGTATCGCGCCGGTGTCGCCGAATTGCCTCACCTTGCTAACATTATTTATCAATTGTACCGCATTATATCGCGGAACCTTGTGATTGTGATAGTCGGCATGTTACGGCACGGCCGGAGTATTTGAATGTCGCGTGCGAATTTCATTCGGATAATGATATTGCTTGCGGCCGCCGTTTCGGTCAGCGGTTGCCATTATATGCCGACCAACGGTCCGACCAGCTCCGATGTGGTCGCCGGGCAGAAGGACCCGGAAAGCCTGCCTTACGCGATGGTCAAGATCACGCCGCAGGTCGAGAACGTGCTGGCGTCGTTCGCGCCGCAGCTCGCCGGCGGCATTCAGGGCCCGCCGCCGAAAGATATTCACTTCGGCATCGGCGACGTCGTCAGCGTCACGATCTTCGAGGCCGCCGCCGGCGGTCTGTTCATTCCGGTCGAGGCCGGCGTGCGTCCCGGCAACTACATCACGCTGCCGAACCAGAACGTCGATACCGACGGCAACATCTCGGTGCCCTATGCCGGCGCGATCCGTGCCAAGAACCGCACGCCGACCGAGGTGCAGCGCTCGATCGTCGACGCGCTGAAGAACCGCGCGATCGAGCCGCAGGCGGTTGTCGCGCTGATTGAGCAGCGCACCTCGCTGATCTCCGTGCTCGGCGAGGTCAATTCGCCGAACCGCTTCCCCGCCAACGCCGCGGGCGAACGCGTGCTCGATTCGATCACGCGCGCCGGCGGCCCGAAAGGGCAGGGTTTCGACACTTGGGTGATGCTGGAGCGCGACGGCAAGCGGACGACGGTGCCGTTCGGCCAGCTGGTCTACGAGCCCAAGAGCAACATCTATGCGCATCCGGGCGACACCATCTATGTCTACCGCGAGCCGCAGACCTTCGTTGCCTTCGGTGCATCGGGCGCGCAGGGACAATTCAATTTCGAAGCCTGGCGCATCTCGCTCGCCGAAGCGGTCGCCAAGGCGGGTGGCCTGAACGATTCCTCGGCCGACCCGGCCTCGGTGTTCGTCTATCGCGGCGAGTTGCCGGAAGTCGCCGCCAAGCTCGGCATCGACGTCAGCAAATATTCAGGGCCGATCATCCCGGTCGTCTACAACATCAATTTCCGCGATCCGGCCGGCTATTTCCTGGCCACGCGTTTCCAGTTGCGCAACAAGGACGTGCTCTATGCGTCGAATGCGGCATCCGTCGAGGACGCCAAGCTGATGCAGCAGATCCGCCTCGTGACCGCAACGGTGAACGATCCGATCGTGGCCGCCTACAACGCAACCTTACTTCGTAATTCGATCAAGCTTGCGCCCTGATATTGGGGCGTAAGCCGGCTCGGCCGGCTTCATGACACGTCTAAGATCACCTTCCGGCTCGGGCGAGGCGACGGCATTGCCGTGGCCGGTGCGCTGGTCATCGTGGCTGTTCTGCGCCGTCGTTGCGCTGGCGCCGTTGCCGCTCGGTTCGGTCGGCGCCGTTGCGCCCGCGATCTGGTCGATCCTGCTCGGGATCGCGCTGCTCGGCGTGCTGCCGGTGCGTCTGCGTGGCAGCCAGCTCGCGATCCTCGCAGTGACGGCGCTCTTGACGGCGCTCGCCGTGCTGGTGCTGCACGAGCAATCGGCGCTGCGGCCGTGGCTCGGCGCGGCGCCGAACGCGCTGTGGGCGGAGGCGGGAAAATTGCTGCCCGCCGTTCTGCCGCCCGTCGTGACGATCGCAACCAATCTGCCGTTCTATTCCGCCGGCGTTGCGATCGTCTGTCTGCTCGCCTTTGCGATCGGCGTCGTGCTCGGCGCCAATCGCATGTTGGCGCGCGGGTTATTGCGGGCAGTGGCGCTCGCGGGCCTCGCCTATGCGATCTGCGGCATTGTCACGTTCGCGATCGATCCGACCCGGATCTATTTGCTGCACGAGAAGCAGGCGCATCTGGAGTGGCTGACCTCTCCCTTCGTCAACCGCAACACGGCGGGCATTTATTATGGCTGCTGCGCACTGATCTGGCTGTTGTTCGGCTGCGAGCTGATCGAGCGGCATTGGCCGTCGCACCGATCCGGCCTGTCACGGCTGTTCGCCCGGCTCGACATGCCGGCACGGCGCCGGCTTGCCGGCCTTGCGTTCGGCTGGCTCACTTGTCTGCTCGCGATGTTCCTGACCGGATCGCGCGGCGGGGTCGGGATCTCGCTGCTCGCCGCGGTCGTCGCGGCCGCGATCCTGTTTCGCAAGCGGATGCCGCGCCGCTACGGCCTGATCGCGGCGCTCGGCATCGGCAGCCTGGTCGCACTCGCCCTGCTGCAACTGCTCGGCGGCGGCGTCGGCGCACGCTTCAGCACGATGGGCCTGTCGGATGAGGGACGGTTCTCGACCTATCGCGCGACGTTGCGGATGATCTGGGATCATCCCTGGCTGGGCGATGGTATCGGGTCCTTCGAATGGGTCTATCCGGCCTATCGCACCGACGACATTTCGCTGCGCGGGACCTGGAACCGGGCGCACAACAGCTGGCTCGAGCTGGCGTCTGACGGCGGAATGTTAATGGCCGGCGCCGCCATGATCGCGCTGTTCGCGGCCTTCGGCGTGCTCGCGCATGGGGTGCGGACCCGGCGTCGCGACGTCATCGTCCCGCTCGTGGCGCTCTGCGCGTCGGGTGCCGGCACGCTGCATTCGATGATCGATTTCTCGCTCCAGATCACGGGCTACGCCGTTGTTATCGCTGCCTTGCTCGGGGCCGGGTTGTCGCAATCCTTCCGTTCCGGCAGGGGCGGCGGCGTCCGTGACGCCGGTGTTACAGCCGGGGCGGCCGGTTAACGTTGATTATTCGCGCGGCGCGCGGGCCGCGGCCGGGCAGGGGTTTTAATTGGCGCGATAACTCTGACTATGCTAACGAACTGTTAGTATTCGTTAGGGAGATAGAGGTGTTCACATTTGAGCGATCCGGCGGTTTTTCCGCTCCGCGCCTTGCGGTCTTGGTGATGTTGGCACTCGCGGCGCCGGGCGGCGCCGTGATCGGACAAACGCCTGGCGGGCTGATCCAGCTCCCCCAGGCGGTGACGAATTTCAAGGCCAATCCAGAGCAGTTGCTGACCCAATTTCCGAACGCGGGCGTGGAATTGACCTCGCGGGCGCGCGACTTCGCTCTCAGCGATCCGACGGCGCTTGATCCCCTGATTGCGCTGCTTGCCAAGGCAAGCAAGGACCAGAAGACGGCGATCGCCGCCGGTCTCGCCCAGGCCGCGCGTATCGTGGTGCGCAGCAACCAAACCTATGCGACGCGTATCCAGCAGGCGATCGCCGACACCAAGGACCTCGACACGGTGATGGCATTTGCCGCAGCGTCGGGAGATACCGGCACCGCTGCGACCGGCGCCGGCGGCGCGGGCAGCGCTGGTGCATCCGGCGGCCAGACCAGCGCGCTTGGCGCTAACGGCGCGGGAGGCAGCGCGCTCGAGGCGATCGGCGGCAATAGCGTGAATACCGGCATTTTCAGTTTCACATCGTCGGTCTCGTCGTCCGGCAACGGGCCGACCGGCACCACGCTGATCTCAACCGTCACTCCCTGAGCGGGCTTCCGATCGCCGATGGAGAACTCTCTGCAGCGATGCACTTCGATGTCGGCGGCGGGAGGCTACCCGATGCCATTGGAGGGCGCGCGGGCAGGCACCAACCTGCCGGCGCGGCGATAGGACGAGATGCTTCAGCGCAACCAGATTCCGCCGTCAGTCGATCTGAGAAATCGGCCGGCCGAGCTGCCGTCGCTGGCGGAAACCTTCGACGCCTTCGTCACCTATCTGCTCCGGCAATATTGGGTGATCCTCGGCACGGCCGGGCTCTGCTTGTTCGGCGGCATCTGCTACCTGATGACGGCGGCGCCGAGCTATACCGCGCTTGCCACGATGATCATCGACACGCGCAAATTCCAGGCCTTCCAGCAGCAATCGCCGGCGAATGACGTTCCGGTGGATTCCTCCGCGGTCGAGAGCCAGGTCGAAATCCTGAAGTCGGAGAACGTCGCGCTCGCGGTGATCCGCGACCTCAAGCTCAACGAGGATCCGGAATTCATCGGCTCCAGGGCCGGCGCGGCGGGAGCGGTGCTGGATTTCGTGTCCGGTCTTTTCGCCGGCCGCGCGCCGCCCAACGAATTCGACCGGACCCGGCGTGCGGTGCGCACCTTCCAGAAGCAGCTCGACGTCCGCCGCCGCGGCATGACCTATGTGATCGAGGTCAGCTTCCGCTCGCTCGATCCGGAGCGCGCGGCGCAGATCGCCAACGCCGTGGCCGACGCCTATATCGTCGACCAGCTCGACTCCAAATATCAGGCAACGCGCCGCGCCAGCGCCTGGCTGCAAGACCGCATCAAGGAGCTGCGCACGCAGGCCTCCAATGCCGAGCGCGCGGTGCTCGACTACAAGAAGACCAACAACATCGTCACCTCCAGCGGCAAGCTGCTCAATGAGCAGCAGCTCGGCGAGCTCAACACCCAGCTGGTCCATGTGAAGTCTCAGGTCACCGACGCCAAGGCCAGGCTCGACCGCATCGAGGCGGTGGTGAAGGGCGGCGTCCCCGACGCCACGGTTGCCGATACCCTGAACAACCAGGTCATCACCAAGCTGCGCTCGCAATATCTCGAGCTGGCCAATCGCGAGGCCGACTGGTCGTCGCGCTATGGCTACAATCATCTTGCCGCCGTCAATCTGCGCAACCAGATGCGCGAGATCCAGTCGTCAATCATCGACGAATTGAAGCGGCTCGCCGAGAGCTACAAGAGCGACTATGCGATCGCCCTGCAGCGCCAGAACGAGATCGAGCGCGCCGTGAACGATTCGGTGTCGCAATCGCAATCCACCAACCAGGCGCAGGTCACGCTGCGCGAGCTTGAGAGCTCGGCGCAGACCTATCGCTCGCTCTACGACAATTTCCTGCAACGCTACATGGAAAACGTGCAGCAGCAGTCGTTTCCGGTCAGCGAGGCGCGGGTGATCACCCGCGCCTCGCGTCCGCTCGGCAAGAGCCACCCGCAGACCCTGGTTGTGCTGGCGCTCTCGGCGCTGGGCGGTCTGATCGCCGGGCTCGGGCTCGGCGTGTTGCGCGACCTTTATGACCGGGTGTTCCGTACCGCTGAAATGGTCGAGACGATCCTCGACGCCGACTGTGTCGCGATCGTTCCCCGCGTCTCGCCGGGCCAGCTCAAGGCACCGGCAGCCGGCCGTCCCAACCTGCCGGTCGGTCCGCGCACGATCCGGCGCGG
Organism: Bradyrhizobium viridifuturi; assembly: GCF_001238275.1. Taxonomy (GTDB): domain Bacteria; phylum Pseudomonadota; class Alphaproteobacteria; order Rhizobiales; family Xanthobacteraceae; genus Bradyrhizobium; species Bradyrhizobium viridifuturi. The sequence continues at coordinate 279,213 of NZ_LGTB01000003.1, forward strand.
CGACGAGCCGGTGCTGTGGGCGGCGATCGATGCGCCGTTCTCGCGCTTCTCGGAAGCGATCCGCTCGATCAAGGTCAATGCCGACCTCAATGTCACCAAGCCGTCGAAGATCCTTGGCCTGACCTCGGCGCTGCCCAACGAGGGCAAGTCGACGCTGGCTTTCGTGTTCGCGCAACTGGTCGCCCAGAGCGGGTCGCGCGTGCTGCTGGTCGATTGCGACCTGCGCAATCCCTCGCTCAGCCGCAAGATCGCCGCCAACGCCGAGCGCGGGATTCTCGACGTACTGTCGAACAATGCGACCTTGCAGGACACGCTGTGGCGCGATCCGGAGACTGGCCTTGCCTTCCTGCCGGGCGCCACGCGCTCGCGCATCGCGCATTCGCATGAGGTGCTGGCCTCCGACCAGATGAAGGATTTCATCGACGCCGTCCGCGGCCATTATGATTACGTGATCGTCGATTTCCCCCCGCTCACGCCGGTGGTCGATGTCCGCATCACCGCGCACTTCGTCGATTCCTTCGTCTTCATCGTGGAGTGGGGCAAGACCCAGGTGCAGGTGGTCGAGCGCGCGCTGCGCAGTGCGCGGGCGGTCAACGAGAACCTGCTCGGCGTCGTGCTCAACAAGGCCGATATCGCCGCGATGAGCCGCTACAGCGGCTATGGCGGCAAGAACTACTATTACAACTCGCATTATGGACGATATGGCTACACCGAGTGAGACGCGAGGCGAGATGCCGCGGCGCGCCGCCGCCTGGCTGGCGCGCGGCTTCCTGGCCGCGGCCGCGTGCTCCTCGGTTGCCTGGGGCGCGACCACGTTGCCGGTCTTTGTCGACCAGGCCCGGCTCGACGGCGCGAGGGACCTGATCTTGCGCAACGTGCCGGTCAGCGATGCCGAGCTCGGTGACCTCGGTCCGCTATTGTCGCGCGTGGCGGCGGATAAGGATTGCATGCCGGCGATCGATCGCAGCGCGGCGGTGATCCGGCTTCGGCTCGCCGAGAACGCACTCGCATCGGGCGATCAGGTGGACGCAAGGATGGACGAGCTCGACGCAGCGGTCCGCAAATCGCTCGGCTGCGCACCGGCCGATCCTTACCTCTGGGTCGTGCTGTTCTGGCTTCGCAACACCAGGCAGGGTTTGAGCGATGCCAATTTCGACCTATTGCGGATGTCGTATCGGCTCGGACCCAACGAGGGCTGGATCGTCGTCAAGCGCAGCGCCATGGCGCTCGCCATGCTCGATGCGCTGCCGCCCGACCTGTCGGACGCGGTGATCGCCGAGTTCGCGCGCCTCGTGAAAACCGAATTGTACACCGAGGCGATCGATCTGTTGAAAGGACCGGGCTGGGCGCACCGGGACAGGCTGCTGGCCGGCCTTGCAGCTGTCCCGCAACGGAACGTCGACATCCTGACCCGCACGATGGCCGACATCGGATACGATCTCGACCGCCGCTCGCCGGCGGAGCGACGCAATCCGGAGCGCAAATCGAACGACCGCATCGACGAGATCGCCCGAATGCCGCCGGAGGCGAGGGCCAGGCCATGACGATGGAATTCAGCGTCGGTCAACACAACGCGCATTATGAAGGCGTCTATTCGACGCAGGAGCGCGACTGGCGCCGCGTCTGCGCGGTCGACAAGGCCGATCATATCGCTGGCCTGCTCGGAGCCGCCGCCGCCAGCGTCGGCAACGTACTCGAGGTTGGCTGCGGCACCGGCGCCGTGCTGGCGCGGCTGTCCGCGATCGGCATCGGCCGCGACTTCACCGGCATCGACGTCATCGATCCCACGACCAACCTGGAGATCGATGGCGCTGCAGCGGCGCCGTTCCGCTGGTCGAGCTATGACGGTGCGACGATCCCGTTCGCTGACGGATCGTTCGACCTCGTCTATGCCAGCCATGTGCTGGAGCACGTGCCCGAGCCGCGCGCATTGCTGCGGGAGTTCGCCCGGGTTGCGCGGAGCTTCATCTATGTCGAGGTGCCCTGCGAACTGCACGCGCGGACCAATCGCCGCGCATTGCAATCGACGCTCGACATCGGCCATATCAATTTCTACACGCCCGACACGTTCCGTCTGGTGCTGGAGACCGCGGGACTCCATGTCGCCGGCTTCGGCACCTACGACCACAGCTTGCCGGTGCACGCATTTCATTCGTCGCGGGTGAGGGGGCTCGCAAAGAGCATTGTGCGGAAGTCGCTGCTGTCGGTCAGCCCGGCGTTCGCCACCCGGCTTGCGACCTATCATTGCGGGGCGCTCTGCCGGCGCGGCGAGGCGCAGGCGCCGCCACGGGATCGGTAAGCCATGACGTCGCGCGTGGTCGTCTTCAACAACATGATCACTCCCTACACCAACCGGCTCTACAACGAGTTGGTCGATCGTGGGCTGGATCTCGCGGTGCTGTCCTGCACTGCGCAGGAGGCCGATCGCGCCTGGGCGGGAACGTTCACGCCGCGCTACGTGACGCGCACGGTGCCCGGTGTCTCGATCCCACTGTCGCGGTCGCGTCACACCCATCTCAATATCGGCATCGGCCGCGCCTTGAACGCGCTCGCGCCCGACCTGCTGTTCGTCAACGGGCTTTTCCCCTCGATGCTGGCGGGCGCGGCGTGGGCGCGGGCCAACGGCAAGGCGCTCGCGCTGACGATCGACGGCTGGCGCGAGACGATGCCCGATACCGCCTATCATCGCCTGGCGCGGCCGTGGCTGCTGCGCCAGTGTGCGGCGGTCGTATGCTGCAGCGACAAGGGCAGGGCGTACTTCCGTGCCGAGGGCGTTGCTGACGACGATCTGTTCGTGGTGCCGCTGGTGCCGGCGTGGGATCCGCCGCCGTCGGTGCCATGCTTCCATGATCGTCCATTTCACCTGCTCTGGTGCGCCCGCATCAATGACGGCGCCAAGAATGCAATATTCTTCGAGAACGTCGCCATCGCGCTGGGCCGTGTCCTGCCTGGCCTGAAGGTCCGCGTGGTCGGGTCTGGCGCCGCAGAGGCGCGCATGCTGGCGCGGCTCGGTGACGCCGGCATCGATGTCAGCCACGACAGCTATGTGCCGTGGCAGGCGATATCGGAAGTCTTTCTGCAATCCCGGCTGTTGCTGCTGCCCTCGTTGCTGGAGCCGTGGGGGCTGGTGTGCAACGAGGCGATGCAGTGCGGCGTTCCGTGTCTGGTGTCGCCGCATGTCGGAGCGGGCGGCGAGTTGGTGCGCGACCACCTGAACGGCCACGTTTGCGCGCTTGATGAGCGGGCGTGGGTCGACACGGCGCGCGGCCTGCTCGAGGATCCCGCGCGCTGGGAGGTGATGTCGCAGCAGGCCCGGAAGAGCGTACGGCGGGAAGCGCTTGCCGACGCCGCTGGACGCTTCAAGGCCGCGGTTGATCATCTCGCGAGGGCGCCAGCCCGGCGGGAGGCCGTTCAATGATCGGCCGGTGGTGGTTTCGAACTGATCTCTTCCTGCACGCCTATCTGGTGATGGTGCTCGGCTGCATCTATTTCCTGTTCAATTTCGTCGAAGGCATCTCGTTCGCGGAACGGGCCGGGGAGTCCACGCTGTTCCGCGTTGCGTGGTTGCTGCTCTACATCCTGCTGATGCTGCACATCGCGGTAGACCGGAAGCGCTTCGGCCTGCTGATGCTGCAATCGCAGCTCTATCTGACGTTCGTTGCCTTTGCGCTGGTCTCGCTGGCGCTGAGCGCCGACCCCGCCGGCGCGTCGGTCAAGTTCGCGATGTATCTGCTGACCACGCTCTTCTCGGCGTGGGTCGTGATCAGCTGCCCCGTCGACCGTCTCGTCGACACCCTGTTCCGGATCGGGATCGCGGTGCTGATCGTTCACGTCCTGCTGTTTCCGGTGATCGGCTCGCAGTGGGACTACGACCCGCTGCATCGGCCGACGGTGCTGGGCACCCAGGCCTATGCCGGCGTGTTCGGCCACAAGAATCTGGCCGGCGCCTTCTTCGGCTTGATGGTGCTGATCTGCTTCGTGCGCATGCTGGCGGGGCCGCGCAAGCAGTTCGGCTGGTCGCTGCTCTTGATGGGATGTCATCTCTTCGCGCTCGCCGCGGCGGGCGCCGCGGGACCGCTGATCAGCATGCTGACGGCGCTTGCCGTGACCTTCGGGCTGCTGCTGGTGGTGCTCGGATACAGGGGCGCGGCTTCGATCTACTGGCTTTGCCTCGCTTTTGTTGCGCTGGTCGTGTTCGCCGTGCCGAGCGATGAGTTGTACGGGCTGGTCGGCCGCAGCGGAAACCTGACCGGCCGCTCGTTCCTCTGGTCGGTCTGGCCGTACTTCTTCTGGCAGCACCCATGGCTCGGCTACGGCTTCTCGGGGTTCTTCAACGAGCTGCCGAACTCGCCGGCGAACGAGCTGACGAGCATGGCGCCCTGGAATACCGAGTTCGGCTCGTTCGAGAATTCCTATCTCGACGCTTTCCTCCAGTTCGGTCTGCTCGGCGGTGCGCTCTATATCCTGCTGCTGGCGCGCGCGTTGTGGAACACCATCGTCTTCACATTCGAGCGGAAAGGGATGTACTGGCTGGCGCCGTTTGCAATGCTGCTGTTCGTCGTGATCGCGTCGGCCAACGATTCGAGCCAGCTGCTGCACAATTACTTCGGCTGCGTGCTGGTGTTCTGGTGCTATTTCGGCCCGGAGGCCCGGCTGCAAGCAGCGCCGCGGCGCGCGTTCGCCAGATTGCGTGTGAGTGAGGCGTGAGTGCGTTGACTGAAAGGCTCGACCGAATGGCGGCCCAGACCCGGGTCGCCGTTGCCGCGGGCGGCGCGCTCCGCGGGCTGCGCCGCGCCGGCGGCAACGTTGCGCTCGGCCTGATCGATCAGGCCTTGCTCAGCGGCTCCGCCTTCGTGCTGACGATCGTGCTGGCCAACGTGCTCGATATCAAGTCGTTCGGCCAGTTCAGCGTCGCCTGGTCGGTCTCGATCCTGATCGAGGCGGTGTTTCTGCGCGGCCTGTTTGACGACGGTCTGCCGGCGACCGCGCATCGCATCCCGAAATCGCGCTGGCCGCAGCTGCGGCTCGGCCTCTATCTGTCGTCGCTCGCCGTCGCGGCCGGGTTTGGCCTGCTGCTGGCGATTGCCGGCCTCGTGATCATTGCGGCCGGCGACAACACGGGCGGGCTCGTGATCGCAACCGGGCTCGCGATCCCCGCCGTTCGGCTGCAAAGCATGTTCCGCCGCATCTGCTATCTCGACGGGCGGCTGCCGCGCGCGGTGGCGTCCTCGCTGACCTATTGCGTGGCACTCGTCGCCTCGGCCGGGTTGATGATCGTGCTCAAGCTGACCGGCGCTGCGGCGGCGATGGCGTGCATCGCGATCTCGGCGGCGGCCGCCGCGAGTCTGTTGCTGGCCCACACCGGCGAGCTGGCCCGGCCGCGCGCCAGAATTTTCCGCGGCTCGCTGCGGCGGCTGTTCAGGAACGGCCGCTGGTTCGTCGCGACCTCGCTCACTTACTGGGTCGGCAGCATCGGGCTGATCCCGGTGTGTGGCGTCCTGATCGGGCTCGACGCGAGCGCATCGCTGCGGATTCTGCTCCTGCTGTTTGCACCGCTGAGCCAGTTCTGCGCGACGATGTTCTCGGTCCGCCTGCCGGAGATCGCGGCCGGGCTGCGCGCCGGCAGGCGCGGCGCGGTCACTGCGGCCGCGCGCGAAAACGCCCTGCTGCTCGGGTCGGTCGCCGCCGCCTATGGCGCGGTGGTCGTGCTGTTCGGCCAGCGCATTCTTGCGCTCGTCATCCATGGACAGACCTACGAGATCGGCACCGGCAGCCTCGCCCTGATGGGCGCGGCGATGGCGCTTGACGCCGTATGGCTCGGCCTCGCGCTGCCGCTGTTCGCGACCGGCAAGCCGCAGCGCTTCATGCTGAGCCGAATCGCCGGCCTCGTCGCGCTGTGCTGCGTGCTGCCGTTCGCGGCGCAGGCTTGGCAGGTGATGGGCGCGGTTGCGGCGATGGTGGCCTCCAGTGCGGCGTCGGTGATCACCGTCGTGCTGACCAATCGGGCGCGGGGGCAGGCATGACTGACCACGCGCGCGGCTCGCTCCCGAGGCTGCACATCGGCGCCTTCAATTGCGGCATCGACGGCTGGATCAACACCGACATCACGATGCATCTGTGGATTGCGCGGCTGCCGTTCGCGGCGAAAGCGCTGCATCTCGCGGGCCTGCTGAGCAATGCCCGCTATGCCGAGCACCGCAACGGCAGGTTTGCCCGGCTCCGCTACATGGACCTGACCAAGCCGCTGCCGTTCGCCGATGGCAGCCTCTCGGCGGTGTTCAGCGCGCATGTCTTCGAGCATCTGTTCCCTGACGAGGTCGGGCGGCTGGCGCGCGAGATCGCCCGGGTGCTCGCGCCGGGCGGGGTGTGCCGTATTGTCGTCCCGGACATGGAACGGATCGTCGCCCTCTACGACCCGGCCGCGCCGCAGGCCTTCCTCAAGGGTGTGTTCGAGATCGAGCGCCGCAAGGAGGCCGCCTTCGCACATCACTGGGGCTATACCCGTGCCTCGCTCGCGGCGCTGTTCCGCGACGCGGGGTGCTCAGAGACCCATACGCGGGCGTATCGGGAGGGGGTCTGTCCCGACATCGACCGGCTCGACAACCGGCCGGACGAGTCGATCTTCTTCGAGGCCATCAAGTAGCAGGAGACTGACAGTGCTGGGCGCAATCCAGGCGCGATTTTCCAGTGCGGCACGCCAGCGGCGCGGCGAGTTCCTCGTCCGCACCGTGAATGTCCCGCTCAACGCGAAGATCCTCGATCTCGGCGGCGGCACTGGCCGGCACCTCCGCGCGATCCTGCCGTTTCATACCGACATCACGGTCTGCGACATCTCGGCCGACGATCTGAAGACGGCACGCGAACGCTTCGGCTTCAAGACCGTGCTGCTGCAGGAGACCGAGCGCCTGCCGTTCGACGATCACGCGTTCGACTTCTGTTTCTGCTCGTCGGTAATCGAACATGTCACGGGTCCGAAGCGGGACGTCGTGACGATCGCGAGCGACACGGACTTTCTGAATATCGCGCGCGAGCACCAGAATCGCTTTGCGGGCGAGATCTCGCGGGTCGCAAAGTCCTTCTACGTGCAAACGCCGTACCGCTACTTCCCGATCGAGAGCCATACCTGGCTGCCCGGAATCATCGTGCTGTTGCCGAGGCGGCAGCAGATCTCGCTGATCGAACTGTTCAACCGCTTCTGGTTCAAGAGGACCTCGCCCGATTGGCATCTGTTCGACTGGCGCGAGATGACGGAAACGTTTCCGGATGCCAGGATCTATCGTGAACGATATCTCGGCATGACCAAGTCGCTGATGGCGATCAAGGCTTGAGGCGGACGTCTGCCCGGCGCGTCAGTCGTCGCGGCGGGCCAGAATATTGATCAGCGTGCCGATTGTCGCTCGGCGATCCAGCGCCGGCGGCAGCGGAGAGCCGGCAAAGCCGGTAGCCAGCATCATGAGACCGTGTCGCCGCAGCAAGTCTTGCATGGCGGCCGGCGAAGCCTCGAATTTGGAAAAGGCGAGGTAGCGGAACAGCGGTCGCGAAGACACGCGCGACGAGGCGGCGTGCGCGAGCCGGTAGCTCCGGCGCAGCAGTGACCCGCGATTGGGGATCGAGACCAGCAGCCGTCCGCCGGGCCTGAGCACGCGATGGATCTGGGCGAGGCACTGCGCCACGTCGGGGACATATTCCAGCACGCTCGCGCAGAGCACGCCGTCGAACGAACGATCGGCAAACGGCAGGCTCGCGATGGTCGGGATCTGCCGGAACGTCAGCCGTTCGGCCAGCAGGCCGTCGACCGGGCGATCGCGTGCTGCCGCAATCATTTCATGCGAGGCGTCGACGCCGGTGACGGTGCAGCCGCGCGCGGCGAGCAGGCGGGAGAGCGTTCCGGTGCCGCAACCTGCATCCAGCCAGCGCTGGCCAACAAGGTCCGCGTCTCCGAGCAGACCGAACATCGCAGCGGTGCGCGCCTTGAAGGTGCGGCTCCGATGCAGCGTCTCCCACTCCGACGAAATCTCGTCGTGAAAACGGATTTCGGGTCGGTCGCGGGTCTCGGCCATGGTGGCATGGTGATCCCTACCAATGGAAGCCGCTCACTCTGGCGCTGACTTCATCGGGCAGTCCGATGTCCGACAGTTCGAGCACGGTCTGGTCGGGGCGGCTTGCCTTCAGTGCCGCGACGAAGCGCGGATCTGAGGTCGTCAGCACGATGATGTCGGCCCATTCGATCGTCTCCGCCACATCATCATGCAGCAGGCCGACCAGGTCCGGGTTGCGCATCAGGAAGTCCCGGTTGGCGCCGATCAGCTGCGACAGCCGCACATTGGGGTCGTAGATCCGGATCTCGCGTTGCTCGCCGCGCAGGCTCTTGACCAGTTCGACAAACGGGCTGTCGCGCACATCGTCGGTGCCGGCCTTGAAGCTGATCCCGAGGAAAGCGATGCGGCGGCCGTCATGCGACAGGATCCAGTCGGCGCCGCGCGACATGATCATGTCATTGCTCGGCAGGATGCTTTCGAGCACCGGCGTCGACAGCCCGCGGCTGTGCGCCAGATGCTTCAACGCCTTGACGTCCTTGGGCAGGCAGGAGCCGCCGAAGGCAAAACCAGGCCGTAAGTAAGCCGGCGAGATGTTGAGCCTTGTGTCCTGCATGAAGATGTTCATGACGTCGCGGCCGTCGATACCCAGCGTCTTCGCGATCGTGCCGATCTCGTTGGCGAAGCTGACCTTCAGCGCATGCCAGCTGTTGTCGACATATTTGACGAGCTCAGCGGTCTCGACCGGCGGCGTTATCTTGGCGCCCGGCAGATCCTTGTAGAGCGCCATGACGCGGTCGGCGGTCTCCTGGTTGAAGGCGCCGACCACGGTCTTCGACGGCGCATTGAAATCCGCAATCGCCGAGCCTTCGCGCAGGAATTCGGGATTGAAGGCGAGATCGAAATCCCGCCCGATCTTGTTGCCGGAGGCTTCCTCGATCAGCGGCCCGACGGTGCCGCGGGTGGTGCCGGGCAGCACGGTCGAGCGGATCGTCACGGTGTGCGGCGCGTTCTTGGCGCGCAAACCGCGGCCGATCTCGATCGCGACCTGTCGGATCGCCGTCAGGTCGAGGTTGCCATTGCCGGACGAGGGCGTGCCGACGCAGACCATCGAGATGTCGCTGTTGACGATCGCCTCGGTGGCGTCGGTGGTCGCTATCAATTGACCGGTTGCAACGGCGCGCGCCACTTTATCCGAGATGCCCGGCTCGATCACCGGCGATCGGCCTTCGCGGATCAGATCGACCTTCGCCACGCTCTTGTCGACGCCGATGATCTGGTGGCCGAGCTCGGTGAAGCAGGCGGCGCAGACCGTTCCGACATAGCCGAGGCCGAAAATGCTGACGTTCATGCTTCGACCTTCAACAATTCGGCGGCGTGCGCGCGGCCGCGGCCACGGCGTGCTTGGCGGGAGTAAGGCGGCAGGGCGTTCAACGCGATGCCCGCCCGGCGGCTGCATTGGCGTTGACGGCGCCAGAGGCCTGTGAAGTCGGCCGCTCGCTGCTCGCGTTCGGGCGAGGTGCGCGGCTCTGCCTGGGGGCCTTCCTGGCGAACAGAGCCTCATAGGCCGCGAGCAGCTTCGGCTCCTCATGCGTCCAGGACAACGCCCGCTCGACGCGGCTGCGGCCAAATGCGCCCATCGAGTCGCGCAGCGAGGGGTCATCGATCAGCGTGACGATCTTGCCGGCGAAATCCTGCGGGTCGTTCTTCGCGGCATAGAGCGAGGCGTCGAGCGCCGAGCGACGGCCTTCGCGGACGTCGAACTGAACGATCGGCCGTGCGAGCGCCATATACTCCATGATCTTGTTCATGGTGGAGATGTCGTTCATCGGCGTGACGCGATCCGGATTGACGCAGACGTCGGCGGTCGAGAGCATCGTGAACAACGCGTCATCGGCGATGGCGCCGGTGAAGTTCACGTAGTCGGAGAGCCGCATCTCCTCGCAGAGCTTGACGACCGCATTCCACTCCGGCCCGGTGCCGGCGATGTTGAACTGGATGTCGGTGCGTCCGAGGTCGTGCACGATATGGCCGATCGACTGCAGCAGCAGATCGATGCCTTCGGACTGGCCGATGACGCCGACATAGCCGACGCTGTAGCGCCGGCCGCGGCGCCAGGCCGGATCGGCCGGACGGGAGCGCACGCGGTCGAGATTGGGCCCGGAGCGCACCACGAAGACGCGATTGGCCGGCATCCGGCCGCGCGTGATCGCGATCTCGCGATAGGATTCGTTGGTCGCGATCGAGATGCTTGCGGTCTTGAAGGTGAGATATTCGACCAGCCGCAGCAGGTGCCAGAAAAAGTCCCTGCGGCCGAATTTCGCTTCATAGAGCTCGGGATTGACGTCGTGATGATCGAACACGAAGCGCTTGCCGCCGAGCTTGAACAACAGGCCGATCAGGAAGATCAGGTCCGGCGGATTGCAGCCCTGGATCACGTCGAAGCCGTGCTTCCACGCAACCTTGATCGCGAGCAGCATCTCCCAGAACAGTGCGACCGGGTATTCGATGAGATAGGCGGCGATTCCGCGCGCCTCCACCGGCATCGGATGGCGGTAGATGTGAATGCCCTCGAGGCATTCATAAGCTTCGTCATGACCGCGCCCCTTCGGGCAGATCACCGAAACTTCATAGCCTGCCCTGCGCAGCGACGTTGCCTCGCACCACACCCTGCGATCGAAAGGAACCGGAAGGTTCTCGACGATGATCAGGATCCGCCGCGGTGATGGTTCAGCTCTCGACATCTGCGGTGATCTATACCATTGACCTAACAACATCACAATCCGACTAACATCGGCATTAACATGCGCGGCTTGCACTTAGCAATCCCGGCACCGATGTGACGGCGACGAGACAACGACATGGCAGGCAAGGCGACGGTGAGGGATTGGGGTCAAAGGGCGTTGATTGCACTGGTTTTGAGCACGCTGCTGCCGCTGGCCCACAAATGGCCGCTGCAATGGAGTGGCGCGGCGTCAAACGATGCGCTCACTGTGAGCCGCGTGAATGCGGTGATCCCGCCGTCACTTTTCGGCATGACGATCAACGCGATCGGGCAGTCGCAACCCTGGCCCGAGCTGAAATTCGACGGCGTCCGACTGTGGGGCGCGATCTACTGGGCGCAGATCAATCCTGCGCCCGGCATCTTCAATTGGGCGCGCTTCGACGCCATTCTTGCGGCGGCGGAGCGCGAGCATGTCGAGATCGTGCTCAATCTTGCCTACACGCCGCGATGGGCCGCCTCGGTGAAAGACGCGCCGCCGGCGTTCGCGCCCGGTGCAAGTTCGCCGCCTGCCGACCTCGCATCATGGGATGAATGGGTGCGCGCTGCCGTCACGCGTGCCGCCGGCCGCATCAAATACTGGGAAATCTGGAACGAGCCCGAGGATCCCAAATACTACTCGGGCGATATCGCGACCATGGTCCAGATGCAGAAGCGGGCCTATGAGATCATCAAGGCCAGCGATCCCGGCCTGACCGTGCTGACGCCGCCGTCCAATGGCACGCCTGATGGGTATCGCTGGCAAAAGGCCTTCATGGCGCAAGGCGGCGGGCAATATGCCGACGTGTTCGCTTTCCATGGCTACACCAGCGAACCTGAAGCCGTGCTCGGAATCATCGCGCGGTTCAGGCAGATTCTCGCCGCGCACGATCTTGCCGCACGGCCGATCTGGGACACCGAGGCCGGCTGGTCGTCCTATGAGGACAATCCGGACGGGTGCCTAGTGCGTGCCTACATCCTGAAATGGATCAGCGGCGTCGACCGGTTCTATTGGTATGAGTTCGCCGGCGGCGGCAGCGACTTTGGAAAATTATGGGACCCGGCGCGCGGGCTGCTTCCGAGCGGAGTGGCATACCGCACGATCCAGTCATGGTTGGTCGGCGCGAGCGTCGTGAGCGCAGCCAGGACGTCGCCGTCGACCTGGCGCGTCGAGCTTCGCATGCCGGATGGCCGCAACGGCTTGATCCTCTGGACCACCAAGGGGCGGTCCGTTCAGCGGGTCGACCCGCGTTTCAGCCGTTTCCAGGGCCTCGACGGTGGCGAAGGGTCCGTCGCCAATGGCGAGGTCGAAATCTCGCCTAAACCGGTTCTGCTGCTCGAATGATAAGAATGTTAACGCGCAGGCGATGAGATAACTTTGATGACGCTCCCGGCTTCATTGCGGGCCGCAGGCGCGATACAAGGGCTCTGTTAACTTGAGGCGATTGACCGACTGTGAAGCAGATCGCGCAGAACTATAAGAGCGGTGAACTCAAGCTGATCGACGTGCCGGCGCCGCGCTGCCGCCCCGGCGGGGTCCTGGTTCGTACGGCGTTCTCGGCAGTCTCGACCGGCACCGAGATGATGAAGTTCACTGAAGGCCGCCTGTCGCTGCTCGGCAAGGCGCGCGCGCGACCCGATCAGGCGGCCAAGGTGATGCGCTCGGTCCGCCAGCAGGGACTGGTTGCGACCTATCAGAAGGTGATGAACCGCCTCGATTCCTACACGCCGCTCGGTTATTCGCTGTCGGGTACCGTCGTGGAGGTCGGCGAGGGCGTCGGCGGCTTCTCGGTCGGGCAGCGGGTGTGCTGCGGCGGCAATCAATATGCAACCCATGCTGAATACAATTGGGTGCCGGTGAACCTCTGCGTGCCGGTTCCGGACAGCGCTGCGCTCGACCAGGCCGCCTTCGCCACGATCGCCTCGATTGCACTGCAGGCGATGCGCCAGTCCGAAATCCGTTTCGGCGAGACCGCCTGCGTGATCGGCCTCGGCCTGATCGGCCAGATCATGGTGCGCCTGCTGCGCAGCGCCGGTGTCGTGGTCACAGGGCTCGACCGGCTGGAGGTGCGCTGTCGTCAGTCGGAGGCGGCGGGCGCTGCGGTCTGCGCGGTCGCATCGGACGATACCGCGGCCGAGTTTCGTGCGCGGATCGACCAGCTGACCGCGGGAAACGGCGTCGATTGCGTGTTCATCACGGCAGGCAGCGACGATCCGGATCTCGCCTCGCGTTCGGCAGCACTGCTGCGCGACCGTGGCCGCATCGTCGATATCGGCAAATGCACGCTGAACCTGCCGTGGAACGAGTTCTACGACAAGGAGCTCGACGTTCGCTTCTCGCGCTCCTACGGCCCCGGCCGCTACGATCCGCTCTACGAGGAGGGCGGCATCGATTATCCGATCGGCCATGTGCGCTGGACCGAGAAGCGCAACATGGAGGCGATCGTCGCGCTGCTTGCCGACGGGCGGCTCGACTTCTCCTCGCTGATTTCCGAAGTGGTGCCGCTGGAGCAGGCGACCTCGGCGTTCGAGCGCATGAGCCGGGGCGAGGTCGGACTTGGCATGGTGTTCGCTTATCCGGACGCTGCCCCGCGCGCGATGCAGATGAGCTATCGTCCGGCCGTTGCCCTGCGCAGCGGCCGGGTGCGGCTCGGTGTCATCGGCGCGGGCAATTATGCCTCCAGCATGTTGTTGCCGCAGCTTGCGAACAACGCGCGCGTCGATCTCGTCGAGGTCGTGACCAATACCGGTCTCAGCGGCGCCACCGCGGTGCGCAAGTTCGGCTTCGCGCGCGCCTCGACGGATGCGGCCTCGCTGCTCGCGGCGGACGACATCGACGTCGTGCTGATCGCGACGCGTCACGCGTCCCATGCCGACCTCGCGGCGCAAGCGTTGCGCGCCGGCAAGGCGGTGTTCGTCGAAAAGCCGCTGGCGATCGACACCGGCTCGCTCGATCACCTGGAGCAGGTAATCCGGGAGACCGGCAACAACAGGCTGATGGTGGGCTTCAATCGCCGGTTCTCGCCGCTGCTATTGGGCATGCGCGCGGCGTTCGCGCCCGCCGGGCCGCAGACGCTGCAATATCGCGTCATCGCCGGCCCGCTGGAGAAGTCATCCTGGTATCTGCAGGCCGAGACCGAAGGCAGTCGCTTCGTCGGCGAGGGCGGCCATTTCATCGACGTGTTGTCATGGTGGCTCGGCGCCTTGCCGGTGCGCGTTGCGGCGAGTGCCGCGGGCAGGGATGTCGACAATCTCGTCGCCACTTTCGATTTTGCCGACGGGTCGGTCGCGAGCCTCAGCTATCTCACCGGCGGCGATCCGCGGGTGCCGAAGGAAGCGCTCGAAATATCGGCGAGCACAGGCTTTGCCGCTTTCGACAATTTCTCCGGCTTCGAGGTCTGGCAGGCCGGACAGCGTACGGCGAAGACAGCGCGGCTCGACAAGGGGCAGCGGCCGATGCTGGATGCCTTCATTGGGGCCATCGCATCAGGGGCCGCGATGCCGATCGCGCTGGAATCGCTGCTCGCGACCACCCGCGCGACGCTCGCGGTGCAGGAGAGCGCGGCTGCCGGGATGCCGGTCGATCTGACGATCAGCGCGACAGGGCAGGGTGTCGCGCGTGCCTCGATTGCGTCGAGATGAATCCGGCCTGGTATCTGCGCCGCCTGCAGCGCATGGAGCCGTCCGAGCTTGCCGGACGGGTGAACGATCAGGTGCTGCGCCTGCTCTGGCGCATCACGCCGCCCGATATCGCGCGACACGCCAGCGCAAGGCTCGCTCCTCGCCCGCGGCAGCCGCGGCTGAAGCCGTTGCCGTCGCCGGCGTGCGCACCGCGACAAGCCGCCGAGCGGCTGCTCCAGAGCGCGGAGCGGATTCTCGCCGGCCAGTGGCGGATCTTTGCCAGGAATCATGGAGCGCTCGGCGAACGGCCCGACTGGTTCGTCGATGTCCGCAGCGGCAAGCGGGCGCCCGCGGACATGTATGCGTTTGCAGTTCCCTATCGCGACGAAGCTGCGGTCGGAAACATCAAATACATCTGGGAGGCGTCGCGTCACCACCATCTCACGGTGCTGGCCGCCGCGTATTACCTGACCTCGGACGAGCGCTTTGCCAGGCGCGTGGCCGAGCATCTGGTGAGCTGGTGGCGTGAAAATCCGTTTCCCCGCGGCCCGCACTGGATCAGCGGTATCGAGCTTGGCGTGCGGCTGATCTCGTGGACCTGGGTGCGCCAGCTGTTGCAGAACTGGCCCGGCGCCCCAGCGTTGTTCGAGGACAACGACCTGTTCGTGACGCAGCTCTACGCACATCAATACTGGTTGTCGCAGTTCCCGAGCCGCGGCTCTTCCGCCAACAACCACGTCATCGCAGAGGCTGCCGGGCAGTTCGTGGCGGCCTGTGTGTTTCCGCTGTTCCGCGACAGCGCGCGATGGCGCGAGCAATCCGCCGGCACGCTGACACACGAAGCCGTTGCGCAAACCCTCGCCTGCGGCAGCAACGGCGAGCTCGCGAGCGATTATCACGGCTTTGTCCTCGAACTCCTGCTTGCCGCGGCGGTGCAGGGCGAGTCGTCGGGACATCCGCTTGGCGATGCGGTCTGGACCACGATGTGCCGCATGAGCGACGTCATCGCCGCGATGCTGGACGATCGCGCGCATCCGCCGCGTCAGGGCGACGGTGACGACGGCATCGGCCTGTTGCTCGACGATCACGCCGGCAATCGCTGGCTCGGTCTGCTCGGCAGCGGCGCGCGCCTGTTCGGCGATCTGCCATGGTGGCCCGGATTGCCGGAGGGCGATCTGCGCACGTTCCTTCTGACCGACGGCGTCAAGGCGCGTGCGATCGCGGCGCGGCCTGCGCGCCGCCCGCATTTGCTTGATGCGGCGGGACAGACGTTTCTCGTCGATCAAGACAATGCGGTGTGGTGCCGCTGCGATCACGGCCCGCATGGCTTCGGCCGCATTGCGGCGCATGCCCATGCGGATGCGCTGTCGCTCGAATGCAGGATCGGCGGGGTCGAGATCCTCGCCGACCCCGGCACCTATTGCTACCACGGCGATCCGCGATGGCGTGCCTATTTCCGCTCCACACTGGCGCACAACACGCTCTGCCTGTTCGCGCGCGATCAGTCGGTGTCCGGTGGGCCGTTCCTCTGGACGCGGCATGCGCGGGGCCGGCTGATCGCAGCAAGCGGCCTGGACGATGCTGATGCGGACGCAGGCTGGGCCGCGGAGCATTCGGGATACCATGACGAAGCCGGTCTCGTGCATCGCCGCTCGGTGCAATTGCAGCGTCGGGCGGCGCGGCTCGTCGTCACGGATATTGTGCTTGCCGACGAAGGGCTCGCGGTGCCGGCGAGCCTCAGCTGGCATCTCGGTCCCGAGGTCGAATGCAAGCTCGAGGGCCGCACGGCGCAGCTTGCGTGGCCGGGCGCCGCGGCGAGCTCGAGCTGCCGACGGCGCTCGACTGGATATCGTATCGCGGCGACGAGGCCACGCCGGCCGGCTGGTATTCGCCGTCCTTCGATCTCAAGGTGCCGGCGACCACGCTGATCGGCTCCGGTACGCTCGCGACCGGCCAGGATCTGGTGACTGAGCTGCGCTGGTTTCCCGATCCGGTGCGTCGGTCATGAAGATCCTGGTTGCGCACAACGAGTATCAGGGACGCGGCGGCGAGGACGTCGTGTTCGATGCGGAAGTGGACCTGTTGCGCGGCGCAGGACACAGCGTTGAAACGCTTACGGTCAGCAACGAGGCGATCAACTCGCTCGCCGCGCGGATCGCGACGACGCTGTCGATCGCCGACAATGCGCGGGGAAAACAGGTCATGGCGAAGGCAATCGACCGCTTCCGCCCCGACGTCGTGCACGTTCACAATTTTTTCCCGCTGCTCTCGCCCGCCGTGTTCGACGTCTGCCGGCAAAAGCGCGTGCCCGCGGTGGTGACGCTGCACAATTATCGCGCCATCTGCACCGGCGGCATGCTGCTGCGCGACGGGCGCATCTGCCACAAGTGCCTGGACCGCGGCCATCTCTGGGGCGTTGCCCATCGCTGCTACCGCGGATCGATTCCGGGCTCGCTGGCCTCGGCCTACATGATCGCGCAGCACCGGCGCCGCGGCACCTGGACACGTCCCGGCCTGCGTCTGATTGCGCTGACGCAGTTTGCCCGCACCCTGTTCGTGCAGGCGGGCTTCGACGCAGGCCGATCGACGTGAAGCCGAACTTCATGGCCGATCCGGGGGCGCCTGATCCAGCCATGCCGCGCGCCGGGCTGCTCTATGTCGGACGGCTGAGCCGCGAGAAGGGCGTCGGCGTGCTGCTCGACGCCGTTGCGGGGAGCGGCGTGCCGTTGCGGATCGTGGGCGAGGGGCCGGAACGCGCTGCGCTCGCGGCGCGGGCGACCGGCAATGTCACCTTCCTTGGTGCGCGTTCGCGCGCGGAGGTGCTTGGGGAGATGGCCAATGCCCGGGCATTGGTCGTGCCGTCGCTATGGTACGAAGGATTTCCCATGGTCGTGGTCGAGGCCTTCGCACGGGGCACGCCGGTGATCGCGTCCGAGATCGGCGGGCTGGCCGAGGCGGTGAGCGCCGGCAAGACCGGAGCGCTGGCGCCGCCGGGCGACGCCGTCGCGCTGAGAAACCGGATTTCCGACCTGCTGGGCACGCCTGATTGCGCGACGGCGTGGGGACAGGCCGCACGGGCCGCCTATCTCGCGCGCTACGCGCCGGATGAGAATCTCCGGCTGCTTGAGGCCGTCTACGCGCGTGCTGCCGCGGGATGATCGATGCAGGCGGTTTGTTCCGCCTCGATCGGGCGCCGCCTTGCCGGTTTCCCCGTACCCATCCCTAACGGATTGCGGCAAATCTGATGTTAATCTGTTATATCAGGCGCCTTGTCCGACGCCACCGGCTCCGACCGGGCGGTCGGGTGACCTCGATTCTGCGATCGATTCCCCGGTTTTGGCGTGCCTGGAGCTCACGGATTGCAACCACAGCCAGCCATAACACTGATCGGGCTGACGGCCGGTTGTGAAGTTTGACGCTTTTTTGGAAAAACTCTCACGCGGCGCAGAAATATTTTTTCAGAGCAGAAAATCGCGTCAAAGCACACGCAGCAGCAGCGAAATTCCGGGCTTTTGCGCGGTCTCGCGGGGCAATGAAACCCCGTATAATCACTACCCTTTTTTGCGTCGCGGCTAACATTCGGGATTTGCCTGCGCTGAATGTTAGCGCACGTGAGAAATGGCGCTAAGTCTCACATAAATCACGTGGAACCAGGCGTTAATGGCGCATTGCTGATTGACACTCTCGCATTGCGGACTTAACAATGGACTTAACAAGTTCGTAACGTGTGTCCACATTTGAGCTGCGTCGCAACAATCGAGTTGTGAATCAACAGCTTAGGTGTGGGCCAGCGGCTTGATCCTCGTATCCCAAGCAGGGGCTACATCGATGGCGACTTACAATCTCGACCAGACTGACCTGAAACATGCGATCAACTCCACGATCGATCACGCGACCCAGCAACAGATCTTCAACTATCTGATCAACTCGGGCATCGGCTACACCAACCCGGATGACGGAACGGCGGTCCCGGTGCAGGTGGGTGCGGGCATCTCCAACCCGGATCCATCTGCCAATGTTCTTATCGAAACCAACGCCAATAACACCGTCAACACTGACGCCAACCTGAAGGCCATCATTGAGGCCACCAACAGCGACGTGACGCTGTCGGTCAACGGCAGCACCCCGGTGCTCGTCGCGACCGGCAACGGCAACGATCAGATCTTCATCAACAACACCGGTGATACGACGGTTCTCGCCGCGCCGGCAATGACACGATCTTCGGTGGCGCGGGTCACGACTCGCTCAGCGGGGGCTCCGGCAACGACGTGCTGATCGACAATGCCTCCGGCCACAGCACGCTGGATGGCGGCTCCGGCAACGATCTGCTGGTCGGCACCGGCTCCGACACGCTGCTCGGCGGCTCCGGCAACGACACGCTTTACGGCGGTACCTCGTCTGATCTGGAGGGCGGTCGCGGCAACGACGTGCTGGTTGGCGGTACGGGCAACAACCTGCTCACTGGCGGTACCGGCAACGACGCGCTCTACTCGAACTCGGATGCCTCGCACGGCTCGAGGCTCGACGGCGGTGCAGGCAACGACTCGCTGTATGGCGGTGCGGGTGCGGAC
>NZ_LGTB01000004.1 GCF_001238275.1 Bradyrhizobium viridifuturi
GACGCTGGCCTCGCCGCGCGATGCGCTTGCG
This sequence comes from Bradyrhizobium viridifuturi, assembly GCF_001238275.1. Taxonomy (GTDB): domain Bacteria; phylum Pseudomonadota; class Alphaproteobacteria; order Rhizobiales; family Xanthobacteraceae; genus Bradyrhizobium; species Bradyrhizobium viridifuturi. The sequence continues at coordinate 32 of NZ_LGTB01000004.1, forward strand.
GTCAACGCTGCGGCGCTGACCGCGGTGATGGTGCGCGCGGTCGATAACCCGATCCAGTTCGCCGAACTGCTCGGCGACAAGCGCCTCAACGCCTGTGTAATCGGTCCCGGTGCCGGGGTCAGCGCGCGCACCCGCGACTTCGTTCACACCGCACTCTCGGCGCAGCGGCACCTCGTGCTCGACGCCGATGCGCTGACCAGTTTTGCCGGTTCGCCGGACCGGCTGTTCGAGGCGATCAAGGCCTCCGACGGTCTCGGGGTGGTGCTGACCCCTCATGAGGGCGAGTTTCCGCGGCTGTTCAGCGATATCTCCAACAAGCATCCGGGCCGCTCCAAGCTCGAACGCGTGCGCGCGGCGGCCGAGCGCTCCGGCGCGGTGGTGCTGCTGAAGGGCGCCGACACCGTGATCGCATCTCCGGATGGCCGCGCCACCATCGCCGCCAACGCGCCGCCGTGGCTTGCCACCGCCGGCGCCGGCGATGTGCTCGCAGGCATCATCGCGGGCTTCCTCGCGCAGGGCGTCGCGGCTTTCGAGGCGGCCAGCATTGGTGTGTGGCTGCACGGCGAAGGGGCCAGCGAGGCAGGGCCCGGCCTGATCGCCGAGGACCTGACCGAGGTGCTGCCGGCCGTGTTCCGCCGCCTCTATGACGAGTTCGGCATTGAATACTAGGCGGCTCGCGCTTGCCGACATGGACGCCGCGGCGCGCGTGCATCGCGCGGCGTTCGATCACGCGCTGCCCTGGCTCGCCGGCCTGCATACGCCCGACGAAGACCGCTGGTTCTATCGCGAGCGGATGTTTTCGGTCTGCACACTGTGGGGCGCGTTCGACGGCGAGGCCATGAGCGGCGTCATCGCGTTCCACGACGACTTGATCGAGCAACTCTACGTGCTGCCGGCCGCGCAGGGGTGCGGCATCGGCAGCGCGCTGCTCGATATCGCGAAGCAGGGCGCCGACCGGCTGCAACTCTGGACCTTCCAGCGCAACGCACGGACGCGAAGCTTCTATGAGGCCCGCGGCTTTGTCGCGGTGGAGCAGACCGATGGCAGCCGCAACGAGGAGAAGGAGCCGGACGTGCGCTATCTCTGGACGCAAGTGCCCGCGCGCGAGTGTCGAGACGCGGCGGTCCGTCCTGCAATGACGGACCGCCGCGGCGACTGATGCTGCTCAGGCAACGTCGGTGGAGAGCGAAACGTCCTTCCACGCAGCGAATTCAGCCTGCAGCAGTTTCATCTTGTCCTCGACGAGCCGAACGGCATCGCTGCCGAGCAGCAGGTGCGCCGGCGGATCGGCCGACAGTGCGAGTTTCAGCATGGCCTGCGCGGCCTTCTGGGGATCGCCAACCTGCCGGCCACTCATTTCCATGCGGCGTTTGCGGATCGGGTCGATGAGAACGTCATAGTCGGGGATCGATCGTTCTGCCCGTACCATCGATCGTCCGGCCCAGTCGGTGCGGAAGCTGCCGGGTTCGACCGCCGTGACCTTGATGCCGAGGTCATTGACTTCCTTGCCGAGCGTTTCGGAGATTCCTTCCAGTGCGAACTTGCTGCCGTGATAGTAGCTGAGACCGGGCATCGTGATGAACCCGCCCATCGACGTCACGTTGAGGATATGCCCGGCGCGGCGCTTGCGCATGAAGGGCAGCACCGCCTGGATCATCGCCACCGCACCGAAGACGTTGACCTCGAACTGGCGTCGCAGGTCGTCGATCGATGATTCCTCCAGAATGCCCTCGTGACCATAGCCGGCATTGTTCACCAGAACGTCGATCGCGCCGATCCTGCGCTCGACCTCGGCGACGGCGGGCGCGATCGCCTCGAAGTTGGTGACATCAAGAAGTACCGCGTGCACGCCTTCGCCGAGTGCTTCGAACTTCTGCTTGTCGTTCTCGTTGCGCACGGTGCCGACGACGGCATGGCCGTCACCCAATGCAGCCTCGGCCAACGCGCGGCCGAAGCCGGATGAAACGCCCGTGATCAGGAAAGTCTTTGCCATAGGGGATGTCCTTTAGATCAGGTTGCCGATCCAGATTGCGGGCTCGATATAGCCGACTTGATTAGTGCAATAATCGGCATAAAGTGGCATGACCTGATGCAGGTAATCGTACAATGCAGCATGCTGGTCTTTTCGAGCTGAACGCGGTCGTCGCGATCTCGACACATCGCAGCTTTCGCGCCGCCGCGACCGAGCTCGGCATTTCGCCATCGGCGCTCAGTCATGCGATCGCCGGGCTGGAGAAGAAGCTGGGCGTGCGTCTCATCAACCGGACGACGCGCAGCGTCGCGCTGTCGGAGGCGGGCGAGCGCTTTCTCGCGAGGGTCAGTCCCGCGCTGCGCGAGATTGCCGGCGCGATGGAGGACGTGAACGAGTTCCGCGACACTCCAGCAGGCACGCTGCGCATCAATCTGAAGGAGCGCGCCGCACACCAGATCCTACGCCCCGTCGTCGTAAAGTTTCTGCGGCTCTATCCCGACATGAACGTCGAATTGACGCTGGAGGGCCGGCCCATCGATATCGTCGCGGAGGGCTTCGATGCCGGCATCCGGCTGGCCGAAGCCGTGCCGCAGGACATGGTCGCGATTCCCTGCGGCCCGGACACGCGTTTCATCGTCGTTGGCGCGCCCGGCTATTTCGCGCGCGCGTCGGTGCCGCGGTCTCCGCTTGATCTGCTCACCCATGAATGCATTCGCAGGCGGATGCCCAGCGGCAAGATCTATCACTGGGAGTTCGAAAAGCGCGGCGGCGAGCAGATGGCGGTGGATGTCCCGGGCAGACTGACCCTCGACGGCGACACCTTGATGGTCGAAGCCGCTCTCGAAGGGCTGGGACTGGCGTTCGTCAGTGATTTCTGGGTCGCCGGACATCTCGCGGCCGGAACGTTGCGGGCCGTGCTGGACGACTGGACGCCGCCATTCCCCGGCCTGCGTCTCTACTATCCGCGGCATCGGCACATGACGGCCGGGCTGCGGGCTTTCGTCGACATGATACGAGCAGAGACCAAGTCGGCCGCTAAAGGGGGCAGGGCCCTCCCACCCCCAGGCAAGCGATCGGGCGGTCATCGCAAGCGCGCTTGAGCTGCAGGGTGCTGCGGGCGATCGGTGACAACGCCGGCCGATTCACTCCGCGGCTGAAATCAGCGTGGTTTGGTTCACGCGCGTCTCGCCCTTCAGATTGTCGACGGTGACGTGCGTGTCGTACCAGGTCAGCCGCGGCCGGACCCCGAACCGCTCGGTGAGCTCCGCGACCTTGGCCTCGGTGAACCAAGCCTCGGCCTCTTGCCGGCTCTCCCACAAGTAGACGCCGCCGGTGCCGGCTTCTCCGTTGAGGTAGTCTTTGCGGATCAGCCCCTTTGTCGCGAGGTTTCGATAGATGGGGGCCGTGCTCATGCCGCCATTGATGGCCTGTTCCTCAGTCCGTTTCGGAAGGTCGAATTGAACGACGACGATGCACTGTGCCATCCCGGTTCTCCGATTTGAGTTCATATGGTGTCAGGCTTGCACGGCGGCTTGCCGATCAGGTCGCACGATACAGGATATTTCCAGCGCCGTCGCTTCGAGCGGCGTGGCCTCACTTCGGGGACGGCTTTGCGGGTCCCGGTCTCGTTTCACGAGACTTTTGATGGACAGGCGAAGAGGCGCGGGCTAAGTCGGCGGAGCATTCTCTCTCTCATTTTCCAGAAACCTCCCGTGACTGGCAGGCAGAACAATTTCCTCGCGCAAGCACTGCAGCAAGGCGCAATGGCGCTTCGAACCCAGCAGTTTGCGCAGGCCGAGCAGATCGCGGCCGGCATCCTGAAGTCAAACCGCGCGGACCGGAATGCAACGCTTCTCCTTGCGCATGCCCTGATGGGGCAGCGGCGGGGAGACGAGGCGATCGCGCCACTCGAACGGGTTGTGCGCCGCAGCGACGATGGCGAGGCCGAGACCCTGCTCGGTGCGTTGCTGTGCGGCGCGGGGCGCGTCCCGGACGGCATCGCGCAGCTTCGGCGCGCGGCGGCACGCCGCCCGGCATATCTGCCATCGTTTCAGGAACTCGCCGGGCAGCTCGCCAAGGCCGGTCAACACGACGAGGCGATCAGCACGATTGAGGCCGGCCTTGCGCTGCGGCCCGACAGCGTCGATCTGAAGCTCGACCTCGCGCGCCTGTTGCATGATGCCAATGAGATCGCGCGGGCTGCGAGCCTCCTGACCGCCGCGCGCGATGCCGCGCCGGGACGCCCCGATGTTCTCAACCGGCTCGGGCGGGTCCTGATCCTTCATGGTGATTATGCCGAAGCTGCGGATGCCTTCCGTCGCGTGCTCGCGCAGTACCCCGACGACCGCTCGACCCGCGCCTACCTCGCCACATCGCTTTTCGAGCTGGGTGAGTGCGAGGCCGCCGAGGCGACGCTCCGCTCCGTCATTCGCGGCCAGCCCCAACTGTTGGGACGCGCGGCATTCGTGATGGCCGCAGGCTCGCGCGGCCGCTTCTTCTTCTCGCAGAGCGACGCTGCGAAATTCCTCGGCGGTGAATCGGCTTGAGCGCGTCCAACCCGATCCCGTAGCGCTTCAAACCCTGAAGTTTCGCCGATAAAGATTGGGCTGCCGCCTGAGCTCGGTGCGAAATTCGCCGACGCGTTTGGCTTCTTCCGCTGTGAAGGACGAGGCCTGTGCAGTCCAGTCGTCGCGCTTGACCGGAATGCATTGTGCAATCGGCGTCCCCTTGGGGAGGATGCCTCTGAAATCCCTGTTGTGCCAGTACGCCGGAAAGTGCACCCAGTTGTCGCGATAGAGGTCGGAATTGACCAAGCCGCTAAGCGTCGTGAATGGCAGGTCGAAGCGGTTGACGGGATGCGTGAAGTAAACGGAATAGCCTTCGGGAGCTTCGACAGTCCACAAATTGTGGAATTTGAGAAAGAAGCGGCCCTGTTCGAACAGCGGCGTGCCGCTGACCTGACCCGGATCGTGGAAGCCGATCGGCGAACGGGGAAATTCGGGCGTGCCTCCCGGCGGCAGGTCGTGGTCCCAGGTGATTTCGCCGTCCTCGATCTTGAGGTCGCAAACCAGCGGCAGCAGGAATCCGCAGGTCATCGCGTCGACGAATGGCGGGCAGCGCTTGATGGTGTCTTCGTCGTGCAGGTTGATCGAAGAGAAGGCGGTCGCCGGCATTGCTTTGAGCCAGTCGGGAACGCCCTGCGCAGCTGGAATGGGCTGCGGGATCAGTCCCTCAAGTTCCGTCGGGCAACGGAATTTCAGCGTCAGCTTGTTGTTGGTGGACATTGAGCGCGCTCCGATGTCTTGATGGCCTACATCACTGCGCCGCAAAGGTGAAGCTTGCGATTGACGGTTTGCAGCCGGCACGCGCCGTCCGATTCACAATTGCCGCAGCGGGTCGGCTGCATCAGTTGCGCACGAAATAAAGTGGCGTTCTCAGCGTCAGCTGATAGGACGGCTTCGGCACCCACATGATCTGAGCCGTGACCCCGAACAGACGATTGTCGTTGTCGTCCATCCGATCGAGATCGAGCCGGACGACGGGCTCGGTGAAGGACGGAACCGGCGTGAAGTTCAGGAGCTGCGCGCCGCCGAAATGCTGCACTCCGACGCGGCCGGTGAATTTCCAGTTGCTGGGCCACTGATAATAGCCGCCGACATAACCGATGATATTGGGGTGAATCCGGGCGAGCGCGGTCGCCACTTCGACGCGGGTGTCCTGGATGCCGGCCAACACCCCGTACGTTTCGTCTTTGTCGAAGGCGTAGCCGAGCTCGAAAATGTTGTTGAATGTCGTCGTCCCGGTCGGCCCGTTCGGGATCGACTGGGTGATTGTGGATTGCCAGGTGATGGTCGGAATTGAACCGCCATTCTGGCTATAGACATCTGCCTGGAATCCGACGTTCCAACTGGTGATATCGAAGGATGACCAACCCTGTGTCTGGGCGTAGGTCGTCGTGCCGGAAACCCCGGCGTAGAGCGAGACCTTGTCGGTGACATCCACGGTCATCGGAAGATCGACGGCGACGGATTGCCGGGAGGGCAGCGATACGCTCGTCGGAAGCGTGGTGTTGTTCGCGAGCGCCAGCGATTGCAGCGCGGTGGAGAGAGCCGAGTTGCCGAAGCCGATCGGTAAAGCGCCGGCCGGCACCGTAGCGTAGCTGGTTCGCAAGTCGAGATAGATATTCGGCGTCGCGCCTATCGCTTTCGCGGCGCCGCTGTCATCGTCACCATCCTTGCCGAACGCTGGTCCGGTGAAGCATGCGCCGATCAGGCAGGCCAGGACGAGCTTCGGCAACACCAGGGCTCGTAGAACGAGATGGTCGAAACGCGAGGGGAGACTAGCAGGACCTTCGGGCTCTACGTCCATTTCGTCCTCGCGCTAGCTCACGAGATACTTCGCCACCGCCGGCTCGTTCCATTCGATGCCGAGCCCGGGACCGCGTGCGGTTACCGCGCCGTCGACGATCTCGGCGGGCGTTGCCAGGATCGCGCCGGCGAAGTCGAGGAATTCGAGCCAGTGCGCGGTCGGCGTCACCGCGAGCAGGTGCGCGCTGACTTCCGCGAACAGATGGCTCGACATCGGGATCGATGCCGCGTCGGCTTGCCCTGCGACCTGCATCCAGCCGGTGACGCCGCCGACCTTCATCACGTCGGGCATGATGAAGTCGGATGCGCCGGCTGCGATCGCCTCGGCGAAGCCGCGCGGAAACCACCAGTTCTCGCCGGCCTGGATCGGCGTCGGCGAGGTCTCTCGGACTTTTGCGTGGCCGGACAGGCTCTCCTGCGGCACCGGCTCCTCGATCCAGTGCAGGTCGTAGGGCGCGAGGCGCGCGATGCGACGGGTTGCTTCGGCCGGATCGAGCGACTGGTTGAAGTCGAGCATCAGCGCAATGTCGGGGCCGAGCAGGGCGCGCACACCTTTCACAACGCGTTCGTCATTGGCGGCATCACCGTCGCCACCCTTGATCTTGATGCCGCGAAAACCCTGGTCGAGCGAACGGCGCAGCGCGCGCTCGTCTGCGACAGGATCGACCGCGCCATAGCTGTCATAGGCCTTGATCGGCCTCGCCGAGCCACCGAGCAGTTCGACGAGTGGCCGGCCGGCAAGCTGGCCGAGCACATCCCAATAGGCCATGTCGAGACCTGAGACGGCCATGCCGACCAGGCCCTGCCAGCCGAGCAGCCGAAACTTGGCATCCATCGCCTTCATCAGGTCGAACGGCGCCACTGGCCTGCCGGCCAGTTCGCGACCGATCTCCTCGATCAGATAACAAAGCGGGTGAAGTGTGAGCTTGCTGTAGGCGAAGATGTAGGTACGGCCGGTAACGCCTTGATCGGTCTCGACATCGATCAGGACCAGCGGACCGGAATCGATCACGCCGAAGGCGGTCCTCACAGGACGCTTGAGGGGCACCACGACACCTCGCGCCTTAACTCCGCGGATCGCTGCAACTGTCTGGCTCATGGATGTCCCCTGCGCGTTTCCCCAGATGCTTCCTCTTCTTATTATTGGACATTGTACCATCGGACGAGCCGCGGCGCCGCCCAATCGGCCGCAACCTGTTCGATCAGATAGCGGCCGGGATATTCGGCGAGGAAGGCGATGCGCTGCGTCTCGCCCGGTTCGACCGCCAACGTGTCGAGCCAGAACGGCTTCCAGCCGTCGTCAAGCTTGTCCAGCAGGCGGAAATGATGGCCGTGCAGATGAAAGACGTTGGTGATCGTGCCGCGATTGGTCAGGGCCAGCACGACCGGACGGCCTGACTTGGCCTGAAAGGCGGGGGTGGCTGACGGCTTGAAATCCGCCGGCCGGAACCATTCGGTCGGCATGCCCAGTGCCAACTCGAATCTGGCGGCGCTTCTGAGATCGAGTTGGGCCGGCAGGTCGTTGCCCGGGAGCGGTGGAGCGGGAGGGAACGGCGCGGCCCGGATCGGCGCGTCGTCCGAGACGATAAGCTTGCCGGCTGGGCGGGCCTGCTTGCCGTCGTGCAGCAGGATCGGGAAGCTCGTTCCGGCCGGACCAGCGATATCGACAAAGACATCGGTTCGACTTCCGGGTGCCAGCACCAGCGCACCGTTGCGGGCCGGGAACGGTTCGGCCGGCTGGCCGTCGATCGCCATCACCCTGACGTCGAGGTTCTCCAGCTTGACCGCCAGCACGCTGCGTGGGCTGCCATTGATGAAGCGGAGTCTGAGCCGGGCATTGGCCGGAGCCGAGACCTCGTATGAGGTCTTGCTGTTAACCGTATGAATTGGCGTCGAATCTTTCGAAACTGTTCCGGGCGGAATCGCGGTTCCGTCGGGTTGCAGGCGCCACTCCTCGATCAGCAGGGTCTCGTCACGATCCACCGCGACGGGCGAGGTGCCGGTCACGATCAACGGACGCGGGCGCGTCGGCATGGTCGTGCCATCGCCGAGCAGCGGCTCGCACAGGAAGGTACCAGCATGCCGGAGCGGGAGCTGGAAGCTATCCTTGGCCCCTGTGGCAAGCGGTGCCCGGGAGGCCAACGGCTCCGCGGCCGGGACACCGTCGAGCCCGCGGCAATCGAGCACGGCCGCGACCGGCAGCTCGTTGCCAAACGTCACGTCGAGTACCTCGCCGCGCCTGAAACGGAGGTCGCCGCCGCCCAGCGACCAGACGGGCGTGTCCGGCCCGTCAGGGCGAAGCACGATGCGATCGATCCTGGCCTGCAGCGCGACTGCCGTCCGGCCCTGCGCCGAGCTGGTGCCCGGCCAGGCCGGGCAAAGCGCCGCGGCGCCGAGCGCGGCCATCAGGTCGCGTCGGCTGAGCCAAGATTCGGGACTTGCTACGGGGCTTGCCATCCGACCGATGCGGACCATTTTCAAGTGTACCTGTCCAGTCGCGATCGGTCGCAGGACGGGCTCTCCAGCGGCCATTTTTTTGCTGCGAACCGGTGGGCGCATGTTATAAGCCCGGCCGCCCGCGGCATCGCGGCCGGACTGGATGCTTTTCGCGCGGGCGTGGCGGAACTGGTAGACGCGCTGGATTTAGGTTCCAGTGACGAAAGTCGTGGGGGTTCGAGTCCCTCCGCCCGCACCAAGCGCTTACAGCGTTTGCATGACGAATTCTTGGAGAACCTTGGCCCCGCAGGGGACGAGGGTTCGCCGAACCCACAGACGTCAAGGCCGCAAGGCTCAGCGTCGATTTGATTGAACACTGCCACGGCCGCTCGGGCCGCGGCAAAAGCGGAAGAAGATTGATACCATGCAGGTCACCGAGACCCTCAACGAGGGACTGAAGCACGAATTCAAGATCAGCGTTCCGGCATCCGATCTCGATGCCAAGGCGGGCGCCAAGCTGGTCGACCTCAAGGACAAGGTCCGTCTCAACGGCTTCCGTCCCGGCAAGGTGCCGGTCGCGCATCTGAAGAAGATCTACGGCCGCTCGGTCATGGCCGAGACCATCGACCAGACCATCAGCGACACCAACCGGCAGCTGTTCGAAGATCGCGGCTTCCGCCTCGCCGGTGAGCCGAAGATTACGATGCCGACCGAGAAGGACCAGGTCGAGGAATTGCTGTCGGGCAAGACCGACCTGACCTACACGGTCGCGATCGAGGTCGTGCCGCCGATCCAGCTCGCCGATTTCAAGTCGTTCTCGGTCGAGAAGCCGGTGGTCGAGGTCTCCGACGCCGACGTCGACGATGCCATCAAGCGGATCGCCGAAGGCAGCCGCCCGTACAGCGCCAAGACCGAAGGTGCGGCGGAGAAGGGCGACCGCGTCACCATCAGCTTCAAGGGCACCATCAACGGTGAAGCCTTCGAGGGCGGCACGGGCGAGGGTATCCAGGTCGTGATCGGCGCCGGCCAGTTCATCCCGGGCTTCGAGGAGCAGCTGATCGGCATCGGCACGGGCGAGACCCGCACGCTGAAGGTTGGTTTCCCGAAGAACTACCTCAACGACAAGCTCGCCGGCCAGCCGGCCGAGTTCGAGACCACCGCGACGCTGATCGAGGCGCCTGGTGAGGCCACGATCGACGACGAGTTCGCCAAGACGCTCGGCCTCGAGTCGCTCGACAAGCTGAAGGAAGCCGCGCGCGAGCGCCTGACCGCCGAATTCGCCGGCGCGACCCGCCAGAAGGTCAAGCGCGCGCTGCTCGACCGTCTCGACGAGAGCCACAAATTCGAGGCGCCGCCGTCGCTTGTCGCCGAAGAGTTCAACCTGATGTGGAACTCGATCAAGGCCGAGATGGACTCGACCGGCAAGACCTTCGCCGACGAGAACACCACCGAGGATGCGGCCAAGGAAGAGTACCAGAAGATCGCCGACCGCCGCGTCCGCCTCGGCCTCGTGCTGTCGGAGATCGGCGAGAAGAACAAGATCACCGTGACCGACGACGAGGTCTCGCGCGCCGTGATCGAGCGCGCGCGCCAGATGCCGGGCCGCGAGAAGGAAGTCTGGGATTACTACCGCAGCAACGCCCAGGCGCTGGCCCAGCTCCGCGCCCCGATCTACGAGGACAAGGTCGTCGACTTCGTGCTGGAGCTCGCCAATGTGACCGAGAAGAAGGTCACCAAGGATGAGCTGTTCAAGGATGAAGACGCCGAGAAAACTGCCGCCTAATTCCGGCACCTCGCGTTAATGATGAACCGCGAAAGCGCGCCTGGCGAGGATCCCTCGCTAGGCGTGCCGCCGCGAATCGGCTTGAACGTCTGCGACCTGCCCAGTTGGCTAGTGGCGGCCTTGTCGGCCGGAAATTGGCCCATATCTGGTTTAAGCCTTGAGCCGGCCAGCTTTGAGCCAGTAGTCTTGAGCGAAGCTAGTTCTGGGCAGAGTTCTGCATCACCCCTAACCCCTGGGTTCTTTCATGCGCGATCCCGTTGAAACCTACATGAATCTCGTGCCGATGGTCGTCGAGCAGACCAATCGCGGCGAACGCGCCTACGACATTTTCTCGCGCCTTTTGAAAGAGCGCATCATCTTCGTCACCGGTCCGGTGGAAGACGGCATGTCGACCTTGATCGTTGCGCAGCTGCTGTTCCTCGAGGCCGAGAATCCGAAGAAGGAAATCTCGATGTACATCAACTCGCCGGGTGGCGTGGTGACGTCGGGCCTTGCGATTTACGACACGATGCAGTTCATCCGCCCGCCGGTGTCGACGCTGTGCACGGGCCAGGCGGCCTCGATGGGCTCGCTGCTGCTGGCGGCTGGCGAGAAGGACATGCGCTTCACGCTGCCGAACTCCCGCATCATGGTGCACCAGCCCTCCGGCGGCTTCCAGGGCCAGGCCACCGACATCATGCTGCACGCGCAGGAGATCCTGAATCTCAAGAAGCGCCTCAACGAGATCTACGTGAAGCACACCGGCCAGACCTACAAGGCGATCGAGGACGCGCTCGAGCGCGACAAGTTCCTGACCGCCGAAGACGCCAAGGCGTTCGGCCTCGTCGACAAGGTCATCGACAAGCGTCCGGAAGATCCGTCGGCCGCCAAAGCCGCCTGATCTGGACAAGCTCCCGGGGCGCCGGTGTGATCTCCACATTGGCGCCTCACATAATCGGCAAAAGCAGGACGGGCGGAGTACCCCGCAAGTGCCTGTGCGCGGGCGAAAGGTTCCGCTTTCGTGCTCATTGGCCGGCGTGGTAATCCCGCAACGTTCCGTGGATTTCGACGCGTATTCCGCGTGCGATCGTTGAAAATCACGGTATTGTCACGGTCTTGAGCCGGCCATCCGATTAGCGAATTCTTGATAGTCGGGTGCCAGCATGGTTGGCTGTAATGCATCGGCTATGATCGCGGAGATTCGAATAAACCGTGATTCGTACGGTCAGTATTGCGTAGGGTCTTTTTTGGTACGGAATTTGCTCTATCTACCCAAGACGCCGGTTATGTGCCGGATTGGGTCGATCTGGCAAACGAGATCGAACGGCGGACGGAGATAATGAATGAGTAAGGTCGGCACGAGCGACGCCAAGAACACGCTATACTGCTCGTTCTGCGGCAAGAGCCAGCATGAAGTTCGCAAGCTGATTGCCGGACCGACTGTCTTCATTTGCGACGAGTGTGTCGAACTCTGCATGGACATCATTCGCGAGGAGAACAAGTCCTCGCTGGTGAAGTCGCGCGACGGCATCCCGACGCCGAAGGAAATCTGCAAGGTCCTGGACGACTACGTGATCGGCCAGAGCCATGCCAAGAAGGTGCTGTCGGTCGCCGTCCACAACCACTACAAGCGGCTCAACCATCAGACCAAGCACAACGACGTCGAACTGGCGAAGTCGAACATCCTGCTGATCGGTCCGACCGGTTCGGGCAAGACGCTGCTCGCGCAGACGTTGGCCCGCATCCTCGACGTGCCGTTCACCATGCTGATGCGACGACGCTGACCGAAGCCGGCTATGTCGGCGAGGACGTCGAGAACATCATCCTGAAGCTGCTGCAGGCGGCCGACTACAACGTCGAGCGCGCGCAGCGCGGCATCGTGTATATCGACGAAATCGACAAGATCAGCCGCAAGTCGGACAATCCCTCGATCACCCGCGACGTGTCGGGTGAGGGCGTCCAGCAGGCGCTGCTGAAGATCATGGAAGGCACGGTGGCCTCGGTCCCGCCGCAGGGCGGCCGCAAGCATCCGCAGCAGGAGTTCCTGCAGGTGGATACCACCAACATCCTGTTCATCTGCGGCGGTGCGTTCTCGGGCCTCGAGAAGATCATCTCCGCGCGCGGCCGTTCGACCTCGATCGGCTTCGCGGCGCAGGTGCTCGCGCCGGAGGATCGCCGTACCGGCGAGATCTTCCGTCACGTCGAGCCGGAAGATCTGCTGAAGTACGGCCTGATCCCGGAATTCGTCGGCCGTCTGCCCGTCGTGGCGACGCTGGAGGACCTCGACGAGACCTCGCTGAAGAAGATCCTGACCGATCCGAAGAACGCGCTGGTGAAGCAGTACCAGCGGCTGTTCGAGATGGAGAACATCGAGTTGACCTTCGCCGACGAGGCGCTTGGCGCGGTCGCCCGCAAGGCGATCGAGCGCAAGACCGGTGCGCGCGGCCTGCGGTCGATCCTGGAGAGCATCCTGCTCGAGACCATGTTCGACCTCCCGGGCCTGGAAGGCGTCGAGGAAGTCGTGATCTCGCGCGAGGTCGTCGAGGGCACGGCGCGTCCGCTCTACATCTACGCGGATCGTTCCGACCGCGCCGTCGAGAGCAGCGCGAGCGCCTAACCGCACGCGTCTCGAACCGCTAAAATTGCACGGCTGCCGGGCGATCCGGCGGCCGTTGCGGCGCAACAGCAGCGCCGTTGTGGCATCGCAGTAAATGCCTGTTTAGCCTGAATTTCCGGGCACTTCTCAGACTTGACACCCCCCCGCCTGATAGCCACCTAATGCTATCGGTGACGGATCTCATGTGTTGAGATTCGTCGCTTTTCGATGCGGAATAAGCGGCTGCCGACGGCAATCTCGTTCCGGATCACCAAGGCACCTTGTGGCGGTTGCGCAAGCAGGCGGACTGCGTCCAAGGGGGCAAAACAAAAGGATAAGGCCATGACGACCTCAAAACCCCGGCCAACGATCGTCCACGGCGAAAGCCATTCCTATCCGGTGCTGCCGCTTCGCGACATCGTCGTCTTCCCGCACATGATCGTGCCTCTCTTCGTCGGCCGCGAGAAATCGATCCGCGCGCTCGAAGAGGTGATGAAGAACGACGCGTTGATCATGCTCGCGACGCAGAAGAACGCGTCCGATGATGATCCGGCGCCCGATTCAATTTACGAGACCGGTACGCTCGCCAGCGTCCTGCAGCTGCTGAAGCTGCCCGACGGCACCGTGAAGGTGCTGGTCGAGGGCCTCGAGCGCGCGCGCGTCGAGAAGTATTCCGACCGCAGCGAATACTACGAAGCGACAGCGGTCGCACTCGCCGACACGGACGCCAACTCGGTCGAGGCCGAGGCGCTGGCGCGGTCGGTCGTGTCCGACTTCGAAAGCTATGTGAAGCTGAACAAGAAGATCTCCGCCGAAGTCGTCGGCGTGGTCCAGGCGATCACCGATTTCGCCAAGCTCGGCGACACGGTTGCCTCACATCTCGCGGTCAAGATTGCCGATCGACAAGCGATCCTGGAGACGTTGTCCGTCACCCAGCGCCTGGAGAAGGTGCTGGGCCTGATGGAGAGCGAGATCTCGGTGTTGCAGGTCGAGAAGCGCATCCGCTCGCGCGTCAAGCGCCAGATGGAGAAGACCCAGCGCGAGTATTACCTGAACGAGCAGATGAAGGCGATCCAGAAGGAGCTCGGCGACGACGAAGGTCGCGACGAACTGGCCGATCTGGAGGAGAAGATCTCCAAGACCAAGCTCTCCAAGGAAGCGCGCGAGAAGGCGCAGCACGAGCTGAAGAAGCTGCGCCAGATGTCGCCGATGTCTGCGGAAGCGACCGTCGTGCGCAACTACCTGGATTGGCTGCTGTCGATTCCGTGGGGCAAGAAGTCCAAGGTCAAGAAGGACCTCGAGGCCGCGCAGGCGGTGCTGGACTCCGACCACTACGGGCTCGAGAAGGTCAAGGACCGTATCGTCGAGTATCTCGCGGTGCAGTCGCGCGCCAACAAGCTGACCGGACCGATCCTGTGCCTCGTCGGGCCTCCCGGCGTCGGCAAGACTTCGCTCGGCAAGTCGATCGCGAAGGCGACCGGCCGCGAGTTCGTGCGCGTGTCGCTCGGCGGCGTGCGTGACGAGGCCGAGATCCGCGGTCACCGCCGCACCTATATCGGCTCGATGCCCGGCAAGATCATCCAGTCGATGCGGAAGGCGAAGACCTCGAATCCGCTGTTCCTGCTGGACGAGATCGACAAGATGGGCGCCGATTTCCGCGGCGATCCGTCGTCGGCGCTGCTTGAGGTCCTGGACCCCGAGCAGAACTCGACCTTCAACGACCACTACCTGGAAGTCGATTACGACCTGTCCAACGTGATGTTTATCACGACCGCGAATACGCTGAATATTCCCGGCCCGCTGATGGACCGCATGGAGATCATCCGGATCGCCGGTTACACGGAGAACGAGAAGGTCGAGATCGCGCGCAAGCATCTGATCCCGAGCGCGCTCTCCAAGCACGGTCTGGACTCCAAGGAATGGTCGATCGACGACGCGGCCCTGCTGCTGATGATCCGCCGCTACACCCGCGAAGCGGGCGTGCGTAACCTGGAGCGTGAGCTCTCCACACTCGCCCGCAAGGCGGTGAAGGAGCTGATGATCTCCAAGAAGAAATCGGTGAAGGTCACCGAGGCGAACATCGAAGAGTTCCTCGGCGTGCCGAAGTATCGCTTCGGCGAGATCGACGACGAGGATCAGGTCGGTATCGTCACGGGTCTGGCCTGGACCGATGTCGGCGGCGAGCTGCTCACCATTGAAGGCGTCATGATGCCCGGCAAGGGCAAGATGACCGTCACCGGCAATCTGCGCGACGTGATGAAGGAATCGATCTCGGCGGCGGCGTCCTACGTCCGCTCGCGCGCGATCACCTACGGCATCGAACCGCCGATGTTCGACCGCCGCGACATCCACGTTCACGTGCCGGAGGGCGCAACCCCGAAGGACGGTCCGTCCGCCGGTGTTGCGATGGCCACCGCGATCATCTCGGTCATGACCGGCATTCCGGTCCGCCACGATGTCGCGATGACCGGCGAGATCACGCTGCGCGGTCGCGTGCTGCCGATCGGCGGTCTGAAGGAGAAGCTGCTGGCTGCCGCGCGCGGCGGCATCAAGACGGTGCTGATCCCGGAGGACAACGCCAAGGATCTCACGGAGATTTCCGATGCGATCAAGGGCGGCATGGAGATCATCCCGGTGTCGCGGCTGGATGAGGTGATCGCCAAGGCGTTGGTTCGTGTGCCGGCGCCGATCGTCTGGGAAGAGGAGGCCAGCAAGGTCGACGTCAAGCCCGACGCTTCGGACGAAGCATCCGGCGGCCTGACGGCGCACTGAAGCGAGCTACGATTGAAATAGAAAACGGCGCCCTCGGGCGCCGTTTTTGTTTTGTCGTCACGAGGAGGCGGGCAGGCGACTACTCCTTTTTCTCGACGATGAAATTGCCGAGCGCTCCGAGCGCCATCAGCACGCTGGTACCGAGGAACACGGCGCGCATGCCGATATGGCCGCCGATGAAGCCGCCGGCGAGCGGGCCGATCACCTGGCCGGCATATTGCGCCGAGATCGAGTAGCCGAGCATGCTGCC
The DNA here is from genome assembly GCF_001238275.1 of Bradyrhizobium viridifuturi. GTDB lineage: Bacteria > Pseudomonadota > Alphaproteobacteria > Rhizobiales > Xanthobacteraceae > Bradyrhizobium > Bradyrhizobium viridifuturi. The sequence goes on from NZ_LGTB01000004.1 coordinate 16,187, forward strand.
GGTGACCGCATCGGGCGCGTTGTGCCGGATCACGCTGGCGATGCACGGCAGCAGGCCGCCGAGCGCGAGACCCATCAGGAAGCGCAGCAGGATCAGCTGCCAGCCGCTGACCACGAAGGCCTGCGGGATCAGCAGCACCGCCGAGGCGGCAAGACAGATGATGATGATCCGCCAATGGCCGACACGATCGGCGAGCTTGCGAGATGCGATGATGACAACAGGCTGCCGAAGGCGCCGCCGACATCACGAGGCCGGCCACGAACGTCACCTGCGGCGCCTCGACCAGTTGCGCGACATAGACCGTGATGATCGGCTCGATCGACATGTTGGCGATCATCAGCAGCAGGCCGGTGCCCCACATTGCGATGACCGGCCGCTTGTCCGGAACGAGCGACCAGCCGCCACACGCCTTGCTCCCTTTCGCCGCCTTCGGGCGCGCCTCCTCGCGGATCAGGAAGGTGGTGCCGAGGAAGGTGATGAAGATGACGCCGCCGATCAGGAAGAAGGTCTTGCGAATGCCGATCAGGCCCGGCAGCACGCCGCCGATCAACGGGCCGACCAGGCTGCCGGCCATGATCCCGGCGGACAGCACGCCGATCGCCCAGCCGGACCGCGCCTTCGGCGTCTGCGCTGCGACCAGCACCGTCGAGCCCGAGGCGTAACCGCCGAGCAGGCCGGTCAACAGTCGCAAGCCGACCAGCTCGTAGACATTGTGCGCCATGCCGATTAGCGACATCGCGATCGCCATCCCGAGGCTCGCGCGGATCAGCATCAGCTTGCGGCCATAGCGATCCGCCAGCCGTCCCCACAACGGCGCCGTCAGTGCCGCGCTGAAGAAGGTTGCGCCATAGGCGATGCCCGACCATTGCACGATCGCGGCGTGATCGGTCACGCCGAGCTGCTCGACATAAAGCGGCAGGAACGGCAGCAGCAGCGTCATGCCGACGATGGTCGTGAAGGAGCCGAGCACGCAGACGATCAGGTTGCGTCTCCAGGGCCCCGCATCGAGGGCTGCTTCGCGATCGATTTCCATGTTCATGTCAGCGCAGACCGATCACGGCGAAGCCACGCGCCCGCAGGCCGCGGCGGTCCTCGTTCAGCGAGTGCAGCAAACGGTCGCGGGTCTCCGTGATGTGGGCGGCGGCCTCGCGCGCGGCAGAATCCGGATCGTTGGCCTTGATGAAGCCGAGGATGCGCCGATGCTCGCGCCAGGCCTGCTCGCGCGACGGTTCGGTCCACACTTCGAGCCAGCGCGCCCGCGACAGCCGGGTCATGGCGCCGGCGATCGCCTTGACGATGAACGGATTGCCGGAAAGGCGCGCGATCTCGACATGGAAATCGGTGCCGACGCGATGCCATTCCTCGCGCGGCGCGCCCGATTGGCAGGCATCCAGCATCTCTTCGACGCCGGCGATATCGGCCGCGCTTGCGCGCGCGCAGGCGAGGCGGACCGCGGTCGTCTCCAGCGGGATCCTGAACTCCGCGAGCGCTTCCAACTCACCGAGGTCGATCGGCGCGACGATCCAGTTGCGACCATCGCGCCGCACCAGCTCTTCGCCTTCGAGCCGCACCAACGCAGCGCGGATCGGGGTGCGCGATCCCTCGAACCGGCTCTCGAGCCAGCGCTCGGTCAGCCGCTCGCCGGGGCCGAGATCCAGAGAGAGGATCATCTCCCGGAGTTGGTCGTGGATCTGAAGCATCTGCGACATGGGCTGTCCGCCGGTGTGGGAATAGTTTGGTTGGCGTATCCCGAATTGGTATCCCAAACAATCCCATTTTGGGATACCAGGATTGTGCCCGTGGCGTGGTCCGATCTGGGGGGCCAAGCCGAGCGGGAAAGCCCCTCCGACGATCGCGAGGGAACGACAGCGCCGGAACTGCCTTGTTGCACGACGCTGAGTTGGAAAACGCCGATGCGGATCGATGGACAATGCCATTGCGGGGCCGTGACCTTCCAGGCCGAGATCGATCCCGAACGGGTGTCGATCTGCCATTGCACCGATTGCCAGGCGCTGACCGGCTCGCCCTATCGCGTCACGGTGATTTGCGCCGCCGAGCAGGTCGGACTGACGCAAGGCGCGCCGAAAGTGTACGGCAAACGCGGCGATAACGGCCGGATCCGCTTCCAGCATTTTTGCGGCGATTGCGGCTCCCCGCTGTTCACCAGCGGCGAGGATGGAGGTCCCGATGATTGGGGCATCCGCTGGGGCAGCATTCGCCAGCGCGGCGAATTGACCCCGCGACGCCAGGTCTGGTGCCGTTCCGCTGCCTCCTGGATCAATGACCTCCAGGGATTGCCCGCGCGGCCCGAGGATTGGAGCTCAAGCTGACGGATTGAGGCTTTGCGGCCTTGCACCTCGGGGCCGGGCGAGGCTAAAGAGGCGCGCAGGTCAGGGCGGTTAGCTCAGCGGTAGAGCACTGGTTTTACACACCATTGGTCGGGAGTTCGATCCTCTCACCGCCCACCAGCCTTCGCGACTTACGGGTTACGGTTGAAGCATCCTGATTGTCGAGATCGGCCACTTGCCGATGTGCCCCGTGATCGAGATGCGCAACCCGTGCGACTCGTCCAGAAACACGCCTTCGACGGTCCCCGCAGTTCCGTCGGTGAGAACAGCGGCCCTTCCGACCAGTTCGGCTTCCGCTTGCACGTGCTCGCGCAGGATGATGGTGGCGCGATGTTTCACGAGCTGCAAAGCGGCCTCTGGTTGAAGAGCCCTACGTAGCAAGGCCATTGCGCGGCCCTCTGTGAGCGCGTGGAGAGGGCGCGATCCCGACCGTGGGGTAGCATGTGGGGTGGCCGGGACCGCGCTTGCTCCGCGCTGGCCTGTGCAATGTCGTTCGGTGGCCGATGGCGCGAAAGGTGCCGAAAGTCACGTGTGCGGGTTTGATGCCGGCCTTGCTGCGATGCTATTCTCTTCGCCTAACCCGGGAACTTGATGCATGCGCAAAATCGCCGCGATTTTACTCCTCACCATGATTGGCGGACCCGCACTGGCGCAGTCGGACCATGTTCAGCGCTATCGCGAAGAGGTCGAGAAATCGCCGGCCGATGCGGCCAATGAGGCGCGGCAGCAGCGCGCCTATCAGCGCGCGCTGAGCGGTGTGCCGGACCAGAAGCCGACTGACCCCTGGGGTATTGCGCGCCCCAATGACGGCCAGGGCGCTGCCAAGGCAAATGCCGCCAAGACAAAGCCGGCCAAGCCCACGAGCGCAGCCGCCAAATAGTCAACGAACGCGGACCAGGTCGATGAAATACTACGTCTGCAAATTGACCGGACCGCGCCCGACCTTCCCGCAAGACATGACGCCGCAGGAAGCCGCCATCATGCAGGCGCACGTCGCCTATTGCGGCGAATTGCTGCAGGCCGGCAAGGCGCTGATCTTCGGGCCGGTCGCCGATCCCGCCGGCGTCTGGGGATTGGGCGTGCTGCAGCTATCCGACGACGCCGATCCGCAGGAGATCGTCGCCAACGATCCCGTCACCAAGGCCAATGCCGGATTCACCTATCAGGTCATGCCGATGTTGCGCGCAGCGACGCGCGAGACTTGCTAAGGCATGATGGGGAAAAGTGCGAAGCGGTTTTCCGACAAAGATCATGCCCAAACATGAGACACGAGACGTCTTCCCAACGAGGTTGATCGCATGAACGCAGGCCATCCGCAGAACGCCGATCAGATTGCATATTGGAACGGGCCGGGTGGTCAGCGTTGGGCCTCGAGACAGGCCGCGCAGGACATCGTGCTGCAGCCGGTGCTCGACCTGCTGATCGATCGCGCCGCGCCGAAGGCTGGCGAACGCGTCGTCGATGTCGGCTGCGGCAGCGGCGCATCGAGCTTTGCGCTGGCGGCAAAGGTCGCGGCCGCGGGCCGCGTGCTTGGCGTCGACGTTTCGGAGCCGATGCTGACGCGGGCGCGGCAGAGCGCGCCGCAGGGATTGCCGGTCGAATTCACGCTTGCCGACGCCACCGTTTATCCGTTCGCGCCTAAGAGCTTTGATCTGTTGGCTCGCGCTTCGGCGTGATGTTCTTTGCCGATCCCGCGACATCCTTTGCCAATCTGCACAAGGCGATGAAGCCGACCGGCCGTCTTGCCTTTGCCTGCTGGCAGGAGCCGCGTGAAAATCCGTTCTTCATGGCGCCGTTGCAGGCGGTCTACAAGCACGTGCCGAAACTGCCGCAGCTTGGCCCCGAGGATCCCGGCCCGTTTTCATTTGCCTCCGAAGCCCGGGTGAAGCGGATTCTCGGCGAAGCCGGTTTCTCCGCCATCGCCATGGAGCCGTGCAAGGTCGAGCTCGATGTCGCAACCGGCCGCGGCGTCGACGCGGCGATCCAGGGAGCGCTCGAGATCGGGCCGGCGAGTCGCGCGCTGGAAGGCCACCCGGATGAGGTGCGCTCCGCCGCGATCGCATCGATACGCGAGGCACTGACGCCGTTCGTCAAGGGCGATTCCGTGCCGCTGCCGGGCGCGATCTGGATCGTGACGGCGCGGGCGAGGAGAACGAGTTGGTTGTGCCGTCATTGCGAGGAGCGTAGTGACGAAGCAATCCATCTATCCGCGTTGAGATATGGATTGCTTCGCTTCGCTCGCAATGACGGGGAGAGAGAGCGACGAGCCTACGCTCGCTCTTCCCAGATCATCGCCAGATGCACGATGGTCTGCACCGCCTTTTCCATGTCCTGCCGGCTGACCCATTCGAGCCGTGAGTGGAACGCGTGCTCGCCGGCGAAGATGTTCGGGCAGGGCAATCCCATGAAGGACAGCCGCGAACCGTCGGTGCCGCCGCGGATCGAGGTCTTCACCGGCGTCAGTCCCGCGCGCTCGATCGCCTCGATCGCGTAGGCGACGATCTGCGGGTGGCGGTCGATCACCTCTTTCATGTTGCGGTACTGCTGCTTGACCTCCATGCGGTAGGTCGACCGCGGATACCCCTTCATGACATCCTTGGCGATCGTATCGAGCAGCGCTTCCTTCTGCTTCAGGCCGGCTTCGGTGAAGTCGCGCACGATGAAGTCGATCCGCGCATGCTCCAGCGCGCCCGAGATCGCGACCGGATGCAGGAAGCCTTCCTTGCCTTCGGTGGTCTCGGGCGAGCAGGTGTCCTTCGGCAGCCGATCGACGATCGCGGCCGCGATCTTGATCGCGTGCTCCATCTTGCCCTTGGCGAAGCCGGGATGGGTTGCGACCCCTTCGATTATGATACTGGCGCCGTCGGCGGAGAAGGTCTCGTCCTCGATATGGCCCGCGGTCTCGCCGTCCATGGTGTAGCCGAAATCGGCCCCGAGTTTCTTGATGTCGACCTTGTCGACGCCGCGGCCGATCTCCTCGTCCGGCGTGAACAGGATCTTGATGGTGCCGTGCTTCACCTGCGGATTGGTGATCAGGAAATGCGCGGCATCCATGATCTCGGCGAGGCCGGCCTTGTTGTCGGCGCCGAGCAGGGTGGTGCCGTCGGTCGTGATGATGTCGTTACCGATCTGGTCGGCGAGCGCTTCATGCTCGGCGGCGCGGATCACCTGCGTGGAGTCGGCGGGCAGCACGATATCGCCGCCGCGATAGTTCTTGACGACCTGCGGCTTGACGTTCTTGCCGGTGCAATCGGGTGAGGTGTCCATGTGCGAGCAGAAGCAGATCACGGGCACCGTCTTGTCGGTGTTGGCGGGGATCGTCGCATAGACGTAGCCATGCGGATCGAGATGCGCGTCGGCGATGCCCATCGCCTGCAGCTCGGTAACCAGCAGGCGGCCGAGATTCTTCTGCTTCTCGGTGGACGGGCAGGTCGGCGAATCCGGGTCGGACTGGGTGTCGATCACGACATAGCGCAGGAAGCGTTCGGTGACGGTGTGCTTGAAGTCGAGAACCGGTGCCAGCATGGAGACCGCGCAAGGTAGGGACGGGGACAACGCGCCTTGGCGAAGTTGGTTCGCGCAAGCAAACCGCATCGAGGCGAGCCAGTAGACAACTCTATAACAGAAAAGCGCCACTCCGGGGCCGCGTCGCGGGCCGGAATGGCGCTTTGTCTTAACGGGGAGAGAGAGCCCTATAGCGTTTTCAAGCGAAGCGGGTACCGGTTCGCGTGAAGAAAACGCGCAAAACAAGAATCTAGAGCCTCATTCCGATTCAATCGGAATGGATCAGGCTCTAGACGGCTTCCTTCAGCTCCTTGGCGGCGCGGAAGGCGACCTTCTTGCTCGCCTTGATTTGGATCTGCTCGCCGGTCGCCGGGTTGCGGCCCATGCGGGCGGCGCGCTTGCGGACCTGGAGGATGCCGAGGCCGACGATGCGAATCCGCTCGCCCTTCTTGAGGTGCTTGGTGATGCGGGTGACCATGTCGGTCAGGATCGCCTCGGCCTGCTTCTTGGACAGCTCCTGCTCTTCGGCGATGGCCGCCGCCAGGTGCTTCAGCGTGATCGTCGCCGGGGTCGCTGCTTTCTTCGCCATGTGTGGCCCTCCTCGTTGCTGAATGGCTCGATTGCTGCATTTCAAGCGAATGGCGCGCCGTTCGCGTCGGGAAAATGCGTCCGGAAAACTCCTGAAACCGCCGGTTCTGGGAACGGGCAGCGCCGGGCCCGGCCACAGGAAACCCAGACGTATCAGGCCTTATTTGATTCGGAGCCTTGCTGACACCACCGTTTCCCTTGAAAATAGCCGACAACTCGCGTCCACAGCGCAAAAACGGCCGTACCGCGCTGGGATCCGCAACGCGCTTGACTATCGGGATGCGGGCCTTTATGCCCTCGGTCCTGCGCGGATCAATCCGACGATCGGCATCCGCGGGAGTAGCTCAGTTGGTTAGAGCGCCGCCCTGTCACGGCGGAGGCCGCGGGTTCGAGTCCCGTCTCTCGCGCCAGTCTTATCAAACACTTAGCCCCATGTTCCAGATTTGAGACGTGCCACGCTACGCGCGTTATGACGCGTTGGACGCCACCCTGTCCGGGCTTGTCGGCACGCATCTTCGAGATCCGAGAACCGCGCCGAGCTTACATCTTTCAGACGATCTCAATCGCCGGTTCGCCCCCGGCGATCGCATGATCGTCGTTCACGCGCGCAATCCGGCATTCCGCCACGCCTGACACGATCAGCCAGGTTTCCGGCTGTGCTCCTTCTCCGATGACGACCGTTGCGTCCTGATCAGGGAGTGCCTGGAGTGCTTGGATGAGCTCGCGGACTTTCATCGACACGGTTCCTGGAGGCCGCACGGCTGGAGCGCCCTCACGCGAGCATCAGACAGGCGAACGCGGTAGTGACTATCGCCACCCGGGGTGCTGGAGAAATGGAAGCAGCGCAGGTCGCGGTTCACATGTACAGCGTAACGCGCCAGCCTGACGTCAACCTTACTTTGCTCGGCTGAAGTCGAGCCGATGCCGTCGCTGCTGTATCCGGGCGGGATCAACTACTTAAAGTTGTTGTGGTTACGAACCACACTTGACGAAAGCGGTCGCAAGGCTTGCAGCAAGAGCCGCGCGTTCGCGGTTCCACCGCGTTCCGGAACTCACGCATGTGATGCGTCTTAAAGGTGCCGAAGAAATCATCGACAGTTTCGCAAATGCTGGCGCGGCAAGGACCGTCAAACAGAATAGGAGACCTGCGGATGGATTGGAGCCTGTGGCTGAACGAATACTACAAAGACGAGCTGGCGAGGACGGAGGCCGCATGCGGAAGGGGAGAGTCTGCGTACGAAGCGTTCAAGTGGATCGACGATCCCTATCTTTGGAGCGTGCTGCTCTGGAAGGAGTATGATGGCTTCGACGCCATCAAGGCGACGATTCCCGATCCGCCCGATGCAGGCACTCAGAAGAGCTGGAGCGGTCGTTCCGGGATGGAGCTCGGCGCCGCGGTGATCGAAACCTATCGGCTGATGCACGACAAACTCAGGCTGCATCTGGACAAGCCGTTCGAAGAGTGTTCGGTGCTGGATTACGGTTGCGGCTGGGGCAGCGTGCTCAGATATTTCATGAAGGACGTGCCGCTGCGCAATTTGCATGGGTGCGATCCCCACAAGGGCATCATCCAGGTCGCGCAACGCTCCAACCCTCGCGCCGATATCGTGGTGTCGGACAGTCTGCCGAAGCGTCTTCCATTCAACCAGAAATTCGATGTCGCCTACGCACTGTCGATCTGGACGCATCTCTCCGCGGTCGCGAGCGACGTATGCCTCGACGCGGTCCATGCCGCGCTGGAGGATCGCGGTCTCTTCCTTCTGACGGTGCGACCGCCGGCATATGCATTCTATGAGCCGATCTCGAAATTGCCCGGGTGGGATCAGCAAAAGATCACCGAAACGGTGCGGCGAGACGGCTTCTACTTCTATCCCCTAAGCTATCCGGTCGATGGCGAGATGACATACGGTGAGACCATCATCACCAAGCAGTACATCGAGGAGCACTGGACCGACCGGTTCGATATCGTCGACGTCGGCATGAACGGGATCTCGCCCTATCAGAGCATTATCGTTCTGCGAAAGAAGGTAAGGCCACATTGATCGGGTCGCCCGCGTGTCGGCACTGTGCCTTGCGCGCCCGCCATGTCGCCGGGCGTGCAAGATCAGGACACCGCGAGGCCGACGACGCCGACCTGCCGCGCGGCGTGCTCGGGATTGCGGGATAATTCCGCGCGCTGTTCCGGCGTCAGCCACCACAGCAGGAACAGCAGCGCGATCCCGTTCGAGACCAGGCCCGTGGTCAGCGGCACGTTCATGATGGCCTGAACGGCGATGCCGGATGACACCGCGATGAAGCGCGGCGACAAATGCCGCGAGACCGTCGACCCGACCGACAGGATCAAGCCACACACCAGCGCCGAAACCGGGGCCAGCGCGAGACCGACCGACGCGATGCCTTCGGTCGCGAGGAAGGACGCGTTGAAATTGCCGTCGCGATAGATCGCTCCGAGCGTCGGGCCGAGTTCGCCATACGGGCAGGCGGTCACCTGTCGCAGGATCGTTATCTGGCAGAACCGGGTCAGCTCGCGGTGCGCAAAGAAGTCGGCGTATTGATCGAGCGCCAGTGACGGGATCGCGAGGAAGCGCAGGTTGATGGCGCTGAACACGACATAGTCCTTGTCGGCGGCCAGAACGGCGAACGCCGTCAGCCCGATGGACGCCGGCAGCACGAATGCGAGCACCGTGGCCAGCCGCGGATTGAAGTGGCCGTAGAGCCAGAACAGGAATGGCAGCCAGATCGGCAACAACAGGACGGTCTTGTTGTTGACGACCGGATAGAAGCACAGCGCGAACAGCAACATGCACGCCGCCTGCAACCATTGCCGGCGCGATGCGAAATGCGCAAATAGATAAGGCAGCACCGCTCCGATCATGATCCCGGTGAGGTAATTCAACAGGGCCGGGCGGGCGATGGCGTTGCGGGCAGCGCCATAGGGATTGCCGAGGTTGACGCCGTAGGAGATGTCGAAGATCAGCACGGCGACGGACGCCGCCAGCAGCAGCAGCGCAACGCGCTTGATCGTGGCCTCCGACAGGCGGGGCCGCCAGACCGGCATGTTCTGGAACATCAGCGGGAACATCGCGGCGGCCAGCGCGGCGATCATGGCCCAACGGGCGATCGCGTGCGGATAGTCGAACGCGCTGAAGAAGCTGAGCCAGACGAAGCCGAACACGGCTGACAGCAGCGAGAAGCTCACCAGATAACCGAAGCTGAACCGTCCCGCGGCGAATGCCGGGATGAAGATGGCCATGATGGCGGTGCCGAGGATGGCCTCGGCGGTGATGCCGGATCGCCAGACGTGCATCGCCGGGAACGCGTGCCCGCAGGCGATCAGCGACGCGGTGCTGACGGCGAAGAACCCGAGGATCGTGCCCCCGACAACCAGGTCATCGCGCGTCATTGCATCGGCCCGTTCGAATTGAGAGCTGTGCAGCAACTAGCCAGCCGGCTTCGATCGAATCAAGTCAGGCAACGTTGAGCGACGTTGCGGTCTGTATAATAATGTTTCTGTTGTGCGATCGGTCACCGCGGCGCCGCATTGAACGCGCAATCGGCAAGAGGTTGCCCTGATCAGGCAAAGAATGCGGCAACCGCGTTCAGGTCGGATTGTCCCGGCGCATCGCCGCGCAAATTCGCGTCGATGATGCGGCGGCAGGCGTCAACCGTGTTTGTATCGCCCAATTCGTTGGCGGCTTCGAGGATCGACCAGACCGTATCCAGGGGAATGTCGTTCTGCATGGTCGCGCTCGGATCTGACAGCATCGGCGGAGCCGGGTTAGAATTCGAACAGGTCGCGGCCCCGCCGCGCCAGGGTGTGCAGGTCCGCCACCGTGCCGCGCACGGCGTTGCAACGGCGGCATTCGATGATGGTGTCGCCGGAGGCGTGCGCCGGATCGGCGACCTTGATCGCCAGGCTGCCGCAATTGGTACAGATGATCTTGAAGCCGGTGGAAATTACTTGCTGCTGCAAATTCATTGTGGGCCCGCGCCTCTGTTGACACTCACCTTACGGAACAATTTTTAAGACGGGGGTCGTGGAGCGGATCGCAATCGAATGACCGCGTTAGGATGCGGTTAAGATTTCGCGGCGGCCGCGCGATCTGGCAGATGCAACGTCGGCTTGCCGAGCGCCGCGACGGCGGCGCGCAAGGCTTCGCGCGCATTGACGGTGATGATTCCGGCAGCGTGCGCCCAGACCAAAAGGTCGGATGTGCAGTCGCCGGCATAGATGAAGCCCCCCGGAAACCTCTTCACCAGCAGGCCCGCCTTGTTGGCGCCCTTGAGGTTGTGCTTGCCGTCCGAGGCGAGCACGTCGTCGAGCCAGGGCAGAAGCGATGCAAGCTGGTTCGCGAGCAGCGCGTCGGCCGCGGTCGCCAGCACGACGCGGCGGCCGGCGGCCTTTTCGCGCTCGGCCAATGCGACGATGTCCTGGTGCAGTTCGAGCCGGCTCCAGTCGATGCGCTGGCGCAGTGCGAGCTGGCGTTTCAACGCCGCGCGTCCGCGCGTCAGCCAAATGGCGCATGCGAGAACGATCAGCGGATTGCGGCGCAGGATCGAGAAGAAGCTGAGATGGAGCAGGTCGCCCCTGATCAGCGTGCCGTCGAGGTCGAGCACCAAGGGCAGTGACGTCGGCAGCCCGAGCAGGGTGGACATCCCGCCGGCGCGGGGAGTGTCCTGCGGCTCTGCAAGTAGGTCGCCCGCGAGGCGAGGCTCAGTCATTCGCGACGCTCTGCCGGCTTGCGACCTTGCACGCATCGATCTCGCGCGCTGGTCTCGTTGGTCCTGCAACCGCCGTAGCCGAACCCGGCGGCAAAGGCCATCCCGTCCTGGCCGGCGCTCGATACGATCAGGCCCAACAAAAAGGCCGCCCGAAGGCGGCCGTTTTGTCTGCCGAAGCTTGATAAATGCTAGCGGACCGTCGAGGTCCCCGAGGACGTGATCGCGACCGGCTTGCCGGCCTTGATGACTTGGGTGGTCTGGGCGGTCTGGGTGAAATCCGCGTTGTTCCGCGCCGAGATGCCGAGAGCCGCAATCCCGATGGCCGCAACGAGGGCAACCACCACGATCTTGAGGTGGGTCGCGCGATCAGCTGAATGGATCGAGTGGTTCATGGTCGCCTCCGGGCGTCTATGCGCCGTCTATGGCAGCTACTGGTAAGCCCGATCTGTTTCCGGATCGTTTCGTGAGTTCCTTGAAATGGTTTCGTGCCACGGCCGGATTGGTTTCACCGTGCCTTGCGTCACAAAGGCGGAGGGCCGAAACTCACCCCAGGCGCGGGATGCGCCCGGGAGAAAAACAATAATGAAAACAACGAATATGACCCGCCGCCGGGTGCTGGGCGCCGGCTCTGCGGCAATGGCCGCCACGATGTTTGGTAAGCCGGTTCTTGCCGCGGCCGAGTTCGACTTCAAGCTCGGCGTCAACACTCCGGAAACCCACCCGCTAACAATCCGTCTGGCCGAGGCGGCCAGAGCTGCCGGCGCGCAGTCGGGCGGCCGGCTCAACATCACGGTGTTTGCCAACAGCCAACTCGGCGGCGATCCGGAGATGCTGTCGCAGGTCCGCGCCGGCGGTATCGAGCTATTGGCCGCACCCAGCATGACGCTGTCGACGCTGGTGCCGCTGTCCGGTCTGCCCAGCATCGGTTTCGCCTTCCAGTCCTATGACCAGGTCTGGGCGGCGATGGACGGCGGCGTCGGCGACCTCGTCCGCGAGGCGATCGCCAAAACCGGCGTGGTGCCGCTGAAGAAGGTCTGGGACAACGGCTTTCGCCAGATCACCTCGTCGTCGAGCCGTCAGCTCAACAGCGTCGACGATCTCAAGGGCTTCAAGATCCGCGTGCCGGTGACGGCATTGCTGACCTCGCTGTTCTCGGGGCTCGGCGCACTGCCGTCGAGCATCTCCTACAGCGAGCTCTATTCGGCGCTGCAGACCCACATCGTCGAAGGGCAGGAGAATCCGCTGGCGCAGGTCTCGACCGGAAAGCTCTACGAGGTACAGAAATACTGTGCGCTTTCGAACCATTGCTGGAGCGGCTACTGGATCCTCGGCAACGGCCGCGCGATGGCGGGCCTGCCGCCCGATCTGCTCGAGATCATCAACACCGCGTTCGACGCGGCGGCGTTGAAGGAGCGGTCGGACCTTGTCGAGATGGACCGCTCGTTGCAGGCCGAGCTGACCGAGAAGGGCATGACCTTCAACAAGCCCGATCCCGTGCAGTTCAGGGCTGCGCTGGTCAAAGCCGGCTTCTACACCCAGTGGCAGAAGACCTACGGCGCGGACGCCTGGGCGGCGCTGGAGAAATACACCGGCAAGCTGACGTAACGGCACAAAGGCGCGAGCAGCAACGCAGCGGCCGATCGCGCGCAATGCGATGCGCGATCGGCATGCTTGCGCAAGTATCCCGGCAAGCTCTCACACCAACGTGGTGCGGTATCAGTGGTGAGGCCCGCACGATTACCTGAGGCGTAATCGCGCGCGCGACGTCTCCTTGCGATGATCGATGTATCGGCAGCGACGCTGTTGCCGATCGATCCGCAAGGGAGATGTGAGATGAATCGTCGAACCGTCCTCGAAGCCACATTGATCGGCAGCGCGTTGGCCGCGGCTCCGCCCGCCGACGCACAGACTGTCCCGCCGCGGCCGGCTGCGCGCTCGCCGCGCGTGACCGCGAAGGACGGCACGTCGCTGTTCGTCCAGGATTGGGGCACGGGCAAGCCGGTGCTGCTGCTGGCCGCCTGGACGTTCAACTCCAGCGTCTGGGGCAGCCAGATCGTGGCCTTGAACGCCAGGGGTTATCGCTGTGTCGCGCCGGACCGGCGCGGCCATGGTCGCTCCGATATGCCGATGACGGGATACGATCTCGACACGCTGACCGATGACGTCGCTGCCGTGGTCGAGCAGCACGATCTGCGTGATGTCACGATCGTCGCGCATTCGATGGGATCGATCGAGGCGGTGAACTATCTGGCGCGGCACGGCGCCGAGCGCATCGCGCGGCTGGTGCTGGTGGCGCCGACCACGCCCTTCATTGTCCAGACCGAGGACAATCCGGACGCGGTGCCGAGATCGATGGTCGATGCGCAAAATGCGGCGATTGCGCAGGACTTTTCGAAATGGATGGGCGAGAACGAGGCACCGTTCTTCATGCCCGACACGCCTGAGGTCACCAGGGCCTGGATCAGGGAGATGATGCTGAGCGTGCCGCTGCCGGTGGCGCTGGCCTGCCGCAAGACCATCTCCTTTGCCGATCTGCGCGCCGCGGCGAAAGGGATCGATCGCCCGACGCTGATCGTACATGGCGACAAGGATGCCAGCGCGCCGCTTCAGCTCACCGGCGCGAAGACTGCGGGGCTGATCAAGGGAAGCAAGCTCGCCGTCTACGAAGGCGCGCCGCACGCGCTGCCGCTGACGCACAGCGCGCGCCTGATGTCCGACCTGCTGGCCTTCATGGCTGGCTAGATCATGATGCGATGCGCATCATGATCTCTTCTCTTCGTTCGAGCATGATCTCTCCGGAAAACCGGTTCCCACTTTTCCGGATTATGCTCTAGCTCGCCCGCGCGATATCCGACCGGATCCATCGCGCCGCCCAGACGAACAGCAGCGCGCCGAGCGTCGTCGTCACCGCCGCAGACAGCAGCGAGTAGCGAACCGCATCGACGCCGTAGCTGCCCTTCAGCGCGTCGTTGATCATGCCGACGGCGAGGGGGCCGACACCTTGGCCGAAACAGGTGGCGGTGAGCAGCACGAGCGCGGAAGCCAGCGCACGCATGCTGGGTTTTGCCACCGTCTGAGCGATCGCGAAGATCGGGCCGAGATGGAAGCCGACCATGAACGAGGTCAGCGCCAAGGTTGCGACCATCAGCGTGAAGCTTTGCGTCAGCATGCACAGCGCGAACACCGGGCCGGCGAGGCCGGACATGATCGCAGGCGCCCACAGCTTCCAGCGATCGTCGCGGCGGCCGATCCGCGCCACAACTAAGCCGCCGATCAGCGTACCCGCCATGCCGGCAAGACCCTTGAAGGTGCCGGCATAGGTGCCGATCTCGGCGCTGCTGAGATGATGGATGCGCGCCAGGAACGGCGGGATCCACACAGCTGTGGCGTAGTTGGTGTAGGTCGTGAGACAAAAGCCGATCAGCACGATGACGAAGCTCGGCTGTGAAATCAGAAAGTCCAACGTCGGCCCGATCGGCTCGGCCTTGAAGGTCTCGGCCATCGCACCGCGCTTCGGCTCGGAGATGGTCAGCCACAGCACGGCGGCGAGCGCGATGCCGGGCAGGCCGGCGGTGAAGAAGGCCATCCGCCAGCCGTAGTGCTGGTTGACATAGCCGCCGATGAAATAGCCGAGGAAGACGCCGAGATAGGTGCCGATGGCATAGATGCCGAGCGCGCGCGGCCGCTCGTTCTTGTCAAAGAGATCGGCGATCATCGATTGCGAGGCCGGTGTGCCCGCAGACTCGCCGATGCCGACACCGACCCGCGCCAGTGCCAGCGTCGTGACGCTGGAGGCCATACCGCAGAAATAGGTCATCGCGCTCCAGAACGCGAAGGCGAGAGCCACTATGTTGCGGCGATTGAGGCGGTCGGCCATCCGCGCGATGGGAATGCCGAGCAGCGAGTAGAACAGCACGAAGCCGAACCCGGCGAGCAGGCCCATCGTGGTATCGCTGAGCAAGAATTCCTTCTTGATCGGCTCGATCAGCACATTGAAGATCGTGCGGTCGAGGAAGTTGAGGGCGTAGATGATCGTGAGCA
This sequence comes from Bradyrhizobium viridifuturi, assembly GCF_001238275.1. Lineage (GTDB taxonomy): Bacteria > Pseudomonadota > Alphaproteobacteria > Rhizobiales > Xanthobacteraceae > Bradyrhizobium > Bradyrhizobium viridifuturi. Next base: position 31,390 of record NZ_LGTB01000004.1, read on the forward strand.
GGCCGAGCACGTAGTAGCGGCGGGTCGATGGTCTAGCCGTGGTGCTGGCCTGCTCCGGCGCTCCCCGTGCGAGATCGACCATGGCTCCCTCTCCCATTATTGTCTCGTTGAGGCGAGATCAGTTTGCCGCTCGAACGCCGCTCTTCGGTCCCGCCCGATCGATGGCTTGCTGGATCACACCGGCCCGTTTCGCCTCGTCAAGGATTTCAATGAGCCTGGCCATCGCAGCGGGGGAGCGTCCCTTGGGCAGCGCAGCCGCGGCGCGCACGGTGTTGAAGGCGCCCGGGACGATCGTCCCACCAGGATAGCCGGCAGAGATCGATGCGATCAGGCCGGCGTCGGCACCAAACACGTCGGCCTTTCCGGCGCGCAGCAACTCGATGGCATCCGACGGGAAATTTGCGGTGAGAGGAATGCGCACCAGTTCGGCCGACTTCAAGGTGCGGCTCAGGAAGCGGTCGGAAGGGCTGTTCAGGATCGTACCAACTTGGCCCCTGCGCGGTCGACCTGATCGGACGACGCAAAGGCTTTCCCGGGCGCCGCGAAATACTGCAGGTCGATCAGCCAGAGGTCGCCGGTGACATCGGCCTTGTCGGCCGGCGCCAGCACACGCGGCCCGAGAGCGATGTCCCAGTCGGCCTTGGCGAAGCTTTGTTCATAGGCTTGCGGATTGGGATAGACCACGGGCTCGAACGATGCGCCGAGTCTTGCGGCGATGTACTTGCCGATGGGCTGTCCGATACCGCCCAACACCGGGATTCCGATAACCGCACAGCGCAATCGCCCGCCCGGTGAGAGTTCAGCGTCCACCGGTGGCTGTTGTGCGAATGCGATCGTCGCGAACTGAATCGCGAACAATGCCACCGCTAACGACTGCCAATGTTTCCGTCTCATGGCTCCTCCGCTTCATCCCTCGCGGATGTAATTCCCGGCTTCGAATTCGACCGGCCCGGCATCGGCGTCGAACGATACGCCGATCGGGTCGCGGCCGGCGGCCATGGCCTCGAGCTGGTCAGAGAGCATCCGGCGCACCATCAGGACGCCGCGGTCGCTCTGGCCGAAATGCTCCTCCGAATGAACAGTGACCGGACCCTGGCCGACCTGCGCCTCGTAGTCGCCGGGGAATTTCTGGTGCTCTTGCTCCGTCATGTCCCACCAGAACTTGCCGTTGAACTTAGAGCGCATCCGGCCGATGTCGCCTGCGTTCTTGACCCGGCCGGCGACATAGATGCGGAACGAGGTGTCGTCGATCGGCAAGGTCCAGCCGATCGATTCGACACGGGCGAATTGCGCAACGCGTGGATTGGGTACGACGCGGAGCGAGGGGAGGGCGGCCTCGGTGACGCGGTAGAACACCTTGCCATCGTCCTGCCGGCGGATCGAGCGCACCGCGACGCCGCGCGGCGACATCTCGAACTTCACCTCGGGCATCGAGGCCATCATGTTGGTGAATTGCGGCCCCGAGAATGAACCGTGCAGCACCGGCACGTGATAGGGGTCGGCGACGTTCTCGAAATGCTGCAGCCAGTTGCAGGGGATCACGGCCGGGCCGCCACCGCCGATCGAGGAATCGTCGGCCTCGACGAATTCGCCGTCGTCCATCTTCTCCAGGCACTCGTAGCGCGACAGCGCCGGCTTCTTATCGGCCGGGCCCATATAGGCGAAGATCAGGCCGTAGCGCTCCTGCACCGGGTACCAGGGCTGGCGCACCTTGTCCTTGAACAGGCCACCCTCGGGCTCGCAGGGCTGTTCGAGGCAGCGGCCCTCGGTGTCGAACTTCCAGCCGTGATAGCAGCAGCGGATGCCGTCTTCCTCGACCTTGCCGTAATAGAGTGTGGTGCCGCGATGGCAGCAGCGCGCGTGCAGCAGGCCGACCCGGCCATGCTTGTCGCGAAAGAGGATCAGGTCCTCGCCGAGCGCGCGGACTTTTCTGGGGATATCGGTGGCATCGCCGGTGAGGCCGACCGGATGCCAGTAGCGGCGCAACAGCTCGCCCATCGGCGTGCCACGCACCACCGAGGTGAGCTCGGTCCGGGTGGTGGAGGGCTTCATCGCGTAGGCCGTGCCGAGGTCGCGGTCCCGCTGGGTGATGGTCATCTGTGTCTCCTCCCGCCGCCGGTCTGACGCCCGCGGCCGCTCATCGTTGATGAAGTCAATGATAGATCGATGACATTGTCAACGATCAGGTCTAACTTGGCAGCGACCGGCTTTGTTGGCAGAGGTTGGCGATGACCGAGAAGCTCAGGACTGAGAGGAACTTGCCGCCGGAGGCGATCACCGACGCGGAGCTCGCGCCGGTCACCGCGATGATGTCGTCTCGGTTGATGGTGCTGGCGAACCTGCTCAGGCGCGGTGCGATGCTGCGCTACAAGCGGCTGACCGGCCTGTCCTCGGTCGAGTTCGGCCTGGTGGTCTCGCTCGGACGCCGGCCGCCGATGAGTGTGGTGCGGCTGGCGGAGGCCGTCGGCATGGACAAGGGGCAGATCAGCCGCGCGCTCGCCGTGCTCGTGTCGCGCAAGCTGGTGTCCAAGGCGGCCAATCCGCGCGACAACCGGGAGACCCTGATCTCCCTGACCAAGGCGGGTCTTGCCGCCCATGACGCCATCGTGGCCGGGGCGCAGGAGCGAAACCGGCGCCTGCTGGAACAGCTTGATCCACAGGAACTTGCATTGCTGCTCGGACACATCGACCGGCTGACCGCCACGGCTGCCGAGATGCTCGCTGCCGAACGGGAGCTGGGCTGATATGGCGAGCGCGCAGGGCACCGCAGCGCCGCCGCGGCGTTGCCCGTTGAGGCAAGCGCACCCGCCTGATGCGGCCAATAGCCCGCGGGATCGACGGTAAAAGCGTCAAAATAGCTTGTCTTGCGCCCCCTGTTGCGCTGCGCTAAAGCCTCAAGAACAATTCCAATCAACGAATCTGCGGTGCGTCCGAAACCGCAGCAAGAAGGCCTCGCCGATGACCGGCATCCTGCAGAATTATCTCCCACTTGTGGTCTTTATCGGAGTTGCGAGCCTGATCGGCCTCGCGCTCCTGATCGCGCCGTTCCTGGTCGCGTTCCAATCGCCGGACCCGGAAAAGCTGTCCGCCTATGAATGCGGATTCAACGCTTTTGACGATGCCCGCATGAAGTTCGACGTCCGCTTCTATCTGGTGGCGATCCTTTTCATCATCTTCGATCTCGAAGTGGCGTTCCTGTTCCCGTGGGCCGTGGCGTTCGGAAAACTCGGCGCGACCGGCTTCTGGTCGATGATGGTTTTCCTGGCCGTGCTGACGGTCGGGTTCGCTTACGAATGGAAGAAAGGCGCGCTCGAATGGGATTGAGCCCCACCGCCGCATCCTCGCAGCCGGCCATTGCGCAGGCGCCGAAGGGCATCCTCGATCCGTCGACCGGCAAGCCGGTTGGCGCCAATGATCCTTTTTTCCTCGAGGTCAATCACGAACTGTCCGACAAGGGCTTCTTCGTCGCCGCGGCCGATGACCTGATCACCTGGGCGCGTACCGGTTCGTTGATGTGGATGACCTTCGGTCTCGCCTGCTGCGCGGTCGAGATGATGCAGGTTTCGATGCCGCGCTACGACGTCGAGCGCTTCGGCTTCGCGCCGCGTGCCTCGCCGCGGCAGTCTGACGTGATGATCGTCGCCGGCACGCTGACCAACAAGATGGCGCCGGCGCTGCGCAAGGTCTACGACCAGATGCCGGAGCCGCGCTACGTCATCTCGATGGGCTCGTGCGCCAATGGCGGCGGCTACTACCACTACTCCTACTCGGTGGTGCGTGGCTGCGACCGCATCGTGCCGATCGACATCTACGTGCCGGGCTGCCCGCCCACGGCAGAGGCGCTGCTCTACGGCGTGCTGCTGCTGCAGAAGAAGATCCGCCGTATCGGCACCATCGAACGCTAAGGTTTTAGGCATGGACGACGGCAAGCTCGACGCCCTTGGGCAGACGATCGTGAGCGCGCTTCCGGGCGCCGTCACGGCGCACTCGGTCGCGTTCAATCAACTCACTATCGACGTCGAGATTGGCAGAATCGTGGACGTCGTGACGTTTTGCGTGACGACGCCGGCTGCCGCTTCGTCAACATCACCGACGTCACCGCGGTCGATCATCCGAGCCGCGAGAAGCGCTTCGATGTCGTCTACCATCTGCTGTCACCGACGCTGAACACACGCATTCGTGTGCGCGGTCAGGCCGACGAGACCACGCAGGTGCCGTCGATCATCGGCGTGTTCCCGGGCGCCGACTGGTTCGAGCGCGAGACCTACGACCTCTACGGCGTGATTTTCACCGGTCATCCGGACATGCGCCGCCTGCTGACGGATTACGGCTTCGACGGCCATCCGCTGCGCAAGGATTTCCCGCTCACCGGTTTCGTCGAGGTTCGCTACGACGACCAGGAGAAGCGGGTGCTGTACGAGCCGGTCCGGCTCAACCAGGAATTCCGCAAGTTCGATTTCCTATCGCCCTGGGAGGGCGCCGACTATCCGCTTCCCGGTGACGAGAAGGCCAAGGCGGAGCCGAAGCCATGAACGAGCAACCGCAAAATCTTCGTAACTTCACCATTAATTTCGGTCCGCAGCATCCGGCGGCGCACGGCGTGCTCCGTCTCGTGCTGGAACTCGACGGCGAAGTCGTCGAGCGCGTCGATCCGCATATCGGCCTGCTTCACCGCGGCACCGAGAAGCTGATCGAGCACAAGACCTATCTGCAGGCGATTCCGTATTTCGACCGGCTCGACTACGTCGCGCCGATGAACCAGGAGCACGCGTTCTGCCTCGCCGCGGAAAAGCTGCTCGGCATCACGGTGCCGCGCCGCGGCCAGTTGATCCGCGTGCTGTATTGCGAGATCGGCCGCATCCTCTCTCATTTGCTCAACGTCACCACGCAGGCGATGGACGTCGGCGCGCTGACCCCGCCGCTGTGGGGCTTCGAAGAGCGCGAGAAGCTGATGGTGTTCTACGAGCGCGCCTCGGGCTCGCGCATGCACGCGGCGTTCTTCCGCGTCGGCGGCGTGCACCAGGACCTGCCGCCGAAGCTGATCGACGACATCGACGCATGGTGCGATCCGTTCCTCAAGGTGGTCGACGACCTCGATCGGCTGCTGACCGGCAACCGTATCTTCAAGCAGCGCAACGTCGACATCGGCATCGTGCCGCTCAAGGAGGCCTGGGAGTGGGGATTCTCGGGTGTGATGGTGCGCGGCTCGGGCGCGGCCTGGGATCTGCGCAAGTCGCAGCCCTATGAGTGCTACGCCGAGATGGATTTCGACATTCCGATCGGCAAGAACGGCGACTGCTACGACCGCTACCTGATCCGCATGGAAGAGATGCGCCAGTCGGTGCGCATCATGAAGCAATGCGTGCAGAAGCTGAAGGCGCCGGACGGGCAGGGCCCGGTCGTGGTCGAGGACAACAAGATCGCGCCGCCGCGCCGCGGCGAGATGAAGCGCTCGATGGAAGCGTTGATCCATCACTTCAAGCTCTACACCGAAGGCGTCCACGTGCCGGCCGGCGAGGTCTACGCCGCGGTCGAGGCGCCGAAGGGCGAGTTTGGCGTCTATCTCGTCGCCGACGGCACCAACAAGCCCTACAAGTGCAAGATCCGCGCGCCGGGCTTCGCCCATCTGCAGGCGATGGATCACATCTGCAAGGGCCATCTCCTGGCCGACGTTTCCGCCATCCTTGGCTCGCTGGACATCGTGTTCGGCGAAGTCGACCGGTGATGATGTCCGCATCCGCACCGCGCGCTAATTGAGAGTTTGATCGATGTCCGTCCGCCGCCTTGCCCCGAAGGAATTGCAGCCCGCGAGCTTCACGTTCACGGACGAGAATCTTGCCTGGGCCAAGAAGCAGATCGAGAAGTACCCGCCGGGCCGCCAGGCTTCGGCCGCGATCGCGATCCTGTGGCGCGTGCAGGAGCAGCATGACGGCTGGGTGTCGGAAGCGGCGATCCGCGCCGTCGCCGACCTGCTCGAGATGCCGCATATCCGGATGCTGGAGATCGCGACCTTCTACACCATGTTCCAGCTCTCGCCGGTCGGCAAGAAGGCGCATGTCCAGGTCTGCGGCACGACGCCGTGCCGGCTGCGCGGCGCCGCCGACCTGATCGAGGTCTGCCAGCATCGCATCCATCACGATCCCTTCCAGCTGTCGAAGGACGGCAACTTCTCCTGGGAAGAGGTCGAGTGCCTCGGGGCCTGCGTGAACGCGCCGATGGTGCTGATCTGGAAGGACACCTATGAGGACCTGACCAAGGAAAGCTTCGGCAAGGTGCTCGACGGCTTTGCCGCCGGCAATCCGCCGAAGCCGGGCCCGCAGATCGACCGTCAGTTCTCGGCGCCCGCAGGCGGGCCGACGACGCTGAAGGAAACCACCTGATGGGGGGCTCTCAGGTGCAGGCAGTGGGGATGGGGAGGGCGGCTTCGATGATGGCTTGGCGCAAGATCGCGCTACACACCGCCGTCGCGGCCGGCTTCATGTTCCTGCTGCAACGTTACGGCCTCAGCGCCACGCTGGAATCCAGCCTGCTGTGGGCCATCGTGTTCGGCGGCTGCGCCGCCGGGCTCGCTTACTCCCAAGCCAATCGGTGATGTTCGGAAAGTTTTGAGCATGCTCGACGACAAGGACCGCATCTTCAAGAACCTCTACGGTCTCCATGATTGGGGCCTCGAGGGCGCGCGCCGCCGAGGCGCCTGGGATGGCACCAAGGGGATTATCGACAAGGGCCGCGACTGGATCATCAACGAGATGAAGGCGTCGGGCCTGCGCGGCCGCGGCGGTGCGGGCTTCCGACCGGCATGAAGTGGTCCTTCATGCCGAAGGAGTCCAAGGACGGTCGTCCGAGCTATCTCGTCGTCAACGCCGACGAGTCCGAGCCCGGCACCTGCAAGGACCGCGAGATCATGCGGCACGATCCGCACCTCCTGGTCGAGGGCTGTCTGCTCGCGAGCTTCGCGATGGGCGCGCATGCCTGTTACGTTTATATCCGCGGCGAGTTCATCCGCGAGCGCGAGCGGCTGCAGGCGGCGATCGACCAGGCCTATGAGGCCAAGCTGGTCGGCAAGGACAACATCAACGGCTGGCCGTTCGACATCTACGTCGCGCACGGCGCCGGCGCCTATATCTGCGGCGAGGAAACCGCGCTGCTGGAGAGCCTCGAGGGCAAGAAGGGCCAGCCGCGGCTGAAGCCGCCGTTCCCGGCCAATGTCGGTCTCTATGGCTGCCCGACCACCGTCAACAATGTCGAGTCGATCGCGGTCGCACCCGACATCCTGCGCCGCGGCGCCGCCTGGTTCGCCGGTATCGGCGGCCGAACAATGTCGGCACCAAGCTGTTCTGCATCTCCGGTCACGTCGAGCGGCCCTGCAACGTCGAAGAGGCGATGGGCATCCCGTTCCGTGAGCTGATCGAGAAGCACTGCGGCGGCATCCGCGGCGGCTGGGACAATCTGAGGCCGTGATCCCCGGCGGCTCGTCGGTGCGCATGGTGCCGGCCGAGCAGATCATCGACACGCCGATGGATTTCGACAGCTTGAGCAAGCTGCGCTCGGGCCTCGGCACCGCGGCCGTCATCGTGATGGACAAGTCGACCGACCTGATCCGGGCGATCGCGCGCATCTCCTATTTCTACAAGCACGAGAGCTGCGGCCAGTGCACGCCGTGCCGCGAGGGCACGGGGTGGATGTGGCGCGTGCTGACCCGCATGGCCGACGGCCGCGCCCACAAGCGCGAGATCGACATGCTGCTCGAGGTCACCAAGCAGGTCGAGGGTCACACGATCTGCGCGCTCGGCGACGCTGCGGCGTGGCCGATCCAGGGTCTGATTGCGCATTTCCGTCACGAGATCGAAGAGCGCATCGATCAGTATTCGCACAAGGCCGATCTCGACGATCAGGGCGTTCGTGATCCCGTCCACATGGTCGCGGCGGAGTAGAGAAGAGACATGAGCAAGATCATCGTCGATGGCAAAGAGATCGATGTGCCGCCGGAGTACACGCTGTTGCAGGCGTGCGAGGCGGCCGGCGCCGAGATTCCGCGCTTCTGCTATCACGAGCGGCTGTCGATCGCCGGGAATTGCCGGATGTGCCTGGTCGAGGTGAAAGGCGGCCCGAAGCCGGTCGCAAGCTGCGCCTGGGCCGTGCGCGACTGCCGTCCGGGCCCGAAGGGCGAGCCGCCGGAGATCTCGACCCGTTCGCCGATGGTCAAGAAGGCGCGCGAAGGCGTGATGGAGTTCCTGCTGATCAACCATCCGCTGGACTGCCCGATCTGCGATCAGGGCGGCGAGTGCGATCTGCAGGACCAGGCGATGGGCTACGGCGTCGACACCAGCCGCTTCGCCGAGAACAAGCGCGCGGTCGAGGACAAGTATCTCGGCGCGCTGGTCAAGACCTCGATGAACCGCTGCATCCAGTGCACGCGCTGTGTCCGCTTCTCCGCCGAAGTCTGCGGCGCCCCGGAAATGGGCGCGACCGGTCGCGGCGAGGACATGGAGATCACCACCTATCTGGAGCATGCGCTGAGCTCGGAGCTGCAGGGCAATCTCGTCGATATCTGCCCGGTCGGCGCGCTGACCTCGAAGCCCTATGCATTCGCGGCGCGGCCCTGGGAGCTCGGCAAGACGCAGTCGGTCGACGTCATGGACGGCGTCGGCTCGGCCATCCGCGTCGACACCCGCGGCCGCGAGGTGATGCGCATCCTGCCGCGTATCAACGAGGCCGTGAACGAGGAGTGGATCTCCGACAAGACCCGCCACGTCGTCGACGGCCTGCGCACGCAGCGCCTCGACCGGCCCTATGTGCGTGAGAACGGCCAGCTCAGGCCTGCGACCTGGCAGGAAGCCTTTGCCACCATCGCCGCCAAGGCCGGCCGCACCGACGGCAAGCGGATCGGCGCCATCGCGGGCGATCTCGCCGCGGTCGATGAAATGTATGCGCTGAAGGAGCTATTGGCGAAGTTCGGCTCGGTCAATCTGGCGGTGCAGGGCGGCGACGCGTTCGACGCCAAGGCCGGCCGCGGCTCCTACATTTTCAACCCGACCATCGCCGGCATCGACCAGGCCGACGCGATCCTGATCATCGGCTCGCATCCGCGCAAGGAAGCCGCGGTGCTGAATGCGCGGATCCGCAAGCGCTGGCGCACCGGCGGCCTCAAGGTCGGCATGATCGGCGCCAAGTCCGATTTCACCTACGACCATGAATACCTCGGCGCGGGCACCGACACGCTGGCCGATCTTGCGGCCGGCAAGCACTCGTTTGCCGACGTGCTCAAGAACGCGCAGCACCCGATCATCCTGGTCGGCCCTGGCGCTTACACCAGGCATGACGGCGCAGCGGTGCTGGCGCAAGCCGCCAAGCTCGCGGTCGATGTCGGCGCGCTGAAGGACGGCTGGAACGGCTTTGCCGTGTTGCAGGACACCGCCTCGCGTGCCGGTGCGCTCGACATCGGCTTCTCGCCTGCGGCCGGCGGCCTGACCACCGCGCAGATGACGACCTTCGGCACGCTCGACGTGCTGTTCCTGCTCGGCGCCGACGAGATCAAGGCGCCGGACGGCACCTTCGTGGTCTATATCGGCACCCATGGCGATCAGGGCGCGCACCGCGCCGACGTCATCCTGCCGGGCGCCGCCTATACCGAGAAGTCCGGCATCTACGTCAACACCGAGGGGCGGGCGCAGATCGCGAACCGTGCCGCGTTCCCGCCGGGTGAGGCCCGCGAGGACTGGGCGATCATCCGCGCGCTGTCCGACGTGCTCGGCAAGAGGCTGCCGTTCGACTCGCTGCAGGCGTTGCGCCAGGCGATGTTCAAGACCTCGCCGCATTTGATGCGGCTCGACCAGATCGAGGCCGGCAAGGCTGATGACGTCAAGGCGTTGGCCGGCAAGGGCGGCAGCGTCGACAAGGCGGCCTTCAAGCCGACCGTCGAGGACTTCTATCTGACCAACCCGATCGCGCGGGCCTCTGCCGTGATGGCGGAATGCTCGCGGCTGGCGTCGGGCCGAATGCTGACGGCAGCGGAGTGAGCGTGACCTGATGGCTGAATTCTTCGCAAGCTCGTTCTGGACCGGCTTCCTCTGGCCGCTGATCATCATGGTCGCGGAGAGCCTGTTGCTGCTGGTCGTGCTGCTGATCGCGATCGCCTACATCCTGCTTGCCGACCGCAAGATCTGGGCGGCGGTGCAGATCCGCCGCGGCCCCAACGTGGTCGGCCCGTTCGGATTGCTGCAATCCTTCGCCGACCTGCTGAAATTCGTGTTGAAGGAGCCGGTGATTCCGTCCGGCTCCAACAAGGGCGTGTTCCTGCTCGCACCGCTGGTGTCGTGCATCCTGGCGCTGGCCGCCTGGGCCGTGATCCCGTTCGATCTCGGCTGGGTGATTTCCGACATCAATGTCGGCATTCTCTACATCTTCGCGATCTCGTCGCTGTCGATCTACGGCATCATCATGGCCGGCTGGTCGTCGAACTCGAAGTACCCGTTCCTCGCCGCGCTGCGCTCGGCGGCGCAGATGGTGTCCTATGAAGTCTCGATCGGCTTCGTGATCATCACCGTGCTGCTCTGCGTCGGTTCACTGAATCTCTCGGCGGTGGTCGAAGCGCAGAACACCCGCGGTCTGGCGCACCTGATCGGCCTGCCGCAGCTCACCATCCTGAACTGGTATGTGTGGCCGCTGTTCCCGATGTTCGTGGTGTTCTACGTCTCGGCGCTCGCCGAAACCAACCGCCCGCCGTTCGACCTGGTCGAAGCCGAATCCGAGCTGGTTGCCGGCTTCATGACCGAGTACGGCTCGACGCCGTATCTGCTGTTCATGCTCGGCGAGTACGTCGCGATCACCACGATGTGCGCGCTGGCGTCGATCCTGTTCCTGGGCGGCTGGCTGCCGCCGGTCAACCTGCCGCCGTTCACCTGGATCCCGGGCATCGTCTGGTTCGCCCTGAAGGTGTTCTTCATGTTCTTCATGTTCGCGATGGCGAAGGCGATCGTGCCGCGCTACCGCTACGATCAACTGATGCGGCTCGGCTGGAAGGTGTTCCTGCCGCTGTCGCTGGCGATGGTGGTGATCGTGGCCGGCGTGCTGCAGTTCGCCGGCATCGCGCCGAAGTGAGGCCGTCATGAGTGTCAATGTCAACGCAACAGCCCGCTCGCTCCTGCTCTCGGAATTCGTCTCGGCGTTCTTCCTGGCGATGCGCTATTTCTTCCAGCCGAAGCCGACGCTGAACTATCCGTTCGAGAAGGGGCCGATCTCGCCGCGCTTCCGCGGCGAGCACGCGCTGCGCCGCTATCCGAATGGTGAAGAGCGCTGCATCGCCTGCAAGCTGTGCGAGGCGATCTGCCCGGCGCAGGCGATCACGATCGAGGCCGGTCCGCGCCGCAACGACGGCACCCGCCGCACGGTGCGCTACGACATCGACATGGTGAAGTGCATCTATTGCGGCCTGTGCCAGGAGGCATGCCCGGTCGACGCCATCGTCGAGGGACCGAATTTCGAATTCGCGACCGAGACCCGCGAGGAACTCTACTATGACAAGGCGAAGCTGCTCGCCAATGGCGACCGCTGGGAGCGCGAGATCGCGAAGTCGATCGCGCTCGACGCGCCGTACCGGTGAGGTGAGGGCATGATCCTTCCGGCGCTGTTCTTCTATCTGTTTGCCGCGGTCTGCGTGGCCTCGGCGGTCATGGTGATTGTCTCGCGCAATCCCGTGCACTCCGTGCTGTTCTTGATCCTGGCCTTCGTTAACGCGGCCGGGCTTTTCATCCTGATGGGCGCCGAGTTCCTCGGGATGATGCTGATCGTGGTCTATGTCGGCGCGGTCGCGGTGCTGTTCCTGTTCGTGATCATGATGCTCGACGTCGATTTCGTCGAGCTGCGCGAAGGCTTCATCCAGTATCTGCCGATCGGCATCGTGATCGGCGGCATCTTCCTGTTCGAGCTGCTGCTCGTGGTCGGCGCCTGGGTAATCAACCCGCAGGTGACCAAGACGATCACGGCCGCGATCCCGACCAATGTCAGCAACACCGAGGCGCTCGGCCTCGTGCTCTATACGAAGTACATCCATTACTTCCAGCTCGCCGGCATGGTGCTGCTGGTCGCGATGATCGGCGCCATCGTGCTGACGCTGCGCCACAAGGCCAACGTCAAGCGGCAGAACATCAACGTTCAGAACGCGCGCACGCCCGAGATGGCGATGGCGATGCGCAAGGTGGCGTCGGGGCAGGGCCTGCAGGATGCCGATGCGGCGGAGTGGGTGAAATGACGATCGGGCTCGGGCATTACCTCGCGGTCGCCGCGATCCTGTTCACGCTCGGGATCCTCGGCATCTTTCTCAACCGCAAGAACATCATCGTCATCCTGATGTCGATCGAGCTGATCCTGCTCTCGGTCAACATCAATCTGGTGGCGTTCTCGACCTTCCTCGGCGACATCGTCGGCCAGGTGTTCGCGCTCTTGGTGCTGACGGTGGCGGCGGCCGAGGCCGCGATCGGTCTCGCCGTGCTGGTGGTGTATTTCCGAAACCGCGGTTCGATCGCGGTTGAAGACGTCAATCTGATGAAGGGCTAGGCGCAGTCATGGTTCAGGCAATTGTCTTCCTGCCTCTGCTGGGCGCCATCCTCGCAGGCATTATCGCTCTGACCGGCGCGCACGCGCGCTGCCCGAGCGGCGACACCGTCGATCACCACGACGACGCGCATGGCGATGCCCATGCTTCCGACGCTCATGCGTCGGCGGCGCACGACGATCACGGCCATGACGATCATGGCCACGACGACCATCACGTCTCCGAGCCGCCGGCGGCGGGGTCCCGGTTGGCCGAGCTGATCACGACGGGCTTGCTGTTCGTCTCGGCGGCGCTGTCCTGGTTCACGCTGGTCGATGTCGGCTTCATGCACCATGCGCTCGCGTCGTGCTGCTGCCCTGGATCACCTCGGGCGACCTCCAAGTGGCCTGGACGCTTCGCGTCGACACCCTGACCGCCGTGATGCTGGTCGTGGTCAACACCGTGTCCGCGCTCGTCCACCTCTACTCCATCGGCTATATGGACGAGGACCCGAACCGGCCGCGCTTCTTCGGCTATCTCTCGCTGTTCACCTTCGCGATGCTGATGCTGGTGACCTCCGACAATCTCGTGCAGCTGTTCTTTGGCTGGGAGGGCGTCGGTCTCGCGAGCTACCTGCTGATCGGCTTCTGGTACCAGAAGCCATCGGCCAACGCGGCCGCGATCAAGGCCTTCGTGGTCAACCGCGTCGGCGACTTCGGCTTCGCGCTCGGCATCTTCTCGATCTATGCGCTGGTCGGCTCGACCGATTTCGAGACCATCTTCCATGCCGCGCCGGGATTGACCGGCAAGACCATCGACTTCTTCGGATGGCACCCTGACGCGCTCACCTTGACCTGCCTGTTCCTGTTCATGGGCGCGATGGGCAAGTCGGCGCAGTTCCTGCTGCACACCTGGTTGCCGGACGCGATGGAAGGCCCGACCCCGGTGTCGGCGCTGATCCACGCCGCGACCATGGTCACCGCCGGCGTCTTCATGGTGGCGCGGCTGTCGCCGCTGTTCGAGCTGTCGCCGACCGCGCAGGCGGTCGTGATGTTCTTCGGTGCGACCACGGCGTTCTTCGCCGCCACGATCGGCCTCGTGCAGAACGACATCAAGCGGATCGTCGCATACTCGACGTGTTCGCAGCTCGGCTACATGTTCGTGGCGATGGGAGCAGGGGCCTATTCGGTCGGCATGTTTCATCTGTTCACGCACGCCTTCTTCAAGGCGCTGCTGTTCCTGGGCTCCGGCTCGGTGATCTACGCGATGCACCACGAGCAGGACATCCGCAACATGGGTGGTCTGTGGCGCAAGATTCCGTACACCTTCGCGGTGATGTGCATCGGCACCTTGGCGTTGACCGGCTTCCCGCTGTTCGCCGGTTATTTCTCCAAGGACGCGATCATCGAATCGGCCTATGCCGCGCACAATCCGTTCGCGACCTACGCCTATCTCTTGACGATCGTGGCCGCCGGCCTGACCTCGTTCTACTCCTGGCGTCTGATCTTCAAGACGTTCTTCGGCGAGCCGCACGACCAGAAGCACTACGAGGCGGCGCATGAGAGCCCGGTCTGGATGCTGGTGCCGATCGGCGTGCTTGCCGCCGGCTCGATCCTGGCCGGCCTGCCGTTCAAGGAAGTGTTCGCCAGCCCGCATGGCGTCGAGGAGTTCTTCCGCGAGTCCATTAAGATGAACCCGCACATCCTCGAGGACATGGAGCACATGCCGAGCTGGCTCGCGCCGCTGCCCACCGTGATGATGGCGCTCGGCCTGTTCGTCTCGTATCTGTTCTACATCCGCAGGCCGTATCTGCCGGTCGAGCTCGCGAACCAGCAGCCGATGCTGTACCAGTTCCTGCTCAACAAATGGTACTTCGACGAGCTGTACGACTGGATCTTCGTGCGTCCGGCGAAGTGGCTTGGCTACACGCTGTGGAAGAAGGGCGACGGCTTCATCATCGACGGCTTCGGTCCCGATGGCGTCTCGGCCCGCGTACTCGACATCACCCGCAATGTCGTGAAATTGCAGACCGGCTACCTCTATCACTACGCCTTCGCGATGCTGATCGGAGCCGCCGGATTGATCACCTGGTTCATGTTCGGCTTGGGAGGCCAGTAAATGACAACCTGGCCCATCCTTTCGGTCACGACCTTCCTGCCGGCGGTCGGCGCGATCCTGGTCTATCTCCTGGCGCGGGGCGGCGACGAGAGCGCCAACCGCACGGCGCGCTGGATCGCGCTGTGGACCACGCTGATCACCTTCGCGGTGTCGCTGATCCTGGTCGCGCGCTTCGACCCGGCCTCGACCGATTTCCAGTTCGTCGAGAAGGCGTCCTGGCTCGCCACCGGCATCACCTACCACATGGGCGTCGACGGCATCTCGCTGCCACTGATCATCCTGACCACCGCGATCATGCCGCTCTGCATCATCGCGAGCTGGAAGTCGGTGACGCAGCGCGTCGGCGAATACATGATGGCGTTCCTGATCCTGGAAACGCTGATGGTCGGCACCTTCTCGGCGCTCGACCTCGTGCTGTTCTATCTGTTCTTCGAGGGCGGCCTGATCCCGATGTTCCTGATCATCGGCGTCTGGGGCGGCCCGCGCCGGGTCTACGCGTCGTTCAAGTTCTTCCTCTACACGTTCCTCGGCTCGGTCCTGATGCTGCTCGCCATCATGGCGCTGTACTGGAACGCCGGCACCACCGACATCCCGACCCTGATGCACACCGCGGTGCCGCGGTCGATGCAGACCTGGGCGTGGCTCGCCTTCTTCGCCTCGTTCGCGGTGAAGATGCCGATGTGGCCGGTACACACCTGGCTGCCTGACGCGCACGTCGAGGCACCGACGGCCGGCTCGGTGATCCTGGCCGCGATCCTCCTGAAGATGGGTGGCTACGGCTTCCTGCGCTTCTCGCTGCCGATGTTCCCGTTGGCCAGCCACGACTTCGCGCCGTTCGTGTTCACGCTGTCTGTCATCGCCATCATCTACACCTCGCTGGTGGCGATGATGCAGGAGGACATGAAGAAGCTGATCGCGTACTCCTCGGTCGCGCATATGGGCTTCGTCACCATGGGCATCTTCGCGGTGACCACCCAGGGCGTCGCCGGCGGCATGTTCCAGATGGTCTCGCACGGCATCGTCTCCGGCGCGCTGTTCCTCTGCGTCGGCGTCGTCTACGACCGCATGCACACCCGCGAGATCGCGGCCTATGGCGGGCTCGTCAACCGGATGCCGCTCTATGCGATGACCTTCATGGTCTTCACCATGGCCAATGTCGGTCTGCCGGGCACGAGCGGCTTCGTCGGCGAGTTCATGACGCTGCTCGGCACCTTCAAGATCTCGCTGCCGACGGCATTCTTCGCCACCACGGGCGTGATCCTGTCGGCCTGTTACGCGCTCTGGCTCTACCGCAAGGTGGTGTTCGGCGCGTTGGTCAAGCCGTCGCTGATGTCGATCAAGGATCTCACCTTCCGCGAATGCGTGACGCTGTTCCCGCTGATCGCGCTGACTATCCTGTTCGGCGTCTATCCGAAGCCGGTGCTCGATATGTCGGCCGCCTCGGTGCAGCAACTCGTCAACAATTACCAAACCGCCGTGACTGCCGTGAAGGCAGCCGCGCTGGTTACGCAGTAAGGCCGTAGCCCATGAGCTTTTCCAGTGCAGGTTATCAGTTGCAGCCGGTGCTGCCGGAGCTGGTGCTCGCGGTCGGCGCCATGGTGCTGTTGATGATCGGAGCCTATCGCGGGCAGGGGACGACGCGCCTCGTCACCACGCTCGCGGTGCTGCTGCTGGTCGTGACCGGCGCGCTGGAGCTCTGGCTGCCGGCCGGCAAGCTCGTGACCTTCGGCGGCAGCTTCATCGTCGACGACTTCGCCCGCTTCCTGAAGGTCCTCGCTCTGATCGCGTCGGCGGCTACGCTGATCCTGTCGACCGAATACCTCTCCCAGCCGTCGAGCCGCACCTTCGAGTTCTCGATCCTGGTGCTGCTGTCGACGCTCGGCATGATGGTGCTGATCTCGGCCGGCGACCTGATCGCGCTCTATCTCGGCCTCGAGCTGATGAGCCTTGCGCTCTATGTCGTCGCCGCCAGCCAGCGCGACAACGCCAAGTCGAGCGAGGCGGGCCTGAAGTATTTCGTGCTCGGCGCGCTGTCGTCGGGGATGCTGCTGTACGGCGCCTCACTGATCTACGGCTTCACCGGCACGGTTTCGTTCGCCGGCATCGCGGCGGCCGCCACAACCGGCAGCATCGGCATCGTGTTCGGCCTGGTGTTCCTGCTCGCGGGCCTCTGCTTCAAGGTCTCGGCGGTGCCGTTCCACATGTGGACGCCCGACGTCTATGAGGGCGCGCCGACCCCGGTGACGGCGTTCTTCGCGTCCGCGCCGAAGGTCGCGGCGCTCGCGGTGTTTACCCGGGCGACGCTGACCGCGTTCCCCGGCATCGTCAGCCAGTGGCAGCAGATCCTGGTATTCGTGGCGATCGCCTCGATGGCGCTGGGCTCGTTCGCCGCAATCGGCCAGACCAACATCAAGCGCCTGATGGCCTATTCATCGATCGGCCATATGGGCTTTGCGCTGGTCGGACTTGCCTCCGGCACGGTCGAGGGCGCGCAGGGCGTGCTGATCTACATCGCGATCTATGTCGCGATGACGCTCGGCTCCTTCAGCATCATCCTGGCGATGAAGCGCAACGGCCAGGCGCTGGAGCAGATCAGCGATTTCGCCGGCCTGTCCCGCACCAACCCGCTGATCGCCTTCATCTTCGCGATGCTGCTGTTCTCGTTGGCCGGCGTTCCGCCGCTCGCCGGTTTCTTCGGCAAGTGGTACGTGTTCGTCGCCGCGATCAAGGCTAACCTGTTCACGCTGGCGGTGATCGGCGTGCTGACCAGCGTGGTGGGCGCGTTCTACTATCTGTCGATCGTCAAGGTGATGTATTTCGACCAGCCGCTCGGCAAGCTCGACCCGGTCCGTGTCGAGCTGCGCACCGTGCTGGCGGTCGCAGGCATCTTCAACATCTTCTTCTTCGCCTATCCGGGCCCGCTGGTCAGCGTGGCCACTGCGGCGGCGAAGTCGCTGTTCTGATGCGTATGGTTCCGAAACGGGATGCTGGCTTTCGGAACGGATCATGCGCATAACTCCGATATGACCTTCAAGCTCGGACCCCGGGCCATTGCGGCGGGCACCAAACTCGCCGCCTTCGATCAGATCGGCTCGACCAATGCCGAGGCGATGCTGCGCGCCCGCGACGGCGAGCAGGGGCCGATGTGGTTCGTGACGACCGAGCAGACCGCGGGCCGCGGGCGGCGCCAGCGGGTCTGGATCGCGCCACGCGGCAACCTTGCCAGCAGCATTCTCGAATCGATGGACGTGCCGCCGGCCGTTGCTGCGACGCTCGGTTTTGTCGCCGGGCTGTCGGAGGCGGCCGCCCTGGAGCAGGTCAGCGTCGAGGCGGCGCTTCGTCTCGGTTCTGACCGGCCGAGATATGCGTTGAAGTGGCCCAACGACGTGCTCGCAGGCGGTGCGAAGCTGGTCGGCATCAATATGGAAGCCGAAGCCGTCGGTAACCGCCTCGTGGTCGTTGTCGGCATCGGCACCAATGTCGTCGCGGCACCCGAGGGCACGCCGACACCCGCGGTGTCGCTGGCCGATCTCGGGGTCCAGATCAGTGCTGAGGAGCTGTTCATGGCGTTGTCCGATGCCTGGGTCGAGTTCCGCGGCATCTGGGACGACGGCCGCGGCTTTGCCGAAATCCGCCGGCGCTGGCTCGAGCGCGCGGCCGGGCTCGGCGGTGAGGTCGCGGTCAATACCGGCTCGGCCACCATCGAGGGCATTTTTGAGACCATCGACGAGACCGGCTGTCTGATCGTGGCCACGGCCGAGGGCAAGCGCGTTCCGGTCGCCGCCGGCGAGGTCTATTTCGGCACCGCGGCCTCGGTGAGGGCGAACTGATGGCGCGACCCGACGAGCTCACCTTTGCACCACTCGGCGGCGTCGGCGAGATCGGCATGAACTTGTCGATCTACGGCCTCGGCAACCGCCACCAGCGCTCGTTCCTCGCGGTCGATCTCGGCGTCTCCTTCGGCGACGAGGAGCATCTGCCGGGCATCGACCTGATCATGCCGGACGTCCGCTTCCTGGAGAAGGAGCGCAACAACCTGATGGGCCTCGTGCTGACGCACGCCCATGAGGATCATTTCGGCGCGATCATCGATCTCTGGCCGAAGCTCGGCTGCAAGATCTACGCAACCCAGTTCAGCGCGGCGCTGTTCGAGGCCAAATGCGCCGCCGAGCGCAACCCGCCGAAAATCCCGGTCACGGTAATTCCGTCGGGCGGGCGGGTCGACATCGGCCCGTTCAATGTCGAATTCATCCCGGTCGCACATTCGATTCCGGAATCGCACGCGCTGGCGATCAAGACCGATGTCGGCACCGTGCTGCACACCGGCGACTGGAAGATCGATCCGACCCCGATCATCGGCCAACCGACCGACGAGCGGCGGCTGCGCGAGCTCGGCGACGAAGGCGTGCTGGCGCTGGTCGGCGATTCCACCAACGCGGTGCGCGACGGGCGCTCGCCCTCGGAGACCGAGGTTGCGGCCACGATCAAGAAGCTGGTCAAGGCGGCCAAGGGCCGGGTTGCGGTCACGACCTTCGCCTCCAACGTCGCCCGGGTGAGGGCGGTGGCGGATGCTGCGAACGCCGCCGATCGCGAGGTCGTGGTGGTCGGTCGCGCCATGGAGCGCGTGGTGCAGGTCGCGCGTGAATGCGGCTATCTCGACGCCTCGCACAAGTTCCGCGGCACCGACTATTACGGCCATTTCCCGCCCGACAAGGTGCTGGCGCTGTGCACCGGCAGCCAGGGCGAACCCCGCGCCGCGCTGGCCCGGATCGCCAACAACGACCATCCCCAGGTGACGTTGAACAAGGGCGACACCGTGATCTTCTCCTCGCGCACCATTCCCGGCAACGAGAAGGCGGTCGGCGGCATCATCAACGGGCTGGTGACGCAGGGCGTCGAAATCATCACCGACCGCGAGCACCTCGTGCACGTCTCCGGCCATCCGCGTCGCGACGAGCTGCGCGACATGATCTCCTGGGTGCGGCCGCAGCTCCTGATCCCGGTGCATGGCGAGGCGCTGCATCTTGCCGAGCACGCCAAGCTGGCGCGCGCGGCCGGCGTGCCGAAAGTCTTGACCTGCCGCAATGGCGACTTGATCAAACTCGGGCCCGGCGAGCCCGGCATCATCGGCGAAGTGCCGGCGGGCCGGCTCTACAAGGATGGCACCATCCTGGAGGATTCCAAGTCACGAGCCGTGGTCGAGCGGCGGCGGATGGGCTTCGCCGGCTGCGCCTTCGTCGCCATCGCGATGACCCAGCAGGGCGAAATGGCCGACGATCCCGAGGTTGATCTGGTCGGCATGCCGGAGAACAATGCCGCCGGCGAATTGCTCGACGACATCGTGTTCGACGTGGTGGTCTCGACGATCGAGGGCCTGCCGAAGCCAAGGCGCCGCGATCCCGATGCGCTGGGAGAATCGGTGCGCCGGGCGGTGCGGGCCGCGCTGAGCGAGCAGTGGGGCAAGAAGCCGATCTGCATCGTGCACGTTCTGACGGTTTGACAAGCGGCTTCGAACCGCGCGCTTGGACAAGGGAGAAAGAGATGCTGGGACGGCTCAATCACGTCGCGATCGCGGTCAAGGACGCCAAGCAGGCCGCGAAGATCTACGGCACCGCCTTCAACGCCGAGATTTCCGATGCCGTGCCGCTGCCGGAGCATGGTGTCATCACCGTGTTCGTGACGCTACCGAACACCAAGATCGAATTCATCGAGCCGCTCGGCGAGGCCTCGCCGATCGCGAAGTTCGTGGAACGCAATGCCGACGGCGGCATCCACCACGTCTGTTACGACGTGCCCGATATCATCGCGGCGCGCGACCGCATGATCGCCGAGGGCGCCCGGGTGCTCGGCGACGGCCAGCCGAAGATCGGCGCGCACGGCAAGCCGGTGCTGTTCTTCCACCCCAAGGACTTTTCCGGCGCTTTGGTCGAGATCGAACAGGCCTGAGGCCACATGGCGTACCAGATCTCCACCAGCCTTGCGGTCTACTTCGTGCTGTGGTGGCTCGTGCTGTTCCTGACGCTGCCGTTCGGCATACGCAGCCAGCACGAGGATGGCGTCGGCGCGCCCGGCACCGACCCCGGCGCGCCGATCCTGGCGCGGATGGGCCGCAAGCTGTTGTTGACCACGCTGATCTCGGCGGTGATTTTCGCGATCGCGATGTGGGCGTATTATTCCGGCTATCTCTCGGTCGAGCGGCTGTCGCGTCTGATGGGGATGCCCGAGTTTCACAACTGACGCAGTAATGTCGCTTGCATGAGCCACCGGGTCGCGCGCCCGATGACCGGATCCGCAACACGCGGGAACACTTTCTCGAGGTATCGCCTGGCCCACCCGGGCTATGCCCCTGGGGCGGAGCCGGAACGAAACCTGCGACGGTCCTGAGGACTATGTGAACCTGACCCCGATGCGGCGCTCCCTGCGCCAGGCGACCCGGCATGGACGGTTGGTGTGATCGCCGGGAAGCACAAGGTTGAAGGTTTCGGGGATTCCGACCGGGCTGGTGACTTCGAGCGCGGCGCCGGTCTCAGAGATGTTCCGGATCACGCAGTCGATGGCGCCGCCGTTGAATTCGATGGTGCCGGGCTTGAGCACGCGATGGCGGAGCGCCCCGCGGCTGTTTTGCATGACCAGGTCTGGTTTAGCCGCCACTGCTTGGCCGCCCGCCTGCTTCTGCAGTCCTTCCGCATGGCGTGTCGCCACAGCGATCTGCTCGTCGGTCAGGGTCGGCCTCAGCCGGCCCCAGGCAAGCTTGAAGCGGACCTGACCATCCTTGAAATCGATCGCAGGACCTCTGTCGCCGTTCGTGGGCGGCCGGCCATAGACGTTGCAGCCCCACCACCATTGCCGGCTGTCCTGCTGCCGCATGATCCTGCCGACCGGGAGGCCGCGCCAGATCACTTCATAGTCGTCGTCCTGCTGGACGCCATCGACCATGGTGGGACGCAGCGAAATGGTCTCAGTGTCGTCGGTCATCGTGCGACTTGCTTGCGGTCGATGCCTGTGCCGCGGTTCGACAAGTTTCGACGCCCGCAGGTTACATCCGGCGTGACGGGACGCAAATCCCGTCCCGCACGGACATTCCGCCACGGGATACGACTGGAAACATTGACATGAACTTTCAGGAATGAGGGGGACTGTTTGGGTTGAAATGGAACATCGCAGGCTATGCGCTGGCCGCCGGCATCATTTGCTGTAACTATGATCCTTCCAGGTGGAAGCCGGCACCGGCGTGATCCCGGAACGGGAGCAAGGATCAACCTCGCCCCGAGGCAATCGAAGGAGGGGCCACCATGAACCTGCAGGCGCAACCGGGCTCTTCCGGGGCCAGTCAGTATCGAATCCTGCGCGAGGCCGACCTGCGGGGCTATCTCGCTGGGCTTCCGGCCATCGTGACCCAGCTCGGCGGTGCGCCGGCCGACTGGTCGATCAGCGAGGTCGGTGACGGCAATCTCAACCTCGTCTTCATCGTCAAGGGCACGGGCGGGGGCCTCGCCGTCAAGCAGGCGCTACCCTATGTGCGGCTGGTCGGCGAGAGCTGGCCGCTGCCGCTGTCGCGGGCGCACTACGAACATCTGGCGCTGGTGCATCAGGCGCGGCTGGCGCCAAGCCTCGTGCCGGCGGTGCTGCATCACGACGCGCCGCTCGCGCTCACCGCGATGGAGCTGCTCGAGCCGCACATCATCATGCGCAAGGGCCTGATCGGAGCGACGCGCTACCCGCGCTTCGTCGAGGATATCTCGACCTTTCTGGCGCAGACGCTGTTCTTCTCGTCCGATCTGGCACTGTCGGCGGCAGACAAGAAGGAAGGGATCGCGGCATTTGCGGGCAACCATGCGCTCTGCAAGATCACCGAGGACCTGATCTTCACCGATCCGTACCGCATCGCTGAGCAGAACCGCTGGACCGCGCCGTATCTCGAAGCGACCGCGGCGGCGTTCCGCCAGGATCTCGACCTCCACGTCGCGATCTCCAGGCTGAAGCTGAAGTTCATGGCAAGCCCGGAGGCACTGCTCCATGGCGACCTGCACACCGGCTCGATCATGGTCACCGAAGGTGAGACGAAGGTGATCGATCCCGAGTTCGCGTTCTATGGCCCGATGGGGTTCGACATCGGCGCCGTCATCGGCAATCTGCTGATGGCCTACCTGGCCTCAGCCGGCCATGAGCGCTCGCCGGGCGAGCGCGCATCGTTCGAAGCCTGGCTGCTGGAAACCATCGAGGGCGTCTGGACGGAATTTTCCCGCAAGTTTCTCGCGCTGTGGCGCAGCGAGGCGAAGGGCGACGGCTATCCGGTGTCGCTGTTCGCGGGTGAGGCGGGCGCCGCGCGGCTGGAGGCGGAACGGCAGGCCTACATGGCGCGGCTGTTCCACGACACCGTCGGCTTCGCCGCGGCCAAGACCATACGCCGTATCCTCGGCCTCGCGCATAACATCGATTTCGAATGGATCGCCGACGAGAAGCAGCGCGCGATCTGCGAGGCGCGGGCCCTCAAGCTCGCCCGCAACATGATGCTGGAGACAGCATCCTTTACGACGATCGGCAGCGTCACTTACGCCGCGCGCGAGCTGCGCCACTGGCAGCCGGATTTTGCCAGATGAACCGGAAGTAGCGATAGTCGTGTAACCCGCAGCGGCATCGACTAACTTTCGGCCGGACGCACGAAACAGAGAATGCCGGCCTCAGGCGTGAAGCAAACCACGGCGCGGTTCGTCGGGTTGTCGGTTCTGTTGATGATCCTGTTCGGTGGGACTCGTAGCCAGAATGGCGACGACAGCTTCCAGCGGCTATCGATCAGTACCTCGTAGCCGTCCCGATCCTGCCGGAACTCAACCGTTCGGCAGTCTGCAATCGAGCAGCACGACGCACCGGTGTCCGGTTGCTTCAGGCCCTCAAACCATGGGGCAAGCGCGGGATTCGGGTTGTCGGGCGGCGCTGCTGTTGCGGCCTGACTGAGGGCAACTCCGACTGCAACGGCGATTGTCCTGCCGAACCTCCCGTATATCTGCCGATGTGCCGCTGATGCTGACAAAGGGTAACCCTCCGCTGCCCCCCAGATTAGCGTCGGCTCGGCGGGCTTGTTCGGAAATCTTCGACGCAATTGCTGCAGCATCCCTCAGCTGTCAGGTGATGACACCGACTAGTGTCGCGAGCACGCCACATATTCCGTGGTCGTCCCGGCCTTCGCCGGGACGACGCCGTGATTGGGGCCGCGCGCGAGCAAGTTGCCAGAATACTAACGTACCTAGTCCGCCGCTTGCTCCCGCAGCCGCTGCGCGTAGACATTGATGATCAGCGCCGCGAGCAGGATCAGGCCGCGGATCAGGATCTTAAGGAAGCTGTCGATATTAACGTGGTCGAGGCCGTTGTTGAGCACGCCGAGCACGAACAGGCCGACGATCGTGTTGCCGATGCCGCCGCGGCCGCCGAACAGGCTGGTGCCACCGACCACCACGGCCGCGATCGAGTCCAGCAGATAGGTGTCGAACTCGTTCTGCTGCGCGCTGCCGAAATGGGCGACGCCGAGCATGCCGCCGATCCCCGAGCAAACCGCCGAGATCACCATCACGCTGCCGAGGATGAGCTTGACATTGAGACCGGCAAATTCGGCGGCCTCGCGGTTGCCGCCGACCATGTAGACATAGCGGCCGAACCGCGTGTAGGTCAGCACCAGATGGCCGCCGAGCAGCATCACCGCCGCGACGATCACGATCCAGGGGATGCCGCCGATCGAGCCTGAGCCGAGCGTCGTGATCAGGTCCGGCACCTTGTAGGCGATCTGTCCGCGCACCAAAAGCGCCGAGACGCCGGCCGCGATCTGCATCATGGCGAGCGTCATGATGAAGGAGGGGATGCCGATCAAGGTCAGCCCCAGCGCGTTGACCAGGCCGAGCAGCGCGCACAGCGCCAGCGCCAGCAGGATCGCGACGATCCCCGGCATCGGGACGTTGGCGATGTTGACGTAGGATTCCTGCAGCGTGAAGTACGCCACCGCGATGCCGGTGACGTTGGCGATGCTGGCGATCGACAGGTCGATCTCCGCGCACAGGATCACGAAGGTGAGGCCGACCGCGATGATCCCGGTGACCGACACCTGGGTCAGGATGTTGCCGACATTATCGATGGTCGCAAACGACGGGCTCGCGATCGCGAAGAAGGCGCTGAGGAAGATCAACGTCAGGAACGGCGCGATGTTGCGCATCTGCGAGCGCAGGAAGGAAGCCAGCCCGCGCGGCCGCTTGTGATCCGCAGGTGCCGTCGCGCTGTCACTGCTTGCCATCATTCCACTCCATCAGGCCGCTTCCAGCAGCCGATCCTTGCTCACGGCCTCGCCGGCGAATTCGCGCACCACCGCGCCGCGCTTCAGCACCAGGATCCGGTCGGCCAGCGACAGCACCGTCTCCGGCTCGGTCGACAGCACGATGATAGCGAGTCCCTTGGCGCGGAGATCGCGTACGATATTGATCACGTCATTCTTGGCGCCGACATCCATGCCGCGGGTCGGCTCGCACAGCACCAGCAGGCGCGGCGGGTAGGTCAGCCATTTCGCCAGCGCCACCTTTTGCTGGTTGCCGCCGGAGAGCATGCCGAGATCGAGGCCGACCATTGGCGGCCTGATCTGCAATTGCTCGACTTGGCGCTGGGCGATGGCGCGCTCGCGCACCGGCTTGAGCAGCAGCGCCGAGATCCGGTCCAGGATGCTGATCGAGATGTTCTTATAGACCGGCTCCTGATGGAACAGCATCGCGCGCCGGCTCTCCGGCACCAATGCGACGCCGGCCCGCCGCGCTGCCGCGGTGCTGCGGAAGGTTTTCGCGGCGCCGTCGACCGCAAGCGTACCGCCGTCCGGCTTGAGCTTGCCGAACAGGATGCGGGAGAGCTCCAACTGCCCGCAGCCCATGAAGCCATAGATGCCGAGCACTTCGCCGGCGCGGGCCTCGAACGAGACGTCCTGGAGGGTGCGGCCGAGCGAAAGCTGGTCCACCTTCAGGACGGCCGAGCCGGCGCCTGCTTGGGGGAGCATGAGGTCATCGGTGTAGCTGTGCTCCAGCGCCTCGCCGCCGCGGCCGATCATGGCCTCGATCAGCGCGCCCTTGGTGGTGTCGGCGGATGCGGTCTCGGCGATCTTGCGGCCGTTGCGGAACACGGTCACCACGTCGGAGACCCGCAGGATGTCCTCGATGAAATGCGAAATGAAGACGATGCTGGTGCCTTCGTTGCGGAGCTTGTGCAGCGTCGCGAAAAGGCGTTCGACCTCGGGTGGGGAGAGCGCGGAGGTCGGCTCATCCAGGATGATGATGCGCGCGCCGGAGAACAGCACGCGGGCGATCTCGATCAGCTGCTGCAACCCGATCGGCAGGTCGCCGAGCCGCGTCATCGGATCGACGTCGATGCCGAAGCGGGCGAGTTGCTCGCCGGCCTCGCGCGCCATCCGTCGCCACTGCACGAAGCCGAGGCGGTTGGTCGGCTGGTTGCCGAGGAAGACGTTCTCGGCGACGGTGAGATCCGGGGCGACGCTGAGCTCCTGATGCACCATGCCGATGCCGGCGGCATGCGCGTCGCGGGTGGAGCGGAACCGGGTCTCCTTGCCATCGAGCATGAAGCGGCCGGAGAACTCCGGGTGCACGCCGGCGATGATCTTCATCAGCGTGCTTTTGCCGGCGCCGTTCTCGCCGACGAGACCGTGGATCTCGCCGGCGTGCAGCGCGAAGTCGACCCCACGAAGGGCTTCGACACCGCCGAAGGCCTTCGTGATCTGGTTCAACTCGAGGATCGGGGAGCGTCCCTGCGACATGAGGCCCGCTCAGATCAGGAAGTGATCCTCCATCCATTGCATGCCGGCGGCGTTGGCCTTGGTCACGACGGGACCGTCGGTCACGACGTTCTTCGGAATGCCCTGGCCGCTCTTCTCGCCGCCGACCACGGCGGCGACGCCTGCCACGATCGCACCACCATGAATGCGGCAGGACGGATTGCGCACGGTCGCGAACATGCGGCCCTCGCTGACCGCCTGGATCGCCGGCGGCATGGCGTCGACGCCGCCGATCAGGATGTTGGTGCGGTTGCGCGCCTTCATGATGTTGTAGGCCGCGAGCGCCATGTCGTCGTTATGGAAGAACGCCGCGTCGATCTGCGAATACTTCGTCAGATAGGT
This sequence comes from Bradyrhizobium viridifuturi, assembly GCF_001238275.1. GTDB lineage: Bacteria > Pseudomonadota > Alphaproteobacteria > Rhizobiales > Xanthobacteraceae > Bradyrhizobium > Bradyrhizobium viridifuturi. The sequence continues at coordinate 58,194 of NZ_LGTB01000004.1, forward strand.
TTCCCAGAGCCGGGCGGTCTTGGAGACGTCCCAGTCGGCGGGCTGGGTATCCAGCACTTCGATGTTCGGGAACTGCTTCACGACCGAGTTGAAGCCCTTGGCACGGCCCTGCGCGCCGGTGTGGCCGAGCGCGCCCTGGGTCATGATGACCTTGCCCTTGCCGCCGATCGCGTTGCACAGCGCCTGCGTCACCGATGCGCCCATGAATTCGTTATCGGGCGCGAGGAACGAATGGACGTTGATCTGATCGAGCGGAGCAATCAGCGTGTCCATGTCGATCACGGGGGTCCCGGCGTCGATCATCTTCTGCACCGGCTGGGTCAGCGTGCCGATGCCGAACGCTTGGATCGCGACGAAGTCCCATTTCTGCGAGGCCATGTTGTCGATCGCGGCGCGCTGCTTGACGGCGTCGAGCTGGCCGTCGAACCAGGTGACCTCGACGTTGAACAACTTGCCCCAGAACTCGGCGGCCTGCTTGCCCTGGGCGCACCACGTCGCCTGCAGGCCGGCATTGGAGAACGCGGCCTTCAGCGGCTTTTCCGATCGTCCCATTTCAGCTGCGAGCGCGGACGTGGTCACGCCCATTCCGCCGAACAGGCCGGCCGCCGCTCCACCTGCCGCCGCCATCTGCAGAAGGTCGCGCCGCGTCGTCGACGCCTTGTCCATCCCCTTGTCGGTGCCTGGCATTATTTGCTCCCTCTTTCATTTTTCTGACCGTCGGCGTCAGTTGCACGCGCCGCGGATAAAGGGAGTGTGTCACAATCGGAACGGAGACGCTACGCCCCGTCGTCCACGAGATGTTTCTGCTGCAGCACGATGGCCTCGATGTCGCGGAGCAGCTTGTGCCACGCAACATCGATCTCTTGCGACCATTGCTCGCCGAGAATGTCACGCAGGCAGTCGGCAATCACCGCGAAGAATACAACGAACAGATCGCGTGGCGTCCCGTAGGCGTCGTGCGAGCACACCTCCGATTCGATCAGGCGAAAATGCCCGCGACGTTCGCCTGCGAAATCGAGGATGGCTTCGATCGTCAACGCCAGCATCGAGCCTTTCACCGGCTCGCTGCCTTCAGCGCGAAACATCGCCTGCGCCTCGGGATGCTCGCGAAACAAGCGTCGATACACATGCGGCGTCAGATCGTCGCAAACCGCAGCGGCAAGTTCGAAACTATGTTCGATCGGATTCGATGATGAGGTCATTGCTCGATGCGATCATCACATAAAAAAGAGCAGGGCGCCAAGCCCTGCTCCAAAAATTGTGTCGACCCTATTTGCCCCAAAAATTCGATTTGATCTTGATTGATGGGGTGACGCTGCTTGTGCGCGTCGGGCTCCTCCCGAGACTTGGACCACCAGGACACACCTTGCGGCTGACCTGCGCGGGAATTGGTAGACTATCTTTCCAGCCTTGTCATCATTTTCGGCAACGATTGTTCAAATTTCGAGCAGTTTGCGAAATGATTGGGATGGCGCCACGGCCGGTTATGACATTCGTGTGAAAACCCGTGACGGGGTAAGGAGATACGACCGCTTGTGAGGCGGCCGCGACATTAACGTCACGTCCGGCAAATTCCGTGAGCTGGAAGAAGCGAGGCATTTCGGCGATCTCGACTTTCGACGCCCTTGGTGGTTAGTTCCGTTCCGGATGGGTTTTGCGATGCGCCGGCGGCTGAAGAATTTTCTGCCAATAGTCCTGGTTGCCCTGTTGGTGCAGATTTTTGCACCGATCGGGGCCTGCTGGGCGACAAGCCTTGCCGCGTCGGATCCGCTCGCGGCGGCGACCATCTGCCACGGCGATGTCGGCTCAGGCGGCGGGCAGGGTGACCAGACCGGTCATGACGCCCATGATGGCTGCTGCTCGGCCTGCAGCGTGCTGCAGACCGGTGCACCGGTTGATCACCCGCAGGTTGCGGCTAGCGCCGTCGAACGGATGCCGAGCCGGATCGCTTGGCTTGATTTCGCCTCAGACCTTGATCGTTCGCCGGCCGGCTTCACGGCACAAGCCCGCGCTCCGCCGCTGTTTTCCTGACGACGTTCTCGCTGCCGGTCGCGCGTGTCGCGCCGGCGAGTGCCCTTGAGCAAGCCGGCCAGAGAGCCGGTGTCAGGATTCATCCATGTTTCGGTTTCATGCCATCGGTGGCGTGAGCGTCGCTGCCATTCAGGCCGCGTTGCTGGCGTCTGCTGACATGGCTCATGCACAAAACGGCGAACCGGGGATATTGCCACCCGTCACCGTCGAGGCGCCGCCCCCGGCCAGGCCGGCTGCGCGCAAGCCGGCCAATCGCCCTGCCGTCGCCGTCCGGCATCGGACTGCGCCGGCGGCTGCGGCCGCAGTGAACCGACCGGTCGTGGCCAGCACCGCCGGGGCGGGCGCCAATGCCTCGCTCGGGACGCCGCCCGCCGTGGCCCGATTCCAGCTGCCGCAGAGGTCGTTCAGCATCACCTCCGGGCAGATCGACGAGACCGTCAACCTCAAGGACCCCGAGGACGCGGTCAAATACATGCCGAGCCTGTTCGTGCGGAAGCGCAACGACGGCGACAACATGGCGGTGCTGGCGACCAGGAGCTGGGGCGTCAATTCGAGCGCGCGCTCGCTGATCTATTACGACGACCTGTTGGTGTCGGCGCTGATCGGCAACAACAACACCAGCGCCTCGCCGAAGTGGAACCTGATCTCGCCGGAGGCGATCGGCCGGATCGACTATCTGAACGGCCCGTTCGCGGCGGCCTATCCCGGCAACTCGATCGGCGGCGTGTTGCTGATCTCGTCGAAAATGCCCGACAGGCCGTTTGCGGTGGCCAAGGAGACGGTCTCGGTGATGCCGTGGAGCCAGTACGGCACCAAGGACACTTATGTCACCAGTCAGACCAGCGCGGCCGCGGGCAATCGCGACGGCAAGCTGTCGTGGCTGGTGAGCGCCAACTATCTCGACAGCTTTCAGCAGCCGCTGACCTACACGACGAGCGCGACGATCCCGGCGGGAACAGCCGGCGCGTTTCCGGCGCTCAACAAGCAGGGCGTGCCGGCCAATGTCATCGGCACCGGCGTCCTGGCGCATTCGCAACAGACGTCGGCCAACCTGCGCCTTGCCTACGATGTGTCTCCGCTGGTGCAGGCGACCTATTCGCTCGGCATCTGGAACAACCATCAGGTCTCCGATCCCCAGACCTATCTGCGATCCATCGCGACGGGCGCGCCGACCTTCGCCAACAATTCGGGCTTCGCCACCGGCAAGTACGTCTGGGACCAGACGCATCTGAGCAACGCGGTCGCGCTGAAGAGCGACACCAAGGGCGTCTACGACTTCGATCTGTCGGCCTCGAGCTACAACTACCTGCAGGACACCCAGCTCAATCCGTTCACCGTCGCGCCAACAGGCGTCGGCTTCTCGCCGAACGGCAAGATCACGAGGATGGACGGCACCAACTGGCAGAATGCGGATGCCAAGGGAATCTGGCGGCCGTTCGGCTATGACGGGCCGCATGAGATCAGCTTCGGCATTCACGGCGATCGCTACCGGCTGGAAAATCCGGTCTACGCCTCGTCGATCTGGAGCGCGACATCGTCGACCGGCACCGGCGCGCTCTATTCGACGGGCGTCGGCGAAACCCGGACCGGTGCGCTGTGGCTGCAGGATGCCTGGAAGATCAACCCGAGCCTGAAGCTGACGCTGGGCGGGCGGCTGGAGAGCTGGCAGGCGCTCGACGGGTTCAACCTCAACACCACGACGAATGCCGCCGGCGGGATCACGTCGACCGCGGCGGTCAACCAGCCCGGGCTGAGCTCGACCAACTTCTCTCCGAAGGCTTCGCTTTCGTTCGACCCGAACAAGGATTGGAACATCACGGCGAATTTCGGCGAGGCCTATCGCTATCCGACGGTGACCGAGCTCTATCAGAACATCACGATCGGCGGCGTAGCGACTTTCGCCAATCCGTTCCTCAAGCCGGAGCAGGACTTCACCGGCGAATTGAACATCGAGCGCAAGTGGACCGACGGGCGGGTCCGCCTGACGCTGTTTTCCGAGCGAGCCAACAATGCGATCATCTCGCAGACCAATCTCGTGACCAATCCGGTCTCGGGGGCGCAGACGCCGACCACCGTCGTCAGCAATGTCGACGCAATCCGGATGCAGGGCGTCGAGCTGTCGGCCGAAAAGGACAACGTCTTCGTGACCGGCCTGCAACTGTTCGGCAGCGTCACCTATGTCGATTCCAAGATCCTCGCCGACGCGAGCTGGGCCGGCGTCAATCCGCTGACCAACCTGCCGACCACCGTGGTGGGCAAGCGCGTTCCCTATGTGCCGGATTGGCGCGCCAAGATCGGCATGACCTACCGGCCGAACGAAAGCTGGGCCTACACCGTTGCAGCGCGCTACAGCGGCAAGCAGTATTCGACCCTCGACAACACCGACATCGTCTCCCACGTCTATGGCGCGTTCGACAATTTCTTCGTCGTCGACATGAAGATCCATTACAACGCGACGGCAAACTTCGCGTTCGATTTCGGCATCGATAACATCTTCAACGAGCAGTACTTCCTGTTCCATCCCTTCCCGGGCAGGACGTTCATCCTGGCCGGCAAATACACCTTCTGAGCTGGCGGGCCGTCGGCAACAACACAAGGAGATTCAACATGAGAAAAACACTGGCTGGGCTTGCTGCAATCTTCGCATTCACCCTGATCGCGCCTGCCGCGGCCGAGGACGTCAAGGCCGGCGACCTCGTGATCACGCAGGCGTGGACGCGCGCGACGCCGAACGGTGCCAAGATCGGCGGCGGCTATCTCACGATCGAGAACAAGGGGACGACGCCTGACCGGCTGATCTCCGGCTCGGGCGACGTCGCGGGCAAGCTCGAAGTGCACGAGATGTCGATGGACAATGGCGTGATGAAGATGCGTGCGCTCGACAAGGGACTGACCATCGAGCCCGGCAAGACGGTGAAGCTCGCACCCGGCGGATATCACCTGATGATGTTCGACCTGAAGCACCCGTTGAAGCAGGGCGACAAGGTTCCGGTCACGCTCGAATTCGAGAAGGCCGGCAAGGTCTCGGTCTCGCTTGACGTGCAGGCCGTCGGTGCCCAGGCGCCGACCGCCGGCGATCACTCCGGCCATGGCGACCATTCCGGTCACATGGACATGAAGAAGATGTGAGGGCGTCATGCGATCACACACGCTCCTCATTGCAACGGTGGCGCTGCTCGCAGCGTCGCCGGCGATCGCGCATATCACGCTTGAAGGAAAGCAGGCGCCGGTCGGCTCGTACTATAAGGCGGTATTCGCCGTGCCGCACGGCTGCGCAGGATCGGCGACGATCAAGATCCGCGTGCAGATTCCGGAAGGCGTGATCGGGGTGAAGCCGATGCCGAAGCCCGGTTGGACGCTCGATACGGTCACCGGCAAATACGCCGCCGAATACGACTATCACGGCGCAAAACTTTCCGAGGGCGTCAAGGAAGTTGCCTGGAGCGGTGGTAAGCTCGCCGACAAGAACTACGACGAGTTCGTGATGCAGACGTTTCTCACCGATACGCTGAAGCCGAACACCGTGCTCTACTTCCCGGTCGTGCAGGAATGCGAGCAGGGTGTCAGTCGCTGGATCGACATCCCGGCAGAGGGGCAGGGCGGCGGCGGGCACGACCATGGCAGCAAGACGCCGGCGCCCGGCGTCAAGCTGCTGCCGAAGCCGTAAGCCGTGCGGCTGCTCGCAGGGCATGTTGTCGCGAGCCTCGCTGCGCAGCTCCCGGCGCTGTTCTTGGCGCTTTTCCTGGCGCTGTGTCTTGCGACCACGGCCCATGCCCATGCCGTCCTGATCGGCGCCGAGCCGGCGGACGGCAGTGTGGTGACGGAAGCACCAAAGACGGTGGTGCTCCGCTTCAACGAAGCGGTGGCGCCGACGGCGGTCAGCCTGCTCGACGCTACGGGCAAGCCGCGCGATGTCGCGATCCGCGCTGTCGATGAATCGGTGGTGGTGACGCTGCCGGCCGGCCTGCCGCAGGGCACGCAGGTGGTCAGCTATCGCGTGGTGTCGCAGGACGGCCACCCGGTCGCGGGCTCGCTCTTGTTCTCGATCGGCGTCGTCACCGGCTCGGCGGCGCCGTCTGGCGACGGCCTGCTCCATGCGCTGATCTGGCTGGCGCGGCTCGCGCTCTATCTCGGGCTGTTTGCCGGCGTCGGCGGCGTGTTCTTTGCCGCCTGGATCGGGCACGGCCCGGCCGGCGAACGGCTGATCATGTGGTCGCTGAGGATCGGCCTCGTTGGCGCGATCGCCTCACTCGGCTTGCAGGGCGTCGACCTGCTGAACCTGCCGATCACGGGCCTCCTGACATGGGCGGCGTGGGCCAGCGCCGCCGGCACCAGCCTGTTTCCGGCCCTGCTGCTCGCGATCGCCGCAATGCTGATCGCGGCGATTGCCTGGCGAAGCCCTTCGTTCGGCGCGGCCTTTATCCGCACCGCGGTCGCAATGATCTGCGTCGGGCTGTCGTTTGCGGTCAGTGGCCATGCCGCCACCGCGTCTCCGCAATGGCTGACGCGAACCGCGCTGTTCATCCATGGCGTCGGCCTGGCATTCTGGATGGGCGCACTCGCGCCGCTGGCGGTGCTTGCCTGGCAGCGCAAGGACTCGCTGCTGCGGGTGCTCCGGCGCTTTTCCATGCTGGCGGTGCCGGTCGTCGCGTTGATCGCGCTGTCGGGCCTCGCGCTTGCCGTCATCCAGCTCGAAAGTCTTGGCGCGTTGATCGACACTGAGTACGGCAACGTGCTGGTCGCAAAGCTGGTGCTTGTCGCGGTCCTGCTGGGGCTCGCTGCGCTGAATCGGTTGGTGTTCACGCCGGCGATCGAGCGGGAGTTTCATCGGACACGGCCGCTGCAACGCTCGATCGCGCTCGAGTTCGTGCTCATGATCGCCATTCTCGGCCTCGTCGCGCTGTGGCGCTTCACGCCGCCGCCCCGCGTGCTGGCAATGTCGGACGATGTTCCGCTCGCCGTCCACATCCACACCGATGCAGCGATGTTCCAGGTGCTGATCGCGCCGGGCAAGATCGGGCAGAACGATTTCGTGCTGCAGTTGATGAATGGCGACGCCAGCCCGTTTGCGGCCAAGGAGGCGACGCTGACGCTGAGTTTGCCGGATCGCGGCATCGAGCCGTTGGAACGCAGCGCCGCACTCGGCCCAGACGGCTATTGGCACGTGAAGAAGGTGCCGTTGCCGGTCCCGGGCCGCTGGCACATGCAGATCGACGCCCTGGTGACCGATTTCAAGAAAGTGACGCTGGAAGACGATTTCGAGGTCAGGTAAACGCTCGATCCGTGCGCCGGACACCTCGGCGGGACGCAATTCGCTGCAAGGGCCGAAATTCGCCTGATTTGAAGGGTTCTTGACCTGAAGCGGCCTTGTGTTTTCACATCCGATCCGGTTTCACTGCAGCTCTCTTCCGAAGCATCACTGATTCCCGAGTAACGCCATGCGATTGTCGCGGTTTTTCCTGCCCATCCTCAAAGAAAACCCGAAAGAGGCGGAGATCGTCTCGCACCGGCTGATGCTGCGCGCGGGCATGATGCGGCAGGAGGCCGCCGGCATCTATGCCTGGCTGCCGCTCGGCTTCCGGGTGCTGAAGAAGATCGAGCAGATCGTTCGCGAGGAGCAGGACCGCGCCGGTGCGCTCGAACTGCTGATGCCGACGCTGCAGCTTGCCGATCTGTGGCGTGAGAGCGGCCGCTACGACGCCTATGGCCCGGAGATGCTGCGCATCCTCGATCGCCACAAGCGCGAGCTGCTGTACGGACCGACCAACGAGGAAATGATCACGGAGATCTTCCGCTCCTACGTCAAGTCCTACAAGAGCCTGCCGCTCAACCTCTATCACATCCAGTGGAAGTTCCGCGACGAGCAGCGTCCGCGCTTCGGCGTGATGCGCGGCCGCGAATTCCTGATGAAGGACGCCTATTCGTTCGACCTCGACGAGGCCGGCGCACGGCGCTCCTACAACAAGATGTTCGTGGCTTACTTGCGCACCTTTGCACGGATGGGCCTGAAGGCGATCCCGATGCGGGCCGAGACCGGCCCGATCGGCGGCGACCTCAGCCACGAGTTCATCGTGCTGGCGGAGACCGGCGAGTCCGGCGTCTTCATCAACCGCGATGTGCTGGACCTGCCGGTGCCCGGTGAGGACGTCGATTATGACGGCGATCTCACGCCGATCATCAAGCAGTGGACCTCGGTCTATGCCGCGACCGAAGACGTTCACGAGGCTGCGCGCTTCGAACAGGAAGTGCCCGAGGCAAAGCGGCTCAACACCCGCGGCATCGAGGTCGGCCAGATCTTCTATTTCGGCACCAAATATTCCGACACCATGAAGGCGATGGTGGCCGGTCCCGATGGCGTCGACGTGCCGATCCATGGCGGCTCTTACGGTGTCGGCGTGTCGCGTCTGGTCGGCGCGATCATCGAGGCCTGCCACGACGACGCCGGTATCAAATGGCCCGAGGCGGTCGCGCCGTTCCGCGCCGCGATCCTCAACCTCAAGCAGGGCGATGCCGCGGTCGATGGCGCCTGCGAGCAGCTCTATCGCGAACTCGCGGCAAAGGGCGTCGACGTGCTCTACGACGACACCGATCAGCGCGCCGGTGCCAAGTTCGCCGCGGCGATCTGATCGGCATCCCCTGGCAGATTCTCGTCGGGCCGAAGGGGCTTGCGGAGGGCAAGGTCGAGGTGAAGCGCCGCAGCGACGGTTCACGCGAGAACTTGAGCCCGGCCGACGTGGTCGCGAAGCTCGCGGGTTAAAGTTTATTCACGCCGCGTGTTCGGCGGGGTAATCCGGCCACATTTGGCCCGAATCATGGGATTATCGAGAGATGGATGAGACCATGAGCGAGCCAGTCCGTACCCCGCCTTTTGCGCCATTCGAATGGCTGCTGTCCGGACGCTATCTGCGCGCGCGCCGCAAGGAAGGGTTCATTTCGGTCATTGCCGGCTTTTCGTTCCTCGGCATCATGCTCGGCGTTGCCACGCTGATCGTGGTGATGGCCGTCATGAACGGCTTCCGCAAGGAATTGCTCGACAAGATCCTTGGCCTCAACGGCCACCTTCTGGTGCAGCCGCTGGAATCGCCGCTGACCGACTGGAAAGACGTCGCCGACCGTATCAGCCAGGTTCAGGGCATCCGGCTGGCCGCGCCGGTCGTGGATGGGCAGGGGCTCGGATCGTCGCCGTTCAACGCCGCCGGCGTCTTCATCCGCGGCATCCGCGCCGACGATCTCAACAACCTCACCTCGATCGCCAAGAACATCAAGCAGGGCACGCTCGAGGGTTTTGACGAGGGGCAGGGGGTCGCGATCGGCCGCCGGCTCGCCGACCAGCTCTCGCTGCATGCCGGCGACATGATCACGCTGGTCTCGCCGAAGGGCGCGGTGACGCCGATGGGCACCACGCCGCGCATCAAGCCGTACAAGATCACCGCGGTATTCGAGATCGGCATGTCGGAATACGACTCGACCTTCGTGTTCATGCCGCTCGCCGAAGCGCAGGCCTATTTCAACCGCAACAACGACGTGTCCTCGATCGAGGTGTTCACCACCAATCCGGACAAGATCGACACCTACCGCAAGCTGGTGACGGAGGCGGCCGGTCGGCCGGTCTTCCTGGTCGACTGGCGGCAGCGCAATTCGACGTTCTTCAACGCGCTGCAGGTCGAACGCAACGTGATGTTCCTGATCTTGACCATGATCGTGCTGGTCGCGGCGCTCAACATCGTCTCCGGATTGATCATGCTGGTGAAGGACAAGGGCCAGGACATCGCGATCCTGCGCACCATGGGCGCCTCGCAAGGCTCGATCATGCGGATATTCCTGATCACCGGCGCCTCGATCGGCGTGGTCGGCACGCTGACCGGCTTTGCGGTCGGCATGCTGATCTGCCTGAACATCGAATCGATCAGGCAGTTCCTTTCATGGCTCACCAACACCGAGCTGTTCTCGCCCGAACTGTACTTCCTCTCAAAGCTTCCGGCTGAGGTCGATTTCGGCGAGACGCTCGCCGTCGTGATCATGGCGTTGACGCTATCTTTCCTTGCGACGCTCTACCCGTCGTGGCGCGCCGCGCGCCTCGACCCGGTCGAAGCGCTCCGGTACGAATAAGGAGCCCACATGGCGGAGGGGGCGGAAGACGTACCGGTCGTCTATCTTCATGATATCAAGCGGGAATACAGGCAGGGCGAGGCGACGCTGACGGTTCTGAACGGCGCCAAGCTGGCGCTGTGGCCTGGTCAGTCGGTGGCGCTGGTGGCGCCGTCGGGATCCGGCAAGTCGACGCTGCTGCACATTGCGGGCCTGCTCGAGAGCCCCGATGACGGCGAGGTCTATGTCGCGGGTACGCCGACCTCGCAGATGTCCGACGTCGACCGCACGCAGATTCGCCGCTCCGATATCGGCTTCGTCTATCAGTCGCACCGGCTGCTGCCGGAGTTCTCGGCGCTCGAGAACGTGATGCTGCCGCAGATGATTCGTGGCCTGAAGCGCTCCGAAACCGTGAAGCGGGCGACCGAGATCCTCGCTTATCTCGGGCTTGGCGACCGCATCACGCATCGTCCGGCCGAGCTCTCGGGCGGCGAACAGCAGCGCGTGGCGATCGCGCGCGCGGTCGCCAACGCACCGCGGGTGCTGTTTGCGGACGAGCCGACCGGGAATCTGGATCCGGCAACCGCCGATCACGTCTTCAACGCGCTGATGCAATTGGTGAAGGCGACCCGGGTCGCGATGCTGATCGCGACCCACAACATGGAGCTCGCCGCGCGGATGGATCGCCGGGTCTCGCTGTCGAACGGACAGGTCGTCGAGCTCGAATAAGCCGTCTTCACGTGAGGTGGCTAGCGACTTGCGTGAAGAATTCGCGTCAAGGCAATGAATTCAAAGATTTTTTCGTCCCGTTTAATCGAGGCGGGAAGGCTCTCGTCCTCAATATCCGGAGCGCCGCGCGCGGCCAGGTTCGCGCGGGCGGCTGCCGCTCGGCGGCCCGGCATAATAGGGGTTGTTGATGCACATCGCGGCAAGGCCGGACGCCGATGCCTGGCACTGCGCCAGCGAGGTGTAGCCGCAGTCGGTATCCTCACCGCCCCATCGGTAGTTGGTTTTGCAGACCGGCGAGGTCGTGTCGTACTTCTGGGCGTTAGCTGGTGCGCTGGCGACGGTACCCAAAGCCAAAAGTGCCGGGAATAGCGCCGGAATCAGGCTGCGCATCGGAATCTCCAATCAATCAGGCGTCAGCGACGCTCACCGCGCACATGCACGAATAGGCACCGGCATTGTTGATGCATCAACTCACATTGCCGCGCTGATCTCGGCCGCATCAGCGGTCAGTGAAGAACAGATCGAAGAAATTGCCCTCGCGACGATCGCGTGGCGGGATGTGCAGATAGGAGCGCGGGTCGCTGTCGCCGGCATAATAGGGATTCGCGATACAGTTCTGCCCGATGCCCGAGGCCGTGGCCAGGCACGCTTCATAGGACGGGTAGGAGCAGTTGCTCAGGCCGGGATAGCGGTCGCCTTGGATACAGAACGGGTAGCGCACACCGACCGCATGCGCAGGCGCGGTGCCGAGGGTTGCGAATGCGACCACAGACGCCGCAGCAGCCAGAATCATCGTCCGCATGTGCATTTCCTTCGCTGCGCAGATTCGATTTCGGCGACGATCCAAATCGGACAAGCCGGTTCCGGTCAACACGATCTTGCGCGCTGCTGCGCATGCAGATTTGAATTGTGAAATTTCTGCGGCGGCTATGTGGCAAAAGTTCCAAGAAGTGCCTGTAATATAGTATTAACTTCAAATTTGAGCGAAGTCGTTTGACCCTGCCTGTTGCAGCGAAGTTACAGCAATTCCGTCGTGGGCTGCTATGACGGTGTCTCGCGGCCTTGGGGGCCTGTAGAAAAGTTGGAACGGGAAAAATGAAGAAGATTTTGCTTGTCACCGCCAGCATGATTGCGCTCAGCGCGACGGCTGCTTCCGCGGCTGACCTCGCGGCTCGCCCTTACACCAAGGCTCCGCCGCCCATGGTTGCCGCTGTTTATGATTGGACCGGCTTCTACATCGGTATCAACGGTGGTTGGGGCCAGAGCCACGACAACCGTTCGGTCGATGGTGTCGGCGGCGTCGGCAGCTACGATGCCAACGGCGGCACCGTCGGTGGCCAGATCGGCTACCGCTGGCAGACCGGCGGCTGGGTCTGGGGTCTGGAAGCTCAGGGCAACTGGGCTGACTTCTCCGGCAGCACCGGCAACCTGCTCGTCCCGGGCGGCACCGTTCGCTCGAAGACGGACGCGTTCGGCCTGTTCACCGGTCAGATCGCTACGCCTGGAACAACGTCCTGCTGTACGCCAAGGGCGGTGCTGCGGTCACCGATCGCAACTACGAGTTCCTGGCACCGGGCGGCGCCCTGGCGTCCTCGACCGGCTACGACACCCGTTGGAGCCCGACGGTCGGCGTTGGCCTCGAATTCGCCTTCTCGCAGGCTGGTCGCTCGGCGTGGAATACAACCACATCTTCGAAGACACCCACGGCGCGACCTTCGTCACCCCGGCTGGTGTTGCCGTTGCTGGCTTCCACACCGGTGGCGACACCGACATGGTCCTCGGCCGTCTGAACTACAAGTTCGGTGGCCCGATCATCGCCAAGTACTGATACTGATCGCTCGCTTGATCCAAGCGGCATCGAAAACCCCGGGCTTCGGCCCGGGGTTTTTTGTTGGCTGGGTGGAATCGCCAGGATAACCGCAGGCTGTGCGGATGAGTGACCTCACCGGAAGTGCATCTGCGCCAACCCGACGCGGCAGATTGGGACAAACGAAAAAAGCCTCACCCGCTGCTTCCAACGGATGAGGCTCCCAAGCAAAGGCATGCTTTTCGCTGAGTTGAGAACTCAGCGCGTTGCGACGCTTAACTGCGCTGACTTACACGGACCTGACGCGGGGAGCTTTTTGTTTCTGAATTTGTCGGAGACAAGCGAACGCCTTCTCAAAGAAGGTCGAGAACCACGCCGCAGCGATTGCGCTGCACACGATGTACTACAATTTCATGCGCATCCATCAGACGCTCAAGGTTACGCCCGCGATGGCCGCTGGCGTGACTGACAAACTGTGGGAGATGGAAGACCTGGTTGTGATGCTTGAGCAATGGGACTGGCGAACTTCACTCCCGAGTACCAGTTCGTTGTCCGTCAATATGCCATCCGGCAAGGGACACTCCGTCAGTGTCTTGTGGCGCGGCGGCGAAGTGGACAGCATCTCTGGCTTCGACAGCGAGCATGACGCGCTGGAGTGGATCAAAGAGATTCACAGGGTGGTTGCTGGAAAATAAGAACAGAATGGCCGCCAACTGAGGCGGGTTCTAAGAGAACCCGTGGAGTGGGTGACAGCTCCCGCCATGATTAACCAAGCGAATCGTTTCGGGGGCCGTCTTCAAACTGACCCAGTGCACCTTGCTTGACTCCGGGAACAAAAAAGGAACAATGTTCTGCATACGTTCCAGTTCAGGGAGAGCGGCCATGTTGAAGATTTTCGTACAGGAAGCTGCAGCGCTGGCATCGATCACGCTGTTCGTCGGGATGATCGCGGTTTGGGCCCAGCTGATCACCCAGTTCTAAAGATGTGCCCGCAGGGTCAGGGACATAGCTCGCCCCTGGTCACCCCGCTCATGCCCGCCTGGGGAAAAGCGGGAGGAGCTGCCACCACGCCGCGTTCGGCGTGGACTTGGCAGGGGGAAGGCTCCACGATGGGGACTGCGAGTCGGGTCTGACGCTTCCGAGTTCCGGCCCTGGCGCTCGCTCCATCCCTGTCGCAAGAGATTCCCCGAGCAGCCATGCCGAATGCCGGATTCGTTCATCTTCACGTTCATTCCGCCTATTCGCTGCTGAAGGGCTCGATCAAGATCGCCAAGCTCGGCGAACTCGCGAAGGCCGACCGCCAGCCGGCGCTGGCGCTCACCGATACCGACAACATGTTCGGGGCGCTGGAATTCTCCGACAAGATGGCCGGCTACGGCATCCAGCCGATCGTCGGCTGTGAGGTTGCGGTGGATTTCGGCGACGTCGATCCGAACACGCGGAGCATCCTGGCAACGACGGGTCCTACGCGAATCGTGCTGCTGGCGGCACGCGATCGCGGCTACCAGAACCTGATGCGGTTGAACTCGCGGGCGTTCCTTGAAACCCCCGTCAACCAGACCCCGCACGTCAAGTTCGACTGGCTCACCGACAACGCAGAAGACCTGATCGCGCTGACCGGCGGCCCCGACGGGCCGATCGCGCTGGCGCTGCGTGCCGAGCAGGCGGCGCTCGCGACCACCCGCTGCGAGCGCCTGGCCAGCCTGTTCGGCGACCGCCTCTACATCGAATTGCAACGCCACGGCATCGACAAGGAGCGTCGCACCGAGGGTGGCCTGATCGATCTCGCCTATGCGAAGGGCCTGCCGCTGGTCGCGACCAACGAGCCGTATTTCGCCAGCAGTGACGACTACGAATCGCATGACGCGCTGCTGTGCATCGCCGGCGGCCATCTGATCGCCGAGACCAACCGCGAGCAATTGACCCCGGATCACCGCTTCAAGACCCGCGCCGAAATGGCGGTGCTGTTCGCCGATATTCCGGAGGCGCTGGCCTCGACGGTGGAGATCGCCGAGCGCTGCTCGTTCCGGCCGAAGACCCGCAAGCCGATCCTGCCGTTCTTCACCGTCGGTGGTGCGGCGAGCGCCGATGCCGCCGCCGACGAAGCCGCCGAGCTGAAGCGGCAGGCCGAGGAGGGGCTCGCCAACCGCCTGCGGGTGCACGGTCTCTCGCCGGGCATGACGGAGGAGGACTACAGCAAGCGATTGGCGTTCGAGCTCGACGTCATCACCCGCATGAAATACGCGGGCTACTTCCTGATCGTGTCCGACTTCATCAAATGGGCGAAGGCGCAGGGCATTCCGGTCGGACCGGGCCGCGGCTCCGGCGCGGGCTCGCTGGTCGCCTGGGTGCTGACCATCACCGACCTCGATCCGATGCGCTTCGCGCTGCTGTTCGAGCGCTTCCTCAATCCGGAACGCGTCTCGATGCCGGACTTCGACATCGACTTCTGCCAGGACCGCCGCGGCGAGGTGATCCAGTACGTCCAGGAGCGCTACGGCCGCGACCAGGTGGCGCAGATCATCACCTTCGGTACGTTGCAGGCGCGCGGCGTGCTGCGCGACGTCGGGCGCGTGCTGCAGATGCCGTACGGGCAGGTCGACAAGCTGACCAAGCTGGTGCCGCAGAATCCCGCAGCTCCCGTGACGCTGGCGCAGGCGATCGAGGGCGAGCCCAAGCTGCAGGCGTTCCGCGACGAGGATCCGGTGGTGGCGCGCGCCTTCGACATCGCGCAGCGCCTCGAAGGTCTGACGCGTCACGCCTCGACCCACGCCGCGGGTATCGTGATCGGCGACCGGCCGCTGAGCGAGCTGGTGCCGATGTATCGCGATCCGAAATCCGACATGCCGGTCACCCAGTTCAACATGAAATGGGTCGAGCCGGCGGGCCTTGTGAAGTTCGACTTCCTCGGCCTGAAGACGCTGACGGTGCTCGACGTCGCGGTCAAGCTGCTGAAGCAGCGCGACGTCCATGTCGACCTCGCGACGCTGCCGATCGACGATGCGGCGAGCTACCAGATGCTGGCGCGGGGCGATGTGGTCGGCGTGTTCCAGGTGGAAAGCCAGGGCATGCGGCGCGCGCTGATCGACATGCGGCCGGACCGTTTCGAGGACATCATCGCGCTGGTGGCGCTGTATCGCCCGGGCCCGATGGCGAACATCCCGACCTATTGCGCGCGCAAGCACGGCGACGAGGAATCGGAATATCTGCATCCGATCCTGGAGCCGATCCTGAAGGAGACCTTCGGCGTCATCATCTACCAGGAACAGGTGATGCAGATCGCGCAGCAGATGGCCGGCTATTCGCTAGGTCAGGCCGACCTGCTGCGCCGCGCGATGGGCAAGAAGATCCGCGCCGAGATGGACAAGCAGCGCGACATCTTCGTCGCCGGCGCGATGAAGAACGGCGTGGGCAAGGGCCAGGCCGAGACGATCTTCGAGCTGCTCGCCAAATTCGCCGACTACGGCTTCAACAAGAGCCACGCGGCGGCCTATGCGCTGGTGTCGTACCACACCGCCTACATGAAGGCGCATTACGCGGTCGAGTTCATTGCGGCGTCGATGACGCTCGAACTCAACAACACCGACAAGCTCTCGGAATTTCGTTCCGAGGCGCAGCGGCTCGGCATCAAGGTCGAGGCGCCCAACATCAACCGCTCTGGTGCGACCTTCGAGGTCAGCGGCAACACGATCTATTACGCACTCGCCGCGCTGAAGGGCGTCGGCATCCAGGCCGTCGAGCAGATCATCGAGGAGCGCAACAAGAAGGGCGCCTTCACCTCGCTCGCCGATTTCGCGGCGCGGGTCAGCCCGCGCGCGGTCAACAAGAGGATCATCGAAAGCCTCGCGGCGGCCGGTGCCTTCGACACGCTCGACCCGAACCGGGCTCGCGTCTTTGCCGGCGCCGATTCAATCCTCGCCGCCTGCCAGCGCAGCCACGAGGCGGCCACGTCGGGCCAGAACGATATGTTCGGCAGCGCGCCGGACGCGCCCAGCATCATGCTGCCGCAGGTCGAGCCGTGGCTGCCGGCGGACCGGCTGCGGCGCGAATATGATGCGATCGGCTTCTTCCTGTCCGGTCATCCGCTCGACGACTACGCGACCGCGCTGAAGCGGCTGCGCGTGCAGTCCTGGGCGGAATTCTCGCGTGCGGTGAAGACCGGCGCCACCGCGGGCAAGGTCGCGGCAACCGTGGTGTCGCGCATGGAGCGGCGCACCAAGACCGGCAACAAGATGGGTATCATGGGCCTGTCGGATCCGACCGGCCATTTCGAGGCGGTGCTGTTCTCCGAGGGCCTCGCGCAGTACCGCGATGTGCTGGAGCCGGGCGCGGCTGTGCTGCTGCAACTCGGCGCCGAGCTGCAGGGCGAGGACGTGCGGGCGCGGGTGCTGCACGCCGAGCCGCTGGACCATGCCGCGGCCAAGACGCAAAAGGGCCTGCGCATCTTCGTGCGTGACACCAAGCCGTTGGAGTCGATCGCGCGCCGGCTCAACATGCCGGAGGCCGCGCCGGGTAGCGCTGCAAAGCCGACGCCGGCGGTCAAGCCCGCGCCGGCAGCTGCGCCGCCGGCGGGTGCAGCCGACGGTGACGTCTCGCTGGTGATGATGCTGGACCTCGAAACCGAGGTGGAGATGAAGCTGCCCGGCCGCTACAAGGTTTCGCCGCAGATTGCCGGCGCGATCAAGGCCGTCGCCGGCGTCGTCGACGTGCAGACGCTGTAGCGGCGATCTGCAGCCGTGGAAAGCGGCCAGCGCGATCCGGCGCGGCCTTGCAACCACACCGTGTTTTTCCTTATGGTCGCCCCGCTGGGAATCGTTGGGGGCGGGATGATTGGGCGTGGAGCGGCCGTGCTGGCCGGTGCTTTGTTGTTGTCGGGCTGCGTGAGTGATGGCGTTGGGGCCGATTATGCGGCGGTCTCGCAGAGGTTCGGGCCGCCGAAGCCGGGGCATTCCCGCATCGTCGTTCTGCAGGAGAAGCGCAAGGGACTGAGCATGGCGATTTGCGCCTGCGACGTGAAGCTCGACGGCGAGCCGATCGGCAAGGTGATCGTCGGCAGCTATGCGTTCGCCGACCGGCCCGCTGGCCGGCATCAGCTGATCGCAAGCGAGCTGATGTTTCCGGGCGATACCACGCACAGCTTCGCGACCGAGGCCGGCCGCACCTACTTCTTCCTGATCCGGTCGAGCGAACGGCACGATTCGGTGGCCGGGGTGTCCATGGTGGGGGGATTGGTCGGTGGGTTTGTCGCATCCGCCGCGACCGCGAACGCCGCGAATCCGGGGCCGGCCGATTTTTTCGCATTGGACGAGGCGGCCGCGCGCACGACGCTGGCCGACCTACAGTTGGTCCAGTAGGCGATCCCGCGGCGGTCGCAGGCGAGGGAATACCGGTCAGATCGGGGTATTCTGGGCCAAAATGGGCCAATTGCGCGCTCGGAGCGGCCAAAGCGGCGGCGAAAAGGGCCGTATTTCCTTGCTTCTGGCGCAAATCAGGCTATATAGCGCGCCATCTCACACGGAAACATGGCTCAAAAGGCCGTCCGGTGGCAGCCGGGCCATAAGGCTCGTCTGCTCACACGTTTCCGGAGGAACCAACCGGAGAATTATCACTATGTCGCTACCCGATTTTTCTATGCGTCAGTTGCTTGAAGCTGGTGTTCACTTTGGCCACCAGGCCCACCGCTGGAATCCGAAGATGCAGGATTACATCTTCGGCGCCCGCAACAACATCCACATCATCGACCTCGCGCAGACCGTGCCGATGCTGCACCGTGCCCTGCAGGCGGTCAGCGATACCGTCGCCAAGGGCGGCCGCATCCTGTTCGTCGGCACCAAGCGCTCGGCGCAGGACGGCGTTGCCGATGCGGCCAAGCGTTCGGCCCAGTACTTCGTCAACTCGCGCTGGCTCGGCGGCACGCTGACCAACTGGAAGACGATCTCGGCCTCGATCAAGCGCCTGCGCCATCTCGACGACGTGCTGTCGTCGGGCGAAGCCAACTCCTACACCAAGAAGGAGCGGCTGACGCTGCAGCGCGAGCGCGACAAGCTCGACCGTTCGCTCGGCGGCATCAAGGACATGGGCGGTCTTCCCGACATGATCTTCGTGATCGACACCAACAAGGAAGACATCGCGATCCAGGAAGCCCAGCGGCTCAACATCCCGGTCGCCGCGATCGTCGACACCAATTCGGACCCGAAGGGCATCACCTATGTGGTGCCGGGCAATGACGACGCCGGCCGCGCGATCTCGCTGTATTGCGATCTCGTGGCGCGCGCCGCCATCGACGGCATCTCGCGCGCCCAGGGCGATTCCGGAATCGACATCGGTGCGTCGGCCGCTCCGATCCAGGAAGACCTTCCGGCGGCGGCGCCGTCCGGCTTCCAGGGCCTCGCTGGTCCGCGCGGCACCGCCGACAACCTCAAGAAGCTCACCGGCGTGTCCGGTGCGATCGAGAAGAAGCTCAACGACCTCGGCATCTTCCACTACTGGCAGCTCGCCGAGCTCGATCACGACACCGCGCACAAGATCGGCGAAGAAGTCGGTCTGCCGAGCCGTGCCGACGCCTGGGTTGCCCAGGCCAAGACGCTCGCCGAAGCGGAATAACAGTTACGCGGCGTGGCCGGGGTCTGCCCGGCCGCCGCTTCTATTCCACGAACAACGATTTTCCTGTCGCTGACAGCGGCGCCATCGGGCGCCGCGGTTTCTGTACAGGCAAGAAGGACATGGAACGATGGCAACGATCTCTGCAGCGATGGTCAAGGAACTCCGCGAGTCGACCGGCGCGGGCATGATGGATTGCAAGGCGGCGCTGACCGAGACCGACGGCGACATGACGGCGGCGCAGGATTGGCTGCGCAAGAAGGGCCTCTCCAAGGCCGCGAAGAAGGCCGGCCGCGTCGCAGCCGAGGGCCTGATCGGCGCGCTGACCGCCGGCACCAAGGGCGTGCTGGTCGAGGTCAATTCGGAGACCGACTTCGTCGCGCGCAATGAGCAGTTCCAGGGCCTGGTCAAGATGATCGCCCAGGTCGCGCTGAAGCACGGCTCCGACGTCGAGGCCATCAAGGCCGCCAAGGTTGGCGAGTTCACCGTGGAGCGGGCGATCTCGGACGCGATCGCGACCATCGGCGAGAACATGTCGCTGCGCCGCGCGGCTTCGCTCGAGGTGAGCAAGGGCGTGGTGTCGAGCTATGTCCACAACGCCGTCATCGAGGGCGCCGGCAAGATCGGCGTGATCGTGGCGCTGGAGTCCACGGGCAAGACCGACGAGCTCGCGGTGCTCGGCCGTCAGCTCGCCATGCATGTCGCTGCGGCCAAGCCGCTGGCGCTCGATCCGGCCGGGCTCGATCCGGAGACCGTCAAGCGCGAGAAGGACGTACTGGCCGACAAGTACCGCCAGCAGGGCAAGCCGGAGAACGTCATCGAGAAGATCGTCGATTCCGGCCTGAAGACCTACTACAAGGAGGTCTGCCTGCTCGATCAGGCCTTCATCCACGACAGCGGCAAGTCGGTTGCCCAGGCGGTGAAGGAAGCTGAGGGTAAGGTCGGCGGGCCGATCAAAATCGCTGGCTTTGTGAACTATGCTCTCGGTGAGGGAATCGAGAAGCAGGAAAGCGACTTCGCCGCCGAAGTCGCGGCCGCCAGCGGCAAGAAGTAACCGCTGACACCAGGCGTCCGGCGCTTTGCGCCGGAGGCCGGCCTGCGCGGGATAAGAAAGCGATCGCATCATGGCTGAGCCGATCTATCGTCGCGTGGTGATCAAGCTGTCCGGCGAATATCTGGCCGGCTCCCACGGGTTCGGTATCGACCAACCGACGGTCGATCGCGTCGCCGACGACCTGATCGCGGCCCGCAAGCTCGGCATCGAGGTCGCCGTCGTGATCGGCGGCGGCAACATCGTCCGCGGCGTCGAGGTGTCCTCGCGCGGCGTGTCGCGGCCGACCGGCGACACCATGGGCATGCTTGCGACCATGATGAACTGCCTCGCCCTGGAGGCGGCGATCGAGCGCAAGGGGACTCCGGCGCGCACCTTGTCGGCCTTCGTGATGCCGGAGATTTCCGAGCTGTTCACCCGTAGTGCGACGCACAAATATCTCGCCGAGGGACGCATCGTCCTGCTCGGCGGTGGAACCGGCAATCCGTTCTTCACCACCGATACCACCGCCGTGCTGCGCGCGGCCGAGATCGGCGCGCAAGCGGTGCTGAAAGCCACCAATGTCGACGGCGTCTACAACGCCGATCCGAAGAAGGACCCAAAAGCCAAGCGGTTCGACCGCCTGACCCATTCGCAGGCGATCGAGGGCGGCTACAAGGTCATGGACGCGACTGCTTTCGCGCTTGCCCGCGAGACGTCGCTGCCTATCATCGTGTTCTCGATCGCGGAGCCCGGTTCGATCGGTGCGATTCTGCGCGGGTCCGGACACGGCACGGTCGTCGCCGGCTGATTGCCACGCCTCCGGGTCCAGATTTTGGACCCGAGGGCGTCGACAGCCGGTTTCTAGTGAAAGGGAGAACGTCATGGCCGCACCAGGTTTTGACATCAACGACGTGAAGCGCCGCATGCAGGGCGCCACACAATCGCTCAAGCACGAGCTCGGCGGTCTGCGTACCGGCCGCGCTGCGGCCTCCATGCTGGAGCCGGTCCAGGTCGAGGCTTACGGCTCGCATATGCCGCTCAACCAGGTTGCGACCATCAGCGTGCCCGAGCCGCGCCTGCTCTCGGTGCAGGTCTGGGACAAGACGATGGTGAAGGCGGTCGAAAAGGCGATCGTCGATTCCAACCTCGGCCTGTCGCCGGCGACCGAAGGTCAGGTGTTGCGGCTGCGGATTCCGGAACTCAACGAGGAGCGCCGCAAGGAGCTCGTCAAGGTCGCGCACAAATACGCCGAAGCAGCCAAGGTCGCCGTGCGCCATGTGCGCCGCGACGGCCTCGACGTGATCAAGAAGCTCGAGAAGAATCACGAGATCTCCGAGGACGATCAGGAGCGCCTGTCGAACGAGGTGCAGAAGGCGACGGACGGCATGATCGTCGAAATCGACCAGCTGCTTGCCGCCAAGGAAAAGGAAATCCTGACGGTCTGAGACGGTACAGGAACAGCCGATGTCGAACGCCGCCGCCCCAGCAACTGACGGACCGGATCGCTCCGGCAGTCCGTTGCATGTGGCGATCATCATGGACGGCAACGGGCGCTGGGCCGCATCGCGCGGCCTGCCGCGCGTCGAGGGCCATCGCCGCGGCGTCGAGGCGCTGCGCCGCGTGGTGCGTGCGGCCCATGAGCTCGGCATCGTCTATCTCACGATCTTCTCGTTCAGCTCGGAAAACTGGTCGCGGCCGGCCAGCGAGATCGGTGATCTGTTCGGCCTGCTGCGCCGCTTCATCCGCAACGACCTGGCGACGCTGCATCGCGACGGGGTGCGGGTGCGCGTGATCGGCGAGCGCGACGGGCTCGATCCCGAAATCTGCGCGCTGCTCAACGAGGCCGAGGAGCTGACGAGGAACAACAACAAGCTCAACCTCGTTGTCGCATTCAACTACGGCTCGCGCGCGGAGATCGCCGCCGCGGCACGGCGCCTTGCGCGCGAGGTCGCCGACGGCAAGCGCGACGCCGACTCGATCGATGCCGACACGCTCGGGCAATATCTCGATGCGCCCGATATTCCGGACCCTGATCTGATCATCCGCACCAGCGGCGAGCAGCGTCTGTCGAACTTCCTGATGTGGCAGGCCGCCTATAGCGAGCTCGTGTTCGTGCCGATCCACTGGCCGGATTTTGACAAGGCGGCGCTCGAAGGCGCGATTGCGGAATATGGCAAGCGCGAGCGCCGGTTCGGCGGCCTCGCTGCGAAAACCGGCTCGTGACCGAGGGTGAAGCCGCGTCGGCGGCAGCAAGCGAGCAGCCGTCCACGGCAGCAAACGAGCAGGGGTCGCGCAACCTCGTGATGCGCGTGGTTGCGGCGCTGGTGCTGGCGCCGGTTGCGATCGCACTGGCCTATCTCGGCGGCGTCGCCTGGTCGCTGCTGGTGACGCTGGCGGCGATCGGATTGTTTGCGGAATGGCTTCTCGTCACCGGGTTCGGACGCGAGCTCCGCGTCGTGATGCCGGGCGCCGTCGCGCTGCTGCTTATCGGACTTTGCCTGATGGCCGGCCGCATCGATGCGGCCCTGGACATGCTCGCGGTCGGTGTGGTCGCCGTCGCGCTGACCTCGGGCGCGCGGCGCAGCTGGGCCATTGCGGGTTTGCTTTACGCAGCAGCGGCCGAGATCGCCTCGGTCGTGCTGCGGCTCGATCCGGTGAAGGGTTTCGCCGCGCTGATGTTCGTGTTGCTGGTGGTGTGGGTCACCGATATCGGCGGCTATTTCGCCGGCCGCAGCATCGGCGGGCCGAAGCTCTGGGTGCGGGTCAGCCCGAAGAAGACGTGGGCCGGCGCGGCCGGCGGCTTCGTTGCGAGCCTGCTGGTTGCGGCCTGCTTTGCCGCCTTCGAGATCGGCACGGCCGGGTCGCTGCTGATCCTCGGAGCCGTGTTGTCGGTGGTCTCGCAACTCGGCGATCTCTTCGAATCCGCGGTGAAGCGGCGGTTCGGGGTGAAGGATTCGAGCCACATCATCCCCGGCCATGGCGGCCTTCTGGACCGCCTGGACGGATTTGTCGCGGCCGTCATTGTGGCGGCGATTTTCGGCTTTCTCCGTGGTGGCGCCGATGGCGTCGGACGCGGTCTTATGGTTTGGTGATGAGATGAGCGCAGTTCCGTTGCGTAACAACAAGGCCGCGGCGGCATCGGCCGCACGGACCGTGACCGTCCTCGGTGCCACCGGCTCGATCGGCGACAGCACGATGGATCTGCTGCGTGGCGCGCGCGACCGTTACCAGGTCGAGGCGTTGACCGCGAACAGCAATGTCGAGGGTCTGGCCAAGCTCGCCAAGGAATTCGGTGCGCGGTTCGCCGCCATCGCCGATCCGGCGAAGCTTTCCGAGCTCAAGGCCGCGTTGGCTGGAACCCGGACCGAATGCGGGGCCGGGGAGAGCGCCATCATCGAGGCTGCTGCGCGGCCCGCGGATTGGGTGATGGCGGCGGTCAGCGGCGCTGCCGGGCTGAAGCCAGCGCTTGCCGCGGTCGATCGCGGCGCAACCGTCGCACTCGCCAACAAGGAATGCCTGGTCTGCGCCGGCGACATCTTCATGGAGCGGGCCAAGAAGGCCGGCGCCTGCATCCTGCCGGCGGACTCCGAGCACAATGCGCTGTTCCAGGCACTGGCTTCCGGTAACCGCGAGGAACTGACGCGGGTAATCATCACCGCATCCGGCGGGCCGTTCCGCACCTGGGCTCCTGCCGACATCGAGCAGGCGACGCTGGAACAGGCGCTGAAGCATCCGAACTGGAGCATGGGGCAGAAGATCACGATCGATTCCGCCTCGATGATGAACAAGGGCCTCGAGGTGATCGAGGCGTCGTATTTGTTCGCCCTGGCGCCTGACGAGATCGACGTGTTGGTGCACCCGCAGTCGATCATCCACGGCATGGTCGAATTCTCGGATCGCTCGGTGGTGGCCCAGCTCGGCACGCCCGACATGCGGATCCCGATCGCGCATTGCCTCGGCTGGCCTGACCGTGTCGTCGGCCCGTCAGCCAAGCTGGATCTCGCCAAGATCGGACAGCTCACGTTCGAGGCGCCGGATTTCGAGCGCTTCCCGGGACTGCGGCTGGCCTACGAGGCGCTGCGGATGGGGCGCGGCGCGACGACGGTCTACAATGCCGCGAACGAGATTGCGGTCGCCGCGTTTATCGCTGGCAAGATCAAGTTCGGTGCCATCGCCAGGCTGGTCGAGGCGACGATGAATGATTGGATCAGGTCGGGGAATCAGCCACCACTGCACTCGGCGGATGATGCGATTTCCGTTGACCATATCGCGCGAAATAAAGCTGCCGCCCTATTGCCTCAAATTGCCTTAAAGGCAACCTAGAGGGTTGGGGACGGAGCCTAATCGCTCTTGTCGAGGGGATTTCGGATGCCCGAGTATTTTCTTCATAGTATCAATGCGTTGAGCCATGGGCTGCTCGGCTACATCGTTCCGTTTCTCTTCGTCCTGACCATCGTCGTTTTCTTCCACGAGCTCGGCCATTTCCTGGTCGCGCGCTGGGCCGGCGTGAAGGTGCTGACCTTCTCGCTGGGCTTTGGGCCGGAGCTTGCCGGGTTCAACGACCGGCACGGCACGCGCTGGAAGATCTCGGCGATTCCGCTCGGCGGCTACGTCAAGTTCTTCGGTGACGACAGCGAGGCATCGACGCCGTCGACGGAGACGCTCAACGCCATGACGGCGGAAGAGCGCGAGGGCAGCTTCCACCATAAGTCCGTCGGCAAGCGCACTGCCATCGTCGCGGCCGGACCGGTCGCAAACTTCATTCTTGGCGCCCTGATTTTCGCGGGCATGGCGCTCTACTACGGCAAGCCGAGCACGATTGCCCGTGTTGACGGCCTGGTCGCCGAGAGCGTTGCCGCGAATGCTGGCTTCAAGGTCGGCGACGTCGTCGTGGATATCGACGGCAGCGCCATTCAGAGCTTCGCGGACATGCAGCGGATCGTAGCATCGAGCGCCGGTTCAGAGCTTGGATTCAAGGTGAAGCGGGATGGCGCGGTCGTCTCGCTCAAGGCGACGCCAGCGCTGAAGGAGGTCAAGGATCCCTTCGGCAATGCACACAAGATCGGCGTGCTCGGGATCGAGCACAAGGCTCAGGTCGGCGAAGCATCCAGCACGCCCGTCGGCGTCTTTGAGGCCATGAAGATCGGCGTCGAGCAGGTCTGGTACATTATCGCCAGCACGTTCAAGTTCCTGGGGTCGCTGTTCGTCGGAACCGGCAATCCGGCCGAGGTGAGCGGAGTCATTGGAATCGCGAAGCTTTCAGGTCAGGCCGCGAGCGCCGGGTTCCAGTTCGTGGTCAATCTTTGCGCCATCCTGTCGGTCTCGATCGGTCTGCTGAACCTGTTTCCGATCCCGCTTCTGGATGGCGGACACCTGCTTTTCTACAGCGCGGAGGCGCTCCGTGGACGGCCGCTTTCGGAGCGGACGCAGGAGGTGGGTTTCCGAATCGGTCTGGGTTTGGTTCTGATGTTGATGGTGTTTGCGACCTATAACGACATCCTCAGGATCGCTGGGTCCTGAAACGGGGCTTTTCTGTGACGTTGCCAATGGGCAACGTCTTGGAACGAAAATGGAAATGTTCAGCTCTAGTAAGTTTGCCCCCTTGGCAAATTTGGCTACAAGCTGAGCGGCAGGTTGGGAATCTGTCGGGTCGTTGGGGAACGATCTGGCAAAGCTAAGATAAGGGCGCGTTGCGCATGATGTTTGGAATGCGAGTGAGGGGGGGGCTGTTCGCCGCCTTGGTCATGTTCGCCGCGCCGGTGGCGGCCACTCTGTCGGCCGTAGCTGTGTCTGCGCCTGCGTATGCGCAGACGGTTGATTCGATCACGGTGGAGGGGAACCGCCGCGTCGAGCTCGAAACCATCCGCTCCTATTTCCATCCCGGGCCGGGCGGTCGGCTGGGTCAGGCCCAGATCGACGACGGTCTGAAGGCGCTGATCGAGACCGGCCTGTTTCAGGATGTCCATATCGATCAGCGGGGCGGGCGCCTCGTCGTGGTCGTGGTCGAGAACCCGGTGATTGGCCGCGTTGCCTTCGAAGCAACAAGAAGGTCAAGGACGAGCAGCTCACCGCCGAAGTCCAGTCCAAGCCGCGCGGCACCTTCTCGCGTCCATGGTGCAGTCGGATGCCCTGCGCATTGCCGAAATCTACCGTCGCTCCGGCCGCTACGACGTGCGGGTCAATCCGCAGATCATCGAGCAGCCGAACAACCGCGTCGACCTGATCTTCGAGGTCAATGAAGGCGTGAAGACCGGTGTGCGGTCGATCGAGTTCATCGGCAACAATGCCTATTCGGCGTCCCGCCTGCGCGACGTCATCAAGACCCGCGAATCGAACCTGCTGAGCTTCCTCGGCGGCAACGACGTCTACGACCCCGACCGGGTCGAGGCCGACCGTGACCTGCTGCGCCGCTTCTACCTCAAGAACGGCTATGCCGACGTCCAGGTCGTGGCCGCGCTGACCGAATACGATCCCGACAAGAAGGGCTTCCTGGTCACCTTCAAGATCGAGGAGGGCCAGCAGTACCGCGTCGCATCCGTCAACTTCACCTCGTCGATCAGCACGCTCGATCCGAACGCGCTGCGCTCCTATTCGCGCGTCAATGTCGGCTCGCTCTACAACGCCGAGGCGCTGGAGAAGTCGGTTGAGGAAATGCAGATCGAGGCGTCCCGCCGCGGCTACGCGTTCGCGGTGGTCCGGCCGCGCGGCGATCGCAATTTCGACAATCACACGGTGTCGATCACCTTCGCGATCGATGAAGGTCCGCGCACCTATATCGAGCGCATCAACATCCGCGGCAACAGCCGCACCCGCGACTACGTGATCCGCCGCGAGTTCGATATCTCGGAAGGCGACGCCTACAACCGTGCGCTGGTCGACCGTGCCGAGCGCCGGCTGAAGAACCTCGACTTCTTCAAGACCGTGAAGATCACCACCGAGCCCGGATCCTCCAGCGATCGCGTCATCCTGATCGTCGATCTCGAGGAGAAGTCGACCGGCGACTTCTCGGTGTCGGGCGGCTACTCGACCACCGACGGCGCGCTGGCCGAAGTCAGCGTCTCCGAGCGAAACCTGCTCGGCCGCGGCCTGTTCGCGAAGGCCTCGGTGACCTACGGCCAGTACGCCCGCGGCTACTCGCTGTCGTTCGTGGAGCCCTATCTGCTCGACTACCGCGTCGCGCTCGGCCTCGATTTCTACCAGCGCCAGCAGCTGTCCAACAGCTACATCGCCTACGGCACCAAGACGCTGGGCTTCAGCCCGCGGCTCGGCTTCAGCCTTCGGGAAGATCTGTCGTTGCAGTTGCGCTACTCGGTCTATCAGCAGGAAATCACCCTGCCGTCGACGCTGAACAACTGTAACAACAATCCGTTCCTCTCTGACGGTGTAACGCCCAATCCGGCGTTCAATCCGAGCCCGGCCTACGCGAACCTGAACGGGATCAGCCTTGTTTCGACCAATGGTCTCGGCTGCTTCTCCGATGGCGAAGCCTCGTTGCCGGTCCGCAAGGAGCTGGCGGGTGGCAAGACGCTGACGTCGGCGCTGGGCTACACGCTCAACTACAACACGCTCGACAACAACAAGAACCCGACCGATGGTCTGATCGTCGACTTCAAGCAGGACTTCGCCGGCGTCGGTGGCGACGTCAGCTACATCAAGTCCGCGATCGATGCGAAGTACTACACCCCGCTGGTCTCCGACATCGTCGGCGTGATCCACGCGCAGGGCGGCATTCTGAACAAGCTCGGCAGCGACGAACTCCGTATGCTGGATCACTTCCAGATGGGCCCGAACCTGGTCCGCGGCTTCGCGCCGAACGGTATCGGTCCGCGTGACATCAACCCGTACGGCACCATGGACGCCATCGGCGGCACCAAGTACTGGGGCGTGTCGGCGGAACTGCAGATGCCGTTCTGGTTCCTGCCGAAGGAAGTCGGGCTCAAGGGCGCGGTCTATGCCGACGCCGGCGGGCTGTACGATTACAAGGGCCCGACCTCGTGGGCGGCGACGGGCGAAGTCAACCAGCCCGGCTGTATCAAGCCGACCAACAACCCGCCGTCTCCGGGCACCTGCCTTGGTCTGAGCTATGACGACAGCAAAGTGGTCCGTACGTCGGTCGGTGTTGGCCTGATCTGGCAGTCGCCGTTTGGTCCGCTGCGCTTCGACTACGCGATCCCGCTGACCAAGGGTGCGTATGACCGCGTGCAAGAATTCCGGTTTGGTGGCGGTACGACTTTCTAACCCCGCCACTCGACCGGACTGCGACGGATGGAATGGCGCGGCCGAATTTCTTCAAGAGTCCTCCTTCGTCATCGCTGGCTGAGATTGCCGCGCTGACGAAGGCGCAACTGGTCGACCCCGAAAGGGGAGCGCATCAGATCAGGGGGCTGGCCTCGCTCGACGAGGCCGGTCCGATGCATCTCGCGTTCTTCGACAATCTCAAATACGCCGACCAGCTTGCAGCGACCAAGGCCGGTGCCTGCCTGGTCAGCCCGCGCTTCGAGGCGCAGGTGCCGAAGGGCACCGCCGTGCTGCGTGCCGCGAAGCCGTTCCAGGTGTTCGTCGAGCTTGCCCGCGAATGGCACGCCGATGCGCTGCGGCCGCAATCCTGGTTCGATACCGAGGGCATCGCCCCGTCGGCGATCATCGATCCCACCGCGCGCCTCGAGGACGGTGTCATCGTCGATCCGCTGGTCGTGATCGGGCCGCGGGTCGAGATCGGCTCGGGCACCATCATCGGTGCCGGCGCGGTGATCGGCGCTGACGTCAAGATCGGCCGCGACTGCAATGTCGGGGCCAAGACCACCATTCAGTTCGCCCTGATCGGCAACAACGTGCTGATCCATCCCGGCTGCAACATCGGCCAGGACGGCTACGGCTTCATCTTCTTCGGCCCGGCAGGGCACGTGAAGGTGCCGCAGACCGGCCGCGTGGTGATCCAGAACAATGTCGAGGTCGGCGCCGCCTCGACCATCGACCGCGGTTCCCTGCGCGACACCGTGATCGGCGAGGGCACCAAAATCGACAATCAGGTCCAGATCGGCCACAATGTCACCATCGGCCGGCACTGCCTGCTCGCGGCCCAGATCGGGCTCGCCGGCAGTCTGACGATCGGCGACAATGTCGCGCTCGGCGCCAAGGTGGGCATCAACAACCACCTCAAGATCGGCGACGGCGCCCAGGTGACGGCGATGAGTGCGGTCAAGGATGACATCCCGGCCAACGGCCGCTGGGGCGGGCATTTCGCCAAGCCGACCAAGCAGTGGTTCAGGGAAATTATCGCAGTGGAGCGCCTGGTGCGCGACAACGAGGCCAAAGGCAAGGAACAGGAGTGATGGAGGAGGCACCGGTCAAATTCGAGCTGGTGGATATCAACGATATCCTGAAGACGCTCCCGCATCGCTTTCCGATGTTGCTGATCGACCGCGTGATCAAGATCCGCACCGACTACAGCGGCATCGGCATCAAGAACGTCACCTTCAACGAGCCGCCGTTCCAGGGGCATTTCCCGGAGCGGCCGGTGTATCCCGGCGTCATGATGATCGAGGCAATGGCCCAGACCGCCGGCGTGATCGGCATCAAGTCGGTCGAGGGCACCGAGAAGCCGCGCGCGGTGTATTTCCTCACCATCGACAAGTGCAAGTTCAGGAAGCCGGTGATGCCGGGCGACACCATCGAGTACCACATGCGCTCGCTCGGCCGCCGCAAGACGATGTGGTGGTTTCACGGTGACGCCATGGTCAACGGTCAGGTGGTCGCCGAGGCCGATGTCGGCGCGATGCTGACGGACTAAGCTTCAAGTCGCCGCCGTCACGACGTCCTGCAGGCATACCGGCCGTCCGCGCCGGCGATCCGCAGGACGCGGTTGAGGAAGACGCCCATCGATGGTGCGATCATCAGCGCGTCGTAGGTTTCAGCAGGCACGCCGCAATAGTGCTGGTACTTGCCCCTGACGGCGACCAGCACTGTCCGCTCGCCGGCGCTGTAGCAGACCCGCTGGACGATCGTGCTGCGATTGATGTCGCGGCAGTCGAAGCGCGAGAGATCGACGGTCGTGCTGTTGCCGAGGTCGACGGTCTCCGGGCCGATCGGCGCAGACAACAGGCTGAGGATCAGCGCGGCGGCCCGGACCATGGCTCGATTGCGACCTTCTCGTTTGCAACAGGCCGTCATGATACGTCACTGGACAGGGCGGTCAAAGTCGCGCTAACGACCGCCCAAATCGACACCATAGCGCCTTGGCGCCATTAACGAATTCCGGATCGAAACTTCATGAGCATGATCGACCCCACTGCGCGGATTGCGGATGGCGCTGTGATCGGGGCCGGCACCGAGATCGGTCCGTACTGCATCATCGGTCCCAATGTCGTGCTCGGTGAGAACTGCAAGCTGATCGCGCATGTCACCGTGAGTGGGCACACGAAGATTGGCGCCGGCTGCGTCATCTCGCCGTTTGCCGCGCTCGGCGGGCCGCCGCAGGATCTCAGCTATCGCGGCGAGCCGACCCGTCTCGAAGTCGGCGAAGCCTGCACGATCCGCGAGGGCGTGACGATGAACGTCGGCACGATCAAGGGCGGCGGGCTCACCCGCGTCGGCGATCGCGGCTTCTTCATGAACAACAGCCATGTCGGCCATGACTGCATGGTCGGCAACGGTGTGATCTTCGCGACGTCGGCGACGCTCGGCGGCCACTGCGAAATCGGCGATTTCGTCTATATCGGCGGCCTCTCGGCGGTGCACCAGTTCACCCGCGTCGGCTCGCAGGTGATGATCGGCGGCGTCTGCGGCGTGCGCGGCGACATCATCCCGTTCGGACTCGCCAACGGCCAGTACGCGGTTCTCGAAGGCCTCAACATCATCGGCATGCGGCGACGCCAGTTCACCAAGGCGCGGCTTGCGACCGTGCGCGCGTTCTATCAGAAGCTGTTCCACGGCCCCGGCATCTTCGCCGAGCGGCTGGCGTCGGTGCAGCCGCTGGCGAGCGAGGATCCCGCGATCGCGGAGATCCTCACCTTCATCGAGGGCGGCAAGCTGCGGCCGCTCTGTCTTCCCGCCGACACCAATTGAGCAGGGGATGGCCGCCAGCATGACGTCAGCGGCTCCCTCGCTTTCCTCGCCGGTCGGCGTGATCGCCGGCGGCGGTGCCATGCCGTTCGCGGTCGCCGATCAGCTCGTCGCGCGCGGCATCACGCCAGTGCTGTTCGCGCTGCGCGGCGCCTGCGACCCGGCGCGCTTGCAGAAGTTTCGCCACCGCTGGATCTCGGTCGGCCAGCTCGGGCGGGCGACCCGGTTGTTTCGCGATGAAGGCTGCCGCGACCTGATCTTCATCGGCACCCTGGTGCGTCCGGCGCTGTCGGAGATCCGGCTCGACTGGGGCACGCTGCGCCTGCTTGGCCACGTCGTGCGCGCGTTTCGCGGCGGCGACGATCATCTGCTGTCGAGTGTCGGCCGCATCCTCGAGCAGCAGGGCTTTCGCATGGTCGGGATCAAGGATGTCGCGCCGGATCTCCTGATGCCGGAGGGCGCCGTGACGCGCGCGACGCCGGACAGCGCAGCGCTCGCCGATATCGCGCGCGGCCGCGGCGTGCTCGATGCGCTCGGACCGTTCGACATCGGCCAGGCGGCCGTGGTGATCGACGGCCACGTGGTTGCGGTGGAGGACATCGAGGGCACCGACGGGCTGCTCGCGCGCGTGGCGCGGCTGCGCGCCGAGGGACGGATCCGCGCCAAGGCCGGCCGCGGCGTGCTGGTGAAGGCGCCGAAGAGCAAGCAGGATCTGCGTTTCGATCTGCCGACCATCGGTCCGCGAACGGTCGAGGGCGCGGCGGCGGCGGGGATCGCCGGGATTGCCGTGATCGCCGGCAATACGCTCGCCGCCGAGCCGCAGGCCCTGATCGAGGCCGCCGACGCCAAAGGGTTGTTCGTCATCGGGTTGGCGGGCTGATGCAGGCGCGCAATCCCAGCACCGGCCGCAGGATCTTCCTTATCGCGACCGAGGAGTCCGGTGACCGCCTCGGCGCGGCGCTGATGCAGGTGCTGCGCCAGCGCCTCGGCGATACCGTGCAATTTGCCGGCGTCGGCGGCCGGCAGATGACGAGTGAGGGTATCGCGCCGCTGTTTCCGATCGAGGAGCTCTCGATCATGGGCTTTGCCGCCGTCGTCAAGCAATTGCCGAAGATCCTGCAATTGATCCGCCGCACCGCCGATGCAGTGCTTGCCGATGCACCGGACATGCTGGTCATCATCGACAGCCCCGACTTCACCCATCGCGTCGCCCGCCGGGTCCGTGCACGCAATCCGGACATTCCGATCGTCGATTACGTGTCGCCGTCGGTCTGGGCCTGGCGGCCGGGCAGGGCGCGCGCGATGCGAAGCTATGTCGATCACGTGTTGGCGCTGCTGCCGTTCGAGCCCGAGGAGTATCGCAAGCTGCAGGGACCGCCATGCAGCTATGTCGGCCATCCCCTGACCGAGCAACTCGCCTCGCTGCGGCCGAACGAGGAGGAGCAGAAGCGGCGCGACGCGCAGCCGCCGGTCCTGCTGGTTCTGCCCGGAAGCCGGCGCAGCGAGATCAGGCATCACCTGGCGCTGTTCGGCGCCGCGCTCGGCCAGCTCAGCCAGCAAATCCAGTTCGAGCTCGTGCTTCCCACCATGCCGCATCTCGAGGCGATGGTGCGCGAAGGCGTCGCCTCGTGGCCGGTGGCGCCGCGGCTCGCGATCGGCGAGGCCGAGAAGCGCGCCGCATTCCGCGTCGCCCGCGCCGCGCTCGCGAAGTCGGGCACGGTGACGCTGGAGCTCGCGCTATCTGGGATTCCGATGGTGACGGCCTATCGCGTCGGCGCCGCCGAGGCGTTCATCCTGCGTCGCGCAATCCGGGTGTCGTCGGTGATCCTCGCCAATCTCGTGATCGGCAGCGATATCATCCCCGAGTTCCTGCAGGAGAACTGCACGCCGGACAAGCTCGCGCATGCGCTGGTCGACGTGATCAAGGATTCGCCCGAGCGCCTGCGGCAGCTCGTCGCGTTCGCGACGATGGACGGGAAGATGTCGACCGGCGACCAGCCGCCGAGCGTCCGCGCCGCCGACATCGTGCTGGCGGAACTGGGCCGGCGTTCCAGCTAGCAATCGATCAAGTCTTGGTTCGGCGGCGACATCCGGCCGCAACGGTTCCGCTTGCCTCGGATATTTAGACTACGCTAATATTAGTTTAGTCTAATATTTATGCGGAGCCCCCATGAAGATCGATCCTGTCGCCTATGTCGGAGCCGTGGTTCGCGAAGTCGCCGTCCGGGAGCGCGATGGCAAGCCGGCGCGGGCGGTGATTGCCACGCGCAGCTACGATACCGACATCGCCGATCTCTGGGACGCACTGACCAATCCCGAGCGCATTCCGCGCTGGTTTCTGCCGATCTCGGGCGATCTGAAGCTCGGTGGCCGCTATCAGTTCCAGGGCCAGGCCGGCGGCGAAATCACGACGTGTGAGCCGCCGTGCCGGCTTGCCGTGACCTGGGAGGCCATGGGCACCGTCAGCTGGGTCACCGTCACCCTGGCTGACGATAGCGCCGGCGGCACGCGCCTGGAACTCGAACATCTCTCGCTGATCGAGGGCGACTTCTGGGATCGCTACGGACCGGGTGCGGTCGGCGTCGGCTGGGACCTCGCCTTGATCGGGCTCGCGCTCTACATCGCCGCGGGTCCCGGTGCGCAGTTCGATCGTGCCGCCGCGGAGGCGTGGCCCGGCTCCGAGGACGGCAGGGAGTTCATCCGCCGCAGCAGCGCCGACTGGTGCAGGGCCTCGATCAAGGCGGGCACGGACGAGGCCGCCGCGCGCCGGGCCGAGGCCAACACGGCGGCGTTCTATTGCGGCGAGCCCGAGCCGGGTGGAGGCTAGCAACCGTGCACGCCTTCGACGTCCTCGGCGATCCCGTCCGCCGGCGCATCCTGGAGCTGCTGGCGACCGGCGAGCACAGTTCGGGCGACGTCGTCGCCGTCGTGCAGCGTGAATTCGGCATCACCCAGTCGGCGGTCTCGCAGCAGCTGCGGATCCTGCGCGATGCCGGTTTCGCATCGGTGCGCGCCGACGGGACCCGCCGCATCTATGCCGTGGAGCCGCGGCGGCTGCGCGAGGTCGACGACTGGCTCGACCGCTTCAGGGCGTTCTGGCTGCCGCGCCTCGATGCACTCGCGACCGAAGTCGCGCGCGGCAAACGAAAACGGCGCCATCGGGAATGATGGCGCCGTCTCGGACAGTCTTTAGGACGAAGCTTACTTGCGCTTGTCGATCGTCACATAGTCGCGGCGCGCCACGCCGGTGTAGAGCTGGCGCGGACGGCCGATCTTCTGCTGCGGATCCTCGATCATCTCGCTCCACTGGCTGATCCAGCCGACGGTGCGTGCGACCGCGAACAGCACGGTGAACATCGAGGTCGGGAAGCCCATCGCCTTCAGCGTGATGCCCGAATAGAAGTCGACGTTCGGGTAGAGCTTGCGGTCGATGAAGTAGGGATCGCTGAGCGCGATCTTCTCGAGCTCGAGCGCAACCTTCAGCATCGGGTCATCGCCATGCCCAGTCTCGGCCAGCACCGCGTGACACATCTTCTGCATGATCTTGGCGCGCGGATCATAGTTCTTGTAGACGCGATGACCGAAGCCCATCAGGCGGACTTCGCTGTTCTTGTCCTTCACCTTGGCGATGAATTCGGGAATCTTGTCGACTGTTCCGATCGACGACAGCATGGCGAGCGCCGCTTCGTTGGCGCCGCCGTGGGCCGGGCCCCACAGGCAGGCGATGCCGGCCGCGATGCAGGCGAACGGGTTGGCGCCGGAGGAGCCGGCGATACGGACCGTCGAGGTCGACGCATTCTGCTCGTGATCGGCATGCAGGATGAAGATCTTGTCGAGCGCGTCGGCGAGCACCGGATTGATCTTGTAGTCCTCGCATGGCACCGCGAAGCACATCTGCAGGAAGTTCTCGGCGAAGGAGAGCGAGTTCTTCGGATACACGAAGGGCTGGCCGATGGTGTATTTGTAGGCCATCGCCGCCAGCGTCGGCACTTTCGCGATCATCCGCATGGAGGCGATCATGCGCTGCTTCGGATCGTTGATGTCGGTGGAGTCGTGGTAGAACGCGGCGAGCGCGCCGACGGCCGCCACCATGATCGCCATCGGATGCGCGTCGCGGCGGAAGCCCTGGAAGAAGCGGGCCATCTGCTCATGCACCATCGTGTGATGGATCACGCGGTGGTCGAAGTCCTTCTTCTGAGCCGGGGTCGGAAGCTCCCCGTAGAGCAGCAGGTAGCAGGTCTCGAGGAAGTCGCCATGCTCGGCGAGTTGCTCGATCGGGTAGCCGCGGTATTCGAGGATACCGGCGTCGCCGTCGATGTAGGTGATCTTCGACTGGCAGCTGCCGGTCGAGGTGAAGCCGGGGTCGTAGGTGAACACCCCGGCCTGGCCGTAGAGCTTGCCGATGTCGATGACATCAGGCCCAACCGTGCCGCTCAGGATCGGGAAATCGTAGTTCTTGTTGCCAATGGTGAGTGTGGCTGTCTTGCTGGATTTTGCGTCCATCGTGATATCCCCGATGAATTCGTTGCGAAAACCGACCTTGCCCAGTCGCTAAATTGCGGCCCATGGCGGGGCGGAACGGCTTGTGGAGAAAGCGTCCGGGGATGGGTAGCTCATTGCAATGTGCGCTGCAAGATGGACCCTGGAGGGGGTCCATGCAGGATCACACCGCCTGATCGGCGAGGCGGGCCAGACACTCCTGGCGTCCCAGGACAGCCAGCACGTCGAAGATGCCCGGCGACGTCGTGCGTCCGGTCAGTGCCACCCGCAGCGGCTGGGCCACGGCGCCGAGCTTCAGATTGTTCTGCTCGGCGAAATTCCGCATCGCGGTTTCCGTGGTCTCCGCCGTCCAGTCGTTCACCGCTTCCAGCGCGGTGCGAAGGCGGCCGATCAATGCGCGCGTTTCCGGCGTCAGTAGCGCTACGGCTTTCGGATCGAGCTCAAGCGGCCGATCGGCGAAAATGAAGTAGGCGCCCGCGATCAGTTCGAGCAGTGTCTTGGCGCGCTCCTTCAGGCTCGGCATCGCCCGCAGCAATTGCGCGCGGGTGGTGTCGTTGAGCTTGGCCTTCAGCGCGGCGCCATCGGGAACATAGTCCAGCACGCTCTCGAACTGGGTCACGAGGGATTGATCGTCGCTCTGCCGGATATAGTGACCGTTGAGGTTCTCCAGCTTGGCGAAATCGAACCGCGCCGCCGAGCGGCCGATACCCGGGAGATCGAACGCGTCGATCATCTCTTGGGTCGAGAAGATCTCCTGGTCGCCATGGCTCCAGCCGAGCCGGACCAGGTAGTTGCGCAGCGCAGCCGGCAGATAGCCGAGCGCGCGATAGGCATCGACGCCGAGCGCGCCATGACGCTTCGACAGTTTCGAGCCGTCGGGACCATGGATCAGCGGAATGTGGGACATGCTCGGCAGCTCCCACTCCAGCGCGTCGTAGATCTGCTTCTGGCGCGCCGCGTTGATCAAATGGTCGTCGCCGCGGATGATATGGGTGACGCCCATGTCGTGGTCGTCGACCACGACCGCGAGCATGTAGGTCGGGGTGCCGTCGCCGCGCAGCAGGACGAGGTCGTCGAGGTTTTCGTTCTGCCAGACCACGCGGCCCTGGACCTGGTCCTCGATCACGGTCTCGCCGGTCTGCGGCGCTTTCAGGCGGATGGTCGGCTTGACGTCCGAGGGTGCAGTGGCCGGATCGCGGTCGCGCCACATGCCGTCATAGAGGCGGGTGCGGCCCTCGGCACGCGCCTTCTCGCGCATCGCGGTCAGCTCCTCGGGCGTGGCGTAGCAGTAGTACGCCCGGCCGGCGGCGAGCAGGCCCTCGGCGACCTCGCGATGGCGGGCGGCGCGGCTGAACTGGTAGATGACGTCGCCGTCCCAATCGAGCTCCAGCCATTTCAGGCCGTCCAGGATGGCGTCGATCGCCTCCTTGGTGGAGCGTTCACGGTCGGTGTCCTCGATCCGAAGCAGCATCTTGCCGCCGAGCTTCCTGGCATAGAGCCAGTTGAACAGCGCGGTGCGGGCGCCTCCGATATGGAGGAAGCCGGTCGGTGAGGGGGCGAAGCGGGTAACGACGGGATTGGTCATGATCAAGCGAGGCGTATGCTGGAACGGGCGGTGGTGTATAGCAGGAACCGGACATAACTAAAGCCTCGGTTGACCTTTTGCCCGCCTAACCAGACCTGAAACCTGGCCCGAAACCAGGCTTGGCCAGACGGCACGAATTTGGCAGAAGGTTGGGCTTGATCCTCCAGGGAACCCTTTGATGACGACTGACACGACGGCAGAGGCAGGGCGCGACTTCATCCGCGACATCGTCCGGGCCGATCTCACCTCCCACAAGCACAACCGGATCGTGACCCGCTTCCCGCCGGAGCCGAACGGCTACCTGCATATCGGTCACGCCAAGTCGATCGCGCTGAATTTCGGCATCGCGCAGGAGTTCGGCGGCCAGTGCAATTTGCGCTTCGACGACACCAATCCGACCAAGGAGGAGCAGGAGTACATCGACTCGATCCAGGCCGACGTCCATTGGCTCGGCTACGATTGGGGCAAGAATCTCTTCTACGCGTCCGACTATTTCGAGCGCCTGTACGATTGGGCCGAGGGCCTGATCAAGGCGGGCTATGCCTATGTCGACGACCAGTCGCAGGAGGAGATCCGGACGTCACGCGGCACGCTGACCGAGCCCGGCAAGAACTCGCCGTTCCGCGATCGTTCGGTCGAGGAGAATCTCGACCTGTTCCGCCGCATGAAGGCCGGCGAGTTTCCGAACGGCGCCCGCGTGCTGCGCGCCAAGATCGACATGGCGGCCGGCAACATCAATTTGCGCGACCCCGTGCTGTACCGCATCCTGCACGCTCACCATCCGCGCACCGGCGACAAGTGGTCGATCTATCCGAGCTACGACTACGCGCACGGCCAGTCGGACGCGATCGAGGGCATCACCCATTCGATCTGCACGCTGGAGTTCGAGGATCACCGCCCGCTCTATGAGTGGCTGCTCGACAAGCTGCCGGTGCCGTCGAAGCCGCGCCAGTACGAAATGGCGCGGCTGAACCTGACCTACACGCTGCTGTCCAAGCGCGTGCTGACGCAGCTCGTCCGTGATGGGCATGTCTCGGGCTGGGACGATCCGCGCATGCCGACCGTCGCCGGCCTGAAGCGGCGCGGGGTGCCGCCGGCCGCGGTTCGCGAGTTCATCAAGCGCATCGGCGTCGCCAAGGCCAACAGCGTGGTCGATGTCGGCATGCTGGAATTCTGCATCCGTGAGGAGCTGAATCGCACATCGCTGCGCCGCATGGCGGTGCTGCGGCCGCTCAAGGTCGTGATCGAGAATTATCCGGAAGGCCAGGTCGAGGAGATCGAGGCGATCAACCACCCCGACAATCCGGAGGCCGGCACCCGCAAAATCGCTTTCGGCCGCGAGCTCTACATCGAGCGCGACGACTTCATGGAGAACCCGCCGAAGAAATTCTTCCGCCTCTCGCCCGGCAACGAGGTGCGGCTGCGCTATGCCTATTTCATCAAGTGCACGGGCGTGATCAAGAACGACGCCGGCGAGATCACGGAGCTGCGCGCGACCTACGATCCCCTGACCAAGGGCGGCAACGCGCCCGACGGCCGCAAGGTGAAGGCGACGATGCACTGGCTGCCCGCAGCGCAGTCGAAGCCGGCAGAGATCCGGATCTACAATCAGCTGTTCGCCAACCCGAGCCCGAACGCCGCCGATTTTGCCGCCGACCTCAACCCGCAGTCGCTGGAAGTGCTCAGCGATGCGCGGGTCGAGCCTGCAATCGCCGAGAGCAATTCGCCCGATCCGATGCAGTTCGAACGGCAGGGGTATTTCGTCCGCGATGCGGATTCGACGTCCGACAAGCTGGTGTTCAACCGCACTATCGGTCTGCGCGACACCTTCGCCAAGGAAGTCGGCGGCAAAGGCCAGAGCTGAGACGGACGCCAGGAGGGAGGCGATCGATGCCTGAGGAAGCCGACGATATCGTCTCCGCGATCATTGCAAAATGGTCGGCGGGTTTCAGCAGGCTCGATGCCGATGCGCTCTCCTCGCTCTACTCGAAGAGCGCGTTCTTCTTCGGCTCGAACCCGACGCTGTATCGCGGCCGCGACGGCGTCAAAGCTTACGCCGAAGGCCTGCCGCGCTGGCACGCGCCGCGCGTTCAGTTCAGTGAAATCAGGACCGCGCGGGTGAATGCCGATCTCGTCAACATGGCGGGCATTGCGTCCTTTTTTCTCGACGGCGATGCGCCCGCGCTCGTCGTCAAGATCACCTGGGTGATCGCGCGCGAGGACGGCGACTGGAAGATTGCCTGTCACCACGTTTCGTCGCTGACGCCGCTGATCTAGGCGCTCGCCGGCGTCTGGTGACCCCCGGAGGTCACAGCCTTCGGTTGCGTGTTTCGGTTCCGTTCCGCTAGTCGGGTGGCTGCGGCATCCGCTAGCCTGCTTTCCGGCAGGGATCGCAAGCGGAATGGCGGAGCAGGGTACGACGCCGGGCGGCAAACGCGGCTACGCGGGGACGTGGCCGCCGCGTGCCGCCGTTCCTGCCGGCGGCTTTCTCCCGGTGCGCGCCGGCCTCTGGCGGCCTTTCGTCGAGACACTGCAGGAATGGGTTCGCGCGGAGGCGGGCGCCGGTCGGCTGTTGCCGTGGGTGCCGGTGGCGTTCGGCATCGGCATCGCATTCTATTTCGCGGCCGAGCACGAGCCGGTGCTGTCGGTTGCGGCGGCAGCCGCCATCGTGCTCTGCCTGCTGGCACTGCTGCTGCGGCGGCACAGAGTATTTCCCGCCATCGTGATGCTGGCTGCGGTTGCCGCGGGCTTTGCGACCGCGACCTGGAAGACGGCGCGGATCGCCCATGGCGTGCTGGCGCGCCCGATGTTCTCGGTGGCGCTGACCGGCTTCGTCGAGACGCGCGACATCAGAGAGAAGACCGATCGCTTCGTATTGCGGGTGGTCTCGATGGAGAGCCCGCGTGACAATACGAAGCTCGAGCGCGTGCGGCTCTCGGTGAAGAAGGGCACCGCGCCAGAAGTCGGCAGCTTCGTCGAACTAAAGGCGCGGCTTATGCCTCCGCTCGGTCCGCAACGTCCGGGCTCCTACGATTTCGGCCGCGACCTGTATTTCCAGGGCATCGGCGCCTCCGGCTTCGTGATGGGCGCGGTCAAGACCAGGGAGCCGCCGGCGGCCGGCGGCCTCGCGCTACGCTACGCCGCCCTCATGCAGGGCCTGCGCGATGCCATCGACGCCCGCATCCGGACCACGCTTGACGGCGATCAGCGCGCGATCGCAACGGCGCTGCTCACCGGCCGGCGCGATGCGATCACGACGCCGGTCAACGATGCGATGTTCATCTCGGGGCTCGGCCATGTGCTGTCGATCTCCGGCTACCACATGGCCGTGGTGGCGGGCGTGGTGTTCTTCACGATCCGCGCGCTGCTGGCGCTGTTTCCGGCACTGACTGCCGGGTATCCGATCAAGAAATGGGCGGCAGCAGCCGCACTGGTTGCCGCGGCGTTCTATCTCCTGCTGTCGGGCGCCGAGGTCGCGACGCAGCGATCGTTCTTCATGACGGCCGTGGTGCTGATCGCGGTGATGGTCGACCGCCGCGCTGTCACCTTCCGCACGCTGGCGGTGGCGGCGCTGATCGTGCTCGCGATTGCGCCGGAAGCGCTGGTACATCCGAGCTTCCAGATGTCGTTTGCCGCAACGCTCGGGCTGGTGGCGATGGTGCAGATCGGGCTGCCGAACCTGCTGGCGTCGCCCGATCATTCGGTGACCGCGCGCCTTGCGCTGTGGGGCGGACGGGAGCTCATGGTGCTGATGCTGGCTTCGCTGGTCGCTGGGCTCGCGACGACGCCCTACGCCGCGTTCCATTTCCATCGCGTGACGCCCTATGGGCTGCTCGCGAACCTTGCGGCGATGCCGGTGGTGTCGGCCGTGGTGATGCCGGCGGGCCTGCTCGGATTGCTTGCGATGCCGTTCGGCTTCGACGGCGTGTTCTGGGCGATCATGGGGTTCGGCATCGACTGGATGATCCTGGTGACGCAATGGGTCGCAGCGCTGCCCGGCGCGGTCGGCCGGATGGCGGCGTTCGGCGTCGGGCCGATGATCCTGGCGAGCGCCGGTCTGATCCTGCTCGGCTTGTTGCGTTCGCCGCTGCGCTGGTCGGGGGCCGCGCTACTGGTGATCGCCTCGGTCTGGGCGGTGCGGGTGCCGCAGCCGGACGTCTGGTCTCGGCCGATGGCCGCAATGTTGCCGTGCGCGGCGGCGACGGGCAACTGCATCTGATGCACAGCGCCAAGGACGCCTTCCTCGTGAAGGAATGGCTGGCTGCGGATGCCGATGCGCGGGCGCCGAGCGATGCCTCGCTCGGCGAGGGCGTCTCCTGCGATCCGAGCGGCTGCGTGACGCAAGGGCCCGGCGGCGCCTTCGTCGCGCTGGCGACCCGGCCGGAGGCCCTGGCCGACGATTGCGAGCGCGCGGCGCTGATCGTGACCGCGCGGCCGGCACCGCGGGGCTGCGCTGCCTCCGTGATCGACGCCGAACGGCTGCGGCGTCACGGCGCCCTGATGCTGCGGCGGATCCGGGACGGCTACGCCATCGATGCAGTCAAGCCGGGCGGGGTCGACCGGCCATGGTCGCCGGCAGTTCCCGGCGACGGCGAGGCCGAAACCACGCTGCGCCCGCCCGCCACAGCGCCACGGCCCGCC
This sequence comes from Bradyrhizobium viridifuturi, assembly GCF_001238275.1. Taxonomy (GTDB): domain Bacteria; phylum Pseudomonadota; class Alphaproteobacteria; order Rhizobiales; family Xanthobacteraceae; genus Bradyrhizobium; species Bradyrhizobium viridifuturi. Next base: position 100,269 of record NZ_LGTB01000004.1, read on the forward strand.
GTCGACGCGACGCCGTCCGAGGCAGATCTGCAAGGCGAGGATTAGCCGGGATCGAGCGAGGTGCCGGAGGGCAGCTCGAACAGGCCGAGATGGTATTCGTCGGAGTCGGGGCCGCCGTCGGGCTTCTTGACGAGGGTGAACACCGCCTCGGGAAACCGCTCCCAGACCCTCAGGTCGTCAGCCGTGACCGTCAGCCAGCCGAACCGGAACATGTAGCGGCCCGGTTCCGTGACGCGTCCAGCCTTTTGCCATGTGACCTTATCGACCACTGCGCCGGTTTCCGTGAGTGCACGTCCTCCGTGCACGATCATGCGGCAAGCCGCCCGCCGACGCAAATCTCCTTGTGCGCCCCGGAACCCGGCGTCCGGGGTCGCTCGAAATCGCTTAGGTCATCCGCCGCCGGATGGTTCATTCCGCGGCGACGATGCGTTCAACCCAAAAACAGCGACGCGAATGCGGAGGGCCGCCGCTCCACAACCTTCGGCTTCTGCTCGACCTGCGGATGCAGCGCCGGCAGTTGCAGCACGCTGACGCGCTGCCCCTCGACGAGCTGGGTCACCAGCACATGGCTGCCGTCGGGGAATTCGACCGCGTCGTGATGGCGATCGGGAACGTCGGGCTCGACTTCGTTGAACACGCCGACGCGGAAGTTCATCGTCTTGGTCCAGATCCAGCGGCTGTCGTAGCGAACGTTCTCGGCGAAAGCGAGCTCGGTGCCCGCCAGCATGCAAACCGCGACGGTCGGATCGTTCTCCGAAGCAAAGCCGCGGGTCGACGTGCCGCGGAAGGTCGTCGTGATCAGCGTCTCTCCGACAATGGCGGGGCGCGATGCCACGGCGTGCAGACTATAGTCACACATCGGATGGCTCCTCATTTCGAGGTAGCGACCCGTGCCTCTCCTTGAGGCATAGGGCCTCTACCAGAGTGGACGATAGCGAACGAGTCTCTGCTCGTTTCTGGGCGATTGTACGACTGGTCCGCGAACGCTCCGATCACAAACACGCGACGCTGCGCGAGAGGTATCGGAGCGCATCGGGCAGGCCGCACGTTACGCTATCCTTCAAGGAACGATCCGATGTGTTGCTCGTTCCTCGCCGCCGCAAGTATTTGCACTCAGTACTTGCGGTAGAGGCCGATCAGCTTGCCCTGGATGCGAACCCGGTTCGGCGGCAGGATGCGCACTTCATAGGCAGTGTTGGCCGGCTCCAGCGCGATCGACGCGCCGCGGCGGCGGAAGCGCTTTAGAGTGGCTTCCTCCTCGTCGATCAGCGCCACCACGATGTCGCCGGTGTTGGCGACGTCGTTGCGCTGGATCAGCGCCATGTCGCCGTCGAGGATGCCGGCGTCGACCATCGAGTCGCCGCGCACTTCCAGCGCATAGTGCTCGCCGGCGCCGAGCATGTCGGGCGGCACGCTGATGGTGTGGCTACGGGTCTGCAGCGCCTCGATCGGCGTACCGGCGGCGATCCGGCCCATCACGGGGACGGCGACCGGACGGTTGCCGTCGTCCTCGGCGACCGGGGGCGTGCTGGTGCGCTTGCCGAGGGTGCCTTCGATGACGCTTGGCGTGAAGCCGCGGCGACCGTTACCGCCGCCGGCGGAGAGCTCGGGCAGCTTGATGACTTCGATGGCGCGGGCGCGGTTGGGCAGGCGGCGGATGAAGCCGCGCTCCTCCAGGGCGGTGATCAGGCGGTGGATACCGGACTTCGAGCGCAGGTCGAGTGCGTCCTTCATTTCATCGAAGGACGGCGGCACGCCGGCCTCTTTCAGACGTTCATTGATGAAACGCAGAAGTTCGTACTGTTTGCGCGTGAGCATCTCGAGTATTCCCCCGGTTGATAGCGTCGTTCGATTCCGAGACTCTTCAGTGGGGCCTGCAGGCCGGGCCTGACCTCAGGAGCATGCTGCTTGTTGCAAGCGCTCCCCGGCGGCTTCCCGTTTGTAGACACCAGTACTCGAAACAAATCATGAACGGACACTATATGTTCGATATGTGTTCCGCAACCACTTAATTTCAGGTGAACGTATCAAGCAACGCACCATGAGCGGGCCGCGCAGGCTCACTCCGGCAGCGTCAGGATCTCGCATTCGCTGCCTTTGGGCGCAGCGGGCGCAAACGGCGGACGCACGAGAAGTGCCCGTGCCGCAGCGAGATTCCCGAGCAGCGACGAGTCCTGCTGCATCACGGGCGTTGCGATCAGCGCGCCGTCTTCGCGCTCTTCGAGACGCGCGCGCAGATAGTCCTCGCGCTGGTCGTTGGCGGCGAGGTCGCGGCCGAGCAGGGCGCTCGCGCGGACATGATGAATCACTTTTCGGCCGCTCAGCGCCCGAATCAACGGCACCAGAAACAGGAAGGCGCAGACGTAGGAGGACACCGGATTGCCGGGCAGGCCGATCACCCGCATCGCTCCCAACCGGCCGTGCATCATCGGCTTGCCGGGCCGCATCGCGATCCGCCAGAACGCCATCTTGACGCCCTCGGCCTCCAGCGACTGCTTGACCAGATCATGGTCGCCGACCGAGGCGCCGCCTGTCGTGATCAGGATGTCGGCACCGCTCTCGCGCGCCCGGCGGATGCCGGCCGTGGTCGCCTCCACGGTGTCGGCGGCAACCCCGAGATCGACGGTCTCGGCGCCTTCCGCCCGCGCCAGCGCCCGCAGCGCGTAGCCGTTGGAATAGACGATCTGGCCGGGACCGGGCCTTGAGCCGGGCATCACCAGCTCGTCGCCGGTCGCCAGCACCGCGACCTTCGGCCGGCGGCGCACCGCGAGCTCCGGATAGTTCATGGCCGCGGCGAGCGACAGGGCACGATCCGACAGCCGGCTGCCGGCGGTGAGCAGCACGTCGCCCTCGCGGAAGTCGACGCCCGCGGCGCGGATGTGCCGTCCGGCGGCAGCCGCCTCGGTTATCGCAATGTGGTCGCCGTCGACCCTGGTGTCCTCCTGGATGATGACGGCGTCGGCGCGTCGGGGATCACGCCGCCGGTGAAGATCCGCACCGCCTCGCCGGTCCCGACCGTCCGCTCGAACGGCCGGCCGGCGGCGACTTCGCCGATCACCTTGAGCCGGGCCTTCAGATCGGCCGCGTCGGCGGCCCGCACCGCATAGCCGTCCATCGCCGACATCGGCTGCGGCGGCTGGGAGCGGAGTGCTGCGAGGTCACCCGCCAGTGTGCGATGGTAGGCGGCATCGAGCGCGACCATCTCCTGCGGCAGCGGCTCGGCGCCGGCGAGAACGGCGGACAGGGCATCGGCAACCGGCATCAGGGCCACGCTCAGAGCTCCTCAATTCCAGGGTTCGATCCCAGGGTTCATTCCAAGGATTCAATTCCAAGTGCAGTCAACGCCCTTGCCACGTCATCCGTCGATGTCACGTGGATGGCATGGAGGCCGCGCGCCCGCGCACCCTCGATATTTGCAGCCAGGTCGTCGAAGAACAGGATCCGCGACGCCGGCACGCCGATGGCTTTTACCACATGATCGTAAGCCTCGGCGTCGGGTTTGCGAAAGCCGATCGTCGGGGACAGGAACACCTTGCGGAAATGGCCGAGCAGCTCGGCATGGGCGATCGAGAAATGCGCGATGTGGGCCGGATTGGTGTTGGAGAACGCGTAGAGCGGCATCCGCTTCGCGGCGGCCGCGAGCAGCGGCGCGATGCCCGGCATCTCGCCGGCGAAGATCGAATTCCAGCCCTCGAGGAATTGCGCGTCGCTGAGGCCGATGCCGAGCGACTGGCGCAGATTTTCGAAGAACGCCGCGTCGTCGATCCGGCCGATCTCGTGATGCTTGAAGCTGTCGTCGACGACGAAGCGGCTGGCGAGGTCGGCCGGCGCGCAGCCGGCATGCTGCGCCCAGTGCGCCATCACCTTGTCGAGGTCGATGTCGAGCACGACGCGGCCGATATCGAACAGCAGCACGTCCACGGAATCGGGGGAGAGTTGCGAGGTCATTGCATGAAACCGTGTACGAGAATTACGGGCAGGCGGCAATGTCCCCGATTTGTGCGGCAGGCATGCGACGCGGTTAGGCGCGCTGTCGTCCCTGCGCCGCGCACGGTGTCACCACCCGCTAAAGCGGTTGATCCAGCATATCAGAGGCGGGTGTGCTTGAGCCGAGGTGTAGTCAGGGACAAGATTGTTTCCACGCGTCGTCCCTGCGAAAGCAGGGACCCATACTCCCGCGGCCGACGTTGTCGGAGCAGAATCGTCTTCCGACATCCCGCAACACTCATCATTCGTGGTTATGGGTCCCTGCTTTCGCAAGGACGACGCCGGATATGTTGCGACATCGAGATAGATATCCACATTCTCCGCAATAGATGAATTTCTGATAAATCGAAATATTTTGCTGCGGGGGGCTTGCGCCGTCAGGCAACTCAGTGGCGGGCGTTACCAGCTTTCGGCGCACGCGAGTGTAGACCTCTCAAATCCTGGATAGCGCCAGACCGAGATAAGCGATGAGTGCGCCGGTGCTGAGAATGATGACGACGAGCGCCTGCTCAGAACGTGCCTGCAAGGTTTTCCGGGTCACGGCGACGACGCTCCTTCCTCGAAAATCATTCTGTCCAACTCACATCGATGAGGGTCCGTTCCGGTTCCTGCCCGGGAACTTCGATGAAACTGGCCGCCAGTTCAGTCCGGAAACGAGCAACGCCGCCCGCATTGAAATGCGGCGGGCGGCGTTGGTTCTAGCCCCAGGAGGAATGGCAAAATCCTGACCTGTACGGATACGGACGAAAGCGGACCAGGGTTCACGGTTTTGGCCCCGTACGACTCCGGTCATCCGAAGGAGCGGGGCTATGCGCTGCGAAAGGGTCTAGGATGATGTGACTGAGTTGCTCTGGCCCCGGCGACCCCCTCGCTGGGGTCCTTTCTTTGGAGCGCCGATCTCGATGAGCGCCGGACTGCATCGCCAAGTGGCGCCCGATGCGGTCTCATTGTTCGCGCAGATCGAGTTGCGTCAGGATGCCCTGCCGCAGCGCGAGGCGGACCAGTTCGATGTCCGTGCCAACGCCGAGCTTGTCCTTGATCAGGGAGTGCAGGTTCGCCACCGTCTTGGGGCTGAGATGAAGTGCCTCGGCGATTTCGTCGGTGGTCTTTTCCGCGAGCAGCATGCGTAGCACTTCGAATTCCCGCGCGGTCAGGAGGTCGGCGGCGGCACGTTCGCCGGCGAGGCGGCTGAGCGCAAGCTCGTGGTCTATGTCCGGACTGATCGCGATCTTGCCCGACAGCGCATCCATCACGGCATGCACCAGCGCCTCCGGCGGGCTGGTCTTGGTGACGTAGCCGCTCGCGCCGGCGCGGATCGCCTGCACCGCAAAGGCCGCGTTCTGGTGCATGGTGAACACCAGGATCTTTGCGCGCTTGTCCCGCTGCTTGAGGCGGCGGATGGCCTCGATGCCGCCGATGCCGGGCATCGACAGGTCCATGATCACGAGGTCGGGCCCAGTCTCCTTGTAGAGGCGGTAGGCCTCGACGCCGTCGGAAGCCTCGGCGACGACACGGAGGCCCGGCTGCTTCTGCAGCATCGCCCGGTAGCCCTCCCGAACCACGGCGTGGTCGTCGACCAGCATGATGGTTCGCGCCGCGTTGCTCATGCCGCGCGTTCCACCGCCGCTGCCGCTGCGCCGGCAGCGAGGGGAACGACAACGCGGAGCGATGCGCCATGGGGCTGCGCGGCCTCGAAGCTCAGCCGCCCGCCCAGCGCCGCGACCCGCTCGCGCATGCCGAGCAGGCCCATGCCGGACTTGGCCTGCAGATCGGCTTGGGGATCGCCGGGCCGGCCATCATCGTCGATAGCGAGCGCGATTTCGCCGTCGCTGCCGGAAGCCGCCTCGCGCATCTCGAGCCGCAGCACCACGCGCGTGGCGCCGGCGTGCTTGGCAGCATTGGTGAGCGCCTCCTGCACGATGCGGTAGAGATTGGCGCTGATGGAAGCGGGAAGGCGCGCGAACGATCCCGATAGGGCGATCTCGAACCGTGGCTGCCCGCGGCTGCGGCCGTTCCAGCCGGCGATCAGGCCCTCCAGGCTAGCGGCGAGACCGAGTTCGTCGACATCGGGCGGGCGTAATCTGAACAGGGCGCCGCGCAACGTCTCCATCATGCCGGCTGCGGTCCGCGCGATGCCGTCGCATTCGGCGAGCAGAGGCGGGCAATCCTGGATCGCGGTCAGGCGCGCGGAAGCGGCAAGCGCGCGGATCGCAGCCAGCGACTGCCCGAACTCGTCATGCAGTTCGCGCGCGAGATGCCGGCGCTCGTCGTCCTGCACCAGGATCAGCTTTTGCGTCAGCGCGTTGCGGTCGGACAGCGCAGCGGCGAGGCGTTCGGCGAGCTGGTTGAAGACGTCGCCGATCGCCGACAATTCGGCGAGATCGAACGGCGGCAGGCGCGCGGCGAGGTCGCCTGCGGCGATCCGCGCCAGCCCGTTGCGGATCAAAAGCGTCGGACGCAGCGCACGCGCCAGCGCCGCATAAACGAGCGCGCAGAGCAGCGGCAGCGCGATCATGAGCACCGCCATCTGCCGGCCGGCATCGTGCCAGGCCTCGGCGGTCAGCACGGCCGGATCGACCCAGACCACGGCCTCGCCGATCGTATGGCCGCGCGCAACCACCGGGCGCACGGCCTCCCGGCCGGGATCGAACAGACGGCGATAGAGAGCCGCGAAGGCAAGCGGCGGCGCGGCCGTATCGGTTTGCGCGCCGCCGCAGAAGCGCTGGCTGATCTCGCCGCCCTTGCTGCGAAATGCGAGGCACAGGCCGGGCGCCATGACCGAGGCGGCCACGCTGTCGAGATCGGGGAATTCGGCGTGCGGATTGTTCAGCCACTGGATCTTGTTCTGCTGCAGCTCCAGCGTCCTTGCGGCGACCTCGGCAACGGCCGCGATCCTGGCGCGCACTGCGCGGTCGGAGTCGAACAGGAAGTAGCCGGAGATCACGGCAAAGCAGAGTGTGGCAACAGCGGCCACACGCAAGGTCAGCCGCAGCTTCAGATCGCTTCCGGACCAATTCCGCATCGGCGTATCCTCGCAGTCGCAGGCGGCCTTCGTCGCCCGTTGCGGGGCAGGGCCGTGATGCGCATTAAACGGCAGAATGAACGTGTCGAGAAGCGCCGCGGTGGGTGCGGACCGCGGTCGTGAAATTTTCCCGGCACCGGCCGGGAGACGCTCCGCTGCGGTGCCGAGGCGGTTGCCCTAGATCTGCGGTCGACCAGCCCGCACCAGCACCCGAAAGGCCCAGTTCATGCGCCAGTCCCGCCTTGTTTTGCACGCCCTCGCGTTGATCGGCCTCCTGGTCGGACCTTGTCCGGTTCGCGCCGAAGCCGCCGCGCAGGCATCCCCGCTCGGCGTCAGCATCGACGACTTCAGCTATGTCGACACCTCGGGCGAGGTGGTCGATCAGACCGCCGCGCATCAGAAGCGGCTCGATGCATTCATGACCGCGCTGCGCGCCGATGTGGCCGCGGAGCCGCGCTATCGACTGGTCTCGTCGGCGGCGCCGGCAGGCGAGGCGCAGATCAAGGTGGTCGGCGGCGTGCAGAAGATGAGTACGCTGATCCAATGGGCCAAGGTCGCGGTCATCGATGTCGGCGCGAGCCGTGTCCTGTACGAAAAGCTCTACACGTTTCGCGGCGACAATGACGAGGCGTGGGACCACGCGCGGATGTTCGTGTCGCGCGAGGTGCGCGCTGCCCTCGCGGCCGCGCTACCCCCGGCGCAGGCAACGGCCGCGGCGCCGCTCGGGCTTGCGGTATTCGCGTTCGAGCTCGAGGATAACTCCGCGGCGTCAGCGGCCGGTCTTGCCGACTCCGATTCCGCTTATCTCGCCGACGTAACGAAGGGCGTGCGTGACCGGCTCGCGCAGTCGGGCCGCTATCGCCTGGTCGACACCGCCGGCGTGACGGCCGAGCCCGTCAAGGCGCGCGCACTGCGCGACTGCAACGGCTGCGAGGCCGCGATTGCGAAGGAACTCGGTGCCGATCAATCGCTGATCGGCGTGATCAGGCGGGTCAGCCGGACCGAATACACGGTCGGCTTCCAGGTGCGCGACGCCCGCAGCGGCACGGTCGTCTCCCGTGGCGACAGCGGCCTGCGGATGGGCGCCGATTATTCCTGGACCCGCGGCGCGGTCCATCTGGTCGGCGATCGCCTGCTCGAGGGCGGGGCGCAGCGCTAGCCCTGCCGGCGACAGCATTCGGCGAACGGCCGGCGGACTATAGCAAAGCGCGATAGCTGTTAGACACGGCGTCGTCTATCGCAGGGCCTGTGCGTGGGTTATCAACGCCGCCTGATCACCGCACAGGAGCCGCCGATGCGTTTGCCCGCCGTCCTCTTCGCTCTCACGCTCGCCGCGAGCCCCGTGGCGGCCGAGGAGTTGTCGGGCACGCTGCTGAAGATCAAGGAGACCAGGAAGGTCACGCTCGGCTTTCAGGAGGCGTCCGTTCCCTTCAGCTATCTCGACGACAGCCAGCGCCCGATCGGCTTTGCGCTCGATATCTGCATCAGGATCGTCGATGCCGTGAAGAAGGACCTCGGCATGCCCGACATCGCGGTCGACTACCTTCCCGTCACCTCGTCGAACCGTATCCCGCTGATGGTCAACGGCACGATCGACCTGCACTGCTCGGCGACCACCAACAGCGCGGATCGCCAGAAGCAGGTGACCTTCACCAACACGCACTTCCTGAGCGCAACGCGCTTTGCTGCCAAGAAATCGGCCGGCATCAATTCGATCGATGACCTCAAGGGCAAGTCGGTCACCGCCGTTGCCGGCTCGGTGAACCTCACGCAGTTGATCAAGGTCAATACCGACCGCAAGCTCGGCATCAACGTGCTCCCGGCCAAGGACCAGGCCGAGGCGTTCCTGATGCTGGAGACCGATCGCGCCCAAGCCTATGCGCTCGATGACGTCCAGCTGGCGGTCGCGATTGCGCGGTCGAAGGAGCCCGCGCTCTACATGATCAGCGATGAGGCCTTCTCGAAGGCGGAGCCGTTTGGCATCATGCTGCGCCGGGAAGACGCGCCGTTCAAGGCGCTCGCCGACCGCGCCACCGCGGAGCTCTACAAGAGCCCCGAGATCGAGGTGATGTACAAGAAGTGGCTGGAGCAGCCGACCCCGCCAAAGGGCATCAACTACAACGTCCCGATGTCGCCGGCGCTGCGGATTGCGTTCAAGAATCCGAGCTCGAGCTACGATCCTGATGTGTATGAAGTTGGAAAGTAGCCACGTAGGGCGCGGCGAAGGCTTCGACCGTAGCAGTCACGGGTTGCCGAGTAGATCAAGTCTAGCAAGGAAGACAAGGTAGGCGAGCGCAACAATGGACAGCGCCACGGCGATCTGATTGGTCCAATCGATGAAGGTCGCTTCGAACCTCGATTGGGGAACGGGCATCCGGATCACATACGTCTTTTGAGCTAGATCCGGGAGGAGGTCATGAGCCTCGGCAGCATCGTTCCTGTGTCTCCAGTAGGTGATGCGTTCCGCCAGAAATCTCTTTCCGGCAGGCGTCCACCTTGCCAGTGTCCCGGTGACTGGCTCCATCAGCCCGTACTGCGTCAGAGCAAGAGCTGCCTGTTCGTTGGCGGACATCGCCAAAGTGTCCACGGTATCCGCGTCCGTCGACACGCCTTGGCCGCCAGCTGGTAAGCAATGGCGCGTCATCTCGACGAGAGCGCCCAGACAGGTCGCTTCTCCGGGGGGGACGTCGTCGGACATCAGCTCGTCCACATCGTCCTGATAGGGCGCATATTCGGCGGCCATCCGCTCTACCGAATCGACGAGGAGCCTCCTTCGGTCGGTCACGAAGCTCAACGCGTCAAGCCCGGGCCGTTCCGCAATAACTGTGTCTCGCCATTCGTCAAACGTAAGAGCGGCCGGATCGTCACGCCGCGCGTGCCACAATCGCTCCGACAGCTCCTTGTTCTCAGGCTTCATCATCTCAAACTGATAGAGCCGGTTGGCTTCGGCGACGACGGCGCGCCAAGCATTGAAGAAGTAGTCGATGTCTTCCGGCACCGGGAATCTGGCTGCAACCTGATTCCGCAATTCGAGACTCATGCGGGAGTCTGAGAAGCCGAGCTTGTCGTAGACGTCGCGCATGTTGGTCCAGAACTGCGGCTGCTTCTCCTGAAGATGGACGATCAGCTGGGCGATCTGTTCAGCGGACCAATCGACCGACCCGTTGGACCGTACACCACCGAGCTGTGGTGCGACCTCTCGAACGTAGGCCCAGTAATCGTGGAACCGCCGAGACCGGTTCTCCGGTTGCCACATCGAAAAATGCAGCGCGCGCTCGCTGGCAAAACGGAACGCGACCGCGCCGTCGCGGTAGTCTCTTCGCTGAAGTCCCGGCAACAGCTCTTCAAGGTGCGAGATGATGTGGTCGTGCATGGAGTTGGAGATAAAGCCGCGCTCGCTTTCGGACTGAACATAGGCGCGCCATTCCGCCGGGTGACGTTCCTGATAGCTCGAAATAGCTTGAGCGAGTGTCAGATCGGACCAGTCGGTAGTTGCCATTGCCGCGAACCCGTTTCGTAGCGTCCGGACTTAGCTTGTGGCTGCCGAACATCCTGCCAAGGAATTGCCTAAAATTGCATACGCTCGTCACGGAAGCGCGCATGAGCGAAGCGACGTGCTGGTGCCGGCTGTGGCGAGCCAGGAATTCGTCCCGGATAGCTTTCGCTCATCCGGGCGACGTTTGCGTCGTCGGAAATTGATCACCGCGCCAAGCCTTCGATCTTTGGAACGGCATTTCGCGCGTAGGCCCAAAAACGAAATAGCGTCTCATATACATCGGCGGCTTTTCTCCTAAGCTTGCAGCGTTGTGATTGCTGATCAGGAGCTGCGCCGTTGACCGCGCCATTGTCCCTCTCTCGACGTTCTGCGCTCGGTGTGCTCGCCGGGAGCCTGGTCGCTGGCGGCGCCCGCGCCCAAACAGCGGCAGGCGCGGGCGCCGATCTCGGTGGCGTCACGCTGCGCATCGCGTATTACAAGGGCGGCTGGCGGCCGCTGCTGCAGGCCGCCGGCGAGGACAAGACGCCGTACCGGATCGAATGGAAGGAGCTCAACAATGGTGTGCTCCACATCGAGGCGCTGAACGGCGATGCGCTCGACATCGGGTCGGGCAGCGAGATTCCGGCGATGTTCGCCGCGCGCCAGAATGCCAAGGTGCGCTTCATCGCCGTCACCCATGAGGATCTCAACATCCAGGTCACCGTGCGGCGAAGGATGCGCCGATCCGTTCGATCGCCGATCTCAAGGGAAAGCGCGTCGGCTATGTGCGCGCGACGACGGCGCATTACTTTCTTGCCAAGCAACTCGAGGAAGCAGGTCTTGGGTTTGGCGATATCGAGGCCATCAACCTGACGCCGTCGGACGGTTACACGGCGTTCGCCTCCGGCAAGCTCGATGCCTGGGCGATCTATGGCTACAATGGGCAACTCGCCATCGCCAGGCAGGGCGCGCGCCTGCTCAAGACCGGCGTCGGCTATCTCTCGGGCAATTTCCCGATCTACGCCAATCCCAGGGCGGTCGACGAGCCGCTGCGCCATGCGGCGGTGAGCGACCTGTTGCTGCGGATCCAGCGCGCCTATGCGTTCGCCAACAAGAATTTTCCGGTCTATGCCGAGGCGCAGGTGGCCGAAACTCATCTGCCATTGCAGGACATTCTCGACCAGTTCGCCCGTCGCAGCGACGACTTCTCGCTCGCCGGCGTGACGCCTGACGTGCCGGAGACACACCAGAAGGTCGCCGACACCTTCCTCAAGCTCGGTGTGCTCGATCAGCGCACCGAGGTCGGAAAATTCTGGGACACGAGTTTCAACGATGCGATCGTCGCGGGCGCGGCCAGCCTCGCGCGGATCTGACGTAGGTCATGCGCGCGTAGCCCATTTGGGCTAGGGACCGGCGCCCACATTGATGCGCGGTTCCCGCACGATCGGTGCACAACTCCGTCCATCATGTTCCCAAATGCGTGGAACTCGAACATTTACGGCCCCAGCATGACGACTGGGGCCGCAGGAGGTGTTGTGTGCCTCTGGGGCAATGATTCAGAGCACGGCCACTGAACGGCACACAGCGGCGAAGGTTCCAGCCGGCCACGGCGGTGCCGTGCTGCCATGCGGACCGGAAAGGTTGCATGCGGCGCCTCGCGCCGTATCATGATGACGTCGATTGACCCGAATGGCATGCGGGCTTGGTAGACGATCCCGGCACCGGTCTCTCGGCGCCACATTCTGCTTGCAGCTGATTTCCCAGGCTGTGCCGATTGCTGTTCGGAGCTGACATTGAATCACGACACATTGGCCAAGCTCACTGTCACCATCATTGTCCTGGTCGCGCTGCTGATGTGGCGCATCGGCGACCAGAAGAAGGCGATTGCCTGCGGAACGAGTTGCCCGACGGACGTGTCGGCGAACCGGAAACCCGCGCAGTAGGATCGGAGCGGCGCGAATCAGCGACGCTTTCAGGCCCGCGCGGCATCCGGCGGCGGCCGGTTCGGGCAGCGCGGTCGCGCCATTCAGAGCCCGTGACGGCGGTTGCGCTCGGCGCGCAGCGAGCTGCCGACGAAGCCGACGTCCTCGATCCCGCGGTGGATTTCCTTTGAGCAGAGTAGCAACGTCAGCGCGGCGGCGCCGATGGCGACCAGTGCGGTGACCAGCACGGGATTGCCGCAGAATGCGTCGAGCAGGTTGTCGAGCGGCGCGGGACCGCCTGGTCGGCGCGCAACGCAGACCGACATTGCCGCCAGCGCCCGGCCGCCGAGCGCCACAGAGCCCGCGTTGGCGCAGGCCAGCGCGATGATGACGGCAGCGAGGCCCTTCCTGATCGACAGCGCGAGATCGACCAGCTTGATCACGGCGCAACATGCGACGACAAAGCCTGCGGCGACGATCCATCTCGGTAAGCTCGGCGCCAGGTTCTGCGCCCAGGCGGCCCACACAAAGAACGCCGCCACGCCGGCGAGCAGGGCGAGATTGACCTTCACGGCCTCCGGAAACCGGCAGCGCAGCAGATGCGCGTTGAGCTTCTCGACGAGGTCGAGCAGCGCGCAAACAATCAGGCCCGCGGCGAAGCCGCCGAGATGCACGCCCCAGTCGATTCGCGAATTGCTGATCGCGAGCGCAATGTTCAGCCCGATGTTGATGGCGAAGAAGTCGAAGCGGACATCGAGCTTGCCGAGGATCCACAGGCAGAGCAAAGCGCCGAGAATGCCCGAGGTAGCGCCGGAGGCGCCGACCGTGAGATAGGGCGTGGCGTGGGTCGCATTGCCGACGATGGCGCCGAACACCATCGCGCAGAAATAGATGATGACGAAGTAGGCCGGCCCGACCCGACGCTCGAGATGCCCGCCCCACAGCACGAGACACAGCATGTTGGTGGCGAGATGAATAAAGCTGACGTGCAGGAAGCCGTAGGCGAACAGCCGCCAATATTCGTGCCGTGCCAATGCGGCCGTGTACATTCCGCCATAGCGGAACAGCAGCACCGCCGGCGCCGATGCGCCGCCGGCCTGGATGAAGCAGAACCCCGATGCCAGAACGGTCAGCGTCATCAGCGTGTAGACCGCCGCATGGGGTATCTCGAAGAGGCGGGGATTTGTGCGGTTTGTGGCCATTGTCACAGCCGGGAGGGAAGGTTCCGCAGCGTAGCGAACCGGTTTGAGGAATGCCACTCCCGCGTGCAAGGTCCCGGCCGTGCCTCTATCGGCCATCGCGCGGCGCGTATATCGTCGCTGGGAAAGCCAAGATCGGTCCGGCGCGCCGGGTAACGACGTTCTGCGAGGAAGCGATGTCCGACATGCTGCTGTTTTCGCCGATGACCATCCGCGGCGTTACGCTGAAGAACCGCATCGTGGTGCCGCCGATGCATCAGTATTCGGCCGAGAAGGGCTTTCCGACCGACTGGCATCTGATGAATGCCGGCAAGTTCGCCGCCGGCGGTGCCGGTCTCGTGATCGTCGAATCGACCAAGGTCGAGCGCCGCGGCTGCGGAACGATCGGCGATCTCGGCATCTGGGACGACAAGTTCATAGCGCCGCTCAGCCGTGTCGCGGGCTTCATCAAGCAGCAGAACGCGGTCGCCGGCATCCAGCTCGGCCATTCCGGCCGCAAGGCGCGTGCAAGCCGCCCCTGGGAGGGCGATCGTCCACTCGAACGGAGCGCCGAGATCGAGGATTGGGATGCCTGGACACCGGTGGCGCCGAGCGCGATCGCCCACAGCGAGCGCTGGCCCGTGCCTCGGGCGCTTGAGACGCAGGAGGTGAAGGACCTCGTCGCGGCCTGGGGGCAGGCGGCACGGCGCGCGCACGAGGCCGGCTTCGACGTGCTCGAACTGCACGGTGCCCATGGCTATCTCGTGCACGAATTCCTCTCCGAGCGCTCCAACCAGCGCAGCGACCAGTATGGCGGCTCGGAAGCCAACCGGATGCGCTTCCTGATCGAGGTGACCGAGGCCGTGCGCGCGCACTGGCCGGATCACAAGCCGCTGTTCGTGCGGCTGTCGGTCGAGGACAATGCCGGCTGGGGTCCGGAGCAGAGCGCCCGGCTGGCGAGCATCCTGAAGGCCAAGGGGGTCGACGTGATCGACTGCTCGTCGGGCGGAATCAGCGAGATGGCGCCGATTCTCGGCAAGGAGATCAAATACAACTATCAGGTGCCGCTGGCGGAATATGTCCGCGCCCATGCCGATATCATGACCATGGCGGTCGCCTGATCATCCATGGTGACCAGGCCGAGCAGATCCTGCGCGACAAACAAGCAGATTTGATCGCGATCGGCCGGGAAATCCTCAATAACCCCAACTGGCCGATGGATGCGGCATTGAAACTCGGGGTTGAAGGGCCATTTCGCAATGTTCCTCCGCAGTTTGGCTATTGGCTGGGCACCCGGGCCAAGCGCGGATTCGGGACCCGGCCGTCGACCTGGCAGAACGGGTTGCGGGAGCCTGGGCCAGAGGCCGACCGGGAGCTGACATCAGACTGATTTGGTGCTGACTAAGTTGTTGATTTGGCACTGACCAGGGCATCGTGACAGGACCGTAATGGTCCGGTGGCAAGGCGGCCTTGATCCGACCAAAAATCCGTTGTGTGGTGCCCCGCGTCGGGGTGAGGTGGGCCGTATGTTGCGAAACGTTGCCGGCCGCTAGCGAAGGGATCACGGACAATGCGCAAACATGTTGGCTTCTTCCTCGGGACGGTTGCGGGTGCGTGTCTCACCCTGCTCGTGGCCTCGCCGCAGGGGGCGCATCTGTTCGCCGTCGCCAATGCCGCCGCGCATTCCGACAACACCTATTCGCAGCTCAACCTGTTCGGCGAGGTGTTCGAGAAGGTCAAGACCGACTACGTCGAGAAGCCCGAGGACTCCAAGCTGGTCGAGGGCGCGATCAACGGCATGATCTCCTCGCTCGATCCGCACTCCCGCTACATGAACGAGAAGGGCTGGGCGGAGATGCAGGAGACCACGCATGGCGAGTTCGGCGGGCTCGGCATCGAGGTCACCATGGAGGACGGCTTCGTCAAGGTAGTGGCCCCGATCGACGACACGCCGGCCTCGCGTGCCGGCATCATGTCGGGCGACGTGATCACCTCGATCGACGATGAGCAGATCCAGGGCCTGACGCTCGACCAGGCCGTCAACAAGATGAAGGGCGCGCCCAACAGCTCGATCCGGCTGAAGATCGTCCGCAAGGACGCCGACAAGCCGATCGAGCTCTCGATCACCCGCGAGATCATCCGCGTCCGCCCGGTGAAGTATCACGTCGAGGGCGGCGACATCGGCTATATCCGCATCACCTCGTTCAACGAGCAGACCACCGAGGGCCTGCGCAAGGCGATCGGCGAGATCCAGAAGGAAGTCCCGCAGGACAAGCTCGCCGGCTATGTCGTCGATCTCCGCAACAATCCGGGCGGCCTGCTCGACCAGGCGGTGTCGGTGACCTCGACGCTGATGCAGCGGGGCGAGGTGGTCTCGACCCGCGGCCGCAATCCGGAAGAGACCCAGCGCTTCACCGCCCATGGCGGCGACATGACCAAGGGCAAGCCGCTCGTGGTGCTGATCAACGGCGGTTCGGCTTCGGCCTCGGAGATCGTGGCCGGTGCGCTGCACGACCACAAGCGCGCGACCCTGATCGGCACCCGTTCGTTCGGCAAGGGCTCGGTGCAGACCATCATTCCGCTCGGCGCCGGCAACGGCGCGCTGGCGCTGACCACGGCGCGCTACTTCACGCCATCAGGCCATTCGATCCAGGCGCTCGGCATCAAGCCCGACATCGAGGTGCTGCAGGACGTGCCGGACGAGTTCAAGACCCGCTCCGAACTCAAGGGCGAGGCCTCGATGCGCGGCCATCTCGCCGCCGAGGGCGCCGAGCAGACCGGCTCGCAGTCCTACGTGCCGCCGGACGAGAAGAACGACAAGGCGCTGGCGGCGGCCTTCAAGCAGCTGCGCGGCGTCACTGTCAACGCCGACGCCAAGAACGCCGACACCAAGGCCGCGCAGAAGCGGCCGGTGCCGAACTAGGCGCTGGTGCGGGTAGCCCGGGTTGAGCTAAATCCGGGCTATCAGGCCATGCGAGCGACCGGCTTGCGCCTGCCAGGCTGGCTGGACCCCGCGGCGGGGCCGCGGCGATGCCCGGCCAGCAGCTCGCGGATCTGGGCGGCCGGCTTCGGTGCGCTGAACAGATAGCCCTGCATCTCCGAACAGCCGAGCTCGCGCAGCAATTGCTGCTGCTGCGTGGTCTCGACGCCTTCCGCCGTCGTGGTCATGCTGCGCTCGGCCGCGATGTTGACGACGGCCTCGACGATCCCAGCCGAGCCTTGCGGGTCGGCGATGTCGGTGACGAAGCAGCGGTCGATCTTGATCTTGTCGAACGGGAAGCGCTTGAGATAGCTCAGCGACGAATAGCCGGTGCCGAAATCGTCGAGTGCGATCCGGATGCCGATGGCACGGAGCTGGTGCAGCGCGGCGAGCGCGGTCTCGTCGTCGCGGATCAGCACGGCTTCGGTGATCTCGAGCTCGAGCCGGCCGGCTGACAGGCCGGACGCTGCGAGCGCTGCGATCACCTTGAGCGCCAGCGTGCCGCTGCGGAACTGGACCGGCGAAACGTTGACCGCGAGCCTGATGTGATCGGGCCAGTTCACGGCCTCCTTGCAGGCCGTCATCAGCACCCATTCGCCGAGCTGGTTGATCAGGCCGGTCTCCTCGGCGATCGGCACGAAGTCGGCCGGCGAGATCATGCCGCGCACCGGATGGCGCCAGCGCACCAGCGCCTCGCAGCCGGTGATCTCGTTGCTGCGCAGGTCGACGCAGGGCTGGTAATGCACTTCGAGCCCGTGGCCCGCGGCGATGGTCCGCCGCAGCTCCATCTCGAGCTCGCGGCGGGCACGGGCGTCGGCATCCATCGCCGGCTCGAAGAAGCGCGCGACGCGCCGGCCGGCCGATTTCGCCGCATACATTGCGAGGTCGGCGTTCTTCATGATCTGGTCGAGATCGGCGCCATCCCTCGGCGCCAGCGCGATGCCGATGCTGGCGTCGGTCGTGACCTGATGGCCGAGGCATTGATAGGGCGAGCGGATCACCTCGTAGATGCGCGCGACGAGGTCGGTAACCTCCAGCTCGCTCTTCACGTCGGTCTGCACGATCGCGAATTCGTCGCCGCCGAGCCGGGCCACGAAATCGCCGTCGCCGATTACGCCGCTCAGCGTCCGCGCGACGGATTTGAGCAGTTCATCGCCGACCATGTGGCCGAGCGAGTCGTTGACGCCCTTGAATTCGTCGATGTCGATATAGAGCACCGCGAGCTGGCTGTCGGGCGTGACGTGCGTCAGCTCGCGCTTGATCTCCTCGTGGAACAGCGCGCGGTTCGGCAGGTCGGTCAGCGCGTCGTAGTGGGCAAGATGCGTGATGCGCTCCTCGGCGCGGCGGCGCTCGGTGACATCCTCATGGGTCGCAAGCCAGCCGCCATCGGCCAGCGGCTCGTTGACGACCTGGATCGAGCGCCCGTCCGGCGTCGCGATCACCATCGTGTTGCGGACGCCGACGTCGCGCAGCACGAGGTTTACGTAGCGTTCGACGTCGCCCTGGAACGAGCCGGTCAAATAGCGATGTACGATGACGTCGCGGAAGCTGCAGCCGGGCTTGATGACGTCGGCCGACAGGCCGTACATCTCGATATACCGCTTGTTGCAGATCACGAGGCGCTGCGCGGCATCGAACAGCAGCAGCCCCTGCGTCATGTTGTTGACGGCGGTATCGAGCCGCAGCTTCTCCAGCGTCAGGCGCTGCTGCTGGGCGCGATGCTGCTGGATCAGCTTGCGCACCACCAGCGTTAGCAGGATCGCGATCGCCAGCACGGATGCGGCGGTCACCGCGATCAGGATGCCGATCTGCTCGCGCCAATTGGCCAGCGCCGCTTCGGTGGTGGTCGTGGCGACCACCACGATCGGGAACTTGGTCAGCGCCCGCGATGACACCAGGCGGTCCTTGCCGTCGACCGGGCTGGCCATCCGCGCGGTGGTCGCAGGCAGCTCGAACACCTGCTGCTGGCTGGCGGGGCCAGTGCGGAAATTCTTCCCGATCATCTCCTCGACATGGGGATAGCGCGCCAGCAGCGTGCCGTCGCGATGGTGCATCGAGATCGCGGCGCCTTCGCCGAGCGCGACGGTAGAGAAGAATTTCTCGAACGTCGCCGGCTCGATGCCGCGGCCGACCACGCCGAGGAATTCGCCGTGCGGGCCGGTGACCTTGCGGACGATGACGGTGGTCCAGCCGCCGTTGACGCGGCTGATCACCGGCGCGACCTGCATGTCGGGCGAGTAGGGGCTCGACTTGAAGATCTGGAAATAGTTGCGGTCGGCGATGCTGACCTGCGGGAGCGGCCAGGCGCCCGAGCTGTTGATCAGCGCGCCGTCGGCGTCGAACACGTTGAGGCTGCCGACATTGGACAGCGCGTCCATCTTGGACTTCAACATCGCATGGATGTCGGCGGACGACATCCGGCGCTTGTAGTTTTCAACGGTCGCGATCCCGTTGTCGCGCATGAACGCGATCAGGTCGCGCTGCACCACTTCGAGATCGTCGAGCTGCTGGTCGAAATGCCGCGCCAGCAGCAGCACGGTGTTCTCGAGCTCGCGCTCGCTGTTGTGCAGGGCGCGCTCGCGGAAATTCCCGGCCATCAAGGTGGCGCCGATCGCGATCGCAGCCATCAGCACGGCGCCGCCGAGGATCAGCCAGCGGATCGGACCGCTGCCGATCACCGAGGTGATGTTGAACGAGGCGCTGCCGTTTGGATTCATGTGTCGCTATCGCTTCCAGGCGTTTCACCCGGAAGTAGCTTTCGCGCACCTCCGGCCCGCGAAAGTCGTATCCAAACGAGATGGAGCGCCGGTTAGCGAGATTGGTTAACGAATGGTTGCCTGGATGGATGGATGGATGGGCGCTGGCGCTTCTCGCTCGCCGTTCGACTAGCCGGCCGATATGGCGAGCTGCCGGTTGACGAGGCGGAGACCCGATTCCGGATCATGCGTCGGCAGATAGATTGTGGGCCGGCTTTGCGCAAAGGCCTTGATGGCATCAAGTGTGGCTTTTGCGATGTCGGCACCGGCGCTCACCCCGTCGACCGTGCCTGAAAGCATCAGGGCCTGATTGTAGGAGGTGTCGCCGGCGAGGAAAATTGCGGTGTCGCCATCCTGAACAACGACGGACATGTGGTTCGGTGTGTGTCCAGGCGTTGCCACCGCAACGATGTCGCCCGCCATTGTCAGCGGCCGGCTGCGCTTGAACGAGCCGAATTGTTCCGCTGGCAGCTCGATCGGCGTTGGGTCGAACCAGGCGGGCCAACGATGGGGAAGATACCCTCGCACGCGCCCCAGCAATCCGCGCGCCTGCGCGAGTTCACCGGCTGGGACGATGATTTCGCTATCGGGGAAGTGCGCCAGGCCTCCGTCGTGATCCATATGAAGATGAGTGAGCACGACTTTTTTGACATCGCGAGGACCGATCCCCAAGGCCCGGAGCTGCGGTCCGATCTCTTGCTCGCGCTCGATCTGGAAACCGACTTCCCACCTCACATAGGGATTGAGCTCGCGCGAATGCGCCAGCAGATGCGTCCCCTGGCCGCTGTCGACGACAATGACGCCTTCCGGATGCTCGATCGCCCATGCGAATGTCGGCACCCAGTCGGTCCAGTTCGGATCGAGGAATATGTCGATGAGGCCGTGGCCTCGGCCTTTGACCTGGGCGGTTTTGATTTTGACCGTTCCTGTCTGGATAGCATGGATATGCATCTGGGCTCTCGTTGAGGCGTTGGGTGGACCCCAGATACGCGCTCATCCTGATGAACGGAATTGTCGAAGGTTCTTGAGTAGGTATACAAAGATGCATGGAGAAGAATCCAAGCTGGGAACTGTACAGGTCATTTCTGGCGGTCTTGCGCGAGGGGAGCCTCTCGGGCGCGGCGCGCTCCCTCAATCTCACCCAGCCGACCGTCGGCCGGCACATCCGTGAGCTGGAGGCCACTCTCGGCATGCCGCTCTTCACGCGCGCCCAGGATGGCCTGAAGCCGACCGCGGCGTCCATCGTTGCGCAGCCGCACGCCTTGGCCATGGCCACCGCCTCCGAAACACTGTTGAGAGCGATTTCGAGCAAAGCGAGCCAGCCCCGCGCAGTGGTCCGCCTCGCGGCCTCCGAGATCGTTGCGACGGAGATTCTTCCGGCAATTCTCACTGAGTTGGAGCGGAGCCAGCCGGGATTGGCCGTCGAGATCTCCGCTTCGGACCGTTTGGAAGACCTGTTGCGACGGGACTGCGATATCGCCATTCGCATGATGCGGCCGACACAGGCCGATCTCGTCGCGCGCAAGGTGGGCCAGGCTCGGCTGGGATTCCATGCTCACGTGAATTACCTGGAAAAGCACGGCAAGCCCGCCGATTTACGCGAGCTGAAACGGCATTGCCTGGTGGGCTTTGATCACGAGACCCCTGCTGTGCGAGCCCTGTATCGTCTCGGCCTGCAATTGAAGCGGGAGGACTTTACGCTGCGGGCCGACAACACCCTGCTTCAGTTGGCGGCCATCAGGGCGGGATTCGGAATTGGAATCTGCCAGCGGGCGGTTGTGCGAGAGGACACCCAACTCGTGCATCTGCTACCCAAGGAGTTTTCGCCGAGCCTCGACGTTTGGGTCACGATGCATCGGGACTTGCGCAAGAGCCCGCCCATGAGATCAATGTTCGACCATTTGGTCGAAGCGCTGAAACGTGTCTACGGGGCGGGGTGAACCAGGTCCCTTCCGGGCCCGTTCAATTCGATCGGCGGCTCGCCAAATCGTCGAGCGCACGGCCGATCACGCGCCGGCGCGATAGTGCCCGGACTTGCCGCCGATCTTCTCGATCAGATGAATGCCTTCGATGCGCACGCCGCGCTCGACTGCCTTGATCATGTCGTAGATCGTCAGGCAGGCGACCGAAACCGCGGTCAGCGCCTCCATCTCGACGCCGGTCGGCCCGGTCACCTTGACGCTGGCGCGGACGATGCAGCCGGGCAGCTTGGCGTCGGTTGCGATATCGATCGTGACCTTGGTCAGCGCCAGCGGATGGCAGAGCGGGATCAACTCGGAGGTCCGCTTGGCCGCCATGATCCCGGCGATCCGCGCGGTCGCCAGCACGTCGCCCTTCTTGGCTTGCCCCGACTCGATCAGCGCCAGCGTTGCCTTGCTCATCAGAACGCGGCCTTCGGCGACCGCGGTCCGTTCGGTCGCCGGCTTGGCCGAGACATCGACCATGCGCGCGTCACCCTTGGCATCGATATGGGTGAGGGCCGCGGCGCCCGACGGCTCGGCTTGGGTCTTTGCTTTGGACTTCCGCGCCATCGCGTCAGCGCGTTGCGGTGGCGCGCGGGGTGGCTTGCCGCGTCAGCAAGGCGCGGGTCGCCGCAGTGACATCCTGCTGGCGCATCAGGCTCTCGCCGACCAGGAAGGTCGACATCCCGACCCGCTCGAGGCGGGCGAGATCGTCGGGCGTGAAGATGCCGCTCTCGCCGACCATCAGGCGGTCGCGCGGGATCAGCGGCGCCAACGCCTCGCTGGTCGCGAGCGTGGTCTCGAAGGTGCGCAGATTGCGGTTGTTGACGCCGATCATCGGCGAGCGAAGTTTCAGCGCACGGTCGAGCTCGGCGCGGTCGTGGATCTCGATCAGCACGTCCATGCCGTAGCCGAGGGCGGCATCCTCGATCTCCTTGGCCGCCGCGTCGTCGAGCGCGGCCATGATGATCAGAATGCAGTCGGCGCCGTGGGCGCGCGCTTCCGCCACCTGGTAGGTGTCGAACATGAAGTCCTTGCGCAGCACCGGCAGGTCGGTCGCCGCGCGGGCCGCGACCATGAAGTCGAGATGGCCCTGGAACGAGGGCGCATCCGTCAGCACCGACAGGCAGGCCGCGCCGCCGGCCTCGTAGGCCTTTGCGAGCACGGGCGGGTCGAAATCGGCCCGGATCAGCCCCTTGGAGGGCGAGGCCTTCTTCACCTCCGCGATCAGCGCATAGTCGCCGCGTGCGTGCTTGTCCGTGAGGGCGCGGACGAAGCCGCGCGGCGCCGAGGCCGATTTCGCCTGCGCCTCGACGTCGGCGAGCGGGCGCGCACGCTTGGCGGCGGCGATCTCCTCGCGCTTGTAGGCCTCGATCTTGGTCAGGATGTCGGACATGACTTTCGTTCTCAGCCGTTGGACACCGCGATCAGATGCTTGAGCCGCGCCGCGGCCGCGCCGCTGTCGAGCGACTGGACGCCGATCGCAACCCCTTCCTTCAGGTCCTTGGCGCGGCCGGCCACGATCAGCGCGGCGGCGGCGTGAGCAGGGCAACGTCGCGATAGGCGCTCGGCTTGCCCTGGAGCACGCTGGAGAGCGCGATCGCATTGGCGTCGGCATCGCCGCCCTTCAGTGCCTCGCCGTCGACGCGGCCGAGGCCGGCGTCTTCCGGCGTCACCTCTGACGTCCTGATCTCGCCGTTCTCGAGCGTCGCCACGAAGGTCGGGCCGGTGAGGGTGATCTCGTCGAGGCCATCGGAGCCGTGCACGACCCAGACCTTGTCCGAGCCGAGATTCTTCAGCACCTGCGCCAACGGCTGCACCCACTGCCGCGAGAACACGCCGACCATCTGCCGCTTGACGCCGGCCGGGTTCGACAGCGGTCCGAGCAGGTTGAAGATGGTGCGGGTGGCGAGCTCGACCCGGGTCGGGCCGACATTCTTCATCGCCGGATGATGCGCGGGCGCGAACATGAAGCCGATGCCGGCCTCCGCGACGCAGCGTCCGACCTGCGCCGGCGTCAGATCGAGCTTGACCCCGAGCGAGGCCAGCACGTCCGCAGCACCCGAACGCGACGACAGCGCGCGGTTGCCGTGCTTGGCGACGGGCACGCCGGCGCCGGCCACGATGAAGGCCGCGCAGGTCGAGACGTTGACCGATCCGGAGCCGTCGCCGCCGGTGCCGACGATGTCGACGGCTTCGGCCGGCGCCTTCACCGCCAGCATCTTGCCGCGCATCGCGCTCACCGCGCCGGTGATCTCCTCGACGGTCTCGCCGCGCACCCGCAGCGCCATCAATAGCCCGCCCATCTGCGAGGGCGTCGCATCGCCCGACATCATGCTGTCGAAGGCGGACGCTGCTTCTTCACGCGTCAGCGTGGCGCCGGTGGCGACTTTTCCGATGATCGATTTCAGGTCGTCCATTCGCGGGCTCAGGGTCTGTTGTTGGAGATCTGCGGCCAGCGCGTCGCCGCGCTGTCCCGATCATGCTCAATTATTTGCGCCTGTCACCTGTGCGAAGGCCGCCTGGTTGACGCTCACGCCGATGTCGGTCTCGATCTTGCTGACATATTGCGCGACCTGCTCGTCGCTCATCGAGCGCCGCAGCGCTTCGGTCAGCTGCTTGGCCGCGTCGGAGGCGAAGTCGACCGGCGGCACCGTCACATTGGTGACGCGGAAGACGACCCACTGGCTGCCGCCGGCGGCGGACGTCTGCCCGTCGCCATCCTTGGCGGTGCGGAACGCGGCCGCGACCACGCCGGCGGGCACGCCGGGCAGGGAGGCCTCGCGGTTGAAGTTCGCGGCGGTCTCGACCTTGACGCCGGCAGCGGCCGCCTCGTCGGCGAGCTTGGCGCCGCTGTCGAGCTTCTGGACCATCTCGGTCGCCTTGGCGCGCAGCTTGGCGGAAATCTGGTCTTCGCGCCATTTCGCCTCGACCTGGTCGCGGACCTCGTCGAGAGGACGCTCGCGCGAGGGCGTGATGCCGAGCACGTCGTACCAGACATAACCGTTGTTGAACGAGATCGGGTCGTTGTCGACGCCGACGTCGCTGTTGAAGGCCTGCGACACCACGTCGAGGCCGCGCGGGATGTTCGACGCGACCTGGCCGTTCGGCAGGCGCCCCGAGCGGTCGACCGCATCGATCGTGACGGCGTTCAGCTTAAGCTTCTGCGCCGCGTCGATCACGCTGGAGCCGCCGCCGCGCTCGTCTTCCATCTTGTCGCGCAGCTCGGCGACCTTGGTGCGGGCGCGCTCGGAGGCGATTTCGTTCTTCACCTGCTGCGCCATGCTTTCATAGGTCGGGGTCACGCCGGGCTCGATCTTGCCGACCTTGACCAGCGCGATGCCGAAGCGGCCCTGGACCGGCTGGCTGACTTCACCGGAGGGAAGAGAGAAGGCGGCATCGCCGACGGCCGGATCGAGGATCGCCGACTTCGCGACCAGGCCGAGATTGACATCGGCCGGGCTGAGCTTGCGCTCCTTGGCGATGTCGTCGAATGAGGTGCCTGACGTGATGCGCGCGCGGGCAGCCTGGGCCTCGCCGGCGTCCGGAAACACGATCTGCGAGACCTCGCGCTTCTCGGGTGTGCTGAGCCGGTCCTTGCGCTCCTCGAACAGCTTCTTGGCATCCTCGTCGGACACGGTTTCCCACTTGCCGATTTCCTCCGGCGTGATCGCGACGAAGGAGATCTTGCGGTATTCGGGCGCGCGGAACTGGACCTTGTGGTCCTCGAAATAGGCGGCGAGCGCCTCGGGCGAAGGCGGATCGATGGTGCCGGCCTGCGCGGCGCCAAGCGTGACGTAGTCGATCGAGCGCTGCTCGTTCTGGAAACGGGTCAGCGCCTCGACCATCGATTTGGTCGGCTCGATCCCGGATGAGATGGTGCCCGCGATCTGCCGGCGCAGGCCGACGCGGCGCTGCTCGGCGATATAGCGCCCCTCGGTGTAGCCGAAGTTGCGGATCACGGACTGGAAGCGCTGCGGATCGAACTGGCCGTTGAGGCCCTTGAAGTTCGGATCGTTGTAGATCGTGCGCAGTACCTCGGCATCGGACTGGTTGAGGCCGGTGCGGCGCGCTTCTTCATCGAGCGCGGCCTCTGCCAGCGTCTGTTGCAGCACCTGGCGGTCGATCCCGAAGGCACGGGCCTGCTCCGGCGTCAGCGGCCGGCCGAACTGGCGGCCAAGCTGCTGCAGGCGGTCAGTATAGATCTGGCGGAACTGCTCGGCCGAAATCTCGGTCCCGCCCACCTTGGCGAAGGTCGACTGGCCAAACCCCTTGAAGATGTCGGCAATGCCCCAAATTCCGAAACTGACGATCAAAACGCCCATCACCACGGCCATTATCGTCTTGCCGAGCCAGTTTGATGAGGCTTTCCGCATTCCTCGAAGCATGGGTCCAACTTGTTTTGTAGGAGGGGAACCGGATCGTGCCCAAATGGGACCAAAAGTCGGGACTTTTTGTCCGGCAGCAGGGCGTCACCGAATTGAAAACGCTTATAAAGTGGCTCGTGTCCCCCCGCAACCTCGGGCGCGCGGGCGGAAGCGTCGCACGGTGGACGCGAAGCCGCGCTCTGGAAGTCGCCGCCCGGCTCTGGTAGCGCATGACGACGCTTGATCGATGGGAAATCCGACATGACCGATGCCATCCGGCCGCTGATCGCCGGCAACTGGAAAATGAACGGCCTGAAATCCTCTTTTGCCGAGTTCGACGCGATGCTCGCCGGCGCCGGTGACGTCGCCGGGAAGGCCGATCTGCTGGTCTGTCCGCCCGCGACATTGGTCGGGGCGTTCGCCGACAAGGCGCGCGGCTCGAAGGTCGCCGTCGGCGCCCAGGATTGCCATCCGAAGGCGTCGGGGGCCCACACCGGCGACCTCTCGGCGGAAATGTTCAAGGATCTCGGCGCGGTCGCCATCATCGTCGGGCACTCGGAGCGTCGCGCCGACCATGGCGAGACCGACGCCTTGATTCGGCAGAAGGCGGAGGCGGTCTGGCGCGCCGGACTGACCGCGATCGTCTGCATCGGCGAGACGCGCGAGCAGCGCGACGCCGGCAAGACGCTCGACGTCTGCGGCAGCCAGCTGGCGGGCTCGCTGCCCGACGGCTCGACCGCGGCCAACCTGGTGGTCGCCTATGAGCCGGTCTGGGCGATCGGCACGGGCCTGACCCCGACCGCCGGAGATGTCGAGGAAGTTCACAGGTTTATCCGGGGTCAGCTCACCGATCGCTTCAAGGGCGAGGGAAACAAGATCAGGATCCTGTATGGCGGCTCGGTCAAGCCGTCGAACGCCGCCGAGCTGATGGCCGTCGCCAACGTCAACGGCGCGCTGGTCGGCGGCGCCAGCCTGAAGGCCTCGGACTTCCTCGCGATCGCCGCGGGCTGTTAGGCGGCCGACACTCCATCCACATCATTGCGAGCGTAGCGAAGCAATCCACGTCACCGCGTACGCGGATCGATGGATTGCTTGGTCGCTTCGCACCTCGCAATGACGGCTCGTGGACTAGGCGGCCAGGGCGGCGCCGATCCGCTTCCAATAGATCATCGTCCCGGTGAGGCCGCCATGCGGCTTCAGCGCGTAATCCGGGATGATGCCGCTGAGCTGGAAACCCTGCTTTTCGTAGAGCGGCGCGGCGCGTCGTCGACGGCGGTGTCGAGCACCAGCAGTGTGCGTCCGTGCTCGATCGCAAGCGTTTCGGCGGCGCGCAGCAATGCGGTGGCGACGCCGCGACCGCGGTGGGCGACGCGCGTCATCATCTTGGCGATCTCGGCGCGGTGCGGCTGGTTCGGCGGCAGCTTGAGCAGCAGCGTTACCGTGGCGATCAGATCATTGCCGGCGAACGCGCCGAGTACGAATCGCTCGCCGCGCGCCGCAGCGCCCAGCGAATCCTGCCAGAAGGCGTCGGCGTCTTCGGACGATAGCGGATGCATGAAGCTCACGGAGCCGCCGCTGGCCACGGTCTCGATCAACAATTCGGTGAGCGCCCCGCGAATCCCGGGTTCATCGGCGAGCGGCTTGATGGCGATGTGCGGCATGCATCAGCTCCGGGCAAGGGCGACCACATAGATGCAGCCGGTGTTGGTCTCATTGGCGAAGGTGGTTTCCGCCGGCGAGCCGAAGCCGAGGCAATCGCCGGGTCCGAGCGCATGGCGCGCGCCGCCTTCGGTGATGACGAGGCTGCCATTCAGCACCCAGACCAGCTGGCGGATATGGGCATAGGACGAAGCGGGCAGGGTCACCGATTGTTTCGGCGGCAGTTCGACCCGCACCAGTTCGACCGGATGATCGGGGCGGCTGAACACCTGGCGGCGCAGATAGCCGGTTTCGGAATCGCGCCAGACCGGCTGCGTGGCAGCGCGCGACAGCCGCTCGCCCTCGCCCTCGGCGCGCAGCATCAGGCCGGCCAGCGTGAGGTCGAAGGCCGAAGCGAGGCGCACCAGCACGACCGCGGTCGGGCTGACCTCGGCGCGCTCGATCTTGCTGATGGTCGCCTTCGAGACGCCGGCGCGTTCGGCAAGCTCGGCCAGCGACCAGCCCCGGCCGTCGCGTTCGAGCCTGATCCGCTGCGCCAGGCGTTGGCTCAGATCGTCTACCAAAGTATCCATATGTCTATTATAATAGAATTGGCTGGTTCCGATCAAGATGCGGCGGAGTGCGATCAGCATCGCTTGTGATGTCAGCCGATGCGACTATCTCGGGGGTGACAATGCCCGGTGCAATCGTGTAACAGGGCGCGACTTCACGAAAACCGCAAAGCCGATAGCGCCGTTTGTCTGGCCGCTTGGCGGCTTGTGACGGAAGGCTTGCGATGCAGACTGTCGTTATCATTATTCATCTCATGATCGTCGCCGTCATGATCGGCGCCGTGCTGCTGCAGAAATCCGAAGGCGGCGGCCTTGGCATGGGCGGCGGCGCCGGCTTCATGTCGAGCCGCGGCACCGCGAATTTGCTGACGCGGACCACGGCGATCCTCGCGGTCGGCTTTTTCCTGACCAGCCTGTTCCTGTCCTGGTACGCGGGCTATGACCGCAAGCCGAGCTCGATCATCGGCACCGGCGCACCCGCGCAGACCCAGCCGGCCAGCGGCACGCCGCTGACGCCCCCGACCTCCGGCGGCATCCTCGATTCGCTGAAGAAGACCGACGAGCAGCAGGGCCAGCAGGCTCCGAGCGGCCCGCAGGCGCCACGGTCGCAATAAAGCGGGGTGGCCATGCAGGATGCACCGCTGGCATCCTGCATCCAAAATCCCCATTAATGCTCTGAAATCGCTGTCAGTTTAACGTAACCCACAGCCCGGTGATTTGTTTGCCGGGAACAGCTGATTCGTTTTGCGAATCGCAGGAAGCGGCTTAAAGGTAAAGTCCCATGGCGCGGTACATATTCATCACCGGCGGCGTGGTCTCCTCGCTCGGCAAGGGTCTGGCTTCAGCGGCGCTCGGCGCTTTGCTGCAGGCTAGGGGCTACAAGGTCCGCCTTCGCAAACTCGATCCCTATCTCAACCTCGATCCCGGAACGATGTCGCCGTATCAGCACGGCGAAGTGTTCGTGACCGACGACGGCGCCGAGACCGATCTCGATCTCGGCCATTACGAGCGTTTCACCGGTCGTCCGGCCACCAAGGCCGACAACATCACGACCGGGCGGATCTATCAGGACATTATCACCAAGGAGCGCCGCGGCGACTATCTCGGCGCCACCATCCAGGTGGTGCCGCACGTCACCAACGCGATCAAGGAATTCGTGCTGTCGGGCAACGACGAGTACGATTTCGTGCTGGTGGAGATCGGCGGCACCGTCGGCGACATCGAAGGCCTGCCGTTCTTCGAGGCGATCCGCCAGCTCAAGAACGAGCTGCCACGCGATCACGCCGTCTACATTCACCTGACACTTCTGCCGTACATTCCAAGTGCCGGCGAACTCAAGACAAAGCCGACGCAGCACTCGGTGAAGGAGCTGCGTTCGATCGGCATCCAGCCGGACATCCTGCTGTGCCGCACCGACCGCGAAATCCCCAAGGAAGAGCGGCGCAAGCTCGGCCTGTTCTGTAACGTGCGCGAGAGCGCCGTGATCGAGGCGCGCGACGTCGACAACATCTATGCGGTGCCGGAGGCCTATCACGCCGCCGGCCTCGACGACGAGGTGCTGGCCGCGTTCGGCATCACGGCGAAGATTCCGCCGGCGCTGCAGAGTTGGCACGTGATCAATGAGCGCGTCCGCAATCCGGAAGGCGCGGTGACCATTGCCATCGTCGGCAAGTACACCGGCATGAAGGACGCCTACAAATCGCTGATCGAGGCGCTCTCGCATGGCGGCATCGCCAACAAGGTGAAGGTCAATCTCGACTGGATCGAGAGCGAGGTGTTCGAAAACGAGGACCCGGCGCCGTTCCTCGAGCACGTCAACGGCATCCTGGTGCCCGGCGGCTTCGGCCAGCGCGGCGCCGAGGGCAAGATCCGCGCGGCGCAGTTCGCGCGCGAGCGCGACGTGCCGTATTTCGGCATCTGCTTCGGCATGCAGATGGCGGTGATCGAGGCGGCGCGCAATCTGGTCGGCATCGAGAACGCCAACTCGACCGAGTTCGGCCCGACCGACGAGCCGCTGGTCGGCCTGATGACCGAGTGGCTGCGCGGCAACGAGCTCGAGAAGCGCTCGCAGAGCGGCGACCTCGGCGGCACGATGCGGCTCGGCGCCTATCCCGCGGCGCTCAATCGTGGCAGCCGCGTCTCGCAGGTCTATGGCGGCGCGACCGAGATATCGGAGCGGCACCGCCATCGCTACGAGGTCAACACGGCTTACAAGGACCGCCTCGAGCAGCACGGCCTGCGCTTCTCCGGCATGTCGCCCGACGGCGTATTACCCGAGATCGTCGAGTACGAGGACCATCCGTGGTTCATCGGCGTCCAGTTCCATCCCGAACTGAAGTCGCGGCCGTTTGAACCGCATCCGCTATTCGCCTCCTTCATTGAGGCCGCGGCGAAGCAGAGCCGGCTGATGTAACAGCGGTCAGCTGCGCCGTCACACGGCGGCGCAGTCCTCGCTCGCCCGGCGTTCCTGCTTGATCGGCGAAACGCCGGCATCGGCCGCAGGCGCTGGTTCACGCGTCAACAGCTTGTATTGCGGACGGCGCGTCAGCCGGTAGACCGCGGCGGGCGGCACGTTGAGGATGGCGCGATCAACCAGCGTGGCGCGCAGGCCGAGCCGGTCGAGGATCGGCCGCCGTATCGGGCAGCGCATCCCATAGGTGAATTGGTAGAACGCGCCGCCGGGACGCATGTAGCTGAATGCGCCGCCGACGATCGAGATGACCTTGCGCGGCGACATGTTGAGCAGCGGCAGTCCGCTGACCACGGCGCCGACCGGCGCGCCGTCATACAGTCGTTCCGACGCCAGCCTTGCTGCGTCCATCCACAGCACGCGCGCGCCGGGAAAGCGGAGCTGCAACAGCCGCATGAAATCCGAGCCGTATTCGATCAGCGTGAGATCCTGCTGGCGCACGCCGTGCTTCAGCAACTGATAGGTGAAGGCGCCCGTTCCTGGACCGAGCTCGAGCACCGGGCCGGTGTTGGCGTTGATGTCGCGCGTGATCAGTTCGGCGAGCGCGGCGCCCGAGGGCGCGATGGCGCCGACGCGGCCGGGGGCTGCCATCCACGCCGTGAAGAAAGAGAGGAGATCATGTGCCATTGGAATTCCCAGCAAAGTGTCGCAGCGCCGCGACTCGACTGCGTGGCGCGATCGCTTGTTTGCGGGACCTGCATTGCGACAACATTGCGCGATGTTGCTGGAAAGCGCTCTGATATCACGATGCGAAGGGCGCTGGCGGTAATGTGAGACGGAAGCACGCGCCGCCCTTCGGTCCGTCGAGCACGGAGACGTGACCGCCATGCAGCCTTGCGATCTCGCGCACCATGTTCAGACCCAGGCCAGCGCCGCGGTCGAGCGGCGCGAGGCGATAGAACGGATCGAAGATCCGCGTGCGCTCATCCTTCGGGATGCCGTCGCCTTCGTCGGTCACGTCGATCGTCGCGGCGCTGCCGACATGGATGGTGATGGTGCCGCGGCGGCCGCCATGCTGGATGGCGTTCTGCACGAGATTGGTCAGCGCGCGCTCCAGCGCGGCACGGTCGCCCAGCGTCTCGACCCGATCGGCTGCGCTATCGAGCGACAATTCGTAACCGGCCGCGATCGCGAGCGGCGCGAGATCGGCGGCAACGCTGCGCGCGACCGCGACGAGGTCGACACGCCCGAACGGATTGCGGCACTGGTCGAAGCGCTGGATGTCGAGCAGCTGCTCGGCGAGCGTTGCAAGCCGTGCTGAGTCCTCGAGCAGGCGGGTTTTCTCGGGCCCCGGCGGCAGCGACTCCAGCCGCGTGTTGAGGATCGCAATCGGGGTGCGCAATTCGTGCGCGGCATCCGCGACGAAGCGCTGGTGGCGCGAATAACCGTCGTCGAGCCGCGTCAGCGCGTCGTTGACGGCGGTCACCAGCGGCGCGACCTCGAGCGGCAGGTGATCGGCCGACAGCCTGCTGCCGCGCTGGCGGAAATCGATCCGGCGCGCCTGATCGGCCGCAGTGTCGAGGCCGGCGAAGGCGCGCCGCACCACCATCGGCGTTGCGATGAAGGTGGCGCATGCCATCAGGAGCAGGCCGGGCAGGGCAACGGCAAGGAACGCCAGCGTCGTGGCGAGTGCCGTCTTGACGCTCGACGTCGGCCCTTGCGTGGCCGTAAGCACCTGCACCGGGCCGGCATCGGAATTGACGCGCTTCAGCCGCGCCGGCTGTTTGCGCGGATCGTCCTCGAACATCTGCCAGCCGAGCCTGGCCTGGCTGATCTGGTCGAGTGCACCGCCGATCCCAGCGAATTCGGGCGGCACTGTGCCTTCCGATAGCGAATGGCCCTGCCGGTCGCGCACCAGGAACCAGAGGTCGGGCGTGTTTTCGCGCAGTTGCTTGAGCTCGGCGGTCGAGCGCAACACCAGATTGCCCTGCCCATCGCGTGCGATCGCGCTCTGCACGATGGAAATGACGTGATCCTCATCGCGCGGCACGATCAGGAAACCGGTGACGCACAATGCGCTGATCAGGCAAACGATCAGCATCGCAAGCAGCAGCGCCTGCAGCGCGACCAGCCGCCAGCTCAGTTGCGAGCGCAGGCAATAGTGATCGGCGGGTTCGCTCATGACACCTGTTTGAGCAGGTAGCCGACGCCGCGAATGCTGTGGATCTCGACGCCGGCATCGGTATCGGCGAGCTTGCGCCGCAGCCGCGAGACATGGGCATCGAGCGCGTTCGACTGAATCTCGTCCTCGAAATTGTAGACGGCTTCCTCGAGCGTCGCGCGCAGCACCGTGCGGCCGAGGCGGCGCAGCAATGTCTCCAGCACCAGCAGCTCGCGCCGCGGCAGGTCGAGCGGGCGGCCATTGACGCTGGCTTCGCGATGGCTGCAATCGAACGCCATGCGGCCGGCCTTGATGATCTCGAGCTGCAACCCGGCGGGACGGCGCAGCACGGCGCGCAGCCGCGCGAGCAGCTCCTCGACCGCGAACGGCTTGGCCAGATAGTCGTCGGCGCCGCTGTCGAGCCCGGTGATGCGGTCGGCGAGATCGCCGCGCGCGGTCAGCACGATGATCGGAACGCCGTCAGCCTTGGCGCGCAGCTTCGGGATCAGCGTGAGGCCGTCGCCGTCGGGAAGCTGGCGGTCGAGCAGCACCGCGCCATGCACGTCGGCGGAAATCGCTTCCTCGGCCTCGGCAAGGGTCGGCACATGGTCGACGACCATGTCGTAGCCCTTCAGCGCCTGCGCCAGCGCTGCCGCCATCTCGGCTCATCTTCAACCAGCAATATCCGCATGTGCTCTTGTATCCAGATCCCGAACGACCGGTATTAGGGCAAGTAACATTGCAACAACATTGCGGAAACGGTCGCCCCGTGCGAGCAGGGGTGCCATGTTGTCGCCCCCTCAAGACAGTCCGGAAGGTGCTGGCTATAACCGCCCGCACCGCAAATCTGGGAGGACCGCAAATGATCTACGAGACCCGCGTCTATCGTTGCCTACCGGGCCGGCTGCCGGCGCTGCTGAAGCGCTTCGAGACCATCACGCTGAAGCTCTGGGACAAGCACGGCATCAGGCAGGCCGGCTTCTTCACGACGCTGGTCGGCGAATCCAACCAGGACCTGACCTATCTGCTGGCCTGGGAATCGCTCGCTGAGCGCGAGAAGAAATGGACCGCGTTCGCGACCGATCCGGAATGGATCGCCGCGCGCGCCAAGACCGAGGAGGACGGCCAGATCGTTCTCACCATCGAAAACCAGCTTCTGGTGCCGACTGCGTTTTCAGCGGTGAAGTAGTGCCGGCTGCCGTCGTTGCGCGCCCGATGACAGGCTTCGCGTAGCAATCCATCGGCACCGCATATGCGCGCGTTGGATTGCTTCGTCGCTTCAGGGCAAACGTGATCGCGCACGCCATATGCGGCAGCCTGGTGGGCGAGGGGGTGCACGATTTCGGAATATTGGAAATGTATCCCTGATTTGCCCGACGGGTCAAGCTGCCTTCTCGGACGCCGGCAGACGCCAGCTCCTTTGCATGGGGTTGTTTTCGATATTTTGGCCGCTGGCGAAACGCCGCAGCGCTATTGTTGCGGGCAGCCTGAGGTCTGATCGCCTTGGGTCACCATCGGCTTGCCGTTGATGAAGACGCCGTGGCTGCCCGAGGTCGTCTTGCCGCCGCAATGCGTGCGGTCGCCCATCACCACCGCCGGCTTGCCGTTGATCAGGACATTGGGCACGCCTTCGACGAGCGGGCCGCCGTTGCTGGTGGTGTCGCCGCTGCGCGCGGCCGGCTTGCCGTTGACGGTGACGCCGGTGGCGCCGCCGGTGACGACCCCGGGCTGGCTGCTGGCCTGGCCATAGGCCACACCCGACATCGCCGACAGGGCTGCCGCGGCTACGATCACAGGCGAAAAGCGCATGTCGTTCCTCACACTGGGAATCTGTTCCGCCGCACTCTATAGGGGCGGTTGGGGCAGGATTGTGATAGCACGGCGCACCCACGGCGTCAGCGCAACCCCCTCATCGTGCCGGATGGCTTGATCCCTCCGGCGCGGGATTGCATGGTCGCCGGCGAAAGGATGCAGCATTTTGACTAATCAGGTTTCCGCGCAAGCCGCCGCGCCGATCGTTGCCGTCGGATCGGCCAAGTTCGGCAATGCCTTGCCCATCTCGATCATCGCAGGTCCCTGCCAGCTCGAGAGCCGCGCGCATGCGCTTGAAGTGGCTTCCGCGCTGAAGGAGATCGCGGCGCGGCTCAAGATCGGCCTGGTGTACAAGACCTCGTTCGACAAGGCGAACCGCACCAGCGCCTCGGCCGCGCGCGGCATCGGGCTGAAGCAGGCACTGCCGATCTTTTCCGAGATCCGCTCCTCGCTCGGCTTGCCGGTGCTGACCGACGTGCATGAACCGGATCAATGCGCGGAAGCGGCGCAGGCGGTGGACGTGCTGCAGATCCCGGCCTTCCTGTGCCGGCAGACCGATCTCTTGCTGGCCGCGGCTGCGACCGGCAAGGTCGTCAACGTCAAGAAGGGCCAGTTCCTGGCGCCGTGGGACATGGCGAATGTGGTCAACAAGATCACCGGCGCCGGCAACGCCAATGTGCTGGTCACCGAGCGCGGTGCATCGTTCGGCTACAACACGCTGGTGTCAGACATGCGTGCGCTGCCGATCCTTGCGCGCACTACCGGTGCGCCCGTGATCTTCGACGCCACCCATTCGGTGCAGCAGCCGGGTGGCAAGGGCACCTCGTCGGGCGGCGAACGCGAATTCGTGCCGGTGCTGGCGCGCGCGGCGGTCGCGGTCGGCGTCGCCGGCGTGTTCATCGAGACCCACCCCGATCCGGATCACGCGCCGTCCGACGGCCCCAACATGGTGCCGCTGCGCGACTTCGAAGCCCTCGTCAGGCGGCTGATGCAGTTCGACGCGCTGGCCAAGACCGCGGCCTGACGGGGTGACGACGACATGACCGCAACCAGCGGCATGCCGCCGGCCCTCAACGTCATCACGCTGGCGACCTTCGCGGCGAGCCTGTCGGTGCGTGCACTCGATCCGGTGCTGCCGCATGTTGCGGAGGATTTTGGTATCAGCATCGCGACCGCGGCGAGCTTTGCCGCGGTGTTTGCCTTCACCTTCGCTGCGGTCCAACCGGCGATCGGCGCCGCCGCCGATTTGTTCGGCAAGGCGCGGCTGATGACGATCTGTCTCGGACTGCTCGGCGTGGCCAATATCCTCGGCGCGCTCTCGACCTCGTTCCCGATGCTGTTCGTGACCCGCATCCTGGCGGGCATCGGCTCGGGCGGCGTGTTTCCGGTGGCGCTGTCGCTGACCAGCGATCTCGTTGGGCCGGACAAGCGGCAGCTTGCGATCGGACGGACGCTGGCAGGCTCGATGACCGGCAATCTGCTCGGCGCGACTGCTTCGGGGCTGATCGGCGATCTGCTCGGCTGGCGCGGCGTGCTCGCGGTGCTCGGCGGCCTCGTGATCATTGTAGCCCTCGCGGTCGCGGCCGGCTTCCGCGGCGCCGCGCTGAACCGTCCGCCGCGCACCAGCCTGAAGGCGCTGCGTCACGGTTATCGCACCATCTTCACCAATCCGAACGCGCGGATCTGCTACTCGGCGGTCTTCGTCGAAGGTTGCTGCGTGCTCGGGCTGTTTCCCTTCATCGCCTCGTTCCTGTTCGAGCTCGGCGAGACCTCGTTGTCGATCGCCGGCATCGTGATCGCGGGCTTTGCGATCGGCGGATTGCTGTACACGCTGACGGTGTCGCGGATGCTGCCGCTGATCGGGGTGAGGGGGATGATGATCGTAGGTGCGACGCTGGTTGCGATCCAACTCGTCGGCGTCGCCTTCGGTCCGCACTGGAAATTGCAGATGGCGAGCCTCCTGGTGATGGGCCTCGGCTTCTACATGATCCACGGCTGCCTGCAGGTGTTCGCCAGCGAGCTCTCAGTGGAAGCGCGCGCCACCGCACTGTCGCTGCACTCGTTCTTCTTTTTCATGGGCCAGACCGTCGGCCCGATCGCTTACGGTTTTGGGCTTCAGCACGCAGGTAAGACGACAACGCTGGTCTCGGCCGCCGCCGTGATGGTCGTGCTCGGCTTCATCTGCGCGAGATTTTTGCAGCAGACCCGGCCGGCTGATGCCGCCGCGCGACCGGATGTCGAGGCGTAGGCCGCTACTCTAGCCCCGCCCGCGATACGTCGCGACGCCCTGGTCAGGAACCCAGATGCCCTTCGGCAATCGGCCGGTCTGGAAGAACACGTCGATCGGGATGCCGCCGCGCGGATACCAGTAGCCGCCGATGCGCAGCCATTTCGGCTTGATCTCGTCGGCGATCCGCTTGCCGATCATGACCGTGCAGTCCTCGTGGAAGGCGCCGTGGTTGCGGAAGCTCGCGGCGAACAGCTTCAGCGATTTGGATTCCAGCAGCCAGCGGCCCGGCACATAGTCGATCACCAGATGGGCGAAATCCGGTTGGCCCGTCACCGGGCAGATCGAGGTGAATTCCGGCACCGTGAAGCGTACCAGATAATCGGTACCAGCCTGTGGGTTGGGCACGCGGTCGAGCTGCGCCTTTTCCGGTGCGTCGGGCCATTCCACCGCGCGGCCGAGTTGCAGGCCGGGGGAGGTGGTTGATTTGGTGGATTTCTTTGCCATCAGGGGGTCTCCGTGGCGTCCTCTTATCCAATGCGGGGGCGCCCGTCACCCGGCCTTTTCCCCCTCGATGCATTGCGGTAGAAGCACCGCCATCTGCCCCCCGCACTGCCAAAAGAGGTTCTCATGACTGACATCGTCGACATCATCGGCCGCGAAATCCTGGATAGCCGCGGCAACCCCACGGTCGAGGTCGATGTCGTGCTGGAGGATGGGTCGATCGGTCGCGCGGCGGTGCCGTCGGGGGCCTCGACCGGCGCCCATGAGGCGGTCGAACTGCGCGATGGCGACAAGTCGCGCTATCTCGGCAAGG
Source organism: Bradyrhizobium viridifuturi (assembly GCF_001238275.1). Lineage (GTDB taxonomy): Bacteria > Pseudomonadota > Alphaproteobacteria > Rhizobiales > Xanthobacteraceae > Bradyrhizobium > Bradyrhizobium viridifuturi. The sequence goes on from NZ_LGTB01000004.1 coordinate 137,554, forward strand.
GTGTCGAGAAGGCGGTTGCCGCCATCAACGGCGAGATCTTCGAGGCGCTCAGCGACCAGGCCGTCGAGGAGCAGGTCGCGATCGACCAGATCATGATCGAGCTCGACGGCACCCCGAACAAGAGCCGGCTCGGCGCCAACGCCATCCTCGGTGTCTCGCTGGCCTGCGCCAAGGCTGCCGCGGAATCCTTCGACATGCCGCTGTATCGCTATGTCGGCGGCACCTCGGCGCGGACGCTGCCGGTGCCGATGATGAACATCATCAATGGCGGCGTGCATGCCGACAACCCTATCGACTTCCAGGAATTCATGATCCTGCCGGTCGGCGCCAGCAGCTTCGCCGAAGCGCTGCGCTGCGGCTCGGAAATCTTCCACACGCTGCGCGGCGAACTGAAGAAGGCCGGCCACAACACCAATGTCGGCGACGAGGGCGGTTTTGCGCCGAACCTGCCGTCGGCCGACGCCGCGCTCGAGTTCGTCATGAACGCGATCGGCAAGGCCGGCTACAAGGCGGGCGACGACGTCGTGCTCGGCCTCGACTGCGCCTCCACCGAGTTCTTCAAGGACGGCGCCTACGTCTATGGCGGCGAGAACAAGACCCGCTCGCGCTCGGAGCAGGTGAAGTATCTCGCCGATCTGGTCGGCCGCTATCCGATCGTCACCATCGAGGACGGCATGTCGGAAGACGACATGGACGGCTGGAAGGAGCTGACCGACGCGATCGGCAGCAAGTGCCAGTTGGTCGGCGACGATCTGTTCGTTACCAACGTCACCCGGCTTGCCGACGGCATCAAGCACGGCCGCGCCAACTCGATCCTGGTCAAGGTCAACCAGATCGGCACCCTGACCGAGACGCTGGCGGCGATCGAGATGGCTTACAAGGCCGGCTACACCGCCGTGATGTCGCATCGCTCCGGCGAAACCGAGGACTCCACGATCGCCGACCTCGCGGTCGCCACCAATTGCGGGCAGATCAAGACCGGCTCGCTGGCGCGCTCCGACCGTACTGCCAAGTACAACCAGCTGCTGCGCATCGAGCAGCAACTCGGTACCCAGGCGAAATACGCCGGCCGGGCGGCCTTGAAGGCGCTGGCCTAGCGCCCCAACTGATCGGGACTGAACAAAACGCAAAAAGGGGAGGTCGGGATGAGTGACGGCAAGAGCGGTCTGCAACTGCGTTCGCTGCTCAAGAAGGATGGCGAACTGGAATTGTCGTTGGTCAATGTCCCGACCCCCGAGCCCGGCCCCGACGAGGTCGTGGTCCGGGTCGAGGCGACCCCGATCAATCCGTCCGACCTCGGGCTCTTGATCGGCCCGGCCGACATGGCCGCCGCCAAGGTCTCCGGCAGCAAGGAATTGCCCGTGGTGACCGCGCGCGTGCCGGAAGCGGCATTGGTCGGTCTTGCCGCCCGGCTCGACGAGTCGATGCCGGTCGGCAATGAAGGCGCCGGCGTCGTAATCAAGACCGGCTCGTCGGACGCGGCGAAAGCGTTGATGGGCCGGACGGTCGCGATGATCGGCGGTGCAATGTATGCGCAATACCGCACGCTGCGCGTCACCGAATGCCTGCCGCTTCCCGAGGGCACCACGCCGGCGGAAGGCGCATCCTGCTTCGTCAATCCGCTGACCGCGCTCGGCATGACCGAGACGATGCGGCGCGAGGGTCACAAGGCGCTGGTGCACACGGCGGCGGCGTCGAACCTCGGCCAGATGCTGAACAGGATCTGCCTCAAGGACGGCATTGGCCTCGTCAACATCGTGCGCAACAAGGAGCAGGCCGACATCCTGCACAAGATCGGCGCCAAGCACATCGTCGATTCCAGCGCGCCTGATTTCATGGACAAGCTCACTGCCGCGCTGGTCGAGACCGGTGCGACCATCGCCTTCGATGCGATCGGCGGCGGCAAGCTCGCGGGCCAGATCCTGGTCGCGATGGAGACCGCGATCAACAAGACCGCCAAGGCCTACAGCCGCTACGGCTCGAATGTGCACAAGCAGGTCTACGTTTATGGCAGCCTGGACAACCGTTCGATCGAGCTGCCGCGCGGCTTCGGCATGGCCTGGGGCGTCGGCGGCTGGCTCTTGTTCCCGTTCCTGATGAAAATCGGTCCGGAGGCGGGCAACAAGCTGCGTCAGCGCGTGGTCGCCGAGTTGAAGACCACCTTCGCCAGTCACTACACCAAGGTGGTGTCGTTGCAGGAAACCCTGCAGCTCGACAACATCGCCGTCTACGGCAAGCGCGCGACCGGCGAGAAATTCCTGATCAATCCGAACAAGGGCGCGTAACCGATCGGAGACTAAAGCGCGATGAGATTAGGTTGAATCGTCATCGCGCTTTGGATTCTTGTTTGAGCATGATCTTTCCGGAAAACCGCTTCGCACTTCCGGATCATGCTCTACTCGCGCTCGAATGCCAGGCTCCTGGAGCGCTTGTGACGCTCCAGGGCATGGCCGATCAGGACATCCATCAGCTCGGTTTGCGGCAGGCCGCTGGCCTCCCACAGCCGCGGATACATGCTGATGTTGGTGAAGCCGGGCAGGGTGTTCGCCTCGTTCACGAAGGCCTGCTCGCCGTGCAGGAAGAAGTCGATGCGCGCCATGCCTTCGCAACCCAGCACCCCGAATGTCCTGATCGCGAGCTCCCTGATGCGATCGGCCGCGGCAGGCGGGACGTCGGCGGGCACCTGCAGCAGGGCGCCCTCCGCATCGAGATACTTCGCGTCGTAGGAGTAGAAGCCGTGCTTGTCGGACGGCACGATCTCGCCGAGCTGCGAGGCGCGCACGCGGCCCTCGGCATCCTCGAGCACGGAGCACTCGACCTCCCGGATCGGCGCGATGCAGCGCTCGATCAGGATCTTGGTATCGAAGCGGAACGCGAGTCTGCAGGCCGCCTCGAACTCCGCCGCGTTGCGCGCCTTCGACACGCCGACCGATGATCCCATGTTGGCAGGCTTGACGAAGACCTCGTGCGAGCCGAGAGCGCTGGCCGCGTCGTCATAGCCGACGGGGGCCGCGGCCGACATCACGGCAAAGGGAACGATCGGCAATCCAGCCTCGCGCAACAGGCGTTTGGCGATATCCTTGTCCATTCCGGCCGCCGAGCCCATCACGCGCGAGCCGACATAGGCCACGTCGGACAATTCCAGCGCGCCCTGCACGGTGCCATCCTCGCCATTGGGGCCATGCAGGACCGGGAAGACGACATCGAATGCGGGTAGTTCCTGAACGGCTGTGGCGCCGCCGCCCAGCGCAAGCGTGCGGCCCTGGCCGCCCGGCAGCAGCGCGAGTTGCGGCCCGTCGAGGGGAATGGTCAACGCGTTGCCGCCGGTGCCGATGCAGTTGCCTGCGTCCACCGCGATCCAGCGACCTTCGCGCGTGATGCCGATCGCCGTGGCCTCATAGCGATCCGGGTCGAGCGAGCGAAGCACGTTGGCCGCCGATGCCCGTGAGACGTCATGCTCGGCCGATCGCCCGCCGAACAAGATTGCAACCCGTATCCTCCGCTCTGCCATTGCCTGCCCTTCGGTCGACCGCACGCTGTGTGGAATCTGCGCACATTATGTTTAGAGGAACGTGTCGAGATTTGGCCTCCGGCCGCGCCCGCCACGGCGTGCGGCCGGTTGGCGCCCGGCCGTTCGGTCCAATTTCGTGAACGATGCGTTTCCGGAATTGCACAATCCATGCACTTGCATCTTTTTCAGGGCGCCGGTAGGTGAGGTCGGCGAGTTTCACGCGAACCCGAGGGAATTTTTGCTATGGCCTATAACATCGTCACCATCGTCGGCAGCATCCGCAAGGAGAGCTTCTCGCTCAAGATCGCCAATGCGCTGGCCAAGCTCGCGCCCGCTTCGCTGAAGCTCGACGTCACGACGCTTCAGGGCATTTCCTTCTTCAACCAGGACCTCGAGGCGGTGCCGCCGGCAGACTGGCTCGCCTTCCGCGAGAAGCTGCAGAAGTCGAACGGCGTGCTGTTCGTGACCCCGGAGTACAACCGCTCGATCCCCGGTGTGCTGAAGAACGCGATCGACGTCGCCTCGCGGCCCTACGGCAAGAGCTCGTTCATCGGCAAGCCGATCGGCATCATCGGCAATTCGCCGGGCCCGCTCGGCGGCGTCAGCGCGGTGAAGCATCTGCAGAACATCCTGCCGGGCATTTCCGGTCCGATCCTCGGCCAGCCGGAAACCTATCTCAACGGCGTCGGCGATGCCTTCGACGACAAGGGCGAGCTGACCAAGGAGTCGCTGAAGGGCGTGCTGCAGCAGTATCTCGACGCCTTCGCGGCCTTCATCGAAAAGCAGAACCGCTGAGCGCATGATCCGGAAAGTGCGCAGCGCTTTGCCGGTCAAATGGTCGCGCCTTAGCACTCCGTTAACCCCATGGCCGCATCTTCGCGGCCATGGTCTCCCGCACGCGCCTCAAATCGATTCTGACCGGACTAGCGCTCTACACGCTGGCGGCGCTGATGGTCGGCTATTTCGGCGTCAACGCCTACACCGGCAAATACGGCCTGAACGCGCGGCAGGAACTCGATCAGGAAATCATCGCGCTGACCTCGGAGCTGGCGCGCCTGAAGAAGGAGCGGGCCGAGGGCGAGCAGCGGGTGTCGCTGCTGCGGTCGGACCGGGTCGATCCCGACATGCTGGACGAGCGTGCGCGCTTCCAGCTCGACTACGCCAACCCGCGTGATCTGGTTCGGATCAACAAGTCGAACTGACGCGTTCTCAAATTTCAAAAACAATCGCGTGCTATCACAAAAGTGTCGCGCCGCGCTGCAGTGCGGCATAGCAAAATTCCATCGGGCGAACGCAATCCTTCCAAGGTGATTTGAGTTGGGTTAGAGAGGGTTCTTCGACTTCTCTCACCCGGAATTGCCATGGCCGCACCCAAGAAAAGCGTCGCGAAGGAATCAGGTCAGGAGAAGGCTGGTTCTCCCCCGGAATTCACCAGGGAGCAGGAGCTCAAGGCACTGCGGGACATGCTCCTGATCCGGCGCTTCGAGGAGAAGGCCGGTCAGCTCTACGGCATGGGTGCGATCGGCGGCTTCTGCCATCTCTATATCGGCCAGGAAGCGGTCGTGGTCGGCATGCAGATGGCGCTGAAGCAGGGCGACGAGGTCATAACGGGCTACCGCGACCACGGCCACATGCTGGCCTGCGACATGGAAGCCAGGGGCGTGATGGCCGAACTGACCGGACGCCGCGGCGGCTATTCCCGCGGCAAGGGCGGCTCCATGCACATGTTCAGCAAGGAGAAGCATTTCTACGGCGGTCACGGAATCGTGGGCGCGCAGGTGTCGCTCGGCACCGGCCTTGCGTTCGCCAATCGCTATCGCGGCAACGATAACGTCAGCGTGACCTATTTCGGCGACGGCGCAGCCAACCAGGGCCAGGTCTACGAAAGCTTCAACATGGCGGAGCTGTGGAAGCTGCCGGTGATCTACGTGATCGAGAACAATCGCTATGCGATGGGCACCGCGGTGTCGCGCGCCTCGGCCCAGCAGGACTTCTCGAAGCGCGGCGTGTCCTTCAACATCCCCGGCAAGCAGGTCGACGGCATGGACGTGCGCGCGGTCAAGGCCGCCGCCGATGAGGCCACGGCATGGTGCCGCGGCGGCAACGGTCCGATCATCCTGGAGATGCAGACCTACCGTTACCGCGGCCACTCGATGTCCGATCCCGCGAAGTACCGCACGCGTGAGGAGGTCGAAAAGGTTCGTCACGACCAGGACCCGATCGAGCAGGTGCGCAACCGCTTGCTGGCGTCGGGCGTGAGCGAGCAGGATCTCAAGGCGATCGACGCCGAGGTGCGCGAGATCGTCAACGAGGCCGCCGACTTCGCGCAGCACGATCCGGAGCCGGATGCATCCGAGCTCTACACCGACATCTACCGCTGACCCCACCCGCGCAGAAGAATTTCAAGACCGATTTCGGGAGCCGATATGCCCATTCAAGTGCTGATGCCTGCGCTGTCGCCCACCATGGAGAAGGGCAACCTCGCCAAATGGCTGAAAAAAGAAGGCGAGACCATCAAGTCCGGTGACGTCATCGCCGAGATCGAGACCGACAAGGCGACGATGGAGGTCGAGGCAACCGACGAGGGCACGCTCGGCAAGATCCTGATTCCGGAAGGCACCGCCGATGTCGCGGTGAACACGCCGATCGCGACCATCCTGGCTGACGGCGAAAGCGCCGCCGACCTCGCCAAGGTGTCCGCAGCTCCTGCGCCGAAGGCCGCGGAGGCGCCTGCTGCTGAAGCCAAGGGAGATGCAAAGGCGGAAGCGCCGCAGCCCGCGGCAAAGGCGCCGGCAGCGCCGGTCAACGAGGCGCTGCCCGATCCGGAAATTCCGGCCGGCACCGAGATGGTCACGCAGACCATCCGCGAGGCGCTGCGCGATGCGATGGCCGAGGAGATGCGCCGCGACGGCGACGTCTTCATCATGGGCGAGGAGGTCGCCGAATATCAGGGCGCCTACAAGGTGACGCAGGGCCTGTTGCAGGAGTTCGGCGCGCGGCGCGTGATCGACACGCCGATCACCGAGCACGGCTTTGCCGGCGTCGGCGTCGGCGCGGCGATGGCCGGGCTGAAGCCGATCGTCGAGTTCATGACCTGGAATTTCGCCATGCAGGCGATCGACCAGATCATCAACTCCGCCGCCAAGACGCTGTACATGTCCGGCGGCCAGATGGGCTGCTCGATCGTGTTCCGCGGACCGAACGGCGCCGCCGCGCGCGTCGCGGCCCAGCACAGCCAGGACTACGCCGCCTGGTACTCGCAGATCCCGGGCCTCAAGGTGATCGCGCCGTATTCGGCCGCCGACTACAAGGGCCTGCTCAAGGCCGCGATCCGCGATCCCAACCCGGTGGTCTTCCTCGAGAACGAAATGCTGTACGGCCACACCGGCGAGGTGCCGAAGCTGCCCGACTTCGTGGTGCCGATCGGCAAGGCGCGCATTGCGCGCGCCGGCAAGGACGTCACCATCGTCTCCTGGGCGATGGGCATGTCCTATGCGCTGAAGGCCGCGGACGAGCTCGCCAAGGAAGGCATCGAGGCCGAAGTCATCGATCTGCGCACCATCCGTCCGATGGACACCGAGACCGTCATCAACTCGGTGAAGAAGACCGGCCGCGCGGTCACGGTGGAAGAGGGCTGGCAGCAGAGCGGCGTCGGCTCCGAGGTCGCCGCGCGCATCATGGAGCATGCTTTCGACTATCTCGATGCGCCGGTCGCGCGCGTCTCCGGCAAGGACGTGCCGATGCCTTACGCGGCGAACCTCGAAAAGCTTGCTCTGCCCTCCGTCGCCGAGGTGGTCGCGGCCGCCAAGGCCGTGTCCTACCGGTAACGCCGATGGCCGGTCCCAAGGAGCAGCCGCTGCCGCCTGACGTGATGGGCCGCGACGACGCCGTCGAGGTGCTGCGCGCCTTTGTCGTCGACGGCGGCCTGTCGATCGCGTTCCAGCGCGCCTTCGAGGAGCCGGATATGTGGGGGCTGATGCTCGTCGACATCGCCCGTCACGCCGCACGCGCCTATTCGCGCGAGAGCGAATACACCGAGGACGAAGCGCTCGCGCGCATCGTCGAGATGTTCGAAGCCGAAATCGCCCGGCCGACCGACATGGGCCAAACCAAACCGCGGTCGCAACAAGGTCACTGACAATGCCGATCAATATTCTCATGCCCGCGCTGTCGCCGACGATGGAAAAGGGCAATCTCGCCAAGTGGCTCAAGAAAGAGGGCGACAAGGTCAAGTCCGGCGACGTGATCGCGGAGATCGAGACCGACAAGCGACGATGGAAGTCGAGGCGGTCGATGAAGGCACGATCGCCAAGATCCTGGTGCCCGAGGGCACGCAGGACGTGCCGGTCAACGACGTCATCGCGGTCATGGCCGGCGACGGCGAGGACGTGAAGGCGGCAGCCAGCGCCGGAGCCGGCGCCGCACCGGCGGCCAAGCCCGCCGAAGCCCCGAAGCCGGCTGCGCAGGCTGCGCCTGCCGCGGCTCCCGCACCGTCAGCAGCGCCCGCGCCGCAGCCGGCCGCTGCACCGGCACCAGCGCCTCAGCTTGCTGCGGCGCCCGCCGCGCAAGCCAACGGCCACGCCCGCGTGTTCTCGTCGCCGCTGGCGCGCCGATTGGCAAAGGAAGCCGGCATCGATCTCTCCCGCATCACCGGCACCGGCCCGCACGGCCGCGTCATCGCGCGCGACGTCGACGACGCCAAGTCCGGCAAGGGCCTGAAGGCGCCGGCGGCTGCACCTGCCGCGGCGGGGCCGAGCATCGCGCCGTCGATGTCGGACAAGCAGATCCTGGCGCTGTTCGAGCCGGGCTCCTACGAAATCGTGCCGCATGACGGCATGCGCCGCACCATCGCGCAGCGTCTCACCGCTTCGGTGCAGAACGTCCCGCACTTCTATCTCACCATCGACTGCGACATCGGCAAGCTGCTCGCCGCGCGCGAGGAGATCAACGCCGCCGCGCCGAAGGACAAGGAGAAGAAGCCGCTCTACAAGATCTCGGTCAACGATTTCGTCATCAAGGCGATGGCGGTGGCGCTGCAGAAGATCCCGAACTGCAACGTCAGCTGGACCGAAGGCGGCATGCTCAAGCACAAGCATTCCGACGTCGGCGTCGCGGTGGCGATGCCGGGCGGCCTGATCACGCCGATCATCCGCAAGGCCGAGACCAAGACGCTCTCGACCATCTCGAACGAGATGAAGGATTTTGCCGCCCGCGCCCGCGCCCGAAAGCTGAAGCCGGAAGAATACCAGGGCGGCACCACCGCGGTCTCCAACCTCGGCATGTACGGCATCAACCACTTCACCGCCGTGATCAACCCGCCGCACGCCTCGATCCTCGCGGTCGGCACCTCGGAGGAGCGCCCGGTCGTGCGCGGCGGCAAGATCGAGATCGCGAACATCATGAGCGTCACCTTGTCGTGCGATCACCGCGCGATCGACGGCGCGCTCGGTGCCGAGTTGATCGGCGCCTTCAAACAGCTGATCGAAAACCCCGTGATGATGATGGTGTGACGGGCATCAGCCATGTACGCGATCTACGGTCCGTACGTTCTGCTCGCCGCCATCGCCGTTGCGCTGCTCGTCGCGGTCAACCGCGACCTGATATCGACGTTCCAGTTCCGGATGATGATGGTCGGCGCCGGTGTGCTGGCGCTGGTGTGGACCATATTTCTCGGTGCGGTATGGCAGGAGTACCGATGAATGGCCGGCTTGGCCCGTACGCGCTGGCCCTGGATCTCGCTGCTGGTGTCGGCCGTGCTGGTGCTCAACCCGGTCGGGCTGGATTTCCTGCACTCCGCGTTCTTCGCCGGCGAACAGTTGGCGCGGAACATTGCCCAGCCGATCGTGCTGACGGCCCAGGCCATCATGGCCGTGGTGATCGGGCTCGAATGGCTGGTCAGGTCATTGATCGCAAGAAGCCGCGCCCGCGGCGTCACAAATTGAATTGAACGGGAGCCGCCATGGCCGACACATCCTTTGACGTCATCATCATCGGCTCCGGCCCCGGCGGCTACGTGACCGCGATCCGCGCCGCGCAGCTCGGCTTCAAGACCGCGATCGTCGAAAAATCCTATCTCGGCGGTATCTGCCTGAACTGGGGTTGCATCCCGACCAAGGCGCTGCTGCGCTCGGCGGAGATCTATCACTACATGCAGCACGCCAAGGATTACGGACTGTCGGCCGACAATGTCAGTTTCGATCCGAAGGCTGTGGTGCAGCGTTCGCGCGGCGTCTCGAAGCGCCTCAATGACGGCGTCGGCTTCCTGATGAAGAAGAACAAGGTCACGGTGATCTGGGGCGATGCCACGATCGACGCGCCCGGCAAGATCACCGTGAAGAAGTCCACGGTCGAGGCGCCGAAGGGTGCCAGCGGCGAGGGCAGCTATCAGGCCAAGCACATCATCGTCGCGACCGGCGCGCGGCCGCGCGTGCTGCCCGGGCTCGAGCCCGACAAGAAGCTGATCTGGACCTATTTCGAGGCGATGGTGCCGGAGCGGATGCCGAAATCGCTGCTGGTGGTCGGCTCCGGCGCGATCGGCATCGAGTTTGCCTCGTTCTTCCACACCATGGGCGCCGACGTCACCGTGGTCGAGGTGCTGCCGCAAATCCTTCCCGTGGAGGACGCCGAGATCGCAGGGCTGGCACGCAAGCGGTTCGAGAAGATGGGCATCAAGATCATGTCCTCGACCAAGGTGACCAAGCTGGAGAAGAAGGCCGACAGCGTGGTCGCGACCATCGACGACGGCAAGGGCTCGCCGCAGACCAAGGAATTCGAGCGCGTGATCTCGGCGGTCGGCGTGGTCGGCAACATCGAGAATCTCGGGCTGGAGAAGCTCGGCGTCAAAACCGACCGCGGCTGCATCGTGATCGACGGCCTCGGCAAGACCAACATCCCCGGCATCTACGCGATCGGCGACGTCGCAGGTCCCCCCATGCTCGCACACAAGGCCGAGCACGAGGGCGTGATCTGCATCGAGGCGATCAAGGGCCTGCATCCGCATCCGATGGACAAGCTGATGATCCCGGGCTGCACCTATTGCAATCCGCAGGTCGCTTCCGTCGGCCTCACCGAAGCCAAGGCCAAGGAAGGCGGCCGCGAGATCCGCGTCGGCCGCTTCCCGTTCGTCGGCAACGGCAAGGCGATCGCGCTCGGCGAGGACCAGGGCCTCGTCAAGGTGGTGTTCGACAAGAAGACCGGGCAGCTGCTCGGCGCGCACATGATCGGCGCCGAGGTCACCGAACTGATCCAGGGCTATGTGGTGGCGATGAATCTGGAGACCACCGAAGAGGAGTTGATGCACACCGTGTTCCCGCATCCGACCTTGTCGGAAATGATGAAGGAGGCGGTGCTGGACGCCTACGGGCGCGTGCTGAATATCTGAGAGACCGGGCGGGAGGAGCTGCAAAGCATTGGCAAATCCTGTCATCCTGAGGTGCGAGCGGAGCGAGCCTCGACGGATGCACGGCCCGGATCGAACAGTGGGGCCTGTCGCCCTTCGAGGGCCGCTGAAGAAGCGGCCACCTCCAGCGACAAAGGCGGAGCCTCTGCGCGGGGGTGACGGGTCTCAGATTCGCAAAACCTAAGAAAAAGAAAGAGCACCTCGTGAAAGACAACGACAACCTTACCATCGAACGCCCGACCTTCGTGACCCATCTCGAATGCGCGATGGAGGGCGATCATTATGCAGCGGACCAGGTGCACAATCTGTCCAAGGCCGGCAAGCCGCTCCTGGTGCGCTACGATCTGGCCGGAGTGAAGAAGGCCCTTACGAAGGACGCGCTGGCCGAGCGTCCGGCCGATTTGTGGCGCTACCGCGAGCTGCTGCCGGTGCGCAAATGCAAAGACATCGTCAGCCTCGGCGAAGTCACGACGCCGCTGATCCGGCTGCCGAAGCTTTCGGCGCGACTTGGCGGCGGCGAGATCATCGTCAAGGACGAGGGGCGGCTGCCGACCGGCTCGTTCAAGGCGCGGGGCCTCGTGATGGCGGTGTCGATGGGCAAGGCGCTCGGCATCAAGCACATGGCGATGCCGACCAACGGCAATGCCGGCGCGGCGCTCGCCGCCTACGCGACCTCCTGCGGCATCAAGACCACGATCTTCTGCCCGGCGGATACGCCGGAGGTGAATGTCAGCGAGATCGAGTTGCAGGGCGCCACCGTCTATCGCGTCAACGGCTATATCGACGATTGCGGCAAGATCGTCGGCGAGGGCAAGGCAAAGGTCGGCTGGTTCGATACATCGACCCTGAAGGAGCCGTACCGGATCGAGGGCAAGAAGACGATGGGCCTCGAGCTCGCCGAGCAGCTCGGCTGGGACGTGCCCGACGTGATCTTCTATCCGACCGGTGGCGGCACCGGCCTGATCGGCATGTGGAAGGCGTTCGACGAGCTCGAGAAGATCGGCTTTATCGGCTCCAAGCGTCCGCGGATGGTCGCGGTGCAGGCCTCCGGCTGCGCGCCGATGGTGCGCGCCTACGAGGCCGGCACCGAGCACGCGGCGCGCTGGGAGGATGCCCACACCATCGCCTCGGGCATCCGCGTGCCGCAGGCGATCGGCGACTTCCTCATCCTGCGTGCGGTGCGCGAGAGCAAGGGGTTTGCAATCGCCGTCGATGACGACAAGATCAGCGCTGCGCTCAATGAGGTCGCGCGCGAGGAGGGCCTCTTGCTGTGCCCCGAGGGCGCTGCGACCTATGCTGCCTACAAGCAGAGCCTTGCCGACGGCCGGGTCAGCAGGACTGACCGCGTGATGCTGTTCAATTGCGCCAGCGGCCTGAAATACCCGCTGCCGCCGGTGACCCGCGCGCTCGACCGGCACAAGCCGATCGACTTCTCGCAGTTCTGAAGCCTCATCCGAAGGGCCATCTTGTCGAAAGGTGGCCCTTCAAAAATGATGCGACAAGAAAGATTGAGGGAGAGCGTGATGCGGAAGCTCGTTTTGGCCGTGCTGGCGATGTTGGCGTTCACAGGAAGCGCTACGGCGGAAACCTGGCCCGCGCACCCGATCACCATCGTCGTGCCGTTCGCTGCCGGCGGTCCGTCGGATGCCATGGCGCGCATCCTCGCCGAGCGGATGAAGCAGTCGCTCGGCGAGGTGGTCTGATCGAGAACGTGACCGGGGCGGGCGGTTCGATCGGCGTCGGCCGCGCGGTGCGCGCGGCGCCTGACGGCTACACCGTCTCGTTCGGCCATCTCGGCACCCACGTCGCAAACGGCGCGATCTACAAGCTCGGCTACGACCTCGTCGAGGATCTCGAGCCGGTTGTGCTGCTGCCGAGCAATCCGATGATCATCGTCAGCAAGAACGCCGTGCCGGCGAAATCGCTGAAGGAACTCTTGGAGTGGTTGAAGTCGCGGCCTCAGCCGCCGACTGCAGGCACCGCCGGCGCCGGCAGCGGCAGCCATATCGCAGGGCTCTATTTCGAGAACGTCTCCGGCATCAAGCTGCAATACGTGCCGTATCGCGGAACCGGGCCGGCGCTGAACGACCTCGTCGCCGGCCAGATCGACATCATCGTCGACCAGACCTCGAATTCGATCAACCAGGTCCGCGCCGGCAACATCCGCGCCTATGCCGTCACCGATTCCAAGCGCGTCGCGAATGCACCTGAAGTTCCGACGGTCGACGAGGCCGGCTTGCCCGGCTTCTACATGACGCTGTGGTCCGGCCTCTGGGTGCCGAAGGGCACGCCGAAGGAGATCGTGGCCAAGCTCAACATGGCTGCGATCCAGGCGCTGCGCGATCCCGCGGTGAAGAAGCAGCTCGAAAATCTCGGCTTGCAGATGCCGCCGCAAGACCAGTTGAAGCCGGAGGCACTCGGCGCCTGGCAGAAGGCGGAAATCGCAAAGTGGTGGCCGATGATCAAGGCCGCCAATGTGAAGGTGGAGTGAGAAGCAGCGAGGCAAGCTTCTCATGAGGAACCTTGTTCTTGCGTGGCTTGCGTCCAGCGCCGCGTTTGCGGTCGCCTTTGTCGGCTGGATGGTGCCCTGGACGACCCCGGAAGGCGTGCACATCTTGTACTGGAGCGATTATCTTCGCTTGTTCCTCATGATGCTGGGCGCGGCACTAGCGTTCCAGTTGGTTTACGGCGGCCTCGTCTACGTCATTCTGGGCCGCTCTGGGCTCTGGAGCATCTGGACTGTCGCGTTCGCGTATCTGTTGCCCGTTTTCGTCATCGATCGCTACGGAATCGACACGCCCCGCGAAGCTCGCACGATGATCGCCTGGCTCGGATTTGCCTGTCTGATCGCAGGTGTCTCATGGTTCTTCGCGCGGAGAGAGGTTCGCAGGACGGCGGATATCCCCTAGCGCGATCCGAACGAAGCAGCTGTCCGAAAAGATCAACCTGATCTGATCACGCCGGCGAGGCTCACTGCGCCGGCGCGGCGTTGGTCTCCTGCGTCACGACGCGCTCGCCGCTCTTTGCCGCCATCGCCGTGCCGGCGTCCTCGAAACGCGCCCGATAGACCGCGAAATTCTCCATCACGCGCTGCACGTAGTTGCGCGTCTCCGAGATCGGGATCCGCTCCACCCAATCGACCGGATCGACCTTGGGATCGCGCGGGTCGCCATAGGCCTTGATCCAGTCGCGGACGCGGCCGCGGCCGGCGTTATAGCCGGCAAATGTCATGATGTGGCAGCCGCGATACTCCGCCAGCAGCGCGCTCAATTCGGCCGCGCCCATCTGGGTGTTGTAGACCGGATCGGACACCATCCTGCTCCAGTCATAGCTGACGCCGAAACGCTTCGCGGTGTCGCGGCCGGCTTCGGGCGTCACCTGCATCAGGCCGACGGCGTTGGCCGCCGACTTGTCGCGCTGATCGAACGCGCTTTCAGTACGCGCGATCGAGTAGGTCATGCTGCGTCCGATGTCGGGCGCGATCGGTGTGTGCTTGGGAATGCCGATGACCGGGAAGGCGTAATGGTCGAAGGCAAAGCCGCGCGCGAGCGCGATCTTGCCGATCTGCAGCATGGCGCGGGCATCGTTGTGGCGGCCGGTGAGCTCGCCGAGTGCCTCGAGCATCCCGACGTCAGTGCTCTCCTCGGCAAGGTCGGCTGCGAAATAGAGCACGATATCGGGCTCGCCGATCGCGTAGAGCATGTCGGCGGCACGAACCCGCTCGTCCGCGGCCATGCTGTCGGCGCTTGCAGCGGGCGAGGGTGCATGCAGCTCGACGCCGTCACGGCCGAGCTTGGTCAGCGCGAGTTGGCCATAATACGCAGTCGGGTAGCGCGCGGCGGCCTGGTAGTCGGCGCGCATCGCCGCGGAATTGCCGAGTGCCTCGGCGGCGCGGCCGCGCCAATAGGTGGCGCGCGCCAGCACTGTCGGGTTGGTCTGGCCCTCGTCGATGTGGGCGAAATGCGCCGCCGCGGTCTTGGCATCGTCGAGATAGCGCAGCGCGATCCAGCCGCGCATGAAGTGCATGTCGGAGCGATAGTACGGATTGTCCGGCGCCGCCGCGCCCCGGATCACGTCATAGGCCGCCTGGTACTCACCCTGATCCAGCAGCTTGCGGGAGAGGATGCGGCGCTCGCGCCACCATTGGTCGGTGTCCTGCTGCGCCATCGTCTCGGGCGCCGCCGCGATCGTCACGCGCGCCGCATCGTCGATCCTGTTCTTCGCGAGCAGCCATTGGATGCGGCACAGCGTGTAGCCGAGGTCGCCGCGGGCATCAGCCGGCACGTCGTTGAGCGTGTCCTCGGCCTTGCTGGATTGGCCGCGGACCGCGCCGCAAGCCTTCACGATGGCCAACGCGTCGCTGCCGAGGTGCTGTGCCGCGCGCCTCGCGCCGGCGAGATCCTTGGCGCCGATCCGCTTGTCCATGCGCGCGCGATGATCGTCGGATGTCAGCAGGTCCTTGAATGCGTCGTAGGCGTCGCTCTCGGTCCGTTCGAGCAATTCTTCCGAACGCCAGGCCTCGCGCACCAGCCGCGCGGCGCCGTCGCGGTCGCCCTCAGTGAGCAGCGTGCGGGCGAGCGCGAACTTGCCCTTGGCGCTGATCGGTTGATCGAGCGTGAAGCCGTGCACCGTGGCCGGATCGCTGCGCTCCTGCCACATCCGCGCTTCAGCCCGTTTGCGGAGCAGCGTGACGCTTGGCCAATCCGGGTTCGCCGCGACGAATGCCGCATAGCGGCTGAACGGCGCATTCGACTCCGAATGGCGCAGCAGGTACCACTCGACGAGCTTGCGCCCGACCGGGTCGGTGATCTTGGCCTGGATATCGGTCGCGTCGTTGGTCTTGCCCCGGCGCGCGGCGAGGATCGCGTCCCTGACGTTGGCGAGATCGCCCGACAGTTGCGGCCCGGCAGGCTTCTCCGGCTCCGCCGCCTTGGTGGTCTCAGTCGATTTGGAGGGGACCGATTTGGCCTTCGCCGATTTGCGTTTGTCGGAGCCGTGCCTGGCATGCCGGCGCTTGCCGGAGCCGCTCTCGTGTGCGGTCTTGCCGCTCGACTTGGCGCCGTGCGCCTTCTTGTCGCCGTGGCCGCTTTTGGCCTGATGCTGGTGATGCGGCTTGGCGGTCGCCTGGACTGGAAGCAGCGCGAGCGCGGCGGCTGTGGCGAAACACGCCAGCGGACGTAGGCACCGGTTCATTCCCTGGTCCCCCCTGAGAAACCACGAGGCACAAACAGAACGCTTCATACGGCGGCACAACCGCCGCAGATTATCACTACCCTCGATTCTCGAGTGTTAATGCTGCCGCAACTCAACAGGGAAAACGCGGCGAAATATGGAACATGGTGTGTGGAACCCGCGAGAACCGGGGTTTTGCGGGTAAAATGTGGCATAAGGGCCGCCCCTTTGACCGGTTTCCGCCGAGATGTACCCTGATCGCCACGTCGCGCCGTTGGGGGCTGACAGATCAGATTTCACCGAGCGGGACGCCATGGCAGTGCACCTCAGAACCATCCTCGACGGCGGCCGCTATTTCGAGGGCCCGCGCTGGCACGATGGACGATTGTGGTTCGTCGACTGCATGGCGCGCACATTGCTCAGCATCAGTCCGTCGGGCGAACGGCAGGAGCACGCTGCGGTGGCGGACGACACGCCCTGCGGTCTCGGCGTGCTGCCTGATGGCGACATCGTCGTGCTGACGATGTTCAGGAAGCGGCTGCTGCGGTTCTCGGGTGGGGCACTGTCGCTGTATGCCGACCTCTCCGAGGTTGCCACCGGCACGATCGACGACATGATCATTGACGGGCTGGGGCGCGCCTATGTCGGCGATCTCGGCTTCAATCTGCCGCCGCCGGAGGGGCGCGGCGCCGTCGGCCGGATCATCCTGGTCACGCCCGACGGCAGCGCCCGCGTCGTCGCCGACGGCTTGCGGTTTCCGAACGGCATCGCCGTTTCCTCCGATCAGCGCCGGCTCGTCGTCGCGGAAATGGATGGCGCTGCTCTCGCGGACTACGATATCGCGGCGGACGGCGGGTTGAGCCTCCGCGGGCGGTTCGGCCGGGTCAACGATCCCGATGGCATCTGCCTCGATCGCGATGGGGCGGTCTGGGTCGCCTCGTTCACGGAAGACGCCTTTGTCCGCATCGATCGCAATGGCGTGGAGCTTGAGCGCATCGAGGTCCCGGGCCGCCGCGCACTCGCCTGTGCGCTGGGCGGTGCCGATCGCAGGACATTGCTCTGCTTGAGCGCGGAGACCTCCTACGAGGAACTCCGGAGGGGCAAATCGGCGTCGCGGATTGACGTGGTCGAGGTCGCAACGCCGGGCGACGGCTATCCCTAGCGGCTGTCGGCGAGGGACGTCCGGGGCTTGCAGTTTGTTCTTGTTTCGTTCATATTGGGCATTCGGGAGAGTGCCGCCATGGACGCCGAGCGAGAACGCGAAATCATCAGGCTCTGGAACGAGCTCCGCCGGCTGCAACGCGAGGGTCGCCCGACCGCGTCGATGGTGCGCCGGATCGAGCAGGCGCTCGCCGCACGGGAGCAGGAGGCGGCCTGAAGCGCGGCTTGACGCGCGTGCTTAGCGCCCGCCGTCCGGCCCCATCACCAGATTCGGCAGCCAGGTTGAGATCTCCGGGAAGAAGCAGAGCATCAGCACCGCGAACATCATCAGCAGCACGAACGGCAGCGTGCCCCAGATCACCTCGCTTAAGGGGATGTCGGGCGCGACGTTGCGGATGACGAAGATGTTGAGGCCGACCGGCGGGTGAATCAGGCCCATCTCCATCACGATGGTCATGACGACGCCGAACCAGATGATGTCGAACTCGGCCGCGCGCAGCGGCGGCAGGATGATCGGCGCGGTCATCAGGATGATCGAGACCGGCGGCAGGAAGAAGCCGAGCACGATCACCATCACGAGGATCGCGAACAGCAACTCCCAACGCGGCAGGTGCATCGCGACGATCGCCTCCGCCGCCGACTGCGAGATGTGCAGATAGCTCATCACGTAGGAATAGAGCAGCGACATGCCGATGATCAGCATCAGCATGGTGGATTCGCGGATGGTCGATTTCAGGATCGGCGACAGGTCGCTGGGTTTCCAGACGCTGTAGATCACGGCGATCAGCCCGAGCGCCAACAGGCCGCCGAGGCCGGCGGTTTCCGACGGCGTGGCATAGCCGCCGTACAGCGCGATCATCACACCGGTCAGCAGCAGCACGAACGGGATCACCCGCGGCAGCGCGCTGAAGCGTTCGGCCATGGTGAATTCGTCGCGCCGCAGGATCGCGGCGTCCTTGCCGGTCGCATCATAGGCGGCCTTGGCCATGGCGTATTCCTTGCGGAAGCGGAACACGGCGTAGAGGCCGAACAACGACACCAGCAGCAGTCCCGGGCCGATGCCGGCGAGGAACAGCCGGCCGAGCGATTTCTCGGCGGCGACCGCGAACAGGATCATCGTGATCGAGGGCGGCAGCAGGATGCCGAGCGTGCCGCCGGCGGCGATGATCCCCGCGGCAAAGCCGCCGGAATAGCCGCGCTTTCGCATCTCCGGAATGCCGGCCGAGCCGATCGCCGAGCAGGTCGCGGGCGAGGAGCCGGCCATCGCCGCGAACAGCGCGCATGCGAACACGTTGGCGACGCCGAGGCCGCCGGGTACGCGATGCAGCCAGGCGTGCAGGGCCGAGTAGAGATCCTGGCCGGCGCGCGATTTGCCGATCGCCGCGCCCTTCAGGATGAACAGCGGGATCGACAGCAGCGTGATCGAGGCCATCTCCTCATAGACGTTCTGCGTCACCGTATCGAGCGAGGCCGCCGGCATGTAGATCGCCATGAACACGACCGCGACGGCGCCGAGCGCGAACGCGATCGGCATGCCGGAGAACATCGCAAACAGGGTGGCAAGCCCGTAGGAGATGCCAATACCGAACACGGTCATCGGCGCGCGCCACCCGTCAGCGGAATCAGGATTTGCAGGAGGAGCTGCACGCACAGCAGCGTCATGCCGAGCGCCATCAGTCCATAGGGGATCGCGAGCGGCGGCGACCACATCGAGTTGGAGACCTGGCCGTCGACATAGGCCTCGTGCGCCAGCGTCCAGGATTTCCAGGCGAAGAACGTGCAGAACGCGAAGCTCGCGACATCGACCAGCCAAAGCCTGATGCTGTTGGCGCGCGGCGAAAGCAGGCCGACGAACGCCTCAATGCTGACGTGGCCGCGCTGGCTCTGCACATAAGCCGACGTCATGAAGGTGGCGCCGACCAAAAGGAACACGGCGGCCTCGTCCTGCCAGTAGTTCGGGCTGTGGAACAAGGCGCGGCCGAGCACGCTGTAGCTCAGGATCGCGCAGGCCGCGATCAAGGCGAGCGCGGCGAACACCACGATGATGTTGTTGCACATGGACAGCGCGCGCCCGAGCAGAGCCACAGGCGAATTGCCCGTGGCCAGGCTCGAGGCTTCGGCCTGATCCGCGACCGGACCATGCATCATGCGGCGACGTCGCTTGCGAGCTTCAGCAGGTTGGCTGCCATCGCGGTCTTGGCGCCGTAGTCCTTCCAGGCCGTGTCGCGCGCGATGTCGCGCCACTTGCCGACGGTGGCGGCATCGAGGGCGCTGACCTTGGCGCCGGCCTTCTCATAGACCTTGGCCACCTCGGCATCGTCGTCCTGCGCGCCTTTGCGGCCGAACGCTTCGAGCTCGGCGCCGACGGCGAGGATGATGTCCTGCTGGTTCTTCGGCAGCTTGTCGAAGATCGCCTTCGACATCATCAGTGGCTCCAGCATGAACCAGTAGGACGCGCCGGCGCCCGAGGTCAGCGACTTCGCGACCTCCTCGAGGCGGAACGAGATCAGGCTGGTGGAGGAGGTGATGCCGGCATCGCAGGCGCCGGTCTGCATCGCGGCGTAAATCTCGTTCGAGGGGACCGACAGCACCGCGGCGCCGGCGGTCTGCAGCACCATGTCCATCTCGCGTGAGCCGCCGCGCACCTTGAGGCCCTTGGCGTCCTCGGGCGCCACGATCGCCTTGGAGCGGCTGGCGACACCGCCGGCTTGCCAGACCCAGGAGATCAGGAGAATGCCCTTGTCGGCGAGGAAGTCGGAGAGCGCCTTGCCGACCGGCTCCTTCTTCCAGCGCAGGCCCTGGTCGTAGGTGGTGACGAGGCCCGGCATCAGGCCGATATTGGTTTCCGGCAGCTCGCCGCCAGCATAGGGCATCGGGTAAAGGCTGAGGTCGAGCGCGCCCTTGCGCATCGCCGAGAACTGCGCGTTGGTCTTGATCAGCGAGGAGTTCGGATAGACCTCGGCGGTGAGGTCGCCGCCCGAGCGCTTGGCGACCTCGGCCGCGAACATCCGGCACAGCCTGTCGCGGAAGTCGCCCTTGTCGATCGTGCCGCCGGGGAATTGGTGCGAGATCTTCAGCGTGGTCGCGGCATGCGCGGTCCCGATGCCCAACCGCAGGATCGCGGGTGCGGCGAGGGCGGAAGCGAGGACGTGGCGGCGTGTGAGCATGGTTCTTCCCCTGAAGAGCTTCTTGAGTGGCTGTTAGGCCGGCGCGGAGTTTTAGCTTAGCCGGTCTTCGCGTGAAACTTCTCTAGTCTGATAGTTCGAGGCGCCCTGATAGTGCGAGCGGACACGTGGCGACAAGTCCTGGCGGTGAGGAGTTCGCCGATGTTGCGGCGCACACCGCGCGCCAGCCACGCAACCCTCGCGGGTACGCGCCGCGGCAGCTCAAGAATTTGTTATTGGAGGTAACAACGGGCGGCGCAAGCGCGTCGAGTAGAGAGCGGCAAGTCGTCGCGCTCACATTCGACCACACAAGGGATCATCATCATGACCACCAAGACCCGCCTCGGCCTTTCCGCCGCGCTGCTCTCGTTCAGCCTCGCGCTCGCGCCCGCCGCCTTCGCTCAGGACAAGATGGGCAAGGACGACGCGATGAAGAAGGAAGACACGATGTCCAAGGATGCCATGAAGAAGGACGGTGGCATGATGAAGAAGGACGACGGCATGAAGAAGGACGGCGGAGCGATGATGAAGAAAGACGACGGCATGAAGAAGAACTGATCGCCGGCATCGCTCATCCTTCACAGGCCCGCCGTGGTGGCGGGCCTGGTTAGGCTTTAGCGCTTCTTCTTGCCGCGCTCCTTGCGCGCCGCATAGCGGGCGTCGCGCTTTGCCTTCTGCTCGGCGAGCAGCGCCTCCTCGCGGGCGGCTTCCTCTTCCTTCTCGCGCGCGATGCGGGCGGCCTCGGCTGCGGCAGCTTCTTCCGCCAGTCGCTTCTGCTCGGCCTTCTCGGCCTCACGGACCTCCTTGGCTTGGTGCGTCGTTCGGCGATCGCCGCGCGCTCGTCGGCACGTGCCTTCACAGCGGGATCGTCAGCGCCGGGCTGGGCGCGAAACTTGTTGAGGAGGTTTTGCCGCGCCTGCAGGGCCGCCTTTTGGCGGTCGGCAAAACCCGGTTCCTTGAAGCCACTCATAGAGGAAGCCTTGCTGCTTTCTGTTCGGGTGATGGATGGGTTTGGGTTCGGCGCTTCAATAAGTGAACGGCGCAGAAATTGCCAGTGGCGAACGGAGGGCTGTGGAGCAAGGGAGATATGAGCGGATGGCAAACGGCCGATGGCACCCGCTTTGCCACCGACTTGGTGAGTGGTTGGTCACCGAGCCCGCTTGCTCTCAGAAGGTGCCGAAACCCCAGCCGCGCTAAAACTGCTCGCGCCGCCCGCCGCCCAAGGCTTTGGTACCCAAACCCTTGGTACCCAGCACCTTGGCGACCGTCTCGGCAGTCATCGCGTCCCGATCCGAGGCGCGCTGGGCCTCCAGCCGGTCGCGCGCTTTTTCTGCGATCAAAAGGCTGATCAGCTGCAGCCTGCTGGCCTCGTCGACAGCCTCCGAGAGGAGCTGCCTGTAACGCTGAAAATCGTAGTTCGTTTCCTGTTCGCTCACCGGCACGCCCCGCACACGCGCTCCACTTCAACGAGCAGTTTTTCGTGAGTCGCGCGCGCTCGCAATGGAATTGCAGGGCCGACGGCTGCCCGCGCGCATTTCGTGGTGCGACTGTTGCAGAATTGATCGCACGCAACCGTGCAAACGGTCATGATGCGGGCGATGGCAATTGGGAACCCGAGCCGGCATGAGCGAATCCGAAGACGGAGGCAACCGCCGCGGCGCGTTGATCGGATTGCTGGTCGCGGCGGTCATGCTCGCGGTCGGTCTCTGGCTTGCGCACAACCTGACGGCGGCGAGCAAGATGCAGGACTGCGTGATGTCGGGCCGATCCAACTGTAATGTGATCGAGCCGGCGCGCTGACCGCCTTGCGGCAGTGCAATATCGCTCCCACATCGATCCAAAGACTCGGGCTGAACTGCTTGGTTTCGGTTGTGATTCCGATCACACGCGGACAGGCGGGCTGCTCATCTAGTCCCAGAGATTGGTGGGAACCAAGGCCATGATATCCAAGCTGTGGTCCGGAAAGGGCGCGGCGCTGGCTGCCGCAGGCGCGGCGGGTGCCGTTTTGATAGCGTATGGGTCCCTCACGCTGGCATCGCCCGAACAGGTGTCCAGCGCGGGGCTGGGCCCTGGATGGCAATGCAGCAGGGTGGCGTTCGTGCTGACCACGTGTACCAGGGCGGACGAGCCGGAGCGCGAGGCAAGGGTTGACGGGGAGATCAGGGCGATCCCGGTGCGGGCGAAGGACGATTGTCCGCCGGAACCCTAGTCTTCGTGTCTGACGCGTCGGTGCACACGAAGCGGCGCAGATTGGATCCGGAGGGGCTCGCGTCCGAGACGGCGCGGGAGCGGTATTTCAAATCATTTCTTGGTGGCGCCACGCGGCTTGATGGAGAGGCCGAGGCGCATCGCCATCTTCTTGATTCGCTCCGGCGAACGGCCGGTCGCCTTCACGACCTCCTCCAGCGTCTTGGAGGAGCGCGCCAATTCCATCAGTCGTCGGTCCTCCTTGAACGACCACCGCGGCTTTCTGGCCATCTTGTTGGTATCCTTGTGCATTGCTGGGCAACAAAGCCGCCAGGCGGGGTCGCCTGACGGCCTTGCCGGTGTGGGCCCGGACCTTGGGGAAATGTCCGGTGGATAAGCAATACTGCTTCCGGGTAAGGTCGCAATTGAAACCGGATTTTAACCTAACCTATCAAGGTTACTTGGATGGAGCGTGGCAGGAGGCCTTATGCGCAAGGTCGCCATTTTGAGTGCCGCAGCATTTTTACTGTCCGGTTGCTGGAACGACCCGGAGGTCACGGGCTCGACCAACAGCTGTGCGGCCAATCTTTATAGTCAGTACAATCCCAAGGTCATGGATCAGTGCGTCAACGCCTGCATCAAGTGTGACCGTGGCAACGTCACCACCTGCACGACCTCCTGTACGCTGAAGGGCGCGCGGTAACCGAGCCGCGCGTGCATCCGACGCGAACGGAGCCTCGTGACATCACGCCATCGGGCCGCCTTGCGCCGCGCGAGGAAGGGCTTTATCGCGTCTCAGTCGCGGCGCCGTTGCCGTGCCGGAAACTGAAAGCGTGGAACAGAGCGCGGTGAGCGGGCCTTCCTACGTCGCGGTCGATTGGGGCACCAGCAGCTTCCGGCTCTGGTTGATGAACGCCGACGGCCAGGTGTTCGGCGAACGCCGCAGCGGCGAGGGCATGACGGTGGCCGCCAGGACCGGCTTTGCCTCCGTGCTGCAATCGCATCTGGACGCGCTGGGCGCGGCGGCCAATTTGCCTGTCGTAATTTGCGGCATGGCGGGTGCACGGCAGGGCTGGGTCGAAGCCGGCTATGTCGACACGCCGGCACATCTCTCTGCCATCCTCAAGGGCGCCGTTATGGTGAGCGGGCAGTCGCATGACATTCGCATCCTGCCGGGGATTGCGCAGCGCAACGCCGCGGCCCCCGACGTGATGCGTGGCGAGGAAACCCAATTGCTCGGCGCACTCGGTCTGGACGCGCCGGGCGGGGCTCTCGTTTGCCTGCCGGGCACCCATTCCAAATGGGTGCAAATGCGCGCTGGAACGGTCGAGCGTTTTGCGACCTTCATGACCGGTGAGTTGTTCAGCGCGATCGCGCGTGACACCATCCTGTCACACGCCATCGCGGGCGCGGACGAGGATGTGGATACCGATGCGTTTGGCTCGGCCGTCATGGAGGCGTTCGCTGCGCCCGCGTTGTCCGCCAACCTGCTGTTTCGCGTGCGATCGCGGCAACTGCTGTTCGGCGGCAGCGCGCAGGCCGCGCGCGAGACGATCTCGGGCACGTTGATCGGTGCCGAGCTCGCGGCCGGCCTCGCGGAGCGGGAGCGGGCAACGCCGGTGACGCTGATCGCATCGGGCCGCCTGCAACGTCTCTACCAGATCGCGCTGCAACGCCTTTCGATTCCGCTCAACGTCATGGATGCGGAGGAGGCGGTTCGCCGCGGCCTCGCCGGCGCAGCGGCGGCGATCTGGAAGAACTGAGGGATCAAGGCATGAGCATTCCGTTTCCGCCGATGAAGCGTCCGCTGGTCGCGATCCTGCGCGGCGTCAAGCCGGACGAAGCTCTGGGCATCGTGAGCGCGCTGATCGAGGCTGACATGACCGCGATCGAGATTCCGCTGAACTCGCCCGAGCCGTTCCGCTCGATCGAGATCGCGGCGAAGCGCGCGCCCGCCGATGTCCTGATCGGCGCCGGCACGGTGCTGTCAGCCTCGGACGTCGATCGTCTCCATGACGCCGGCGGGCGCCTCATGGTGTCGCCGAACGTCGATGTCGACGTGCTGAGGCGGGCCCACGATTACGCGATGGTCACGATGCCCGGTGTGTTCTCGCCGACCGAAGCGCTGCTCGCCGCGCGCGCCGGCGCTTCGGGCTTGAAATTCTTCCCGGCGAGCGTGCTCGGCGCCTCCGGCATCTCGGCGATCCGCGCCGTGCTGCCGGCGGATGCGATGATCGCCGCCGTCGGTGGCGTCTCGGACCAGAATTTCGCGGAGTATGTGAAGGCCGGCATTCGCGCGTTCGGTCTGGGCGGCAGCCTCTACAAGCCGGGCATGACGGCTGCCGACGTTGCCGCCAGAGCAAGGCTGACGATCGAGGCGTATGACAGGGCCGTGCAGGGCGCGAACTAGCTCTCGATGGCGGGCTATTCGTCGCGCTTGCCGCCATCGATCACCCTGAACAGCGGCGCCGCCTCGCGCGGATTTTCGAGCAACTCTTCAACCATCGCGATCGCGGCCGCGACGTATTTCTCGGTCGCGGCGTCCAGTGGCCGCTCGGCTTCGTCCGACAGCGCGAGCTTGGCGCCCTCGAGCAGTTTGCGGGTGCGGACGGCGGATTCGTCGCCGGCGGTGAGGGCGGCGCGCGCGATCGATCGCAGCACGAACAGCTCACCCTCCAGCCGCAGCAGGCGGTCGTTCAGCTTGCTCAGCACGGTATTCAGGTTCCGCATGACGTCCTCTCCGGGCGTTGGACCCGTCCTCCATACACGGTCATTCCTGACGAAATTCTTGTGCCGGCCACAAACCGTCCGGTTCGCTGAACGGTATCCGCGCCGCATCCTGCTCCCGGCGGCCCGGGCCGGCGCTATCCAGTGGCGGAGCATTTGTGGAACATCGCGGATGGCCCTAGTAAAGTGGCCGCAATCGGCCGTCCCGGCCGGGCGCCAGGGGCGCATCCACTTCATGCAATGACGACGAGGAACGCTTATGAGGATTGCCGTTGAAACAATCGTCGCCGCGCCGATCGGCGATGTCTGGCGTGCCTACACGACGCCCGACGACATCAAGCAGTGGAACGCGGCTTCCGACGATTGGCACACCACTGCTGCGACCGTGGACCTGCGCGCCGGTGGCGCGTTCTCGTCGCGGATGGAAGCCAAGGACGGCAGCATGGGGTTCGATTTCGCCGGCACCTACACCAGGGTCGAGGCGCCGCAGCTGCTCGAATATTCGTTCGGCGATCGCACTGCGCAGGTTGCATTCACGCCCGAGGCCGGCAGCGTCAAGGTGCAGGTCAGCTTCGATAGCGAGGATACCCATTCGGTCGAACAGCAGCGCGGCGGCTGGCAGGCGATCCTGGATAATTTCAAGCGCTACGTCGAGGCAAAGCGGCGGTCCTGATCCGACCACTGGAGGGTAGCCGTCTCGGCGCGATCGGGACGATGATCAGGAGCAAATGCGATGCGCCTTGTTTTGCCACTTGGTCTGTTGGTCATGCTGACCGCGTCCGCGGACGCGGCGCCACGGCGTCACGCTCATCCACGGCTACCCGCAACCGTTCGCGCGCCTGCGGATGTGACGCCGTCGGCGCGCTTCGCGGTTCCTGGCTGGAGCGACGAGGCGACCCGCCAATGGCTCGACCGTGCCTCGGAGAATGCCGGCCGCGGCGGAGGATAGTTCGATAGCCCGCCGCGCAGATTCAATCGTCGCTGTCGTCTTCAATTCCCCGCGAGTTCGATGCCGAGCGCCCGCTGTATTGTCGGGGAACGCCCGCCGCCCTTCTCGTGCTCACGCCTTCGCTTTCACGCAGTTCCTTGCGTGCGCGGCGCGCGGTTCGCATCGCTCGCTTGATGTTTGCATCGTGTGAGTCCTCGTCGAAGAACAGGACGATCTCGCAGCTCGGACATTGACGCGAGTAACCGTTCTGCAGCCGCTTGGCGCGATCGCGGAAGACATTCTTGCAGCGGGTGCAACGGATCTGGACGGAATCTTCCATAGCGGTCCTGAAGTATCGGCGATCGGCGCACGCTTACAATACTTTGCAGAAGGCAATTCCGGATCAGGAAATCACGAGACGAAGCGCGCCGCAAATCATCGCGGAATGTCACGAACCGAATGCGTCGGGTCGCGCAAGCGCTGCCGGAACTTTGTTCACGCACGGAGAACTACGGAAGCACTCGTGCGCTGAATGATAAAGAACAGGACGCGACTTCAGAGCAGACCGTGAACATCAAAAGAAAAGGCCTCAGCGCGTGGGCCACGCCGAGGCCAAGTTGACACTTTGGTCGTGAGGCACCGTCACCAGCGCCTCGACACTTACCCTACCTTCGTTTCTCTGCAGCTAAATAGCCCATATGGGCCATGATGCCTGGCACAGAACGTGCAGACTTAGGGCGTCAGGATTTTGCATCACCTTCCTGGGGCTAGGAGCAGCGCCGTCCGCGTATATTTCAAGCGGACGGCGTTGTGCATTTTGGCCGCCGGCACGCGGCTCGAGCCACGATCAGTGATCCGTCGGACGGATCTCCAGGTTCTCGATTTTCAGCGGAAGGGTAGCGGGATCCTTGTCATCCAGCGGATGCAACGCGAGCGTGGCGTTCGTGCCGCCGGCAAGAACATTGTCGCCGGCGCCGCTGGCATGCGTATAGCTGCCGGCGAGATCATCGGGGCCGAGCCACGGCACCGGCGCCATCACCTTCCAGGTCAGCGTGACCTCCTGATCGCCGATGAAAACACCGAGGTCGCGAATGGCCGCGACATAGCGGCGGTCCGGCGCGCTGTCGACGTGCAGTACACAGTCGAGATTGGTCACAGGGCCCAGGATGAAACCGGTATCGGGGCCGCCGCGGCACGCGAGCGTTCCGGCCTGCACCTGTTGTGCCTCGGCGGATGCGATGGACGCGGCGAGAGCTGCCGCACCACAGATCGCAAGCACGACCCAATGACGCGTTGTACGCATGGTGCTGTACAACGTCGATCGATGCGCAATCGGTCCACGATTGCGCCCGCGGTCCTCGCTTGTGGTTAAGAGAGTTTTAGAAGCGGGGCTTGCTTGGCGCCGGCGCGACGGGCCCTCACGCGCGATCCAGCGGAGCTGCGGACTACATCCCGCGCACAAGCGCAGCCAACCACCCGGCCGCAGAGTGCTGCGCGCGCAACGAGGTTTGCCCTGTCTGAAAAACTACGCCGCCGGGCTCGAAATATCGTGTCCCGACGGCGCCCTGTTCCAATCTGGGCCCGCAATCCCAGTGATGGTCTGTCTGCACGACCAGCGCCAAGGTTCGAATGCCCCGGAGTCTTACGGGGACTAGCGTCTGGCGACCGTCTGGGGCTGGCCATTGACCTTCTTGTGCGCGGGCGGAGGTCCGATAGTGGCCCAGACCACCGCCGCGATCACCATCGCCGTGACGATGGCTCCGGCCAACGGCCGATCGTTGTCCATGTTCTGCGCCCGCTCAGATGTGATGCTCGAGCTTCCGCATCTCCTGCAGGCGAGCCAGGCAAAAATCCCGATACAATTCGTTGATGAAATCCCACATGACCGAATCCCCTTTTGTCCAATATTGGGACGCTACGCCGGGTTTGTTTCCGGCCGGCTTCGTGGCTTCCGGAAAACGGCTTCATCGAGGGGCGGCGGCGCTACGGGCAGGACCCGAATCGATTCAGGGCGTCATCGCGCGACATGGCACTTTCTGCGCGGCGCGGAGGCGCGCCTCAAACGCTCGCCGGCTTTCGAAGCGGTGCGGCTGGGCTGGCCGCGCTCGCCGCGCGATACCGGTATCTCATCAGGATGATTGCGATCACGCTCGCGCACATGAACGGGCCAACCGGCCACAACACCAGCGGGAATGCGTATCCCAAGATGAATACAATGCCGACGCCGATCCGGAACACACCACGATTGGAGCCTGGCGCGATCCCCTCGTCCATGTTGGCGTTCATGAGAAAGACCAACGCGATCGCCAGGATCGGCATGTCGTAGATCGCGAAATAAGGAGAAATGAGCGGCGTTGCGGCAAGCAGGCTTGCGGCCTGCACCGCGAAGCTGACGCGGCGGCGCCACATGATCAGCACCCAGATCGCACAGGCCGACGCGATGGCGATGTGCAACGACATCGCCGGTCCGTAACCGAGGCCCGCAGACCGAAACAGGCCGTAGTTGCTTTGCAATTTATACCAGGGCAGCGCTCCGCTGAGGTGAAACTGCGTTGCCGCGAAGGTTGCTGCCTCATGAAATCCCTTGAAAGTATCCCAGCCGAAGATGACGCCCGTGACCAGGATGAGGGCCGGCGCCACGAGGCTGGCTGTGAAGAAAACGCTCCACCGCTTCGTTGCGATCAGCACGAAAGGAAGCAGAACGCCGTATTGCGGCTTGAAGATGAGCAGCGCGAGCAGGAAGCCGCTCAGGAGCGGGCGCCTGTCCAATGTCAGCAGGATGCCACCCAGCAGCGAGGCCGCGAGCAGCGCACTTTGGCCGGCAATGAAATCAAAGAAGACCGGCGGCGCGGCGAGCGCAAGCAGCATTGCGGCGGAACGCGGCCGGATTGCATGAACAACAAGCAGCCAGCACAGCAGCTTTGCCGCGCTCCAAACCCCGAACGCGATCCAGAATGGCAGCAGCGCGAGGGGCGCCAGAACCAGGAAGAAGACCGGCGGATAGAAAAACGGCACCGGCGTCTGATCGTAAGAATAGGGGGCGTGAGTGATCGGCTGTAGCTGGATGAGCAGCTGACGCAGTTGCTGCCAATCGTAGGCGGTCGCCGCGTGGCCCTCTAGCGCCATCTTGCCCGCGCCCCAGAAACACGAAAAGTCAATTCCGGGACGGCTGCTGCCACTGACAAACAGTGCTGCGGCAAGGAGTGTGAGGGCCAACAGGATAGCGCAGGCAACTGCCAGCGCCGGGTCGTCCCCCGCTGAAACATCCCAGTTCAGCATCTTTTTCGACGAACCGGTCATGACCAAGGCTGTTTCTGAAAAATAGTTCGCGCGACTGGAATCGGTGTCGCCATCAGGCAATGTTCAAAAATATGCAAACGCCACGCTAGGGTTTATCCTGGCAATCGGCGATGCAGCAACGATGTTCTGTTCTTAACCTAACCGGCTAAGGCCGGCTGCCTCCGTCCTGTCCGGTCGTGATTTTACGGGACTACGGTGTTGATGGCGCGAAGCCCGTTTCGGGAACAGCCACTGGCTCACGTGGCCCGGTGAGCCAAAACCAATCGCAACCTGCTGGGAAGTTTGGAGTGGGAAAATGAACTGGCGATCCCGGCAGGATTCGAACCTGCAACCCGCGGAGTAGAAATCCGCTACTCTATCCAGTTGAGCTACGGGACCGTGGCCGCCTTGTAGCACCGCCATTATGAAAAATCCGCCTTTCCGCCAAGTCCGTCCGAACCGATTTCTGGGGGCGGACGACAAAGGCGAGCAGGGGTCTCGCCCTGCGTTGGCCCGTCCAGCCCCCGAGCCGGCATGATGTTGCCGCCGGGACTGGTCAAAGGATGTCGGCAATGCGATCTGCGACGTTTTCGTCCGTTCATGTCCGCGCCTTCACTCCGTCACCTTTTCGCGCATTTTTTGGCCCCAACGCGGCGATCGACCGCGGGGCGTTCAGGAGCTCCATCATGATCGGATTGGTTCGTGCCGCCGCACTTTGCGCCGCGCTGGCGCTCGGCCTAGTCAGCGCCCAGGCTGCGGACAAGGCCTTCAAACGCGACGATCTCGCCGATTCCGCGATCAAGCTGGAAGCTCAGATCAAGACCGAGGCGGGTGCGGTCAACAAGTCGGCGGCGACCTTGCGCAGCGATGCCGATGCCGCCTTCAGGCGCAACGATTTCCGCGGCGGGCTCACGATCCTCGGCCAGATCGCGGCGACCGCGCCCGAGGACGGCGCCAACTGGCTGCGGCTGGCCAAGACCGTCTTCCAGATCCGCTCGGCCAGCACCAGCGAACAGACCTTCCTGATGGAGCGTGCATCGACCGCCGCCTACATCGCCTATCAGCGCGCCGGGAACGCGGGGGAGGAGGCCGACTCGCTGGCCGTGCTCGGCAAGGCGTTCGCCGAGCGCAAGCTGTGGCGTCCGGCGCTCGATAGCTTGCGACTGTCGCTCGACCTGCGCGAGGTCGCCGAGGTCAGGGGCCAATACGAGAAGATGCGCGACGAGCACGGCTTCCGGCTGCTCGATTATACCGTCGATTCCGATGCGGCCTCGCCGCGGGCCTGCTTCCAGTTCTCCGAGGAACTGGCCAAGCGCGTCGATTTCGCGCCGTACCTGGCGCTGGCCGGCACCGACAAGCCGGCCCTGTCGGCAGAGGGCCAGCAGCTCTGCGTCGACGGGCTGAAGCATGGCGAGCGCTACAACATCAATCTGCGCGCCGGCCTGCCGTCGACCGTCAAGGAGACGCTGCCGAAATCGGCCGAGTTCAACATCTATGTCCGTGACCGCAAGCCGTTCGTACGGTTTACGGGGCGGGCCTATGTGCTGCCTCGAACAGGCCAGCGCGGTATCCCGGTGGTCAGCGTCAACACGCCGGCAGTCACGGTCGATGTGTTCCGGATCGGCGACCGCAACCTGATCAACACCGTGATCGACAGCGACTTCCAGAGCACGCTGAGCCGTTACCAGCTCTCCGATCTCGGCGGCCAGCGCGGCGTCAAGGTGTGGTCCGGCGAGCTTGCGACCGCGACCACGCTGAACCAGGACGTGGTCACGGCGTTTCCGGTCGACCAGGCGCTCGGCGACCTGCAACCGGGCGTCTATGTCATGACCGCCGCGGCCAAGGGGCCGGGCACCGACGACGACGGCACCCTGGCGACGCAATGGTTCATCGTCTCGGACATGGGCTTGTCGGCCTTCTCCGGCAATGACGGTATCCACGTCTTCGTCAACTCGCTGGCCTCGACCGAACCGGTCGCCAATGCCGAGGTCAAGCTGGTCGCCCGAAACAACGAGATCCTGGCCACTCGGAAGACCGACACCGCCGGCCACGTGCTGTTCGAGCAGGGCTTGGCGCGCGGCGAGGGCGGGCTGTCGCCGGCATTGCTCACGGTGATGGGTGAGAAGTCGGACTACGCGTTCCTAAGCCTGAAGACCAACGCCTTCGATCTGACCGACCGCGGCGTCGCGGGCCGGGCGATCCCGGCCGGCGCGGACGCCTTCGTCTACGCTGAGCGCGGCGTCTACCGTTCCAACGAGACCGTCTATTTGACCGCGCTGCTGCGCGACGGCCAGGGCAACGCGCTGACCGGAACGCCGCTGACCATGGTGATCGAGCGGCCCGACGGCGTGGAATTCCGCCGCGCTGTGCTGCCCGACCAGGGGGCCGGCGGCCGGATGCTGGCAGTGGCGCTGAACTCCGCGGTGCCGACCGGCACCTGGCGGGCCCGTGTCTTCACCGATCCCAAGGGCTCGTCGGTCGGCGAGACCACCTTTATGGTCGAGGATTACATCCCCGAGCGGATCGAATTCGATCTGACGAGCAAGGACAAAGTGATCAAAGCTGAAGTTCCAGTGGAACTTCAGGTCTCCGGCCATTTCCTCTATGGCGCGCCTGCCTCGGGCCTGCAGCTCGAAGGCGACATGCTGGTCGCACCCGCCGCGAACGGCCGGCCCGGTTATGCCGGCTACCAGTTCGGTGTCGACGACGAACAGACAGCGAGCAACGAGCGGACCCCGATCGAGGACCTGCCGGAGGCCGATGCCAATGGCGCCGCCAGCTTCCCGGTGAAGCTCGATAAGGTGCCGGCCTCGACCCGGCCGCAGGAGGCCCAGATATTCATCCGCATGGCGGAGAGCGGCGGCCGCTCGGTCGAGCGCAAGATCGTGCTGCCGGTGGCCCCCAGCGCCTCGCTGATCGGCGTCAAGCCGCTGTTCGGCGACAAGAGCGTCGCCGAGGGCGACAAGGCCGAGTTCGATGTTGTGTTCGTCGCGCCCGACGGCAAGCAGCTGCCGCGCAACGGACTGCGCTACGAGCTGCTGAAGCTGGAGTCGCGCTACCAGTGGTACCGGCAGAACTCGTCCTGGCAGTATGAGCCGGTCAAGTCGACCCGCCGCGTGGCCGATGGCGACGCCAACCTCGCGGCCGATAAGCCGCTGCGTCTGACCTTCCAGCCGCAGCCCGGCCGCTACCGGCTCGATGTGAAATCGACCGACGCCGACGGGCCTGTCACCTCGGTGCAGTTCGATGTCGGCTGGTATTCGGACGGCAGCGCCGACACGCCCGATTTGCTCGAGACCTCGATCGACAAGCCGGAATATGCCTCGGGCGACACCATGACGGTGTCGGTCAATGCGCGGACCGCGGGCAAGCTCACGGTCTATGTGCTCGGCGACCGCCTGCTGACGACCCAGAGCGTCGACGTCAAGGAAGGCACCCAGCAGGTCAAGCTGCAGGTTGGCAAGGACTGGGGCACCGGCGCCTATGTGATGACGACGCTGCGCCGTCCGCTCGATGCCGCCGCCGGGCGCATGCCCGGCCGCGCGATCGGGTTGAAATGGTTCGGCATCGATAAGAAGACACGCACGCTCGCGGTCGAGCTGTCGCCGCCCGCATTGGTTCGGCCGGGCTCGACGCTGAAGATTCCGGTCAAGCTCGGCGGGCTCAACCCTGGCGAGGACGCCAAGGTGGTGCTGGCGGCGGTCGACGTCGGCATCCTCAATCTCACGAACTACAAGCCGCCGGCGCCGGATGATTACTATCTCGGCCAGCGCCGCCTGACCGCCGAGATCCGCGACCTCTACGGCCAGCTGATCGACGGCATGCAGGGCACAACCGGCCAGATCCGCAGCGGCGGCGACGCTGCTGGTGCCGAGTTGCAGGGCTCGCCGCCGACGCAGAAGCCGCTCGCGCTCTATTCCGGCATCGTCACGGTCGGCCCCGACGGCACAGCCGAAGTGAGCTTTGACATTCCGGAATTCGCGGGCACCGCGCGGGTGATGGCGGTGGCGTGGAGCGCCACCAAGCTCGGCCGCGCCAATGTCGACGTGACGGTGCGCGATCCCGTGGTGGTGACCGCGACCTTGCCGCGCTTCCTGCTGACCGGTGACAAGGGCACCATCAGCATGGATGTCGACAATGTCGAAGGCGCCGCCGGCGACTACGCAGTGAGCGTCAAGGCGAGTGGCCCGATCAAGGCCTCGGGCAACCCGACCACGACGGTGAAGCTCGCCGCCAAGCAGCGCACCTCGCTGTCGCTCGGGCTTGAGGCCGGCGGCGCGGGGCGCGCGGATTTCGACGTCAATATTTCCGGGCCGAACGGGCTGACGCTGGCGCGGCACTATGCGCTCGACGTTAAGCCGGCGACCCAAGTGCTGGCGCGCCGCTCGATCCGCACGCTGGCGAAGGGCGAGAGCCTGACGCTGACGTCCGACATGTTCTCCGACCTCGTGCCGGGTACCGGCAGCGTCTCGGTCTCGGCGAGCCTGTCGACCGCGCTCGATGCTGCGAGCATCCTGAAGGCGCTCGACCGCTATCCCTATGGCTGCTCCGAGCAGATCACGAGCCGCGCACTGCCGCTGCTCTATGTCAACGATCTTGCCGCCGGCGCCCATCTGGCGATGGACACCGCGGTCGACCAGCGCATCCGCGACGCGATCGAGCGGCTCCTCGCTCGACAAGGGTCCAACGGATCGTTCGGCCTGTGGTCGGCGGGCGGCGACGACGCCTGGCTCGATGCGTACGTCACGGACTTCCTGACTCGGGCCCGCGAAAAGGGTTTCGCCGTACCGGACGTGCTGTTCAAGAGCGCGCTCGACCGCGTCAGGAACTCGGTGGTCAATGCCAACGAGCCGGAGAAGGACGGCGGCCGCGATCTGGCCTACGGCCTCTATGTGCTGGCGCGCAATGGCGCCGCGCCGATCGGCGACCTGCGCTATCTCGCCGACACCAAGCTGAACAATCTGGCGACGCCGATCTCCAAGGCGCAGCTTGCCGCTGCACTGGCGCTGGTCGGCGACAAGGCGAGGGCCGAGCGGGTCTATGGTGCCGCGCTCGACGCGCTGAACCCGAAACCCGTGCTCGAATTCGGCCGCGTCGACTACGGTTCGGCGCTGCGCGATGCGGCGGCGCTGGTCTCGCTTGCCGGCGAGGGCAATGCGCCGCGTACCACGCTGACGCAGGCCGTGCTGCGGGTGGAAGCGGCGCGGGGGCTGTCGCCCTACACCTCGACGCAGGAGAATGCGTGGATGGTGCTGGCGGCGCGCGCGCTCGCCAAGGAGACGCTGGCGCTCGATATCAACGGCCAGCCGGTCAAGACCGCGGTCTATCGCAGCTACAAGGCCGAGGAGATGACGGGCCAGCCGCTGAAGATCACCAATACTGGCGATGCGCCGGTGCAGGCAGTGGTCTCGGTGTCGGGCTCGCCGGTCACGCCGGAACCCGCCGCTTCCAACGGCTTCAAGATCGAGCGCAGCTACTTCACGCTCGACGGCAAGCCGGCCGATGTCACCAAGGCGAAACAGAACGACCGCTTCGCGGTTGTCCTGAAGGTGACGGAAGCCAAACCGGAATTCGGCCACATCATGGTTGCGGATTATCTGCCGGCCGGGCTCGAGATCGACAATCCGAACCTGGTGTCGTCAGGCGATTCCGGCACGCTCGAATGGATCGAGGATGGTGTCGAGCCGAAGAACACCGAGTTCCGCGATGACCGATTCATCGCGGCGATCGACCGCGGCGCCAACGACAAGTCGGTGTTCACGGTTGCCTATGTCGTGCGCGCGGTGTCGCCGGGCAAGTACGTGCTGCCGCAGGCCTATGTCGAGGACATGTACAATCCCTCGCGCTACGGCCGCAGCGGCACCGGTGCGGTTGAGGTGAAGCCGGCGAAATGAGTGCAACGTTGAGGACAGCACCGGAACGCGGATCGGGCTGGCGACGGATCAAGACCGTCCTCGCGATCTGCGCCGTCGCGACGCTGGTCGCGGCCGGCGGCTTCGCCGGCTGGGTCGTCTCGCTCGGTCCGCTACCGCTCACGCAGGCGCAGCAGGTCTCCACCACCGTCGTCGATCGCAACGGAAAACTGTTGCGCGCCTATGCGATGGCGGACGGGCGCTGGCGGCTGCCGGTCGATGCCAGGACATCAGTCGATCCCGGTTACCTGAAGCTGCTGTTCGCCTATGAGGACAAGCGCTTCTACGAGCATCACGGCATCGATCCGCTGGCGTTGTCGCGCGCCGCATTCCAGCTGCTCACAAGCGGCCATATCGTCTCGGGCGGCTCGACGATCACGATGCAGCTGGCGCGGTTGATCGAGCCGCGGCACCAGCGTTCGGTCTACGCCAAGTTGCGCCAGATGGTGCGGGCGGTCGAACTGGAGCGCCAACTCTCGAAGGACCAGATCCTAGATCTCTACCTCGCGCTGGCGCCGTTCGGCGGCAATCTCGAGGGTGTGCGCGCCGCCTCGATCGCCTATTTCGGCAAGGAGCCGAAGCGGCTCTCGCTCGCCGAGGCCGCGCTGCTGGTGGCGCTGCCGCAATCGCCGGAGCGGCGGCGGCTCGACCGCTTCCCCGCGGCCGCGCATGCGGCGCGCGACCGCGTGCTCGACCGCATGGTCGAGGACGGCGTGGTGTCGAAACAGGACGCCGCGCAGGCCACCGCAACGGCAGTGCCGAAGCTGCGCAAGCAGATTCCGATCCTGGCGCCGCATTCGTCCGATCAGGCGATCGCGACGATGAAGGATACGCCTGTCATCAAGCTGACACTGGACGCGACGCTACAACGGAACCTGGAGGCGCTGGCACGCGACCGCGCCATTGCGCAGGGACCTGACGTCTCGGTCGCGATCGTCGTGGTCGACAACGAGAGCGGCGACGTGCTCGCGCGCGTCGGCTCGGCGGATTATTTCGACGAGCGACGGGCCGGGCAGGTCGACATGACCCGCGCGGTGCGCTCGCCGGGCTCGACGTTGAAGCCGTTCATCTACGGCCTCGCTTTCGAGGATGGCTTTGTGCATCCCGACAGTCTGATCGAGGACCGGCCGATCCGCTTCGGCAGCTACGCCCCGGAAAATTTCGACATGACGTTCCAGGGCACGGTGCCGATCCGCAAGGCGCTGCAATTGTCGCTCAACGTGCCGGCGATCGCGCTGCTCGACCGGGTCGGCGCCAGCCGGCTGTCGTCGCGGCTGAAGCAGGCCGGCACCAGTCTGGTGCTGCCGAAGGACGAAGCACCGGGCCTTGCGATGGGTCTCGGCGGCGTCGGCATCACGCTGCAGGATCTCGCCCAGCTCTATTCCGGCCTGGCGCGGCTCGGCGCCACCAAGCCGCTGCGCGAGATCATGCAGGAGACTGATCGCCGCGACACGATGCGGCTGATGGATCAGGCCGCGGCCTGGCAGGTCGGCCATGTCCTGCTCGGCACGCCCCCGCCGGAGAACGGTGTGCACAACCGGATCGCCTTCAAGACCGGCACCAGCTACGGCTATCGCGATGCCTGGTCGGTCGGCTTCGATGGCCGCATCACGATCGGGGTCTGGGTCGGCCGCCCGGACGGCGCGCCGGTGCCGGGTCTGGTCGGCCGTACGGCGGCGGCGCCGATCCTGTTCGACGCCTTCGCGCGCACCGGCAAGATCCCGGCGGCGTTGCCGAAACCGCCGCGGGGCGTGCTGGTCGCCTCCAACGCGAAATTGCCGCCGCCGCTGCGCCGGTTCCGGCCGCTGGGCGAACTGGTCCGCAGCGGCAATGATCAGGCCCCGCACATCCAGTTTCCGCTGAACGGCTCGCGCATCGACGTCGATCAATCCGATGGCGGCCGCAATGCGCCGCTGCCGGTCAAGGTTGCTGGCGGCGTGCTGCCGCTGACGGTCCTCATCAATGGTGTCTCAGCCGGGGACATCGACAGCCGGCGGCAGCGCCTGATCGAGCCACCCGGGCCGGGCTTCGCGCGGCTCACCGTGATCGACGCCACGGGTGCCGCAGATACCGTTGTGATCCGCGTGCAATGATCGCGCGGGAAAGCGGATCGGCATCGTTGGAAAGCGGAACAGCACGGTTGTTTGCGCTGCGGTTTCATCGTATGCGAAACCCATGGTGGATAGCCTCCAACCCCGGCGCTTTGGAGCAGGGCAACAGTCTGTAAAACCTGCGCATTCGAGCCGCAGGCTGTTCATGGCGTTCGAGTTCGCAACGGCCAGCCAATGGCGTTCGGTCCTGTTCCTGACGCTGACCTGCCTGGTGCTGTTCCTGCCGGGTTTCTTCACCATCCCGCCGGTTGACCGCGACGAGGTACGCTTTGCCCAAGCGACCAAGCAAATGGTCGAGAGCGGCGATTTCGTCGACATCCGTTTCCAGGACGACGTCCGCTACAAGAAGCCGGTCGGCATCTACTGGATGCAGGCGGCGGCACTGAAAAGCATCTCCGCGCTCGGGGTGCCGCGCGCCCAGGTCCGTATCTGGGTCTACCGCCTGCCGTCCCTGATCGGCGCCATCGGCGCCGTTTTGCTGACCTATTGGACGGCGCTTGCGTTCGTGACACGGCAGGGGGCGGTGCTGGCCGCCCTGATGATGGCAAGCTGCGTGTTGCTTGGGGTCGAAGCGCGGCTCGCCAAGACCGACGCCATGTTGCTGCTCACGGTCACCGCAGCGATGGGCGCGATGGCGCGCGTGTATCTGTCCTGGCAACGCGGCGAGGATCCGGCCCATCCATCATGGGGCCCGCCCGCTATCTTCTGGACCGCGCTGGCGGTCGGCATCCTGCTCAAGGGTCCGTTGATCCTGATGTTCGTCGGCCTTGCGATGGCCGGGCTTGCGATACTCGATCGCTCGGCGGCGTGGTTCTGGCGGATGCGTCCGGTGTGGGGCCTGATGTGGACCCTGGTGCTGGTGCTGCCCTGGTTCGTGCTGATCTTCTTGCGCGCCGGCGAGACCTTCTTTGCCGACTCGGTCGGCGGCGACATGCTGAGCAAGCTTGGCGCACAGGAATCGCACGGCGCGCCGCCCGGGCTCTATCTGCTGCTGTTCTGGATCACGTTCTGGCCCGGCGCACCGCTCGCCGGCATGGCGGCACCGGCGATCTGGCGCGCGCGCCGCGAGCCCGGCGCGCAGTTCCTGCTGGCCTGGCTGATCCCGTCCTGGATCGTGTTCGAGGCGGTGCTGACCAAGCTGCCGCATTATGTGCTGCCGCTCTATCCCGCGATCGCGATCCTGACCGTCGGCGCGCTGGAGCGGCGCGTGCTGTCGCGTTCGCCCTGGTTGCTGCGCGGCGCAGCCTGGTGGTTCGCGATCCCCGCGTTCGGCGCGGTGCTGGTGATTGTCGGCGCCATCAAGGCGATTCATCAGCCGGTGTTTCCGGCGTGGCCGTTGTTCGCTGTTGCGATGGTGTTCGGCCTGGTCGCGTGGTGGATGTTCGAGGACAGCCGTGCCGAACGCTCGCTGCTCAATGCGGTGATTGCGGCGGCGCTGATGGCCGGTGCGACCTACGGCGTGGTGCTGCCGCGGCTTACCACCGTGTTTCCGAGTCAGGAAGTCGCGCGCGCCTTGCGCAACGTGACCTGCGTTGGCCCCAAAGCGGCGGCGGCCGGCTTCCACGAGCCGAGCCTCGTCTTCATGACCGATACCTCGACGCTGCTCACCGACGGATCCGGCGCCGCTGACTTCCTCGGGCAGGGCTCCTGTCGCTTCGCGCTGGTCGAGCAGCGCTCGGAGCGCGCCTTCGTGCAGCGCGCCGAGGCGATCGGCCTGCGCTACAACGCGCCGGTGCGCATCGAGGGCTACAACATCTCGCAGGGCAAGGCGGTCTCGATCGCGATCTTCCGTTCCGAAGGGACGGAGTGACATGCCGGCGCCGCCCGCCAACCTGGAATCCGCCAACTATTTCGGACGATTGCTGACGCTGGTCTGGCTGTCCCTTGCTCAGCTCGTGCGGGCACCGTCGCATTCGCGTCGGGCCGAGGCGGCGCGACGCTCTGCGCGCCACGTACTCCTGCTCGTCGTGATCGTCGGCGCCGTGATCGTCACGCTGATGTATGCGGTCGATGTCACCGAGATCAGCCTGATGCCGCCACGCGGTACGCCTGGTCTCTGGTGGGTCAAGATACTCACCGATTTCGGCAAGGACGAGTACGTGCTGAGCGCGCTGGGCGTGCTGCTGGTTGTTCTCGCATTGACGGCGCCTGCGCTGCGCGGTGTGCCGCGCGCGACTTTGCTCGGCTTGGGGACGAGGCTGCAATACCTGTTCCTGTCGATCGCGCTGTCGGTCGCTGTGGGTGAAGTGATCAAGTGGGCCGTCGGCCGCGGACGGCCGTTCGTCGGCGGCAAGGCCAACGCCTTCAACTTCCAGCATTTCGCGGGCACGGAAGCTTATTCGAGCTTTCCGTCGGGACATGCGATCACGGCTTTCGCGCTGGCGTTCGCCGTTTCGGCAGTCTGGCCGCGTGCGCGGGTCGCGATGCTGGTCTATGCGCTGATCATCATCGCGACGCGGCTGGTGCTGTTGGCCCATCATCCGAGCGACGTGGTGGCCGGCGCGGCCGTCGGCGTGATCGGCGCAATGGCGGTGCGCTACTGGTTCGCCGCCCGCCGCCTTGGTTTCGCCATCGATCGTGACGGCACGGTCGTGGCCCTGCCGGGACCGTCGGATGAACGCCTCAAAAGGGTTGCGAGGAGCGCCTTCGCCCCATAAAAGCGGTCGCCCGGCGGCCGGATCGGGCGGGTTCCAGCCGCGAACCCCACATCAACCACGAGTACCGAATTGCCTGTTTCCGACCAGACGCCGGTCGCCGTTTCCATCGTCGTGCCCGTGCGCAACGAGGCGGACAATATCGCGCCGCTAATCGCCGAGATCGCGGCGGCGCTCGACGGACGCTGGGTCTACGAAATCGTCTACGTCAATGACGGTTCGACCGACGACACCGGTGATCGGTTGAGCGCGATCATGGCGCAGCGCCCCAATCTCCGGCAACTCCGCCACGCCGTTTCCTCGGGCCAATCGGCGGCCGTTCGCAGCGGCGTGCGCGCGGCGCGCGGTGCGATCGTGGCAACGCTGGACGGGGACGGCCAGAACGATCCTGCCTTCCTGCCGAACCTGATCAGGGCGATCGAGGGCGGCAATGGCCGGGTCGGCCTTGCCGCAGGCCAGCGCGTCGGCCGCAGGGACACTGGCTTCAAGAAGCTGCAATCGCGCATCGCCAATGCGGTGCGTGGCATCATCCTGCGCGATGGTACCCGCGACACAGGCTGCGGCCTGAAGGCGTTTCCGCGCGAGGTGTTCCTGGCGATGCCCTATTTCGACGGGCTGCATCGTTTCCTTCCGGCGCTGGTCCGCCGCGAGGGCTTCGCGATCGCCTATGTCGATGTTGTCGATCGCCCGCGCCATTCCGGCGTGTCGAATTATGGATTCTTCGACCGGCTATGGATCGGGATCATGGATCTCGGCGGCGTGTGGTGGCTGATCCGCCGCAAGAAGCCGACGCCGCTCGTCACAGAAGTGCCGGTCGTCACCGAGGTGAAGTGATGCTGATTCAGTACGGTCAGGCGTTGAGCGCCTACCTCTACGATGTGTTCATCGCCAAGTTCGACTTCTGGCTGGCGTTCGGCCTCATCGCGCAATTGTTCTTCACCGCACGCTTTCTCGTGCAGTGGATTTCCAGCGAGCGCGCGGGCCAGAGCGTGGTGCCGATGGCGTTCTGGTTCTTCTCGATGGGCGGCGGTCTGATGACGCTGGTCTACGGGTTCGCCAAGCGCGAGCCGATCATCATCCTCGGGCAGGGCCTTGCGACGCTGATCTACATCCGCAACATCATGCTGATCGTGAAGAACCGCGGGCGCGCCTCGAAGACGCTCGACAACTGACCCTCGCGGCTGTCCGTACGGCGAGCGGTATGCCGGGCCTCCTCGTCAATCTCGAGAGATTCCAGCTTCGCGCTCGGCGCGACAGCAATGCGTCCGAATTCAGACGACGGTCAAACAATCGCCCCAAGGCGTATGGCATCTACGTTTCGTGGTGGGCGTGGCGGCATCCCTGAGTCCATGCGCCAAGGGATGAGGGCCGTCGATGACCAGCCGTGGCGAACCGGGGAAAGCGGCTGGTGATCGATCGAGCGTCCGCGATGTCATGTTGCTTGACGAGCCGCCGCTGACCGGCGAGCGCGGTCTGCCGGACCGGCGGGCCGTCAGCATCCGCTGGATGGCTGGAACGATTCTGATCGGGACCGCCGCCGTCGCGCTGCTTGGTGGCGCGCTTCGCGGAACATTTGGCTATCGCGCGCGATTCGCAGCATCGCCGGTCGTCTCACTTGCCCGCTTCACGGGGCAGGTGGTCGACGAGGCGCGGCGCGGCGATCGTCTGGATCGCAGGCCCGGCCTACAAGGTGATTCCTCGGCGCTCAAGATCGAGCAGCTGAGCGATGCAGGGGCGGTCCGCCCATATACCCGCGTGTCAGCGCGGCTCGCGGAGATCGACCCCGAACCACAACCGGACCATCGTCGCGACGTACCGGGAGAGGGTAAGGACGACCAGCGGGTGGGTGCGCTGCCGGAACTGCCAGCCATCATTCGGACAGGTCCATCACGTCGCGGACTGCCGGGCGGGACCACCGCTTATGCCGCCGATGAAGAGGTGCCGCGCGTGCCTTCGCCGATTGGTGAGGCCGTCAATGTCACTAGCCTTCCGAAGTCTACTTCATCGTCTCGTCACCATCGGCACGTCGTCATTGCGAGAGCCGGTGACACGCTGTCCGCCATCCTGCGGGCGTTGACCGCAGCGGCGCAGGATGCGCCGGCGATCCTTGCCGCTTTCCCGTCGCAGGGCGAGACGCTGTCGGGTGGCGAGAAGATCACGATCGTTGAACAGAACGGAGACGCCGGTTCGCCACGCAGCCACATCGCCAAAGTGTCGATCGAGCGGGCAGACGCCCGTGTTGCCGCCGTCGGTCGCGCGGATAGCGGGCAATACCAGGCGATCGTGCCGGAGCAGCCCGACGCCGCCGTGGGGAATGAGGGTGTGCTGCGCCAGTCGGTCGGCACGCACGCCGTGCCTGGCGAAACGCTGCGTGACGGCCTCAACGCGCTTGCGCGCTCCAATCACGTCGACGAGGGAATCGTTGCCGAACTGATGCGGCTGTGTGGCCGCGATTTCGACCTCGACGGGCCGCTCGGCGACAGCGATGTGGCCGAGATCATCTACGCGCCCAACGATATCGGCCAACCGGAGCTGGTCTTCATCGACTTGACGGCGGGTGGCCAGACGCGCCGCTACTATCGCTTCACGGCGCCGGATGACGGCAGCTCCGATTTCTATGATGCGGATGGCCAATCCATCACCAAGTTTCTGTTGCGCAAGCCGGTCGTCAGCGGGCGCCTCGGTGACGGCTTCGGCTGGCGCATTCATCCGATCCTTGGCGACCGCCGCTTCCATGAGGGCGTCGATTTTGCGGCTCCCTATGGGTCGCCGATCGCGGCCGCGGGCGCCGGCGTCGTCGAGACCGAAGGCTATGAACGAGGCTACGGGAAATATGTCCGAGTGCGTCACGATCGCGGCTACGAGACCACTTATGCCCACATCGCGA
Source organism: Bradyrhizobium viridifuturi (assembly GCF_001238275.1). Classification (GTDB taxonomy): domain Bacteria; phylum Pseudomonadota; class Alphaproteobacteria; order Rhizobiales; family Xanthobacteraceae; genus Bradyrhizobium; species Bradyrhizobium viridifuturi. The sequence continues at coordinate 180,646 of NZ_LGTB01000004.1, forward strand.
GCGTTCCGGCCGGGCTGAAGATCGGAGACCGCGTTCGTCAGGGCGAGACGATTGCGTATGTCGGATCGACCGGGCTTTCGACCGGACCGCATCTCTATTACGAGGTCCGGATCAATGGCCGCAATGTCGATCCGCTGCGGATGAAATTGTCAGGCGGCCGGGTGCTGCAAGGGGATCTCCTTGGCGTCTTCGATCGCCAGCGCGACAGCATCGACGAGCTCGCCGCCGCCTCGGCGTTTCCACAGCACCAGCCTGGCCCCGAACATCGGCCGCCGACCTAGTCGGGAAGGCATGTCGGATCAGAGTCGCCCGGGCGCCGGGAGTTCGGCTGCTTCCGCCGCATTCTCGCGATCGACCGCGGTCTCGCCGGCGGCATCGAGCACTGGATAGCGACCGAGCAGATATGCGAATGGACGCGGCGTAGGTCGCGCAGCACGTCGAGATGCAGCGACGTGGTCTCGATGGTCTCGGGCCGGCCCTCGCGCAGCCGCTCCAGATGGCGTTCGACGGCGGCGAGTTCCGCAGCGCGCAGCGCCGCCTTCTCGGTGAGCAGCTTGCGCGCCTCGTTCGCATCGCCCGACATGAACACGCCGAACGCGATCCGCAGCGAATCGATCGTGCGCTTGTGGAATGCCGACAATTCCTCGGCGCCCTCGGCCGAGAACTGCAGGCGATGCTTGATCTTCTTGGTCGCGAGCTCGCTCAGGTTCTTGTCGACGATGTCGCCGATGTGCTCGAGGTTGATCGCGAACGCGACGATCTCCATGGCGCGGTGACCTTCGCGCTCATCCAGGCTGCCGCGGGTGAGCTTCGTGACGTAGAGCTTGATCGCCTCGTTGAGCCGGTCGACGGTGTTGTCCATCTTCGACACCTGGTCGACCAGGGCGCGATCGTTGGTCAGCATCGCCGCCATCACCTTGCGCAACATCGCCTCGGTGTGGTCACCCATGTGCAGCACCTCGCGCGCGGCATCGGCCAGCGCGAGCGAGGGCGTCTCCAGTGCGCTCTCGTCGAGATAGCGCGGCCGAGACGGATCGGTCTCCTGTGCCCGCTTCGGCAGCAGCCGCTCGAGCAGCCGCGCCATGTGGTCGAGCACGCCGATGAACAGAAGCGCGGTCGCAACGTTGAAGGCAATGTGGAACAGCGCGGTCGCCTTGGCGAGATCGGGCTGCCAGGCGCTGATGGTCTCGGTGATCGGGCGCAGGAACGGCGCCACCAGCAGGATGCCGACGACACGATTGACGAGGTTGCCGACCGGCAGCCGGTAGCTCGCCGGATTGTCACGCCGTGCGCCTTCCATCAACGGGTTGATGGCGCTGCCGAGGTTGGCGCCGAGCACGAGCGCGAACGCGGCATAGGGAGAGATGAATTGGGAATAGGCCAGCGACATCACCAGCAGCACGCTGGCGACGCTGGAATGGACCAGCCAGGTCACACCAGCGCCGATCACGATGCAAAGCACGGGATCGCCGGTGATCGCGTTCAGGAATACGCGCACGCCCGGGGCATTCTCGGCCGGCGCCATCGTATCGAGCAGGATATGCAGCGCCAGCAGCATCAGGCCAAGGCCGATCGAGACCCGGCCGAGGTCCTTGATCCGGGAGCGCGGCCCGCTGCGGAATGCGACGAGGCCGACGATGAACAGCACCGGCGCCACCGCTGCGACGTTGAACGACAGCACCTGCACGATCAGCGTGGTGCCGATATTGGCGCCGAGCATGATCGCAAGCGCCGGCACCAGGCTGACGATCTCCTCGGCGGCGAAGGAACTGGTGATCAGGGCGGTCGCGGTCGAGCTCTGGAGCAGGGCGGTCAGGCCGAGGCCGGCGCCGAGGGCGGTGAACCGGTTGCGCAGCGCTCTCGCCAGCAACAGCCGCAAATCGGGCCCGAAGGCCCGCAGGATCCCGCTATGGACCATGTGCAGGCCCCACAGCAGGAGAGCGACGCCCCCCATCAGATCAAGCAGAACAAGACTTCCCATACGTCCTGGATATCCCGGCAAATTCGAGTCGAAGGGGTCACGCTATAGGGCCAATTGACCCGCGATCAACCCCTTTGTTCCCGCTGGAACCGAAGAGCGAAGCAAGAGGTTGCAACGAAGAAGCCTGCCAATTGTGGCGGCTTGCTTCCGGGGCCGGGACTGGCCCAACCCGCGGACGGGTCCCCTGGCCCCAGATCGGACGGCGACCGGTCGAGCCCGGTAAACGAATCCTAGAGATGACCGTTCAATTGCGATGGGATCCGCTAGGCAGTTCCCAATCTTTCCCCGTTATGACGGTAGAAACGAGAAGCTGTCCAGCAAGGCTTGGGGATCAGGATGTTTGTCAATCGCCGCAAGAGCGAACGCCGTGAGTGCCGGAGCGTCGCGAAAATTCAATTGGGCACAGGGTCGTTGCCGCGCGACTGCATGATCACCGACATCTCGGCCGGCGGCGTCAAGGTGATCGCTGAATATCTGGAGATACCGCCGGAATTCACCATCATCCTTTCGAGCGGCAGCCCGCGCCAGTGCCGTCTGGCCTGGCGGATCGGGCACGAATTCGGCGCCCAGTTCGTGGACTGACTCCGCCACCAGGGCTGATGCCCGCCAAGGCGGGCAGTCGCGCTTCTGGGCCGGATGACGGCGAGATGATGGCATCCTTAACCGGAACTTAGGGTTAAGCTGTGAGCATCCCGGAACCTTCGCTGTTCCGAGTCTCGTTGATGTCTGAGAAACTAACCCGACCTTCCGGCCGCATGCATCGTCTTGCCGGCTCGGTATCCGCCGTGATCCTGCTGATCGGCCTGTCCGCCTGTCAGACCTCGGGTCCGTCCGACATCACTGGGTCACTGGGCGATACCGCTGAGGCCACGCCGGCTCCCGCGGACCCCCGGCGCGACATCGTGACCTATCACGAGCGCGTCCGTGCCAATCCCAAGGACACTGACGCCGCGCTGAAATATGCCCGGGCGCTCCGCGCCACCGGCCAGCGCGCGCAGGCCGTCGCCGTCATGGAGCAGGCGGTGCTGGCGCAGCCCAGCAACAAGGCGCTGCTCGCCGGCTACGGACGGGCGCTCGCCGACAACGGCAACTTCCAACAGGCATTCGACGTGCTCGGGCGCGCCCACACGCCGGAAGACCCGGACTGGCGCATCCTGTCGGCGCAGGGCGCCGTGCTCGACCAGCTCGAGCGCCACGAGGAGGCCCGCCAATATTATGCGAGCGCCCTCAAGATCGTGCCCGAGGATGCCTCGGTGCTCTCCAATCTCGGCCTGTCCTACCTGCTGTCGAAGGACCTGCCGAAGGCCGAGGAGACGCTGCGCCGTGCCCGGGAGCGCGCCCCCGACGACATGCGGGTACGCACCAATCTCGCTGTCGTGGTCGGTCTGGAAGGCCGCCAGTCCGAGGCGGAAACCATCATGAAGGCCGATCTGCCGCCGGAGCAGGGCTCAGCCAATGTCGCGGTGTTGAAGCGGCTCCTGGCGCGCAGGGACGCGAGCCGCAGCGAGCCGGACAAGATCCCGGTCGCGGCCAGCCGTCGCGACTAGGCCGTTCAGCGCCCTGGATTGAAGCTAGCCCGCAGCGCGGCGTCCATCGCCGCGGCGCGACTGCAGCTTCTTGAGGATCGGCGACAGGAACGATTCGCGGGTCTCGGCGAGATCGGGGCGGCCGGTCAGGCGCTGCGCGATCTGCAGGAAGGTCCTGGTGGTGCGGTGACGCGCGGAGACTTCCGCGATCATCTGGCCGTTGTTGGCGGCTTCACCGAACAGCCTGCAATCGAACGGGATGGTCGCGATCGGCTGGCTCTCGATCGTCTTGGCGAAGTCCTTGACCTCGATCTCGGGCCGCTTCGACATGCCGACCTGGTTCAGGCAGTAGAGCGGCGGCCGGTCGTTCGGACGCGCGGCCTTGAGCAGGTTCATCATGTTCTTGGTATTGCGCATGTTGGCGAGGTCGGGCTCGGCGACGATCAGGATGTCGTCGGCGCCGACCAGCACGCGCTTGGTCCATGCGGTCCATTGATGCGGGACGTCGAGCACGATGCAGGATGTGGTCATGCGCATCGTATCGAAGATCGCGTCGAAGGCTTCCGCGCCGAAATCGTAGACCTGATCGAGGGTGGCCGGGGCCGCCAGCAGGCTGAGATGGTCGCCGCATTTTGCAAGCAGGCGTTCCATGAAGGCGCTGTCCGGACGTTCCGGCGCGAACACCGCGTTGGCGATGCCCTGTGTCGGATCCTGGTTGTAGTCGAGCCCGGCGGTGCCGAAGGCGAGGTCGAGATCGACGACGACCGAATCCAGACCGAGATCGCGCGCGATGGTCCAGGCGACATTATGGGCAATGGTCGAGGCGCCGACGCCGCCCTTGGCGCCCGCGACCGCGATCAGGCGGCCGACCGATACCGCTTCGGAGGACGAGAACAGGCCGCAGATCGAGCGCACGATGTCGAGCACCTTGACCGGCCCGATCACGTAGTCGTTGACGCCGCGCCGGACCAGCTCGCGATACGGCGCGGTCTCGCCGGGCGCGCCGAGCACGACGACGCGGGTGCCGGGATCGCAGACCGTCGCGAGCTCGTCGAGCGCGGCGAGCAAATCGGTGTCAGGCTCGGTCTCCAGCATGATGACATTGGGCGTCGGCGCCTTGTGATAGGCATCGATGGCAGCGGCGATGCCGCCCATGTGGACGGAGAGGTGAGCCTTGGCAAGCCGGCGGTCGTCAGCGGCAGCGCGCGCCGTGGCGGCGGTCGCGACGCTGGCGCAGAACGCCTGCACGGAAATCCGCGGTGCCGGCGCGATGTGGTCGTTGGAGTGCTGTGGCTCGTCCTGTTGTTCGGTCATTTCGCGGCGTCGCTCAGCTTGGCTCTATCGGCTTCTGGATAGGTGGTCGCGGTCGTCTCACCTTTGCTGTATTTCTGGAACGCGATCGACCGGCGCGGGGTGTAGGATGCGGTCTCGGTCCGCGGCTGTTCGAGGTCGGACGGATTGGCAACCATCGCGGCGAGGTTGCGCTGGGTGGCACAGCCGAAATTGTCCCACTGCTTGTTCTCGTTGTAAGCCGGATTGTAGATCGAGGGACCAAGGTCGGCCGGCCACGTGCCGCAGGGCCCGGCGACCGCGGCCATCTTCGGATAGCTGAGGCGGATGGTCGGCAGCGCGCGCGGATCGTCGAGGCGATAGGAGCGCCTGGTGATGGCATGGGCGGGCACGCCCATCGACGCCAGGACGCCGTGGATTTCCTGGTACACCGCCTGGGCGGAGCGCGCGTTCGCGGTGTCGGCGGGCACGTCGACCGCGATCGCGCCGGTGCCTTCGCGGCGCCAGCTGCGGGCGAGCCCCATGACGTCATCGCGCTGGGTCTCGGTGAGATTGCCGCGGGCGCGGCCCACGAACACGACGATCGATTGTTCGCCTTCGGTGATCGCGATCGGATGCCGCTGCCGGTAGTCGTCGGGCACGGTGCCGGTAACGACATCGCCCGTCAGATTGCAGCCGCCGAGCGCGATCGCCGTGGTGACGAGCGCGCCGAACAGCGACAACGTTCTCGCGTGACCTGCTTGTGTGTTGCGTGTCATCATAGGATCCCCCAACCCCTTCAGGTCCGCGCCTCAGTCGATGATGAAGCCGAAATTGACCGGCGTGGCGCCGATCGGCTCGGCACGGGCGGCAACGCCGTAGATGCGATTGACGCGCGCCAGCAGCGCGACTGCGCGTCGGAGGCCGGGGCGAAGCCGTCATCGGGTCGTGACAATTCCTTCTGCGCAACGGCGCGCACCACATAGGGCGTCACGATGACCATGAGCTCGGTCTCGTTGTTAACGAAGTCCTGGCTCCTGAACAGCTGTCCGAGGACCGGGATCTGATCGACGCCGGGCATGCCGTTGATGGCCTGCTTGGTCTGCTCCTGGATCAGGCCGGCCATCGCGACCGAGCCGCCGGAGGGCACTTCCAGCGTGGTGTCGGCGCGGCGGGTCTTGATCGAGGGAATGGTCGTGCCGCCCTGGCCGCCGGTGAGCGCGTTGTCCATCGAGACTTCGGACACCTCGGTCATCACCTTCAGGCTGATGCGTCCCTCGGACAACACCACCGGGGTGAAGTTGAGCGAGATGCCGAACTTCTTGAAGCTGACGGTCTGGACGCAATTGCCGATCGTACCCGTGCTCGAGGTCTGGCAGGTCACGCCGGTCGGAATTGGAAACTCGCCGCCCGAGACGAAGGTCGCGGACTCGCCGGAGATCGCCGTGAGGTTCGGCTCGGCCAGCGTCTTGACCACGCCCGCGCTCTCCATCGCCCGCAGCGTCGCGGTGACGGTCGGCACACCGAGCTTGTTCAGCGCCGCGCCGGTCAGCACGTTGCTGGTGAGCGGCCCGTTGTTGGCGGTGAAGGGGTTGGCGTTGTTGAAGACCACCGCGGCGGTGCCGTAGTTCATGTTGGCGGTGAGGTCGACGCCGAGCTGCTTGACGACGTCCCGGCGCACCTCGGCGACGGTGACCTTCAGCATCACCTGGTCGCGGCCGCGCACCACGATGGAGTTGACGACCTTGTCGGGGCCGCCGACGAGCTTGGCGGCGATATCGCCGGCCTGCTGGGCCTCGACCGGGCTTGCTACCGTGCCGGTCAGCACCACGCTCTCGCCGACGCCCTCGATCTGCACGCCCGGCAGCATCTGTTTCAGCGCGGCGCGCATGCCGTTGAGGTCGCGCTTGATCGCGATGTCGTAGGAGGCGACCTGGTTGCCGTCGGCGTCGAAGAACACCACGTTGGTCTGGCCGACCGCCGAGCCGATGATGTAAGCCCGCTGGGCCGAGCGGATCACGGCGTTGGCGATCTTGGGATCGGCGACCAGAACGTCCTTGGCCTCGCGCGGCAGGTCGACCACCACCGACTTGCCGACGCCGAGCGAAACGAACCGCGTCTTGGCGGCAATGCTGCTCGTCACCGCGACATCCGCATTCTTGTCCGGATCGGTCGCGCTGGCGAGGGCAGGGATCAGCATCACGGCGGTGACCGCCGAGATCGACAGCGAACGGACCAGCGTGGTCCGCATCGCCAGTTGTTTTGCAGCCGTTGTCATATCGAAGCCCCCATCACTTCTGTGTCGTCTGAGAGCTCGGGATGCCGAAGCGCACCACCCTGATGCTCTCGCCCCGCTTCGGGGCGTGATCGCTGGTCTCGTCGGTCTTCTCGTTGACGTCGGCGATGCTGCGCAACGCCAGCGCCAGCGTGCCGCTCTGCCGCGCGCGCGCGAGCGTCTCGGCCTGTTCAGGCTTGAGCTCGAGGGTCACGGTCTTGCCGACGAGGGAGTTGTTGCCGTCCTTTTCCTTCGGCGCCTGGTCGATCGCCAGCACGCGGACGTTGGACAGCAGGATTTCGGTGGTGATGATGTCGCGACCGCCGCCCTGCACCTGATCGGGATTCTTGTCGCGCCGCGACAGGATCACATCGACGCGGTCGTTCGGCAGGATGAAGCCGCCGGCGGCGGTCTCCGGCGAGATTTCCGTGGAGATCGCGCGCATGCCGGAGGGCAGGATCGCAGCCATGAAGCCGCTTCCGTTGGCTTTGACCAGTTTCTGCTCGCGGATCGGCTCGCCGACGATGAAGGGGGCGCGTGCGATCGAGCCGATGACGTCATTCATCGCGTTGGCATTGGCGTCCTGGCGGATGAATGCGCTGCTGGCGGTCTCCGCCGGCCAGCGCTGCCATTGCACGTCTTCAGCCTTGACCGACTGACCAAGTCCGATGTCGGACTTCGCCACCAGCACCTCGACGGTCGGCAGTTGTACCACTGGCGGCGCGACCGGCGCCGGTTTGCGATCGCCTGTGCTCGCCAGATACATGGCCGCGAGGCCTGCGACGCCGGCGATGCCGAGGACCACGATGCGTGCCGTCTTCATGCGATTGTCTGAATGCCCTTAACGCGGGGCAGTCACGTCCTTGCGGCACTGACAGCCCTTCCCGGGAGCATCACTACGGCCGCAAAAGTATAAGGGAACTTGATGGAAGGTCCGGACAATTAAGGGATTGGTGGGGATGGTGAACGGCGGGTTATCGGCGTTCGTCGCATCTCCGCAGAATCCCGGAGATCGTGTGTCTGCAACGCGCGCGGACGTCGGCCGCAACGCGGGCATCACGGCCGGTCGGCCGTGGTTAATGTCGTCCGACGCGCGAGCCTGCGCGACAGGCTCAGAGCGCTGCCTTCAACGCGGCAAAGCCACGGTCGAGATCGGCCTTGAGGTCGTCGAGATTTTCGAGCCCGATATGCAGCCGCAGCGTCGGCCCGCCCGGCGACCATTTGGTCGCGGTGCGATAGTCGCTGCAGTCGAACGGGATGGCGAGGCTCTCGAAGCCGCCCCAGGAAAAGCCCATGCCGAACAGCTGGAGCGCATCGAGCATCGCATCCACGGCGGCCTGCGGTGCCGGCTTCAGTACGATGCTGAACAGGCCGGAGGCGCCGGTGAAGTCGCGCTTCCAGATCGCATGGCCCGGATCGGTTTCCAGGGCAGGGTGCAGCACGCGCGCGACCTCGGGCCGCGCGCCAAGCCAGCGCGCGATCTCGAGCCCGGAGCGGTGGTGCTGTGCAAGCCGCACCGACAGCGTGCGGACCCCGCGCAGCGCGAGATAGACGTCGTCGGGACCGGCGCAAACGCCGAGCAGGCGGATCGCCTCCTGAACCAGCGGCCAGGCCTTGGCATTGGCCGCGATGGTGCCGAACATGATGTCGGAGTGGCCGCCGATATATTTTGTGCCGGCCTGCATGCTGATGTCGACGCCCTGTTCGAGCGAGCGGTGATAGAGCGCCGTCGCCCAGGTGTTGTCGTCGATCACCAGTGCGCCGCGAGCATGCGCCACCGCCGCTATCGCACGGACATCGGGCATCTCGAAGGATTGCGAACCGGGCGCCTCGACCAGCACCGCGCGGGTGTTCGGCTTGAACAGCGTCTCGATGCCGGCGCCGACCAGCGGATCGAAATAGCTGGTCTCGATGCCGTAGCGCTTCAGCATGTTGTCGCAGAAATTGCGGGTCGGCCGATAGGCGTTGTCGCACACCAGCAGGTGGTCGCCGGCCTTCAGGACGGCGAGCAGCGTGGTGCTGATCGCCGCCAGTCCCGAAGGGGCGAGGCCGACGCCCGCGCATTGCGGGCCTTCCAGCGCCATCAGCACGTCCTGCAGCGCCCGCGTGGTCGGGCTGCCGTGGCGGCCATAGGTGAATTCGGCGCGGTGGGCGTGCAGCGCCTCGGCGGTCGGATAGAGCACGGTCGAGCCGTGGAAGACCGGCGGGTTGACGAAGCCCTTCTGGGCCTTGGTGTCGCGGCCGGCCGTGACCAGGCGGGTCGCGGCGTCTTGTGGGCGGGAGGGCGTGGAGCCGTCGGAGGAGGTCATGGTTCGCTGCCGTTGGACTTTAGACTTTTTGCCGCAGCCGTACCGCGTCGGGAAGACGGGGCCGCGCCGGGAGTTGCTACTAACAAGAGGTAGAAGACATGCGTCAACCCCTTGACCCGGCTCGCCAGTCGCTATGTGATGCGGCGCAACTACCCGTCGCCGCACGTTGAGGGGCCTGCCGCGACCTAGGATCCGTTGCCTGACCGGTTGCACGCCAAACTGCCGGTTTGATCAGCACTATTTGCTGCAGGGGATCATTGGGATGGCCCGTGAACGCGAGGCGATCACAAAGCAAACGTCCAACGGACGACCCTGAAAGGCCCCGCCCATGAAACGCGTATCCCTGGCTGTCACACTTGCCGCTGCCGCCGTCCTGTCGGTCCAGGCGCCTCGGCGCAAACCCTCAAGACGGTCAAGGATCGGGGCCAGCTGTCCTGCGGCGTCAGCCAGGGCCTGCCCGGATTTTCGGCACCCGACGACAAGGGGAACTGGACCGGAATCGACGTCGACGTGTGCCGGGCCATCGCCGCCGTGGTGCTCGACGACCCGACCAAGGTCAAGTTCGTGCCGCTATCGGCCAAGGATCGCTTCACCGCGCTGCAATCCGGCGAGATCGACGTGTTGTCGCGCAATACCACCTGGACGGTGTCGCGGGACACCTCGCTCGGCGCCAATTTCACCGGCGTGACCTATTATGACGGGCAGGGCTTCATGGTGAAGAAGTCGCTCAAGGTCAACTCGGCGCTCGAACTGAACAGCGCTTCGGTCTGCGTGCAGACCGGAACCACCACGGAGCAGAACCTCGCCGACTTCTTCAAGGGCAACAACATGAAGTACGAGGTGATCGCGTTCGGCAGCATCGACGAAGCGGTCAAGGCCTATGAATCCGGTCGCTGCGACGTCTTCACCGACGATGCCTCCGGACTTTATGCCAGCCGTCTGAAGCTCGCGAACCCTGCCGATCACATCGTGCTTCCGGAAATCATCTCCAAGGAGCCGCTGGGGCCGATGGTGCGCCACGGCGACGACCAGTGGTTCGACATCGTGAAGTGGACGCTGTTTGCGATGATCAATGCCGAGGAACTCGGCATCACCCAGAAGAACGTCGACACGATGCTCAAATCCGACAAGCCGGAGATGAAGCGGGTGCTCGGCACCGACGGCAATCTGGGCGAACAGCTGGGCCTCACCAAGGACTGGGTGGTGCGGATCGTGAAGGCGGTCGGCAATTACGGCGAGACCTTCGAGCGCAATGTCGGCACCGGCTCTCCGCTCGGTATCGCTCGCGGCGTCAATAATCTCTGGAACAAGGGCGGTATCCAGTACGCGCCGCCGATCCGCTGATCGATCCCGGCCGACGACTGCCGCGATGAGCATCGCGCCCCGCAAACCACCGCTGCAATTTGCCCTCAGGCTGAAGCGTGCGCTTGGCGGCAAGGCCGGCTGGAACGGGTTGGCCGCCCAGATTGCCTTCGCCGCGATCCTGGCCTGGATCGCCTACGAGATCGTGGCGAATGCACGCACGAACCTGGAGACCCAGCACATCGCGTCGGGCTTCGGCTTCCTCAATTACAATGCGGGCTTTGATGTCAATCAGAGCCTGATCGCCTACAACAATTCCGACACCTACTGGCGGGTGTTCTTCGTCGGCCTGTTGAACACGATTCTGGTCTCGGTGATCGGAATCGTACTTGCCACCGTGATCGGCTTCATCGTGGCGTTGTGCCGCTTGTCGCCCAATTTGCTGCTGTCGCGGATCGGCGGCATCTATGTCGAGATCGTCAGGAATTTGCCGGTCTTGTTCCAGATTTTGTTCTGGTATCTCGCGGTGCTCGCGGCGCTGCCGGCGCCGCGGCAGAGCATCTCGATCTTCAATACGTTCTTCCTCAACAATCGCGGCCTGGTCGTGCCGCAGCCGGTCACCGAGCCGGGGCTCTATCCGTTCGTCGCCGCGCTCGCGGTCGGGATCATCTTGGCGCTGGGATTGCGACATTACGCGCGGCGTGCCCTGTTCCAGCGCGGACAGATGATCCGGATCTGGCCCTACGTGCTGGGTTGTCTCGTCGGTCTGCCGCTGGTCTCTATGCTGGTCTTCGGCGAGCCGTTGAAGTTCGAGCTGCCTCAGCTGAAAGGCTTCAACTTCGCCGGCGGCGCGCGGATCATTCCCGAATTCGTTGCGCTGACGGTCGCGTTGTCGACCTACACGGGGGCTTTCATCGCCGAGATCGTCCGCGCCGGCGTCATGTCGGTCCACAGGGGCCAGATGGAGGCAGGCTCGTCGCTCGGCCTCAGCCGCGCCGCGACGCTGCGGCTGATCGTGGTGCCGCAGGCGATGCGCGTCATCGTCCCGCCGCTGACCAGCCAGTACCTCAATCTCACCAAGAATTCGTCGCTGGCGGTGGCGATCGGCTATCCGGATCTGGTCTCGGTCTTCGCCGGCACCGCGGTGAGCCAGACCGGCCAGGCGATCGAGATCATCGCGATGACGATGGGCGTCTACCTGCTGCTCTCGCTGACGACGAGCGCGCTGATGAGCGTCTATGGCTGGCGCATCAACCGGAGCATGGCGGCATGACGGATATCTCCGCCTCGTCGTTTGTCCGCCAGGACCTGGTCGCCGAGCGCGCGGCGCCGGCAAAGACCACCGGCTTCATCGGTTTCCTGCGCACGCGATTGCTGAATTCGCCGGGCAACATCTTGCTCACGATCCTCGGGCTCCTGCTGGCCTGGTACATCGTGATCCCGGCAATCAAGTTCCTGCTGGTCGACGCGATCTGGACCGGTAAGGATCGCACCGCCTGCCTCGCCGAAAAGGCGGGGCACGAAGTCGGCGCCTGCTGGCCCTATATTCAAGCCAAGCTGACGCAGCTGATCTATGGCTTCTATCCGGAAGCCCATCGCTGGCGCGTTAATCTGACTTACGGGCTCGGCGCCGCGCTGCTGTTGCCGCTGCTGATGCCACGCCTGCCGGCGAAGGCCCTGAACTCCGGCCTGTTCTTCTTCGCGTTTCCTGTGGTGGCGTTCTTCCTGCTGCACGGCGGTGGCATCGCCGGCTTCGGCATGAGCTGGACTGCCGGCCTGTTCGAGCTGTTCGAGCAGAGCATCGGCGGCGCCGGCGATCTGCTGGTCAATCTCAGCAAGAGTTCGGCGATCGCCCCGCTGCTGTGGGTCCTGGGCAAGCTGCTCGTCTTGGTCGGTTTGCTGATCCATTGGCTGATCTTTCCGCTGACCTGGCTGCGCGATCAGTTACAGGCTTCCTCGGCGCCGGTCTGGGGTGATTTCCTCCTCACCGCCGTGATCGTCTCCGCCGTGTTGTTCGTGCTCGGAGGCGGCATGCGCACCGGCCACAGGGCACTGATCGGCAGCCTGCTGACGTTCGCCGGGATCGCTGCCGGCATCAAGCTGATGGGGCTCGATCGCGGCGGCTTTCCCATCGTCGACACCCGGCTGTGGGGCGGTCTGCTGGTGACGCTGGTGATCGCGATCACCGGCATCGTCGCCTCGATGCCGATCGGGATCGCGCTCGCGCTGGGCCGACGCTCGACCATCCCGCTGATCCGGATCTTCTCGATCGCCTTCATCGAGTTCTGGCGCGGCGTGCCGTTGATCACGGTGCTGTTCTTCGCGACCTACATGCTGCCGCTGTTCGTGCCGGGCAATTTCGCCGTCGACGGCCTGTTGCGCGCCTTGATCGGTGTCGCGATCTTTACCGGCGCCTACATGGCCGAGGTGATCAGGGGCGGGCTCGCTGCGGTGGCGCGCGGGCAGGCGGAAGCCGCATCGGCGCTCGGCCTGTCCTGGTGGAAGACGACGTCGCTGATCGTGCTGCCGCAGGCGCTGCGCTACGTCATTCCCGGCATCGTCAACAGCTTCATCTCGCTGTTCAAGGACACCTCGCTGGTGTCGATCGTGGCGCTGTTCGACCTGTTGGGTTCGCTGCGGGCGTCGTTCTCGGACCCGAACTGGTCGACGCCGACCACGGCCTTTACCGGCTTTGCGTTTGCCGGGATGATCTATTTCGTGTTCTGCTTTGGAATGTCGCGCTACTCGCTGTTCGTCGAAAACCGGCTCAACGCTCACCGCCGCCACTGAACAAGGTCACCATGTCCACAACCCCGATCGTCAACATTTCCACGCTCAACAAATGGTACGGCGACTTCCATGTGTTGCGGGACATCAACCTCGAGGTCGGCAAGGGCGAGCGGATCGTGATCTGCGGTCCGTCCGGTTCGGGCAAGTCGACCCTGATCCGCTGCATCAACGCGCTGGAGGAATTCCAGGAGGGCGAGATCGTTGTCGACGGCATCGAGCTCGGCCCGAACCTGCGCCGGGTTGACGAGGTGCGGCGCGAGGTCGGCATGGTGTTCCAGAGCTTCAACCTGTTCCCGCATCTCACCGTGCTCGACAATTGCACGCTGGCGCCGATCTGGGTGCGCAACATCCCGAAGAAGGATGCCGAGGCGATGGCGATGAAGTTCCTCGAGCGGGTCAAGATTCCGCATCAGGCCAACAAGTTTCCCGGCCAGATGTCGGGCGGTCAGCAGCAGCGCGTCGCGATCGCCCGCGCGCTGACCATGAACCCGAAGGTGATGCTGTTCGACGAGCCGACTTCGGCGCTCGATCCGGAAATGGTCAAGGAGGTGCTCGACACCATGGTCGATCTCGCCAGGGAGGGCATGACGATGCTGGTCGTGACCCACGAGATGGGCTTCGCCCGCGAGGTCGCCAACCGCGTCGTGTTCATGGACGCCGGCCAGATCATCGAGTCGAACACGCCGCAGGAATTCTTCGCCAACCCGCAGCACGCACGGTCGAAGCTGTTCCTGAGTCAGATCTTGAGATGAGCGAATTGGGAGTGGCGAACAGGGATTCGCTCTGTTCGCCATTCACCACTCAGACGAACGGCAGCTCGATCTTGCTGCGCTTTTCCAGCCATTCCGGCACCGGCAGATTCTTCGAACGCATGAAGGCCGGGTTGAACAGCTTGGACTGATAGCGGTTGCCGGAGTCGCAGAGGATGGTGACGATGGTCTTGCCGGGGCCGAGCTGTCTGGCAAGCTGGATCGCGCCCGCGATGTTGACGCCGGTCGAGCCGCCGAGGCACAAGCCTTCGTGCTCCAGCAGCTCATAGATAATGGTCACGGCGTCCTCGTCGGAGACCAGGAACGCATCGTCGACATTCGCGGTCTCGATAACAGGCGTCTTGCGTCCGAGGCCGATGCCTTCGGTGATCGAGTCGCCGGGCGTCGATTTGACCTGACCGTTCTTGAACAGTTCGTACATCGCAAAGCCGTGCGGATCGGCGCAGGCAGTGACGATGTCCTTGTTCTTTTCCTTCAGATAGCGGCTGATGCCGGCGAGCGTGCCGCCGGTGCCGACCGAGCAGATGAAGCCGTCGAGCTTGCCGTTGGTCTGCTGCCAGATCTCCGGCCCGGTCGAGTCATAATGCGCCTTGGGATTGTCGAGGTTGTTCCACTGGTCGGCGAACAGCACGCCGTTCGGCTCGGTCTTGCGCAGCTGATCGGCGAGACGCCTGCCGAGATGCTGGTAGTTGTTCGGATTGGAGTAGGGCAGCGCCGGCGCCTCGACCAGTTCGGCGCCGCACAGCCGCAGCATGTCCTTCTTTTCCTGGCTCTGCGTCTCCGGAATCACGATCAGGGTGCGGTAGCCGCGCGCGCTCGCCACGACGGCGAGCCCGATGCCGGTATTGCCTGCGGTCGATTCGACCACGAGGCCGCCCGGCTTCAGATCGCCGCGCTTTTCGGCCTCCAGGATCATCCCCTTGCCGGCGCGATCCTTGACCGACTGGCCGGGATTCATGAATTCGGCCTTGCCGAGAATGGTGCAGCCGGTCAGTTCGGATGCGCGTTTCAGCTTGATGAGCGGGGTGTTGCCGATCGCTTCGATGACGTCTTTGTTGAATGCCATGTCGGGGGTAATCTTTTGCCGGTCAGTGTTTTGCTCTGGCCGGAAACTAGTGTGCCGACGGCAAAAGGGGAAGGCTTTTGCAGTGCGGCGAATTTCGTGTGGCGATCTGCGTTAACGGGTTGTCGGGACCGATCAAGACCCGCCGGAACGCTCGTTTGGCGATTGCCCCGTGATCCGGGCAAATCTTGCTGCAATTCGAGCGCGCGACGTCAGATTTGCTGTACGAGCCCAATTCAAGATGATCGCTCGATCTTGTACAGCCCCACATTGAGGGCGCCAATTTCGAAGCCTAGTCTGCAATAGGCCAGATAGTACTCCCACATCCGCTTGAACCTGATATCGAAGCCGAGGGGTTCGATCGAGGCCCAGGCGTCGAGGAAACGGTCGTGCCAGTCGGCCAGCGTGCGCGCGTAGCTGTCGGCGAAGAACTCGGTTGAAACCAGCCGCAATCCGGAACTGCTCACCAACCGCTTGACGATGTCGATGGTGGGCAGCATTCCGCCCGGAAAGATATAGCGCTGGATGAATTCCGGCCGCCTGCGATAGCCTTCGAAGCGACGCTCATCGATCGTGATCACTTGCAGCACCGCGACGCCGCCGGCACCGAGGCGTTGCCGCAGCTTGTCGAAAAACAGCGGCCAATAGGCTTCCCCGACCGCCTCCAGCATCTCGATCGAGACGACTCGGTCGTAGCGGCCGTCGGTGTCCCGATAATCCGCGAGCCGCAGGTCTGATTTGTCGGCAAGGCCTTGCGCGGCCAGCTTCTGACGCGCGTAGCCAAGCTGCTCGGTCGACAACGTCAGTCCGGTGACGTGACAGTGGTGTCGTTCGATCAAATGCCGTGCCAACGCGCCCCAACCGCAACCGATCTCGAGGATATTCTCGCCGCCGTTGAGTTCGAGCAACTCAGTGACTCGATCGAGCTTGACCTGCTGAGCTTGCGCGAGGGTCTGGTAGGGCGAGGTGTAGATCCCCGATGAATAGGTCATGCTCGGGTCGAGCCAGAGGCGGTAGAAATCGTTGCCGAGATCGTAATGGGCACGAATGTTGCGCCGGCTGCCGCGCCTGGTATTGCGATTGAGCAGGGCATGGCGAAGCCAGGTGAGAGGTTGAGGAGGTCTCAACCGCTCGAACGAGGCCTCGTGGGTCGAACGCGGTGCGGCGGCACTCAGGAATGCGTGAATGTTGGGCGTCGACCACTCGTCGGCAAGGTAGCCTTCGGCAAAGCCCAGATCGCCGCCGGCAAGCAGCCGCAGCAAGCACTTCCAACTGTGAATTCTGATATGCACCTGCTCTCCGCCGCGCGAGCCGGAGATCGCAACGCCGCGTCCGCCTGGCAATTGCACGAGTATTTCGCCGCAATCGATCCGGCCGAGCATCCGCCGCAGCAGCACGCCAATCGTCGCGCGCAGCACCGGCGGCCATTCGACCGGCATCCAGGCGGGTGCGGTCTGCCGATGGTCAGTGCGCATGCAAATCTGTCCGTTGCTTCGATGATCTGGTCGCGAGCGTCATGCCGTTCGCGGATCGCTTCGGGCGCTCGCGAATGCGCATGCCCTTCAGCCAAAGCCTTGCCGCCTCCCAATGGATCGCGAGGACGACTTTGGCCGTCACCAGCGGAATCGCAAGGAAATTCCCCAGCAAGGTCCGGTCGCTCAGTGACTGGCGTGACGCGGCTAGGCACGCGCTGAGCATCGTTTCGCCGGCTTCGCTCGCGCTGATGCCGAGCGCAAAATGCTCATCGGGCCGGTTCAAGCGGAAATGATAGCTCTGGTTCATGGCCATGAACGGCGACACATAAAAGGTCTTGTTGCAGTCGTGCCGAATGCCCGCGTCGTGAGCGTCGACCGCAGCCACATAGGCGTGGCGTTCGCCGAACGTGTTGTGAACCTGATAGACGATCGCCGCCAGTTGATTCGAGTCTCGGTAACAGAAATACAGGCTGAGGGGATTGAAGTTGTAGCCGAGTGTCCGTGGCATGCAGAACAATCGGATCGGTCCGCCTGCCAGGTCGATACCCGCTTGCCCGAGCTGCCGCTCGATTTGAGCGCGAAGTGGCGTTGCACTGCCGTCACCGTGATCGCTGTCGTACAGCGCGAAAAGGTTGAACCGGTTGTGCGACAATAGCCGCAGCCGCGCAGGGAGCGCCGGTATCTCGTCGAGATCGAGCAGCAGCCAGAACGCACGGTAGCGGAAGCGATGAGGTGTCGGACGCAGCCGCCGATGCATCACGCTACCGCGATAGAGGCAGGAGCGCAGCGTCATGGCTGCAGCTCCGGTTCAGGCAAGGATCTGGCATCGGTCGCGAGCGTGATGCGTCCGGATTCGTTCGGTACAATCCACGGCCGGCGCACGCTGCCGAGTTGCTCAGCGACCGCAAGCCCGGATTGCAGCCCGTCTTCGTGGAAGCCGGCGCCGAAATGCGCGCCGCAAAACCAGATGCCTCCGTCGCCTTGCAGCGACCACAGCCGGCGCTGCGCAGCAATCGCGGCTGAATCGAAGATCGGGTGCTCGTAGACCTCCGTCTGATGCAGCGTGTCCGCGCGCGGTGGACGAGCAGGATTGAGCGTGACGAACAGCGGCAAATGCTCGGGGATGCCCTGCAGCCGGTTCATCCAGTAGGTGACACCGACCGGCGCGCTGCACTCGCCGCGGGATCCGACATAGTTCCAGCTCGACCATGCGAGACGCCGCCGCGGCATGAACGTTGGATCGGAATGGAGGACGGCAAGGTTGCGGCTGTAGCGGAACGCACCGAGCAATCTGGATTGATCCGGCGTCGGCGCTTCAATCACCGACAGCGCTTCATTCGCGTGTGTTGCCAGGATGACGTGATCGTATGATCGCGTTTCACCGTGAACGTCGGTCACCGTTATGCCGCGCGTCGATCGTCGTATCCTGACCACGCCGCAGTCGAGCTTGATCCGGTCTGCGAATGGCTGGACCAGCCGTTGTACATAGACTTGGCTGCCGCCGGTCACGGTTTCCCATGGCGGCCGCCGGGTCAGCTGAAGCAGTCCGTGATTATGGTGAAAACGAATGAAGGTCGCCGCGGGAAAGGCGAGAATGTCCGCCGGGGGCGCCGACCAGATGGCGCTCGCCATCGGCAGCAGATGGTCGTCGCGGAACGCCGCACCATAACCACTTTGCGCGAGATAGTCGCCGAGGCTGATCGTCTCGTCATGCAACAGCGCCGCATCACGTGTCGCCCGATCGTAGAACCGGACAAGGTCGCGCAGCATCGACCAAAAGCGCGGGCGCAACAGATTGGCAGGTTGGGCCAGCAGGCCCGATAGGCCGCTCCCGGAATATTCCAGATCGCCCTGGTCAAGAGAAACCGAGAGCGACATTTCCGAAGCTCGCGTGGGAACGCCGAGATGCCGGAACAGCGCGGTAAGATTACGGTAGGTTTTCCGGTTGAACACGATGAAGCCGGTATCCACGGCGACGCGCTGGCCGCCAAGGGACGCCGTCACGGTGTTGGAATGCCCGCCGATCCGATCGGATTTCTCGTAGACGGTCACATCGTGCCGCTGGCTCAGCAGCCAGGCGGCCGAGAGGCCGGAAATGCCGGTTCCGACTATGGCGACGTTCAATTTGCCGTCGGTCCTCAACGATTATCCCTTTTCGATCCACCAGCGCGCCGGCCCGTTGCGCAGGCCGGCGTCATGGATAGGAACGACTGGTCTTGAGGGTTGGATCACCGGCGGTGATCCAACTGCAGACGGACGGCGTTCCTGTTGCATGCAAACCGCCGTACGACATATCTCCGGGGTTGCCGGTCTGGTCAGGCCGGGTGCGATCCGGTACTGCGGTCGCATAGCCCGTAACGACAGGGAGTGCCCGCGCGGCATGCTGAATGAAACTCCCGACAATGAGACGTCGGATGCGGCCCGTTGGGCCCGGCTGATCGAAGCCGTTGCGATTCGAAGGGATCGCGAGGCTTTCGCTGCGCTGTTTCGGCATTTTGCGCCGCGTATAAAGACGCTCATGCAGCGCTCGGGTGCGAGCGAGCAGCTTGCCGACGAACTGGCGCAGGAGGCCCTGTTCCTGGTGTGGTCGAAGGCCAGTCTGTTCGATCCCAAAAGCGCTGGTGCCGCAGCCTGGATATTCACGATCGCACGCAACCTGCGCATCGACGCGCTCCGTCGTCAGAAGCGAATTCCAGCCAGCGATACGTCCGAGACGGAGCTTGAGTTTCAGCGTGATGAAGGGCCCTTGCCTGATGCGGGAGTTGCGACGTCTCAGATCGAGGCGCGGGTCCGGGACGCACTGTCGTTGTTGCCGGACGAGCAGATGCGGGTGGTTGAGCTATCTTTCTTCCACGAAACGGCCCATGCGGAGATCGCAAGGGCGCTGGATATTCCGCTCGGCACCGTCAAATCGCGCCTGCGGCTCGCGATGGCACGGCTGCGCAACTTGCTGGATGACTTCTCATGACCGTCCATCATCACCCCCCGGACGAGCTGTTGGGCGCGTTCGCAGCCGGTACGATCGATCTTGGCCAGCATGTTGCGATTGCTACCCATTTGGTCGGCTGTGCCAAGTGCCGCGGAGCGGTGCGGGCGATGGAGCATGTTGGCGGCGCGGTGCTGGCTGCACTGCCTCCGTCCGCGATGTCTGACGGATCGTTTGAGGCATTGCAGCGCAGATTGGACGAGGCATCGGAGACTTCCGCCCCTGTGCAGCGCCGGGGGCGGGCATTCAGCGATGTGCCGGGCTTGCCGGAGTTTCTGGGCAGCTATCCCGACAGCTCGTGGCGATGGATTGCGCCAAAGGTGCATTTGCGGCCGATCCGGTTACCCGAGCCGAGCGCGACGCGCGTCTTTCTGCTGAAGTCCAGCCCGGGAACGAGAATGATCGAGCACACGCACACCGGCTTTGAGATGACCTGCGTGCTGTCGGGAAGCTTCGTTCACGCCGGCGGCCAGTTCGGCCCCGGAGATTTCGACTTGGGGGACGGGTCGGTCGACCACGATATCAGGATCGACTCCGTGGACGACTGTATTTGCCTGGTCGCAATGCAGGGCGATTTGAAGCTCAATGGAGTGCTCGGCCGCCTGTTGCAGCCGTTGATCCGGATGTGACGCTGCTCGCGGAAGACTGCGCCATGAGCCTGCTCCCGCTGATCCTCCAATTCGTCGTCATGGCACTCGCGGTGTCTGCGGTTATGGCGATTGCCTGGTTCATTCAGCGCCGGACCGGGGCCACGGGATGGATCGATGTCTGCTGGACGTTCGGGACCGGCCTGATCGCTTGCCTTGCCAGCCTTGTCCCGGTTCCGCCGGACGGCACGGCCAGCGCGCGGCAGATTGTGGTCGCGATCCTGGTCGCCATCTGGTCGCTCCGGCTCGGCGGTCATCTGCTGCTGCGAACCTGTAAGGCCGGTGATGATCCGCGCTATCGCGACCTGATTGATCAATGGGGCGCCACGGCCAGCCGGCGGATGTTCCTGCAGCTGCAGCGCAGGCGGCAGTTGGTTTGCTCCTGGCAGTCTCGGTCGCGCTCGCCGCACATAATCCGCGCCCCGAACTTGGGTTTGCGGATTTGATCGGTGCACTGATGCTTCTGGCCGGCCTGATCGGGGAGGCGTTATCCGACGCGCAACTGCGCAAATTCCGCTCCGATCCCGCCAATCGACTGCGGGTCTGTGAGACCGGGCTCTGGAAGTGGTCGCGCCATCCGAACTATTTCTTCGAATGGCTGTGCTGGCTGGCCTATCCGCTGATCGCGATCGACGCCTCATATCCAGCGGGCTGGATCACGCTCCTGGCACCGGCCTGCATGTACTGGGTTCTGGTCCACGTGTCTGGCGTGCCGCCGCTCGAACAGCACATGCTGCGTTCGCGCGGCCAGCAGTTCCGCGACGTGCAGGCGCGGACCCGAGCATTCCTTCCATTTCCGAAGCTGACGTCAGGCCGCTAGCCTCGCCGTCACCAGATATGCCGCCGTCGCGGAAATCGCACCCAGCAAAGTCCCCCAAGTGACGTCGAGCAAAGTGAGCTGGACGGTCCAGTTTCGCAATGTCGCCTGGTTGGTCAAATCATAGGTCATGTAGCTGAAGAAACCGAGCAGCGCGCCGCTCAGCGCGGCCGAGCCAAGGCTTCCCGACTTCAGGGCCGGAAGTACGGCGAACACCACCAGCCCGACCGGGTAGACTAGATAGAACACGATCGCCGGAGGCAGGTTGACCTCGGCCGACAGGATGTCGCCGAGGGTCGGGCGATACAGTCGGCTCGCCATCGTTCCAAGCCATGCCATGTCGCAGAGCAGAAAAACTGTCAGTGTCGACAGATAGGCGTAAAGGTAGGTCATGTCGGATCCGAAGGTTGAACGCCGCTATCGGCCGCAAGCAGCGAATCTCTAGAGGTAACGACGGATCGCGGGGTCTGGATCATCGGGGTGCCGGGCAGGGCGCCGGACGCTGCGGATTCGGCGCAACAGGGCCGAGAAATCCCCATGAAATCTTTGTTAGAATCGTGACTTCCGGCACGGCTCCGAAACGCGCGGAAATGCCTTAAAAATAGGGAAAAGCCAGCAATCAGGGTGGCGTCGAATCGCTTGCGATGCAACGTCGCGCATTCGTGACAGGGCTGTCCGCCCTATCGTCCCAAGGGTAGGATGGGACAGGCAGGTTCCATTGAAAGCATTACCCCGTGTACGTCACCCAGACCACCGCTGAACGCGTCGCTCGTGCGCCACGGGCGAAGGCTGGCTCCGGCGGAGAACGGGTGTGACCCAGCAAGCATCCGTGATGGTGCCTGGAGGCCGGTTCGGCCTCGCCGTCCGCGTGCGACGGCTGGCGGGACGCGCGCTCGTCGCGCTCGGGCTGGTCGCGGGCTCAGCCGGCTGCATTCTGACTCAGGACATCCCTGATCCGGCGCTCGACGTGCCGCAGGGCTACAAGGCCGCACGGCTTGGCCGGCCGGGCGACGCGCTTCCGACGCTCGACTGGTGGCGTGGCTTTCGCTCCACGGAGCTGACGCAGCTGATGGAGGAGGCGCAGACCGTCAACCTCGACATCGCCGCGGCGGTGGCGCGTTTCCGTCAGGCCGATGCGCTGGCGCGGCAGGCCGGTGCGGCGCTGCTGCCGACCGTCAATCTCAATGGATCGGAGACCTATTCCCGCACCTCCGGCTCCAGCGCCAGCGGTCTCACCAATGGCGGGCGCGAGGTGGTGAACTACAACGCCTCGCTCAGCGCCAGCTATCAGCTCGACTTCTGGGGCCAGAACCGCGATGCCGCGCAGGCTGCGGAGGAGACCGCCGTCGCCAACCGGTTCGACCGCGAGGTGGTGGCGTTGACCACGCTCGCGAGCGTTGCCAACGCCTATTTCACTGTTCTCGCCACCCAGGACCGGCTGCGCACGGCACAGCGCAACATCGCCAGCGCCGAGCGCATCCTCAATGCGATCAACGAGCGCTTCAAGGCCGGCACCGGCTCCGACCTCGACGTCGCGCAGCAGGAGAGCGTGCTCGCCAACCAGCGCGCGCTGGTGCCGCCGCTGCGGCAGACGCTCGACCAGAACATCAACGCGCTCGCGGTGCTGGTATCGCGGCCGCCGGAGGCTGTGCGCGTGGCCGGCGGCTCGCTCAACTCGGTTGCGATCCCGCGGGTCACGCCGGGCCTGCCGTCCGAATTGCTGACCCAGCGTCCCGACATCCGACGCCAGGAGGCGCAGCTTGCATCCGCCACCGCCAATGTCGGCAGCGCGCGGGCGCAGTTCTTTCCGAGCATTCAGCTGACCGGGACAGGCGGCTATCAGAGTCAGGCGCTGGTCTCGCTGTTCCAGCCGCATGCGGCCTTCTTCAACCTGGTCGGCGGCATGACCCAGCCGATCTTCGACGGCGGCCGGATCCTCGGCAATTTCGAGAACGCGAAGGCGAAGCAGGACGAGCTGCTGCAGACCTATCGCAAGACGGTCATCCAATCCTTCACCGACGTCGACAACGCGCTGGTTGCGATCCGCGAGACGACGCGGCGGCTGCAGCTGCAGCGCGACGTGCTGTCGTCGTCACGGCGCGCCTTCGACCTGGCCGAGAAGCAGCTCAGGGCCGGCACCGCCGACATCGTAACTGTGCTAAACACGCAGCTGACGCTGTTCCAGGCGGAAGACGCTTATTCGCAGGCCCAACTGGCCCGGCTATTGGCGATCGTGAGCCTGTATCAGGCCTTAGGGGGCGGCTGGGAACCGAAGATGGAAAGACCGGTCGATGCTCTTTAAGCCCGACTCGGCGGATGACGAGAAAAGCACCGCGCCGCGCAAGCGGAGCCTGATCTCGCGCCTGCTTGGGCGCATGGTGTCGCTGCTCATCACGCTCGTGATCCTGGCCGGGCTCGGCTATCTCGGCTGGCTTGCCTTCCAGCCCAAGCCAAATGGGGGCGGCGGGCGCGGCGCGGGCGCGCGGCCTGATCTGCCGGTGCCGGTGCTCGCGGCCACCCCGCGCGTGCAGGACGTGCCGGTCTATCTTGACGGCGTCGGCTCGGTGAAGGCGCTGAATACGGTGACCGTGCGCTCGCAGGTCGACGGCAAGTTGATCAAGGTGAATTTCGTCGAGGGCCAGGACGTCAAGAAGGACGACGTGCTGGGCGAGATCGATCCCGCGATCTATCAGGCGCAGTACGATCAGGCGGTGGCTACGAAGGCCAAGGACGAGGCGCTGCTTGCCAACCAGAAGATCGATCTCGTCCGCTATGAGCAACTCGCCGCCAGCAATGCCGGCTCCAAGCAGCAGGCCGACACGCAGCGCGCGCTGGTCGCGCAGCAGGAGGCCGTCATCAAGGCCGATCAAGCTCAGATCGACAATGCGCGCACCACGCTTGGCTACACCAAGATCGTCGCGCCGATCTCCGGCCGCGCCGGCCTGCGCCAGGTCGACCAGGGCAATATTATCCACGCCTCCGACACCACGGGCCTCGTGATCCTGACCCAACTGCAGCCGATCGCGGTGTGGTTCAGCCTGCCGCAGCAGCAGATCATGCGGGTCAACGCTGCCGCGGCCAAGGGCCAGCTGGCGGTTGATGTGTTCGGCAATGACGGCGTCACCGTCATCGACACCGGCAAGCTGACCGGCATCGACAACCAGGTCGATCCGACCACCGGCACGCTGAAGCTCAAGGCCGAGCTCCCGAATGCCAGCTATCAGCTCTGGCCCGGGCAGTTCGTCAATGTGCGGCTCAAGGTCGAGACCTTGCCGCAGGCCATCGTGGTGCCGACCTCGGCGGTTCAGCGCGGTCCGGCCGGGACGTTCAGCTATGTAATCGGCGCCGACAACGTCGTGACCGCGAAGCCGGTCACGGTCACGCAGCAGAACGAGCACGAAGCCGTCATCGCCAGCGGCCTGACCACGTCCGATCGCGTCGTGACGACCGGCTTTGCCAATCTCGCCGACGGCTCCAAGGTCATCGTCGGCAAGGACGACGGGCCGCCGGCCGCCGACCTCGCGCCGCGCAAGCGCAGCCGCAGTCCCGACGGAAAGACCGGAAGCCAGAGCAAGGACGGCAAGCAGGACGGGCAGGGCAAGACCGGCGAGCACCGTGGTCGGCGCGAGCACAGTGAAGGTGACCAGAACGGACAGACCGGACCGGCACCCGCGCCGGCGGCAGGGGGTGAACGGTCGGGCGGCGCGCCGAAGGCACAGCCATGACCGGCGTCCCGACCTCGTAATGTCCGACGTTAAAGCGAGAACGCAACCATGAGCGTCTCCGAACCGTTCATCCGCCGGCCGATCGCCACCTCGCTGCTCGGCATTGCGCTGATGATCGGCGGTGCGCTCGGCTACTGGGCGCTGCCGGTCTCAGCACTGCCGCAGGTCGATTTTCCGACCGTGCAGGTGTCGACGCAGTTGCCCGGCGCGAGCCCCGATGTGGTGGCCTCGCTGATCACGGCGCCGCTGGAGCGGCAGCTTGGCCAGATCCCGTCGCTGTCGTCGATGAACTCGACGAGCTCGTTCGGCGTCAGTCAGATCTCGCTGCAGTTCGACCTCAACCGCGACATCGACGGGGCCACGCAGGACGTGCAGGCCGCGATCAATGCCGCCGCCGGCATCCTGCCGAAGACGCTGCCGTACCCGCCGGTCTACGCCAAGGTGAACCCGGCGGACGCGCCGGTCATGACCCTGGCGCTGACCTCGGACACGATCTCGCTGCGGGCGATGAGCGATCTCGCCGACACCATCCTCGGCCAACGGCTGAGCCAGATTTCCGGCGTCGGGCGGGTCTCGATCCTCGGCGGTTTGAAGCCGGCGGTTCGCGTGCAGGCCGATCTCGCGCGGCTTGCGGCCTACGGCATCGCGATGGAGGACCTGCGCAGCGCGATCGCCGGCGCCAACGTGTCGGGGCCGAAGGGCTCGCTGGACGGTGCCCAGCAATCCTACACCATCGCCGCCAACGACCAGATCGCCGCGGCCGACGCCTACCGGCCGATCATCATCGCCTACCGCAACGGCTCGCCGGTCACGATCGGCGACGTCGCGCAGATCGTCGACGGGCTCGAGAACGATCGCACCGGCGGCTGGTACCAGGGCACGCCGGCGGTCATCATCGACATCCAGCGCCAGCCCGGCGCCAATGTCATCGACGTCGTCAAGCAGATCCGCGGCGAAATCCCGCGGCTGCAGCGCGCGGTCCCGGCCGGCGTCAAGCTGACGGTCGTCTCCGACCGCACGGTGACGATCCGCGCCTCGGTCCGCGACGTGCAGTTCACGCTGATCCTGAGCGTGGTGCTGGTGACGCTGGTGGTGCTGTTGTTCCTGCGGTCGCTGCGCGCGACCCTGATCGCCGGCGTCGCGCTGCCGCTGTCGCTGATCACGAGCTTCGGCGTCATGTATTTCGCCGGCTTCAGCCTCGACAATCTGTCGCTGATGGCTTTGACCATCGGCACCGGCTTCGTGGTCGACGACGCCATCGTCATGATCGAAAACATCGTCCGCCACATGGAAGACGGCGAGACGGTCATGGAGGCCTCGCTCAAGGGTGCCAGCGAAATCGGCTTCACCGTGATCTCGCTGACGGTGTCGCTGATCGCGGTGTTCATCCCATTGCTGTTCATGTCCGGCTTGGTCGGCCGCATGTTCCGCGAATTCGCGCTGACCTTGACGATCGCGGTCGTGACTTCGGCGATCGTCTCGCTGACGCTGACGCCGATGATGTGCTCGCGGCTGCTCAAGAACATCCACGAGGAAATGGCGGTCCCGGGCCTCGCCGCGGTCAGCCGCTTCATCGACCGCATGGTGGAGTTCTATCATCGGACGCTGCTCTGGGTCTTGCAGCGCCAGCGCGCGACGCTGCTGGTGACGTTCGCGACCATAGCGCTGACGCTGATCATGTATGTGCTGGCGCCGAAGGGCTTTCTGCCGCTGCAGGACACGTCCTCGATCACGGCAGTGACCGAAGCCGGTCCCGATGTTTCGTTCGACGAGATGCGGCGGCGCCAGAGCGCCGTCTCCGACATCATCAAGGCTGATCCCGACGTGGTCGGCGTGGTCTCCGTGATCGGCTCGGGTTCGGTCAATCCGACCACCAATGTCGGCCGCCTGGTGATGACGCTGAAGCCGCTCGACCAGCGGCGCGACGGCGTCGTCAACGTGATCGAGCGGCTGAAACAGAAGATATCGACGGTCCCCGGCATGACGGTCTACTTCCAGCCGGTGCAGGACGTGCAGATCTCGACCCAGTCGAGCCGCTCGCAATACCAGTACACGCTGACCGCGACCGATGCCGCCGAAGTCTCGCAATGGGCCCAGAAGCTGGTCGCCGAGATGCGGCGCGACCCGATCTTCCGCGACGTCTCGTCGGAGGCTCAGGAGGGCGGTCTGCGCGCGGCGCTCGATATCAACCGCCAGCGCGCCGGCCAACTCGGCGTCAACCTGCAGGGCGTCACCGACACGCTGAACGACGCCTTCGCGCAGCGCCAGATTTCGACGATCTACGGCCAGGCCAACCAGTACCGCGTGGTGCTCGAGGCGCTGCCGATGTATCAGCGCGACCCGTCGATCCTCGACAAGCTCTATCTGCCCGGCGCCAGCGGCGCGCAGGTGCCGCTGTCGGCGGTGGCGACGCTGGTCCGCACCACGGCGCCGCTCGCGATCTCGCACCAGGCCCAGTTCCCGTCGGTTTCGCTCAGCTTCAACCTGGCGCCCGGAGAGGCGCTCGGCGATGCGGTCGTCGCGGTCAAAGCGATCGAGGGCAGGGTCGGGATGCCCGGCAGCATCGTCGGCATCTATTCCGGCGACGCCGCCGAGTTCGCGCGATCGCTTGCCGGACAGCCCTGGCTGATCCTGGCCGCGATCATCACGATCTACATCGTGCTCGGCGTGCTCTATGAGAGCTACATCCACCCGATCACCATCCTGTCGACGCTACCGTCGGCCGGCGTCGGCGCCATTCTGGCGCTGATGTTGTGCGGGCAGGACCTCTCGGTGATCGGCCTGATCGGCATCATCCTGTTGATGGGCATCGTCAAGAAGAACGCCATCATGATGATCGACTTCGCGCTCGAGGCCGAGCGCCATCAGGGCATGTCGTCCTATGACGCGATCGTGCAGGCCTGCCTGCTGCGCTTCCGGCCGATCATGATGACGACGCTGGCGGCGCTGTTCGGCGCGCTGCCGCTCGCGATCGAAAGCGGCACCGGCGCCGAGCTGCGCTTTCCGCTCGGCATCTCGATCATCGGCGGCCTGCTGCTGAGCCAGCTCCTGACGCTCTACACCACGCCGGTGATCTATCTCGCGCTCGACCGGCTCAACCGGCGGATCGAGCGGGCCGTGCCGGAGCCTGGTCCGAGCGGCCCGCCGATCGCGGGCGCCACCGAGGGCATGCAGTGATCTCGATCTCGGAGCCCTTCATCCGCCGGCCCGTGGGCACCACGCTGCTGGCGATCGGGCTGTTCCTGGTCGGGATCGTCGCCTACGAGTTCCTGCCGGTGTCGTCGGTGCCGAATGTCGACTTCCCGACCATCCGGGTATCGGCATCGCGGCCGGGCGCCGATCCCTCCGTCATGGCCGCGACCGTCGCGGCGCCGCTGGAGCGCAAGCTCGGCACCATTTCGGGTGTCGACCAGATCACCTCGACGAGCTCGCTCGGCACCACCAGCATCCAGGTGCAATTCTCGATCGGCCGCGACATCGACCGTGCCGCGCGCGACGTGCAGGCCGCGATCAATGCATCGCTCGCCGATCTGCCGAGCGATCTGCCGTCGCTGCCCAAGTTCCGCAAGGCCAATCCGGCCGCGGCACCGGTGTTCGTGCTGGCGCTGACCTCGAAGACGATCTCGACCAGCGCGATGTACGACGTCGCCGACACCGTGCTGGCGCAGCGCATCTCGCAGGTGCCTGGCGTCGGGGAGGTGACCGTCAGCGGCGCCGATCAGCCGGCGGTGCGCATCGCGCTCAATCCGGTGTCGCTGGCGAACGCCGGGATCGCGACCGACGACGTCCGGCTCGCGATCATCAATGCCAATCCGCTGGGGCCCGTCGGCATCTTCAACGGCGACCGGCTGAGCGAGACGCTCTCGATCAACAAGCAGATGCGCACCGCGGCCGAGTTCCGCGATATCATCATCAGGAGCTCGAACGGCAATTTCGTCCGCCTCTCCGACGTCGCCGAGGTCGAGGATTCCGTCCGCAACTCGCGCTCGATCGCCTGGTTCAACAAGCAGCCGGCGGTGCTGATCCAGATCACCAGACAGAGCGACGCCAACGTCATCGACACCGTCGACAACGTTCGCAGGCTGCTGCCGGAACTTAGGAAGTGGATCCCTGCCGGCGTCGAGATCTCGACCCTGGTCGATCGCACCGGAACCATCCGCGCCAGCGTCCAGGACATGCAGTTCACGCTGCTGGCGACCGCCATTCTTGTCATGGTCGTGGTGTTCGTGTTCCTGCGCCGGGTGGTGCCGACGATCGCGGCCGGCGTCTCGGTGCCGCTGGCGCTGGCCGGCACCTGCGCCGGGATGTGGCTCGCCGGCTTCTCGATCGACAATCTGTCGCTGATGGCGCTCGCGATCTCGGTCGGCTTCGTGGTCGACGACGCCATCGTGATGATCGAGAACATGTACCGCAATCTCGAGCAGGGCATGGCGCCATATCCGGCGGCGGTCGAAGGCGCCAAGCAGATCGGCTTCACGGTGCTGTCGATCTCGCTGTCGCTGATCGCGGCCTTCACGCCGCTGATCTTCATGGACGGGATCGTCGGCCGGCTGCTGCGGGAGTTCTCGCTGACGCTGACGTTTGCCATCATCGTGTCGACGCTGGTGTCGGTGACGATCACGCCGATGATCTGCGCGCACTACATCAAGGAGGCGACCTCGGAGCACGCCACCTGGTACGACCGCGCCATCGAGGGCACGCTGTCCCGGGTCGTGGCGTTCTATACGTCGACGCTGCGCATCGTGCTCGGCTATCCCTTCCTGACGCTGGTGGTGTTCTTCGCCACCGTCGCGCTGACGGTGACGCTCTACATCAAGACGCCGAAGGGCTATTTCCCGACCGACGACAGCGGCTTTGTCATCGGCTCGACGCGGGCGTCGGCGGACATCTCGTTCCAGGCGATGCTCCAGTTGCAGCAGCGGCTCGCCGACATCGTGATGGCCGACCCCGCGGTCGCCGGCATCGGCTCGTCGGTCGGTTCCGGCGGCGGCCCGGGAGGCGCTACCTCGAACCGCGGCATCATGTACATCAGCCTGAAGCCGCCGGAGGAGCGGGCAGGCCTGTCGACCGCCCAGGTGATCGACCGGCTGCGCCGCAATCTGTTCATGGTGCCGGGCATCCGCCTGTTCATGTTCGCCGCGCAGGACATCCGCACCGGCGGCCGGCAGAGCGATTCCGACTATCAATACACGCTTGCCTCGACCGATCTCGACCTGCTGCAGAAATGGGCGCCGCTCGTCGCCAAGCGCATGGAGACGGTGGAGGGCATCACCGACGTCTCGTCCGACCGCGATCCCGGCGGCCTGCAGCTCAACCTCGTGATCGACCGCAAGATCGCCTCCAGCCTCGGCGTCCGGGTGCAGGACATCGACAACGCGCTCAACAACGCCTTCTCGCAGCGGCAGATCTCGTACATCTACACTCAGCGCAACCAGTACGTCGTAGTGCTCGAGATCGATCCGAAATTCCAGAGTGACCCGTCGAACCTCGAGCGCATCTATGTCGCCGGCGCCAATGACGTGCAGGTGCCGCTGTCGGCGCTCGTGCACTACCAGCGCGGATTGTCGGCGCTTGCGGTCTATCACTCCGGCGGCTTCCCCTCGACCACGGTGTCGTTCAACCTGCTGCCGGACGTGCCGCTGGAGGTCGCGACCACCAACATCCAGCAGGCGGTCAACGAGCTGCACATGCCCGAGGGCATTCGCGGCAGCTTCGACGGCAATGCCGGCGACTTCAACAAGACCAGCGGGCGGCAGCCGCTGTTGATCCTCGGCGCGCTGGTTGCGATGTATATCGTGCTCGGCGTGCTCTATGAGAGCCTCGCGCATCCGATCACGATCATCTCGACCCTGCCGTCGGCCGGCCTCGGCGCCTTGCTGGCGCTGCAGGTGACCAACACGCCGCTTACGGTGATCGCCTTCGTCGGGATCATCCTCCTGATCGGCATCGTCAAGAAGAACGGCATCATGATGGTCGACTTCGCGCTCGAGGCCGAACGGCATCAGGGCCTGTCGTCGCGGGATGCGATCTTCGAGGCCTGCCGGGCGCGCTTCCGTCCGATCCTGATGACGACGATGGCGGCGCTGTTCGCCGGCATTCCGCTGGTCATTGCGACCGGCCCGGGCACCGAGCTGCGGCGGCCGCTCGGCATCACCATCATCGGCGGCCTGTTCGTGTCGCAGATCCTGACACTGTACACCACGCCGGTGATCTACCTGTTGATCGACCGGCTGCGTCAGCGCCGCGAGCCGTCGGGCGTCCATGCGCCGGCGGAATAGTTTGAATTGCGCCGTCGTGAGCGTATAGCGAAGCGATGTCCGAACCGACCGAAGTCAAACCCGAAGTCATCGCCGAGATCGAGGATTGCCAGCATTGCGGCAAGCCGCTGCCGTTGTGCATCTGCGACAGCGTTACGCCGATCGAAAGCCGCATCCAGTTGCTGATCCTGATCCATCCGCAGGAGCAGGACAGGGCGCTCGGCACCGCGCGGCTGTTGGCGCGGCATTTCGAGAACGCCGTGGTGCGGATCGGGCTGTCGTGGCCGAGCCTTGCCAAGGCGCTCGGCCGGCCGGTGCCCGATCCGTCGCGCTGGGCGGTGCTCTATCTCGGCTCGGCCAAGGTCGAGGATCTCGATACCGATGCCGAGATCGTCGCCATCAACCGCAAGGGCGAGCTCGAGCCGCATCAGCGTGCGATCCTGTCCGACATCGAGGGCATCGTCCTGCTCGACGGCACCTGGAGCCAGGCCAAGGCACTGTGGTGGCGCAACGCCTGGATGCTGAAGTGCCAGCGGGTGATTCTCGGCCCGAAACGCCCTTCGCTCTACGGCAAGCTGCGCCGGGAACCGCGCCGCGACGGCCTGTCCACCATCGAGGCGGCCGCGATCCTGCTGGCGGGCCTGGAGAAGCGGCCGGATATTGCCGCAACGTTAACTGACAGTTTCGAGCGGATGCTGGCGAGATTCCGCGAAGTCCAGGCCAAAATGCCGGAATTGGCGCCAAAACCGAAGAAACGGGACTACCGAAGGCGCCGGCGTTAGCTGCTGGGGTTGGTTGCCTATCGCGGAGAGGGCGTATATGAAGTGCGCCGCAAGGGGCCACGTGGCGGAGTGGTTACGCAACGGTCTGCAAAACCGTGTACACCAGTTCAATTCTGGTCGTGGCCTCCACTCACCTCATCAATGGCTTGCAGCCAACAAATGAGAAGCCGCATTAGCTGGCGGCGTACCAACCCTCAGGAAACGGAATCAGCGGCCACGGCGCCTGATTGTCGTTGGCAGCGCGCGGCGGCGGCTGAATGCGGGGCGAGGGTTGAGCCACAAAATCCTCCTGAGCAATAGGCGCGATCGCCGTTCGCACGGCGTCCAGCAGCAGATCAAATTCGACTTCGCTCATCGCGCTCTCCGAGGTTCGTGAGCGCTATGGTCGCAAAACTGTCTTCGGTCCGGATTGAGCGATTTGTTCGAATTTTATGAAAAGGACGATGGTGCCCGCTTTGGTTAACGAATCGCTGATGACCCCTTCGGGAACCTAGGTCGGCATGGCCTGCCTTTCGTGTGAGACAATTCACATGTTGCGAAAAACTCTTCCCGGAATTCCCGGCAGTATTCATAGCGGTCAAATATCGCAGGAATTTTAGGGAGACGTGACAATGCGGAGCCGAAACGCGCCGCACCATGCCCCGATGTTGATCGTCTTAGCGCCGGGAAATTCCCGACATCCATGCGACCGTCGTGGTCAGGCCAGCCCGTCAAGGTCGTGCGGCAGCATGGCTTTGAATTGCGTCAGCGCCTGCCGCGCTTTCTTTGGCGGCAGTGTGATCGCGTGACGCACGGCGGCCGCGATCAGCGTCATCGTCAGTGCTGAGAAGGTGGCGAGGGTGGCGGCCGGCACGTCCGGCGCAACCCGCCGGATCGCGTCGGACAACAGGCCGGCGAGCACCGCCATGTCGTCCGCATCGAGCTTTTGCAGGGCGCGGTCGGCCTGCGTCGCCTGCCAAATGTCGCGCGTGACAGGTTCGCGCATGAACATCTCGTAGTAGCTGTCGACAATCCGGCAGAGCGCCGGATGCAGGTCGCGTGTCGTCGCGACAGCGGCGAGGTCGCGCCTGACGCAATCGCGCCCGACGGCGTTGTGCCGTTCCGCTAGCGTGCCGATGATTGCGGCCTTGTCCGGGAAATATTGATAGAGCGAGCCGAACGCGACGCCGCTGCGTTCGACGATGTCGCTCATGCGGAACGCCTCGCTGCCCTTTTCCGCCATGATTTCGGTCGCGCAGGCGAGAATGCGCTCGAAGCGCTCGCGGCTGCGCTGTTGCGTCGGGGCCAGCCGCGCCAGCCCGGGCAGGGGGGCGTCCACCGCTGGCGCAGCCTTCCGTCTCGCCACCATCGCTCTCCTCGACATCAGGGTTGACGTTTCCAATACGAGAGTTTATCGCATTTGACAAACACGAGTATCTCTCGCATTTGGAGATGAAGCGATGCGCAATATCCTGACCTCGGGCCTGCTTTGGTTTTCCGCGCTCGGCTGCGGCCTGCTCGCCGGGCTCTATTTCGCGTTCTCGGCGTTCGTGATGACTGCGCTCGGCCGTATCGATCAGGCCGCCGGTATCTCGGCGATGAACGCGATCAGCGTCGATATCGTGCGCTCGCTGTTCATGCCGGTCTTTCTCGGCACCACGCTGTCCTGCGCCGTGCTGGTCGTGCTCGGGGGGCTGCGATGGCAGGAGCCGGGCGCCATTGCGATGATTTGCGGCGGCACGCTCTATGTCCTCGGGATGTTCGTCGTCACGATCGTCTTCAACGTGCCGCTGAATGACCAGCTTGCGGCCACTGACCCCGCGAGCGCCGCGGCTGCTCCGGTCTGGGCGCGCTACCTGACCGACTGGACCTTCTGGAACCATGTGCGGACCATCACCTCGTTTGCGGCGACAGCGCTGTTCATCGCCGCCATCGCTGCGCGCTGACCGGAATGCGGAATGACGTCAAGCGGGTGGGGAGCCCGGCCGGGAATCACGGCGCGGCCGTCACGCCGCGCCAATGGTCCGTCCCGGAGGTCCCGGGCCGGAAGCGGGACAGCCGGGACAGGCCTGCATTGCCCTGGGACGCCGGCAAGCCCTTGCATTGCAGCGGTTTACCGTGCTGCGCTAAAGTTTCGCCGAAGGCCGATTTGGTTCTTTGCAAGCCCGAAAGGCTTTGTTATACGCTGCCCGCTCGCGAACACTTGTTCGCCTATTCCTCGGTAGCTCAGCGGTAGAGCATTCGACTGTTAATCGAATGGTCGCTGGTTCGAATCCAGCCCGGGGAGCCAGCTTTGCTGGCCCCATCAGCAATTGCCATCGACACTCACAAGCGCGTGGTCCGCAACATGCAGACCAAAATCGTCGTCAAATCGACTCAATAGCCGTCGACACTTTGTCGTGCCGGGTCTTGAGAGGTGATTTTGATGGCCATTAATCTGATCGACCTGTCGATGCCGCAGCCGACGCTTGTTCCGAGTGATGCTCCTGACATCAGCGATGACGAGTGTGTCCGCCGGCTCGCGAGGGCCGTCGAGGAGCACGATTCCGAGCATCTCGATGAAGTGGCCCGCCTGATCGGCCGGCTTGCAGTCACGATCGAATAGAGCGCGCCCCGGAGCATCCCGCGCGCCAACGGCGTGTTGCGTTTTGGCGGAGCTTGTTCCAAAAGATGGCCCTGTTCTAGCTTCTCCAGCGGCAACGCCGCGCCTTGCAGGGTCCCCGCCAATGACCGGTTTTTCGACCGCACGCCAGTATATGGTCGATGGTCAGGTGCGTCCGAGCGACGTGACCGATGATCGTATTCTCGAAGCCATGCTGACGGTGCCGCGCGAAGTCTTCGTGCCGGCCAGCAAGCAGGCGCTCGCCTATCTGGACCTCGATCTCGATGTCGCCGAGGGCGGCGCGGCCAGGCGCTGCCTGATCACGCCGGCGCTGCTCGCGAGGATGCTGCAGGCCGCCGAGATCAAGGCCACCGACCGCGTCCTGGTCGTCGGCTGTGCAACCGGCTACGCCGCCGCGGTCGTGGCGCGCTTTGCCGCGCAGGTTAGCGCGACCGAGAGCGATCCGGCGCTTGCCGCGAAAGCAACTGCAGCATTCGCCCAGCTCGGGATCCCAAATCTGACCGTGAAGACCGCGGCTTCCGCCGACGGCGATGCTGCGGGCGCGCCATATGATGTCATCGTCCTCAATGGTGCGACCGAAATCGTCCCGACCGGGCTGTTTGGCCAGCTCAAGGAGGGGGGCCGGCTGGTCGGGGTGTTCGGCCTGACGCCGCCGCCGCGCGCCACCCTCGTGACGCACTCCCACGGGGATTTCGGGCATCGCGAGCTGTTCGACGCCACCGCCCCGGTGCTGCCTGGACTGGAACGGCTCCCTGCCTTCGTCTTCTGACCCTACCGCGCTGCGCCGCCTGATAGAATCCCGTTCTGAATCAGAAGTGTGGCCCGTTTGCCCCATGTGAAGAGTTTCGACCATGTTCCGTTGCGGGGTAGTTCCGTTGCCCTTAGCTGCGGACTAAGGTGAGGCGGGACTCACTTCGTCCGAAGCGACCGCCGGAACTGACTTACGTGTGGAGACGGCGACTACAATGATTGGATTACCGGGGATGCGTGGGGTGAAGGTTATCACCGCGGCTGCGACTGCCGTCCTTCTGCTGGCGGAACTGGGCCCCGTGCCCGCGCTCGCCGAAACTATCGAGTCCGCGCTGGTGCGGTCTTACCAGAACAATCCCCAGCTGAATGCACAACGTGCACAGGTGAGGTCGATCGACGAAAACGTTCCGCAGGCGCTCTCGGGTTACCGTCCGAAGGTCTCGCTGACTGCGACGGCGGGTGGACAATACACCGATGAGCAGTTGGGGCAGGGAACCGCGGCTGTGTCCGGCGTGAGCCGGCAGCGCACCGTTGCCCTTACCGCCAACCAGTCGCTGTTCAATGCGCAGAATGCGCCGAGGGTGCGCCAGGCTGAAAGCCAGGTGTCGTCGGCACGCGAAGGTTTGCGTGTGCTCGAGCAGACCGTGCTGTTGAGCGCGGCGACGATCTATATGGATTATCTACGCGACTCGGCGATCGTCGAGGTTCAGCGCAGCAACACGCGCGTGCTTGAGCAGACGCTGAAGCAGACGCAGGACCGCTTCAACGTCGGCGAGGTGACGCGCACGGACGTCGCCCAATCCGAGGCCCAACTCGCGGCCGGCAAAACCCAGCAGCTCACCGCGGAATCGAACCTGACGACGACGCGGTCGAATTATCGCCGCATCATCGGCATCGAGCCGCAGAATCTCGCGCCGGGTTCGCCGGTCGACCGATTCCTGCCGGCGACGCTCGCGGCCGCCGTCGAGCTCGGCCTGACCCAGAATCCGAACGTCACCGCTGCGATGTACGGCGTCGACGTCAACTTCCTGCAGACCAAGGTTGCCGAAGGCGCTCTGCTGCCGACCGTGGGGCTGCAGCTGTCGGTCAGCCAGGGCTACGAGACGCAGTTGACCGTGTATCGCCTGTTCAATGCGTCGGCGGGGGTTCAGTTGTCGCTGCCGATCTATCAGGGTGGCGCTGAATACTCGTTGATCCGCCAGTCCAAGGAATCGCTGGCGCAACAGCGCCTGGTTCTGGAACAGACCAGGGATCAGGCGCGCGCGAACGTCGTGACCGCCTGGGGCCAGCTGGTCGCCGGCAAATCGCAGGTGGCGTCGGCGCAGGCGCAGGTCGCCGCATCCGAGATCGCGCTCAATGGTGTGCGTGAAGAAGCCAAGGCCGGCCAGCGCACCACGCTCGACGTGCTCAATGCGCAGCAGGCGCTCGTCAACGCGCGCAATGCGCTCGTCACCGCACAGCACGACCGCGTCGTCGCGTCCTACAATGTGCTGAATTACATTGGCCGTCTGTCGCCGCAGGTGATGGGGCTTGCGACCAACGTCTATGATGCGAGCGTGCACTACCAGCAAGTTCGCGACAACTGGGCCGGCGTTCGTACGCCCGACGGCCGCTAAAACACCTTCACTTCATCATCGCTTGTCGCGCCACGTTTGTGGTTCTGAGTTAATCAGGACCACAAACGGGCGCGTTTGCTTGCAATCGATAATTGGCCTGACATACCGTTTTGTCGGGCAGCAAGGCGATTCGCGGCGAGCCGGCGTGGCGTGATGACAGGTGCGACGCCACCTGTGATCACGCTGCATTGGACGACACGAAGCTTGCAGAATGGCCTCGGGCGGGCGTGATCTGGGGACAAGTCGGGCGGGAGCAATGAAAATCTCCGCCCGCATCATCGGAACCGGCGAATCCTCTCGGGCTTGATGTAAAATAGTTTCGATGTGGAGTCGGAGATGACGCAACCTGCGAAGGTCCAAGAGCCCTCGATGGAGGAGATCCTGGCGTCGATCCGTCGCATCATTGCCGACGACGAGGCGAAGCCGGGTGCGGCCGAGAAGCCGGCGGCCGCCGCTCCACCGCCGCCTCCGAAGGCCGAGCCCACGCCACCACCGGCAGCCAAGCCCGCGATGAAGAGCCCGCCTCCTGCC
Organism: Bradyrhizobium viridifuturi; assembly: GCF_001238275.1. GTDB lineage: Bacteria > Pseudomonadota > Alphaproteobacteria > Rhizobiales > Xanthobacteraceae > Bradyrhizobium > Bradyrhizobium viridifuturi. The sequence goes on from NZ_LGTB01000004.1 coordinate 218,119, forward strand.
GCGAAGGCCGCAGCACCCGCGCCGAAATCACCGCCGCCGGCGGCTCCGGCCAGCAACAGCCAGGACGATATCGATTCGCTTCTGGCCAGCCTCGACGAGGCGACGCCCGCGGCCGAGATCAGGCCGTCGCCGCAGCCCGAAGCCCAGCCCGAAGCCGATGTGTTCGAGCTCACCGACGACATGGCACTGCCGGAGCCGGCTCCCGCGCCATCGTTCCGCAAGGTCGAGCCGCAGGATGACGTCGAGTTCACTGAGGCCCGCACCCGGGCGCCTGTCCAGGAATCCGTTCGCGAGCCTGTTCGAGAGCCGCCGGCGATCGAAGCCGCGCCGATGCAGCAGATCATCTCGGGAACCACGATGCGGGCGGTCGAATCCGCCTTCAACTCGCTGGCCAACACCGTGCTGAGCAACAATGCACGGACGCTGGAGGATCTGGTCAAGGAGATGCTGCGGCCGATGCTGAAGTCCTGGCTGGACGACAATCTGCCGGGCCTGGTCGAGCGGATCGTCAAGGCCGAGATCGAGCGGGTATCCCGCGGTCGATAGCCCGCCCCGCAGGGGCTTGGCAGCCCTCATTCCGTCCCCAAATGCCCAAAACGCCGTTTTGACGTGCCAGTCCGGTTGACTTGGTGCGCTCCGGCGGCTTTCTAACCTTTCCCGTGGTCCACAGCGCATTGTCATGATCGAGAAAAACTACCAGCCCGCCGATATCGAGCACCGCATGGCCCGGATCTGGGAGGAGAGCGGTGCGTTCAAGGCCGGCCGGCCCGAGCGCAAGGACGCCGCGCCCTTCACCATCGTGATCCCGCCGCCGAACGTGACCGGCTCGCTGCACATGGGTCACGCGCTCAACAACACGCTGCAGGACATCCTGTGCCGGTTCGAGCGGATGCGCGGCCGCGACGTGCTGTGGCAGCCCGGCACCGACCATGCCGGCATCGCGACCCAGATGGTGGTCGAGCGTCAGCTGATGGAACGGCAGGAGCCGGGCCGGCGCGACATGGGCCGTGCCAAGTTCCTCGAGCGCGTCTGGCAATGGAAGGCCGAGAGCGGCGGCACCATCGTCAACCAGCTCAAGCGCCTCGGCGCGTCCTGCGACTGGTCGCGCGAGCGGTTCACGATGGACGAGGGCCTGTCGCGCGCCGTCGTCAAGGTGTTCGTCGAGCTGCACCGCGATGGGCTGATCTACAAGGACAAGCGGCTGGTCAACTGGGACCCGAAGCTGCTGACCGCGATCTCAGATCTCGAGGTGCAGCAGGTCGAGGTCAAGGGTCATCTCTGGTACCTGCGCTATCCGATCGAGGGCCGCAGCTTCAGCCCGGACGATCCGAAGTCGTTCATCGTGGTCGCGACGACGCGTCCCGAGACAATGCTGGGCGACACCGCGGTCGCGGTGCATCCGGACGACGAGCGCTACACCGATTTGGTCGGCCAGCACGTCATCCTGCCATTGGTCGGCCGCAAGATTCCGATCGTCGCCGACGATTATTCCGATCCGGAGAAGGGCTCCGGCGCGGTCAAGGTGACGCCGGCGCACGACTTCAACGACTTCGAGATCGGCAAACGCCATGGCCTGCGGCAGATCAGCGTGCTCGATCAGGAAGGCTGCCTCAGCCTCACCGGCAACGAGGACTACCTGCGCGGCTTGCCGATGGGCGCCGACGAGTTTGCCGCCGAGTTCGACAAGATCGAACGCTTCGCGGCGCGCAAGAAGATCGTGGCGCGGCTGGAGGAGTTCGGCTTCCTCGAGCGAATCGAGCCCAACACCCACATGGTGCCGCATGGCGACCGCTCCGGCGTCGTGATCGAGCCGTATCTGACCGACCAATGGTACGTCGACGCCCATACGCTGGCGCAGCCGGCAATGGCGGCGGTGCACTCGGGCGAAACCACCTTCGTGCCGAAGAACTGGGAAAAGACCTATTTCGAGTGGATGGAGAACATCCAGCCTTGGTGCATCTCGCGCCAGCTGTGGTGGGGCCATCAGATCCCGGCCTGGTACGGCCCCGACGGCAAGGTGTTCGTCGCCGAGACCGAGGAAGAGGCGGTCGGCAACGCGCTCGGCTATTACGTCGAGCAGGAAGTCATCACGCCGGAGCAGGGGCACGACATGGCGGTCGATCCCGCCAAGCGCGAGGGCTTCATCACGCGCGACGAGGACGTGCTCGACACCTGGTTCTCGTCGGCGCTGTGGCCGTTCTCGACGCTGGGCTGGCCGGACGATACGCCGGAGGTCGCGCGCTACTACCCGACCAATACGCTGGTCACGGGCTTCGACATCATCTTCTTCTGGGTCGCCCGGATGATGATGATGGGTCTGCATTTCATGAAGCAGGCGCCGTTCTCGACCGTCTACATCCACCGTCTCGTCCGCGACGAGAAGGGCGCGAAGATGTCGAAGTCGAAGGGCAACGTCATCGACCCGCTCGGCGTGATCGACGAATACGGCGCCGACGCACTGCGCTTCGCGCTGACCCGCGAAGCGGCGCAGGGCCATGACATCCGCCTGTCGCCGCATCTGGTTGAGACCAACCGCAATTTCGCGACCAAGTTCTGGAACGCCTGCCGCTTCGCCGAGATGAACGAGTGCGTGAAGCCGGATGGTTTCGATCCGAAGGACGCCAAGGAAACGCTCAACCGCTGGATCGCGCACGAGACCTCGCGCGTCACCCGCGAGGTGACCGAGACGATCGAGGATCATCGCTTTAACGATGCGGCGGGTGCGATCTACCGCTTCGTCTGGAACGTGTTCTGCGACTGGTATCTCGAGCTCGCCAAGCCGGTGCTGATGGGCGAGGACGGCGCGGCCAAGGCCGAGACCCGTGCCATGATCGCCTGGACGCGCGACGAGATCCTCAAGCTGCTGCATCCGTTCATGCCCTTCATCACCGAGGAGCTGTGGGCGGTGACCGCGAAGCGCGATGGCCTCCTGGTGTTGGCATCCTGGCCGCGCAAGTCGGGCGTCACCGGTGAACAGCTCGCGGCGATCGCGACTGCCGGTCCAGTGGTCGATCCGATCATTCCGCCGGTCATTGCCGCGCTCGACGCGGACGAGTTCAGCGATCCCGCGGCCGAAGCCGAGATCGGCTGGGTGGTCGATCTCGTCACCGCCATGCGCTCCGTAAAGGCGGAGATGAACATCCCGCCGTCGACGCTGACGCCGCTGGTGATCGTGACGACTTCGGATGAGACGCGCGATCGCGCACAGCGCTGGAACGACACCATCAAGCGTCTCGCGCGCTTGTCGGACATCTCGTTTGCGGACGCCGCGCCGGAAGGCGCCATGCAGCTTCTGGTGCGCGGCGAAGTCGTCGCATTGCCGCTGAAGGGCGTGATTGATCTCGCCGCGGAACGGGCCCGGCTCGAGAAGGAGCTCGGCAAGGCCGACGCCGACATCAAGCGGGTCGACGCCAAACTGTCCAACGAGAAGTTCGTCGCCAACGCGCCGGAAGAGCTCGTCGAGGAAGAGAAGGAAAAGCGCTCGGCCGCTCAGGAGCGTCGGGCGAAGATCCTCGAGGCGATCGAGCGGCTGAAGAAGGCGTCGTAGCCGGTCACGCCGTGGCGCTCAGAACCGTTTGCTGAGGAACTTCGATCCCTTCAGCCCGTAGCGCCAGGGCAGCTCGACGGCCTTGGTGATGCCGATCCGGATCCCGGTGACGATGTCGGGCGTCTCCAACCGCGCGTGGAGTGCGATCGGCGGACGGTCGAGCGGCAGTTCGCTATGGGCAATGGTGATGCCCATCGCTTCGCAGAGCTTGCCTGGTCCCGAGCACAACGCGCGCTCGTCCTCCAGCCCGCGCCGCCGGCGCATCGCGGCAAGCCCATGGGTCGGCTCGATCGCGCGGATCAGGACGGCGCTGGCCGAACCCGCTTCCTCGCACACGAAATTGACGCACCAATGGATGCCGTAGGAGCGGTAGACATAGGAGAAGCCCGGCGGGCCGAACATCACCTGATTGCGGGGGGTGGGGCCATTGAACGAGTGGGCCGCCGGCTCGGTGTGATGGTAGGCCTCGACCTCGGTGATGATGCCGCCGACGCCGCCGACCAGGAAGGTCGCGCCGATCAGGTCGGGCGCGACCTCGTGGACGCTGCGATCGAAGAAGGCGCGTTTCAGCGCCTTGCCGAGGCGTGGCGCAGTCGCACGGGTGAAGCGGGGATTTTGAGCCATTTTGAGGTGGGAATCGGCGTGGAACGGACCACAACAGTGCCAATATCTGGGCTGATCTGCTAGGGTCGCGGCGCGGGTTGCGAGCCGCGCCAACACCGATTAGCTATGGTTTCTCGCGACTTGCAGGCACCTATGGTCACTATCGTCGACACCATCTCCACCACCCAGCTCCGCCCGCGTCACCCCGAAAAGGTGAACCGTCCGGATTCCGTGTCGCCGCCGAAGCCGGACTGGATCCGGGTTCGCGCGCCGAACACGCGCGGCTATGCGGATACGCGCCGCATCGTGAAGGAGAACGGCCTCGTCACGGTGTGCGAGGAGGCGGGCTGCCCCAACATCGGTGAGTGCTGGGACAAGAAGCACGCCACCTTCATGATCATGGGCGACACCTGCACCCGCGCTTGCGCGTTCTGCAACGTCAAGACCGGCATGCCCGGCGCGCTCGATGCCAATGAGCCCGAACACGTTGCCGAGGCAGTGTCCAAGCTGGGACTGGCCCACGTCGTCATCACCTCGGTCGATCGCGACGATCTCGCTGACGGCGGCGCCGAGCATTTCGCGCAAGTGATCCGCGCCATCCGTGCGCGCTGCCCGACCACCACCATCGAGATCCTGACGCCGGACTTCCTGCGCAAGGACGGCGCGCTCGAGCGCGTGGTCGCGGCCAAGCCCGACGTCTTCAACCACAACCTGGAAACCGTGCCGTCGCGCTATCTGACGGTCCGCCCGGGCGCGCGCTATTTCCATTCGATCCGGCTGCTGCAGCGGGTCAAGGAAATGGACCCGACCATCTTCACCAAATCGGGCATCATGGTCGGCCTCGGCGAGGAGCGGCACGAGGTGCTGCAGGTGATGGACGATCTGCGCTCGGCCGAGGTCGACTTCCTGACCATCGGCCAGTATTTGCAGCCGACGCGCAAGCATCACGCGGTGATGCGCTACGTGACGCCGGACGAGTTCGCCGGCTACGAGCGCGTTGCCTATACCAAGGGTTTCCTGATGGTGTCGGCGAGTCCGCTGACACGCTCGTCGCATCATGCCGGCGAGGATTTTGCCAAACTGCAGGCGGCCCGCACGGCCCGCGGCCGCTAGATTTTGTAAACGGCGGTGAGCCGGCGCCATCACGCGCCGTTGCTCGATCGAGCCTTGATTGAGCCTTTGGACGGGACCAATGCAGCGCGTTCTGGTGATGGGATCGTCGGGATCCGGCAAGTCGACCTTTGCGCGGCGGCTGTCCGCGCTGACCGGTATCCCGACCGTGTCGATCGACGCGCTGTTCTGGAAGCCGGGCTGGGTCGAGTCGGACAAGGACGAATTCAATCTTCGCATGACCGCGGCGGCGCGAGAGCCGCGCTGGATCATGGACGGGAACTACACCAAGAGCGGTGCAGGTGAATTGCGCAAAGAGCTCTCCGATACGATCATCTGGTTCGACCTGCCGCGATCGACCTGCATGCTCGGAATCCTCGGGCGCATTGCCGCGAGCTATGGCCGCGTGCGCCCGGAGATGGCGGAGGGCTGTCCGGAGAAGATCGACCTGGAATTCTTCCGCTATGTCTGGACCTATCGCCGGCAGCAGCGGCCGAAGCTGATCGAATATTTCGAGGGCTTGCGTGCCGATCAATCGCTGGTCTGCTTTACCGACCGGGCGCAGGCCGACGACTATCTGAACAACCTCGCACTCCAGCGAAACCGTGCGAGTATCCACTGATGCCACGATTCTCCAGCAAGCGGCGGGTCCGCCACACTGCGCCCCAGATGTTCGACCTGGTCGCTGATGTCGAGCGCTATCCGGAATTCGTGCCGCTGTGCCAGGCGCTCAAGATCCGCCAGCGGACGCCCAAGGACGACGGCACCGAGGTCGTGGTCGCCGACATGACCGTCTCCTTCAAGCTGGTCAAGGAGACCTTCACTAGCAAGGTGACGCTCGACCGGCCCAATTTGAAGATTCTGGTCGAGTATCTGCGCGGCCCGTTCAGCAATCTGGAGAATCGCTGGAGCTTCGAGCCGAAGTCGGAGACCGAATGCGATGTCGGCTTCTTCCTGAATTACGAATTCAAGAGCCGGATGCTGGCAATGCTGATGGGCTCGATGTTCGACGCCGCCTTCGGGCGGTTTGCCCACGCGTTCGAGAAGCGCGCGGACCAGGTCTACGGCAAGCCGGCCGTTTCGTAACTCGATCCGTCATTGCGAGCGCAGCGAAGCAAGCCATCTCACCACGCCGGCGGTGGCATGGATTGCTTCGTCGCTATCGCTCCTCGCAATGACGTGGAATGAGAAAGGGCATCGCAGCGGTCTGTGCGCGATGCCCAGATGCTAAATCACGGGCAGGAACGCCGCACGCCGCCGGACGCGATGTAGGTGCCGGAAGCCGGGTCGTAGGAGCGGAAGCGCTGGGAGCAATAGGCGTCGTTGTTGGCCTTGGCCTGGCTCGCCGCGATGGCACCGCCGATGATCGCGCCGGCTGCAAGGCCGCCGATGATTGCAGCGCCGTTTCCGCCACCGTGGTGATGGTGGTATCCGCCGCGGTAGCCGTACCCGCCCCGATAGCCGTAACGGGGACCACCATGCCAGTGGCGATACTGCACATGCTCGACGGAGGTAGGCTGGTCCTGCAAGCGGGCGGCGGGTGCGAGCGGGGCGGCGAACGAAGGGACAACAGTCGACAGCGTCATGGCACCAGCGGTGATCGCGGCCACGACCAAAGTTCCCAACTTCATCATTTTCTCCTTGTTGTGGGATTTTGCCGTTCGAGGAACGACTGAAACGGCAGAGTTGGATCAAGAGAAAACGGCGAGGCGACGTCGACGTTCCACCTGAGGTGGGCGGCACTGGGTCGCAGTTGACTGGAAGCTATCGCCGGGCTGTCGCTCGTGCGACTCGGCGTCGGTAGGCCTAGCCTCGCGGCGGCCGCCGGCGTTTCGCGGCGTGGCTGCGCGGCGAACGGGCCACCCGCGGTCGCAACCGGCTGGCAGTCTCACGGCGGGGTTTTGCGGCCTGTGGCGGGCGCGCGAGCTCCATCAACATGCGCAGCGCTTCGACGACGGAGCGTTGCCGCACCGTACTGCGCCCGATCGCGCCGAACCGCTGTTCGCGATGAAGGATGCGGCCATCGCGCGCGGCGACGGCGAAATGCACCAGGCCCACCGGCTTGCCCGGCGTCGCGCCGCCAGGGCCCGCGATGCCGGTGATCGACACCGCAAGGTCGACGCCGGCCTTTTCCAGCGCGCCGATCGCCATCGCGGTCGCGGTTTCCTTGCTCACCGCACCGAACGTCTCCAGCGTCGCCGCCTTGACGCCGAGCATCACCCGCTTGGCCTCGTTCGAATAGGTGACGAAGCCGCGATCGATCACGTCGGAGGAGCCGGGGGATGTCGGTGAGCGCACCCGCAACCAGGCCGCCGGTGCAGGATTCGGCGGTCGCGATGGTCAGCTTGCGCATCCGGCACAGGTCGAGCAGCGAGCGGGACAAGGCACGAGCGTCGCTGCCGCCCATGTCAGGCCCCCCAGCCCTTATCGTCCCAGGGGAGGCGGACCGTGCGCTCGCGGTCGCGGCAATACCTTCCTCGCGGCCGGTGAAGCCGAGCCGTTCGCTGGTGGTGGCCTTGACCGCGACGCGCGAGATATGGACGCCGGAGATCTCCGCGATCTTCGCCCGCATGGTGTCGCGGAGCGGGCCGATCTTCGGCCGCTCGCAGATCATCGTCACTTCGAGATTGGCGATCCGCCCGCCGCGCGCGGTGACGCGCTCGACGGCATATTTCAGGAATTGGTCGGATGAGGCGCCTTTCCACTTGGCGTCGCTCGGCGGGAAGTGCGAGCCGATGTCGCCGTCGGCCAGTGCGCCGAGGATCGCATCGACCAGCGCATGCAGCCCGACATCGCCGTCGGAATGGGCCAGAAATCCCCTGGTGTGCGGCACGCGCACGCCGCAGATCATGACATGGTCGCCGTCACCAAAGGCGTGCACGTCGTAGCCGGTGCCGGTCCTGATGTCGCCGAGCTGGCTTGCGAGCCGCGCTTCCTCGCGCACGAAGTCTTCGGGTGTGGTGAGTTTCATGTTGGCAGCATCGCCTTCAAACGTCGCAACGGTCAATCCCGCCCATTCAGCAAGCGCAGCATCATCGGTGAAATCGCTGCGGCCCTCGCGCGCGGCACGACGATGCGCCTCCAATATTACGTCGAAACGAAATGCCTGCGGCGTCTGCGCGATCCGCAGGCGCGCGCGCTCCGGCGTCGCCTCGACGTCGCCGGCATCGCTGGTGAGCTTGATCGTGTCGGTGACGGGAATCACGGGGATCGCCGCACCGGTCCGGCCGGCCGCTGATATCGCGCGCGAGATCACGGCCGCGGTCACGAAGGGGCGGGCGGCATCGTGGATCAGCACGACGTCCGGCTTCTCGGCGGCAAGCGCCTCAAGCCCGGCATGAACCGAGGCCTGCCGGGTCGCGCCACCTGGGGTCGGCGGCCGGTGACGAAGGCCCGCGACCGCTTCATCGAACAGCGCAGCGTCGTCGGGATTGACCACCGGCTGCACCGCAAAGACATCGGGATGTCCGGAGAACGCTTCCATGGCGCGGTAGATCACCGTCTGCCCGCCGATCGTCCGATATTGCTTCGGGCCGCCTGCGCCAGCGCGCAGTCCGCGGCCGGCGGCAACAAGGATGGCTGCGGTACGCTCAGGCTTGGGCATTTTGAACCAGTGACAGACGAATCGGGGATGAGGGGGACGGCGAGGATCGCCCGCCGCGCACAGCCCTTAGCATGACCGCTGTGCAAAAACAGAGCGTTTGCCGCTGACTGTGGGAAAAGCAGATTTTGTTGCAGTGCACTTGCGTCGGTGGTAGAAATGTCTAAACCGTAGGCATGAGCCTTGACTGCACAAGAATTGTGCGCAGAATAGACAATGTCAGCTGCAATGGCGTGGCTGCAGAACGATGAGACGGTTGTGACCGGCGTGCAAAGTACTCCTCGTAACCCATTGAAGATAGGCGATATTGCTGTCGCCAACCGGGTTCTCCTCGCGCCCATGTCCGGCATCACTGACGCTCCCTTCCGGCGACTCGCTGCAACTTTGGGCGCCGGCCTGGTGGTGTCCGAGATGACCGCCAGCGACGATCTGGTGAATGGCAAGCCGATGTCGAAGCTGCGTTGTGAGGCAGCCGGGATCGGGCCGCATGTGGTCCAGCTTGCGGGCTGCGAGACCCACTGGATGGCGGAGGGCGCACGGATCGCCGAGGCCGCCGGTGCCGACGCCATCGACATCAACATGGGCTGCCCGGCGCGCCACGTGACCGGCGGCCAGTCCGGCTCGGCCCTGATGCGCGACCTCGACCACGCGGTCGCGTTGATCGATGCGACCATCGCCGCGGTCAAGGTGCCGGTGACGCTGAAGATGCGGCTCGGCTGGGACGATCGCTCGCTCAATTCGCCCGAGCTGGCGCGCCGCGCCGAGGCATCGGGCGTGCAGATGATTACCGTGCATGGCCGCACCCGCTGCCAGTTCTACAAGGGCGAGGCGAACTGGAACGCGGTGCGCGCAGTCAAGGACGCCGTCACGATTCCGGTCGTGGTCAATGGCGACATCACCTCGTTCGACAAGGCCGTCGGCGCGCTTCAGATGTCGGGCGCCGACGCCGTCATGATCGGCCGCGGCGCGCAGGGGCAGCCCTGGCTGCCCGGCCAGATCGGCCGCAGGCTCGAGACCGGGGTCGCCGAGGCCGCGCCGTCGCTGGCCGAGCAGCTCAAGCATGTTCGCGCGCTGTATGACGCGGTGTGCAGCCACTATGGCCTGCGCATCGGGCTCAAGCATGCGCGCAAGCATCTCGGCTGGGCGCTGGAGACTGCGGCCGCCTATAGCTGCGCGCCGGCGGCAACCTTGAAGACCTGGCGGCAGGCGATCCTGACCTCGGAGGAGCCGTCCAGCGTGCATCGCGCGCTCGAGGACGCCTACGACGATTTTGCCTGGAGTGCTGCCGCATGACGTCAGCAATGGAATTTCGCCGGCCCGTGCCCACCGACGGCGAGGCCATCCTCAACGCGCTGCCCAATCCGGTGCTGCTGGTCGCGCCCGACGGCCGGATCGTTGATGCCAACATCGCCGCCGAATCTTTCTTCGAGATCTCGACCCAGTTCCTGCGCCGGCAGTCGCTGAAGGAGCTGGTGCCGTTCGGCAGCCCGCTGCTGGCGCTGATCGAGCAGGTGCGCGCCAGCGGCTCGCCGGTCAACGAATACAAGGTCGATCTCGGCACGCCGCGGATCGGCGGCGATCGCCAGGTCGATCTCCACGTCGCGCCGCTGACCGAGCGGCCCGGGCATATCGTAGTGATGCTGCAGGAGCGCACCATCGCCGACAAGATGGACCGCCAGCTCACCCATCGCAGCGCGGCGCGCTCGGTGATCGCGCTGGCCGCGATGCTCGCCCATGAGATCAAGAACCCGCTGTCCGGCATCCGCGGCGCCGCGCAGCTCCTGGAGCAACAGGCCTCCTCCGAGGACCGGCTGCTGACGCGGCTGATCTGCGACGAGGCGGACCGCATCGTCACGCTGGTCGACCGCATGGAAGTGTTCGGCGACGACCGTCCGGTGGCGCGCGGCCCGGTCAACATCCATTCGGTGCTCGACCATGTGAAGCGGCTGGCGCAGTCCGGCTTTGCCCGCAACGTCCGCTTCATCGAGGACTACGATCCGTCGCTGCCGCCGGTGCTCGCCAACCAGGACCAGCTGATCCAGGTGTTCCTCAATTTGGTGAAGAACGCGGCCGAGGCGGTCGCCGATCTCGGTACCGATGCGGAAATCCATCTCACCACGCGTTCCGGCCGGGCGTGCGGCTGTCGGTGCCCGGCAAGAAATCGCGGGTCTCGCTGCCGCTGGAATTCTGCGTCAAGGACAACGGCTCGGGCGTGCCGGAAGACCTGCTGCCGAACCTGTTCGATCCCTTCGTCACCACCAAGCAGACCGGCAGCGGGCTCGGTCTCGCGCTGGTCGCCAAGATCGTCGGCGATCACGGCGGCATCATCGAATGCGAGTCGCAACCGCGCAAAACCACTTTCCGCGTGCTGATGCCGATGTACAGCGCCGCCAAGCAACACGACCAAAGCAACCGCGATGACGTTCCGGGTACGTCCTCGCCTGCCTCTCAGGATGCACGATGAGGAACACCAATGCCTGCAGGTAGCATACTTGTCGCTGACGACGACACCGCGATCCGGACCGTCCTGAACCAGGCGCTGTCGCGCGCCGGCTATGAGGTGCGCCTGACCGGCAACGCCGCAACGCTGTGGCGCTGGGTCAGTCAGGGCGAGGGCGATCTTGTCATCACCGACGTGGTGATGCCCGACGAGAACGCATTCGATCTGCTGCCGCGGATCAAGAAGATGCGGCCCAATCTGCCGGTCATCGTGATGAGCGCGCAGAACACCTTCATGACCGCGATCCGCGCCTCCGAGCGCGGCGCCTATGAATATCTGCCGAAGCCGTTCGACCTGAAGGAGCTGATCACCATCGTCGGCCGCGCGCTTGCCGAGCCGAAGGAGCGGGTCTCAAGTCCCGCCGATGACGGCGAGTTCGACTCGATCCCGCTGGTCGGCCGCTCGCCGGCGATGCAGGAAATCTACCGCGTGCTGGCGCGGTTGATGCAGACCGATCTCACCGTGATGATCTCCGGCGAGTCTGGCACCGGCAAGGAGCTGGTCGCCCGTGCGCTGCACGATTACGGCCGGCGCCGCAACGGCCCGTTCGTCGCGGTCAACATGGCGGCGATCCCGCGCGACCTGATTGAATCCGAATTGTTCGGCCACGAGCGCGGCGCGTTCACCGGCGCCAATACCCGCGCCTCCGGCCGCTTCGAGCAGGCCGAGGGCGGCACGCTGTTCCTCGACGAGATCGGCGACATGCCGATGGAGGCGCAGACCCGTCTGCTCCGCGTGCTGCAGCAGGGCGAATACACCACCGTCGGCGGCCGTACCCCGATCAAGACCGACGTGCGCATCGTCGCGGCCTCCAACAAGGACCTGCGCATCCTGATCCAGCAGGGCCTGTTCCGCGAGGACCTGTTCTTCCGCCTCAACGTGGTGCCGCTGCGGCTGCCGCCGCTGCGCGAGCGCATCGAGGATCTGCCCGACCTGATCCGGCACTTCTTCTCCCTTGCCGAGAAGGACGGCCTGCCGCCGAAGAAGCTCGATGCCCAGGCGCTGGAGCGGCTCAAGCAGCACCGCTGGCCGGGCAACGTCCGCGAGCTGGAGAACCTCGCCCGGCGGCTCGCCGCGCTCTATCCGCAGGACGTCATCACCGCCTCGGTGATCGATGGCGAACTGGCGCCGCCGGCAGTCACCTCGGGCAGCACCGCGACCGTCGGCGTCGACAATCTCGGCGGCGCGGTCGAGGCCTACCTGTCCTCGCACTTCTCCGGCTTCCCGAACGGCGTGCCGCCGCCGGGCCTCTACCACCGGATCCTCAAGGAGATCGAGATCCCCTTGTTGACCGCTGCGTTGGCGGCAACCCGCGGCAACCAGATCCGGGCCGCCGACCTGCTCGGACTGAACCGCAACACGCTGCGCAAGAAGATCCGCGACCTCGATATTCAGGTCTACCGGAGCGGCGGCTAGGGACAGGGGCGGGGCGCCAAGCCCCGCTGCAAGCCTCTACCGTTATTGAGTAGTCACAAATGGTTTTGAGGACACGGCGCCGCACGGCGGTTTGCGCCGCGGAAATGTCGCAATTCGGCAACATTGTGATATGATTGCATCAGTTCGCAATTCCAGCGGGCGATCGCTCTCAGCTCAATTGCCGGTATGACCAGCGCAGACACCACCGCCTCAACATTACACGCGCCCCCGGCCGAGCCCACCGCAAAGGCGCGGGGCTTTCCGCTGCGGCGCTGGCTGGCGCCGTTCGCCGTGGCCATCGCGCTGCTGTCTGCCTTCCTCACCTTTGTGGTGCTGACCGGCCTGACCCCGATCGAGCCGACCTCGGACGTCGTCCGTTCCTTCCTGATGATCAACGCCGGCACGATCCTGCTGCTGGTCGGGATCATCGTCCGGGAAGTCTGGCAGATGGTGCAGGCGAGGCGGCGGGGCCGGGCGGCGGCACGGCTGCACGTCCAGATCGTCGGCCTGTTCTCGGTGATCGCGGTGCTGCCCGCGGTGCTGGTGTCGATCGTCGCCAACGTCACCATCGAGCGGGGCCTCGACCGGCTGTTCTCAGGCCCGACCAAGCAGGTGATCCAGAACTCGCTGACGATCGCCAGTGCCTACATGCAGGAGCACGCCCAGCTCATCAACGGCGACACGCTGGCGATGGCCAACGACCTTGCCCATGCGCGGCCGCTCTACGACCAGGACCGCATGACGTTCCTGCAGCTGATGACGGCCGGCGCCGAGGCGCGGAACCTGCCGGTCGCGGTGCTGATGGACAAGGACGGCAAGATCGTCGCCAGCGCCGAAACCGGCGTTCGGCTGAACTACGAGGCGCCGCCGCCCGACATCCTGAAGGACATCAACGAGACCGAGCCGAAGATCTCGGTGTTCCCGGAAAACTACGTCGCCTCCGTGGTCCGGCTGCGCGCCTATGACGACATGTTCCTGTACGTCGCGCGGCTGCTTGATCCGGCGGTCGTGGCCCAGCTCAAGCAGACCCAGACCAGCGCCGCCGAATATGCCCAGCTCGAGACCCGCAGGCTCGGCATCCAGGTCGCGTTCGCGCTGATGTTCGCGGTGATCGCGCTGACCATCCTGATGGCCTCGGTGCTGATCGGCCTCAACTTCGCCAACGGATTGGTCTCTCCGATCCGCCAGCTGATGGGCGCGGCGAGCGAGGTCTCGACCGGCAACCTCAATGTTCAGGTGCCGGTCCACAAGTCGGCCAGCGACCTGGCGCTGCTCGGCGAAACCTTCAACAAGATGACCCAGGAGCTGCGCACCCAGCGCAACGAGCTGGTCGATGCCTCCGAGACCATCGACAGCCGCCGCCGTTTCATCGAGGCGGTGCTGTCCTCGGCCTCCGCCGGCATCATCGGGGTCGATGGCTCCGGCAGCGTCGGCATCCTCAACCGCTCGGCAGAGAAGCTGATCGGGCACGCCGAGTCGGAGACATTAGGTCATCCGCTCTCGGACGTGCTGCCCGAGCTCGACGAGATGATGAAGACCGCGCGCGAGGGCACGCAGCGCCTGGTGCAGGGTCAGGTCACGATCCTGCGCGATGGCAATGAGCGCAATCTGTCGGTTCGCGTCTCCGCCGAGCAAACCAGCCAGTCGCGCGACAGCTACATCATCACGCTCGACGACATCACCGAATTGGTCTCCGCGCAGCGCACCTCGGCCTGGGGCGACGTCGCCCGCCGCATCGCCCATGAGATCAAGAATCCGCTCACCCCGATCCAGCTCTCCGCCGAGCGCATCCGCCGCAAATTCGGCAAGACGATTACTGAAGAGAAGGACAAGTCGATCTTCGAGCAGTGCACCGACACCATCGTGCGCCAGGTCGACGACATCAGGCGCATGGTCGACGAGTTCTCACGCTTTGCGCGGATGCCCAAGCCCGTGATGGAAGGCGAGGACGTCGCCGACGTGGTGCGCCAGGCGGTGTTCCTGATGAAGGTCGCCCATCCCGATCTCGACATCGAGGCCGACATCAAGCAGTCGCCGCTGCCCGCGCAGTTCGACCGCCGGCTCATCTCGCAGGCGCTGACCAACATCATCAAGAACGCGACCGAGGCGATCGAGCAGGTGCCGCCCGAGGAGCTCGGCAAGGGCCGCATCGACGTCGTGGCGCAGCGCGAGGGTGACGACATCCTGATCGACGTGGTCGACAACGGCATCGGCCTGCCCAAGGTCGCGCGCGCGCGGCTGCTCGAGCCCTATGTCACGACGCGGGCCAAGGGTACCGGCCTTGGACTTGCGATCGTCGGCCGCGTCCTGGAGGACCACGGCGGCCGCATCGAGCTCAAGGACGCCTCCGATTTCCGCGAGGGCCAGCGCGGCGCCTGGATGCGTCTGCGCTTCTCCGTTACGGGCCAGGCGGCCAAGCCCGAACACAAGGCTGAAAGCAAGGAACAGAAACCGGACGCGACACCGGACAAGACCGAACCCGACAGTGAAAAAAATCCGCCGGAAGAGCCGACCAACGGCCCGGCACAGGCGACCAACAATGAACCAAAAATCCAAGAAGCAAGTAGCCAAGAGCCAAATGCGCAAGAGCCAAGAAGCCAAGAGCCAAAAATCAAAGCCGCGACGGGCGACTGACAAGGCAGGTGTAACCCATGGCAAGTGACATTCTGATTGTCGACGACGAAGCTGACATTCGTGACCTCGTCGCGGGTATTCTGGACGATGAGGCTTCTCCACGCGCACTGCGCGCGACAGCGATTCGGCGCTCGCCGAGATCGCGAACCGCCGCCCGAACCTGGTCTTCCTCGACATCTGGCTGCAGGGCTCCAAGCTCGACGGCCTGCAACTGCTCGAGCAGATCAAGAAGGACAATGCCGACCTGCCGGTCGTGATGATCTCCGGCCACGGCAACATCGAGACCGCGGTCGCTGCGATCAAGCGCGGCGCCTACGACTTCATCGAGAAGCCGTTCAAATCGGACCGGCTGATCCTGGTCGCGACCCGCGCGCTCGAGACCTCGCGGCTGAAACGCGAGGTGAAGGAGCTCAAGCAACTGGCGCCGGCGGCAAGCGTCCTGACCGGCCGCTCGGCCTGCATGAACCAGCTGCGCCAGACCATCGACCGCGCCGCCAAGGCCAACAGCCGCATCCTGATCGTCGGTCCGTCCGGCGCCGGCAAGGAGCTTGCCGCACGCACGCTGCACCATGCGTCGGGTCGCGCCGAGGGGCCGTTCGTGGTGATCAATGCGGCCGCGATCACGCCGGAGCGCATGGAGATCGAGCTGTTCGGCATCGAGGGATCGAATGGTGAGCAGCAACGCAAGGCCGGCGCGCTCGAGGAGGCGCATGGCGGCACGCTGTTTATCGACGAGATCGCGGACATGCCGCGCGAGACCCAGAACAAGATCCTGCGCGTGCTGGTCGATCAGACCTTCCAGCGCCAGGGCGGCACCAGCAAGGTGCATGTCGACGTCCGCATCATCTCCTCGACCGCACGCAATCTCGAGGAGGAGATCGCCGGCGGGCGTTTCCGCGAGGACCTCTATCACCGCCTCTCGGTGGTGCCGATCCGGGTGCCGCCGCTGTCGGAGCGCCGCGAGGACATTCCCGAGCTGATCGACTATTTCATGGACCAGATCTCGGCGGCCACCGGCCTGCCCAAGCGTCAGATCGGGCAGGACGCGATGGCCGTGCTGCAGTCGCATGTCTGGCCGGGCAACGTCCGTCAGCTCCGCAACAACGTCGAGCGCGTGATGATTCTCGCCGGCGGCGGGCCGGAGGCGATCATCACCGCCGACATGCTGCCGCAGGACGTCGGCTCGATGGTGCCGGCGATGCCGACCTCCAACAACGGCGAGCACATCATGGGCCTGCCGCTGCGCGAGGCGCGCGAGGTGTTCGAGCGCGACTATCTGATCGCCCAGATCAGCCGCTTCTCTGGCAATATCTCGCGCACCGCGGAGTTCGTCGGCATGGAGCGTTCGGCGCTGCATCGCAAGCTGAAGGCGCTTGGGGTCGGCTGACCCCGTGCCCGGGCCGGTGGCCGTGGGTTGTTTGGCGTGAAGCCTCGGCGATCACCCGCCGGGGTGGCGGGAAGCGAGCTCACGGCCGTTGGGCCGTCGGGCGAGGCGAGGGTGGGGCGGGTACAACTGGGGATTTATCCACTCTCCACGAGAATATTCGTCTCTTTCCCCGCCCTTTCTTAGAATTGCCACCGTGTTCCTACCGAC
Organism: Bradyrhizobium viridifuturi; assembly: GCF_001238275.1. Taxonomy (GTDB): domain Bacteria; phylum Pseudomonadota; class Alphaproteobacteria; order Rhizobiales; family Xanthobacteraceae; genus Bradyrhizobium; species Bradyrhizobium viridifuturi. The sequence goes on from NZ_LGTB01000004.1 coordinate 235,124, forward strand.
TGCACCGCGAACCGGCTTGCCTAAAAACCGCGCGTGGCCTCTAATCCTACCGCTACGCCTGCCAGAGGGGGATCTCAGGGCAGGTGGGCAGCCGGAGGAGGCTCCGTCAGAGAGCCGCAACCGGTTCAATAAAAAGAAGCACAAGCTTGCGGGACAAAAACAATGGCGGCAGACCGCGCACAAAATCTACAAGACACCTTCCTTAATCACGTTCGTAAAACCAAGACGCCACTGACGATATTTCTGGTCAACGGAGTGAAGCTGCAGGGCATTGTCACATGGTTCGACAATTTCTGCTTGCTGCTGCGGCGCGACGGTCACTCGCAGCTTGTCTACAAGCATGCGATCTCGACCATCATGCCCGGAGCCCCGATTCAGCTGTTCGAAGGTGGCGAGGACGCACCGGCTTGAGAGTGAACTGATTGGAACCCTTCAATCGTGAAGGGGGCGCGACCGGACCAAGTCTAGGCCCGGGTCGGCGGGGAACGGCAGCAGCGGGCGGGTGATCGTCATCGGCCCGTACCTGCGCGTGCGCCGTGGTGACGGCGACGCGCAAACGGAGTCCTCTGTCCGCGACTATGAAGCGCGGATCGAGGAGGCCGCCGGCCTTGCCGGTGCGATCGACCTCACCGTGGTGGAATCCGTCATCGCGCCGATCAGCCAGATCCGGCCCGCGACTTATCTCGGCAAAGGCAAGGTCGAGGAGATCAACGGCCTCGTCGCCGGCAACAAGGTAGAGCTCGTGGTGATGGATTGCGCGCTGTCGCCGATCCAGCAGCGCAATCTCGAGAAGGCCTGGAGCACCAAGGTGCTCGACCGCACCGGCCTGATCCTGGAAATCTTCGGCCGCCGCGCCAAGACCAAGGAAGGCGCGCTGCAGGTCGAGCTTGCCCATCTGAATTACCAGCGCAGCCGTCTGGTGCGCTCCTGGACCCATCTCGAGCGCCAGCGCGGTGGCTTCGGTTTCATGGGCGGTCCCGGCGAAACCCAGATCGAGGCCGACCGCCGCCTGATCTCCGAGCGCATCACCAAGCTCGAAGGCGAGTTGAAGAAGGTGCAGGCGACGCGGCGGCTGCATCGCGCCGGCCGTCAGCGCGTGCCTTATCGCGTGGTGGCGCTGGTCGGCTACACCAATGCCGGCAAGTCGACCCTGTTCAATCGCCTGACGCGCGCCGACGTGCAGGCCGCTGACATGCTGTTTGCGACGCTCGATCCGACCCTGCGCGCGCTCAACCTGCCGCATGGCGGCAAGGCGATGCTGTCCGACACGGTCGGCTTCATCTCCAATCTGCCGACCCAGCTGGTGGCCGCGTTCCGCGCCACGCTGGAGGAGGTCTTGGAGGCTGACATCATCCTGCATGTCCGCGACATCTCCCATGAAGATGCCGAGGCGCAGGAGCGCGACGTCGAGGGCGTGCTGCGCCAGCTCGGCATCGATCCCGATGCCGATAGTGGCCAGCGCATCATCGAGGTTTGGAACAAGATCGACCGCTTCGATCCCGAGGAGCGGGACAACCTGCGCAACATCGCCGCGCGCCGCCCAGCGGAGCGGCCGTGCTTTTTGGTCTCGGCCGTGACCGGCGAGGGGATCGACGCGCTGCTGACAGCGATCGAGGATCGCCTCGCGGCCAAGCGCTCGACGCTGCAGCTGTCGATCGACGCCTCCGACGGCGCTGGCATCAGCTGGCTGCACCGCAATGCCGAGGTCCTGAGCAAGGAGCTGCATGGCGAGCGGTTCGACATGACGGTGCGCGTCGACGAGACCAAGCGCGACATCGTGGTGTCACGATTCGATGCTCTGCCGCACGAGACGTAGCGTCCCGGAAGTCCGCTGCGGCAAGGGGGATCGATGTTCAATCGTCGGACATTTCTCGGCGGCGGCTTGGCGAGTGCCGCGGTCGCAGGGATTTCAACGCGTGGGGCCGCCGACAACGCCGCGTTCGTCGACGCCCCCGCGCTCCGACCGGTCCTTGCGCGGCCGGACCGGATGTTTCGCGTCACTGTGTGCCTGCGTCCCTTTCGCGCCGCCGGCCCGCGGATCGAGGCGGAGTGGATCGACACGAAATACGTCGTCCACAACTATGGACACGGCGGAAGCGGCTGGTCGCTGTGCTGGGGCGCCGCGCAGGAGGCGGTGCCGCTCGCTCTGCAATCGAGCGCGCGCAAAATCGCCGTCCTCGGCGCCGGCGCGATCGGTCTGACGACCGCGATCACGGCGCAGCGGATGGGCGCGACCGTCACGATCTATGCCAAGGAGCGTTTCCCTCAGGTGCGTTCGGCACGCGCGACGGGGGACTGGTCGCCGGACTCGCGTATCGCGATGGAAACCGATGTCGCGCCGGACTTCGCCGACCGCTGGGAGCGGATGGCGCGCACGTCCTTCGCCACCCATCAAAGCTATCTCGGCCTTGCCGGCAATCCGATCGAATGGACGGATCGCTATCTGCTCTCCGACGATGCTCCCGACGCCGACGGCCGTCCGCACCGGCGTCAGCACGCCTCGGCCGACGGCCAGAGGAAATTCCTCGAACTGCGCGGCCGCGTCCGGTCGCTCACGCCGCGCTGGGACCTGCTGGCCGCCGGATCGAATCCGTTTCCCGCGCCATATGCCTGGAAGAGCGCCTCGCTCACCTACAATGTCACGGATCTCTACCGTGAACTCGAGGCGGAGTTTCAGCGCGCCGGGGGGCTCTTCGTGCCGATCGAGTTGCACGCGCCGTCCGATCTTTCGAATATCCGCGAGACCGTCATCGTCAATTGCACCGGCTACGGTGCCCGTGCGCTGTTCCGGGACGAGAGCATTGTCCCGGTGCGCGGCCAGATCGCTTGGCTGATCCCTCAGCCGGATGTCAGTTATGGCGTCTTCTACCGTAACCTCAGCGTCCTCGGCCGGCGCGACGGCATCGTCGTTCAGCCGGTCGGCGAAAACGACTATTTCGGCTTCAACGACGACAACGAAACGCCCGATTTCACCGCCGCGCGCCAGGCGGTGGAAGACGCGGCGAAACTGTTCGGCCGGGCCTGATCGGCCCTCCGGCGCGGCACCTCGCAATTTGCCGAAATATGACGGCGCCGTGACGTGGCCTCACTCCGGCACGCCTGCGGCGTGCTGCCGCACTTTCTGTTTGAAATCTCCGCCGCCTTGGTTCATTGCGCTGCTGGACGCAAAGCCGAGGCCGATCGATGCAGGACACCAGCGAAACCATCACCCACGACACGCTCGCCGGCCAGAACGGTGATCTCGCCCATGCCCGGGCGCCGAGATCGTCGACGCCCTCAACGCGCGGGAGCCGGCGGATGCGGCCAAGCTGCTGCGCTCGCTGCCGGCCGAGAAAGCGATCGAGGTGCTCGACCTGCCCGGGCTCGACAACACCTGCGAGATCCTGGCCGAGCTGCCGCAGGACACGGCGGTTTCCCTGCTGTCCGGGGTCTCCGACGACCGCGCGGCCGACATCTTCAAGGAGCTGGTCGAGCCGCTGCGCACCACGCTGCTGAACGGCCTCAACCCGGAGACCCGCAGCGTCATCTCGGGGCTATTGGCCTATCCCGAGCGCAGCGCCGGCAGCATCATGACGACCGAGTTCGTCAGCGTGCCCTCGACCTGGACCATCGCCGAGGTCCTGCATCACATCCGTATGGTCGAGCGCACCCGCGAGACCGTCTACTCGATCTTCGTGATCGACCCGGTCAAGAAGACCCTGATCCAGGCCGTGCCGTTGCGCCGCCTGATCTCGGCCGATCCGCACGCCAATGTGCTGACCGCGGCACCGGCGCGCAAGCCGCTGATGATCGCGCCGGAGGCGGACCGCATGGAGGCGGCGCGGCTGATCTCGCGCTACGACCTGCTTGCGGTCGCCGTCGTCGACGGTCCCGGCCACATCCTCGGCATCGTCACGGTCGACGACGTCATCGACGCCATCGTCGAGGAATCCACCGAGGACGCCCAGAAGTTCGGCGGCATGGAAGCGATCGACGAGCCATACCTGCGGATCGGGTTCGGCGAGATGATCAAGAAGCGCGCCGGCTGGCTGTGCGCGCTGTTCCTGTCGGAAATGCTGACCGCGACCGCGATGCAGTCGTACCAGAGCGAGCTTGAGAAGGCGATCGTGCTGACGCTGTTCATCCCGCTGATCATGAGCTCCGGCGGTAACTCCGGCTCGCAGGCGACCTCGCTGTTGATCCGCTCGCTGGCGCTGCATGAGGTGCGGCTGCGCGACTGGTGGCGCGTCGCGGTGCGCGAGCTGCCGACCGGCATCGTGCTCGGCTCCATCCTCGGCCTGATCGGCGTTGTCCGGATCACGCTCTGGCAGACGATGGGTCTGTTCGACTACGGCCCGCATTGGGTGCTGGTCGCCGCGACCGTCGGCGCCGCGCTGATCGGCATCGTCACCTTCGGCTCGCTGTGCGGCTCGATGCTGCCGTTCATCCTCAAGCGCATCGGCTTCGACCCGGCCAGCGCGTCGGCGCCGTTCGTCGCGACGCTGGTCGACGTGACGGGTCTCGTGATCTATTTCGGCGTTGCCGCGGTCATCTTGCGCGGGACGTTGTTGTAGGAGGAGGCGGCGCGATTTAAGTCGACCGTGTCCACAAACTCACTGTCGTCCCGGTGAAGGCCGGGACCCCTAACCACCGGCCTTTGTTATCGTGCTGGATCGCAGTTCCGAATTGCGGACTGCGTCCGTCGGTCACTCGCGGGACTGATACCGTCAACCAACCGATAGATCACGTGGTATGGGTCCCGGCCTTCGCCGGGACGACGGCGGATTTCGCCTCGTTCCACAGCGCATCCATCTCCTCGAGCGTCGCGCCATCGAGCGAGCGGCCCTTCGCCGCCAGCGCCTTCTCGATATAGGCGAACCGCCGCTCGAACTTGGCGTTGGTCGCGCGCAACGCGGCTTCCGGATCGGCGTCGACATGGCGGGCGAGATTGACCAGCGCGAACATCAGGTCGCCGGTCTCCTCGGCGATCTCCTGCTTGTCGTTGCGGTCGAGCGCGGCCTCGATCTCGTCGGCCTCCTCGCGGATCTTGGCGAGCACCGCGCGCGGGTCGTTCCAGTCGAAGCCGACCGTGGACGCCTTGCGCTGCAACTCCATCGCGCGGGTCAGGGCAGGCAGGCCCGCCTTCACGCTGGCGAGCAAGGACTGGTGCGCGGTGTCCTCCGCCGGCCGCCGCGCCGCGCGCTCGGCCTTCTCCTCGGCCTTGATGCGCTCCCAGGCGCTCTTGACGCCGGCCGGCTGGATGTTGCCGTCCTTGTCGGCAAAGACATGCGGATGGCGGCGGATCATCTTCCTGGTGATCGCCTCGACCACGTCGCCGAAGGCAAATGCGTTCTGCTCCTCGGCCATCCTCGCGTGATAGATCACCTGGAGCAGGAGGTCGCCGAGCTCCTCGCGCAGATCGTCGAGATCGCCGCGCGTGATCGCATCCGCGACCTCATAGGCCTCCTCGATCGTGTAGGGTGCGATGGTCTCGAAGTTCTGGATGAGATCCCATGGACACCCGGTCACCGGTGTCCGCAGCGCGGCCATGATCTCGATCAGGCGGGAAATATCGCGGGAAGGGGTCATGGAGCACCGCTGGATGAGAGGTCGAGCCGTTATGCCAAATCGGCTCCGTCGATCCCAGCAAAACGCGCCGGAATCGCGGCGCTGTCCACCGATTGGCCATAGGGCGAAGGAGTGGTAAAGCCCGTTCCATGACCGATCAGAACACTTCCGACACGGCGCTGGTGCTGTTTTCCGGCGGCCAGGATTCCACCACCTGCCTGGCCTGGGCCCTGTCGCGGTTTGCGCGCGTCGAGATGCTCGGCTTCTCCTACGGCCAGCGCCATGCCGTCGAACTCGACTGCCGCGACCGGCTGCTTGCCGGGATCAAGCAGATGCGCCCTGATTGGGCGGCGAAGCTCGGCGACAGCCACACGCTCGCGATCCCGACACTGTCGGACATCTCCGACACCGCGCTGACCCGCGACGTCGCCATCGAGATGGGCGCGGACGGTCTGCCCAACACCTTCGTGCCCGGCCGTAATCTCGTGTTCCTCACCTTCGCCGCGGCGTTGGCCTACCGGCGCGGCATCCGCCACATCATCGGCGGCATGTGCGAGACCGACTATTCCGGCTATCCGGATTGCCGCGACGAGACCATCAAGGCGCTGCAGTCCGCGCTCAATCTCGGCATGGCCAAGAATTTCGAGCTGCACACGCCGCTGATGTGGCTCGACAAGGCCGCGACCTGGCGGCTCGCGCACGAACTCGGCGGAGCAGGGCTGGTCGATCTGATCCGCGAGCATTCGCACACCTGCTATCTCGGCGAACGCGGCGCGCAGCATGATTGGGGCTATGGCTGCGGCGAATGCCCGGCCTGCAGCCTGCGCGCCAAGGGCTGGCGGGAGTACGTCGCGCAGGGCGGTGGCGCCAGTCACTGATTTACCCGACGGTACAGGTCCCAGCAGCGATCGCAGGGGCGCTCTGCAAAAATATCGAAAACAACCCCATGCAAAGGAGCCGTCGGCGGTCGACGTTCGACACGGCCCCCTTGACAAGTCGGGCAAATCAGCCGTATTTTTCCATTATTCCGAAATCGCGCAACTGACCATGCCACCCTGTAATAGCCAAGCTGCGGGACGTGGCCGATAACCATATGCTTTCGCAGGGACGACAGCTGTGAAATGCGGCGCTCTGCAATCCGCGACGGAAGAGGGACTGCTACCCGAAATCCGCTGTCGTCAGTACGATCGGTTGGCCGTGCGGGGTGCGGTCGGCGGCGTGATCCCAGGCGTCGCGATAGCGATGCAGGGTCTCATGCGTCGTGACGCCCTTGGCGGCGACGAGGTGTTCCAGCGTCGCCAGCCAATGCTGGTAGTAGGTTTCGCCGGTGTCGGGATCGCCGGCGGCCTGTGCGCGCTTGATCTGGTCGGCGAGGGCCGCCGCCCATTCGGGCCAGGTGAAGACACCGCGGTCATGCAGCGTCAACGCCATCGCGAACGCCTGTGCTTCCCAGGGCGCGCGGAACACCGGGCCGTCCTGATCGCGGGGAATGCTGGACACGGCGCTGGTCGCGCGCGCGGCGGCGCCGGCATCCATCAGATGGCCTCCAGATAAGGCTCGAACGCGTCGATCGAGACCTTGATGGTCGGATCGGAGTCCGGTCCCCACAGCTCACGTCCGTCGAACACGACGGTGTACAGCCATTGCGGATGCTCGCCGGCATCGTTGGCAGCCGTATCGGGAAAGACGTGACAGCCGTGATCGCGCTCGACCACGCCGACATGACCGCGCACGTAGCGCGGCAGCCGCGTGTGCGTAGCGGGATGGATGTTCTTCGCCCGCACCCGATCGCCGGCCTTGAATTTCGCAGCCGCAGGTGCCGTGCGGCCGAACTTGCCGCGCACCATGATGCGCTCGACATCGGCCATGGAGAATTTGCCGTGCTTGAGCGATTTCGGCAGCGCGACGGAATGTCCGGATGCGACGTCGTCTTTGGAGATATAGCCCTTGTCGAGCAGCAGGGCTTCCAGGCCAAGGAACCATTTTTTGTAATACGAGCTCGACAGATAGACCTGCGGGGGCAGGGTCTCGCGATAGAAGCGCGAGGCGTCGATGTTGAAGGCGCCCGCCGCGCCCATCGCACGGACCATGGCGAGTACGCGCGATTCCCATTCCTCATGGAACATCGGCTCATTCAGCTCGGGCTCGACCTTGCCGAACCCGTCCATGCCGCCCATGTCGTGGACGCCGTTCATGACGGCGCTCCGGGCGTCTTCGGGAATCCGGTGCCGATCATGGAATCGCGCGTCACGAGCTCGGCGAGCTGCTCCTCACTCCAGCCCTCGGTGCCTGCGGGCCGCATCGGCAGCACCAGAAAGCGCGTCTCAGCCGTGGAGTCCCAGACCCGGATTTCGGTTTCCTTCGGCAGGCTGACGCCGAAATCGGCGAGCACGCCGCGCGGATCCTTGACCGCGCGCGAACGGTACGGCGAGGCCTTGTACCAGACCGGCGGCAGCCCGAGCATTTCCCAGGGGTAACAGGAGCACAAAGTGCAGACGACCATGTTGTGGCGGCCGGGCGTGTTCTCGATCGCGACCAGATGGTCGCCGACGCGGCTGACATGGCCGAGGGTGCCGACCGCCTTGCTGGCATCCTCGAGCAGGGCCTTCTTGAAGGCGGGATCGGTCCATGCCTTGGCGACGACGCGGGCACCGTTATGCGGGCCGATCTTGGTCTCATAGGCCTGCACGATGGCGTCGAGCGCGGCGGCCTCGACATAGCCCTTCTCGGTCAGGATCGATTCCAGCGCGCGGACGCGCAGTTCGGTCTCCGACAGTTCGGAATGGTCGTGATCGTGGTGGTGATGATCATGTTCGCTCATGCCCAGAGAATAGGCGAAACCGCCGTGCTATGTCGAGGCAGGCCGTACACAACAATGCGAGCTGGGAGGTATGCGTGGCTGACTGTGTGACGATAGAAAAAGACCTCGGACCGGAGGGGCGCATCGCGGTGGTGCGGTTCGACCGCGGCGACGGTATCAACGCGCTGTCGCCGGAGGCGCTGCGGCAGCTGACCGATGCGGCGCGCAGTTTCGAGGACGATGGCGACACCTCGGTGGTGGTGCTGACCGGAGGCGCCAGGGCGTTCAGCGCCGGCTTCGACCTCAAGGACGCCGAGGGGCGTTCGCGCGCGACCATGGACATGGGCACGCTGCGCCGTCACCTGAAGCTCGGGCCCCGCCTGACGCGCGCCTGGCAAGAGATGGAGCAGGTCACGATCGGTGCGATCGAGGGCTTCTGTGTCGGCGGCGGCGTGGCGCTCGCCGTCGCGCTGGATTTCCGCGTCGTGGCGCGCGATGCGCATCTACGCGTGCCGGAGATCGCGCTCGGCATGAACATGAGCTGGCAGAGCGTGCCGCGCATGCTGCACCTGATGGGCCCGGCGCGAACCAAGCAGGCCGTGATCCTCGCCGATGACCGGATCTCGGCCGAGGAAGCCTACGAATGGGGGCTGGTGCAGCAGGTGACCGATCCCGGCAAATCCTTTGAGGCCGCGATGGCGCTGGCGGCCAAGGTCGCCGCGCAACCGCCGATTTCGGTTGCGATGACCAAGCTGACGGTCAACCGGCTGGCGCATGCGCTCGACGATCTCGCCAGCCACATGGATCTCGACCAGTTCGCGCTGGCGAGCCTGACCGACGACCACAAGGAAGGCGTCGCGGCGTTCCTCGGACGGCGCAAGCCGCGCTTCAGGGGGCGTTGACGGGCGTCACCGCCGTTTGGCGATGTCGTTGCCGGAGAGGTCGGCCTCCCAGCCGAAAACCGATCGGCCGTCGAGGCTTGGCGACCGCGCGCGCTCGTTGGCCACGAAGGCCTCGAAGGACGGGCCGGTTGCGGTCAGCTCAAGCCTGCGCGCCTGATCGTCGAGCCGCTTCAGCGCCTGCATCTCCTCGTCGCGGCCGAGCTTCGCCTGCTGCACCGCCGATTTCAGCACACCAATGGTCTCGTCATAGACCTTGATCGGCACCGGAAACGGATGACGGTCCTTGCCGCCATGCGCGAGCGAGAAACGCGCCGGATCACGGAAGCGATATGGCGTGCCGTGGACGACTTCGGCGACCATCGCCAGCGACTCGACGGTGCGGGCGCGACGCCGGGCGTGAGCAGCAATTCCGGGAAGTCCAGCGGCCCGCGCTCTGCGGCGGCGGCGAGGGTGCCGTGCAGGCGTCGGATGAACACGTCGCTCGAGCGCACATCGTGATGCGCAGGCATGATCAGGTGCAGCAGATCGCCCTGCGCCTCGATCTTCTCGGTCAGCTCGGCATATTCATGCGCGATGCCGTCGGGACCGAGCCCGGCGAGCAGATCGAGCTGGGCCTGGCGCGAGGCGTCGGCGCGGTGGTCGGTCAGATTGACGATCTCGCCCTGCGATGGGCCATCGATCGCGCTGTGCGGCTCGTCGACAAAGCTGCGCAGGCCCTCGGAATGCCAGTGATAACGCCGCGCCTGCCGCTTGCTGTCGCTCATGCCCTGCTGGACCACGGTCCATTTGCCGTCCGCGGTGACGAAGAAGCCATGCAGGTAAAGCTCGAAGCCGTCCTGGACTGCGGCGCTGTCGACCTTGGCGACCAGACGGCTGGCGCGGGTGAGGGCAACGCCATCAAAGCCGGTCCGCTCGCCCAGCGCTGTCAGCTCGTCCGGCGTCCGCCGCGAATGCCTGCCGCGGCCGCCGCAGACATAGATGCCGAGTTCGTCCTGAAACGGCGCGAGCCCGCGCTTGAGCGCGCCGATCACGCTCGTGGTGATCCCGGACGAATGCCAGTCCATGCCCATCACGGCGCCGAACGACTGAAACCAGAACGGATGCGAGAGCCGCTGCAGGAACGCGTCGCGGCCGTAGTGATGGACCACGGCCTGCGTGATGATCGCGCCCAGCGTCGCCATGCGCTCCGCCAGCCATGGCGGCACGCGTCCACCATGGAGGGGCAGATCGGCGCTGCCGGTTCGTCGGGCCATCGGTCTCCAAAGCCTCGCCAAGGCGTCCTTGAGTCGGGGGGGCAGACTATCAGGCAAACCGACGCGCCTCTGCGTCAAGTGTTGTCGTGTCGGTCTCGTGGTCCGCGGGCTCAAAAGAAAACCCCGCAAAGGCGGGGTCTCTCCCAGCTGACGTGCTGGGGATTCAGGGCTTGACGCGCCAGCTGTACCGCCGCAAAAAAGGAACAGCGTCGCCGAGACGGAATATGCTCGCCTCGCGACGCTGGCCTGATCACTGGGCCCTGAAATCCCCCAGCCACACATACGTCGCCGCTGTGATGAGAAAGTTCAAAATAAAACCCCGCCTTCGCGGGGCGGGGTTTGATGCTGACCGCCTTGGGGGCTGATAGGTCAGCAAGTGCCGGGATAATGTGCTGATCCGCAGAAGGTTCCTATGCGGGCGCTCGTGGTGGGCTTCGGCGCGGCGGGGCTTTGCTGTTTTGACCGAGCTTCATCGCCGGTCGAAGCAAGACGGACACCTTGTTCTGGCCCCACAGCGCGGCGGCGCGGCCCCGCCGATTCAGATTTCCGCAAGGTGCCTAAGCATCCGGCTAGGAACTTTGACTTGCCGGCCAGATTGTCAGGACGAATTGAGCGGAGGAGCTCGCATGAACCAACTGATCTATCTGGTGGGACTGATCGTCGTCATTCTCGCGATATTGTCGTTCTTCGGATTGCGGTAGGCGCGTCATGGACAACGAACATGGGCTTGCCGTGTCGGCCGACCATTCGACCGGCCTTTGGCTGCAATGGAGCCCGGTGTTTGCCGGCGCGTTGGCTGCGTCGGCGTTATCCGTCATCCTGATCGGCTTTGGTGCAGCAGTCGGGCTAGGCGTGAGTTCAAGCTCGCCGTCATGGCGCGATGCATCGGCCGCGCTCGCCTTGCTGTCCGGGCTGTATTTGATCCTGCAGGCGATGGTGAGCTTCGGCGTCGGAGGCTACATCGCCGGCCGCGCACAGCGTGTGATCGGTGCGACGCCGTCGGACGTGATCGAAAGCCGCGACGGACTTCATGGTCTGACGGCTTGGGCGCTTGCCGTCATCGCGAGCGCAGCATTGGTTGCGCTGGTCGCCCTGCCGGCTGCGCGACCTGTCGTGCAGAACCGTTCGTCCGCGACAGCCGCGGAGCCGCTCCTAAGCGCCGAGCTTGACCACCTGTACCGGTCGCTCCGGCATCCGGCCAATATCGATATCGGCTATGAGCGCGCGGAAGCAGGGCGCATCCTGTTGACCAGTTCCGGCCACAGCGGCGTCAGCAATGAGGACCGCAGCTATCTGATTCAGCAAGTTGCAGCGTCGACGGGGCTTGCCGCCACGGAAGCCGAAAAGCGCGTCGACACCGTGATCGGCGATGCCCGGACTGCAATCGCGCGGTCGCGGCGAAGCGCGGTGATCCTGGCGTTCTCGATTGCGGCAGCTCTGCTGTTCGGCGCGGTCGCCTCTTGGGCCGCCGCCTGCGCGGGCGGCCGGCATCGCGATGGCGCGAGGCTGCCGGAGTGGATGGGTGGCACGCCGAGGACGGTCGTGCCGGTGGCGTGATGTAGTGATGAATGTGCTTCACGGGAGACAATGATGGCAGTGCTCTTAGTCATGGACCACACCGGCGATACGAGGCAGCATTTCGATCCGAACGACAGCGAACAACTGGCTTGGGCAAACGCGCGCTTCAATGAGCTGACGGCGGACGGTTACACCGCGGCCGTGCGAAGATCGTCCGGCGAAGCGGCGCTGATCCGCACGCTGGATCCGACCGCGGACGAGACCCTGTTCTATCCCAGGCTGGTCGGCGGCTGATCTCATGATGGGCCGTCTGCGTGACGTGTCCTTACTGTCGACGCTTCGGCGCGCCGCCGGCACGTCGTACGCGACCTTGGGTGCGATCCGCGATCGCTGGAATGCCTATGAGAAGATCGAGGCACGCGGGATCGCGTTGTTGTCCGCGTGGCTCTCTCCGGAGCAGCGGTCGCAATTCGAGAAATACAGGCGTTTCGACGTCGTCGGCTCCGACTCCGGCAAGCGCTACCGGATTTGCTACGGGACATCGACCAACGTTTACGAGATGGACGGTCGGGATCGCGTTGTGCTGGGGTGGTGCTTCCGGCCCGTCGGCGCGCTGGTGCCAGGCGACGTGATGCTCGCGCAGAAGATCGCGTTGGAGACCAACGAGCGCGTGACACTCATGGTGGCGCAACCTTTTCCTAGCTCCCTCCCGCCGCGTGCCGGCTTCGGCCCAGCCGGCTAGGCATTCGGCCCGCCGGCCAAGCCACCGGGAACGCGATTTTCTCCGGTGCGTTTGGCTTGCTTGCGGCGGCCGCGCCGGTCGGCTTCGCCAAATGGAGGGCAGATGGTGCTCAATCTCGAAACACTGAAGGCGACACTGGTCCTTTACGGTCTCAATGCCGTCTTTGCGATCCTGCTTCTGGTTCTCGGATGGTATGCCTCGGGGATCGCGCAGCGCTTCGTATCGCGTGTGCTTACGGCAACGCATCGGGTCGACGCTCTGGTCACGGTGTTCCTGTCGAGCCTTGCCCGCTATGCAGTGCTCGCGGTGGTCGGTATCGCCGTGCTGCAGCTGTTCGGCATTCAGACGGCAAGCCTTGTTGCGGTGCTCGGCGCGACGTCTCTGGCCATCGGGCTGGCCTTGCAGGGGACGCTGTCGAACCTCGCCGCCGGCGTGATGCTGCTGTTGTTCAGGCCGTTCCGGATCGGCGATGAGGTCGAGGTCGCCGGAAAGGCCGGCAAAGTACAGGCTCTGTCGCTGTTCATGACGGAGCTGATTACGGGCGACAACACCCAGATCCTGCTGCCTAACGGTTCGGTGTGGGGCAGCGCCATCATCAATCACAGCACCTATCCCGGCACCGGTGAGGTGAAGGTATCGTTCCCTGTCCGCGCGGGGCGACCGATCGAGCGCATCGGCGAACAGATTCTGACGCAGCTGCGCCAGGATTCCCGGATCGAGCCGCGGCCCGCGCCCGAAGTGCATGTCTCCAAGGTAGTCGACATCTCCGATGCCGTACATCCCATCGTCGAGCTGACCGTCAGCGCCAAAGCCAAGCCAGCCGACGCCGACGCGGTGAAGCAGCGGCTCATGGACCTCGTCAGCACGATGCTTGCTGACGCAAGCGCCACACGGCCCGAGCCGTCACGCGCGGCCGGGTAGGGAACGTCGGTGATCCTGCCGGGTTGTCGGATGCCGATCCGCAATGGATATCGCCACGGAAAGTCCCATGAGCGCCCATACCCGTTCGTCTTCGCTGAGCCTGATCTTCCGCTCCTATCTTGCAGACCTGCGGCAATGGATCGGGCAGGTGATGACCGGCTACGCGCTGGCATGCGCCTTCATGCTGGTGGGCGCAGTGTCGCTTCTGGTTGCGATCGGGATAGGCGTTGCGGCCGGCTTCCACGCGCTCGAAGTGCGTTACGGCATCTGGATCGCATACGCCGTAGTCGGCGGCGCGTTTCTGTTCCTTGGGCTGGTGGGGCTGGTCGCGGGCCGCGTGCTGCTCGCGCGTCCCGCGCCGGCCGCGCCGCGCCCGAGCCGGCAGGCCGCGGTGCTCAAGCGAGCCATTGCAGTGCCCGTCGCGGCACGCCTGATCGCGACCTCCCGGTCGGCGGCAGGGACGAGCGCCGATACCACCACTCAGGCGCTGGCCGCCGGAGCTGCTCTGCTGTTGGTCGGCTGGTTTGCCGCAACGCGGTTCAGGCGTCGGCCGGACGCGATCCAGGAGTAGCGATGGCTCCGCGCTCCAGTTGGTCCGACGACCTGATGCTTGCCGGCGCAACGGCACTGGCGACGCTGGCGATCTATCGACACGTATGCCGATCCGAGCCGTCGGTCGAACGGGAGCAGGGCGCCGCTCCCGCACTCGCAGAAACGCAGGATCGCGGACGGCTGGCTGAGACGCCGCTGCAGATTCCGGCCGCCGGCTGGAAGGACGTTCTGCTGCGCACGTATCAGCAGATCGACGAGGACCGGCTGCTGGCGACCGCCGCCGGCGTCGTGTTCTATGGTCTGCTGGCGATCTTTCCGGCCATCACCGCGCTGGTCTCGAGCTACGGGCTGTTCGCGGATCCGTCGACGATCTCGTCCAATCTGCAGAGTCTCGCGCTGATGCTGCCGGAAGGCTCGTTCGCCGTCGTCCAGGACCAGGTCGCCCGGGTGCTCGCGAAGGGTAGCTCCACGCTCGGACTGACCTTTGGGATCGGCCTGCTGATCGCAATCTGGAGCGCCAATGCCGGCATGAAGGCGGTCTTCGACGCGCTCAATGTCGTGTACGAGGAGGAAAAGCGCGGCTTCATCAAGCTCAATCTGATGTCGCTCTCGTTCACGATCGCAGCCCTCATCTCGATCATGCTGATGGTCGGGGCAGTGGTCCTCGTTCCGCTTCTGCTGCAGCAGCTTGGCCTCGGGATTGGTGCCGAACTCATTGTCCGGTTCGGTCGGTGGCCCATCCTGTTGCTCCTGCTGCTGGTCGCGCTTGCGGTGCTCTACCGCTATGGCCCAAGCCGAACCGAGCCGCGCTGGCAATGGCTGAGCGTCGGCGCCGTCGCGGCAGCTGTGCTGTGGCTGATCGGTTCGTCGCTGCTGTCCTGGTACCTTGCGAACTTCGGCAATTACAGTGCGACCTACGGCTCGCTGGGCGCCGCCATTGGCTTGATGACCTGGATGTGGATGTCCGCGATCATCGTGCTGTGCGGGGCCGAATTGAATTCGGAGATCGAGCATCAGACAGCAATCGATTCCACAGCGGGGCGCCGCAAGCCACTCGGGGCACGCGGCGCAAGAATGGCCGATACCGTCGGCAGGGCTTCCTAGCAAGGAGGCCGTTCGACAAAAGCGCAACACAGCGTCAAGCGCCCCGGATACCTGTATCCGTAATTCGCATAAGGTATATTATGGAATATTTATATCTACAATTAGATCAGATATTTAGTGGGAAATCTTCGCACCCGACCGCAGCATGGCGTCGGTCCAGACCTGTCGGATCGCACCGCGATCAACGCGCACGCGTCTCGTCAGAAAGCCGATATTGCCGAGGCGTACGGACGCTGCAATAAGCCCCAGCTGTGCAGAGATCGCTGGTGACCCCGCGGCATCAGGTCCGTATAGGATGGCATCTCAGAACAACAACAAGCCTCTCGAGGGAGCAACACCAATGAGCTTTTCACGACGCACGCTACTGAAGGTCTCCGCCGCTTCCGCCGTCCTGGGCGGAATTGGCGCGCCGTATGTGGCGCGCGCCCAGTCGGCCGAGTTCTCCTACAAGTTCGCCAACAACCTGCCGGAGTCGCACCCGTTCGTGGCGCGCGCCCGGGAGATGGCCGCGGCGATCAAGACCGAGACCAACGGCCGGTTTGACCTGCAGGTGTTCCCGAACAGCCAGCTCGGTTCCGATACCGACATGCTGAGCCAGGTGCGTTCCGGCGGCGTCGAGTTCTTCACGCTGTCAGGCCTGATCCTGGCGACCTTGGTGCCGGCGGCCTCGATCAACGGTATCGGCTTCGCATTCCCTGACTATCCCACGGTCTGGAAGGCCATGGACGGCGAGCTCGGCGCCTATGTGCGCGGCGAGATCAACAAGGCCGGCCTCGAGGTCATGGACAAGATCTGGGACAACGGCTTCCGCCAGACCACCTCGTCGACCAAGCCGATCAACGGTCCTGACGATCTCAAGGGCTTCAAGATCCGCGTGCCGGTGTCGCCGCTGTGGACCTCGATGTTCAAGGCGTTCGATGCGTCGCCCGCCTCGATCAATTTCAGCGAGGTCTATTCGGCGCTGCAGACCAAGATCGTCGAGGGCCAGGAAAACCCGCTGGCGCTGATCTCGGCTGCGAAGCTCTACGAGGTGCAGAAATACTGCTCGATGACCAACCACATGTGGGACGGCTTCTGGTTCCTGATGAACCGCCGGGCCTGGGCGGCTCTGCCTGATGATATCAAGACCATCGTCGCCAAGAACGTCAACGCGGCCGCCGTCAAGGAGCGCGAGGACACCGAGAAGCTCAACGCCACCGTGAAGCAGGAACTGGCCGGCAAGGGCCTGGTGTTCAACCAGCCGGAAGTCGGGCCGTTCCGCGACAAGCTGCGCGCCGCCGGCTTCTACGCCGAGTGGAAGGGCAAGTACGGCGAGAAGGCCTGGGATCTGCTCGAGAAGTCCGTCGGCAAACTGTCCTGATCGATCAAGCGGGAGGCTTGCCAGCGGGAGATTTGCTATGGCTCATGTCGAGATGACGCCGGCCGTGGCCGGCGAGGCGGCGTCACAGCCCCCTCGCCGCCGCTCTGTTCTCGGTTCCATCGAGGCGGCGCTCGGATGGCTGGTGGAGATCCCGGCGGCGATCCTCGTCGTCGCCGAGGTCGTGATCCTGTTCGCCGGCGTGGTGTCGCGTTACGTGCTGCATGCGCCGCTGATCTGGTCCGACGAGCTGGCGTCGATCCTGTTCCTGTGGCTCGCGATGCTTGGATCGGCGGTGGCGTTCCGCCGCGGCGAGCACATGCGGATGACGGCGCTGGTCGCGAGCGCCGGGCCGCGGCTGTGGGCCTATCTCGACGTGGTCGCGACCTGCGCCGCGCTGGCGTTCCTGATCCTGATCCTGCGGCCGGCCTACGAATACGCCTACGAGGAAAGCTTCATCACCACGCCGGCGCTGCAGATCTCCAACACCTGGCGCGCGGCGGCGCTGCCGGTCGGCACCTGCCTGATGGCGCTGTTCGCGCTGCTGCGGCTGGCGCGGGTCGGCAACATCAAGACCTTCCTGCTGGCGGCGCTGACCGTGGTCGCGTTGATCGCCGTGTTCTGGCTGGCGCAGCCGCTGCTGCGGCCGCTCGGCAACCTCAATCTGATCATCTTCTTCGTCGGCGTGGTCGGCTTCTGCGTGTTCGCGGGGGTGCCGATCGGCTTTGCCTTCGGCATGGCGATCTTCGGCTATCTGGCGCTGACGACGCGGACGCCGCTGATGGTGCTGGTCGGGCGGATGGACGAGGGCATGAGCCACCTGATCCTGCTGTCGGTGCCGCTGTTCGTCTTCCTTGGCCTGCTGATCGAGATGACCGGCATGGCGCGGGCGATGGTCGCATTCCTGGCGAGCCTGCTCGGGCATGTCCGTGGCGGCCTGCATTACGTGCTGGTCGGCGCCATGTACCTGGTGTCAGGCATCTCCGGATCGAAGGCCGCCGACATGGCGGCGGTCGCACCGGTGCTGTTCCCGGAAATGAAGCAGCGCGGCGCCAAGCCGGGCGATCTGGTCGCCCTGCTCGCCGCCACCGGCGCCCAGACCGAAACCATTCCGCCGAGCCTGGTGCTGATCACCATCGGTTCGGTCACCGGCGTCTCGATCTCGGCGCTGTTCACCGGCGGCCTGCTGCCGGGCGTCGTGCTGGCGATCACGTTGTCGGGGCTGGTGTGGTGGCGCTACCGCGGCGAGGACCGCAGCCACGTGCAGCGCGCCACCGGCAGCGAGATCGGCAAGGCGTTCGTGTTCGCCCTGCCCGCATTGGCCCTGCCCTTCGTAATCCGCTACGCCGTGGTCGAAGGCATCGCCACGGCCACCGAGGTCTCGACCATCGGCATCGTCTACGCCTTCGTCATCGGCCTCCTGATCTACCGCAAGTTCAGCTGGCGGCGGCTGTTGCCGATGCTGATCGAGACGGCGTGCCTGTCGGGCGCTATCCTGTTCATCATCGGGACCGCGACCGGCATGGCCTGGGGCCTGACCCAGTCCGGCTTCTCGCGGGCGCTGGCGGCGTCGATGACCGGGCTGCCCGGTGGCTCGGCGACCTTCATCGCGGTCTCGATCCTGGCCTTCGTGATCCTCGGCAGCGTGCTCGAGGGCATCCCGGCGATCGTGCTGTTCGGGCCGCTGCTGTTTCCGATTGCGCACCAGGTCGGCGTCCATGAGGTGCACTATGCCATGATCATCATCCTGGCGATGGGCATCGGGCTGTTCGCGCCGCCGTTCGGCGTCGGCTATTATGCCGCCTGCGCCATTGGGCGCGTCGATCCGGCCGAGGGTATCCGGCCGATCTGGGGCTACATGCTGGCGCTGTTGATCGGCCTGATCATCGTCGCCATGTTCCCCTGGATATCGATCGGTTTCCTTTAAAGCACCTTGCGGATCGGATAGAGCCATGAGTGCAGCTCAAAACCAGTACTCGATCGGGCTGGACAAGACGCCGGCCAACTACGTGCCGCTGACGCCCCTGAGCTTCCTGGCGCGCTCGGCGGCCGTATATCCCGACCACATCAGCGCGGTCTATGAGGGCCGCAGCTTCACCTGGAAACAGACCTACGAGCGCTGCAAGCGCTTCGCGTCCTATCTCGCAGGCCGCGGCATCGGCCATGGCGACACGGTCGCGGCGATGCTGCCGAACATCCCGGCGATGAACGAGCTGCATTTCGCGGTGCCGATGACCGGCGCGGTACTGAACGCGCTCAACATCCGCCTCGACGCGGCGTCGATCGCGTTTCAGCTCGACCATGGAGGCGCCAAGATCATTCTCGTCGACCCCGAATTTTGCCACGTCATCGCGGAAGCGCTGAGCCAGATGAAGGGCGCAAAGCCGTTCGTGATCGACGTCGATGATGCCGCGTTTAGTGGCGGCAAGCGGATCGGCGAGATCGAATACGAGGCGGCGGTCGCGCAAGGTGACGCGTCTTTCGTGGAGCGGCCGCCTGCCGACGAATGGGATGCAATCGCACTGAGCTATACGTCGGGCACGACGGGCAACCCGAAGGGCGTGGTGACGCATCATCGCGGCGCCTATCTCAATGCGGTCAGCAACATCCTCGCCGGCAATCTCGGCCAGCATCCGGTTTATCTCTGGACGCTGCCGATGTTCCACTGCAACGGCTGGTGCTTCCCCTGGACCATCGCGGCGACCGCCGGCGTCAATGTCTGCCTGCGCAAAGTCGATCCGGCCAAGATCTTCGAGCTGATCCCGCAGCACGGCGTCACCCACATGTGCGGCGCGCCGATCGTCTACAACACGCTGATCAACGCGCCCGACGCACCGAAGGGCGGCAAAGCGAAGCCGGTCATTGGCTTGATCGCGGGCGCGGCGCCGCCGGTTGCGGTGCTCGAAGGCGCCGAGCGCATCGGCATCAAGCTGACCCATGTCTACGGGCTGACGGAAGTCTATGGTCCCGCCTCGGTCTGCGCCGAGCAGCCGGGCTGGGACGAACTGTCGGCCGATGCGCGTGCGCAGCTGAAGCGGCGTCAGGGCGTCTCCTATCCGCTGCAGGAGGGCGTCACGGTGCTCGATCCCGAGACCATGCGCGAGGTGCCGCGCGACGGCGAGACCATCGGCGAGGTCATGTTCCGCGGCAACATCGTGATGAAGGGTTATCTGAAGAACGAGAAGGCGACGCAGGAAGCCTTTGCCGGCGGCTGGTTTCACACCGGCGATCTCGGCGTGCTCGACGAGCACGGCTATGTCATCATCAAGGACCGCTCCAAGGACATCATCATCTCCGGCGGCGAGAACGTCTCCTCGGTCGAGGTCGAGGACATCCTCTACAAGCACCCGGCCGTGCTGTTCGCGGCTGTCGTCGCCAAGCCCGATCCGAAATGGGGCGAAGTGCCCTGCGCCTTCATCGAGCTGAAGGACGGCGCCAACGCGACCGAGGCAGAGATCATCGCCTATTGCCGCGAACATATGTCGGGCTTCAAGACGCCGAAGTCTGTCGTGTTCGGGGCGATCCCGAAGACTTCCACGGGCAAGATCCAGAAATTCCTGCTGCGCAACGAGGTCGGATCGGCCAAGGCGATTTCGGCCTGAGCTGCGCGACGCTCAGTCCTCCGCGAGGCGACCGAGCAGGTCGTACAGGAGCTTCTTCTGATCGGACTTGAGCGGCGCCAGCGTCGTCGCGGTGCATGCGATCTCGATCGGGATCAATTGCTGGACCAGCGCTGTGCCGGCCGTGGTCAGGTCGATCAGGATCAGCCGCTTGTCGGTCGGATCGCGCCGGGTCGCAACCAGCCGACGCTTCTTCAGCCGCAGCACGACGTCGCGGATATTGGCGGGCTCCATCGCGACCAGGCGTCCCAGCAGGTTCTGCGACAGCGCCCCGCGCTCATAGAGCCGGGCCAGCGTCGCATATTGCGGCGCCGTCAGATCGAAGGCGCCGATCCGCTCCACCAGGTTGGACGACGCGCGCTGATAGGCCTTGCGCAGCAGGAAGCCGACCTGGTCCTCCAGCCTGTAGTCCGTCGCGAGCCGCCTGGCTGGCGCCGCCTCTGCCTTAGTCGACGTTCTCGGCATCCCGGTACATCACCTTGTGGCGCGTGGTCGAAACCCATTCGTCGATGTCGGCTTCGGTCATGAGATGCTGATCATCGAACCTGTTCCAGTTGCGGATGTCTGCGAGGCTCTTCTTCCAGCGCTTGTAGGGCGGCTTGGCCGGCGGCCCGAAGCACATGATGTCGAGCACGGATAATTCATCGGGAATGCCGAGCAGCGGCTTCATCGCCTGCTGCGCCTTCTCCTGCCCGATCGCCGTCACCCACCAGACATTATAGCCGAGGGCGGCGGCCGCGAGATGCGCCGACATCGTCGCCGCCGCCACGCTCTGCAGCAGAATGCGCTCGGCATTCTGCTTGTACATCGTGTCGAGCGCGGAGCCGTCGTTCAGCACCGGAAACGCCTTGACCCAGCGGAAGTCGCTGGCGACGACGATGAAGCCGGGAGCAGACGCGAGGCCACGATAGTCCGGCGTCGGAAACTTCATCTTGAGCCGGGCGCGCGCGACCTGCTCCTCGCGGAAATACTCCGTGATCCTGTTCTTGAGGTCCTGGTCGGTGACCACGATGAAGTGCCAGGGCTGGGCATTGGCTCCCGACGGCGCGTGCCGGGCGGCCTCCAGGATCATGTCGTAAT
The DNA here is from genome assembly GCF_001238275.1 of Bradyrhizobium viridifuturi. Classification (GTDB taxonomy): domain Bacteria; phylum Pseudomonadota; class Alphaproteobacteria; order Rhizobiales; family Xanthobacteraceae; genus Bradyrhizobium; species Bradyrhizobium viridifuturi. Next base: position 256,520 of record NZ_LGTB01000004.1, read on the forward strand.
GCTCTGATGGCATCACGTAACTGGAATCGAAGGCGCGTGTGGTCAGCCGGTTTTTCACGACATCCATCAGCGCGTCGTATCGCGTGCGGTCCGTGTAATCGCGCGCAACCATTGGAGCCTCCCGATATTGTTATGATCATAACGATATCGAAGGCACGCAAAAGTTCAATGCCCGACGGCGGGTATCGGGCGCTCACCGCGACGGGTGGAACCGCGCGCGTCTGATCGACACGCGGGTTCAGCTGGCTCAGCGCTATTTGAGTTTTCAGCCCGCCCGATCGAGCGTCAGCCGCATGCCGTCATAGGCCGGGATCACGCCGGCCGGCAGGCTCTGCCGTAGCACCTCGTAGTCGAGGTCGGAATGCATGTTGGTGATGACGGCGCGCTTCGGCTTGAAGCGCTCGATCCACGACAGCGCGTCCGCAACGCTGAAATGGCTGGGATGCGGCGCATAGCGCAGGCCGTCGACGATCCAGAGATCGAGGCCTTGCAGGGCCGGCCAGCTCTCCTCGGGAATGTCGTGCAGATCGGGCGTGTAGGCAGCATCGCCGATGCGGTAGCCGAGCGCCGGAATCCGGCCGTGCTGCACCAGGAAGGCCTCGAGCTTCAGCGGACCACCCTTCCCCGTGACCGTATGGCTCTCACCGGCCTCGATCGAATGCCGGGTCAGGATCGGCGGATAGTCGCTGCCCTCCGGCGAGATGAAGCAATAGGAGAACCGCGCCATGATGTCCTTGGCGGTCGACTGGTTGAAGTAGACCGGGATGCGGCGCCGCTGGTGCAGCACGACCGAACGCAGATCGTCGATGCCATGGGTCTGGTCGGCATGCTCATGGGTCAGGAACACCGCGTCGATATGCTCGACGTCGGCGTCGATCAACTGCTCGCGCAGATCGGGCGCGGTATCGATCACGACCCGCGTGGTGCCGTGCTCCATGGTGCGCTCGGCCATGATCGAGCAGCGGCGGCGGCGGTTCTTGGGATTGTTGGGATCGCAGGCGCCCCAACCGAGCGCCGGGCGCGGCACGCCGGCGGAAGAACCGCAGCCCAGGATGGTCAGTGTCAGTGTCATGCAGCAACCTTCGGTGCCGGCACCTTGGAGAACAGTCGGAAGAAGTTCTCGGTGGTCTGCTGCGAGATCTCCTCCAGCGAGACGCCGCGGGTTTCGGCGAGCACCTTGGCGACCTCGACAACATAAGATGGCTCGTTGCGCTTGCCGCGATATTTGCCGGGCGCGAGATACGGCGCATCGGTCTCGACCATGATGCGGTCGGCCGGCAATTCGGCCGCCAGCGCGCGCAGTGCGTCCGACTTCTTGAAGGTCAGGATGCCCGTGAACGAGATCGACAGCCCAAGCGCGATCGCCTTCATCGCGAGCTCGCGGCCGCCGGTGTAGCAGTGCAGGACCGCCTTGAACGGCCCCTTCGCGACCTCATCCTCGAGGATGCGGCCGCAATCCTCGTCGGCCTCACGTGTGTGGATCACGAGCGGCAGGCCGGTTTCGCGGGCCGCGGCGATGTGCGCGCGGAAGCCGCGCTCCTGCGCCTCGCGCGAGCCGTGCTCATAGAAGTAATCCAGCCCCGCCTCACCGAGCGCCACGACCTTCGGGTGTTTGGTCAGCTCGATCAGCTCGGTTGCCGGAATGCCGTCCTCTTCATCGGCATGATGCGGATGGGTGCCGACCGAACAGTAGACGTCCGGAAAGCGCTCCGTGATCGCAAGCAGGCCGCCGAGCCGCTTCACTCGGGTCGAGATCGTCACCATGCGGCCGATGCCGGCCGCCTCGGCGCGTCCGACGATCCCGTCGAGATCGTCGGCGAAATCAGGGAAATCGAGGTGGCAGTGACTGTCGACCAGCATGAATTTCGAACCGCTCATTCGGTCTTCGGTTCCACGTAGCGCGGAAACACGCCGACCGGTGCCGGCAGCGCCGTGCCCGGCTTGATCCGCTCCGCGATCGCCGTGAAGTTGCGAGCCTCTGCTGCTATCCCGAGGCTGTCGAGCATCTTGCCGCAGGACTCGGGCATCACGGCCTGCGCCATGATCGCGATCTGGCGCACGACTTCGGCGGTGACGTAGAGCACCGTCTTCTGGCGCGCCGGATCGGTCTTGGCCAGCGCCCACGGCGCCTCGCCGGCAAAGTAGCGGTTGGCCTCGGCGACCACGGCCCACACCGTGTTGAGCCATTGATGGATCTGCTGCGTGGCCATCGCGGTCCGCGACGTCTCCAGCATGGCGTCGGCCTGCGACAGGATCGCCTTGTCGTTGTCGCTGAACTCGCCCGGCTCCGGCAGCACGCCGCCGAGCTGCTTGGCGATCATCGACAGCGAACGCTGCGCCAGATTGCCGAAATCATTGGCGAGGTCGGCATTGATGCGCGCGACGATGGCCTCGTGGTTGTAGTTACCGTCCTGGCCGAACGGCACCTCGCGCAGGAAGAAATAGCGCACCTGGTCGACGCCGTACTGATTGGCGAGATTGAACGGATCGACCACGTTGCCGACCGACTTCGACATCTTCTCGCCCCTGTTGAACAGGAAGCCGTGGGCATAGACGCGCTTCTGCAGAGGAATGCCGGCCGACATCAGGAAGGCCGGCCAGTACACCGCGTGGAAGCGGATGATGTCCTTGCCGATGATGTGCACGTCGGCCGGCCAGTAGCGCCAATGCTTGTCGCTCTGGTCGGGATAGCCGACGCCGGTGATGTAGTTGGTCAGCGCGTCGACCCAGACATACATCACGTGCTCTGGATCGTTGGGGACCTTGACGCCCCAGTCGAACGTGGTGCGCGAGATCGAGAGGTCCTTCAGCCCGCCCCGCACGAAACTCATGACCTCGTTGCGGCGGGAATCCGGGCCGATGAAATCGGGCTGGCTCTCATAGAGATGCAGGAGCTTGTCCTGGTAGGCCGAGAGCTTGAAGAAATAGCTCTTCTCCTCGACCCACTCGACCGGCGTGCCCTGCGGGCCGCGGCGGACATTGTCCTCGCCGACCGTGGTCTCATCCTCGGCGTAATAGGCCTCGTCGCGCACCGAGTACCAGCCGGCATAGGCGTCGATATAGATGTCGCCGTTGTCCCGCATGCGGCGCCAGATTTCCTGCACCGACTTGTGGTGCGCGGGTTCGGAGGTGCGGATGAAGCGGTCGAACGAGACGTTGAGCCGCTCGTCCATCTCCTTGAAGCGCGCAGCGTTGCGGGTGGCGAGCGCGTGCGGCGTCAGGCCCTCGCCCTGCGCGGTCTGGATCATCTTCTGGCCGTGCTCGTCGGTGCCGGTCAGGAAGAACACATCCTTGCCGTCGAGCCGCTGGAAGCGCGCCAGCGCGTCAGTCGCGATCGCCTCATAGGCGTGCCCGATATGCGGCTGGCCGTTGGGGTACGCGATCGCGGTCGTGATGTAGTAGACGTTGCCGCGGTCTGCGGCCGGCGCCGCGACGGGGGCGGATACAGGGGCTGCCGCGGCCGGCCTGGGTGGCTTCGGCGCGCGAACCGCTGCCGGTCTCGGCGCCTTCTCGGCGGTCGGAGCCTTCGGCACAGCGGGCTTCTTTGCAGCCGGTGCGACGGCCGCTGCGGCGGCCTTCTTCGGCGCGGTCTTGGTGGCCTTCGCGGCAGCTTTCTTGACCGTCTTCTTGACCGTTTTCTTGACCGTCTTCTTCGCAGCCTTCTTCACGGTCTTTTTGGCTGCCTTCCTGGCTCCCGGCTTCTTGGCCTTGCCGGCCTTCTTCGTCGCCTTGGTGACGCGCCCGCCCTTCTTGGCCGCGCGTGACTTCGCCGTGGCCTTGCTGGTCGCGCGGGCGGGCGATGCCTTCTTCGTCTTCTTGGCCTTCTTCGACGATTTCTTCTTAGCGGTCGCCACCACGGAATCCTTTGCAGATCGAAACGAGTTTGTCGGGAGTTTTGTCAGATGGATGTGTTGTCGGACAGATGTGTTTTGAGACTTGACGTCTATCGGGTCGCGTCAGCGAGCATCGAAAACACCGAGAAAACCAGCGGCTTGCGCTCCAGATTGTAGGCTTCGGTATCGCGCGCGGCGCGGACGATCTTTTCCCATACCTCCGCCAGCCGTGCAAGGCGCGGCAAATTGGCGTTGGCGTCGCCGGTTCGCATGCGCTCGCTCATCCAGCGATCGATGCCGTCGATGAAGGCGGCGAGCGCGACGCGGTCGCTGGTGCCGAGCGCGTCGCCCAGCGCATGCAGCTCGCGCGGATCGACGCTCGGTAGCGTTGCCAGCAACGCGGCCGTACGTTGTTGCAGCTTGAGTGCGTCGCCGCCGAGCAGCGACAGCGCCCGCCCGCCGCTGCCCTCGGATGCCGCCGCGGCCTCGAGCAACGCAGGATCGTCCGCTGCAATGTCGGTCGCGGCTGCGGCCGCGCGCACCACGTCGTCCGTCTCCAGGGGCCGCAGCAGCAATTTGCGGCAGCGGGACAGGATCGTCGGCAGCACCCGCGACGGCGCGTGACTGACCAGGAGGAACAGCGACTGCTGCGGCGGCTCCTCGAGGATCTTCAGCAGCGCGTTCGCGGCGTTGGGATTGAGCTCGTCGACGGTGTCGACGATGCAGACGCGCCAGCCGTCGACCGCAGCCGTCGAGCCGAAAAACGAGATGGTCTCGCGCGTCTCGTCGACGGTGATCACGGTGCGCATCACGCCGCGGTCGTTGAGGCCGCGCTCCAGCACCAGCAGCCCGCCATGGGCGCCCGCCGTGATCTGCCGCGCCACCGGATCGGAGGGATCGACCCGCAGCGTCGGCGCCGCCTGAACCTGAGACGATTTCGGATTGCGGAACGCCAGCACGAAGCGGGCCATGCGGTAGGCCAGTGTCGCCTTGCCGATCCCCTGCGCGCCGCCGATCAGCCAGGCATGCGGAATCCGCCCGCTGCGATAGGCATCGAGCAAGGCGGCCTCAGCCTCGCGATGCCCGAACAGATCGGACGTTTCGCGCGGATGGCGGGCAGTGCTCTCCTGTTCGACCTTGCGCGCGCTCATGCCGGACTGTCCGCCGTGAGCGTTGCGCGCAGATGCTCGCGCAGCGCGGCCCATATCGTGGCTGTGACCGTGTCCGGATCGGGCGTGGCGTCGATCAGGACGCAGCGCTCGGGGTCTTCGGCCGCTATCCGGCGGTACGCGTCGCGCAAATCCTGATGGAACTTGATGCCTTCGGCCTCGAAGCGGTCGGCCGTGGCGGTGCCGCGGCGCGCGGCGGCGCGTTGCAGTCCGACCTCGACCGGAACATCGAGGATGAAGGTCAGATCGGGCTTGAGATCGCCGATGGTGACACGCTGCATCGCATTGACCAGTTCGGGCGACACCTGCCCGAGCTGGCCCTGATAGGCGCGCGTGGAATCGAAGAAGCGGTCGCACAGCACCCAGATGCCCTGGTTGAGCGCCGGCAGGATCACGGTGCGGACGTGGTCGTCGCGCGCCGCGGCAAACAGCAGCGTCTCGGCCTCCGGCCCGAGCAGCTTGCCCATTCCGGACAGCACGAGGTGACGGATGATCTCCGCGCCCGGCGAGCCGCCGGGCTCGCGGGTCACGATCGCGCGCAGCTTGGCGGTGTCGAGCCGCTCAGCGAGCTTGCGGATCTGGGTCGATTTCCCCGAGCCCTCGCCGCCTTCAAAGGTGATGAAGCGACCGCGCAAGCTCGGCCGTTGGACTGCTGCTTCCGCCATGTCAGAGCTTCTCGACTCCTGCGCGGAACATGCCGATGACGAGCTCCTGGGCACCGTCGAGCGCGCGGCGCATCGTCGATCCCGTGCCGACGGCATCCGCCGCGTAGACAGGCGTCTCCATCGCGACGTTGGCTCCGCGCCAGACCCGGACCACGCCGATCTGCTGGCCGGCGGTGATCGGCGCCTTGACCGGGCCGTTATAGACGACGCGCGCGAGCAGCTTGTCATTGCCGTTCTTCGACACCATCACCTTGATCGGATCGGGGCTGACCAGCTTGACCGAACGGCTCTCGCCGCCGAACACCCGGGCGTAGCGACCGGCTGGTTCGCCGCGATCAGCACCCGGGTCTCGAAGCTGCGGAAGCCCCATTCCAGCATCTTCTTGGCCTCGGTCGCGCGATCCTCCGAATCCTCGAGCCCATTGACCACGACGATCAGCCGCGTGTCGTTCTGGACGGCGGAACCAACCATGCCGTAGCCGCCCTCCTTGGTGTAGCCGGTCTTCAACCCGTCGGCGCCGGGCAAGGCGTTGAGCAGTGGATTGCGGTTCTGCTGGCGGATCTTGTTCCAGGTGAACTCCTTCTCGCCGAACAGCTTGTACCTGTCCGGGTAGGCCAGGATGATGTGGCGCGCCAGCACCGCGAGTTCCCGCACCGTCATCTTGTTGTTCGGGTCCGGCAGCCCGTTGGAATTGCCGAAGGTCGACTTGGTCATGCCGAGCTCGCGGGCGCGCTTGGTCATGAAGTCGGTCGCGAACGTATGCTCGTTGCCGGCAATTCCTTCGGCAAGCGCGATGCAGGCGTCGTTGCCGCTCGGGATGATCGCACCGTGCAGGAGATCGTCGACCGAAACCTTGCTGTTGATCGCCGCGAACATCGTCGAGGTTCCGGACGGCGCCCCGCCGCGCCGCCAGGCGTTTTCACTGATCCGGTACTCGTCGGTCAGCTTGATGTCGCCCTTCTTGATGGCGTCGAACACCACCTCGGCGGTCATCAGCTTCATCATGCTGGAAGGCGCGCGCAGCTCGTCGGCGTTCTTCTCGAACAGGACGCTGCCCGAGGAGGCCTCGACCAGGATCGCGGTCGGCGCGTCGCCGTCGAACCCGCCCTCTTCCTTCTTTGCGCCCTGGACACTGTTGTTGGCGGCATAGACCACCCCGCCGCAGCCGATCGCCGCCACGACCGCGGCCGCGATCAGGCCACGCCAGCAACGCCCGGCGCGAGCTAGCAACGTGCGGGGAATTGCGGTTGGGGCTGCCATCGGCGATGTCCTGAAAGACTGCGTTCTAACAGCTGGAAGTATCGCAAACAACTGAGGTTTCGCCGCTTGTACACGGCCGGCTGGATTGCCGCCCGCGCTGAACGCCCATATCCTTGTCAGTAATCTCTGGAACCAGCTAACGACAACAGAACCGGCAAACAAGGCGGAAACGCGAATGTCATCCTCCCGCATCATTTCCGCCAACGGCATCGACATGTTCGTGCGCGAGGCCGGGCAAGGCCCGCTGGTCGTGCTCTGCCATGGCTGGCCGGAACTGTCCTACTCGTGGCGGCACCAGATCGCAGCGCTGGCCGCGGCAGGCTTCCGGGTCGCAGCACCGGACATGCGCGGCTTTGGCCGAACCGCCGCGCCGGCCGATGTCGGTGCCTACACGATCTTCGATACCGTGGGCGACATGGTCGCGCTGGTGGCTGCGCTCGGCGAGAAGACAGCAATGATCGTGGGTCACGATTGGGGAGCGCCCGTGGCCTGGCACGCGGCCCTGTTCCGTCCCGACGTCTTCACCAAGGTCGCCGGCCTCAGCGTGCCGCCACCGTTTCGCGGCCGCGGACGTCCGCTGGAAACCCTGCGCGAGAGCGGCATCACCAATTTCTATTGGCAGTACTTCCAGCCTCCCGGCGTCGCGGAGGCCGAATTCGAGCGCGACATCGCGCACACCATGCGGCTGGTGCTCGGACGCGGCGTCTCCGATCCGAGTTCGATGTTCGTCGACGAGGCCAAGGGCTTCCTCGGCAAGCTGCCGGCCGGAATGCCGCTGCCGGCCTGGATCACCGAGGCCGACATCGCCGAATTCGCCGAGAGCTACCGGCAGTCCGGCTTCCGCGGCGGCCTGAACTGGTATCGCAATATCGACCGCAACTGGGAGCTGACCGCGCCCTGGCAGGACGCCCAGATCCATCAGCCGTCGCTGTTCATCGCCGGCTCGAACGATTCGGTGATCACCGGGCTGATCGGCGCCAAGCGGGTCGCAGACATGGAGCGCGTGCTGCCGAACCTCAAGCAGAAGCTGATCATCGAGGGCGCCGGCCACTGGATCCAGCAGGAACGCCCCGACGAGGTCAATGCAGCGCTGATCGCGTTTCTGAAATGATCAGGCCAAGGGCCTGATTCGCAACGATTTGACTCAGTAGAGCCCGCGTCCGCTCAGCACTTCAGCCGGTCCACGTGCGTCGATCGGCACGTAGGCGGCTGCCGGGCTCGGGGCAGCGGCATAGCGCGGGTCGCTCTCGTAGGAGACTTCGCGCGGATTGTTCAAGGTGCGGTTCCGTGACCGGCTTGAGGCCGACATTTCGGAGGTCGCGCTGACCGAAGCATAATCGGCCTGGGTGTTGCCGAGGCTGTAGGGCCGGCCCTCCGGCAACGGAACTTCGCCGCGGACACGACCGGACGAGGACGACATCTCGGGCACGAATGGCCGTGCCGAGGCGACTCGGACCATCGATGGTGACGGTGCCGGCGTGCCGGTCCGCAAGGTCGCCATCAGCTGGCGGTCGTCGGAGCCCTCGAGCGGCGCCCGGCCGACATATTCGACGCGGACGCGAGCTACACCATTACCTTTGAAATCAAGCAGTTCGGCGGCCTTGTTCGAGACGTCTATGAGGCGGTTGCCGTGATACGGGCCGCGGTCGTTGACGCGGACGATGAGCGACCGGCCGTTGCTCAGATTGGTGACCCGCGCGTAGCTCGGCATCGGCAGGGTTGGATGGGCGGCCGTCAGCGAGCCCATGTCGAACACCTCGCCATTGGCAGTCAGGCGGCCATGGAAATCATCGCCGTACCAGGACGCCATGCCCTCGGCACGGTAGTTCTCGTTCTCCTCCGGCACATAGGTGCGGCCGGCGACGACATAGGGCTTGCCGATGCGATAGGTCCCGCCGCCCTTCGGTACCGGGTCGCCCAACGCGACGACACGCGGGCTCGACGACACGCCGTATTTCGGATCGACCCGGCTGGCGAACTTGCTGGAGGAGGCGCAATTGGCGAGGACGAGGCACGTCGCCACCGCAACGGCACCACGCGCCGTCCGGATCATCGAATCTGGCCGTCTAGTCCCCATCTGCCCCAAGTACCATTCTGCCGGACCCGCGCCCATTTCGTGGCATCGGGATCATTTTCTTCAAGGTGCGGCCCACCTCCGCACCAGAGCTTGACGATATCGCAACCGGAACACGGCGGAAATGGGGAGAGCCTTAACCCTATGGCACTTTGGTAAACCGCCTGTTGCGCTTCCTCAGTTGTTCTACGGAGCTCGGCCAGCCAAAACGCCCTCGCCTGTCCCGCTATCAGACACACTGTTGCAGCAAATCATCAGTGGGTCGGCATCTTGAATCCCAACAATTGAATCTTTTTGACTGTGCAAGGCTGCAATCGTTTTCTCTCCCGCGTGGGGCGCAAAGGAAGTTTGCGATGATCGAGACGGTTACAGCGGTGATGGGCCTGGTGAGTGCGGCGATCTTCTTGGCGCACGCCGTGGAAGGCTATCGGTACCGGGCCTGACAGTCCGTTGAAGGCGGAAAGACGCGTCACCTCTTTCCAGGAGAGAATGTTCGGAAAGCTTTAATCAATTCGGATGAGCATCGGTTGAAGGCAGGTGTATCATGCGTAATCACGATTTGGTCTCCGACGGATTTCTAACCCTGACCGCAGCGAGCCTCGTGCTGCTGTGCTCCAGCCTGCTGGCGTTCGCTTTCGGCTGAGCGTGTGATGCCCTGGGGCGCCATCTGCGCCCGGGCGACGAGCCTCGACGACCCCTCACCTCATCCCTAGCCGATCTGACGTCGGCGTCAGCGCCAAGTCCTGATGATACCTGGCCAGGTGTGCGCCTGGCGACCTGATCCGCGTGGGGTGCCACGCCGTCTTCTCGCAGCCCCAGTCCTGACGCACCCTCCACAGTCCCAGCATTCCCAGCAATCAGGATCGGCGAATGACCGGCGCGGTAAGAGAGGGAACGTCTGCACTGCTCGTCAGCACGGACGGCCAGTTGCTCCTGCAATTGCGTGACGACCTTCCGCACGTTTCCGATCCCGGCAAGATCAGCCTCTTTGGTGGGCGGCGGGAGGGCACCGAGACCTTCCTGGAATGCGTCGTTCGCGAAATCCACGAGGAGATCGGCCATTACGTGCCGCCCGAGCGTTTTGAGCTGATCGGGAGTTATTCCGGACCAGATCCCTCGACACCGGGCGGCACCCTCCGCGGCGAGGTGTTCCTCGCACGCGATGTGCCGATCGACCAGCTGAGGGTCACCGAAGGCCGCCTCGAGATCGTCGCGGTCGAAGACCTCGAACGTCTCAGCGGCAGACTGGCGCGCCCGGCGGAGTATGCGCTGGCGATCTTCCTGAAGCGCAGGCCGATCAACTGAGCGAAGAAACCAGCGCTCGGACGTGAGCGTCGAGCATCGCGAGCGCGACTGAAGGATGCGCCACATCGATATCGTCGACGTGCCAATACGTCACCCTGCCCGCCACTTCGGGGAACCGCCGCTCGATCAGCGGGCGGTGCTCTGCCTCCTTGAGTGCGATCACGAGGTCGACGTCGTCGAAGTCGGCCAATGAACATGGCCGCGGGTGGCGCGTTGCGCCCTCCGGAACGATCCCGCCTGCGCGGAGACGATCATCGGCGAAAACGGACATCGGTCCGACATTGTCCGGCGAGCCTCGCTCGGCCGCGCCCCTGGAGAATGCGCGCCACGCCAGTTGTCCCGCCCTCGCGAGATGATTGAATAGCTCCTCCGCGTATCGGCTTCGGTAGTAGTTGCCGGTGCACAGGAACAGGACGCGCTTCATGGCCGTCATGATGGTCAAAGGCGGTCCTCGCGGTCAACACCGTCGCGCGCTGGGCACCGAGAGAACTTCGGGTAAACTCGACGTCGCTCGGCGGCGGCCGATCAGTATTTCGCGAGCGGCGGGCCGCTGAATCTGTAATTCACCCCGACCCGCACGATATTGTCGGTGAACCTGGTCCCAAACGACGCGTTGACGAAATTGGTCGTCACAGTCGTGAAGCCGGAGTTTGGTGGCGGCAAGGAGTTGGTGACCGTGGTGGTCGCCGACACCGGCGCGCCGGCGAACCTGCCGAGATCCATGTAAAGATATTCAGCCTTGATCGACCAGTGGCTGTCGAGCGCAACCTCGCCTCCCGCCCCGACCGTCCACCCGGTGTGGGTGGCACCCCAACTGGATGGGAGCGAGGGTGCATTTGCGTCGAAATGGCCATAGGCCAAGCCGCCGGTTGCATAGAGCAGCAGCTGCGGAGCAGCCAGAATGCCAGCACGGCCGCGGAAGGTGCCGAACCAGTCCAGCCTGTAGTTGGCATTGATCAGCAGTGGTCCGGTTGCGCATCCCGTCGCCGAGCATAAAGCTCCGTCGGCGCGCTGGTCCGAGCCTTGGATGTCGGCCTCAAGACCAAGCAGCCAGTTCTGCCATTGCCAATTGTAGCCTACCTGTCCGCCCCCGATCATGCCGCTCGGGTTGGAGCTGCCCACGATGGGCTGGGGAGCAATTCCCCTGACCGAGGGCGGTTCGACGGGAACGCCGCCGGGAAAGAACACTTCAAACAAGGATAGTCCGGAAAGGGTTCCATCGTCGCGCTCATGGCCCCAGCCGTATCCGACGTTGCCGCCGATATAGAGGCCGGTCCAGTTGTAAGCAACGGGAGCGATCGTGGGTGTCTTGATCGACAAATCGGCGGCCAACGCGCCTTGCGTCAGCAACGAGCCGGCTACCGCTGTTACGACGACAATCCGTATCATCAGCTGGCGCCCCGAGAATAAGCAATCCCGAAAGCGATACTGATAGCGCTTTTTGCAAGCGTAGTCCGTCACAGAAACGTCACACCTTTATAGAGCTCGCCGCCGAGCCTTCGCGATCTCGGCGGAGCGCAGCAGTCAACGGCACCTGCCGGATGTCTCAAGCGCTTTGGGACCGGTTTGGGACCAACTTCGCGTTGCGTTCAGAGTCCCCGTACTGTAAGCGACTGAAATTCTTGATCCGGAAGGGTGGCCGAGTGGTTTAAGGCACCGGTCTTGAAAACCGGCGTGCCCGCAAGGGTACCGTGGGTTCGAATCCCACCCCTTCCGCCATAACGTCCATCCTCTGCACGACGTTGATGGCGTTGGGCTCTGCCGCAAGCAGTCAAAAAGCTACGGTTGGAATCCACGGTTATCGATTTGATCGTTCAAACTTCCGCGTCTGCTTGCTAGACGGCCATTCTTGAAGTGGCCGCCGACAGCTCGGCGAGCTCGGACTCGGCCTCCAGAATGCCCTGCGCTACGGCACTCTCAAACCAATGCCGCGCCTCGCGAACGTTCCTTGGTTCCGCAGCTCCTGCTCGCAGATAGCGCCCGAGCATGAGCTGCGCGTGGCCGTGCCCCAGTTCGGCGGCGGCTCGAAACCAGTGTGCGGCTCTAGCCCGGTCGATCGCGGCTCCATGACCTCCACTGTGGATCGCGCCAAGCGCGAACATCGCGCCACTATGTCCCTTTTCGGCAGCTTGCTCACAGAGCTTGATTGCCTTCGCGACGTCCGTCTGGCCGCCGCGGCCGTTGACCAGCATTTCGGCCAGGGCCGCTTGACCGTCCGCGTTACCGGCCTCGGCGGCAAGTGCAAACCATTCGCGTGCGGCCTTCAGGTCTGCCTGGACACCACGTCCTTCGCTCAACAGCCGACCAAGCATGTACTGAGCTTCTGGCAGGCCCTCTGCCGCCCGCCGCAGCCAAATCGCAGCTTGCTGCTCGTCTCGCTCCGCGCCGACCCCCTGAAGCAAGCACACTCCAAGATTGAAGGCCGCGGCGAGGTCGCCACCGGCGGCGGTTTTCCTGAACCAGTCGGTTACCGGAGGCCGCCCACCGGGCATTGCGAGACCCGCGAGTAGCTGCTGAGCGAGAGCGATCTGGGCGCTGCCGTCTCCAGCGTCGGCCGCTGCGTGCAACCATCTTGCGGCCTCCTCGGCGTCGATGGGCACTCCCGCGCCGGTCATATAAAACGAGCTCAGGGAGCGAGCCGCGGTTGCGCTGCCGGCCTCCGCGGCGCGCCGATACCAGTTCGCGGCTTCAGCATAGTTCGGCGGCATCGCGCCGCCCTTGGTGTAGAGATGGCCGATCATCTCGGCCGCGCGAGCATCTCCGGCGAGCGCAGCGCGTCTCAACCAGGATTCTCCGAGTACCGGATCCGGGGTCACGGTCCTGCCTTCGATCAAGGCTGCTCCCCATTTCATCTGGGCGGCGCGGTGCCCGAGCTCTGCGGCCTTTCGAAAATGCTCGGCTGCATTGGCTGGATCCTTCTCGATGCCGGTTCCCTGTTCGGCGAGAACGCCGAACATGTAGAGAGCCGACGGAATCCCGGTCGCGGCTGCGGCACGAATATGCTCGGCGATCTCCGCCTTGCGTTCGGAGAGCCGGGCGTCACCGGCTAACGCCAGCGCGTAACCGAGGTGGCCCTGCGCGCAGCCGCCGGAAGCCGAACGTTGATAGCAGTCGCGCGCCTCGTCCGGATTGCGCAGATGCTCCGGACCATAGGTCAAGACATAGCCGAGCAGGGCCAAGCCTTCGGCCGAGCCAGCATGCGCCGCCATACGAGCCCATTTGTGCGCAGCTTCGAAATCGGGGGCGGCGCTGCTGGCGACATTCGTTGCAATCGCAGAAAAGAGCCGCGCTGCGCCCTCGCCGGCGCTCGTCTCCGGAGCGGACGCCAGCCCCTGCACGAGCAGCGCCGCGAGCAAGCATTGGGCCTCGGCGCTGCCATGCAAAGCCGCCTGCTCCAGCCAGCGCACAGCCTCGGCCGGGCTGTAAGGCACACCTGATCCCTGCAGGTAGAGCCGACCGATCTGATATGCAGCCTCGGGCAAGCCCGCCTGGGCGGCCTGCGCAAGCAGTGGCAGAGCTTCCGTGAACTGCTCTTTCTCGAGCAACCCCAGGCCGCGGCGCAACGCGGCCGTGGGCGAGGCTTTGCCGATCAGTCGATCAAACAGCATATGCAAATCGCTTTGTCGTCCGTCGCAGACTGTTGAGGTTCAGGGCTCCCGCATCGCTTCCTGGGTCACCGGCAGCATCAGTCCGAGCAGATATTTGAGGACTGTGCGTTGCCCGACCTTGATGTCCGCCGTCACGGGCATGCCAGGCACCAGCTTAAAGCCGGCAGGCACGTCGTGCAAAGCCATCCGGTCGAGGCTGATCCGGCCGCGATAGAACGGCTCCGTCGTCGCGGCTGCGGGAATTGCGCTCGTTGGATTGCGCGCTTCAGCTTGCGCATTGAAGGCATCGGGGCTCACTACGCGGACGGTACCCTCCGCCATGCCGTATTGCGAATACGGAAAGGTATCGAATTTAATCGCAACCGGATCGTTGACGTGGACAAAGCCGTTGTCCCGGCCGGGAATGTTGGCTTCCACCTCAAGCGGCGCATCCGTGGGCACCAGCGTGATGAATTGCTGTCCCGACTGCATCACCGATCCGACCGATACTTTCGAGACGGCCTGGACGATTGCATCCACATTGCTGCGCAGCTCGACCAGCTTCCGGCGCAGCTTCGCTTTGGCTACAAGCTCGCGGGTGTTCGCCGCCTTGACCGAACTCTCCTGCAGCTTCTGCGACGTTTCGGCCTTCCAGCCGCGGATGAAGCCATCCCGTTCGGAGGCGAGCGCGGATTGGTCGCGCTTGGCGCCCTCGCCGGTCGCGACGGCGTTGGCGAGAGCGCGCTCCATTTCCACACGGGTATCCTTGGCGATCAGCGAGTTCAACCGGCTGCCGGTCTGGGTCGCCTCCAGCTTCCTGCGCATGTCCTCGATGCTCTGTGCGACATCAAGACGTTCGCGATAGCCGGCAGCGTCCGAGTTCGAGCGGGCGATCACCGAATCGAGCTCTTTGAGCTTCTGATCGTAATTCTGCAGTTTCAGATCGAACTGCGCATGGCGATGCTCGAAGATCGAGGCCTGCAGCATCCAATGTGGATCGCTGCCGTCAAACTTGAACGCTTGGCCATCGGCTTCCGCACGCAACCGCGCGACTTCAGCGTCGAGGCTGCTGGCCTGATCTTCGAGCGCGACGAGGTCGGCTTCCGCAAACGTCGGATCAAGTCTGGCGAGCACGTCGCCTGCATGCACGCGTTGTCCTTCCCGCACTTCGATCGAACGCACGATCGAGGTCTCGAGCGGCTGCACCAGAATCGTTGGCGCCTGCGAGACGACGATTCCTCGCGCCGAAACCACCTGATCGACCGGCAATACGCTGGCGACCACGATCAGGGCAAGCACCATGCTGGCCACCAGCCAGACCATGTGTTGCGCCGAGCGCGGGACCGGGGTGTTGATGATAGCCGTCGAGGGTTGCTGAAACTCGAGGATGATCGGCAGGGTCGGATCATTTTTCCGCGAGCCGAACAGGGTCGGCAATGACGGCGTATGGACGTCGCTCATTGATCGGGTGCCCCCGTGACCAAGCGCGGCGCAGCGCTCGGCTTTGGCGCCGTGATATGACGATTTTGCTGATTCCAGAGCTGGCGATAGATTGCACAACGCTCCACCAGGACGTCATGCCTGCCGTAATCGACGATACGCCCCTGGTCTAACACCAGGATGTGATCGCAATCGACCAGAGACGACAGCCGATGTGAAACGATAATCATGGAGCGGCCGGTTGCGATCCGCTCCAGGTTGGCGGTGACCACCGCTTCGCTTTCCGGATCGAGCGCACTTGTTGCCTCATCCAGAATGAGAATCCGCGGGTCGGTGATCAGGGCCCGCGCGATCGCAAGACGCTGACGCTGACCGCCTGACAGGTTGGGTGAACCTTCCTCGATATAGGTATCGAAGCCGTTCGGCATCCGCTCGATGAACTCCTCCGCGCCGGCGAGCCGCGCGGCGTACACGGCATCCGACAGCGTCAGGCCGGGGCGCCCCGCGATGATGTTGTCGCGGATCGAACCGCGAAACAAAAAGTTCTCCTGCAGCACGACGCCCAGGCTCTGGCGCAGATGGCGCAGATCTACATCGCGCAAATCTACGCCGTCGATCTTCACGAAGCCCTTGTAGTCGCGATTGATCCCTTGCAGCAGACGGGTAATCGTCGACTTGCCGGAGCCGCTACGTCCAACAACTCCGAGCGTCGTTCCGGCCGGCATCGCGAAGGTAACACGGTCCAGCGCCGGCACAGTCGTATTGCTGTAAGTGAAGGTAACGTCCTGAAACGAAATTTCGCCGGCGAATTTTGGCCGCAGCCCGGCCGATCGCGCATTGCTCTCGGTCGGCCGGTTGAGCACCGACGCCGCCTCGCCGATGGCCGCACCGATCTCCTCGTATTCCTCGATCAAGCGCGCCAGCCCGACAAGCGGCTGCGCGGCCCGGCCGGACAGCATCAGGAAAGCGAACAGGCCTCCGACCATGTAGCCGGAAGGATCATTCATGGCGATGTAGGCACCCAGCATCACGGTGCCGATAACCATGATACGCTCGATCGGCGTCACCAGCGTCTGAGGCCAGTTGGAAAGCTTGCTGAACGCGAGCTGCCACTTGCCGACCTCGGCAATCCGCTCGTCCCACAACGATCGGCGCTGCGGTTCGAGCGCCAGGGCCTTGACCGTCTTGATGCCGACGATGGTCTCGCCCAGCGTGGCCGACTTCCATGTCTCGGCCGTGGTTACTCGGGAATACATCTCACGCATCGGCCTGAGGTAAGCCAGAATGATCAGCAGGATCATGAAGGCGCAACCGAGCACGATGCTGGCTAGAATCGGGCTCAGGTAAAACAGGAACGGCAACAGGACGCAGAGCGTCATCAGATCCAGGAACGTGGTCAGCAGGCGTCCGGTCAGGAACTGCCGCACTTTGTAAACCTGGGCTATGCGAAACATGGTCTCGCCCGCAGGATGTCTCTCAAAATAGTCGAGCGGCAAGCGCAGCAGCCGATTGAAGACATGCAGATTGAGCCGCGCATCAAGACGCGCGCCGACCACCGCGATGATCAGGCGGCGGGCATGACCCAGGATGGCCTCGTACACCACGACCACCGCCATCACCGTGGCCAGCAGGATCAAGGTCGAGGTGCTGTGGAATTGCAGCACCTTGTTCACCATCGTCATCACCAGCAGCGGAGGGAAAATGGTGAGGAAGCTGATGGTGACGGAAGCTATTCCGATGTCGCGCAGCGATCGATGTTCCTGCAGCACCAGCTCCGACAACCAGCGCAAGCTGAACGGCGCGTCGGCCGCGACGTGTCCGCGATTGGCGCGTACCAGGATCGCCTCGCCCTCCCAGACCTGAGCGAGGCGCAACTCATCGACCGCGACAGGCCGTGCCTCCGGTGGGGCGCCGGGGTCTCGCATCAGCAGGACGCGTTGCTCGGCATTGACGCCGACCATCAGCCCGGCACTGCCATCCTTGAACAGCAGGACCACCGGTTCGTCGCTGCTCATGCGCAGCAAGTTGCGCCAGCCGGTGCGAATGGCGCGTGACCACAGCCCTGCGTTTTGCGCCCACTCCGACATCGACGCGGCCGATGGGAGCGATTGTGATGCGTCACCTCTGAACTCGTTGACATCGAGTTCGACGCCGTGGTGACGCGCCACCTGGATCAAGGCCTGCAAGCGGAGCTGGCGCATCGGGTTTGAGCTACCATCGGCGGCCTCGCTCGGCGCGGCGGGACCGATCCTCAGAACTGTTTGGCCCGTGTTGTCGACGCCCGGCTCCCGCGTCGATCTGCCGGAAGCCTCCTTTGTCCACGCAGAAGCGAAACGGGAGGCGCGCCGCGCGATCTGCGGCCTTATCCCCGCAAGCGCCGCGCCCAAATGGCTAGTAGTGAACTCGGCCCCGTCACGCAGCCGACGAACAAGGTGTGTCCAGGCGTCGCGAGTTGCCCGGCCAAGCTCACGCCTGCCCTTGCGCGGGGCGAGAGACCGACGTTGCGGCGGCCGCGAAGGTGTTTGGTCCGCTTGCTTCGAGCCGTGCCAGGCGCGCTTCGCCGGCGGGCCTTGCGCAATCCTTGCTTCCGTGAGCGCGACGGTCGCAATTTTGAACTGGGCATGTCGCCGGCCGAATGACGACGCCTCAGCGCGTGCGCTGGCCTCGACCTGCATCACCGCTTCGTCAAATGCGCGCGCCTCTCCGTCGGCCTCCTCCTGTGTAAGGTCGTGGCGTTCCTGCAGACGATTGGCGAGCAACGACCGGCCGCGACAATAGAGGTCATGTCGCCCTGCTTCGTCGCCAGGGCTCAAGCCGGCAATAGCCTTTTGCAGCAAGCGAACAAATTTGTTTTCGCCTGCCTGGTCGCTTCCACTACCTGGGCCGGCCAATATAAATCTCCGATCGAAATATGCGGTATTTTTTCACTATGCCTCGGCGAAATCAACGTTTTTGAGCCGGACCGGCTCTGGAAGTCCGGTCTTTGGTTTACGTCACGCGCCCGGATCTCGCCGCGTTCAGGCGAGTCCAAACAATTGTTCCAGACGAGACGGCAATGCTCCACCCGCCCCGATTTCCGTACAACTCCGTTTCCAGCGCGCGAGATAGGCATCAACCGGAAGCGAGCTGCGTTCCGGCCAGCGATTGAGTGCGCCGATATCCTCGATACAAGCGCGATCGCTCTCGTAGACGGCCAGGATGCCGTGAATTGCCGGCCCGCGCGAAACCGACTGCCCTGCTTCCAGCTGCTCCCGGTTCGTATGCAGCCACGATGCTGCGCTTTCGGATGAACCCGCGGAACTATTCGGCTTGTCGAGTTGAAGCAGGTCGATCCGGTATTTCCGGATCGCGCCGGCAAAGGCTTGATCGTCGGCGAACGGCGGCGATCGTTCCCAACTGTCGGCGAGCAGCCGGAGCCCATGAATGGAAAAAGTCTCGACCAAGGCTTCTTCAAGCCATTGGGTCGGCGGCTGCGGTTTTGCCGAGAACTGCCAGCTGTTGGCGAACACATGCCCGAGCTCGTGGCCGAACTGATAGGCAGTCTTGCACCAATCGGCAGCTCCGACGTTCAGGATGATCGAAGCAGCCTGCGGCTGATCACGATGCAGCCAGACGGCGGGCGGGCCTGATGATGGTTCTCGATCAGCAGCTTTGCTGGCTGACGATCGGACAACAGGCGAAGCTTGCCGAGATTGACGGCCCTGACCCGCGTCAATACGCGCAACGTCGCCTCGCCGTAGCTCCAATCGCCGAGCAACTGGATCGGCACGGTCAGCAGATTGTTCGTGCTTGCACGCGCGGACACGGTGCTCCCGCTTGCAACAAGTGTGGCCGTCGTCAGCTTCAGGAAGCGACGCCGGCCAATTGCGCTCGAACCTAACATCATCTGGCTGACCAGGAACGGGCGCCGTAGCGCCCGTTCCGCTGCTCCTCGCAACCGCTAAGAGTCGTGCTTCGGCATGTGGTCGATCCACCCTGGCCGCTCGTCGACGTGGCCGACATTTCCAACGCCGCTGCTGTGGTTCGGATCGTTCGCCGAGCCTGTGCTCGACTGATTGATCCTGGCCAGCAGGCTCTCGGCCAAGCTCTTGATGGTGGTCAGGTCCGCCACCAATTGCTTGCCGCCGGTGGCTTGCTCGAGGGAATGGACGGCCTGGTCCAGTTCCGCCAGCTGCGTCTGCAGGAACATTGCCTTCAACGGGCCGACGACACTGTTGTGGTCGATCGACGTCGTCAGCGTCGAATCGTGGCCACCATCATGCGAGCCAGTGTGACCATGCCCGCCGGTGTCACCGGTCGCTCCGGTTGCGCCTGTCGCTCCGGTTGCACCAGTCGAACCCGTCGCTCCGGTCGCACCGGTGGCACCCGTGCTACCGGTCGCGCCTGTCGAACCCGTCGCTCCGGTTGCACCCGTGCTTCCAGTGCCGCCCGTTCCGCCCTTCGGCGGATCGAGCGTCCACACCGTGTAGGTATGACCGTCGAAGGTCGCCGTGCCGCTGTTGGAATAGAACCCGGCACCGACCTGGTTGCTGCTGTCGATGGTGACCTTTCCACCATCGAAGAACAGCTGACCGCTGCCATTCCACGACGGCAAGCCGGCACCGACACCTCCGATGCTGTCACCGGCATTGAAGTGCTCGACAGACGGGTTCTTGCCCGCATTGTTCGACACCTGCAGCAGATCGAGAGAGTTCACGGTTCCCGGCGCCATGTTGATCGTCAAGCCGCCGTTGTTCGTTCCCTCGATCACGACCGTCGCGTTGTAGACATCGATCGTTCCGGACAGGTTGCTGCCTGTCACGATCAGCGTCTCGTTCGCAGCGACGATCGTAGCGCCACCGGTCGGACCACCCGTGGTCACGACGGGGACCCCTGAAGGTCCGGTCGCGCCGGTCGCTCCGACAGGCCCGGTTGCGCCGGTCGCACCGGTTGCGCCTGTTGCACCGGTCGAACCGGTAGAGCCCTTCGGCCCCGTGGCTCCGGTTGCACCGGTGTCGCCAGTTGCGCCGTGGCTCCGGTCGCTCCGGTTGCGCCTGTCGCACCCGTGGCTCCGGTCGCACCTGTGGCCCCGGTTGCGCCCGTCGGACCGGTTGCACCTTGAACGGTGCTGAAGCCGGTGCCAGCAGAAGTTACTGCGTAGGTGCTGCTGTGGTTTCCAGTACCACTCAGGGTAGCGCCAGTATTGCTGACCGTCCCATTTGTAATCGTGGCAAGAGTTGAGATCGCACCGGTGCGATTATTCTGAAAATAGATGGTGTAGGTGTCTGAAGAACTTGAAGCAGTCGGAAGTACAATGGTTTCGCTGAAATTCTCATTGCTACCGGTGAAAGAGCTTACCGGCAGGATGAAGCTACCGATAATGGTATTACCAGTAGTTGCGTCGACAACGTAAATTGTAACACTGTTGTCGCCAGAAGTGTTGTCGAAGCCGGAAGTGCCCTGTGTCAGAGTTCCGCTTATTGTGAGATCTGTCGTTGCCGCTAGCGTGCCAGCGTAAGCCTGTTGCCCGCCTCTGGTTAGCGGGGCTTGCGAAGCCTTCGACAAGACCCACTCGCCCCCTAGCCTTTCAGCGCCCACTTTTCCGGTTGCACCGAAGATATCGACGCCCGTCAATTCGCGGAGCGCCTCGATAAAGCTCTCGCCAAGGGTCCCGGCGGACGTGTCACAGCTCCAAAGTCTCAGATCACCGTCAAGGGATAAAGTTCGGCCAATTTCGCGAAGGTCGTATTTGTAGTTCGCGATCGTTTCGCGTGACCACTCCCCCGCCGCGAATAGAACCTTGCCCGGCGCGCCGTGCGCGACGATGTGGATCGCATCGAGCCCGTCGATCCCCTCGAGCGCTTCGGCCATCTGCTGTGCGGCAGGCCGGCGGTGATCAAGCACGAGGGCCTGGACCTCTGGCCGCAAGTGCTGCAGCAGCGTGTTGAGATCCGGAATGAATGAATCGACAAAAAGAAATTCAGACTTGCCGCCCATCGGCCTGGTCCTTTCGTCAAAAACACATGTTGGGCCGTGCGCTGTTGGCGCCCGGCCCGAAATCAAAAAAGAAGCCGCCTGGCAAAAAGCTCAGGCGGCGTGTCCGCTTGCTCCACCCGACGGCGGAGTGTCTAAATCACTTCGTACTGCAAGAAACTCGGCGGGTTTGAACTCGCCGTTAGATTGAAACGTGCCGATGTCGTAGGCGCCTGACAGGCGCGCAACCTTGAGCCGGATCTCGACGCGGTTGAATTGGTTCGATGCATCGGGAAGCGTAACCTGCGACACGATCGCCTTGCTGTTGCGATCGATGATGAAATACGTGATGTTTCCCGTCGTCTGCCCGCGCGGCAGGTTCCCGGTCACCAGGATTTCGTGAAGGCCGATTGCGGAGAGTACACCGGCATATGAATCGATTCCGGTAGCCGTGATCGGCGGTCGGGCATGCTCGCGTTTCGGAGAAACCTTCGGCTTACCGGCGCAATCATTCGACATGCAATAACTCGACACGCTGCCTGCGATCTCTCCGAGCCAAAACGCCGGAGCAAAATCGTCAGTTTGAAAAACCCACTCCAAGCAGCACCGGCAGCTGCGTTGGTTCCAAATCTCAATAGCAATCAACAGCAATAAAAATTAACCACGAAAGGCAATCCTTCCGGAGGCCGTCAATTTAAAGCGGATTAGAACAAGCACCGCAAGAGATTTTTAATTAATGCTCACGTGAGGGAACTCCCGAACAAATACGGTACCGCCTCGTCAACTCGCGTGATTCACCGTAAAGGACCTTTGCTCTCCTCCTTCGGCGAATTTGGATTAGTGTGAGAATATCGAGGGATGCGGACGAAGGTTGCTCGTTCGTCTCGATCAGGCAGGCATATTTCGTCGGTCTGGCGCAGGGGATTTAACCGTAAATCATAGAGTTCGCGCAGTGTCAGACGCCAAGCGGCTTTGCCTGAACATGATCGTCAAGAACGAGATGGCAAATCTGCAACGCTGTCTCAATTCCGTCGCAAAACACATCAGTTGCTGGGTGATCGGGGATACCGGCTCGAGCGACGGCACGCAGGATTACATCAAGCGCTTCTTCGCCGAACGGCAGATTCCCGGCGAGTTGCACAGCTTCCCGTTTCACAATTTCGAGCAGGCCCGCAATGCGGCGCTCGATCACGCCTACGCGTCGTCGCTCGATTACGACTACCTGCTGTTCGACGACGCCGACATGGAACTGGTCGTCGAGGACGCGGATTTCCGCAGCAAGCTAACCGGCCCCGGCTATCGCTTGCGGCAATCGACATCAGGTGGCCTGAGCTATTCGAATACACGCATCGTTCGCCGCGATGCCGGAGCACGCTATCACGGCGTCACGCATGAATATATCGACGTGCCCGGCGGCGTCGAAGAACTGAGTGGCGTGTCGTATGTCGACCATGCCAGCGGATCCAATCGCGTCGACAAATTCGAGCGCGACATCCGTCTGCTGAAAACGGCGCTCGAGAAGGACCCGAAGAACGCCCGTTACTGGTTCTATCTCGCGCAATCCCTTCGCGATGCCGGCCGTGCCGCCGAAGCTGCCGATGCATATGCCAGACGCGCCGACATGGGCGGTTGGGATGAAGAAGCCTGGATGGCGCGCCTGCAACAGGCCCGCTGCCTGCGCAGCCTCGGCGACGAAGGTGGATTTGTCAGCAAGGCCCTGCAGGCGTTCAACCAGCGTCCGCAACGCGCGGAGCCGATTTACGACCTCGCAAGGTTCTACCGGGACAGAGGGCAAAACCACGCGGCCGCGCTGTTCGCAGAGTACGGGCTGACAGTTGGATATCCGAGATCGGACATCCTGTTCGTCGAGGACTACGTCTACAGGACCGGACTGCTGGAGGAATATTCGATCGCCGCAAACTACGCCGCGGACGCGGAGCGAAAAAATCGTGGCTTCGCAGCGTGCAATTATCTCGCGCTCAATCGGGAGATTGCCGACGCGCCGCGCGAACTGGCGTGGTCAAATCTGCATTTCTATGCGCAGCCGGCACACGCCGTCCTGCCTTCGTTTCAGTCGAAGCGCATCGATTTCTCCGCGCCTGACGGCTACGTCCCGCTCAATCCGTCGGTGACGCGATTGGGGGACCAGATCCTCGTCGCGCAGCGAGCCGTCAACTACGTCATGACGGAGGATGGTCTCCAGTATGAGACCTCGAACGAGGAGCCGATCAAGACCCGCAACTTCCTTCTCCACCTTGACGACGATCTGTCGGTCCGCTCCAGCAGCGAAATCCTGGCTCCAAGCGATTTGCCCGCGCCGGCCTTCCCAGCGGTCCAGGGCTTCGAGGACATGCGGCTGTTCGCCTGGCGCGGCGCCCTGTGGAGCAGCGCCTGTATCCGCGAGCTCACGCCGGAAGGCTGGTGCGAACAGGTATTGGCGCGCCTTCAGGAGGATGAGCGCGGCAGCTATCGCTTGGTCGAGTGGCGAAAAATTCAGGCCGACGGTCCGAAACGAGATGAAAAGAACTGGATGCCGCAGGTCGCCGGAGACGACCTGAACTTTCTCTATCTCTGCGATCCCACTCGCCTTGTAAACGCCGAAGGCAAAACGCTGCAGGAGCACGATTCGCCGATCTCAGCGGCGCGCTTTCGCGGCGGATCGCAACTGGTTCCGTTCGATGATGGCTGGCTCGCCTTGATCCATGAGGTGCAGTGGCGCCCGGCCGAACGCAGGCGCTTCTACTTTCACCGATTCGTCCGTTTCGATCGTTCCAACAATATGACGGCGGTCAGCTGCCCGTTCTATTTCAACCGGAAAGGCGTCGAATTCGCAGCCGGGCTCGCGTGGCATCCGGACCAACGGCGGCTTGTGGTGTCCTTCAGCGTTGCCGACTCCGAAGCGTGGATCGCGACCGTCGAAGCTTGCGACATCCGTCGCGTACTGGAGCCGACGAACAACATCTGGGATGGCCGCACCCGCAGCCGGCCAGCCATCCCCGTTGATCCTGTTGTCGAGTCCGTGGTGATGGGGCAGCCGGTCCGGTTCGTCGTGACCAATCCGTCCGACGCGATCATGAAGTTTCATCAGCGCGGGCAATTTTACGAAGCCGAGGAACTGCAGCTCATTTCGAGTCACTATCGGGGGACCGGAGCCTTCGTCGACGTTGGCGCGAACGTCGGCAATCACGCGGTATACATCTCGAAGTTCACCAATGCTCCAAGGATTATCGTCTTCGAGCCCAATGAAGTCGCCGCGTCGATCCTGAAGGCGAACTGCAGCCTGAACGGATGCCGTAACGTGGACATCAACCACCTCGGTACCGCGCTCGGCGCGAAACGCGGGAAACTGCGCAAGGAAACTCCTGACCCCGACAATCTTGGACACACCTGCTTCATCGCTGACCCACTCGGCGAGGTGAACGCAATTCCGGGCGATTCAGTGTTGCTCGATGAGCCGGTCGAGTTCATCAAGCTCGACGCCGAGGGGATGGAATTTGAGATCCTGGAAGGATTACGGGAAACGATCAAGCGGTGGCGCCCGACCATATTCATCGAGATATGGGACTTCGCCAGCGCGGCTTTCAAAGACTGGTGCGACCAGCACGAATACCGCACGATCGGGAGCTACCAACGCTATTCCGGCATCCAGAACTACCTCATTGCGCCAATCCCGATCGCGAAGGATGGCCCCGTCGAGCCCCAATCAACCAATGATTTCTTCGGGAGTTTTGCCCCCTTCCTTCGCCAAGCCGATTCGATAGGAGCGCGTCTCGGCTCGACCAGAGCCTTTGATGAGCGAATTGCTCCGCTGCTCGGAGACGGGTCAGGGCCGCTGCCGCAGATCAATCTATTTTACGAACCGATGTCGGATCAGCACCAAACGCTGATCGCCGCAACTTCGTCGATGCGCGACGCCGGGCATGCCGTTCGCGTCTGGACCTATTCGGCTCATAGGCTCGCGTTCCTTGCGGCACGCGGCATCTCGATCGGGAATGCGTCGGACATCGTGCCGAAGGCGCTGTTCGATCGAGCCGCGCAACGATCGGAAGTGCGCTTCTTTAGCGATATATTTCGCTACGCCCTGCTCTACGAATACGGCGGCCTCTGGATGGACGCCGACGTCATCCTGCTCAAGCCATTCCCGTTCATCGGCGACTACTTCTTCAATCTGCAGTGGCGCGGCGGACACCGCGGGCATTTTATCTGCGGCAACGTGATCTATGCAAAGCCGTTCAGTCGTCACTTGCGCGCGTTGTACGAGCGCTCCATCAACTGCTTGTACGAAACAGCCCCGATCATGTTCGGGGATATCGGACCCCGATTGCTGTCCGACTACATCGCCTCCCCCGATGGCGAGGAACTGCGGGCCAGCGTCTTCAGTCCCGTGTTCTTCAACGCGATCGATTGGACGGAGGTCGATGTCTTTCAGCGACCGGCGACGGAGCTGGCAAGCTACCTCCATGACGACCGCATATTCGGCTTGCATCTATGGACCGCACGCAATCAGAGCCGCGCAGAAAACCCCGGCTCCCTGATCGCCTGGCTGACGAAATCCGAAGATGGCCCGCTTGCACTGGCGGATTTGGCAGACCGCTTCAATACCGACAAGAACCGGCATACCGGCAACAGGCACGGCTACGCGCGGATTTATCAGCGCCTGCTGTCGAGCAGGCGCTTTTCGTTGCGCCGGATCATGGAGATCGGACTTTGCCGAGGCCTTGCGGAGGGCAAGCAGACGGAAGTCCCGTCGGTCGCCCTGTGGCAAAGCTTCTTCCCGTTCGGTCAGGTCATCGGCGTTGATCTGACCGACTTTTCGGCGCTCAACAATGAGCGGTTCAGGTCTGAAGTCTGCGATCAGTCCAATCGAGAACAGCTGCGTGCGCTGGCCAGTCGGCTCAAACATGAAACGTTTGACGTCATCATCGATGATGGCAGCCACGCCTCGCGCGACGAACAGCAGACCTTGGTTGAACTGTTTCCTTTGCTGGCCGACGGTGGCTGGTATTTCATCGAAGATCTGGATTGGCAGCCGCCGGGCGAGGATCCGGCCAGGATTGCACTAACCAAGACACTGCTTCGCGAGATGAAGCAGCACGGCGAAGTCCGCTCGCTGGATCCCTTCGGCGTGGCCAACCTTGCTCACCAGTTTGCTGAGATTCTTTTTTTCGACAGTCACTATGAGCTGGCCAGAGCCAGGCTGATGGGCGGGCTCGTCGCCATCCGCAAGCGGGGCGGATCCCGCGTGGTATGAGCACCGTGAACCATCAGTCGGCCGTCGGACGCTCTGCATTAATCTGGCGATTTGCTCAGGAGTTCGCTTGAAGGTTGCCGTCTACACTATTGCGTTGAACGAAGCCGCGCATGTTGAACGCTGGGCAAACTCGGCGGCCAACGCTGACTATCGAATTGTAGCCGATACCGGCAGCAGTGATGACACGGTCGAGCGGCTGGAACGTGCAGGAGTGATCGTTCACCGGATTGCGATCCGCCCTTGGCGTTTCGACGTTGCTCGAAATGCGGCGATGGCGCTCATTCCATCCGACGTAGAGATTTGCTGTTCGATGGATATGGATCGATACCTCGAACCGGGATGGCGGGAGAAGCTCGAGGCCGCGTGGGCACCGGATACGACAGCCCTCTTCTGCCGCACCGTCTACCGAACGAATCCCGACGATCCGGCAATCTTGCGCGGTTGGCCGACGAAGAATTTTCATCATCGCTGGGGCTATCGATTCAAGCGTCCGGTTCATGAAGCTCTCTCCTATTCCGGCAAGGAAATCACCAAAGAGTGCATCGATATCGTTATGTGCGAGGTGCAGGACCATTCAAAGGATACGCGACAACAGTATCTTCCGCTGATGGAAGTGGCGCATAGAGAGGATCCTGACGATGCGCAAATCTGCTTCTGGCTCGGTCGGGACTATATGTGGGCGAACAGAAGCGACGAGGCGACCGCCCTGCTTTCGCGCTACCTGGAATTGCCCACCAGCACGTGGGGCGAAGAGCGCGCCGAGGCGATGCGCTATCTAGCGCGAACTGCACCGACCAGGAAGATGTACTGGCTGGATCGAGCGCGGCTGGAAGCCCCACACCGGCGCGAGATCTGGCTGGACCTCGCTGAGCAACTTCATGCCGAAGCAGATTGGACCAATCTCTTCTGGGCGTGCACGAACGGCATAGGAAAGACGCATCGCACCGGCAGCTATCTCGATGACGAGCACAGTTGGGGTTTCCGGCTATACGACCTCGGCGCGATCGCTGCTTGGCACATGAACATCATGGATCAAGCTGTCGTATGGGGGCGTGCCGCCCTCGATCTAGACCCTCGCAATCAGCGGCTCATCAACAATCTGGAGTTCTTTGTTAAGCGCCGAAGCGTGATGAATGCGGGGAACGCGACGTGACTTCTGAATGTTCGCAAGCCAAATTCTTCACGTCATTCGGTACGATCACATATGTCGACCCGGCAACGGGAGCGCTCCGGCACGGTTCAAGCGGACAGGTCCCCGATAATCTGGTCCTGTTAGTGCCCCCGGATCCGGCGAGCCGCTACTGTCGCGTGCGCTACACGGCAGACGTCGCGAAGCCGTCCGAGGACTTTGGCTTTGGTCGGCATGGCCTCAAGCCGATACTGGACAAGGACAGCACGGCGCCGTCGCTGGAACTGATCCGCTTGGAGCGCGGGCTCTTCTGCCTGAAACTGGGAAATGCTTTTCTCTCGGCGTATCCCGGCGGTGACTTCGGCCTGGCGGAGACCTGCAGCACGTGGGAGCTGTATCTCACCTCCCAAGACCTGGGACCTGATAGCTTCCCCGCGTCAGACTACCGATCTCAAGGTTACGCAAGCAGAAACATTCAGGAATATGTCGTTCATCCGACGGTCCGAGTTCGAACGGGTGTGAAACCGCGGAAAGCGAGGCTATTGGCCTTCGGGTATCCAGCTTGGTCTCATGGGCGGGTCTACTATGACCTGAGCAAGCATTTGTACGAGAATGGCTACATCTTAGACATCCTGAACTGGCAGCATAACCACGCGCAACACTTTGACGCGCTTCAATCGTACTATGATTGCTTCGTTACCGCGCTGGACGGTGTCAGCGTGTTGGTCGATACCTACAAGGTACCGTACGAACGGATCATCGCGGTGTCCCACCACGAGTTCGACATCCGGATGCTCATCGAAAAGAAGGGCATCGAAGTCTTCGAGAAATTCTCCAACTATGCCGTCGTGAGCGACTATGTCTACTGCGCCTCCCTCATGGCCGGCGTATCCAGGGTCCCCATAGTCGCCTCTCTCGGAGTCGACTACGAAACCTTCCACTCCCCGATTGCTGAGCGTTTGGACGCGGTCGGCTACGCTTCCTCCATGGCGACAACGACATACGGAGTCGAATGGAAGCGGGGTGTGCTCGCTCAATCGGCCGCGACGGCCGCCGGGCTACCCTTCAAGGTAGCCGGTTCGACAGCCAAACAAACGTCATTTCACGACATGCCGGAGTTCTACCGATCGGTCGGCGCCATCGTTACAAGCTCTATCAGTGAGTCTGGCCCCTTGCCCGTCTTGGAGGGAGCTGCCGCGGGACGGCTTGTCATCGGCACGCCCGTCGGCCATTTCCCGCAGAAGGCCTATCAGGGCGGTGGTATCATCGCTCCCATTCAAGCCGACAAGTTTGTGTCCTTCACTACGGCGACTCTGACGTTCTACAAGGAGAACCCTTCAGCCTATGTCGAGAAGTGCCAATCGATCCAAGAGGTCGCAAGAAACTTCGATTGGAAGTTCTCAATACAAGACTGGGTTGATCTAATTGAAGGGCGAAGACTCTGAGCACCGGCACTCGTGCACTTTGAAATCAGCTGCAAGATCGCGCCGTACCTTTAACGGTAGAATTTACAAGGTTACCCCCTTAACCCAAGCAAGAGCAGCCCGGTCAGATCGGCTCGACCGGAGCTTGCTTGACAGTTTGCGGCGTCCCTCTCGCAAGAGAGCAGCGTCAAGTCATAGCGGCCAGACGCGTGCACACGAGATCAATATGACCTCGCGGCGTATATAGACTGCTCGCATAAACATTTGGCAATTGCAGATGGTTCGCGCGTTGATCAATCAGATCAAGTTTCGTGTTCAGCGCGCTGACATCGATCTTCACTCCTTGCGCCTCCATCTCGCTCTCGATCAACCTGATCTCGTCATAGAGCCGCCTGATCCGGAGCTGCCATCTTGGTTTGCAAAAGGGTCAGCAGGACACCCGTAGCGATCGCAGCGGTCTCCAGCCCGAAGACAGCGGACTGCGATCCTGGATCCGTGCACCAATCAGCGGCGCTACGTGCGCGGCGCGGTTGCCTATCTGGTGGTCCAGAACGATACTGCATTCTGGGGATACGCGGTTCATCAGCCGAATATGCAGGCCCGCGGCGGACTAACCTCGAACGCGTCGCTGGCCGTGGCCAAACCGTAGCTGTTTGACGCAGTGCCGCGGAAAATCGAATTGATTCAGTGGGGTTGACAAGACATCCCTTCCGCCATGCATACCGCCTCCGCAGGCAGGCTCGTTGCGCGCCCCTTCCTGAACCAACAATTAACGAATCAGATTGATTGATAGGTGCATTGCCCGTTCGCGCCCGGCACCGAGAGGTTGAAATGAATTGGGTCAAGGCACTGCTGCTGCTTTCCGTACTGCTTCTGGGATGCGCCGATCTTGCCACCACCAATCGAATTCTGGAGCTCGGGTTCGGCGAAGCGAACCCGTTCATGCAGATGGCCCAGGCCTGGTTCGGCGTCTGGTGGCTGATCCCGAAACTGGGCTTGACCTATCTCGTCATCGCGCTGCTGTGGCGCAGTGAAAGCCTCACCAAGATTGCCCTTGTCGTGGCGTTCTGCTCAACGCCCGTCATCAACAATCTCGTCATCCTCGCCGGCGCGAGCTGAGTCATCGCGCGCCGACTGAGCCGGCGATGCGATCGTCCCGCTCGTTGTCGTGAGCAGGCATGACTCAACCAATGTCCAAGATCGCTGCCGCGTGGTCAGACTCCCGTTCTCTTGCTGGGCCCACCGTCAGGTCTGCGCGATGAACTCCGCGATCAGGCCTGCGATTTCCCGCGGTGCATCCTCGAAGCAGTAATGCCCGACGCCGGCAAGGCGCCTGACCGGCGCGGCCGGGAAGATTGCGGAAAACAGCGGCAGGAAATGGTCTGCATGCAGCGTGCGGTCCGCTTCGCCCCAGATCGCGAGCGCAGGCTTGCTGCGGATCGCGCGACCGGCGGCCGGAGTCGGTGCCTCGAATTGGTGCGCCCCGGTCGCAAAGCCCTTCGCCCATCCGATCGCACCGAGGCAGTCGGCCGGGCGCGCGAAAGGTGAGCCGTAGGCGGCGAGCCATGCGTCGGTGATGACGGCATTGTTCTCGAAGCCGTTGAGCTTGAGCGTGCTGAGGATGTTGAAGCCGAGTTGGCCGAGAACCGGCTCGAGCTCGCCGTTCGCCTCGGCCGTTGCGATCCATTGAAACCACGGCGAGACTTGCGCATTCGCGGTGACGCGCGCGAACAGATCGCTCTGCCCGAACGGCGTCGGCCCGTTGGCCGAGATGACGCGGCGGATCCGGTCCGGATGGCGTGCCGCGAGCCCCATGCCGACGGGACCGCCGAAATCATGCATCACGAGGGTGATGTCGGTGAGGTCGAGCGCGAGAACCAGGGCCACGAGATTGTCGACATGGTCCTGCAGCCAATAGCTGCGCTGCGCCGGCGTCGCGCTCTTGCCAAAGCCCATGTGATCGGGAACGACCACGCGCCGCGTTGCGCTCAGGACTGGCACCAGGTGCCGGAACAGATAGCCCCAGGTTGGTTCGCCGTGGAGGCAAAGCACCACCTCGCCGTCCCGCGGGCCTTCGTCGACATAGTGCATTTTGAAGCCTGGCGCCGTGCTGAAGTGCGGCGTGAAGGGAAAGGTGCCGTCGAACGTTGCATCGGATTGGATCATGGCTCGCCTCGGGTGGTTTTAATTTGAAACCATCGTGTATCCCTTGAGGTTTTACTTTGCAACCGATATATCCAGCTCTCGATCGGGCGGTCTTCCGGGCCGCGCCACGATGAAAGGCGTCAGGCGGATCACGATGGCCAAGCGAGTGAGCCACAGGGACTCGATGTGCGGCGTGGCTCGGCCGCTCGATGCGATCGGCGACTGGTGGTCGCTGTTGATCGTCCGCGACGCGTTCGACGGGTTGCGCCGGTTCGGCGAATTTCAGAAGAGCCTAGGGCTTGCCAAGAACATCCTCTCCGCCCGGCTGCGCAATCTCCTGGCGCACGGCATCATGGAGACCGTGCCCGCGGCGGACGGCAGCGCCTATCAGGAATACGTGCTCACCGAAAAAGGCCGCGGCCTGTTCCCGCTCCTCGTCGCGCTCCGGCAGTGGGGTGAGGATTTCTTCTTCGAGCCCGACGAAGCCCATGTGCTGCTGGTCGACCGAAAGAACGGTTTGCCGGTGCGGCGGCTAGAACTGCGCGCGCAGGACGGACGCGTCGTCGGTGCGGAGGACACGATGGTACGCCTGCCATCGGCTAGCTGAGAAAAACAACCGCGCGAGATGCGGCCGCGCCATGCGCGCCCGTCTGCCAGCAACCTGATCTTAACCCTCCTTGCCGCAGCATCGGCTGCGTGGAGGTTCGATCAATGCAGACATTCCGGATTTCGCTGAGCGATGGGACGCGGCAATTCCACACGGCGATTCAGGCGCCGGATCCCGCGTCCGCGCGCATCAAGGCCGCCTACTTCTTCGACATCTCGAAGTGGCGAATCCTGAGCGTGTCGCTGAGTGGAGCGAGTGTCGCGGCCGCTTAGCCGCTGCGCGCCTACGCCATCCGGTCGAGCTCGGCCGCGGCAAGCCTCGCAATCTGAAGGTCGATCTCGGCGAGCAGATCGCCGTCACCCAGGAACCATGCTGCCGACAAGCCTGTCCAGGCGATGATCCATGACAGCAGGCGCCGGCGGTCCAGCTTCGCTGCTTCCACGACGATGTCGAGACGCCGCGCAAAGCGGCCGGATTCGGTTGCGACCGGCCGTGTCGGATCGGCAAGATCGGGGTTGGTGAAAATGTTGGCGAAGTCGAAGCCGCGCTCGCCGACCAGATGCTTGGGATCGATCGCGAGCCAGCCACGCGCACCGAAGTCGAGCACATTGTCATGGTGCAGGTCGCCATGCAGCACCACGATCTCGCGCTGATCGCCGAGCAGTGCTTCGGCGGTGTCGGCCGATCGGTTCAGGATGCCGCCGTGCGCCCTCGCCGCCGGCCACAACTCGCGAAACCAATCTCTGAGTGGCGTCAAGTTCGGCCTCGGTTTCGCTCTCCGGGCGTGCAACAGCTCGGCTGTTGCACAGAGAATTCGGCAGGCCTCATCGTCCCGGCCGATCCGTGCCATGTCGCTCAGCGACGCCGAGCCCATCGCCCGTTCGAGCAGCAGCGCCTCGCCGTCACGGGCTAGGACCCGCGCCGCGCCATCTCCATCCCACCACGCCATGACAATGCCGCCGAGGCGCTCGTCCGGCTCGTATGAAAGCTTGAGCATGGCTGGTTCGCCGTGCTGCCGCACCGGCAGCAACCGTGCGGCATGCGTGACGATCACGTCGCCGTCGGGGACGAGGCTCCAGGCGGTGAGATAGGGTTCGAACATCGAAGCAGGTTGGGAGGTGAAAGGTGCGACCGTCGTTGTAATCACTGCCGGTGCGCGCTGCCATGCCGGTTCCCTGCGGCGCATCGTGGCAGGGCCGCGCCAACCGGTTCCGTGCTGCCTGCCCATGTTGGCTGATGACAGCCCCCACCCATCTCGCGCTACAATGCCGCAGCCGGTGTGACGGAGGGTGTGGTGATGCCGCGAAAGGGAATTACCGGACACGACGAGTGGGTGGTGACCGAGGCCCTCGCCACGGCGCTGGTGGCGCTCGAACAATTGCCGTCGAAGCACCAGCCCCGCGCGCACATGGAGGATGTCCGGAAGATTCTGACCGCGAGATGCGAGGCCGGCGCCGTCACGCTGCATCTGGCGCAGGCCAAGTGCCGGTTGTTTCCCGATACCGACCCTCTGACCATCTATGAGGAATACGGCCTCAAGGATGGCTTGGGGTAGCGGCATCCGACAGAACGGCTATTCGTGGCTGATGCGCCAGATCGTGCCGTTGCCGTCTTCGGAGACCAGCAGTGCACCGTCGCGCGCCACGGTCACGCCAACCGGTCGGCCCCAGACCTGGTTGTCGCCGATGACAAAGCCGGTGACGAAATCCTCGTACTCGCCGGTCGGCACGCCGTCCTTCAACCTGATGCGAATGACCTTGTAGCCGGTGCGCTTCGACCGATTCCATGAGCCGTGTTCGGCGGCGAAGCCATCGCCGCGATACTCGGGCGGAAAACCGCTGCCGGTGTAGAAGGTCAGGCCGAGCGAGGCCGAGTGGGCCTGCAGCAGCACATCAGGAACCGTCACCTTGTCTCTCAGGTCGGGCCGCTCGCCGGCATGCGCGGGATCGTCGTTGGCGCCGATATAGTACCAGGGCCAGCCGTAGAACGCGCCCTCGCGGATCCGGGTCACATAGTCAGGCACGAGGTTGTCACCGCGGCCGTCACGCTCGTTGGTCGAACACCATGGCACGCCGCTGCCCGGCTGGATTGCGAGGCCCACGCAATTGCGGATACCCGTCGCAAACAGTTTCTGGTTCTTGCCGTCGGGATCGAACGCGAGCACGGCCGCGCGGTCGGTCTCAGATCCCCAGGCCGCGCCGAGCGCGTGGTCGCGGCTCCAGGCCTCGATGCCTTCCGGAGGCCGGCCGAGACCCTCACCCGCGTTACCTACGGATCCGACCGATACCAGCATCCGCTTGCCGTCGGGCGTGAACACGATGTCGCGCGTGGAATGGCCGTAGCCGTGCGGCAGCCGGGCGACGATCGTCTCGGGCGCTCCAGACGCCTTGAGATCGCCGTTGCGATAGGCAAAGCGCACGACGCTGTCGGTGTTGGCGACATAGAGCCATTGCGGATTGTCGCCGTTCGGGAAGAACGCGATGCCGAACGGCCGGTTCAATCCGGTTGCGTAGACCTCATTGGTTGCAGCCTTGGTGGCGCCGTCGGCGCTGCGCAGGACACGGATGCGGCCCGGACCGGTTTCCGCGACGAAGATGTCGCCATTGGGCGCGGTCCGGATGATCCGGGGTCCGCTCAGTCCGCTCGCGAACAGCTCGATCTTGAATCCCGCCGGCACCTGCGGCACTGCAGAGGCAGGTCGCTGCACGACTCGCGATGAATTGCTGCTGGAGGCCGTCGCGCCTGGCTTCGGCAAGTCCTGCGGCGTGATCAGACGAACCGTGCCCGGCCTGTCGCGCTGCCAGTCGCCGAACGCTTCCGCGCCTTTCAGCACGGGTTCAGCGTTCGCTCGCGCGATGCTGATCGCTGCAAGGATGGCAACCGACAGAGTCACGCTGGCCAGATTTGTCTTGGGCATATGCTCCTCGCGCGATGTCCCTGTCAGTTGCAGAGTTCATAGCGCGGTTGGACCGCTCGCTGCGGTCACAATGTCGTCTGGCTCGTTGTCGGCTCGTTGTGGTTGCAGGCGCTGCGTGTCGGATCGCCCGGCTTGACGATCGATATGCGTGGGATCAAACCGCCCTGGAGCTGACCAACGGCTTGCGTTCGGCGGCCGCAGACAGGTCGCGGTAGGCCGCGGCTTCTCCAACCAGCGCCTTGAGTGGCACCGTGAGCCGGCAGATCAGGCCCTCGGCGCGCCAATCGAAGTCGGCCCGGCCGCCGAGCTGGGTTTCGATGCTGGCGATCACGCTTCGTGTGCCAAAACCCTTCTGCTTCGGCTTCGTCACCGGAGGCCCGCCGGATTCCACCCAGGCCAGGATCAGCGTCTCGTCCTGCACTTCCCAGGTGATCGCGAGCCGACCTGGCAACACCGACAGGCTGCCGTATTTGGCGGAGTTGGTGACGAGCTCGTGCAGCGCCAGCGCCAACGTCTGCGCCGTCGCGGGCTGCAATTGCACCTCCGCGCCATCGATCTGGATCTGTCCTGCTTCGGAATAGGGCGCGATCTCCTCGGTCACCAGCCGGCGGATTTCGGCGCCCTGCCAGCTCGACAGCGACAGCACGGTGTGCACGCGCGCCAGCGCCGTGATGCGGCCTTCGACCGCCCGCACATAGGCGGTGACATTCTGCGCGCGCGTCAGCCGCACGATCGATTGCGCCAGCGCGAGCGCGTTCTTGGCGCGGTGGTCGACCTCGCGGGTCAACAGGCTCTGCCGTTCCTCGGCCTTCTTGCGATCGGTGATATCGACGGTGACGCCGCTGACCCGCACCACCCTGCCGTTCCTGTCGCTGGTCGCCGCGGCCGTGCCGACGCACCAGCGCACCTCGCCGTCCGGCCGCATGACGCGGAATTCGGCCTCATAGGACGTCTGCCCCTTGCCGAACCCGGCCCAGGCCTGCCGCAGCTCCTCGACATCGTCGGGATGAAACAGCTGCTGGATGTTGTCCGACGTCAGCGCGAAGGATTTAGGATCGACGCCGAAGATCTTGTATTGCCCCTCGTCCCACATCCAGTCGCCGTTGACCCAATCCCAGTCCCACGAGCCCATCTTGCCCGCGGCGATCGCCATGCTGCGGCGCGCCTCGCTCTCGACCAGCCGCGTGGTCGACTGCTCGAGCTCGGCGGTGCGTGCGCGCACTCGGTCCTCGAGCTCGGCATTGAGGCGTTCGAGCTGCCGCGTCTTGCGGTAGAGCTCGGCGAACACGCGAATTTTCGCACGCAACACTTCCGGCACGACCGGCACCGGGACGTAGTCGACCGCGCCCATCTCATAACCGCGCAGCCGGTCGATGTCGCTGACCTGGATTGCCGAGATGAAGATCATCGCGGTCTTCTGGAAGCGCGGATGCTCGCGGATCATCGCCGCGAGCTCGAAACCGTCGAGCTCGGGCATGCAGACGTCGACCAGGATGACCGCGACTTCGTTCTTGAGCAGGAACTCGAGCGCCTCGCGACCCGACGAGGCGGCGACGAGCGTTTCGCCGAGCTCCTTCAGGATGACCTCGTAGGCCAGTAATTTGGCCGGCTGGTCATCGACCAGAAGGATGTTTACCTTTTCATGGTCCATCATGTTCGATCGCCGATCAGCGGTGCAGCCACATGCGGATCGCCAGCAGCAGTTGCTCTGTGTTCACGGGTTTCGCCAGATAGTCGGATGCGCCTGCTTCCAGGCATTTCTCGCGGTCGCCCTTCATCGCCTTTGCGGTCAGCGCAATGATCGGCAGCCGCGCAAAGGCGGGGTTTTGCCGGATGGCGCCGATGGTCTGGTAACCGTCCATCTGCGGCATCATGATGTCCATCAGCACGATCGCGATCTT
The DNA here is from genome assembly GCF_001238275.1 of Bradyrhizobium viridifuturi. Taxonomy (GTDB): domain Bacteria; phylum Pseudomonadota; class Alphaproteobacteria; order Rhizobiales; family Xanthobacteraceae; genus Bradyrhizobium; species Bradyrhizobium viridifuturi. The sequence continues at coordinate 293,179 of NZ_LGTB01000004.1, forward strand.
CGGATTGGACTCGACCAGCGAGATCGCCTCGTGACCCGTTGTCGCAGTCAACACCTTCATACCTCGCCGCTCCAGCACGCTCGACAGCGCGAAGATGTTGCGGGCGTCGTCGTCGACCAGGAGCGCGGTCTTGCCAATAAGATCCTCGTCGGAACTATTGAGCTTCTCGAGCATCCTCTGTTTTTCGACGGGCAATTCCGTGATCACACGGTGCAGGAACAGTGACGTTTCGTCGAGCAGACGCTCGGGCGACTCGACGCCCTTGACGACGATGCTGCGTGCCATCGTGTGCAGTTCCGCGTCCTCCTCCGCCGAAAGTTCCCGGCCGGTAAACACGACAACGGGAATATTGGAGAGCGTTTCGTCCTTGCGGATTTGATCCAGCACCTCGAAACCGCTCATGTCGGGCAGGCGCAGATCGAGCACGACGCAATCGCACGGGTTCTCGCGCAGCGTCGAGAGCGCCCCTGCCCCGGTGCCGCTGGTCACGATCTCGATATCCTCGTGCCCAAGCAACTCGGTGATGCTGAGCTGCTCCGCCGCATTGTCCTCGACGATCAGCAGCCGCTTGCGACGCGGCCTGGCGTATTCCTTGATCTGCGACAGCGCCGCGCTGACGCCTTCGGTCGTGGTCGGCTTGTTGACGAAAGAGAACGCGCCACGCGCCAGCGCATGTTGGCGGTCCTCGTCGAGCGTAATGATCTGGACCGGAATGTGACGGGTCAGCGGATTGTGCTTGAGCTGGCTCAGCACGGTCCAGCCGAGCATGTCGGGCAGGAAGACGTCGAGCGAGACCGCACTTGGCTGGAACTGCTTGGCGAGATCGAGCGCCTCGGCGCCGCGGCTTGCGACCAACACCTTGAAGCCCTTGTCGCGCGCGAGGTCGATCAGCACCCGCGCGTAATGCGGGTCGTCCTCGACGATCAGCAGGATGGTGTCGCCGGGCTCGAGATCGAGGCGGTCGTCCGGAAGCTGCTCGATCACACGCTCCTGCGTGCCCGAGACCTGCAGCGACGGTGCCGAAGTGTGCGGCATTTGTATCGGTTGGGTCTGCGGCCGCAATGCCACGGACGGCCCGGCATATTTCAGCGGCAGATAGAGCGTGAAGGTCGAGCCCTTGCCTGGCGCGCTGCGCAGATGGATCTCGCCGCCGAGCAGGCTCGCCAGCTCACGGCTGATGGCGAGGCCGAGACCCGTGCCGCCATATTTGCGGCTGGTACCGGCGTCGGCCTGCTGGAATGCCTCGAAGATCAGCTTCTGCTTGTCCTGCGGAATGCCGATGCCGGTATCCGACACCTCGAACGCCACGACGGCGGGGGCAGCGTTGAGGATCGGATGCTCCGCGCTCCAGCCGCCGAGCGCGGCCGACACGGTCAGGCTGACGCCACCATCCGCGGTGAACTTGAACGCATTCGAGAGCAGGTTCTTCAACACCTGCTGCAGCCGCTTGGAGTCGGTGACCATGCTGCGCGCAAGGTTGGTGTCGACATCGATGCTGAAGGACAGATGCCGGTTCTCCGCCTCATGCCGGAACGGCCGTCCAACCGTTTCGAGCAGGCTCGAGGTGAGAATTTCCTCGGCGTCGACCGTCACCGTGCCGGACTCGATCTTGGACAGATCGAGGATGTCGCTGATCAGATTCAACAGGTCGGTGCCGGCGCCATGAATCGTGCGGGCAAACTCGACCTGCTTGCCGGTCAGATTGCCGTCCGGATTCTCGGTGAGCTGCTGGCCCAGGATCAGGATCGAGTTCAGCGGCGTCCGCAGCTCGTGCGACATGTTGGCGAGGAATTCGGACTTGTACTTCGAGGTCAGCGACAGCTCGGTCGCCTTCTCTTCCAGCGCGCGGCGGGCCTGCTCGATTTCCTGGTTCTTGCGTTCGACGTCGACGTTTCGTTCGGCGAGCTGCTGGGCCTTCTGCTCGAGCTGGTCGTTGGTCTGCTGCAATTCCTTCTGCTGGGTCTGCAACTCGCCGGCAAGCTGTTGCGACTGCTTCAGCAGCGCCTCGGTCTGCATCGTCGCCTCGATGCTGTTGAGCACGATGCCGATGCTGTCGGTGAGCTGTTCGAGGAAGGTGATCTGCGAGGTCGTGAACGACGAGATCGAGGACAGCTCGATGACAGCCTTGACCTGGTTCTCGAACAGAACCGGGAATACGACGAGGTTCTTCGGCATGATCCGCATCAAGGCCGAATTGATCGGCACCGCATCACCGGGAATGTCGGAGACCAAGCGCTGGCGCTTGTCGAGCGCGCACTGGCCGATCAGTCCCTCGCCGAACTGGACGATCTGCGGATGCGGGTTGCTGCTGTCGCTGGCGTAAGCCGACAACAGGCGGAGCTGCGCATTCTCGGGATTGTCGACCTGGTAGATCACGCCCATATGGGCGTTGATCAGCGGCGCAAGCTCGGTCAGCAGCAGGCGGCCGACGGTCGCAAGATCGCGCTGGCCCTGCAGCATGTTGGTGAAACGCGCCAGATTGGTCTTCAGCCAGTCCTGCTCGGTGTTGCGCTCCGTGGTGAGACGGAGGTTGCCGATCATGGTGTTGATGTTGTCCTTGAGCTCGGCGACCTCGCCGCGGACGTCGACCTGGATCGAGCGCGTCAGGTCACCCTTGGTCACGGCGGTCGCCACTTCCGCGATCGCGCGCACCTGCGAGGTCAGGTTGGCCGCGAGCAGGTTGACGTTGCCGGTCAGGTCCTTCCAGGTGCCTTCGGTGCCGGGCACGTTGGCCTGACCGCCGAGCCGCCCTTCGACGCCGACTTCGCGCGCCACGCTGGTGACCTGTTCGGCAAAGGTCGCAAGCGTCTCGGTCATGTTGTTGATGGTGTCGGCGAGCGCGGCCACCTCGCCCTTCGATTTCACCGTCAGGTTCTGCTTCAGGTCGCCGTTGGCGACCGCGGTCACCACCTTGACGATGCCGCGCACCTGCTCGGTCAGGTTCGCCGCCATGACGTTGACGGTGTCGGTGAGGTCCTTCCAAGTGCCGGCGACGCCGCGCACCTCGGCCTGGCCGCCGAGCTTGCCCTCGGTGCCGACTTCGCGCGCCACGCGCGTCACCTCGCCGGCGAAGGCGTTGAGCTGGTCC